>NZ_JAEKEJ010000024.1:0-97852 GCF_016651175.1 Bacillus sp. TH13 | reverse complement strand
TAATATAATTATAAATTACTATTGTTGCTACTTCTTCCATTCATATTCTAACATACTCATTTCCCATAAATTCCAATACGTTTCTCCTACTCTTTTTGACTCTCTTAATAAGCCTTCTTTTACAAACCCTATTTTTTCGTAACATGAAATGGCCGATGTATTAAAATCATACACACCAAGAGTTACTCTATGTAGTTTTAATTTGTCAAAAGCAATATGAAGTACTGCTTTCATCATATGTTTTCCTATAGAACGTCCTCTCATCTTCGTATTACCAACTAATACTTTTCCAATTCTAGCGGACTTGTTAATATTATCTATTTGCCCAAGCGAAATATGACCAATAACGTCTGAAGTCTCTTCATCTACCACTTTGAAAGCGAATGTATTTGCACTTTCTATATACTTCTCTAATTGCTGTTCGTCTAAAGGAAATGTGAAGGCATTACCTGACCATTGTATTAGAAATTCTTCGGAATTAATCCAATTTATTAATTGTTTAAAATCAGATTTTTTAAAGGTTTCTAGTTTAATCACTTCCTTGCTCCTTTCGTACATCATGCTTTATAACCTCAAACTTATTTCTATATAAAGAATATATTCTCCTTTTATATGAAATTAAAATAAAGCCATTCATGTGAATGGCTTTACAAAAAAGCAGCATAATTATGCTTTGTTTGCTACATCAATACCATTAAAATCAAAGTCAGCAGTAACCGTTGTAACAGGTGGGAAAATTGCTTCAATTTTGCAAATGGAAATAATTACTCCAACCGATCCAGGAATAGCTGCAAGCTTAACTACATCACAACTTACAGACGAAACAGTACCTACATAAGTACGTCCCTCTGTGTTAATTTGAACTGTTCGATTAATTAATTTCTTAAGTTCATCTCTAATTCCTTGTACACAAGAATTATCACATTTCTCATGCTGTTCTTTTTACACTCTTCGAATACTTCCCAACAATCATCTTGTTTACATGTACACTTCTTTTTACAATTATTAAATCGAGAACCCAATACCTCACCCCCTAATCCTTTCTATTAGTAAAGTATGTCCACTAGCTTAAAAGGGTACGAGGCAAACACATAAAAAGAAAAAACAAGCAATTGTACCAAACTTTCTTTTCATTATTCATTATAAAAACAGACCTCTCCTAATTAAAAGCTTGTTTAATGAGCGGCCGTGAATTTAGTCCTACTCCATTTAATGTTTAGACACCGCTTTCTAAAACAAATCTTTTTTCTTTTAAATAAGACGCTCCTTAAAAACGCACTAGATTTTCCCATTAACTCACATATACATAGACTTTATTTGTGGATTTTTCCTTTGTTATTGTGAAATATACATTCAAAAAAGCGTACTCGAAAATAAGATATTATTTGTAATCAGAACGCTTTCTTCAACAAATGTTTATTAAAAAATACCATAACTAGTAGTAGTTCCCTCCACTATCTCTTAAAAATTAGCATAGTTTGTATGAACTCTATATCGAGTAGAAAACACTCTATCATATAAAGATAAAATAGTAGGTTAATAAACAAGCCATTTTTTATTAAAACATAGAATAATATGAACACTATTGAAAGGAGGTAGAAATGAATGTCCTGGAAAAATGATTGCTGGAGTTCTCAGAAAAAGCATTGTTGTGATGATTGGTGGAAATCTAAAGAAAAGTGTCATTGTGATGATGATTGGAGTTCTCAGAAAAAACATTGTAATGATGATTGGTGGAAATCTAAAGAAAAGTGTCATCGTGATGATGATTGGAGTTCTAAACGAAATAAGTGTCGTTGTAAATGTTTCTTTATTTGTTGCCATTGCAAAAGAAAAAATTGTTAATATTTTTAATGTCAACTTAAAGGAAAGAATATGTCTTTTGGAACCGATAAATACTAGAATGTATTATACAAAAAGCTGACTGAATATAGTCAGCTTTTTGTCAATGAACACGTAAAGATTTCAACAGACATATATATTTACTGATTAAGTGGGGTATTAAGAAAAAGAAGTTAACTCTTATAAATCGATTTTTAATTACTTCACATACGTATAAAGCTTTAGATGCTCTCATTAATTCAGACGAATTTACCAGCATTTTCACCAAAAAATTCATGGAATCTTTAATTAGTCGAGTACTTTCATTATCTTCAGGAGCCCCACAGACAATCGGGGTTTCTTTTATTTAAATAAAGATTTTGTTTAAATTTTACAAAACTCACCTATATCAAAATATCTTCTAAAATCCCTATTGAACATTTATAATACTTTTAAACGGTTTAAATTCTACGATCAGTAATGGAGGCATTTTAATGGGAAACATCCCAAAAGTATCATCACACCAATCAAATCCTAATATACCCTCACAGCAAGTGAATCCTAATACCCAACAAGGTAGTATAAAAAAAACAAGACGCCGTATTATAACTACTTTGGCTTTTATATTACCTATAATTTTTGTCCTTCAATATTCTCTGAATAATCAACAAGAAATGATTAAAGAAAAACAGATCACACTTAATACGGAGCAACAAAAATTATCTTCTATAAAGAAGGATAGTCATTCCCTTAAAAATGATGTTAAGGCTTTAACAAGTAGTGAAGAAGAAATTTTAAAATTCGCAAGGAAACTGTATGGATTTTCTAAACAAAATGAAACTATATTTCAAATAACTGAATAAAATTACACGGCATTACCTAAAAGGCGATTTGAAGATAATCGCCTTTTTATATTTAATTTCTAAAGGAATCATACTAATCTCTCTTTCTATCATATAACTACTTTGTTTAATTGGTTAAAATACAACCGCTTGTCCGTTTCACTTTGCTCTATCATTACATTTACTATTAGTAATACGATTTTTAGAGGTGATAAATAATGGACGAGTTTTTATCTTTTGCTGCACTTAATCCGGGTTCTATTGGACCTACACTTCCACCTGTTCAACCTTTTCAATTCCCTACCGGTCCCACCGGTTCTACAGGAGCTACTGGATTAACCGGATCAACTGGACCGACTGGGCCAACCGGATCGACCGGATCGACCGGATCAACCGGATCAACTGGACCAACTGGACCAACTGGACCAACTGGACCAACTGGACCAACTGGACCAACTGGATCAACTGGATCAACTGGATCAACCGGACCAACTGGACCAACTGGATTTAATCTTCCTGCTGGACCTGCATCTATTACCTTGACTTCTAACGAAACCACAGCATGTGTATCCACTCAAGGAAATAATACTTTATTTTTTTCGGGTCAAGTATTAGTAAACGGTAGTCCTACTCCAGGGGTAGTGGTCAGTTTTTCATTTAGTAACCCATCTCTTGCTTTCATGGTTCCTCTTGCTGTCATTACCAATGCCTCAGGTAACTTTACCGCTGTATTTCTAGCCGCTAATGGGCCTGGAACAGTAACCGTTACTGCTTCACTTCTTGATTCTCCTGGAACAATGGCTAGCGTCATTATTACCATTGTAAATTGTCCGTAATAATTTTATTTTTAAGAACTAAGCAATTTCTAATAAAAAGAGCACTGATTTATAGTGCTTTTTTTATCATTTGGATTTGCCTTTCAAATTAAATTTCGTAACAACCTATTAAAATAACGCTTTTATTGAATTTCATCCTTAACAAAATTTAATTACTCCAATGAATAAACATGCCACAGTATCGTATTTTAATAAAAACTATAAAACAGACATACTTAACACTAATAGTAGAATTTTTCTTCTTCATCAACTTCACTCCTTCTCTTTTTATAAACATAAAAAAGGAGCTCTATTTATATAGAGCTCCTTTCTAACTTTATAATTTACTAGACTGTAACCCCTGAATAAACGGAACTACTTCAGGATTTACAAGCGATGATAAATCACCTAATTCTTTTCCTAAGTAAGCTGCTTTAATAACACGGCGCATTACTTTAGAATTACGTGTTTTCGGTAAATCTTCTACAACGTGGATGTCTTTAGGACACAACGCTTTTCCAATATGAGAGTTTACTAAACTCATTAATTCTTTCTTTAATTCTCCTGTGAATGTTACATGATCTCTTAATACTACAAAACAATGACAAACTTCACCTTTTACTTCGTCAGGTACACCAATTGCAGCAGCTTCGATTACATCATTATGTTTCACAAGAATAGATTCATATTCAGCAGGTCCAATACGTTTACCTGCAATATTTAACGTATCGTCTGAACGCCCTGTGATGATATATTGTTCACCATCATAAATGACCCAGTCACCGTGGACCCATTTATTTTCAAAACGCGACCAATATGTGTTTACGTAACGTTCATCATCTTCCCAGAAGCTTTTCGTCATACCTACCCAAGGTTTCTCTAAGCATAATTCTCCGACTTCATCTCGAATTGGTTTACCTTGATCATCCAGTACGACAGCTGCCATTCCTGGTAAAGATGCGTTAAAACTAATCGGTGCGATTGGCTTAATAAGAACATTACCGAAAATCCCACCAGAGATTTCAGTTCCACCTGAGTAGTTACAGATTGGGACATTTCCTTTTCCAACTGTTTCAAACAGCCACATCCATGGATCAGGATTCCAAGGTTCTCCTGTTGATGCGAATACTTCCAAACTCTTTAAAGAATGTTTATTGACATACTCATCACCTTTTGCCATTAATGCTCGTATTAACGTTGGTGAAATACCTAGATGAGTAATTTCATATTTATCAACTGTCTCCCATAACCGGTCTGCTTCTGGGAAGTCTGGAACACCTTCGTACATAACCATCGTTGCTCCATTAATGAGTGAACCGAATAATAGAAATGGCCCCATCATCCAGCCCATATCAGTTACCCATAATACACGATCACCTTGTTTAATATTCATTCCGAATCCTGCATCAAAAGCTGCTTTCAAAGGAAATCCTGCATGCGTGTGTACTGTTCCTTTCGGCTTACCAGTCGTTCCTGATGTATAAATGAGCATTAATGGATCATCACTTTGCATTTCTTCGGCATGTATAAATGGTTTTTCTTTTTCTAGCGTACTCCAGGAAAAGTCATAGTTATGTGGTGTAAAATCATTTCCTGCATGACGAACGATTACCACTTTTTCAACAGTTGGGCAATGTTCACAAGCTTTATCTACTTCATCTTTTAAAGAAACAATTTTTCCGCGGCGTGAAAATCCATCTGCGGTAATAATCATTTTTGAACCTGCCGCTTGCACACGTGTCATAACTGCATCAGACGCAAAGCCTGAGAATATTGGTGAAATAATTGCTCCGATTTTCATTATAGCTAGCATCGCAACAACTGTTTCTGGAATCATCGGCATATAAATTGTTACACGGTCACCTTTCTCAATACCCGCGTGTTTCAAACCACTGGCAACACGGCTTACCCAGTTATCAAGCTCTTCATATGTAAATGATTTTGAAGTTCCATTTTCTCCTTCGTACTGAAGTGCTGGCTGTATTCTTGTCTCTTCATCCGCAAGCCAGCGGGATAAAGCTGATTCTACAACGTTACATGTTCCGCCATTATACCACTGTGCAAACGGTGTACCATTTTCTAAATCTAACACTTCTGTATAAGGTTTCATCCATTGATAGCCAACTGCTTCTTCTGCCTCTCCCCAAAACCATGCTGTTTCCTCAATAGATTTATTATAAAAAGTTTCATAGTCTTCATATCCCAATGATTTCATCCAACTATATAAACGTGTTTTTTCCTTGTACTCTTCTGTTGGAAACCAAACTGCTTGTTTCAATGTTTTCCCCTCCTTAACTTTTTGAGCAAGAAAGCCCTAAATAGGGCTTTTAAACTGGATATACAGGATGTTTACGATCCGTGAATACTTGATATTTACTCATATACATTTCGAAACGTCCTTTTAACTCTTCACGTAAATTGTTTGGATGAACAATACCATCAATCACCATCTCTGATGCTAAATGATAAATATCAATATCTTTCTTATACTCTTCACGTTTTTCAGCAATGAAGCTAGCACGCTCTTCTTCTGGTAAAGCTGCAATTTTATTTGCATATACAGCATTGACCGCAGCTTCTGGACCCATTACCGCAATAGAGGCTGTCGGTAATGCCAGGCAGCAATCTGGTTCAAATGCTGGACCTGCCATCGCATATAAACCAGCGCCATATGCTTTACGAACAACGATAGAAATCTTCGGTACAGTTGCTTCACTCATTGCAGAAATCATTTTTGCACCGTGGCGAATAATACCAGCACGCTCTACTTTTGTACCAATCATAAATCCTGGTACGTCCGCAAGGAATAATAATGGAATATGATATGCATCGCATAAATTAATAAACTTAGCAGCTTTATCAGCTGAATCGTGGAATAATACGCCGCCCTTCATACGCGGCTGATTTGCAATAATACCAACTGGCTTACCATCAATACGTGCTAAGCCTGTAATTAGCTCTTGAGCAAATAATTTTTTCACTTCATAGAATGAACCTTCATCAATAACTCTATTAATGAGATCTTTCATATTGAAAGGAGCATTTTGATTTTCTGGAATGATTTGTTCTAACGTTTTATCGAATTGTTTCGGTTCTTGAGGTGTAACCAATGGAGTCTTTTCTAAGTAGTTGTTTGGAAAATATGAAATGTATTGTCTTGCTTGCGTAATCGCATCTTCTTCTGTCTTACATAAAACATCTCCGCATCCTGATACAGAGCAATGCATACGAGCTCCGCCCATTTCTTCTAAAGTTACCTTCTCACCGATAACCATCTCAGCCATACGAGGAGATCCTAAATACATAGATGCGTTTCCTTCTACCATCATTACAACGTCACAAAAGGCTGGAATATACGCACCACCAGCTGCAGAAGGTCCAAATAATAAGCATACTTGAGGAACTTTACCTGATAATTTCACTTGATTATAGAAGATTCTTCCTGCACCGCGGCGCCCTGGGAACATTTCTACTTGATCTGTAATACGCGCTCCGGCAGAGTCGACTAAATAAAATAACGGAACACGTAATTTTTCAGCTGTTTCTTGAATACGTAAAATCTTTTCAACTGTGCGTGATCCCCATGATCCTGCTTTTACAGTAGAATCATTGGCCATTACACACGCAGTACGACCATGTATTTTACCCGTTGCCGTTACAACGCCGTCCGCAGGTAAGCCTGTTTGTTCACAGTTAGCAAATAATGCATCTTCTACATATTCGCCATTATCAAATAGAAGCGCTAAACGATCTCGAACAAATAATTTTCCTTTTGCTTTATTTTGTTCATGATATTTCGGTGCCCCGCCTTGTTTAATCGTTTCAACTCGTTCTTCAAATGTATTCGATTGTTGTTTTTGATCTAACATATTTACTCCCCCTTATACGTTGGTGTGCGTTTTTCCTTGAATGCTTGTAATCCTTCTAATCTATCTTTCGTATGGATTACACCCTCATACGCTTGTTTTTCCATTTGTAATCCGGTATGTAAATCAACTTGAATACCGTTTGAAATCGCTTCTTTTGCTAATCGAACAGCAATAGGGCCATTACTAGCAATTCTTTCTGCTATTTCAATCGCTTTTTCTTCAAGTAACTGAGATGGTACAACAAATTCTACTAGACCATATTCTTTTGCTTCTTGCGCCGAAATACGTCTTCCTGTATAAATTAATTCTTTCGCTCTACCAACACCAATTAATCTTGGCAAACGCTGCGTACCACCTGCTCCTGGTATTATTGCAAGAGTCGTTTCAGTAAGACCAAGACTTGCAGATTCAGCCGCAATTCTAAAATCACAAGCTAAACTTAATTCTGTACCACCACCAAGGGCGATTCCATTTATAGCCGCGATAACTGGCTGTGGTAATTGTTCAACCATTTCCATAGTAGTGCGAATCATACTAACAGCATGGCGAACTTGTTCTTCATTCATATCGGCACGCTCTTTTAAATCTGCACCAGCACAAAATGCTTTTTCACCAGCACCAGTCAAAATAACTACACGCGCGTTTGAATCTTCACTTATTTGAGTTAATATAGTTTGTAATTCATCTAATAATGCCAAAGATAATGAGTTTGCTTGTCTTGCACGATTTAACGAAATCTTTACTACGTGAGGTGTTACGTAATCAACGGAAATGTTTTGTAATTGTAGCATCTACTCACCTACTTATCGTTTTATGTTGAAGCGCTCTATACACATGACTCGGTAATTGGATATTTAACTTACTTTGAATAAATTGACTAGCTCTCAATAACTTTTCTTCGTCTATATTCGTTTGGACTCCTAATTTATGGAGCATATGTACTAGGTCATCAGTAGCAACATTACCTGATGCTCCTGGTGCATAAGGGCAGCCCCCGAGTCCACCACAAGAACTATCAAATGTTGTAATACCGTATTCTAATGATTTAACTACATTCGCTAGAGCCATTCCATACGTATTATGAAAATGCATTGCAAACTGCGAAGCATCATACTTCTTTAATAGGTGTTCTAATACTTGTTCTACTTGTAATGGATTCGCTACACCGATTGTATCCCCAAGAGAAACTTCATAAATGCCGTATGAAAATAGTTGATTACATAATTCGTCAACTGCTGCGAGACTTATATCCCCTTCATAAGGACATCCAAATACAGTAGAAACATAGCCTCTTACCTTTTTCCCTTCGAATAATGCCTGTTTTGTTATATCTTCGATTACAACTAATGCTTCTTTAATCGATTTATTAATATTACTTTTATTATGAGATTCACTTGCTGATAAAAAAACATTCACCTCATCTACATTTTGCAAAAAAGCTCGTTCCAAACCATTTTGATTCGGAACAAGCGCAGCATATGTAACATTTGGATCCCTTTTCAGCTCAGAAAACACATCATTTGCATCCGCTAATGCTGGGACCCATTTTGGGTGAACGAATGAGGAAACTTCAACATACGACAATCCTGCTTCTGTAAGTAGTTGAATCCATTTTACTTTATCTTTTGTGCCAACAATCTTTTTTTCATTTTGTAAACCATCACGTGGTCCTACTTCTTTAATGACAGCAAAATTAGGTAGTTTCAATTCGCTTCCCCCTATATCTCCCTATTCAATTTCTAATAATACATCTCCTTCATTTACAAAATCGCCTTCTTGCACATTAATTTTCATAACTGTGCCGGCTTCTTCTGAAATGATTGGAATTTCCATTTTCATAGATTCTAAAATGACGACATCCTGCTCTTCCTCTACTGTATCTCCTACTCCTACAACAATCTTCCAAACGTTTCCTGCCATCGATGCGTATACTTTCGTCATCATTTTTCCCCCTTAATATTGTTAAATATTATTTTTTAACGAGTTGTTTTGTTACAAAACCCGTTGTATAAATACCCTCTTTGAACACTTCGTCTTCCAAAACTTGCAGTAGCATTGGTGTGTTCGTTTTAATACCTTCTACTTTTAATTCTTCTAGAGCATCATGTAATTTCGAAATTGCTTCTTCACGAGTCTCGCCATGTGCAATAACTTTCGCAATCATCGGATCATAGAAAGGTGTAATCGTTACATGATTTTCTAAGAAGTGATCGATCCGTACATTTGACGGTAATGTTAAATCTGTAATTTTCCCAGGTGACGGGAAGAATGTTTTCGGATCCTCTGCATAAATACGAGCTTCAATGGCATGACCACTACGTTTTACATCATCCTGAGTAAATGATAGTTTCCCTCCACTTGCGATAAGGAGTTGCTGTTCTACAAGGTCTAATCCCGTAATTTCTTCTGTCACTGGATGCTCTACTTGTAATCTCGTATTCATCTCTAAGAAATAGAAGTTCTTCTGATCATCTACAAGAAACTCAACTGTACCTGCATTTGTATAGCCAAGTGCTTTGGCAGCTTGTACAGCAACTTCTCCCATCGCTTTTCGTGTACCTTCATCTAAAAATGGTGAAGGTGCTTCTTCGATTACTTTTTGATTTCGGCGCTGCACCGAACATTCACGCTCCCATAAATACACTGTGTTACCATGTGTATCTGCTAATAGCTGAATTTCAATATGATGCGCGTCTGCTATATATCGCTCTAAATACATTTCTCCGTTACCGAAGAAGTTTTGCGCTCTTGTTTTATTACTTTCAAATGCTTTGGTGAGCGTTTGCTCAGTTTCCATCAACTGCATACCAATGCCTCCGCCGCCTGCGGATGCCTTAAGCATTAATGGATAACCAATTTGTTTTGCAATTTCAATTGCTTCTTCAGCAGTTTCAATATTTGTAGTAATACCTGGGACTACTGGGACATCTGCTGCTTGCATTGCGATACGTGATTCGATTTTACTTCCCATCTTCGTAATGATTTCTTCTGAAGGACCGATAAATACAATTCCTTCTTCTTTGCAACGAACCGGAAAAGACGGATTCTCTGATAATAAACCATAACCCGGATGAATTGCTTCTGCATTTGTCTTCTTAGCTATTTCAATAATTTTTTCAAGGTTTAAATAACTCTCTTGAACACGCGGTCCACCTACTAAGTAAGCTTCATTTGCCATTTTCACATGCAGGGCATTTTCATCTGCTTCAGAATAAATAGCAACAGTGCGAATGCCAAGTTTTTGACAAGTTTTCATAATACGAACAGCGATTTCTCCGCGATTCGCAATTAATATTTTTTGAAACATAGTGATTCCTCCCTTTTATCTACATCCTAAATGTCTAGCAATTACGAGACGTTGAATTTCAGAAGTTCCTTCACCAATTTCTAATAGTTTCGCATCACGAATATGTCGTTCAACTTCATATTCACGCATATAGCCATATCCACCATGAATCTGTACTGCTTGATTCGCAATACGGCTTGCCGCTTCCGATGCAAATAGTTTTGCCATTGCCGCTTCTTTGCCGAAAGGTTTATCGTTATCTTTTAACCAAGCTGCTTTATGTACTAAATTACGAGCTAACTCTACTTCAGTCGCCATATCAGCTAATTTAAATTGAATCGCTTGGAAATTAGAAATTGACTTTCCAAATTGTTGACGTTCTTTCGCATATTGCAATGCACGTTCAAAAGCTGATTGCGCAATACCAACTGCCAATGCTGCGATTGAAATACGTCCTCCATCAAGTGTATATAAAAATTGTTTAAAACCTTTATTTACATCACCAAGAATATTTTCTTTCGGTACACGTACACCATCAAGTACGATTTCACATGTATTAGAAGCACGAACACCCATCTTATCGTAAGGACTTGAGATTGTTAATCCTTCACTAGTAGTAGGTACGATAAATGCTGAAATGCGTTTTCTACCATTCTCTTCAATACCATTGACAGCGGTTACAATAATGGTATTTGCATACTCTGCGTTTGTAATCCAACACTTCTCACCACTGATTACATACTCATCGCCATCTAATACCGCTTTCGTTTGAGTACCACCTGCATCTGATCCAGCATTCGGCTCCGTTAATCCGAAGGCACCTAATGTTTTACCTGACGCCATTGGGACTAAATACTTTTGTTTTTGTTCTTCTGTACCGAAATAATAAATTGGAGAAGCACCTAATGAAATTGTTGCAGCATAGCTTAAACCAGTGCCACCACAAGCACGACCAATTTCTTCAACTGCTAATGCGTACGATACCGTATCGCCACCTGAACCTCCATACTCTTCTGGGAATGGGATGCCTAGTAATCCTAGTTCGCCCATTTTTTGAAATGTTTCATATGGAAACTCTGCAGTTTTGTCATAATATACAGCTTTCGGTGCGATTTCCTTTTCAGCAAAGTCACGTACCATTTCTTTAATCATTTGTTTTTCGCGAGTTAGAGTAAATTCCATTCCGCTACACACCCCTTATCGAATATTGAGTTTCGACAGCGTGCGAGTTTCTACTACAAACATAACAACTTAAAAGACAAGAATATTAGTTAGACAATTGTTATAATTCTGTCATAACTTAATTTTAAAACAGATTCTGTACTAATGCACAAAAAAATTCCTACATTGTTCTACAACAACATAGGAGGTTTTGTGTCGAATTATGTAATTTATTGTTTAATAATCTCTACCTTTTCCAGAATCAGAAATTTCTACTAATGCTTCTGGGTATGGTTCGAAATATGTTTGTCTTAATAAATACTTTTCATCAAATCGAATGGCCCATGATTTTAAAATTGTGAGTAAACTACTAAGTGGTATTTTCTTTTCCGAATACTTTTGCAACAATTCTATAAAATGATCTTTTTCTTGTTTTTTTAGCTTTGTTTTAAAATATCCAAAAATGTGCTCACATACATTTACATTCGATGTATAGCGAGGTGTGCGCATAAATAATTCATATAAAGTCTTCTCATAGTTTTCAAATACCACTTCAATCTTTTCATTTTTGTGATTTGCAATTATACGCCCTAATTCCTTTTGTTTCACCTGATTATATGCCATAAATAAATATTTATTGTCCGACTGAAACGATACAAGGTCTTTCATATTTTTATTATGTTTAATCATTTTGTAATATGCGATTGTAAATAGCCTTGTAAAGAAATGCTCTCTAATAATAAAATTCGACAATCTGCCTTCCTCTTCAATAGGAAGATGCGAAAATTTTTTTACTACTGCTCCGCCAAATAAGCCCGATCCTTTTCCTTTTGCTGGCGCTTTTTCAAAACCAGAATAAATTTTCACATCACGCGTACCGCAACTTGGTGAACGATTCTTTAAAATAAAACCATCCGCATCCGATATCGTTTGTAAAAAGTCATTTGAAAACTGCTCCATTTTTTCAGTTACATCTTCTCGTGTCGACGGTTGTACAAGTCTATTCTCACCATTTTCTTCTACAATTCGTATCGTTTCACGAGGGGTCCCCAATCCAATCTCGACTTCTGGACAAACAGGTATAAATGTAACAAATGGCTGCAAATTTCGTATTGTTACATCTGGAATCATCTCTCCATTATATCGACAGGCATCAAATTCTAAACATTTACTTACAACGATTGTTGGTTTTGCAAATTGTCGCATTTCATTACCTCCGTGGCGTTAATCCGTACAATATAAATTGAATCGTATTTTCAATTTCCATTTCATCATCCCACTTTTCTTCAGGCAATAATAAAAATCTTGTTACGAGTAATCCTAATACAGCTGATAAAGTAAGACGTAGTACGGAAGATGACGGTATCTCAATAATTTCCCCTTCTTCTTGAAATTTCACAATCAATTTTTTGAAATGTGAAAACAGTTCTGTTTCTATTAATTGTTGTATTTCATTTTTCAGTTCTGGTTGAAATGGTACTTCTTGAATTAATATTTTTATCATAGGGAAGTGTTTTTGAGCAAATTTAAATCTATTATGAATTACAACCCTTAAAAGTCCTTCGTACGATTCATACTCCGATTTAAATATTTCTTTTGCAAAGGTTTGTACGAAAAATGGTGCAGCGAACTTAGTTAAAGTTGGCATTACGACCGCTAGTAATAAATCTTTTTTCGTCTTATAGTAGCGGAAGATTGTTCCTTCCGCTACACCAGCCCGTTTTGCAATTTCACTTGTTGAAGTTGAAGCGTATCCTTTTTCTCCAAACATATCAACAGCCGCCTCTAATATTCGCATTTGACGTTCATTTCGTTTATCCGTATTAGTTGCAGCTATTAATTCCTCCAGCCAATCCTTCTGCATTTATAAAGCTCCTTTTTGTCATTATTATATTTTGCGATGTTTCTTTAAAGCAAATACATTTCCTACTGCAAATAATATTGAAAAAAGTAATAATACAGTAAGTTTTATGTTTTATCTTATAATAAATAGTAGTTTATTATAAGTGCTTAATTATTAACTTTTTTCCAAGTGATATATCAGCGATATTTTATGTTTATTCCGTATAAGTGTTAGCAAGTTCGTTTGCAAACTTGTTAGCACTTTTTTATTGGAACTCTGGGACAACACACACTCTTGCATAAACTCCATTCTTCATTGCAAACTGTTCTAACGTTTTTTGTCTATATTCCGTTAATGTAAAAAAATGAACAATTGGCACCTTACCATTATACTTCTCCTTATAATAAATAGTAAATTCACCATACCTATTCATTTTCTCACTGTTTACGTTCATCATTTGAGTGCGATCTATTTCAACAGCATTTAAGACCCCTTCTTCATCTCGGAATTTCACATCTGGAATAATTGTCTTCTTTTTATCATCTATTTTATATCGTATAGGTGTCTCTATCTGCCAGTCATCCGGACAAAACAGGTAGAGCCACGCTTCATTTCTCATAAGGCTGTGTGCTAATCGAATTGTTGGTACTATTTTTTCTGTATCATCGAATAGCGCACGCCCTTTTTTATTTAAGTAATATACATATTCTTTTTTGTACACCGTACTGTTAACAAATACGCTTAAATCCTTTAATATACGGTTTGCATTTCTTATGCCACCTAAATCATGTATAGCCATTAAATGCCTACGTGTAGCAAATTTCAGCCTTCTAATCGAGGTCAGAATCGTCATCTGACGATTCAATTTGATGTGTGTTTGTATGTTCATGTTTCTCCACCTCATATTGTTTTAGTACATTCCACATCGTTTCATTAGAAATATAAGGTACTTGAATTTCTGTTAATCTATCCGTTTTAAACAAAGCGCGTCCAGGTATACTTTTAATCGATTCCAATCCACATTCATCTATAACTACTTGAGAAGCTGTTTGTGTCGATAATCTAAATCCAAGCTTCGCATCTGAATTTTGCTTAACTTGTCGTGGTAATGTATCTCCAGTCGGATATTGTGTACAAAAAATCAACCTGAATCCAAGCGCCCCGCCAATCCTCGCTATATAAGAAAGCATTCTCTGACAAGCAATTAATAACTTTTGCTGCTCTTTACTCATACTTTTATCCGGGCAAAGTTCAGCACCTTCATCAACTATGACAAAATGTCGTTCTTTTATATTTGTTTCCACAACGTTTGTATAGTGCTTTTCCTTCATAAAGCACATTTTTTCTTCCATCTTTTCAAGAATTGTATTTAATACTTGAAATGCTTGAATCGGCTTTTCTGCTATAGATTCAACTTGCTTTAAATTTTGATATGGCCCGAATTCTAATCCGCCTTTTAAATCAACAATGTATAAATGCGTATGGTCTGATTGTGCTGTAATAAGAGATGTCATTACATTCTTTAAAAATACAGTTTTCCCCATACGTGTTAAACCACCTAAAGTCATGTGTGGAGTTTTATCAAAATCATGATAAATTAATTCTTCTAAGCTTTGCCCTATAGGTACAAGCCATTTTCCTTGTTCGACTAATGTTTCGGACCATCTCCACTTATTAGGTATGTCTTTATGAAATACTCGAATGCTTAATTTATAATTATCATAATGGATTCGAACAGGTTTGTTTAATCCTTCGCTCACAACGTCCTCAACCTTTTGAATAATTTTGCTGGGCATACCTACAGGTAAAGTATAAATATATGTTGTGCTGCGATCATCATCAATTTGTTTTTGAAACGTAGGATAATGCAACTTATCGTCCCTTTTAATAGCGATCCCACTCACCTCAAAAAAGACTTGGATTTTCTTTTTATCATCATCTTTTCGTTTGAACTTATCACTTACTAATCCATAAGTTAATGCTACTGCGGGAATCAATAGTAACTCCAACATAAACATTTCCCCCTTAAATATCCTATAAAGATATCATTGCACTCTTTTGGAATATAACGAGACAAGCATTTCCTTATATCCTTCTTATTGTCCTGACCTTCCATGTTGTATTCCTTCATAGAAACACCATTAGCACATAACGTAGAAGGTATAAAAACGAGCCTGTAAGCGTTGTATACAAAGTAATACGTGGAAGCCAATGTGGAACGTTCTTCCCCATTTTCTCTGCTACATTCATCGTAATTACTGACAAACCTGTTGCCGTCCAAATAATTACTGCTTCTCCTGCAAGAGTCATGATTATTCCTCCTCTTCCTTTTCGCGAAATACAATGCCTTTTCCCGTAAGGACGACATCATAACAATCCATTAGGATTTCCCAATTTAAAACATCTTCTTCCTCACCGTATAGATCCTCTTCAATAACCTGGGATAAACTGAAATATCTTTTATACTCCTTGTTATTAAACACTTCATGATTTTTCATGTGATTCATAATTGATTCTGTTTCTGATCTGGATCTTGATTCATTGTACATAGACCGTAATTCTTTTGAAGGATGTAAATATGGAGTTGTATTCAAGTGGTTATACTGCCAACGCATGTAATCCTCTCCCCTCTTGATGTCCTTAGTTCCACTTGGTATTCCTCGTGGTCTTGATATAGGTATATGAACTAGAAAGAAGGATTTTGCCTGTCCAAGCGAAAAAATAAAAGAAAGACCTAGTACTTTTTTGTAAGGAGGATAAAAATATTATGCGAAGTCGTTTAAAAGAAATTTTAGATAGCAAAGGTTTCAAGTATAGCTTTATTGCAAAGAAAGCATCAATTTCAAATTCAACTATGACAAACTTAATTAAAGGAGCTACGCCTACACTGCCTGTTGCATATCGTATTTCCAAAGTGCTCGAATTACATATAGAGGACATTTGGTTTGAAGAAGATTAAAAAACATGCACGTATAGTGATAAAAAATAACCCTTCTAAAATGTTACATTAATTGGTATGATTTACTTAATTTTAGGAGGGATTAACATGAAGAAACCTTTTTATAAAAAATGGTGGTTTTGGGTAATTACCGTGATTATTGTTACCGCTGGAATTGGAGGGAATAATAGTGATACTAAGAAAGAAACCACACAAGTAAGTACTGTTGAATCTAAACCTAAACAAGAATCGGAACAACGAAGTTCGGAGGAAAAAGAAGATAAGAAAAAATCTTTAGCTGAAGAAAAAGAACGTTTAAAGAAAGAAAAAGAAGAAAAAAAGAAAACAGAAGCATTAGAAAAGAACACTAAAAAGAAAAAAGATGAAAATACAGGATTAACAGTAGATACATACACAAAACGAGTAAATGATGCATTAGAGGAAATGGGAGAGAAAACAAAATTAAAGGTTTCCTCAACAAATATCTTAGAAGATGGAAAAACCTCTATTAATCTATCTCCAGACATCATAATTTTCTTGGAAACCGATAAAAATAAAAACATAAAAAAAGCGTCATTAGCGATGACTCCAAATGTTTATTTTACTGAAATAGAAGATTTTAAATTTGCTTTCTTATTATTAATAGGAACAATGGACGATTCCTTAAGTTTTGGTGACCGTAATCTAATTAAACAAAAACTTGGTATTAATGACGAAAAAGTATTTAGTAAGGACCATTTAAAATCATTTAAGAATAACGGAATACGATATACATATAAAGGAAGTATCAAAGATAATTTCATCTTACAAGCAGAATATTAAAAAATAAAAAAGTAGGTGTACAACTACTCTATGAAAATAATTCGCTCTATTTTCAATGTCTATCGCATATTCGGGAAAATTTTAAGGCCTATACTGCGTTCATTATCTAAAAGTAAATTTTAATAACATAAAAAAGGGCCATCAAATGATGGCCCTTTTTGTTTACAAAATTATTCTTTTGTATAGTAATACTTTAATCCTTTAGCATCTAACCATGCTGTCGCTTTATCTAAATCGCTGCCTTGACGATAATCCGACTCAAAATAAACAAGCCCTTGACGATCTCCACGAGAAACAATTTTTGAAGTGTATCCAAGCTTATCCATCATTTGAATCATTTCAGGAACTAAATTTACACCAAATTCATAAGTAACCACCTTATTATGTTTGTTCACGATAATCTCCACTCCTTCTTCTTTATACGATTTATTTGTAAACCAATCTAACGACTTGTTTCCAATTAATTCATTCAAATCACACTTTCCAATACCAGGTACATTTCCTGTTTCAGTGTACTGCCAGATATCACATGGATAAGCTGGTCTATTCCCGCCATAACGAGGAATCCATACAAAGTCAGATTTTACATTTGCCATTCCGAATGGTGCATACATATGATGACCAACATATAAACCAACTTTCTTAGCACCTAATCTACGTAATTCATCGATAAAAGCCTGTGTACCTGCTCGCATATCATCCATTGTTTTCACTTCTACATCAGCCACCCAGACTGTCGAATTCTTATCTCCGCGATTCCAGAAATCTCGAGCTTCTACACGTGCGTCATTCTCAGAAACGAAACGACAGAATGCATAGTTGCCAAAAGGAATGCCATGTTGTTTCATGGATTGTACATATCCCTTATATAATGGATCTGCATAATTTGAACCATCTTGTACACGAGCGATGATGAAATCAATGTATTGTTTTGCCACAGGCCAATTAATATCACCATTCCATTTTGAAATATCTACAGTGTAACCCATTATTGAACATCTCCTTTTTTCTCTTCTTGTTTTTGTTTGCCACCTAAAATTTCAACTGCATTTGTTAATGGTTGTGGAAGTGGGATACCCATTCGTCCAGCGTTTTCTAAAAGTGAAAGCAATTCATTACCCATGAAGAAGAAGATTGTCGCTTCACGAATTGCATTGTTACTCCCAAGTACTGTATCGAGCTGGGCGGCCGCACCGACCAAAATAAAAAGCACCACCTTTTTGGCGATGCCTTTGAAACCAACTTTACTTTTTAACTCTCCGTTATAACCTGCTGCAATCATGCCAGTTAAATAATCAATAACTGCCATCGTCACTAAGACTTTCAATGTCGCATCCCATCCTCCCAAGAAATACCCACAGAAGCCACCAAACGTAGCTATAAATGTTTTCAATAATACATCAATACGATCCATATTTCCCTCTCCTTTTTAAGCTGCAAAGTAACTTGGGTCCATTCCAAATATCTCTGCAATATCTTCCTCACTTCTATCTTTTAAATAAGATTCAGTTGTGGAAATATCAGAATGGTTAGCAAGTGATTTTAGTTTTTCAAGCGGTATTCCTTGTACTTTCAAATTATCTAATCTGCTATGACGGAAACAATGAGGATTAATTTTAAATTCCTTTCCTTCCTTTTCATTCAGCATCTTAGCAAATATTTCGCACCAATAATTAAATACACTCTTGTTCAATCTTTTTCTCTCACCATTCTTATAAACACGCACAAACAAATCTGGGATAGTATCCTTACCTCGCTGATTTATATATAAACGAATGCATTTCTGCACCCGGTGATTGTAATATAATCTAAACTTCTTACCACGTTTTCCTCGTACCACATTTGTATAATAGTGCTCTGTTAACCCTTCTTTCTGAACCTGGTAAACCTCGTTCTTTCTAGCTGCACTGTAATAAGAAAGAGCTAAATACGTTGCTAACATATATTTTTCTTGTTCAATTAATTCGTCGATCAACCAATTAATTTGGTCCTCAGTAATAAATGTAATTTCTCTAATTGGATTCTTAGGTAAACCACGTACCCTTGAACCTACATTGAATTCATAATTATAGTCATCATCGTCTGCGCAAAACTCAAGAGCTGAACGTAATGCACTCATCAATCCATTCACACGTGCGTTTGACATTCCCATCTCTTGAAAGATAATAGATAAATTCCGAATATCTTTACGTGTTAAATCAATAAGTTTTTTATTTTCGAAGTGTTCATGTATTAGAAACAAAATAATTCGTAAATCCCAATTATATTGCTGTAAAGTGCTTGCCGCTTTTCCTTGTGCTTTCTTTTCAATGAGAAAATCTTTGACTAGGTTTTTATTTTCTTGGCTAACATACTTTTCATAAATTGCTTGGTTTACTATTCGTTTCACACTAATCAACTCCTAAAAATAAAAAAGAGAGACGTTTGTCCCCCTTTCAAAATTATGTTTATGCTAGTGCTTTAAATCCCACCCTTTAATAACAATCCTAAAACTGCCATTACTACTGTACCAATAACAATTCGTAAAATCCATGTGGTATTCAGACTGATTCTTTCTAATTGCTTATTGATTGTAGAAATATCTTTTTCATTTATCGTTGTACGAGTTTCCAGGTTACGAATATCTCGCATGATTTCTTTTTGCTCTGTTTTTAGGCTATCAATTTTTACATATACGTCTTCCATACATTCACATCCTTTTTGAAATCTTAATAAAGCAATCTCTATATACTATGAGACAACCCTTTTTACTGTGAATATATGAAAGCTATTTTTTATCAAAGCCCTATTTTATACAAAATAAAAAAGCCTGCTTATGCACGCTTAATCTGTAATATTTAAATTAAAAAGCTCATCGCAATATGAATGGTATTTCCACTCTGAACACCATTTACGAAAATTCCACCATCACTTTTAACTGTAACTTCACAAACTGTTGGTACAGCTCCATATGCCAGTGCCGGAAAAGCGATATTTTGCACAGGTCGAAAGCCAACCGGAAGTGTTGCAAATACGGTTGTATTTGCCGGATTTTTAACTGATCCAATGACAGATATCTGCTCCCCACTTCTCTTGTACTTCATTATCCTATCAGCAATGGTCTCTACACCAGTTGTAGGAAGGTTAATCCATCCTGTATCCGTTGCTTGTTTGATAGTACCATCTGGCCTGATTTCAACCCGCTTTGACCAATCCCAATTATCTCCTTGCTCTTCTGTAGAAGGAGCAATAACAAGTTGTCCTTGTGTGCCTTTATGAAGAACTGTTTTATACGAACGGCTACCGATTACAATAGCATTATCAGTATTAAAATAGGCCGTCCCCGTATACGAACCACCTGTTTTAGGTACAATCTCTTTCTCTAATACCAAACGAGACCACTCAGACCACTTACCACTGTTATTTAATCGAATATATGTCTCATTCAAATTCCCTAGCAATGTAGCTCTTTGAACAAATGCTAAACTTGTAGCTGTTTCTACAGATATAAACCATGTGTATACAGAATTATTCGGTGTATTTTTGAGTTGACTTCCTACATAGAATCCCGATTTTACAATTGTATTCAAATCTGTATTTGCAGCCAGATCAATGGATGTTCCATCATCGTCTGTAACCTTCCACAGTTGATACTTTTGCCCTGTAACTGCTGCTGTTAATTCATTTATGCGTTTATTTGCTTCATCAATTTGCTTTTGATACCCTTTAACCATTTCAAGAGCCTTATCAAACTCAGAAATATAGTTTTCTATCTTAATATTACCTTCTTTTACATCTCGCCTTAATGTAATACGAATGTCTGGTGTACTCATTCGTTCTGTACTTTTTTCCATAACAAAATAAGCTGTCCAATCATCCGATGTGGAAACAGCTTGCGAGGACAATGTGTATGAAAATACGCCATTCTTTGCGTCAACTATTTGGGCATCATCCCGAACGAACAGTCCAATTTGATTAATCGCTTCATACTTCACTGCATACCCTGTTAAATCAACATTTTGCCCTTTCTCTCTTACATATACAGTAATCTTCAATCCATTTTTATCATTTTGTCTCGAACGAATTGTTTTGGTAAACACAGGATCTGCTAAATCTATAATAATTTCCTCATTTCGCATGACTACACCTCTCTCTAACTATTCCTTTTCACGCGTCTAGGCGGTCTTCTTTGACGTTTTACTTTGTTCCTGTGTTTTATATTTCCTTTAGGTTTTATTGGCTCTAATTCTTCGATTCTAGCATCTGTTTTGGCTACATACTCCTGAAATGCTTTAACAGTCTGAGCAATCATCCCATATAAGCCAACACCATTTTCTTTTGATTCATCCGGAAGTACAACTCCATAGTGCGTTGTAATATCGTTTGTCGTAAGGAGTGGATCTCCTTCTTTACGGTTCATACGCATATCATATAATTGAGCCATTTCTGTTTTAAGGTTATATTGTTTAATCTCCCACCCCATTACCTTCTCTAACGCGTCAAATTTAATATCACGTATATTGGTTTTATATTTCTTTTTAGAAGACACTTTAAAATCTGCTGCTAAAACACCGTTAAAATAAGTTCCTCCACCACTTTTCACTTGCACATAGGTACTTTCATAATTTCTATTATTCCGTAATAAGATGTTCTGAAATACGATGTCACTATCTCCACCAGGTGTCAACTTCAAATCCACAATTCGATCTCCATTTTGGCGAAAGTTAAACCCTTCTTTTGCAGTAAAATAAGCGCCACCTGCTTTACTTTCCAGAAAAAGATTATTTTGACACTTCAAAGAAGCATAGGATTCTTTTGATTCGAGTTCTAAGCTTTGATCCGAACTTAGTTCCGCATGGCCATTTTTATTAAATGCAAGAGATGCTGAAAAATAGACCCTTGTCGGATCACCATTTTGATACCCGTTCGATATTCCGATTCCCCCTGACTTCGGAGAACCATCTAGCTGATAAACTAACACTGCACCTTGCGTGGCTGTTATATCATTGTTGCCACCTAATACAATAGTGGGTTGCATGACATTATTATTATTTATATAATAGCCCATGAAAATCCGAGTGATATACGATTCCATTAATCTAATAAATTGCTTGGAAATAGAAACATAATTGGAATCATTGGCAGTTCTAAGAGTGGTTCCTGTTATTTCTCCGCCTCGAATCAAATTTCCGTTCAATACTCCAGTAGTGATGAAATCTGCAACAATACGCCCATCTTTTGTCATTGCTATTTCATACGGACCATTTACCCCGTTTGATGAATAACCTAACCCGTTTATGTTCCACTGCCACACTTTTGAAGCTGTCATTTCATTTTTTGTATCCATAATTAGAATTCGGTCTGGATATACACGAACATTTCCACCAAATCCTGAATTAATTAGTTTTGTTGCATTTTCTTTCGCTGCATCCAGTAAAGATCCTGGCATATTTGATAAATCTTGTTGAATTTGATCTACTTTACCAGCCGTGTCTGTGAAAGATTCTTTAAAGTTCCCAATGGTTACATTGATATACTCCTTTTTAATTGGATCATATTTATACGCAATAACTTTTGCTTGAATATCAATACCGTCTTCCTCATGTTTAACTGTAACAATATCCCCCATCCAGACACGCTGTAGAATTTTATATTCCTTATACTCCTCTGTTTGAGACAACTCTTGAAATTCAACCTTATAAGTTGCTTTCGGTTGATCTACCATCTGAATATCAAACATATCTTTAGCGGCTTGACGTAACCTTTTATATGCTTCTTCTGGAGGTAATGCGTCTTCATCATTCGCATTTTTACCGATAGCTGCTTTTATATGATTAAACTCAATTACTCGTATTCTTGGATGCGGATACTTATTAATGAGTGGGCTATCTACATATTTTTCTGGTAATAACAATCCGTCAAATCCTTGTGGCATAATTCTGGTAGTAGGGCTTTTCCAGTCCACACTTCCTTCATACCCTAACAAATCTTTTTTATGCCTGATAACTACCCCACGGTTAGCTCCTCGGCTTTTCAACATCTTCACATCAAAGTTATCCCTTTTTAATTCACCACCCCATCGATTTACGAATGAATTATCTTGGCTCGTATCCAACATTGCTTCAACTGGATTCTTTCGAACAATACGTGCGGTGGATATATTGGTTATATCTGAATAAAAAGTAAAAGGATGCTTATATTGACAGCCTGATGACAACCTAGCCATAGCTGCACTACCATTTGTGGGCTGAATAAATATATCTTCAATCAAGTTTTCTGTTAAATCATAAAAAATATGGTAACAAACCGCTTTGATTTCTCCCATACTCACTTTAGGAGTCACCACGCGAAATAACTGATCCCCATCAGGAGTAGGAACTTTTATAATGCTCATCCCGTCAATTTTTGTTCCATATGGAGCAAATAAAGGATAATTAAAATTAAAAACAAATAAACCGTTGAGTTCTTCCGCAACAGTTGCACTATAAATATGTTTATCTAAAACACCAATTCCGTTATGCGTAAAATCTGTTTCATTTGCTTTATATAAAGTAACCATTATTTATATCTCCATCTTGGTTGAATTGAAATAAATTGGATAGCTCCTGACCATTCTATTTTATTTAATCCTATTTGAAATTCTGGAAAATCACCAATCATTTTATCATTCATTGATACTGTACCACTATATGCCTCTAATAATTCTGAATCTATTACAACAGAGCCCTTTACATCTTTAATCTGAAAAGAAACATCATTAATGAAAATTCGAAATGTACCGTTCCCTGCAACAAACAACATTGGAGCCGATTCCATTGTACCCGGATTATGAATAGATCCAGGAGTACTCAACATTATGTTTGCATCTTCTGTATATTCAAAGGGATCTAACTTAAAATCCACCTCAAATTCACCGTGTTCTTCAATTTCATTTACAATATCACCTACTACAACATGTTTAATTTTCCTATACACATCATCATCTGTAAAATATAATTTCTTTCCATTCATCAACCAAGCCTTCATGCGCCTGATTAATGGTTTAATATTCTCTTCTTCAAGCATATTGAACTTTATTTTTAAAGGGACGTCTTTAAACGCCCCTTTTTTTGTAAGTGAACCATGTCTACCCGACACTTCAATATATTCTACTTCCTGTTCTGCTGTAGGAATAACAGGGCGTTCTACCATACATATTCCATAGTCACTTGCTAACTGATTATCGATACCTATGTCTAGCAATTTAAGTCCTCCCTATTCCTATTTTTACATTACGGCCACGCTCAGCAAACCAATCATTTGCTTTTTCAAACATGCGATCAACATCACGTTCATTATTAATTGTGTTATAAAAATTAATTTCTACAGGACCACTATCAATTTGTTGAACAATCGGTTGAACTGCTCCTGTCGCTAATGCCGACAGATTAGAAGCGATGTTATCTTGTTTGTTTATTCCATATAAATTCAACTTTTTAAAAGTATCATCTACCATGTTTGAAATATTGTTGAAAGCGGATTGCAACGCATTATCTTTGTTTGCATTATTGTTTGGAGCATTATAAAAGTCTTTTAGAATTTGTTCCCTGAAACCAGCTATTTTTTTACCGATTTCTAGCCACTTATTGGATTCCTTAAATTCTTTTAGTATATCTTGGGATGGGTTTCCACCTCTAATATACTACGAATATAACGGGCAATAGGACTATCGTCTTCTACTCCATCAATGGTGAAACTTTCTAATTCTTTACCTACTGCTTTTAATGCATCCCTCATGTCCATTGGCAAATGAGTAATCCAATCATTAAGATAATCTCCATCGTATAATATTGCTTCAAAATAACTCCTAAGAGGATTATTATTCATCATTCCGTTTATAGCCGAACTATTGAACGCACCTAACGTATTTTCTAATACGGAATAGACCGAAGTTGCTAAGTTTTTAGCCGCTGCAAGAACCGTCGATACAGATTGCTCCATACCAACAGCAAGCCCAGCACCAACTTGTTTACCAACCTGATCCCTCATTTTTCGAGATGGACTATGGATGTCGAAGAAGGAAGTAAAGCCGTCAAGAATATCGTTACCAATAGATTTCACCTTATTTAACACTTTGCCAGCCATACTGCCTAGACCATCTATCAATCCACTTATAATATCTTTACCTATCTTGAATAAATCAATCTTCTTTAATGTATCGACAATCTTCGGTACAATATCTGTCACGATTGTAGAACCTAATTTTCCAACCATACTGACAATACCTTTTATTAATGCCCAGATCAGTTGGACACCAGCTTCCAGTATCTTCGGTAAATTCTTAATGAGCTCCCCTGCTAAAGTAATGATAAGCTTTAATGCTGCCGCAATTAAATCTGGTATAACTTTTACAATACCAGCAATCAACATAAGCAAAATCTGTACGCCTGCTTCCAGTATCTTCGGCAAGTTCGCAATTAATGTAGATGCTATTTTGACAATTAAATCTAATGCTGCATTAATAAGTTGGGGTAACACTTGTACGATTCCATCAATAATGGCCATTAAAATCTTTACACCGGATTCAATTATTTTAGGTAAGTTTGTTAATAAAGTATCCGCCACTTTGGTTATAAGATTTATCGCTAAATCAATAAGTTGCGGTAGCATTTTAATGATTCCGTCTATTAAGCTAGTTAACACCTTAACACCAGCTTCAATTATCATAGGTAAATTCGCTGTAATGGCTTCAATTAAAGTTGTAATGACTGTAATAATCGCTAAAGCAATCATAGGTAAAGCTTGTGTGATTCCTGTGATCAATGAAACTAATAAATTTATTCCCATTTCAATTAGCTGGGGTAAAAATGACATAATTCCATTAATAATAGTTTGAATAATCGTTACAGCTATTTGGATTAACTGTGGAAGCATCTGCATAATTCCGTTTATTAAAGTTAGAATCAATTGAAGTCCTGTTTCTATCAGAGTAGGTAAGACTTGTACAATCCCAGAAATTAAAGTTTGAATGATTTGTATTCCCATTTGAACAATCATAGGGAGATAGGTAGCAATCATCTGTGAAATTGTATTTATTATGCTAACAATGGCTTCAAGCACAATTGGAGCCGCTACAACCAAACCATTCACAAGGCTTGAAATCATTTGTGATCCGGCTTCAAGAAATTGTGGTAATGCTGTTGTTACGAAATTGGCTATATTAGTAAAGATATTCGTAATAGTTTCAAGGATAATTCCTGAGTTTGCATTCAAATACTCTGCAATCGCTGGTAAATAACGAGATACAGAAATAAGAACACCAGGAATCCCTCCTACAATTGCACCCGCTATCGTAGGGCCAATCATCTTAAAGATTTCACCTAACTGGCTAAAATCTCCCGAAAAAACAGCTTTTATAGCATCAAAAAGATGAAGGCACGCTTCACGTATTTTAACAACAGCCAAACCTATTTTCTCCGCTGCTGCTTGAAAACTCTCAGGCAAATAACCTACCCATTGGTTCATATGATCGCCTTCAACCGCTGTGGTAAATAGATATTTACCTAGCGAAGCTAATACTTCACCAAAAATCCGAACGCTTTCAATTACATTCGTAATGCTATTTCTAAACCCTTCGTTGTTTTCCCATAAATGTTTTATTCCAACAACTAATCCAACAATTGCGGCGGTTACCCCTATAATAATTGCTGTATAACCAAAAAATGTTGCGGAAACCGCCCCTATACTTAATCCAGCATAGGTTGCATAACTCGCTAACGTAATAAATACAGG
Source organism: Bacillus sp. TH13 (assembly GCF_016651175.1). Taxonomy (NCBI): domain Bacteria; kingdom Bacillati; phylum Bacillota; class Bacilli; order Caryophanales; family Bacillaceae; genus Bacillus; species Bacillus sp. TH13. The sequence goes on along the minus strand of NZ_JAEKEJ010000024.1, from coordinate 70,705 downwards.
GCCTAAAGCCATACCAGCCCCAATAAGGATTCCAATTGCGGTTACAATTGTTGTTATAGCTGCTGCTAATGCTGGATGTTCTGAAACAAAGCTCGCAAAAGCACTAATTACATCAGCAATGACTCCCAAAACAGGTTCAAGTGCCATTTTCAAATCGTTCATAGCTTTTTGAAACTTTACTGCTGGGCTGGCATCCATTTTCTTAATCATTTCATTTAGTTGTTCTTGATTCTTGTTTAAATCTATAACTTTACCTTGAGCGCCAATAAGTGTATTGGTGATATTCTGCCCCTGATCTTCATACATCGTTCCAAAAAGCTTAACACCAATCTCGTTTCGCTTTGTTTCATCTTCAATGCTAACTAGCGCTTTCGCAATCTCTGTCATTGCTGCCGAACCTTCTTTACCGCCTTTAGCGACAGATTTCCCCCACTTTTCTAACTGATCAGCCGAAATTTTAGTGCCTTCAAGAGCTTCTTTCATAGACTTGTCGACACCTTGACCAAATTCAGCCGCTTTAATACGACCTTCTTTTAGTCCATCTAAGAGATTATCAATATTCCAGGTACCTGTATCAACACCAGCTTCCATAATCGCCTGTACTTCTTCAGCATTGTAACCTGCTCGTGTTAGCTGCCCGCCATATTCAGCGATAATGTCCAATTGCTCAGGAGGGAAACCGATTTTTAACAGACGATTCGTTAACCCTAAAGCCGTATCACTAGTTATACCTAATTCATTACCAATTTCATTCGCTTCTTGAATTAATTCAGTAAAATCTATACCTGCATAAGCACTTGCAATGGCTCCTGCTCCTTTTACAATGGAAGCATTAGCTTTATCACTGACAGTTTGATTTAATGCCCATTGTCTACGTGTACCCTCAAGTGCTTCTTCCACATCAACACCATAAGCTTCTAAACCGCGAACCGCTTCTTCTACTGATTTTTTAGAGGATGCTGGAACTTCAAAAGAAACATCAATTTTTGTTTTTAATTTAGAGGTATCCAGTGCTTGCTCAATGGCTCCTGAAATACCACCGCCAGCCATTAATCCACCAAGAATATTTTCTAAACCGATATCTAATTCTTTAAAACTGTGCGATGCTCTTTCTGCTTCTCGTGAAATGTCTCTCAAGTCATTTCGAACTTGTTGTAATGAGTTCCCATCATCTATAGAACGAAGAGAGCGCTGTAATTTCTCAATATCTGCTTCTGAACCTAATGCTTCACGACCAATGATTTGAATCGCTTGTTCTAACTGCCTAGCTGTCGCTGTACCGTTTCGTATTGCGTTTGTAAGGTTATTTCCTAATGCATTTGCAAAATGAGCTACACTCGTTTCAGTCGCATCAAAGAATGTCTTTAATTGTTTCGTAGCGTTTTCTTGTTCCTGCAAACTTCTATTTGTCGCACTTAATTGATTCTGCAACTGCTGTTCTGCTGTCCGAGCTTGTATAAGCTGCGTTTCATATCTTTGGATTTCACTAGCATTTTCACCATACTGCTGTTTGGCTTGATCTAACTGTTTCTGATAGTTTTGTACTTTACTAGCTGCAACAGTATGTTGCTCTCCAAGATTATCTATTTTTAAACGTAACTTCTCTATTTCTGAAGCATTCTCACCAAGCGTCGCTTTTTGTAACTCGTATTGAGCATTCAACTTAGAAAGCGAAGATTGCAACTGCTCTTCTTGCCCTTTTAGCTCTTTCAGTTTTTGAGCTGCTTTAGCTGTTTCACTTGTTCTTTCCTGTTCAGCATCTCTTGCCTGTTTTAAACTTTCAGAAGTTTGTTTAATACTATTCGCTAACTGTTGTTCTGTTATTTGTTGGCTTCGTAACTTTGATTCCAACTTTGCTACAACAGTAGAATTTTCTCCGTACAGTTCTTTAGCACGTTGTAAATGTTCAGCCGTTGCTTGCGTAGCCCTTTGTGCAACTGCATATTGTTGAGAAAGATTTTGAAGTTTTGCTTGTAGTTTTTCTGAATCAGTAGCATTTAACTTCATCTGTTCTTCTTGTAATTTCATTTCTTGACGAAGTTTTTTAGTTTCCTGATTCATGCCCTTCATAGCATCATTAAAATCTTTATTTTGCGCTTTAAATATAACTTCAATTTCCGAATTATTTCTTGCCATTATCTCACCTACCTTTACTTGGGATTGTTACGCCATGCTTCAAACGCTGTAATCCCTGCGTAAATACGCTCAACAGACGAAATTGGCTCATGCCAAAAAGTCTCTGGATCTATTCCAGAGACTAGACAATACAAGACGTATTTATCTTCCACACATTCAATTTTAATGTCTGGATTTTTTACTTTTTTTCACCGTTACCGCCGCTATTTGTGCTTTTTTTGAGTGCTGCGGCAAATTGATTTGGATCTTGACTAATTACATCCACAACAAGCTTCGTATATAGCTCCATAGATTCTGCTAATGAATCATGATACTTCTGTAAGAAATCATCAAATGTTAACTTCTCTTTAGGATTTGCTCCTTTAAACGACATATAAATCACTTTATGAATACTTGTTTGATCGATTTGTTCTAAAGCTGATAAGTCTTTATTATCTTCGTTTCTTAGTCCATCTAAAGCTTGAAATTTTACAATATCAGCAATAATCGAACTAGTAATAAGCCCTTCTTCTTGTCCCTTTTTTAAAGCATAATTCGTTAAAAATGCCGGATAGTTTTGTTTATTAATAAAACGTTGTTCATACTCACCTTCTACTTCTACAAATTCGACTTCTTTTAGTGTTATTTTTTGTACTTTCATCTGCACTTTCCCCACTTTCATTTTTCACTTATTTAAACCCAAAAGAAAAAGCCCTGTATGAAACTAGGGCTTTAAGCTGAAGGTGTTCCTTTAACAAGAGCTGAATTAAATTGTGTATGCCACTTTTGAGCGACTGTTGCATCTGCTAATTCATCCACAAACGCTTCATAATAGAAATTCTTTAAGTCGTCTGGTAAGGCTGTGAATTCTAATTCCATCATTGCCAATTCTTCTTCACCATTCGCAATAGCAAATTTAAAACCAGTGGAGTTTGAGCAATTTGGAAACGCAATAAGTTTTACTACATCTTCAAACTCATCTACTACATCAGCCGTAAATACAAAATCATATCCCTTTGAAGCACTCCCAAACGCCCATACACCTGGCTTTAATCCAGTTGTATTAAAACCAAAATAATCTCTTGCTACTTTAACAGGAATATGCGCTGAAACAGTAACTTTAAGTTCCGTGGTTTTAGATTTCTTTTTCAACGTTACGCCACCACATACCTTTTTCATTTCCTTGTTTTCTGGTTCCCCTTCAATTGATCCTATACATCCAAATTTCGTCCCTGGATCTTGCGTACCTTTCTTCTTAAATTGAATACTTGCATTCGCAATTAATACGGAATCAAATTCTTCAATCACTTTAGGCATTTTATAATTCCTCCTCTAATAATTTATCTATACCTACATGTAGTTCTTCTAAAATTCTTGGTCTGGCATTTTGTATCCCACGCTCCGCAAATCTTTGCTCTAAAGGATTGTGAGACCCTCTACCTTCGTTTGGGAAAACTAGATATCCAAACGAACCTTTTTTATTGGCTGCTCCACCACGGGCCAATATCCTAAAACCTAAATTCATCTTTTCACTTTTTGACCAGTTGCTATCTTTGGCATGTGTCTTATTTCGGACACTCCATTTAGAACGAGATACCGGAATCAGCTTTGTAATCTCTTCTATTGCAATTCGTATACCGTCCGTGTGGAGGATGGTATTGATTGTAGGTTCCATCTTATTTGGTAATAACCGCATTTTTTCTTCAAGCTTTTCAATCGCTTCATAATCAAGCTCAAATGCACTCAATTGGAATCACCCTCTTAAATGTAAAAACAACACGATCAATAAAACGATCTGTATCTTTCACTTGAAGGCGATCGCTTTTAGAAACTACAAAGGATACCATTTTCACCTTGCCAACCCACGAAATAATGTCAATGACTTGCTCATCTAAATTCGATTGATTTTCCGATAAATAACTAACGTATATACTTTGAGAAATTGTACGCTCATTTGAAGATGGCCGAAACTCACCATATTCCAAAATAAAACAGTTGTACCCCTCCTCTGTTAACTGTGATTCCTCATCTTCTGCTAGTTCATCCTCAACAACTAAAAGCTTAAATCCGTCTTCAAGAGCTTTTTTAACACCACTTCTCTGCTCCTTCATAAGCTTTTTAGATTTTTCATTCACGAGATTTCACCGCCTGCTGCAAATAAAAGAAAAGGTATTGTTTGTTAGAATCATGATCCACTTTAATCACGTCATATTCGATTCCATCCATTAATACCTTAAGTTTATTTTTATTTATCTTTCTAAAGGAAGGTGGATACAGTGTTTTAACTTTTAAGTCTAATCCCGTTGTTAAAACGCCCACCATTTTGTAATCACTGTCCCGTAAAGACATCACTTTATAGGCAAGCTTTCCTTCTTCACGAAACTTCTCACCTATTCTTTTTCCCTCTTCTGAACGCTCTGTTTTTTTATATCCGTATTGTAGAAATCCATCATTTAAAGTTTCTCTATACGATTTTAGAGCCATTGATTACACCAACTTTTCCTAAAGCCACATCTAAAATAAGCCTGGATAATTCTTTTTTATAATTTTTTTCAAACTCATCACCTGCATTGTTATAAACATACCTGCAACGCTCTAATAGCAAATCTTTCGGGGTTAGCTCCTTTGAAAAATCAAAAGACGCATTTGTTAAACCCAACAAATACGCCTCTCCTTTTTCCAAAAGTTTTATTAAACTAGCATCCTCTTCATTCCATGTGATTTTAAGAACGTCTTTTAATTCTTGCAAAAGATTATCCATTCGTATCACCTTCTAATAAAGTGATTAATTCCGCTTTCGTTGCATTAGCCTTGTATTCAATGCCGCTTTGATTTAGTAGAGATTGAATCTCTACCTTCGTTAATGCCGAATAATTCCTCTCTTCAACAGGAGAGGAGGAATTAGGGTGTTGGAGTTCCCTCCTTCGGTTCTAGCGCTGTAATATCAAATATTGTGAATGAATCATGATCCAGTGGGCGTCCATTCGCAAGTTGGCGAATGAGATATAATCGTTGATCTTCGACCATACGAAGAACATCAGTTGATTCTAATTTTTGCTCACTACCAACACCCATAAAGTAATCTTTAGGTTTTCCGGAAATCATTCGATTTAATGGCACCGCTGGTGATTGAACCATCGTTAATCCTGAAACGCCAAAATTATCATAAGTCCAAGTACCATCGTCTTTACGTTTTGCACCAATCGGGAAAAATTTCGTTGCATAGTCTAACGGATTCACGATTAAAGTGACGCCAGTATAGCGGCGTGTCCCTTTTTTAGTTGTTGGCGCTAAAATCTCTTTACCAATTGTAGTTGGGCTAAAATCCTTTAATACAACAGGCTCTTTGTCTGGATAAATACCATCCGTTACAGCACCTTTTAGGTCTTTAATCATACCAATTGGTTGTTTCTTTCCTGTTCCGCTAACAACAACATTTTCTAATTCTTCTGCTACAACTTCTTTCATGAATGTACGAACATATTTATCTAACCAGCTTGGTCCCAATTCAAACATCGCTTTACATACAACTAGGAATCCACTTAGTTTAAACATCCCTTGATCTACTGTATAGAATCCTTCGTCTGTCATTTCCTTGATGTTATCACAAACATCTCCCCAAAATACTACACTTGCACCCTCTTTACGTAGTACCCATTGCGTAGTAGCTCCAGTTGTTTGGAAATTAATTAAAGATAATAGTGGATGCTCTTTTTCAAGGTCTTCAAAAACTCGTTCGAAAATTGTTGGTGGCATTAATTTTGTCACTTCATCAAATGACTGCACCTCAATAGCGGCATTGTAAAATTTCTGTTCTTCATTTGTTAAAGCACGCACACCACGAGCGGCCAATACTTGAGCATCCCATTTCTCGTCTTTTGCTTGTTGCGCTTCGTTAATAATACCATTCATCATGTCTTGAATATGCTGCATATTTCCTTCCATGTTTGCCACAATACGTTCAGCAACAGCTTGCGCATCACCATTTTCAAGCGCTTCTTTTACATTCGTGATTTGCGATTCCTTATTTTCAATTACACTTCGATCTAAATTTTTAATCGTCATTTTATTACCTCCTGATTTTTTCCAATAAAAAAAGCACTGCTTTACGCGCGCTTGAATTTACTTAATAAATTTGAAGTTGCACTTGCTACTACTGGTTCATTCTGCTGTTTATTTTTATTTCGGAATTTCTGAAGTACATTATTTTTAAATTCCTCTGGATCTACCACATCATCATCATCTTCTACCTGTTCATTTACCTTATGAGCCAATCCAATTTCTACTGCCTCATTTGCGGTAAACCATGTTTCATTCGCAATCATTGTCTCAATTTCTGAACGTTCTCCTTGATAACGAGTCATATAAATATCCGCAAGCGATTTGTCAATTCCCTCAAGAGCATTCAATGTCTTACGAATATCTAGTTTTGTCCCCCACGTCCATGTAGAAGCTTCATGAATCATTAACATAGAACCTGTATTCATAATTAATTCGTCTGCTGCCATCGCAATAATAGATGCGGCGCTTGCTGCCAGTCCATCTACGTTAATAACGATTTTAGCCGAATGGTTTTTAAGTTGGTTATAAATCGCGATCCCATCAAATACATCCCCGCCAGGGCTATTCAGATTGATATTAATAACATTTGCCGAAGTAGCTTTCAATGTTTTCTCAATATCAACCGCTGATGTAGAATCACTCCACCATGATTCACCAATATCACCATAAATCGTTATGTCCAGTGAATCAGCTTTTGCTTCTGCCTTAAAGGCATGTTGAACATTAACTAGATGATTATACTGTTCATTTTTATAACGTCTCATTCTTTTCACCTCCCTCCAAAGAATCAGCTTCTTGATAATTCTTTGTAACAAAGCGCTTATTTGCCCATTCTTCTTCAATGGGCTCTCTACCAAGAATAATTAAAATGTCATTAATAGATAAACCACCGATTGCAAAGAGCTTATCTAATGCTGTTGCTAGTTTCGTAATATCAACAACCTTAATTTTTGTTGTATCAATCTTTAAATATGTGCGGTCTATATATTCTTTTTTACTGTACATCTTTCGGTTAAATTCATCTTGGATCAATTCAGCAATTGGATTAATGCAAAAAGCTAAGAACGAATCCAATTGCTTTTCAATGTCCGCTACATCACCTTTTAAAATCCCTATAGGGACATGAAAAGCAACTGCTACATAGTTAAATATGTCATTGATCAAATCACTAATATCACGACTCGTACTGTTATTTGCTACACCATTTTTACTATCACTCATGTCTTCAATTGTATAGCCATCTTGTAATTGAAAAGCTGAACCTACTTTATCAGCATTAAACCAATTTTTTAACTGTCCCTCAAACATTTCATCAATCGCTGCCTGCGTTTCTGGATCTTGCGGCCTTAAAAAATCCCCTTTGATTAACAAACGTTTATTATTCTTTCTTTTATAATAATCAATTGAAGATGCAAGCAATTTCCCAAAACTACTATACATTCCATCTATAATTTGCATAATATTACGATCGTTGAGTTTAAAGTGAAACACTTCTGATTCATTAAATGATTTTTCAAAAGTAAGCTCACCTACAGTTATGTCATTATATATATTTTCTTTTAATGCAAACTTATTAACATGAAAAGAATCTGCAATATACAATTGCTCATTTTGCATAATAACTACACATTCATTTTCCATGATTAGATGATTTACCAAACTATGCATAAATTCCGATGCATTTTGATTTTGATTTGGTTGCACATTTAATAAATAATGATTTTCACCACGTTTTTCTTTCCCTTTTTCAAAGGTTTGAAATTCACACCTCGTTAAAGCATTTGCAATTAAATCAATACAACTTTCTACAGCTAACTTTTTATAGAAATAGTCAACTCCTAACTCATAAAAACATGAATCTAAAGTCAGAGTCTTCCTGCTTCCAAAAAACCTCTTACCCAATCTCTTAATCCCATATACTCACCACCTTTTACACATTAAATGATTTAAATATTTTTCTAACATTCTCTTTTGTTAAAACATTAGATTCTTTCAATTCACTATCTAAATTAAGAGCATGTAAAAAAGCGTGAAAACCATCTGTTTTCCGCTTCTCTGGATCAATCTTTGCATATTCGATATTCCCATTGTTTTTATTATCCTTGAAAGTGTTCCATACATACCAACGCATTAATAAGTCATCACCAAATACTAACTTTCCATTAATAAATAAATCATCAACAAGTGGTGATAATTTTGAATGCGTAATATGTCCCCTTCTTACAATTCCAACTTCAAAACCCGCTTCTTCAAGTACAGGTCCTAATACACTTGCACGGTGCGAGTCCATACAAATCTTTTTGATTCTATATTTCTTAGCCATTTCTAAGAACCAATTTTTAACCCGGTGTGGATCAATAGATTTTTCAGTTCGAATAATGGTACATAATTCTTTTGCTTCTGCTTCTCGGATAACATCCATATTTATATCTTGAATATCTAGTGCAACTTGATTAATAAAGGAATGATGTAACCAATATCGTTTATTATCTTTTTTAAATAATAGACCCATTCCACAAAAATCTCGTACTTGTGCGAAATCCACAGCACCAATACATTCAAGTCCAGATAAATCTGGTATTGATTGATTTGTTCGCTCTAATTCATCCCAGGTACAAACTGTTTCTAAGATATTTGAAATCGGGATATTCATACGCTTTGTCATAAATTCGACTCGCAATTTCGAATTACGTTGCATTTTTTGGTATTCCCGTTTCATTTTTATTTTTAACTCATCATTGTATGGTAAAGAAGGATTCGCTTTCTCCCAATTTGCTGGATCATCGACCTCATCTTCACTATCTAACTTACAAATGAATGGTAAAAAATGAATATCTTCAATCTCGCCAGATAAAATTAATTTTGCTGTTTCTTTTAAATCATCAAGTGGCCCACCTCTTACGTGTCCATCTGTTGTGGTGTAAATGATTCGGGAACCTCTTACTTTACCTTGACCACTTGTATAAACATTGATATTATCGTAATTTTCGTATTCATGTGCCTCATCAAAAATTACACATCCAGTACGTTTACCGTCTTTTGTCCGAGAGTTGGAAGTGTTATAATTCATCACTGAATTTGTTTTTTTATGTTGAATTTCTTCTAATGTCCATTTAAAGATTTTTTTAAACTTCTCTTTAAAAGATGGCGTATTTATAACATTATATACATCAGTAAATGTTCTCTTCGCTTGATCTTCACTGGTTGCAACTACATCAATATCGTAATTATTAATACCATGATGTCCGGTCATCATATAAAAAGAATCATATGCCATATAACCTGTTTTACCGCCACCACGCCCCATCAATATTAAAACTTCATCAAATACAATACGATCATCTTTTTTGAAGCGTACGCCATACATCAATGCATTTAAAAACTTTTGCCATAGGAATAATTCAAACGGAAAATATTTAGCAGGAACACTAATAGAATCTTCTGCTGCTTTAGCATTGAAGTAGATGTCGTCTCGACTTAATATTTTCCGAACATATTTCATTAATAATTTTTGTTCTTTACACGATTTGATTTGACCACTTTCTACCATACTCATATATTCATCGATATATGGATGGTATGTTGCCGATTGCTTAGACATCATCGTCATCATTACTTCCATCGTATACAGGTTCTTTTAAACCAAGCACTTTTAATAAGTCCGTCATACGCTTATTGGTTTCACGAAATTCTTTCGTAGCTGGATTAGCTTTCATTCCCTTTTGGCTTTCACTATTCTGCCATTCAATCATTGGTCCATTCTTTTTAATTTCTCTCGCTAATTTGTTTTTCGTATCGAACAATGTTATGTAATCGTCGACAAGGTCAACATAGTGCATACCATTCAAATTAGCATTTTCCAATTGTTGTAATAAATCTTGTTTGATTTGTGCTTTCTTTGATAGTTTTTGCACATGTACCCCCCCTCTTAATTTGATATCTCAAAAAATATTTTTTCCCATCTCCTCCCCCCGTTGAATGGTCCTCCAAATAAAAACAAAAACTTTTGACCGGGGGGCTGTTTAAGAAACTAATTCAAAGTATCCTTCAATAAAATCCAAAATAAAAAAGACTTCTTTACTAGAAATCTTTAGAACGTCTGTAGTAAATATTAAATTCTCATCTTCTTGTAATCTTTTTCTAACATCAGTAAGTTTAAGTCTCTTGCACTTCCTTGGGTTCACACAGTCTCTTATCTGACAGTAACGCCAATAAGAATACTTTCGGAACTGATTAAGCATGTCGCGTTCATATGACGTACGCTCGTCCTTCTCAGCGTATTGAATCATTAAGTCAGTATCGAATGCCCAACTACCATCCACAATAATCATAGCTACCATCGTTCCTCATTAATGAACTTAGGTACCTTCTTATCGACTTTATCCAATCGATCATGTACTTCATTGTGACATCGAATGCATAAGCATTGTAGGTTATCTAAATTCATTGCTAAGTATGGATGTGTCTTCACCTCTTTAAGATGATGCACATTCTCAGCAGGCTTATATTTACCTTTCGACTTACACATTTGACATTCGTGATTATCACGCTGTAGAGCCTTGAGCCTTAGTGCTCTCCACTCTTTAGACTTATAGAATTTCATAAGCTTACCTTCTCTAATGAGCTTAATATAGTCCATTATTAACACACCGTCCTTGCTCTTATGCATCTAGGCTTACGATCCCACACCTGTGACTTCATTACACTATGTTTAATATATCCGTATATTTGTTTAGGTGTTGTAGGTTCATATTCATAATCAAGACATTGCATGAAAGCTCTTGCCAGTTCCTTTATCGATTCCCAATTATGTTGAATCCGATTGCTGATTACTTCACATTCTTTATATAATTCATAGAACTCCTTTAATCGAGACTTAACTTCATCTTTCATTACCTCACCTCTTATCCTTCTCTAACAAATCATCCATCAACTTATTGATTGCACTTGTTATAGCTTCTTCTCTATCTTCAAACGTTGTATCCATTTGCAATTCATCTAACACTTTAATTACATCCGGTAACTTTTCTAATCCAACATATTGTTTAATTTTCTTCTTACTACGAAGAGCTTTAAGAATTATTGCGACAATCATTGCTTTTTCGAGCTTATTGAAATTCATTCGCTTTCACTCCTCTTGCAATCACCGATTCATGAATTCTTTCAGCTAACTTTTCCGCATCGATTTCACGAGGTGTCTTCAATAACTCTTTAATTCCTTTTGTTAATAAATACTGTTCCGTTTCCTTCGACAAAACAATATCCGAAGGCAGTTCATTTGTTGTTATAACATCAATCAGAAAATCTTCCACCACACTCTGACCTTCACAAAGGAACATTCCTGCCATCAACTTAATGTCATGTTTCTTATCTTTTATTAAATGAGCAAGCTTTATAAGTTCTTTATAAATTTCTCTCCTTTTATTAATAAGAATGGTTTGTTCAATGAGACTTAAGTTTTCTTTATCCATCTTTCATCCTCCTCCAAAATAAAAAGCACCCCAATGGATGCTTTAAGATCAATTATTTACAATTAAATTACGGTATGTGAAGTTTTATTATTCTTTCAGCTAACAACCACGACAGACATCCTCGGAAAACTTATCAGGTTCTCCTAATTCTGTCTACCTAGAATGTTGTTAGCTCAAAGAAGAGCAAAAGCTCTCCTTATTAACGGTAACATCCAATCAGTACCATCTGCTGGTTTCGGATTTTATGTGCCGTCATTACGAACCGTTTAGAAATATAAGAACAACATAGTGAGTTGTGTTTTCCGCCACTTCTCACAATACAAATATATCATGTTAAAAACCAAAACGTATCCGTAAATCGTTCGCAAATAGTCCGCAGATAGTTCACGAATAGTTCGCGTTTTTTATTTTCTTTCTCTTCAGTTAACAATCTTGGGTTTCTTACTATGACTGACCAATCTTTACCAGAACTCCAATTAATACCTCCTATTAATTGAATGCCCTTTCCTGTACCGTTAATAATTGGAGTGAAATATTCTCGTCTTGCTTCAATATTAGCCCGCAATGTTTCTCGTAAATTCTGTTCCACTTCATCATAAATGACTACACCGCAATTTAACCCATCATTACTTCTTGTGCTTTTTTTCATCGTTTTTCAGCCTCTTTTCGCATAGTTTTGAATAAATATGTTCTTTAATCCTAAGAAATGAATTAGCTATAACCTGGATTGTGTTGAGTTAGCCTATCCTGTTTTTTCTTAGAGCTATCAAGCTTTCTGGCATTTCATCAAAATGAATTTGACACTTTCAGTTTAAAGCTAATTCAATAAGTGATAAAAAAATAAAAGAATTAGATTCTAAATTTCCTTTGATAATCATTTAATGTATCTTGTTGGATTCCTATATATCTTAATGTCTCTTTCTGATCTGTGTGATTTAACATTTGTTGTAAAGCAACTACATCTTTAAACTGTTTATAATGATGATACCCATATGTCTTTCTAAGTGAATGAGTCCCAATACGTTCTAATCCAAATTCCTGCGCTGCTTGATTCAATATGACGTATGCCATCGATCTCGTAATTGGCTTGTTCTTACCATTCCTACTTTTGATGAGAAATTCATTCTTTGGTTTTCCTTTTGTATAATCTCTTAATGCTTTCTTTAAATCAGATGGCATCTTTACATCTTTAATTTTATTCGTTTTCTTTTCACGAATAAAAATATTCCATCCTTCAACGTCACGTACTCGCAAGCGTAGAATATCTGAAATACGTAATCCTGTATTAATACCAAGAAGAAACAGAATGTAATTACGTTCATTCTGTTCCTTGAAATATTCTTTTAGTTCTTTAATCATTTCTTTGTCTCTTATCGGCTGTACAATGTTCATACTACTTCTACCTCTTCAGTTTGTGCCTTCTGTTTATACACTTCTTTTCGCAAACTGAAAGCTAAACGTAATAAAGCTTTCCCTTTCACTTTATAATACGTAGTTCTACCCAATCTCACTTCATCCATTATGTGCGGATCATAGCCCTTCTCTTCTTCCATATAATACATATGAATGATCTGTCTTTCTCTTTTTGGCAATCTGTTTACAGCTCTATGAACCCAATTCATAAATTTATCTCTAGCCATTTCATATTGTAGCCTTTCAATCGCTATGTTTTCTGTAGAACTGTTGAATTCATTTGTTACGGATGGAGGAACAATTGAATACGATGGAGTTACTTTTGGTAAAATGTCACTTGGCATTTGAGATAAATACATACGATACTCCTCAAATACTTTTTCAACTTCATTTTTTGTCTCTTCTTCATCTAAAACAGGCATTTTAAATGATAATTGTTTATTCATATTAAATTCCTCCATTGTTATTATTTTTGTCTTACTGCTTCACGTCTGTGTTCATAACGTGGTCCATGAACTCCCATTAACTCTTCAATTTCACGAGTACTAAATTTCTCTTTTCGCTTTTTCTTGCATTTCTTCTTTGCTGATTTGGATTGCTTTTTCCACTCACGTAACTAATCCTTTAACACCTTCATTTCCCCATCTCCCTTTTCAAAATAAAAAGGACACCCATTCCTAAAACAGCTTTAATTGCCGCTTTAATGAATTGGTGTCCTCTAGTTTTCTAGCCGAACTTTATTCTTTTTTATATTTATTCCTTATTTTCTTTGACTAAGTAAATTCATAATATAAAACTTTCTTCAACATAATTATTATACATTTAACCTTACTTTTCAAGCTGTTCAATTGATTTACTAAGTATACAAATTAACAAAAATTCATACAGCTAAATATAGAATTCATATAAAAAGAGATTGTCTTTAAAAGTAATTCTATAAATACTTTTTGACAACCTCTTTTTACAACTAATTTTTTAACCAAGACATATATTAAATACTATTCGAATGTAATACCTGCACTCACAAATCCTGCAATAACAGAGGCTAAACTTAAACCAAGTGTATTTGTAGAAACAACTAATAATATTTTGTCTTGTGCAGCTACCGGAATCGCTTGTGCACTTATACCCGTCGAAGTAGTACCAATATTAATAATATTCAATGCTGGAGCTAATAACAACGGTGTACCTACTGGAGTAAAGGTATTGCTTGTCGCTGGTGCGCTGTACAATTGCAATTCAATTTGCACGTTACCTAGTAAAGATATTGCTGCTGTTGCACTGAAGAAGCCGGCTAATGAAGTAATTGTACCCGCTCGAGGTGCCACAAATGCAAAATCAGTAATTAATGGACTTAAGTTGATTGAGCCACCACCTACTTGAACACCAACAAACGAATTTCCAAACCCTAGAACTGTCCCTGTATCAGCTAGCCCTCCAAGAACCGTTACTAGTACTGCTGGAATTCCAGATGCGTAAGGAATGATGGACCCTGCTCCCGCACCTCCTGTTGCTCCTGTTGCTCCTGTTGCTCCTGTTGGACCTGTCGGGCCTGCCAAACCTGTGTCTCCTGTCGGACCTGTCGGGCCTGCTAGACCTGTGTCTCCTGTTGGACCTGTCAGGCCTGCTAGACCTGTGTCTCCTGTTGGACCCGTCGGACCTGCTAGACCTGTGTCTCCTGTTGGACCCGTCGGACCTGCTGGACCTGTGTCTCCTGTTGGACCCGTCGGACCTGCTAGACCTGTGTCCCCTGTTGGACCCGTCGGACCTGCTAGACCTGTGTCTCCTGTTGGACCCGTCGGACCTGCTGGACCTGTGTCTCCTGTTGGACCTGCTCCACCACCAGTCCCTGCTGGACCTGTCGGGCCTGTCGCCCCCGTTGCTCCTGTTGGACCTGTCGCTCCTGCTCCTGGAGTAGCACCAATTAATTGAGTTAATAAGTTTAATAGGAGTTGTAAACTTGCAGGGTCAAGAATTAATGAGAAGAAGAATGGTGCAAGCGCACTATAAAATTGTTGTAACAACGATGCTAATTGACCTAGGTCTGGGTTTGGAGATTGTAGTAAAGTTATTATGCTTTGAATTAATTGTTTTAAATAATTACCTTCTGGAGATGGTGGTAACGAGTTTAGTAAATCTAATAGTTGAGTAAATAAATTGAGTAATGTTAATCTATTTGCATCACTTGGATCTGCAAAGAATGCGGCGATAGCTGTTATTAATGAGTTTAATAAAGTTATTAGTTGACCCAATTGCTGACTATTAATTGGTACTGTTTGTGGATTATTACAGCAGTCTGACGTAAAAACAATTGGATTGCAATGATTGTGACCAAAACAATTATTACTATTCATTTGTTTCCTCCTTATTTAATATTTTGAGAGAATATTTTTAAACTAAGAATTATTCTGTTTTAATACCAATAAATATCTTGGCACCTGAATTTTCCTTAGAATAAAAATAGCTACTAATAATCAAGTTGAAAATTCAAGTTGATTACGTTCACAACTCACATATTATAATTATACGTACGGATATATTTAGTGCTTAGATTAATCCCCTAATATAAACGTTTATTTTTCAAAAAATCACTTAAACGCTGCCAACTAATTATTTTTTCATTTTTCCACACAATTTTTTAAAACATTGCATATAGTACATAGAATCCTTACTTTTCGAATCATTCATTTGTTCATGACTCACAAACATTAACATCATATGAATGATGTAGTGATTCACCAAAGAGCGTCTTTAAAAGGCGTTCTTTTCATTTTTCTTATCCAAAATTATATTAATAATACAGGCACACTCTGTTTATTTACCATGACTAAAGGGGATAGATACTTCCCGCTAATTATTTTTCTACTTTTCTGCACCAAATTTTAAAGCATTACATACAGTACATAGAATCCTTACTTTTCGAATCATTCATTTGTTCATGACTCACAAACATTAACATCATATGAATGATGTAGTGATTCACCAAAGAGCGTCTTTAAAAGGCGTTCTTTTCATTTTTCTTATCCAAAATTATATTAATAATACAGGCACACTCTGTTTATTTACCATGACTAAAGGGAATAGATACTTCCCGCTAATTATTTTTCTACTTTTCTGCACTAAATTTTAAAGCATTACATACAGTACATAGAATCCTTACTTTTCGAATCATTCATTTGTTCATGACTCACAAACATTAACATCATATGAATGATGTAGTGATTCACCAAAGAGCGCCTTTAAAAGGCGTTCTTTTTTATTTCCTCTTTTCTACAAAAAGATTATTTTATTAAGTTTTCACCAGCAATACCTTTAAACTCTTAGATTCAAAATGAACATCTAGACACATGCACCATATACTAATTTAAATACTTCCTAAGAAAGTAGGTGAAAAATATGCCATCTATTCTTGGAAACCTTGTCGTACAAAATAGTAACGGTTCTTTCAATTTAGGAGATTTTTATAATGTTTCTCCAAAAGATAATCAAAAATCTTACAATGGTTCAGGCGCAACTAATGCCGCTTTTATTGTTAATACCTTTAACGGCGTTAGTGCAACAAACACATTTGATTCTGATGTCGCTGACCAAGATCAAGTAGTAACAAACTAAAATGATTCATTTCCCTCTATCCCTTGAATAAAACTCAATATTCCGTTAATACTGTAAATGGAGGAATTTTTATATACCCATTTATTCCTCCCTTTCTCTAAAGGCTGAGCAGTTAGTTTTTTTGCTGACTGCTCTTTTAAATTCAGCACCTTTTATGCGAAAACGAATAATTTATATAGAGTATTTTTGATGCACCTTTCTTTATCGGCTCATTTGACTATTCACTCCAGGAAAGAGCACTGTTCAAAGGTGCTCTTTTTTCATTGTGATACATCTGTATATTCCTTAATATTAAACACATACTATACACAGGCGATAAGCCAAAACTCCTTTAATTGTCCAGTACTTCTTCACTCTTTTTGTATGAAGCAGTTAGCTTTTGCTAGCTGCTCTTTTATATTAATGAACCGTCGATTATAATTGGAGCATCTTTATATTCATTAAATTCTTCTTCCCATTTATGTTTTTTCTCATTTGAACATATTGCATTTAGTGTGTTTATAAATATCTCGAGAGCTTGTTCTCTAGTGATTTCTAAAGGGAGTCCTTCTTCTTTAACCTGTTCTACACTATCACCTCCAACATTTTCTACATATACTTTAATTGCTTTATCCGCATCTCCATCCACTGCAATTAACGCATAATATTCATGCTTATTAAACTCAAAGTATTTCATATCCGTTCCTCCTTGAATAAAATTCAGCGTTTCGTTAATAATAGACATAGGCTCCATTTGTCACGAATCAACCTTACACTTAGCATCATTTTTTAACATAGGGGCCGAGCAGTTAGCTTTTGCTAGCTGCTTTTTTTCATTTTTCAGCACCTTTTTTATGAAGTAACATACTTTGTATTGAACACTTTTCAATACACCTTCATAGAGCCTGCTTAAATGGTTTATATTCACTCCGAGGAAGAGCACTGTTCGAAGGTGCTCTTTTTTAGTACAAAACTTCTCAACATAATTAAAATTCATTATAAATGTAATATCCGACGCATATACCTTATAATGGGATAGGTATTATGTATTGGCATTGAGAGAAGCACTTAATCAGGGTGCTTCTCTTTTTTTATAAAATGAAATTTTTATAATAAACCTTCAATCTTTGCTATCGCTTCAAATATCGGATAGATCTATTGTGGCACGACCGCATTTCCTAAACTTCTAAGTCTGTCCATCCCATTAGCCACTCTACCCACGTCGGGTTCAACTTCCCACTCTCCGTTGAAACGCACATGGATAGGTTTCCTCTGTCCCTGTTGTCTGACGCTTGAGGTGTAGGGAAGAATATTTGTTTCGCTACCCATTCTTCTAAATTCCCTTTGTTCCTTTTGGCTATCTTCTCGTTCAATACTGGCTGCACCAGATTCGCTCTCGGAGTAGGCAACAATGAATATGCGGTTTCTTTTATGTCTGGCACCGACGGCACAAGCTGGTATAATAAACGATTTCCCTTTGTAACCGATGCTTTCCAAGTTAAATAACGTTCTGTCGAGCTCCATGTTTGCGAAGTTAGCAACGTTTTCGCCAACAACCCAAGTGGGTCTGATTTCTTCAATAATCCTAAACATTTCTGGCCAGAGGTCGCGGTCATCTTCTTTGCCTTTTTGCTTCCCGGCAACACTGTAAGGCTGGCAAGGGAATCCTCCTGCCACAACGTCAATTGTTCCAACATCAACACCCCGTTCTACTAATGATTGTTTTGTAAGTGTTCGTATATCTGAAAAGATTGGTACTGTAGGCCAATGCTTATTTAATACCTTCTGATTGAATGGCTCGATCTCGCAAAATGCTGCTGTTTCAATGCCAGCCCAATCAGCTGCTAAACTTATTCCTCCGATTCCTGAAAAGAGATCGAGCATCTTCATAGTTAATTCTCCTTTTCTACTAAAATGAAGTTTTTATTTAGCTACTTGATAAGCTTTACAAACCCATGATTCATCTTCGTCTGCATCATCCGCAAAGAATATTTCTATCTTCAATTTCAAACCATTCTCCATTACGGCCGTCGCCTCAAATACTCCGCTTATATGATCGAATTTCTTGATATCCTCGTCCTCTAACATTCCGAATTCTTCTGGGAGACTATCGTAGAATTTTTCTACTGCATTTTCTAAATCATACTGACTTTTATATGTTTGTTCGTGAACTAACTGGACCACCATTTTCATTCTCCTTTTCTAATAAAATAGCGTTTTTGTTAGAAACTTTTCACCTTTTAATCAAACAAGCATATGTTATTGTATGGAGACACTCCATTCCATAAGTTCAAACCTTTTAGTCTAGGAGCACACTTATATGTGTGCCCTCTTTTTTATTTATTTTCAAATAACGATTTTGTTTGAATACATTCACCAATTTCATACT
This sequence comes from Bacillus sp. TH13, assembly GCF_016651175.1. Lineage (NCBI taxonomy): Bacteria > Bacillati > Bacillota > Bacilli > Caryophanales > Bacillaceae > Bacillus > Bacillus sp. TH13. The sequence goes on along the minus strand of NZ_JAEKEJ010000024.1, from coordinate 51,664 downwards.
TTTACATACTTTAATACTGTATAATGTGAGCTCGTCACCTCCATTATAATTAGGTGTAAAGAGCGCCCTTGATTAGCGCTCTTTTTTGTTTACTTGAAATTTTCACCTTCACTCAAAACATACATATGATATATTGCTGTACATTTTAAATTCTCACTTTTCGATAAGACTCTTGGTCAAAGAGCGCTTTCCCGGGCGCTCTTTTTCCGTTTAAATAAGGATTTAGTTATAAAATTTCACCTATCTAAAAAACATACATACAATATCTTGGGTATCCTTTTTCAACATTAGTTTTGGTCAGAGCGCCTTCCTCTCAAGGCGCTCTTTAATTTCCAAATAAGAATTTCGTTTAAAATTCATTAACCTTATTGCTTCCTTTGCATACAGTATTATCACAAGAAATTCCACAGGTGGCTCTGATTCAGTTACCTTGAATTTCTTGCACACCTTGTGGAAAGAATCCGTTTGTTATAAACGGGTTCTTTTATTTTCCCATCATAAAATAACTATTTTGTTTAGTTTTCTTTCTTTAAAATTCTTTCCGGCTCTATCTCCCACTCTTCACAAACCTCACATAAGTCAAATGCAATACAATTGCTTTTTAGATTCACTTCCATACCACCTTCATCGAAATGTTCATGACCAACTAAATCTGTAAAATCTTCTAATTCGGAGAAGTAAAGCCAAATAATAAGTTGATCTCCACGCCAATCCATTTCCTTGTCTTCGCAAAATTTATACAAATCTAGTTCAGTCATTTTCCATTCCTCTTTCCTATTTTTCTTTATTTTGTCTGATAATCTTTCAGTCAGACCTGTTAGTAAACCTATAATCCAACCTAGTAAAAATATGAACGTATATCCCACTGCACCACCTACTTTTCTACAAAATAACGCTTGTGTTTAGTTTTCTTTATATTCAATTTTGCTAGCATCTAACGTTTCAATATTTTCAATTGAACCAAAGCTAGGATGCTCATTTATTCCTTTGAGCCATTCTGTAACTACCTTATTAATTTGTTCTTGAAGCTTTTCCCCTTCTTCCATCGGTACACCTGAAAGCCAAGATTCTGCAACTTCTCCACATTCATCGGTTGCCCGTTCATACAATTCGTCCAGCAACACATCTGCATTGATCCATGGCGCATACTGTTTGAATTGCCCAATTTGGAATTCATTATCAACTGCCGCTCTATCCGCTACCATTCTATCTGTCCAATCTTTTAAAGCTGCTTGAATAGCTTCTTCTTTTGTTTCATATTTATCACTTGTCCAAATCTCATTATTACTATCAAGGTTGTACATCCATTTCATGTCTCTCATTCCCCTTTTCTTATAAAATTCAAATTTTAAAAGAATGCTAGTTGACCGCCAGGTCTTTCTAACAATGAAACAAGTTCCTGCTTTGGTGTTTCTTTAACTTCTTCTAGTTCTTCTGCTAATTCCTCAAAATTAGCAAACCAATGTATCGGAAAACATCCACATAATTTTTTACGTTCTGGATCATGCCAAAAGAAACAATGTGTACCTTTAGGCTTTAGAATGTATTCCTTAAGTGGTTTATCTTTATAGCCTTTTGTTCGCCAAATCAATTGAGCTTTATAGAATTTACTTTCATCTAAATTAGGCATATTAATTTGCGGTTCTGGTGTCAAAACCTCGCTCTCCACCACTTTAAACCTCTCTACTGGATAACATCCAAAATGCGATTCCTTACGATCGAATTTGCTGACATAGTAATGATTAGGCTTAGCTGGGAATAAAAAATATTCTTCATTTATTCCCAGTAAAGCTGAATGATCCACATCTATGCACATACCTTTCATTGTTTAATACCCGTTATTCTGACGTTGATGATTTACTTCGTTCTTCTTGTAATAACTTTGCTCCATCTCTTCAAATGTGAATCCTAATTTCTTACCTAAACCTAAGAACGAGTACAATAATTCCTCATAAAGATCAATGTCTTGAGTTGCACGAAATTCCGATACAGCTTCATATACATTGTTGAATTGACTGACTAAAGAACTTGCAGAAAAAACATTTGCGTTGTGATTTAAAAATTCCGCACTATATTCATTAGGATTAAAGCCAATACCGTTGCCTAATGATGCTATGAAATGTAAACCGTCAACATATTCCATCAAAATAACTTCTTTTTCACTTGACCCTTTATTACTCCAATGCTTAAAACATCTAGTTTCATTTGCAAGCTCTCCTATTTCAACTTGTAAAGCAAGGATCATATTGTAAAATAAATTTTTGCCTTCCAATCCATGTTCCTTAATAATTCTTGTATCCAATACCTTTTGCATTCCAAATATTTTAGTTAAGTTCATTTCCATTCGCTCCCTCACTAATTTAATTACGCTACTCTTTTTTTCGTATCTTTTAAACAATTAAGCATGTATTCTAAACCGAACTGATCCAATATTAATGTTGCTATTTCAATTTGATGCCTTCTTAATTTGTTTGCTATTACTTCAATACCAAGCTGCTTCATCCATAGATCCTTAAAAAGCTCTATATCGTTTTCATTCCAAATGAAATTTACCTCTTCTAAAACGATGTAGACATATAGTGGCATTTCTTTTTTCTTTTTATTCCGAACTTTCTTGTCGCCAATATCTCCTAAACCCATTTTTCTTTTGCGGATCTTAAACTTATCCACTTGATCTAAAATAAGTGCCGCCACTTCTATTTGCTTTCTTTTAAACCTTTTCGAAATCTCTAAAAGTGTGTAGTTACTATTCCAAAGTTCTCGAAACTGGAAAACCTCTCTTTGATCCCAAATAAAATCTACTTCTTCTAAAGCAATTCGAACTTTAAAAGCCGACATTTCAAACACTCCCTTAAAAAGCTAATTACTTTATCATTTCATTGGAGGTAGTTTTAACATGACCAACTTTACCGTTAACCCAAATTACAACTTGTTCACCAAAGCCACTTGCCGGTGGGTCAAAAGAAAGGATTTTCCCATCCGTAACCACATATACTTTATTACTTGTAACATCAATCTCTTTTTTCATATGTTCCTCTCCCTTTTTCTCACTTCATGTACTCGACAACATCTGGCTTAAATCCACTGCCTAAGTAAATCCGTACCGGGATTATTTCTTTTTTATCCCTTGCTGCCTTACACAATTCTTCGGCTGCATCCCAATTAAAAAACTTATCTACAGCTCGTTGAAATCTCCAAATTGCCATTGTATAGTGTTCAAAGATGTCATAACGATCATCTTGTTTAGTTGTACGTGGTAATTCATCCGTGCATTTAGCGTTCTTGGGAACATGAACGCGTACATCTGCATATGTAACCCGACCAGGTCCCCTCTTTACATTTGCTTTCATTACATCGAACTCACAAATCGCAGGCTCTACATCAAAAATATTTAGTTGTTTAGGCATTTGCCATCCCACACTTTTGAAGAAGGTCGAGCAATTCATTTGCCCCTTCCTTACTCAAAATCATTCGCCCACCTAACAATTCGATGTTGGATTCAGACACTTTACCTGTTACAAAACATGACTTTTCTGATTTTCTTAAAACGATGTTTTCCCCCTCGACATGAAAACCTATCGCTGCGCCTTCAGCAATCCCCAAACTTCTGCGCAACTCTACTGGAATTAATACACGCCCTAGCTCGTCGACTTTTCTTACAATACCTGTGTTTTTCATCCTTAACTCCCCCTTAATTTGAAACTAGTTCACGAAACATTTCCTCATTTTTTGTATCAAGTGCATAATCGATGAGTTGATATTTAAGCAATCGATCAACCTCAGCATGATCTTCTTCATTAAGATATGGCGTTAATGTACAGTCATCATTTTCAACTACTTCCAGATACAATTTATTGCTGTATTTTCCTGTGAAATTTATTTGAATGTAAATTGTTTCCTCTCTATTCTCGTCAAAATGTTCAAATGTACTGAAACTACTCATAACAATTTCATCCCGTTTAAAAAATATGAACTCGTTATCCTCTAAAGATTCTTCTGAAATTTTAATTGCATATGCATACGCCTTAGCATCTTCAACAAATTGAACTCGCTTTGTGAAATGGTCATATTTATTGAATGTAAATAAAAGTCGATACCCTTCATCACCTTTTGATAAGACGTTCCTTAGCAGGAAGTCCATAAAAGCTCGCTTTTTATCAACCGGAACATTTTTCATACCTTACTCCCCTTTAGTATTTTTATATTTGTTTAAAATCTCATCAAAACGTTTCTGACTATCTTCAAGATCATCACTTGGAGTTTGCTGCGGTTGCTGTATTGGCTCCTCTTTTTCTTTTTCTTTTTCTTGTTCACGTAACCAATCTGGTACAGCTTCAGTTCGGCTAACGAAGCCTTTGCCAGTACGCTTTTTATTTTGCTTACTCATTTCAAATCGAGTATCTAAAGCAGCAACATCATTTAATGTTTTCACTTTTGCCTTTTCCCAACTACTTAAAATACTACGGATATATCTCCACTTTGGTACATTTTCATCAATTGCTTTATTAACAGCGTGAGTAATTAATTCATTACCGAATCTATCACAAAACTCACCCAATTCTTGGATTGCAATTTCACTTAACGGAATACCCTTTTGAAGTAAAAAGTTGTAACTGATTTTAAATTCTTGATCAATTAATTTTTGAGATGAAGTAGCATTATCATCATCATTTATATTTGTAGTAATCTCTGTAGTAATATTTGTAGTAATCTCTGTATTTGTCTTACGTTCTAATGTAAGAGGCTCTTCCGTTTCATCGTAAGAGGGTGTTCCTTTAGAATGTAAGACCCTCTTACTTTCTGATGTAATAGGGCTATTACGTTTCAAAGTAGGAGGGGTGTCATTCCCCCAATACATAACGGATATTTTTTGAATCATTTCAGGTATGGGTTCAACATACATAACGTTATTGCATCTTGTCCCATTAACAACAATCGTCCTAAATTCAATTTTTATAAGACCACGTTCTTTTAAAAAATCGCACGCTTCTTTCACTTGCCTTTTTGTAAATCCAAACGAATCGGCTAATTGTTGATAGCTTTTTTGGAGCATGTCTGCCTTGAACTTTTGCTTGTATTGAACTTGATTAGACTCTTCACTTCTTACTTCAGTAGGTTTATACCAATACACGAATTCTCCTAAGACAGTAATTGCAACAATATTAGGTTTGCCATTATCTAACGTGAGTGTTTTAAACCATCCATGATCTATTACATTGCCACGAAAATTTATTTGCCCTATTTGTAATACCTTGTTGTTCATAGCCTTCACTCCTTTTTATAAAACCAATGTGCTATTTCCCTGTTTTCCGTGGTATACTTATAGCAACTTGTTTTTTCGAAAGGACCCATTGCCGTGGGCCTTTTTATTTTGTTTCACATCACTCCAAGCCCATTGTTTTATTGGCTCATAAGTGATGTAAAGCAACCATGAACCACATGCGATTAACATTGCAAATATGACTAACGATGTTGTATCTTCCATTAAATCACCTCCTTATTTATCAAACGGTAATTTTGTTAAAAATCTGAAATTCTATTTTAACTACCATTTGTTCTCGCCTTTTGTACTTCTAACCATGCTTCCAAATCTTTTTGTAAGAAGAGTAACTTGCGCCCTTCTCTGATAACTGGAAATTGCGGATTATTTGCTAATTCATACATTCTGCAAACTGCTATGTTAAGGTAAGCGGCTGCTTCTTTCACTCGCATTACTTTATTTGGTTTTGATTGTTGTCGAAATGAAGCTAAAGCCGCTTGAATTTCTTCACGGACAACTTCACGAACGGATTCTTTAATGATTTCATCTAACCCCATTTTGTTTAATGTGCTTGTCATTTTTATTCCTCCCTCATAATTTTTTTGTCTATACACCCCATCGGATATGTAAACCTGTCAAACGCTACAACAAATACGATAATTTCTTTTCTCCTTTTAACCATAGCTCTCCACTTAACTATAAGTTAAGTTAGAATTAAAAAATTTTGATTTCATCTAGTTTCACTTTAAAAAAATCAGCAATCTTTACAATTAAATCATAATAGGGACGGCGCTGACCGTTTTCTATATACCAGTAATATACTTCAGTTATACCAATCGCTTCAGCTACATCCTTATACCTATAACCTCGTTCTTCACGTAGCTGTTTTAGAGTCTTCATATGCAATTCCTCTCTTCTATTTTTGTTGTTAAACACATAATAACTTAACCAAAGGTTAAGTTCAAGCCTTTTTGAAAAATTGTTTAAAAATTTCCCCTTCCAACTTAACTGATAGTTAATATATAATGTCAGTGAGGTAATATAAAATAAAATGAGCATGTTATAAAATAATATAAAATAAATTTTAGGGAGCTTGGAATATGTTTAATCATGAAAGGTTGAAATCGCTGATTGATAGAAAAGGAATTTCCCAACAACAGTTAGCTGATGCGATTGGTGTTAGCCACGTTTCGGTCTATAATTATGTTGAGGGAAAAAAGAAACCGGGTATACGTACACTGCAAAAGATAGCAAATCATTTAAAAGTTACTACTGATTACCTATTAGGAGTATCTGATTCACCACATTTAACAGCAGACCAAGATCTACAACTTACAAAAGAAGCCCAAGAAATCCTTCAAATCATTAATGATTTGCCTGAAAAACAACGCAAAAAGGCACTGGAACAGTTGGAGATGTTTGTTAATTATGAAAAAACAAAGAGAAATAACTAATAAAAATAGACTATCAAAATAAAAAGATAGTCTATTTTAAATAATTTTTTTACTTTTACATTCTTTAAGCACATATTCAATACTTCTTCCTTACGATTTTTTTGAATCCTACAAGTAATAAAGCTTTCTTAATTAAGATTAAATTCTCTACATTTTTCTCATCCTTCATTAAAGCCTTCCCCTTTGCTGATATTTCTGATTTATAAGTTAATTTTAACAAAATTCTACCAAATCAAAGCTAAACTAACTCAAATTTTAATTATTGAATTTTGGCAAGTATGTGAATTCAATAAAAAAATACGATCTTTCGATCGTATTTTTACTTTCCTTTAGCCTCCTGGCTTAATATCAACTTGCATATAAGCTGTTTTGTCAATGCTACTTTTGTTTACTGTTTTATAATCATTTGCTAAACCTGTTGTTACTAGTGATAATACCATGAAAGACATCAATAGAATCTTCTTCAAAATATCCATCTCCTCGTTCTTTTTTAAAATCAATCATCCACTCAATAACCATAGATTGTTCACCACGTCTATATAACTCCTTAGCTATTAAGCTGGAAAATAAATAATTGGATTGTGTAAAAAACTCACGTAAACATTTATGTAATTCAATATTGCTTTCTTGAGAAGCAGCTTTAAAGAATTTTATAAAATCTTCATTTTCTCTTTGATAAAACATTTCTTCCATTTTCATTATAAAATGCATGCTTTTAACGCGGTCACTATCCACTAATTCATAATACATTTCTGCCATTTCTAAGTTACATTTAGCCTCAACCTCTAATGGTTTCTCACTTATCATTTTAGCTTCTTTATAACTTTTCTTCAAGGAATTAATGCATTGTTCTTTATTTTCCGTCAAGTATGACATTCCTATAGTATACAAAGCATCAGAAAGCATTTTTTTACTGATATTAGCATGTTTAATGATGTATGCATAATGCCGCGCTGCTTCCAAGTTATTTAAACGTAAATATGCCGGCCCTAATACTTCAGCAATCCGATGTATATAACACTGCTTTATAAATAATTTTCTTTCACCTTTCAACTTCATTATTTGTTTTTCTGTTTCTTGCGCAACTCCTAACATCAAAACAAATTCCTTAGAAAAAGTAGTAATTATAACACTTCATTATATTCATTAAAATACGCAGGTCCGAATCAGTTGGAAGACCTATTTTTTGCATTTCATCGATTAATTTATCGCCTTGTATTTCATTAATTATATAGTTATACAGTATTTGGTAAACCGATACATATTCTTTAATCGTTCCATTTTCATGTTTATATTTTCCTAGAAGTTTTTCTAAAAGTGAAATATTCCTTGTAATTGTTGCATACTCAAAGCTTTGTTTTATCGCTTCTGTTTTTTCCAATTTTAAACACCAATCAGACATAACTTTGCGTTGCTCTTCGGGGGAAGTAGTTAATATATAAGAAATTTTCAATAATTTACAAAAACCTATTATCCCCTTATTTTTAAATTTCGATATATATTGAATACTTACTCCGAGTAACTCTGCAACATCCGTAAATGTTAAGTTCTCATCGTCTTCAATCATATTACAAACTTCAATATGTAGCGGTTTCACATTAATCCTCCTTCTTAATTTACTCTATAAGCGTATATTATCATAAGTAAACAAACGTGTATTCTGTTAAGTGACAAATAAAACTTGAGAAACATTTTGAAGAAGATACTTCTGCTAATTCGACGTAATTTTAGGAAAATAAAAATAACCTTAACGGCTACTTTTATTAATTAATAACAATTTAAATATGATAAAATAAATCCATCGCTGATATGTCCAAACATGTAATTTCCATAGCAGCAAAATTACAACTAGACTTCTACAACATTATTCAAAACAAAATTAAGGAGTGTTTTAAGTGAAAGGACATATTCGAAAAAGAGGAACTAAGTACTGTATCGTTATTGATATCGGTCCTGATCCAGAGACAGGAAAAAGAAGACAAAAGTGGTTTTCTGGGTATACAACAAAAAAAGAAGCACAGACTGATGTAGCAAAAAAAATTACGGAGTTGAATGAAGGGAATTTTGTGGAGCCGTCTAAACTCACTTTAAAAGATTATTTGATTCAGTGGTTAGAAATTAAAAAGATGAGTGTAGAAAAGAGTAGCCTTTCTAGATATCGGTCCAATATAAACAAACATATTATACCTAGTATAGGCATGATTCCACTTCACAAATTAAATGTAATGCACATACAAAAATGTTATCAATCTGCACTGAATAATGGTCTAGCAAACAACACTATACTCTTTCTGCACCGAACCCTAAAAGCAGCTATAAATCTAGCTGTAAAACAAAATATTATTTCTAAAAATCCAGCTACTTTTGCAGTGATACCCAAAAAAGAAAAAAGCTCCATCCAGACTTGGACAGAGGAAGAAGTAAAACAGTTTTTATTACATTCACAAGAATCACAATATCATATTGGATATCTTCTTGCAATAACTACGGGCATGCGTTTGGGAGAAGTTCTTGGGTTACGTTGGCAAGATGTTGATTTTAATAACCATACAGTTACAATTAACCAAACAGTAGGTCATGATAATTTAATTAAACAAAGTGCTAAAACTAATTCTTCAAAGCGCACGATCCCTATTCCTTTACAAGTAATTGAAGAATTAAAAAAGTGCAAGCTACAAATAAATAAAGATAAATTACGAATCGGTCCAGCCTATCATGATTTAGATTTAATCATTTGTAACAAATTAGGAAAAGTCACAATAAGAACAACTTTTACTAGACACTTTTACAGGATAATTAAAAATGCTGGGATTAGAAAAATTAAATTTCATGATACAAGACATACACACGCAACCCTTTTATTAAAACAAGGGGTTCATCCAAAAGTTGTTAGTGAGCGTTTGGGTCATACTGATATCTCTTTAACTTTAAGGGTGTATTCTCATGTCTTACCAAATATGCAGGAAGATGCGGTAAAAACATTCGCAAAAAGTATATTTTGATACTAATGTTTGCAAAATGTTTGCAAATCCCTTTAAAAATGGTTAAAAACGTTGATTTAAAGGAGTTTGTAAGACAAATGTTTCCGAACAGTAAGATCTAATGCAATCTCTGTAAACCCTTGATTCCGAATCATCACTTGTCTCATTGCGTCAGCGCCGTATGTGAGTGGAAATACTTTCCCTAACATTTGTAGCCACTTATTCATAGATTCCATTGGAAACAATCCAGAAAAGAAGATTTGTGGCACAATAACAAGCGGTATAAATTGAATCATTTGAAATTCATTATTTGCGTATGCCGATAAAAACGTACCTAATGTTAGTGCAGTTAAAGAGAGCATACATGTAATAAGTAGCGTTAGCCATATGGATCCAGCTACGTATAATTCTAAAATATAAACGGAAAAACTTACGATAATAATGGATTGTATAAAGGCAAAGATTCCAAAACCAATAATATAACCTGCGACTATTTCCCATCTTCTTACTGGGGTGGATAATAACCTTTCTAGCGTACCACTTAAACGTTCTCTTACGAAAGATACACCTGATAATATAAATACAAAGAAAAATGTAAAAAAACCAATTAATACAGGACCAAGCCCATCAAACATCGTAAAGTCTTTAGAGCCATGTAAATAATTTACTTCAGGTTTCATAATTGATACTTCATTCTTCTCTGTGCTTTTTTGCAATACTTGAAGTACAGCACGATTTTTTGACGAATCACTACCTTCCAACAGAAGTTTCATTTTTCCATTCTCTATTCGAAGTACTGCATCTACCTTTTGTTTTTCCAACTCAGAAATCGCCTTTTCTTTACTGTATTCATAAATTGACGCTTCTTGATTTTTCATCACTTTTACTATTTGAGCGGGCATATCAACAACAGCAATTTGCGGTATATAGTCTTTCTGTGTAAACACTAGCGATAATAGCCAAAGTAATAACATCGGTGCTCCAAACATCATTGCTAACGAACGCTTATCTCGAAAAAATTGGCGAATAATACGAATGATTACACCAGTAACTCTCATGATTGCACCACCTCTTCTAGCAAAAAGACATCTTCAATCCGTCCAGATGACACGCGTTTTTTCAATTCTTCAGTTGTTCCAACCGCAACTAGCTTCCCTTCTCTAATTAATCCTAGACGCTCACAAAATTCAGCTTCATCCATAATGTGCGTCGTTACAATAATCGTTGTACCTTTCTTTTTAAGGTCATGAAATTTTTCCCAAATCGTTTTTCTAAGAAGCGGATCTATCCCCACTGTAGGCTCATCTAAAATTAATATTTCTGGTTCATGGAGGAGTGCTATTGCTAATGATAAGCGTTTTTTCATTCCACCTGAAAATTGTTGTACTTGCTTTTTCATATACTGTGATAATTGTACAAGTTCAAAAACCTCTGCAATTCTTTTCTTTTTACGTTTTCCCTTTAGTCCATACATCGTTGCTATAAAATCTGCATTTTCATATGCTGACAATTCTTCGTATAATGCATCCGCCTGGGCCATATAACCAATTCTTTTCATTTCATTTAAATTAGGCATATTAGTATTATTAACAAGCACTTCACCTTTCGTTGCCTCATTAATACCTGCAATCATTTTAATGAGCGTTGTTTTCCCCGATCCAGAAGGTCCAACAAAACCAAAAATCTCTGCTTTTTCAACTTGCAATGAAAGATTGTATAACACTTCTTTTTTCCCAAAACTTTTTGATACAGTCCGTAAAATAATGGAAGGTTGTTGCACGTTTCATCCTCCTTTTCCAATAAAATGAGTGAGTACTCACTTTTATTTTACTCTTGCTTAATTATATGTCAAACTTCATTGATTAGTATGTATGTTCATTCAACGATATTAAACAATGAAACAGAGTCGACATTAGAATTTCATTTCCTAACGTCGACTCTGTTTCATTTAAACTATAAATTTCACTTTACGTTTTTAAATTCATATACTTCCGAATTCTAGCAACATCTAAAGAATATTCGATAACTAATTGCTGTAAAGGTAAAATAACTGTGTCAGGATATAAATGGGCATATTGTAATGTTTCTGCATATTTTTCTAACCTTTTTTCTAAATACTTTATTATTTGATCAGGATGACTTACTAATAAACATTTACAATAATAATGTATTTGTTCCTCAATCGCCGTGTATTCTTCAATTTCATATTCTTTATGCATGTGTACACCCCTTTAAGTTTTTTATATGAATTACTTATCACAATTTTCACTCGACAAATTTTAAGTTTTTTGATTATTTACACTATAACAAACACTCAGGGTCAAATTTTGTTACTTTATGTAACGTAGAAAATTTTTAACAAAATTGTAATGTTAACTCGTACAAAATACATAAAGCCCCTTTACTCATTTTTGTATTAAAAAATCGTACAACTTAATTTAGCTGCACGACTACAATTTCTGGCCTATTCAAAATTCTTTGCGGAATGATACTATTTCCTAATCCTCTACTCACTACCATTGATGTATTTTGTTCTACATATAAACCCGCTGTATATTTAGGTAAAACACCTTGATTTGGCGCGACTAATCCTCCGATAAATGGCAATCTAACTTGCCCTCCATGAGCATGTCCCGATAAAACCAAATCCAATCTCTCATTCGTATATTCCTTTATAAATTCAGGCCTATGGGATAATAATACATTATATCTATCTGGCTGCATTTCAATTTTCGCTTTTTTAATTTCATCTATTATAATATTTCCTTCATCACCGTTTCCAGTAACAAACTCTGGATCATCAATACCTAGCAAGTTTATTTCTTGCTCACCCTTTCGAATGCCTACATGTTCATTCCTTAAAACATTTACATCATATTTCTTCAACTCTTTTTCTAAACTGTTATACTTTCCAGACCATTGTTCATGGTTTCCTGTCACAAAATATACAGGATACTTCTTTACAATTTCTCGTATTAATTGCATACTAACTTCTGCATCGTATGATGTACTGTCAATTAAATCACCCGTAATTGCAATAATATCTGGATCTATGCTTTTTATTTTTTGAATTAATACCTCTTGATTATCTCCAAATTGTTTATTGTGTAAATCTGAAATTTGTAGAATTTTATACCCTTTAAAAGAGGAGGGTATTTTACTAGAGGTTATTTTAACCTCAGTTATACTTATTAAATTGTTCTGTAAATATAAAAAGATTGTAAAACCTACTAATATACAAATAATCATTACGATTCTATTAATCTTTTTTTCATATTTTCTCCTTTATATTCTCATCAAACACTTCTATATGCTAACTGAATTATATTATACTTTCTTGATATTTGTTTAAATTAATAAAATAATACAGTACTTGAAATTTCATATGAGATACGTCATATATATTCGTTATATTTTTACTTTTACCTTTTTAATAATAAGAACACAAAAACGACTCTTATCCCACGAAAAGAGTCGTTTTCTAACTTTATACTTTTAATACTTTCATGTTAAAAATGCGAGAACTAAAATACTATTACCTAAGAGCCTTAACTATAACTTCAGTTGCCTCTGCAATGAGTTGATTATCATAGGTAGCCTCTTTCTCATCTTTACTAGATAAAATTACGATGATAATTGGTGCTCTATTTGGAGGCCAAACGATAGCAATATCATTTCTTGTCCCGTAACTGCCAGCACCTGATTTATCTCCAACTACCCAGTCAGTTGGTACGCCTGCACGAATAAGTTTGTCCCCTGTAGCATTTCCTTTCATCCACTCTGTAAGAATTTTACGTTTTTCAGCTGGAAGTGCATTTCCGACCGTAAAAGCTTTAAGATTCGTAGCAATTGCTTTCGCTGTACTAGTGTCACGAATGTCTCCTGGAATAGCTTCGTTTAATGCTGTTTCAAAGCGATCAGACATAGTAATCCGATCCCCCATCTGCCTAAGCGCTTTTTCATATCCTTTCGGTCCGCCTATTTTATTAAATAAAATGTTCCCTGCAGTATTATCACTTGAACGAACAGCAGCCTCAGCAATTTCTCCTAGTTTCATTCCAGTATCTACATGTTTCTCTGTAACAGGTGAATAATCCACTAAATCTTCTTTCGTAAATGTAATCACTTCATTTAATGTATCAATTGAGTTTTGCTGTAGTAATACTCCTGCCGCTAAAGCCTTGTAGGTTGATGCGAAGGCAAATCTTTCATTAGATCGATAAGAGATTGTTTGATTTGTACCAGTATCAATCGCATATACACCTAATCGAGCATCAAATTTTTTCTCAAGTTGAGAGAACTCTTTATGCGTCGCCTGATTTTTATGTTTCACATGTCCAGTCTTTTCTTTCGCTTCAACTTGCAGTGCCCCTCCTGTAAAAGCTTCTAGGCTTGTAAGACTTAAACCTAATATACCAACGCATATTCCTATTTTTAGCATCCTCTTATTTTTCAAAACCATCATTCCTTCCAAATTTTTAGCACCTTTTTATACGTACACATAATAGACAATCACCGAACCAAACTTGTTCCATAAACTGAAAAAAATTTATAGCTAGTATGAGAGTTATTAACAAAATAAGAGATAGTAGCTATGATCGCCGCTATCTCTTATTTCACATTTCATTTTTTTACTTATAAATGGCTTTATATGAACAGGTCTCTTCCCTGAGAAAAGTACTCTAATTTTGCTTAGAACTACTTGTACTAGTAGCTTCACCATGTATACGTTGCTGTTTTAAATCAAAGTATACATCTAAAATTTCCTTTCCAATTATAGAATTAATTCCATTTTTATCATCATGGAGCCATGGAACTACTACGGAAAATGCTACTTCTGGATTATCATATGGAGCATATCCAACTAACGTTAAGTTATAGCATTCCATACGTTCTCCTTTTGCATTTCTGCCAATTGGGTCATCTCCACCATATACAGTTTGGGCTGTTCCTGTCTTTCCTGCTGGTTTATATGGCGCGTTTTTGAAATACTTCACGCCAGTTCCATCACCTTCTTGGAATACCCATCTAAACCCTTCTTTTATCCGATCGATATGTTCTTTCTTCATATCAATTCGATTTAATACGACAGGCTCCATGGAACGTATAACATTGCCAACCTCTTCTTTTATTGATTGTTCTCGTATTTCTTGTACAATTTGAGGTTGCATTCTATAACCACCATTCGCAATCGTTGAAATATATTGCGCTAATTGCAACGGCGTATACGTATCATACTGACCGATAGAAAAATCTAGTAAAAACCCAGGTTGACTATCTACTTTTCTCGTTTGTCCAATTATTTCATTCGGTAAATCAATACCTGTTGGGACACCTAAACCAAATTGCTTGAAATAATAGCGCATCGTATCAAATGCTCCTTGTTTAATATCCAATGAGCCATTTGGTACGTAATTAACTCCCGCAATTTTTAAAGCTGTCTGGAACATGTATACATTCGAAGATACTTGTAAAGCCCGTAAATCATTAATATTACCAAATCCGGATACATTCCACGATTTCTTAGCTTGTGTACCTTTAAATTTCATCGGCGCGTCATAAAATTGATCCCCTGGATGTATTGCCCCTGTCTCATATCCAGTTAATAAAGTAGCACCTTTTACAGCTGACCCTAACTCATACGAAGTTGTCATGTTACCTAATGCCAAATCCTCAACCTCTATTTTCCCTTCTTTTTCTACAATCTTTTTGCCTGCCATAGATAAAATTTGTCCGTTATTTGGATTCGTCATGACAACAAAAGCTCGATCGAGCAGTGGCTCTGAACTCTTAAAAGCTCTCAAGTTTTTCTCTATACTTTCTTCCACTTTCTTTTGTAATTCCATATCAATCGTTAATGTTAAACTATTACCACTTTTTCCTTTAGAGATTATTTCTGCGCTAACAATGTTTCCTGATTTATCAGTAATATTTTTCACTTCTTCTTTTGTGCCGTGTAATACATCTTCATATCGTTGTTCAATATAGCTTTTTCCGACACGATCATTACGGTTATATCCACGTACTAAATAAGAATCTAAATTTTCTTTCGGTAATCCTTCTTCACTACTCGTAATATTTCCTAATACAGAACGAAATAAACTACCATTTACATAATTACGTTCCCAATCAACAGTTGCATCTACTCCTGGAAAATTCGCGAGGTTTTCACTTATCCGCGCATACTCTTCATCTGTTACATCTTTTTTAATAATTTGTGGTGTTAGTTGATAACCTGAACTCATTTTACTTTTAATAGCTAACACCTTTAAATCTTGTGCTGTTAATTCTGCTAATTCTACCTCTGTAACGCGACCTCGTCTTAAGTCTTCTATTTTTTTATCTAACTCTTTCCCCTCTATACCCTTTTCTTTAAACTTTTCTATATCTTTCTTAGTAATCTTTGTCTCCGCACGTTTCGAATTCAACTGCATCCAAAAATCTTTTTTATCGATATCTGTTAATTTATTTATATCTTGTTCAGGCATTTCAAGTACTTTCGCCAAGTCTTTTGCTGTTTTTAAAATATCTTCACTCGTAATTCCCTTCACCCTTGTATACGTAATTGTGCGAAGAGATTTATTATTAACAACTGTTTTCCCTTCTCGATCTAAAATTTGCCCACGTGGAACTGGAATACTAGTTATTGCGTTTTGACTACTTTCCACTTGATTCTTATAAGCCTCTCCCTCAACGATTTGTACTTTTGCTAGCTGCATAATAATAGCTGAGAATAGTACAAATATGCAAAGGAACATTATATTTAATCGAATAGATATATATGTCTTCTGCTTCTTGCCTTTTTGTTCTTTCATAAATCCTCCATTTAATCCTTTCAGGAATTGCTGCATATACTAAAAGCATTCCTTATATATTAGATACCGATAATCGGTTATAAATATCGCCTCAATTTTTTGCTTAATCCTTGTAAGCATCCATTCCTTTTCGTTTAGCTACGGAATTAATAACTCTCCCTTCTTGTTTTCTCTCTATTTTTTTGCCACTTGCATTAGAAGTGCTAAACTGTATAATGACTCTTATTAAACTTACATATAAACTTGCTAGTAAATTTTCATGCTAATTATTCCTTTCTTCATGCTGTAATACTTAATAGACAACCTAAACAATAAAGTTGTTCCACATTTACAAAAAAAATAATTAAATATAAGATGAAATAGGCTACATAAGGGAGGGTTATATGTTACATACAAAAAGATGGAGATTTTTTGCGGTTCTTTCTATTGTAGGTTTGATTTTACTAATTTTATTAAAAATCAACTTCATTTCAATTACTATCGCAACTTCTTCAGCTGAAAGAGGAAAGATTTTTGATCAAAATGGTGTAATACTAGCTACAAATAAGAAAGTTAAGTCTCTATATTGCACTTCTAATGATGAAAAGCTATCGAAACAAGATACATCAAACACATTAGCTTTTTTTAATCAATTTTCAAACGAGTTTCAACATGATATTTCTACAGAGAACATAAAATCTCAATTACAACAATCTTGTAAAAAGCAGACTATGAATGACATACCGTTATACTCTGATATAACTGAGAATGAACTTGCATTCATAAACAAAAACAAACCCAATAATGTAATAATTAAAGATGAATGGATTCGATATTATCCTAAGCACAAAATTGGTTCACAAGTAATTGGGTATATAGAAAATGACCTTAATTCAACGCATATGGCTGTTGGAAAAAGCGGGATTGAGCTGCAATATGAAAATGATTTAAAGGGAAAACCAGGTAAAACTCTTATTTTTAAATTGAATAATAAAAAGTTCTTATGGAACATTCAAAAAGTACAAAAAGGTAAAGATGTACGGCTAGCTTTAGACTCTGAGTTGCAGCAAAAGGTAGAAGAAGCATTAAGATCTCAAATTAAGAAAACACCTGATGCTAAAGCTGGTTATGCTGTAGTGAGCGATGCAAAAACTGGCGCGATTTTAACTATGGCCAACTCGGCAGTTTTTGATCCAAATATATTAAATACACATGTATCTTCTAGAAAAGAAAACATTAAATCACTTTCGCAAAATAAAGCAATTCAAAAATTAAAGTATGGTGAATCTTATGTAAATATGGCTTCGACTATAAAGCCACTTACTATTTTAATTGGATTAAACGAAAAGCTTTTTCAACCTGAAGATACTTATTTAGATAAAGGTACTTTTCAGTATGATAATCAAAATAACATTACGAATGCACCTGGAACGCCAACAGGCGAGATTACACCGAGGCAGGCTATCATTAATTCATCTAACACATTTATGACAGCAAAAGTAGCTCTGCCATTATTCAACCAAAATAATGGCAATATAGAAAAAGTGGCACATATATGGACAGATTATTTGATGCAATTCGGCCTACGTTCTAAAACCGGGATTGATTTGCCCTTTGAAGAAGACGGACAATATGAATTCCATCCATCTAATAAATTTGAAAATGGGATTTCTGCTTTATTAAATGCCTCTTGGGGAGGAAATGAAGTGCATACCCCTCTTCAACTCGCTCAATATGCAGCAACTTTGGCAAGTAAAGGTGATAAATATAAACCTCAAATCGTAAGTGCGATTATTGGTCAAGATGGTAAGGAAACAAAAAAGTTTAAACCAATTTTAGAAAGTTCAAATCGTTACCCGATGAATTTTTGGAGTGTCGTGCAAGGTGGAATGAGTCAAAATATAGAGGAGATCAAAAAGTTGCCCTTTAACGTCGCAGGTAAAACAGGTATTACAGGTTTTCCAAATGAGCAAGAAAGAATGATAAATCATTCTCTTTTCATTGCATATGCTCCTACTGAAGATCCACAAATTGCCGTTTCTGTCGTTATTCCTGGTAGTAATTCAGAAAAAAACATTGCCGCTCTCGTTACATCAGAAATTTTAGAGTACTGGAATACTCTTCAAAAAGAGAATAAAAACAAAGAGGAAGGTTCATTAAAGTGAACCTTCCTCTTTTACCATATAGAATCTACATTTATTATTTTCCATATACCTTCATTATTCTTTTCGAACATAAATGAATATTTAATATCAGTTAAAATGTACTCTTTCTGTACATATCCAGTATTACCATCAATTGTCGAAATTTTTATATATCCATCATTCTGTACTTTTTCCGGAATCCAAGCTTTTACCATTTCATTAGATACTTCATATAAAACTTGTGATTCTCGCTTTGGTTCAGCTAAAATTTTCGTTTTATTTCCAGTAACAGTTGCATATATAAAATGTGCTTGCTTTGGTTGGTTACTTTCCGTCAATCCACTTGGTACTTTATATACTTGCTTTGTATCATTTGCAAACTCTCCCCCCATTGTAAGGGCGACTTGCAACTCATGAAAAATATCTTCATCAAACTTCAGTTCATCCTTCTTATAACTCTTCCCTTTAAATAGAACTTCATCATTTAACGCTTTATACAAGTCATTTTCATTTTTTGAGTTTATACTTTGATATAGTTCATTCATAAATTGTTTTAGTGATGGATCCTGAGCAGACTCATCTTTTGTTTTAGGCTTAATTTGAGTACTACTTTGTACCGGCGCTTTATTATCATCAAGCCAAGGTTGTTGAACAATGAAAAATAACATTGTACAAACCAAAACAACTACAATAGGTAATGCTTTTTTACGGAATGGTCTTTTATGTTTTACAAAATCCACTTCATTATTTTCGTATATAGACTGCTTTATTTTAGAAATAAATTCTTCTTCATCTTTACGATTCTCCATTGGGCCTTTTTTTATTTTTCTATACCAGTCAGGATTTTGTTTATTGTTCATCGCTACTACCCTCCCCTATTAATTTTGAAACCTTACTTCTCGCTCTACTTAATCTCGATTTTACAGTTCCAATGGATACTCCTAATGTTTCAGCCATTTCTTCATAAGATAATTCATATTTTGCGTCCAATATAATTATTTCACGGTGCTTTTTAGGTAGTTTTAATACAACCTTCCACACCTCATTCATTTCTTCTTGGTTAAAAAATTCTTGTTCTGCTGACAGGGATTGCTTATCGTCACTAAAAAATCCTATTAAAGATATCCTTTTAAAATAGGAGGATTTCAAATAGTTTATTGCCGTATTTCTTGTAATTTTTAATATCCACGTTCTAATAGATGACTCCTTTCGAAATGAATTCCAATTTTTAAACACCTTTATAAATACATCTTGCGTGATATCATCTGATAAGTGTGGATCTTTCGTAATAATAAATGAATAATTCCATACATCTTGCCAATGGTCTTTTATAACATAGTCCAGCTCATCATGATTACACTTTTCAATAAACGTCTGTTCCATTTCCACACCTCAAACTTATTTGAATAAACATAAAACTGCCCTCACTTTTATTATGGTTTCAATATATAGACAAGATACAAGTTTCATTTGTTCCATTGTTTATCTTTTTTCAGGCAGAATAATACTACTAAAAAAACAAGTAAAGCATACAATGATAAAAATCCACTCACAACAATCTATTTTTTTGAATTTCACGTAACACTCCACTTGTCCATTTCAATTTGCTATACCTTTCTATTTACCATTAACAATGCCAACTTTTCTAGAGTCACAGCAAAAAAGCATTCTCGATTAGAAAGAATGCTTTTTTGAAATTTAATTGTTCTATATTTTCCCATTTTATATCTTTGAGTTAAGCAAACATGTAATAAATTTAGCGAAAAAAATTCACCTTATAATTAAGTGTTATTTCTGAAATACATGTTTTACTTTTTCACCTGGAACGTTACTTCCTCCTCTTCCTTTTACATCTTCAATCATCATTGTAACAATCATGTCTGGCGCATTTGCATCGAAAGCTGCGAACCATCCCAGTTCTTTTCCGTCTGCTTCTTTCGACTCTTTCAGTTCTGCTGTACCAGTTTTACCAGCAAGCGTTACACCATCAACCTTTGCAATTCTCCCTGCGCCATCAGGGTCATTAATGACTTTGATTAATGCACTCTTTAATATCTCTTGATTCTTTTTAGAAACCACATTTTCTTTCCAATTCCCTGCTACTTTTGCTTCTTTTAAAAGATGTGGCGACGGAATATTCCCTTCATTCACAATCGGTGCATATGTTAATGCTAAATGAAGTGGTGTCATTAATACTTGTCCTTGTCCATAGCCCGTGTCTGCTAGTTGAATATCGTTTTTTATCCCATCTTTTGCAATGATTGAAATAGGAAATTCGTATTCGATTGGTAATTTTTCATGAAATCCGTATTTTTTAAATTCATTTACATACTGATCTTTTCCCATTTTCAAAGCTTGTTGAGCAAAATAAATATTATCAGAGTACTTCATTGCCTTATCAAAATCAATTGGACTTGCATCCTTCACACGCGTTACATAGTAATTTCCCCAAGATGAATCTTTTGTCCACTTCAATCCTTGAATTTTAAATTCTTCCTTCGGATTTATTGTGTTTGTTTCCAAACCAATTGCACCTGTAATCGTTTTAAATACGGAACCTGGTACAAATGCTTGTGTGAAGCGATTCATCATTGGTAGTTTCGAGTCGTTACTCCATGCTTCTCGTTGGGCTTTCGATGCTCCTCTAACTATTATATTTGGATTATAAGCAGGGCTACTTACTAGTGCGATTGTTTCACCTGTTTTAGGATTGACCGCTGCACTAGATCCTGCTTCAGTTTTCATCTCATTAAAGATTTTTTCTTGAATTGCAGCATTAATTGTTAACGTAACATTTTCTCCTTCTTTTGCTTCTTTTTTTGCTACGTTTTTAATCTCTTTCCCATTCTCATCTTCTATAAATACGCGTCCACCCTTTTCACCACGCAATTTATTTTCTAACACTTTCTCTAGACCGGTCTTACCTACTAAATCATCTGCTTGATAACCTTGTTTTTGAAGTAATTTTAACTCCTCCGCATTCACCTTTCCTATATATCCAGTTAAGTGTGCCGCTGCTTCACCTAATGGATACGTACGAATATTTACTGGGCGAGATGAAACTCCTTCTAATTCAATATAATCATTCTGTCTGGTTCCCTCTTTTAAAATACCAATTGGTACAAAAGAGTCTGGTTTTATCCATTTCGCTGTGAGCTTTTGTTCGACCTCTTCTATAGACATATCAAGTAATTGTGCTACTATTTCTTTCGTTTGCGCTGCTGTTTCGCCTAGTTTCTCTGGAATAATTCCAACCTCAGTTGCTTTACCATTCGTTGCAAGCCCTTTTCCATTTCGATCATATATTTCTCCGCGTTTTCCTTGCTCTATTTGCATACGTACTTTGTAATCTTTTTTCATTCCCGGGAAAATGAAGTCCGGTGTCCAATCTATTTTCCAAGATTCTTTATCTTTCACAAGTTTTGCTTCGTGGATGAATGAAACTGGTCCTACATCCGTATCCATCTTAACTTCAAAAAGAAAAAGCTCTTTATCTTTCGTATTCTCTCCTTTCATTTTAACTTTTAAATTCTTAGCTCCAATCCCCTCATAGATTTTTTGATATTTTTCTGTAAATTCTTTTTTAGAAATCGATTTTTTGCCATAATCTGATAAATAATCATACATATTTGCAAATTTTTTATCATTCCATAAATTGATATATTCTTCAAATGCTTGTTTTG
This sequence comes from Bacillus sp. TH13, assembly GCF_016651175.1. NCBI lineage: Bacteria > Bacillati > Bacillota > Bacilli > Caryophanales > Bacillaceae > Bacillus > Bacillus sp. TH13. The sequence goes on along the minus strand of NZ_JAEKEJ010000024.1, from coordinate 29,348 downwards.
GCGGTTCGTTTTTATTACATCCTACCAACATAACTGCGAAACAAACGAAAAGCAGCATCCATAATTTTTTCAATTCAATCTTCTCCCTTAGTTAAAAATGATGATTCCTTTCTTAATTTATTTAATAAAAAATGTTTTAACGCTTAATAGACAGTGTAAGTAATAACATTGTTCCATATTTACAAAAAATAGAACTAATTGGAATTCATCAGAAAGTAATAGATACATAAAAAACGCCATACTTTCTGTGAATTTCTACAAAAAGAATAGCGTTTTCTTATTTTATCTTTCTATATATGCTATACCATGAGCTCCTTGATTTACAGAAGGGTCTGCATTTCGATCTCCTGGATCAACTTCAATGGTATGAACATTCTTGTAATTAACTAAATCTAATACACTTATTGTCCCTGATCTAAAGTTAGAAACATATCCAACCGTTCCGTCCGTAGAAGAACGCATTGTAATTGGGAGTAAATCTACTTCTATTGTACCTAACACATTTAACGATTCTCCATCAAGAACAGAAACATACCCTGGTGCTGGAGAAAACATATTTCTTGTTCTCTCTCCATTCTTATTCTGAAAACGCGTATGTCCTACCAATACTTTCCCATCATTCGTTACATGAACCGGAGTAATTAAATCTGAAAATGATTTTGTCTTTATAATTTTATCGGTTTCTGTATTAATGATGCTAGGTGTAGGTTGCTCCTCTTTGTAGTCTCCAAGTAAACATGCATGGTGAAGGGATATAAACTCGATTACCTTTAGGAGAAATAGCTAGTTCTTCACTACCATAGGGCATAGATACTTTTCCAATTAACTCCTTATCATGTGTATCTAAAACCGATATAAAGGGCGCCTCTTTATTAGAGGAATATCCTTTTGTACCATCTGGATTCGTAACAAACCAATATGGACCTGTTGCTTCTGTAGAGATTCTATCTAGCATTTTTCTCGTGTTAGGATTAATAATTAAAATTCCTCCTTCACCAGATTCAACACTTACATACAATAAGTCTTTTTTTTCATTATAAACTAAACTATGTGGTGCAAATTCCGGCGAGATATCAATGATATCAATTACTTTAAATTGATCAATATTGATAACTAAAATTTCATGGCTTTTTTCCGGATTATTTCTATAAAAACCTGAGCGATAAGTAATACTTACATATAACAATTGACGCTTAGAATCGAAACATAATTCATGAGGTTCTGTAACTGGAGAATCTATAACCCCTATTCTTTCAAAATTTTTCGCATTGAAGAAATGGATTTGATTACCGCTGGAGCTAACGACCGCCAAAATAGGATTATTTTCTTTAGAAATATTCATTAATTAAACCCTCCTTGTTATTTGTTCCAAATTTCTTAAGTTCCATAGAAATCAGCATATTTAAGTAATATGTATTATTACTAAGACAAACAATAAACAATTTTCACCTTCTTTCAATTAAATTAGTTTAACTTATAATAAGCTAGACTAACTTTTATTCCGTAAAAATATGTTGAATTTAATAATCCAACATATTTATCTACCTTCTCCAACTTTAGCTTTTATACTTACATGTATTTTATTTAATAACTTTCCAATACTTTACTCCTCAATTAATGATGCACAAGAAGCACAGAAAGTAAGTAATTAGCGACATACCATTTCTTTATCTCGTGCATTATCAGATACTCATAACATAAATAAAACAAACTTAGCTGCCATTTAATTAGTTTCCCTTCGCTGCCGTTTTTTTAAATTCATTCTGCGTACAGCTCTATTCTTTGAGGAATCGTCCTATAGATTAACAAATTTGCTTCAGATTCTTTTTTATTGAACTATTCCTGTGTTGAAAAACTAACTATAATTAGTTAGCTTAACTAACTATAATTATAAATACATCCACGTTTTATCGTAATAGTTTTAAGAATCTTCGAATAAATGAATAGAGAGATAGAATTATTTTCATCATAAGATACATGATCTTAAGTTGATAGTGATGCATAACGAGAATTCCGTACGTTAAGAAAAAAAGTTGTTACATATGTAGTAAAGTTCTTTTAATTGTTTACTTCTCGCTCCACTATCAGCTTTTTTAACTAACACTTTAATTGTTTTAACAGCCTTTTGTTTAATTCCCACAAAGCTGTTTTGTTACTACCTCATTTCAAGAATATCTTAATCCAATTTAATAAAGTGAAACTTTAATCAGCCCTCACCAATCGGGCTGCCCGACAAATAGCCGGATAAACAACAATTTCAGTTGGTAGCAGGTTTGCTAAATCAGGAAATTGAGACGTATTCTACCATTACTTCTTTTGGAATCATACTCCCTCCTGTTCTTAATACAATATCCCTGTAAAAGCAGGCTCTACGTATTCTCCTAAATTATCAAAATCAACAATATCTAACACAACATCACGGAGTTTGCTTGCGACTTTGACATTGCCATCCACTACAAAAATTGCAATTCGTTTTTCTTCCATCTGTTTCATCCTTTCTACACCCTAGTTTTACAAAATAAGAAGTCATCAAAACTTATATTTATTACTTTCTGTTATCTCCTCTCTCTTGTTCTATGCATAGTCTATCTGAATTTTTATTAGCTGCTAAAAAAAGAATTTACAGGACGATTAAAAAAAGCCAAGTGCATTGCACTCGGCTTTATGGTCGATTAAACAATTTTACTTCAGACGTATTAAACTGATGTAGATAGTCTTTAGTAGAAGTATAGCCTGAATTCATGAGTGTTTTCTTTTCTTCTTCTGTGATATCGAAATTAAACGACGGCGTAAAGAATGTATTGATAAATACAGTGCGGGCAGCATCTTCTTTGGTTGTTTTTCCGCTCTCATGACCTTTGATCATCGTTTGAGACAAATTCCATGCAAAATGAATAAGAGAATGGCCAATATGATGTTCTGTTGAAGTTGCGATATGTTTTAACATGGCAATCTCGGCCTGAGATTCTAAACGGAAACCCAGTGTTTCTTTGTTGTAGACAATTTCATCTGCAGGATCAAAGAAAGATGCATTGTATTTCGTGTGTAAGCTTCTTAGTGTAGAATGATCCTCCGTATTGCTTACCAGTTTATTAACCTCGTCAATCGTATCTGTGGTCGTGAAGTGTTCTTCTTTATTCACAAAACTTTTCCGATCAAATAAACGAATTGGGTAGTTATCGAGTACACCTCCGTCTACATAATAATCTTTATCCCATTCCACAGATTTAAAAAAGAATGGGATGGACATCGAAATCCGCACAGCAACTACTAACGGGACATCAGGTGTCGTTTCGCGAGAAAACGTACGAAGCTGGTGTGTAGAAATGTTCGTTCCTTGGAAAAACACGTCTTTTCCTGTTTTGTCATATAACTGCTGAAAGGTTGTGTCCTTACTCCCTGTCCACTTTTCAACGATCTTTCCTACCCACTCAGTGAAGAAATCCCCTTTATAGATACCAAAACCATCAAAAAATAAACGAATATTATCTTGTACAATCGAAAAATCATCATCTTTAAACGCTTTGAAATTCATGTCTTTGTGGATTTTTACAAGATCTGCGAATGGAATGGAAAGACCTAAAAGTAATGCAGTAATCGCTCCTGCTGAAGTCCCCCCAAATCGTTGTATTTCTGGTAAAATCCCTTCTTCATTTAGTGCACGGATGGCACCTATATAAGCGCTTCCCTTTACCCCGCCACCTTCAAATACTAAGTTACGAAATGGATATGCCATTATATACCTCCAATAGAGAAATTTTCGATCTGTTATAGTATCGGAAGTATATTGAAATATATTCCAAATGGTATTAAGAAAGCTTCATGCCCTCCGATACGTATGACGGAATTATCTTTATTCAATGGATGAATTGTTTGAAAGAGAAGGAATCTGCTTGGAATGGTAATTTAGTAGGATAGGAAACAGGAAACGGAGCGTGTCTTTGGATGCACTGACTAATACCCTTTTTGAATCGTATATAACGTAACTTCTTTTTCGATGTATCCTCAAAGTAAAATCACGAGCAAAAAACCAAGAAACAATCTACATTTCATAAATCCCTCACCATCTATAACATACAATCCAGTGAAATAATTTGTTTCAGATACGTAGAAATATGATTTAACCAGCAATCAATAATCAGGTCTTCTTATCCTAAATATACCTGAATCTATTTGTTTCCATACCGGAAGAGTTAAATCATTTTGTTCCCATTCATGCAATTAAACAGATATGTATAATTGCATATCCATTAAATCGCTTTTAGTGCTATATTTTAATAGCGATGAATGCTATTATTTCATAAGTTGTCAACAAGCGTTATGTATGTAATAGAAAAAGGAAGGAGCCAAATAGGTCCCTTCCTTTTTCTATTAATTAAATAAATTACTCTCTGGTAAAAATTTAAATAGTGATGCTCCTTTACAAGCGTCTGATTATGCATTAAAAATACTAGCTTTGCTTGCTGTCGGAAAAATTAAAGATGATAGCATTAAGTTATTAAGAGACAAAAATTCATCAACACGAAGACAGATTCGTCTTGGCTAGATAAATTTGGTGATAAATACAGGAAGTAACTCTTACGATTCAATGATTCCTTTTCCTGCCTTCCACCCTTGCCACTTCTGTTTCATGACTTGCAAATATAGATCTTCAAACTCGTTAAAATGGACGCGAAAAGCACCTAATGTATCGATATAAGCAGTAATCACATCTTCTTTATTAAAATGGATCCCTTCCTGTGCAATATCATAGCTATCATCAAGGCTGTATAAATCAAAATATTCCTCTTCCCAATATACGCCTCTGTTTACTAGTAAACGAGTGGAGCAAGTAAGAGCTTGTTTCACATTACATTTCTGAGCTACTAACTTTTCATTTAAGACAGAAAGAAGGATATTTACCGAGTATTTTTCATCAACTATGCGGCTATATGACAGTAAAGCCGATTCTATATATATCAGCTTTGCTTTAGACATTAAAGATATCTCCATAATTTCATATGGCGGGTGATCATTTGCTTCAATCAACCTATCGCATCATGAAATTACCTCCTCTCTATCCTAAAGCCCGCAGCCTAGTCCTAATGCATACAAGTGGGCTAACGTTTGATAAGATTTCAATATGTTTCACCTTCTATTTAACTGTATAGTGTTATTGCATTCATTTTGGAAATAATCACGTTTAGTAATAAATACAATAAGCTCCCCAAACGGACAGCTTATTTGCATTAAAAACGCTACACATGAACTTTTGCTTTTTTTCGACGAATAAGCCACAAAACTAAAGATAGCAGTACTAGAGGGAACGGAATTACCTGAATAAAGAAAAATACTTTCCAAAAATCGTGCATCGTACTACCAGGGGAATCTGTTGCCATCCCGCCAATAAAAAAAGACAATGGAATGACAAGTATATTTATACCTAAACTAATCATTAGAAATGATAGATTCTCCTTCCAGATTATTGGTAATGCAGCCACGATAAATAAAACCAATGCAGTACCCAGTATAAGAAACAGTGCTCCAAAAAAAAATACAAAGTATAAAATACCATTGATTAAAGGTTCCACAATAGCCCTCCTAAGGATTCATTCTATAGAAACACTCATGTTATTTAGAAAGTCAGGATGCTAAACCTCTTAGTTCTCTTTCAATTTCTTCATCGCTATAGTCTTCTTGTCTTCTACCATTTTATCAGCTTAGAATACTTTATCTACATGCTTATATTCTGGACTGCGTTAGGACATATGTTTCTATTGTACAACCCGCTAGCAAGAAACTTACACTTAGCCCTGCTAATACGATACCTTTAAAGGCTCTGTTCATATTCATTTGCCCCTTTTATCTTTTCGTATTTTTTTCTCCATCCATAGACAGTCCATTATGAACGTTTTCATTATAAGTATTGTCTGCTGTTACTGTTTTACTTTCCTTACTATCTGTTTCGGCCCTGATTCTTCTCGTTTACCGTTTCAGTATTACGCTTCAATTCGCATTATCATTACATAAAAAGGACATACCTATTCATATATACCCCTTTATTATTTTATAAAGATTATACAAAAATTAACAATTAATCATTTACTCAACAATAGATAATAAGGATAAAGAAAAAATACTAGAGAATATCACAGTGTAGTAGTCTCCTAGTATCTTTTCATAGTATTTTAACGGCTATGCAAATGAGGAGGGATAAAAAAAGACCTCTTACGGAAAGATAAGAGGTCATCAAGAAGATAAAAATGTTGTATTTGAAACACGCGAGTTTCTAATTCACATCATAACACAATATATCCATATATTCAATATATACATTAAATTAAGGGATGTATGTTCAAAAAAACACACGGAATATTAATTTGGAACAGTATGTTTTCTTCTTTTATCCTACTTTTTCTACACTGCCGTAATTGTAACAATGGATGGTATCCTCTGTATACTGATGAGCAATTGTAGCAAGTTCTTCTAAATTCTCTTCCGTTACCTCATGAGTAAACAGAACAAAATTACTGTCAGATTCGGAGTCTGTTGAAATGGAACCGATGATGATTTTATGTCGTTTCTGTTACTATTTCTTCGTAAGACTTCTTCACTTCAAACTAATATTTTTCCAGACGAACAAACATATCTTTCTAGAATAGATCTGCAATTTCTGTTTGATGATACCAGAATTTATGGAAATAATCAGGGATACTTCTTGTGTGTTCTAACAAGTATCCCTCTTTCTTTGTTGGATGATTACGAATAAAAATACTGGGTGTTTCCTGTCGCACTTGGAGGAAAACATCATAGTAAAAAATACAACATGCCACTTGTTGTAGCGCATTGTCCATCTTGAAACGGCACCATCGATCCGTTATGAAATGTTAAGCTTGCATCTCCTAGATTATATGTAAATATTCGCTAATTTAAGTCACCTTTCGTGTCTATTTTATGTTTAATATTGTCTCGTACCGTACAAACGGGAAATATTGTTAGTTTGAAAAGAGAGAGGAATAAAAATTCTTTATCACCTCTGTTCTTTCTTCTGTATGATAAAAAAACGGAGAAAGGTAGAATTTTATCTAGCCTCATTATTCGTTAGAAAATTCTAATTTGATTAAATTGAAAGAAAATGATATATTGATTTTAGAATGATAATCCAATTAATGGATGACAACCTAATACCTGTAAGTGGACTGTGACAATGTCAGATAAACGGGAGGAATTTAATATGAAAAAATTATGTTCATTTGCTTTAATTGGTGCCTTAACCTTTTCGGGTTTTATCGTTTTAGACAGTACGCTACCTGATAAAGCGCGCGCTGAAGTAAATACGATTAAGCAAGCTTCAGCTGTTGTGGATGATTGGCCATGGCAGACGTATTTCTTATTGCATCACAATGTGGACTATCTACAAGAATTAGCCCCTGGTACGTTAAAACAAGGTGGTAGGTTTGATACGACGGTGTATATAGGCGGAAAAGATGTAGGTGTTGTAAAGATTTATCGATTGAACGGAGAAGGTAAATTGCAACGCTACAAAACAATTTCTGCAGGTGAGGCTGGGCACCACTACTATTCTAAGTTCACAACACCAATTACAACGGTTTACACACCAGGTACATATGTGGCAGTACTAAAAGTAGACAATTCATATTATTATGGTGGTTCCTTCCAAATTACAAATTAAAACATATAGGTATATTTGTCTGAAACGCACTGGGTTACGGTGCGTTTTTTATTAGCTTACAGAACGCATGACCACATGGGAAATCCAAGACTACGATAGAAACGAAATTAAATGTGATGAAATTTGTAACAGTTAATGTGGATGCAACAATCCATGTTGGTATTTTAAAAGGGATGATAGGATTTGTCATTGGTTAAGATGCGGATACTGGTATGGCCGATAACGAATTAGATCCATTTACAACTGTTAAGATTCGGGCTGTGTTTCTAACTCAATAAGATTTGCATAGGATTATTTTAGAAAATTAATATTTGATTTTTATAGTGACTCAATATACCCTATTTTTAGAATCGAGTTACATATCTAAAAATCATCACCAAGAGAATCTGCAAACTTGCGGGTTCTTATTTAAAACATAATGCCAGAAAAGCTGAGGTGAATAAAGTGCAAAGTTTAAAATCTTTAAAACGTGACGTATACATTTTTCTTCCATTGTCTATTTATTTTTCATCCATTTTTATTTCATTCTATATTATAGAGAATACATTCAACTGGCTGAGTTTTTTACCAGCACTTGGAACCCTGTATGTCTGGGTAGCCAGTTTGATAGATATTGAAAATAAAAATTACAAAATAAAATAAAAAAGCATCGGAACTAGATGCTTTGCTCTTAATGTTATAGAATATTGAAGCCCATGACCATACAGCTACCAAATACAATACATAGTAAACCTAAAAATATTAAAAACTCTGGTAGATCAAAGTGTTCGAGTAACGCGCCTATTAATAATCCAAAGGGATATATCAGAATTTCAAGCCAGGTTACGCCCCCTGCTTTCTTTATTTCTCGGTAAGATACAACGCTGACAAGTAAAACGCCTACTACAATCAACCCTATCCCTAACATCATCCATCCATTCACCCTTTTGAAAATTTAGTATTTCACTTTCATATACTGCTCTTTTACGAGCACCAATAATTCCCTCAATTTCTTCTCTACAGGATGTTCTTGATTTTCAGATACTTCTCTGCCATAGGATGAAAAGTTTTGTGAGCAAGCACTAGTTGTAACTTCCAATTTCGCGTATGAGAAAGTATGCTCATTTTCTTCACCAATGTTTTCAGTAGTGCTTCCATTTGAACCAACGCGTATGCAGCTTTCGTCAAGTTTGGTGCGCTTTCCTTCCTTGTTAACCGTGTAATAGGTATCGTTGACTTCTCCATATTTCATATTAGGTGTTGATGTTACTGCGGTCCCGTCTGCAGAAAAAGTAACAACACGAAACCCATCTTCTTCTGGCAACAACTCAGCTCCTGGAACATTATATAGTACCAATAGGTCTCCTTCGTATGCTTCTGGAATGAGATAAATGGTATCTGTAGTGTCTTTTCCGAAACGGATACAACCGCTTAAAAGAATCATAATAAAGATCCCGCAATACATTATAACTTTTCTCATAGAGTTTCTCCCGTTATGTGTAAGAATGGTATAGTATGTATTATATAATGCAATATATTTCCTTGGATAGAATAAGTTTCTAGTTTGAAGTCGGTTTTACTATTGTCATATAAAAGATTTATGTCAGTGGATGATTAGTACAAAGAGAAATGGAGTGAATTGATGAGCAAACGTTTTGCATTAACATATGAAAATAAGATTTTGAGAAAGATAATGATTACCGTAAGCATTGTCATACTCGTTTTCATTGCAACAGGGTGTGATTCTGTCCAAAATGAGGCAAAGGATGTAACGGATATTCCGCTTAACAGCAAACTAGATTCCCTTATTTCAGAAAGTATCATTGCCTGGAATCAAGACAAATTAAATCATACAGAAAAACAATTTGAGACGCATGTAATCTATGGAACTGAGATGAAGGATGAAAAAATGTATGTCTACCTCCATTCCCTCATGCAAGGATATAACCGCGAAACACAGACAGTTCCTCAAGCAGGACATTTACTTCCAGTCCGTGTGACAGTCACAAAAAATGGGGATGATTACATCATTGAAGATTACCGTGAACCAGGAGATGGTGCTGAAAATGAACCTACTTTGCGCAACATGTTCCCGAATAAGTATGCGGATCAAGCACTTGCTATATCAAATAAAATAATACAACCATTAGAATCTCGTATGCAAGAATCCGTTTCTAAGTCGCTGGAAGAAACAAATAATGAGAGACAAGAAAGATAACAAATATACTATTTATAATCGAATACACAACAAAAAAGGAGAGATATAATCTCTCCTTTTTCTACTTTATACCTAGCATTATTTGTTATATCCACCAAGTTGCTGTTCTGCCATAGCAACGAGACGTTTTGTGATTTCTCCACCTACAGAGCCGTTCGCTCTTGCAGTTGAATCCGCGCCTAATTGTACCCCGAATTCTTGTGCAATTTCATATTTCATTTGATCCAGTGCGCTTTGTACACCTGGTACCACTAAAGAGTTGTTACGATTGTTTGCCATCATATATCACCTCCTGTACGTTTAATATGCTACGAAACAAAGAAAATATTATTGGTAAATAAAACCATTTATAGTTTGTTCTTTTATCCACTATTTTACTTTTCCGTAACGATTTCAGCAGAATAACAGTATGAGTTTCGTTTATTCGCATTAATATACAGAATGGAAAATATGTTTACAAAGAGTTATATTTTTTATAAACATTTATTGATGTAGATGTATTGCAAGTTCTTATAAAATATTGACAGATAATAGGCTACGTGTTAAATTCGGAATATTCTAACACTCAGGGGGTAAGTGACTAATGTCGGTTAATAAGATAGAAGAATATTGGTATATGTATGCTAAAGATAATGAGTTAAACATGAGTGTTCCAGATGCATGGATGTTTGGGGATGGTTCCAAAGAAATGGGAGATGAATTAGGAGGTTTAGTTGTTAAAGGAATCAAAACAGGAACATGCGCTGCACATTGTGTTTATGAGCTTGAAGGGGAAGAAATTCAAAAAGTTGGTCAGTACGATATTGTATTGGATGGAGACAATAACCCATTAGCAATTATAAAATATACAAAGATCGATTTACTAAAAATGAATGAAGTAACAAATAGTTTTGCAAGATCTGAGGGTGAAGGGGATTTAAGTTATGATTATTGGTATAGTGAGCACGTTAAATTTTTCACTTGGGAATTAAGTCGATATGGACTTAATTTTACTCCAGACTTAATGCTAGTTTGTCAAACGTTTAAGGTAATGGATGTTTATAAAGATTAAACATGAATAAAAATCAAACATGTTTATTTTATATTATGTTTTAAGCATTTCGTCATGTAAAAAAACAAAATCCCCTTAATATAGGGGTTTTTCTAATCACTATCAAGTTAAGTAATTTATTATTCAACAAAACGGAAAAACAAGCTTAATTCTCATATATATCCGTAAAGATATAAAACTTTCGTTATGGGGGCCTCTAAAATCTTAGCTTGATGGTGATGAGTATATCCCCCTTTTTACTTCTTTTCTCTCCCTTGTCAATGAATATGGTATATAATTCAGCACCTTCCAAAACTGATTTTCTTCCACATTACGATAAAAATTCCATATCAATTAAGGATTCTATTTCTTGACCGTTTCTCCAATACATAACTGGATTACGTCTTCTTGGGGATAAAAGGGACAGGAAAGCTGCTAAGCTAGCGTAAGGTGCTAAATTCCCTCAAAGTATCTCAAAAGCTGGATAATCATTTAATATTTCTGTACTCTCCAACTTACAACAAAACACATCGCAAAATATTTTTACGATGTGTTTTAAAAGGGAAATCATCATCAAGTTTTTCACCCATATTTTTATAAGGAGTTTTACCATTGAGGATAAACGCCTTCATTTCAAAACAGTTCTTTTCATTTGTATACGATATGTCTCACACATATAGTATACAAATTATTACACTTACTTTTCTTCACCGCTTGCTTGCATGGAATTAAAAGTCCAATTTAATTTCAATGCATCTCCCTGAAATACATTTTGGTCTTCCCTACTATCTACGAATGTGAACATTACATAAAATGTATCATCATCACCAGGAGCAAGTCCATTTCCTTCTCGGTCTACCACACCTTTTTGTACAAGATCAGGAATACTTCCATTTTGCGTAGCTACCTTTAATTCAGATAATGTAGTAGACCAAATTGGAACCTCATTTTTATCCAAATTCCACAAGAAATCAACACGGATATGATCACCAAAATCAGCATTTCCATTATCTCCTTTCGTATCGATTACACTGTAATCTGTCAGGAGTTTCACATCTTCTATTGCTAAGGTTCCTTTGTTAACTAATTGAAAACCACGCTCCATTTCATCACCTGGTTTCAGATTGTCGACATTAATAACAACTTCAGGATTCACACTCAAATCTAAAGTACCCGCTGCAAATGTGTTTTGTGATACTTCCTTATCACTAAAATACGCATATGTTCCCCCGCCAATTAAAGATAAGCCAAGCGCTGCAGTTATAACACCCATACCAAGTTTTTTCTTCATACTCATTTCACAAATCCCCCTATTTTTAAAGTTTAAACTACAAACCTTATTTCCATCCCATAAACAACAATAATAATTAAGCAACTACCTTGTCCCATAATGAAAGCGAACTTACTCTAAACTAGTTACTTCATGTACCTAAACGACTATGACTCTTAAAATGACCGGTAATGTTACCGTAAATCATTACCGGTCATTTGTTAGCCAATCTCATTTCATTTACTATTCATTGTCTGATTACTTTATTTACTCTAGAAGTTTGTCCACTTATTTTTTGGGCTCTATACCGATAGAACGTAAGATTTTATCTAACGTCACTGGCCCTACATTTTCTTTCGGTTTCTGATTTTCTTTGGCATCTGGACCCTTTTTCAAGAAGTTTTTCTCAATAAAACGAATATCTGTTTCATCTACAACACCATCTTGATTTATATCTCCATCTTTTACAGATACTTTTCCTTTTCCATACGATAAAGCTGCTATTCTAGCATCTTGAATATCCACCATTTTATCGCCGTTTACATCACCTGCAAGGTTATCATCCATGTCAGCTCTAAAGTTTTGTCCCACTAATTCTCCCTCCTGCATTTTTCCTATTTTTGTTGCTAATTTACTATTTAAATGACCTGGCATTTCTACGAAAATATCATATTCTTTATCGCTTACTGGGACACTATGAATTTCAAATTGCCCGTTATCATCAATCGTTCCTGTATATTTCTTTCCATCCTTGCCAACTGCGTACACTTTTGCTCCTAGTGTTGTATAGTCTTTCTTACCTAAATATCCCTCTTCATTCAAGAAAGCTTCCGGGCCAATATATCCTGTAACCGTTGAATGTTTCGAAAGAATAGCAAAAGATTTATCTTTAAACGCAGGAATCTCAATGCCTTCTGATGCACCAGCTTTTGTATAATAGAACTTATCTACTCCAAATGCAGTTAAATCATTAAAGTATTCATCGTTCGTCATCTCGAATGTAACATCTAAAAATGGTGTATCTCCATCTAATCCTTTAAATTCTTTTCCTTCCAATGATGCGCCAACTTTCACCTTGTTTTCCCAAGCTCCTTCTTCACTTATCTTCGGATCCTCTAATTTAAGGTTCAGTCCATGTTGTTTTACATATTCCGTAAGTGCTGGATTTGGTTTCACATCTGTAAATTTAAATAGCTGCTTGTAATAAGGAATTTCAAATGTACCTGACATAAGCTGTTTTACATTATTAAGATTCAAAGTTAACGTAATTTTCTCTCCTAATTTGATTTTATCTTTGTCATAACTTGGAACAGCGTATTCTGTCCCTTCTTTTACAAAGACGTAATCTTTATATCCAGTTGCCATATTCCCTGCAGTTGCAAGATCATATCCAAATAATTTTAAATTTAATGGTTCATTTATTTCCTCTGGAAGTACTCCAAATTTAAAATCACCATTTGCTTGAATTGTATTCAACCAACCTGATGGGAAGGCTGAGTTTTGATAATATACAATTTGATTCGCTTTTTGATCATATTGCAAGCCTTTTGCCTTTAATGCATCTACTGTAGAATCATAAATATTACCATGCACCCATAATGCACGCTGGCCGTCTTCTTCTTTAAACATAGAATCATTGACTTCGTGTATACCAGGTTGTACATCCTTAAATTTCATTTCAGGTATTACATTATCAATGATAATGCTATCGCCTTTTGTATAAGATTTTCCTTCTTTATCATATCCAACGAAGTTCAATTCGTAATCTCCATCAGGCAACATAACAGGTTTATCCGCAATTGGATGAGCTGGATCTCCTGTGAATGGAAGTACATACCCTCCCATACCAGAAAACATCATATATTCAACATTCGGTGTTAGACTACTTGCATTAAGTGTACCAACGACTCCTAATGCCTTCCCTGTCTTTCGGTCCTTCACAACTGCATCAATGGTTTCAAGAGGACTATTTAATTTAAATGTCAACGGCGAACTTGGTCTTTCCATAAATGGATGGAATTTTGAAGCATCTGTTGCCATTGCATCTCTCAGTAAATCTACAGACGCAATCCCTTTTTCTGTGAATTTAACTGCAAATGGTACTTGATATACTTCTTTTCCATTGTTTTTATTTAAAATATGAATATAGCCCTCATATCTACCAAATTCAGCGTTTTCTGGAATGATAATTTCAGGGCTAATTTCCTCTGATGCACCAGGAGCTACTTTAATAGAATCTGGTACGTTTAGCTTCACACCATTCTTCGCTGCATCTTGCACACCTACACTTGTAGGTGAAAATTCTACCTCTAATTTAAACTCTTTTCCATCTGTTTTACTGCTGTTCTTAATTAAAACTTTTCGACTATCTTTAATAGGCCCATTTTCAATTTGATTTTTATACCCAAATGCAATAGAACCTGTTTTTTCTTCAATTTCTACTTCTTCATCACCTACAACGTTTGATGTTTTATCAACAACCTCGATAGATGTATCTGCATGAACTGCACGATATGCATCAATTCGCCCTGAGCCCACCTCAAATACAGAACGCTCTTCCTTTAAATCAACTGCGGTATTCATGAGTGCTTCTTTTACTTCAAATGGACTATATTTTGGATGTTCTTGTAAAATAAGTGCCGCTACCCCTGCAGTATGAGGAGTTGCCATAGAGGTACCTGACATACGTCCATACGCTACCGGATAATTCTCTCCATCTTTTGGATCATTAATATATTCAGGAACAGTTGAGAAAATAGACACACCTGGTGCTACAATATCTGGCTTAATATCATCTGTCTTAGTTGCAGGACCGCGGGAGCTAAAATCAGCTAAGTGATCTCCCTCTGTTTTTATATTACTTAGTTCTCCAAACGCTAACGACACATCTCCTTGTACAGCTTTTGCTTGTAATTTCTCACCATCTACTTTTGTTAAGCGGAACGATGGAATAGACGAAGTACTTTCCCCAAGATAACTTGTAATTTCACCATCTACATTGTTATATACGATTACCGCTTTTGCGCCTGCTTCCTTAGCATGCTTAATTTTTTCATCAAATGTAATCTCACCGCGTTGGATAAGAGCTAATTTTCCTTTTACATCTTTTCCTGTAAAATCATTTGATTTTCCGAGCCCTGCATATACAACTGATACGGATTGACCTTTCAAATCTTCAATCTTATCAGTAAAGCTTTTTCCAAGTAGCATCATCTTATCCACATGTAAATCACCTGCATCGATAGAAAACGTTGGGATCGTCATTGCAGCATCACTGGCTCCAACTGTAATTGGAAGTGCCGCTGCACTAGGTGATCCAATGGTACCTTCTTCCGGACCACTATTACCTGCTGCTACTACTGTAACAACACCAGCTAACATCGCATTGTTCACTGCGACAGAAGTAGGATATAAAGGATCATTAATAGACGCTCCTAGTGATAAATTGATAACATCCATATCGTCTTTCACCGCTTTATCAATCGCAGCAAGAATACCGCTTGTTTGTCCACTTCCATATGGACCTAATACGCGATATGAATATAAATCTACATCTGGAGCAACACCCTTCACTGCATAATCCACACTATTCTGTTTGTCTGCAGAAATTGTCCCAGCTACATGCGTACCATGGGATGTATAATATGCACTCCCCTCATAAATCTCAGGATATCCTCCAGAATTTTGCCAATCCTTATACGTTGTCTCCATTGGATCAGCATCATTATTAACAAAGTCCCATCCTTTTATTGAGTTCGGATCTATTTTGCTTGGATCTTCACCTTGCTTTGCACGATATCCTTTATATGCAGCTTTCAAATCCGGGTGGTTGTAATCAATACCTGTGTCCAGTACACCTACCTTAATTCCTTTACCTGTTATTTTTTCATCATGCAGCTTGTCCACACCAATTTGCGGTACACTATCTGCCATTTTTGGTTCAACAGCAGTCTTAGCTGTTTCTTTCGGCAAATCAATTTTAACCTCATTATCTTCCCATACGCGCTTAACGATACCGGTACGAACTAAGTCTTCAATCATGTTCGCAGGTAACGAAATCGCTACACCATTAAAGGCATTCTTATATTCTCTTGTTATTTTTGCAAATTTTAAATTTGTTCCTTTCTCTTTATTCTTTTGAAGCTGTTCAAGCTCTGCTTTAAACCCTTTATGTGATGCCTCTACCTTTTGTTCCGCATTTGAAAGAGCTACCTTTTTCCCTTTAGCCGCTTGTTTTAATACCTCGATTTTGCTAGGTGCTTGCTTAAACTCTATAATCACATTCACATTATTAGGACTTGCTGTATTAATACCTGGCGAAATAATAAAACCTGGTTTTGTATCTAACGTTTTTAAGGCATTACGTTGTTCCTTTGTCAGGTCTTTCAAGATAGCATTTGCATCATCAATTCCAGTTAAAGTAGATGTATTTACCTCTTCCGCTAATACGTTATATGGAATTCCTTGAGACAATAACATTCCAGCTGTTAACGTTCCAATAAGAATCTTTCCAAATTTCCCTCGTTTCATATTGCATCTCCCCATTATTACTATTATTTTTTGAAACAAATTGATTCTTAACTTCCCATTTAGCATTGGAAACTCTATTAATCTTAATCTTTTGTATCATTAAAGATTTCCAACACTACTACCATCCCCATACCTCATATAGCTAATCACTCACTTTTCTCTTTCTATAAGAGCCCCCATCATTTATTTTCAACAAAGGATTTTCACAAAATGAATTATTAACAAGATTAAAATGTAATTCTATTTTTATTATTTCACGTTTTGATTATTCTGAAAATTAAACAAAAGGAGTATCTTTTCTCTAAGAATTCTATGCCTACATAGTACAAAAGAACTATCTTGTCCTCTATTCTTTGTAATACAGAATAAAGCAACATGATAGTTCTTTGAAAGATCTCTTATTTAATCCAACGGAACCAATTGATTTCGAACTGCATAAATCACTGCTTGCGATCGACTTTTGACATTTAGTTTTTTAAAAATTTTATTGATGTGAATTTTAACTGTTTTATCACTAATATATAGAACTTCAGCAATTTCTTTATTACTAAGTCCTTTTACTAATTCAAAGAGAATCTCCTTTTCACGTTCCGTCAGTTCATTTTCATTTGATTCTACTTTCATTTTTTGCTGATGATATGTAATTAATTTTTTTGTCATACGCGGATGAATTACGGAATCGCCTCGATATAACATTCGAATTGCTGCTACTACCTGCTCTGATGATGAATCTTTTAATAAATAACCATCAGCACCAGCCTGAAGTGCATCCATTAAATACTCATCATGCTCATACATTGTAAACACAAGTACTCGGCAATTCGGATATTTTTTTTTCACTAATTCTGTAGCTTCAATCCCATTTTTCCCTGGAAGGTTAATATCCATCAGAATACAATCTGGTCTGCATTCTTCTACTTTTCCCAATACTCCATCCCCAGAGCTAGCTTCTCCAACCACTTTCATATCAGATTCATCCTCTAGTATGCTTCGAATTGCATCCCGTAAAAAAGCATGATCATCTACTACTAATATTTCAATCATTTTACGCACCCCTTGTTTGTGAATCTGGAATTAACAGTGTAATTTCTGTTCCTTTCCCTACAGAACTATCAATCTGTAAAGTAGCCCCTAATTGGTCAGCTTGTTCATTCATATGTAATATACCATAATGTGGCTCATTCTTTGTTTTAACCATAGACTCAAATAGTGAAAAGCCAACTCCATTATCCTTAACTCTTAAAAGCACGTGCTCACTTTGATAACTGAGTAAAACATCAGCCTTTTTTGCTTGCGCATGTTTTACAATGTTTTGCAAACTCTCTTGTAATGTATCAAAAATAACCCTTTCTTTTGAAAAACTAAGCGCACGTGCATGACCCCTTTCATGATATGTAATATCTAGTCCATATTCTTGTTTTAAAGATTTTATTTTACTTGCTATCGCCTGCTTAAGGCCTAATTGTTGTGTCGGATATGGTTTTAAAGCATAAATAGAATAGCGAACTTCTCCTAGGCTTCCTCTTAAATCTTTTATGCTTTTCTCCACTACTTGCTGCATATCAATTGGTTTATCTCGGTATTTTTTCTGCGCGGATTCTAGTTGGAATATTACCCCGGCTAACGTTTGTGCAATACCATCATGAATTTCTCGGGCGATTCTATTTCTTTCTTCTAAAATCATTCTTTTTTCCTGTTCAGAAATTAATATCCTTGTTTTAACTACGTTAGCTAATTGGTTAGAAAATGTAGCTAACGACTGTACATCTTCTGGAAAGAAGCCCGCATTTCTGCTTTTCCCTGCAACAAACATTCCGACTAGTTCATCATTAACAATAAGAGGAAAATATACAAGTGAGCGTATGACACTTTCAAATATTTCATCTCCAGGAGCCGTACCAATTTTCCAATCATTAAATACAAGATTTTTAGAAAGTCCCTCAAACGTATCGTAATTTTCTAAATGATCAGAAATATCAGCACGAACTTTCCCATCTTTTAATAGAATATTCCAGTTTCCATCATCTTTTGTCCATATTGCATATGCTTGTATGCCAAAAAAACCTTTAAGTGCTTGTTTAATATGCTTCAAGTTTCCTTCGGTTAATCCTCGACTAATTTCGGTCGTAATAAGAAATAACTCATATAATCGTTCTTTCTCCATCCTTATCCGTACAGAAAAAGAACTAATAACGGAAGTTGCTACAAGTGGAAAAAAGAAAAACAGTACTGTAACCTCGTTTACTTCCACACTATATGTACTAATTAGTACATGCATCAGTGCCGTATAAGAGAAACCAAAAGTTTCGCAAAGAAATACCGTAATAGTTTTTTTATACCATTGATAAATTGAATATGGCTGCGGAAGAAGTATCATTAACAAATCGTAAAAGCGGTTGTTGAAAAAACAAAAAAACACGCAAAATAATAACAAAGATATTAAATTTTCATACAGAACTGACATTTCTATCTTATTAATTAATAAGAACATACATTTGTTTGAAAACCATTGGGCAAAAATCAAACTAAGTGCATGTTGAGTACTATTAAATAACATTCTTTGTATCGGTGAACGACGATACAGGTGAATAATTAGCGTGACGAGTACAATAGCAACAATAGTTATATGGATTCCAAACTGCCAACTCATAGCGTAAATTATCGGAAAGGTAAGCGAGCTAGTTCCTCTCCAAAATCTTACAGGAAAATACTCTGCAATCCCCATAAATAGTAACAATAATATTAGTATTGTTGGATGAGAAGGGATTTTAATTTCAAGTAAAGAGATAGTTATAGTAACCAAACCAAGAAAAGAAATAAAATAAAGATAAGAACTAGCAATCTTTTCTCTCATAAAGATAGAATTTACATCTTTCAAAACAACCCCTTCTTTCCTTATAAAAACTTCATTTTCTCTATTATCTAACAAAAAACCGGCACTGGCAAAATGGAAGGATATCCACTAGCCAATCACCGGCTGTGTACTGCACCTAAAAAGGCAAGACACAATACTAGTATATAACAGTTTGTAAAGTTTACCCATTAGTCAAATGGTGTAATTGTACATACTTTTAGACTTAGGTCTACTAGTACAAAAGATGTATACAGAATTGAAATTTTGATTCACTAAAACAATTCTAAAAAATAGAAAGGCAACCATAAATACCTACCTATTTATTAAAGGGTTAGCGTTATTACAAGTCAAAATAATAAAAACGCATCTCCAATTATTAGATAACTATCTAATAAATTGGAGGTGCGGTTCACTTAGGTCATTGATGTTTCAGCTATTCTCTTTATTTGAAAATTACATCTATCATACTAATTTAATATTATATTCCTGAAGCCAACTATTAACTTGAAGTAAATAATCTATTATACCTCGTGCATCATTACCTGAAATTACTTCGTCTTTTCCTTCTGCAATAGCACGAACTCTTTCTACATTAATTAATGGCAAAATAGGTGATTCAGGATTGTTCAACACATGTAACATCCAATCACTAATACCTTGTAGATAAGAGGCATCCTTAGTGCTTGGATATGCACTTTTTTTGCGATAACGTACATCCTCTGGAAGTACATTTTCAAAAGCTCTACGTAAAATACCTTTTTCAATATTGTCTATGCTTTTCATTTCGAATGGGACATTCCATAGGTATTCTACAAGCCGGTAATCGCAAAATGGAACTCGTACTTCAAAGCCATTCATCATACTTGTGCGATCTTTTCGTTCAAGCATAAATGGCAAGAAACGTGTAATAAACATGTAAGACATTTGACGTTGCTTCATTTGCAGATCACTTTCACCTTCTAAGAAGGGAACCTCAGCAACTGCATCTTCAAATTTTTGTTTTTGATATTTTTCAGGGCTAATCTTCGCTTTAAAATCCTCAGATAAAATTTCTGTACTATACCATAAATTAACACTCCAAGGGAATATCTCTGCATCTAGAAACTTCTCTTGATGGAACCATGGATATCCTGAGAATACTTCATCTGCGGATTCGCCTGAAAGTGCAACTGTTGCATCTTTTTTCATTTCCTTAAATAACAAATAAAGAGACGTTTCTAGTTCTCCAACTCCAGGTAGATCACGCGCTCGCATTGGAGTTAATAAATACTCTATTAAACTATCTGATCCTAACTCTATAGAATGATGCTTTGTTCCTACATATTCAGCCACACGTTTCACCCAAGGTTCATCACGATCAAAACGAAGGAAGTCTTGCTCAAAGTCTTTTTCATCATTGATGAAATTCAGGGAATATGTATGAAGACGTTCCCCTTTATTCCCAAATTCATTTCCTGCTAAACCTGTTAAACCACTGGAATCTAAACCTCCGGAAAGCATAGATACCACTGGTTTATCAGCAATTAACTGACGTTTAACCGTATCTTGTAAAATGGAGCGGATTGTCTCGACTGTTGTATCGATATCATCTATATGTTTTTTACTTTCAAGTTTCCAATACTGTGTCGTAGTCGAGCCATTAGAGGTAAACGTCATATAATGACCAGCACGCACTTCATGTATATCCTTGAAAATAGCATGACCAGGAGTACGTGTTGGTCCAAGGCAGAATATTTCAGAAAGTCCTTCTTTATCTACCTCAGCATCTACAAGTGGATGCGAAAGTAAAACTTTTAACTCTGAACCAAAGAGAATTGCGCCTCCCCTTTGAGCGAAAAATAAAGGCTTCACGCCTAAATGGTCACGACCAAGCATCAATTTCCCAAATCTTTCATCCCAAATACCAAAAGCAAAAATCCCATTTAAGTGTTGAACACAATCTTCTCGCCACTCTAAGTAAGCATGTAGTAATACCTCTGTATCTGACTTGGTCTGAAATTCATGACCTTTCTCCTCAAGTTCTTTACGTAATTCTTGATAGTTATAAATTTCTCCATTGAACGTAAGGCCAATCGTATCATTTCCATCTTTATACAGCATAGGTTGAAGGCCACCTTCAGGATCAATGACGATGAGACGTCGATGACCTAATGCCGCTCGTTTTGAAAACCAATGCCCCTCTGCATCTGGTCCTCGGTGAATGATAGCATCTGTCATTTTTTTTAACGTTTCTTGTTCATGAGACAGGTCTTTAGACCAGTCTATCCACCCTGCAATTCCACACATAGTGTCTACCTTCTCTTAAATAGTATAGAAACCGACTAAAATCAAATATCAGTCGGTTTCCCGTAAAAAAATCCGACTAAAAACACCTTTTAGTCATATTTATATAATAAAATGAATTGAATAAAAAATCAAATAATTTAATCAAGAAAGAAATCACTGTCCCCTTTCACTTAAATTCTCATCGTCCGATTAAAAAATTATTACCTCAAACTTTCAACTTTATTACTAAGTTATAAAGTTACATTCTATTATAGTTATATGCTAGAAATCAGACTGGTGTATGTTATTCTATAAGAAGCAAATAGAGGACTTTCTATTAGGAGTTACAAAATTAAAAATGAACTAATACAGAATGTAATGAAAGAAAACATCGCTAAATATTTCAAAGATAGGGTGTAGACAATGATCAAATTAGAAAAAGAAAATAAAAAAATGAAAATCATTCAATCTGCCACAATACTGTTCTCTACGCGTGGTGTCCGTAGCACAACGGTTGATGAAATTGCAAAGAAAGCTAAAGTTGGTAAAGGTACTATTTATTATTACTATACAGATAAAACTGAAATATTATGTGACTGCTATATGCGTCATATTCAGCTTATACGTTCACAACTATTTAATTTATATAAAGAGGAAAAAGATGTTTTACTTCGAATACAAAAAATCCTTCATTATATCAGCCTAGAATATCATCAAGATCCGTTTGTTTCTACACTCTTTCAAGAATATAAAGAGTACCATTCACCTGAAATTACAGCTTGTTTTAAAAAATCTGAAGAAGAAGCAATTAAAATGATAAGTAATTTGCTCGAAAAAGGTTATCAGCAAGGAGCCTTGCATAAGGTACCATTACCACTAACAGCTTTTATGTTAGTACGAATGATTTTCAACTACGAACAGGATTATATAAAAGATGATAAAAGTGATAAAGAATTTCTGCAGTTACTAAAGCATATGCTTCTTAAAAACTAGTTTTAACCACATAAACAAAATAATTGTGGTACAAATATATGAAGAAGAATGTGAATAATGGCGGTTTTTTATGAGCTCTTTTCACTCTAGACAAACATGCGAAATATCCAACGTTTATGTAGGAATGAATGAGAAAATCTTATAAAGTTTTCTAAAATAAGAAAGTCTATACTTTAATCTACAATAAAAAATAGTCTAGTAAAAAGAGCGTGTTTTTATCTATCTAAACACGCTCTTACAAATATTTAAACCCTATATGAATTGCTTATTCCATTCTGATTTTCTTTTAACTAATACATATCTTTTTATATACGATTATCATGCCAGAAGTTTATTGAAAAATGATTATTCTCATCATAAGCTTCAAATTCATACCCTTTTTCTCTTAATCCTTTTATAATTGCTGGAACTGCCGCAACAGATTGTGGATGAATATCGTGCATTAAAACAATTTCCTTTGAAGACGTCGCACCTGCTAAAACATTTTGAACAATTTTTGCGGCCGCTACATCCACAGGTAGTTTATTATATTTCCAATCTAGAGAGTCAATTGTCCAATCCCATACTTTTAAATTATTTCCGACCACTTCATTTCGAAGTGATTCATTTAATCCAGGCATTGATCCATATGGTGGGCGTGTTAATTTCGGAGAGTTTCCAATAACATTTCTAATTAAAGATTGATCCTCTTTCATTTCCTTCACATATTCCTGATTGGTGTATAACTTTTTAAAATTATGTGTCATACTATGCATACCCACATAATGGTTCTCTACATGCTCTCGTTTCACTAAATCCGGGAACCTTTTCACATTATCGCCAATTAAAAAGAATGTTGCTTTCACATCATTTTTCTTTAATACATCTAATAAATTAGCTGTATATTTTCCTGGTCCATCATCAAAAGTTAAATATGCAACTTTTCTTTCTTTACCATCAAAACGATTAGGTATGGATTTTTTCAATTCATTTTTAGGTAGACTGCTCACTTGTTGAACACTATTTGCCTCTTTCGCATTTACCAGCTTAGGATTCGTAATAGATTGAAACATGTAATACCCTATTGCTACTAATGTAATAGCCAACAATACACTTATAATTCTCTTTTTCTTAAGCTTAATTTTCATGTTATAATTCTCTTCCTATCTTATTATCCCAATTTATGTTGTTATTTTTATTATTCTATTTGCTTATAGAGTCATTAGCTTAACCAAACTCACTTTTGGACTAATCGTTTTAATAATCTATTTAGGTGAAAATTAGTGGCCTGCACTGGCATTCATGCCATTTCCTATAATAGTTAGAACCACAGGATATAATACTGGTCCTAAGGTAAGGAAAATGTTTAAAAGTATAATAAATTTATATAGTAAGCTATAATTTTTACCATTTCGATTTACAAATACCAGAATGACCAATGTTATTACAGTAATTAAATGTAGTAATAATATTATCAACCAATAATACATCATTATAGTAAGATTCCACTTTCCTAATAGTTGGTATGTTATCCCTATTATTATTCCTAATACTGTAACATTAAAGGAAATAAACAAAGTTCTTTTTAGTATTTTAGGAAATGTTTTATAATTCACGGTTTTATTATATAAATCTATTAAAATACTCAAAGATAGATATGCCAGCAATACCCCTACCCAATTCAAGACCCAATCTTGATCCCCCATTAAATTAAACAAAAGCGCAATGATCCCTCCTACTGCAAGAATCGAGGAGATCATAATACTATTTAAAGCTGATTTCATAATATTTTCACTTCCTTAAAAATTTTATAATACAGCATTGATGTTTACTCTTAAGTTGTTCTTTACTTATTAGAATTCTTTTCATTCAGAATCTTGTATGGGAATACCATCATATAATCCGGTCATCATACCTAATAGCATATACGGAGAATGGGTAATTCCAGCAAAAAATACATGTACATGATCTTCATACAATAAACATCACCATATCCTACTCCACATGGTAGATATACAAATAGAGGATGAGATTCAGCAACTTTTATTTGCATATGTATTATTCAAACGAGAAGCAGCTGCTGACATATGTACATATGATGTTTTAAAATTAACCATACTTTATTATAATTAAGTATATATTAACAATATATTAAGTATAAGTAAATAAAATTAACTAAAATTTAATTTTATTTACTTATTTAAAGGGGATTACATATATGAACAATATTAATGTTGGTCAAAAAATTATGGCATTTAGAAAAGGTGCCGGATTAACCAGTAAACGGTTAGCAGAGTTAGCTGATATAACACCTTCCATGTTAAGTCAAATTGAGAAAGGAATCACAAATCCATCATTACAAACACTAAAATTAATTTCTGTAGCATTAAACATTCCATTGTTTAATTTTTTCTTAGAGGATACCAATACAGAAGAATTAGTTGTAAGAGCTAACCAAAGAAAAAAATAACTTTTCCTGAAAGCGGCAATGTTTCGTATGAGCTATTATCTCCTAATTTAGATGGATCACTAGAATTGGCTTTAATGAATCTGTTACCTCAAACTGCTTCATCTATGGAGCCTGTGGCACATAAAGGGGAAGAAATAGCATTTATTATGGAAGGACAAGTAAAACTATATCTAAATGATGAGGTCTTATTTCTCAATACAGGTGATAGTGTTAAAATCCCACCTTATGCAAAGCATAAATGGGAAAACACTTCTTTAAACAAGGTCACTGTTATATTTGGAGTAACTCCACCATCTTTTTAATTTCAAATACTAGCGAAGAAAAGTTAGAGAAAATAATCCTCTAACTTTTCTTGTATACATAACTTTATTTTAAGAAAGTAAAAAAATTGTCTCTCAATTATATGAGATTATAATCTAATCGATTAAAAGTAGTGAAATAGATCTTTTTAATTACATACTTAATTTACTTTTTAATGTCCAGTATTTTTCTCCATTCGCTTCAAAAGAGAATTCTACCCATCCATTTGGATCTTCACGATAAATAAAGATGGTTGTTCCAGAAGTTACTGTACCAACTTTATTCTCCTCGACAGCTACATCTGGTCTACTTTTAATTTTTAAATTAAATGGATAAGGTACCTGATAGTAAGTAGCTGATGATACAACATTTGAGCTTGAACCGTCTGCATACACTTTATATGGAATTTCATTAGATAACGCGTCGACATCTAATGTTTCAGGATTCTTTGGTAATTTTTTTGCATATGTATAGTCTTCTACACGAAACGGTTTAATACGTTCCATAATACCCGCAATTTTCTTAGCCCAACCTTTATCTGATGCATATTTCACGTTCATGCCAGTTAATGTTGGCCCGTTATAATACATACCACTTTCTTCTAAATATCTTTCTCGTACATAATTAGCGTTATAAGCAATGCTATCGCCGTAGCTTGGTAAATATTTCGCATATTTAAACGGATCTCCATCATATGCACGTAGACCGAATAGATTATGTTTTTGATATGCGATTTCTGATTTTCCGTATCCAGATTCTAAAATCGCATGCGCTGCTAAATAATGAGCACTCACGCCATATTGATTTTGCGCATTGATAAAATCTTGCCCATGTCCAACTAAAGGACTATCCGAATGATATTTCGCAATAAAACTATCAATCTCTTGAGCTGTAATTTTCGAAGCCACTGTTAAATTTAAATCTTCATATGAAGTAGCAGTAATAATCTCTTTTTCATCGTTTAAATTCTGTTGTAACATGTCTGTTTTTGCAGTAAGTTGAGCAGCTTCAGCACGTGTTATAAATCTATTTGGTTGCCAACCGTTCTCGGTACCATTAGAAATTTTTAAATCTATTAAAATATTGGCATATTTTTCTCCCCAATGCCCTTTTAAATCTTCAAATCTAACCTGCTCGTTATAATTTAGTGTGTTTTGTAGTTTATATGCATTTACTAGCATCGTAGCCATAGCAGCGCGAGTTACTTTTCCGGATGGATTGAAGATTCCATTACCTTCCCCTTTAACAATACCAGCTCTTTCAGCAGCAGCAATATAAGGAGTAGCCCAGTGGTTTTGTGAATCTGTAAAAGATGGTTTTGCATTAGGATCAATTTGTATCCCTAAAACTTTTGTCATAATTTTTGTAGCCGAAGCTCTGTCTAATGAGTCATTTGAACCAAAAGTTCCATCTGGATAACCATTCAATACCTGTTTATCAACTAAATAATTAACAGATTTATCAGCCCATACAGGAACATCAGGGAATTTATGAGTATCTGCTAAAATATTAGAAGAATAGGATAATATAGATCCTGCAAGGATACCTGTTGCAATTAATTTGTGCTTCATTAAAATAAACACCTCTACCATTGTATTTATCAAATTGGGATTTTCTATTTTTATATTTACATGTTTGTAATAATAATAAAATCGTATTATCACACATTCAATTTGATGTAACGAGTATAGTTACTTATATACACAAGTGTCAATGAATGTCTTTTACAAAAATGTATAATATTTACATAATTTTAAATTTACATGATCTTATAATTGACTTATGTATAAATTTTGTAAAGGACCTTTTGATAGATTACTTATTAGCTTACCTGAAGAAATCTCTTTAGTTGTTAATTTGCCAACCTTTCTTGTTTACTATGAATCAATTAAAAAAAGAAGCTTTTTGTTTAAGAGCTACTTTAAAATCTTAAGTTGATGAATGTGTGAACGTACCGCTACTAAAATTCTTGCTTTTAAATCATTATTACTGTATTATGTTTACGTAGCAATATAAGGATTATAGTATGTAAAAAGGAATCAAATCTATAAGTAAGATTTAAATCCTTTTCCAAGTCAAAAAGACTTTGCCAAAATCTAATATAATTTATACTTGTCTTTTTAATATGTATCTAGTAAAAACATATTTTTTATCAATAGAATTCTGTTTTCAATATAAATTTAAACTTTTAAATAGAAGTTTATTTAGTTTCAATGATAGGAATTAGTGTTCTAAACAAGGAACCATACAAAGTGATCTGAAAAACCTGATAGATATTGTATGTAGTTTGCTCATCTCCAGGTACTTACAATAAAAGAGCCTTACCTCTCTAGGTAAGACTCTACTAGTTTCGTTGTATAATATTTACATGATAACTAAGAAACAGAAAACATATAACACCAAATAACAGCACCCTATTACTCCTCCTACAGCTAATACCTGTTTAACCCAACTCTTAAATTTTTGATTACTGTAAATCGCTTGCACTCTTTCCATATTTCCTCCTATTAAGGAGAACCCTTAAAGACTCTCACCTCGCTATAGTACCATTAAAAAATGAATAATAGAGATCTAATGTATAAATATGCAATATTGCATACGGAAATGTATTGTTATAATTGTAAACGCTTACTATAATGAAGTTATAAAGATTTATCACATCTTAATACGAAAAAAGAGGAGAGAATAATATGGAAATCGCAATGGCAGTTTTAAAATTTATAGGTGGAGCAATCCCATTAATTCAAGAACTTCTAAAAGCATTTATGTAAATTCACTATTCAGCAATTATTTACAAAAATTATCATACAAATGATCTGTCTATCAAAAATGAATTGATTTACAGATCATTTGCGTGATCAAGGTCCCTTTAACATGACTAAGGGGACTTTTTTAAATTTCCAAATAATTAAGGTTACGTCACATCACCATCAAGTTAGCAAAATAAAATGAAACTTTAACTTGATGGTACTGGGGTAACAGTTGTGATTTAGAGATAAGATCAGATTATACAAAGATTACCCACTGATATGTGGAAGATAAAGAGATAAAGAATACACTTGCGAAATTGAAACGATTGAATTAAAAAACTTGATATTAGTGCGGTTAACAGAATATGAAAATTCCTTAAAAATCGTGATATTAGCTAAAAAACACCAAGCCCCCCTCCCCTTCAGGGCCATCTTGGTATTTTTTACGTTCACATACAAATTATTATTTATATTGTTGCATGGGTTTCCTTTTAAATTATATACGTCTACTTTACCATCGATAAGCAATGACTCATATCTCCCATTTAATCGTACTGATTATGTTTTAAAAACCATCTTGGCTAAAATGATAAAGTAATCTAGCAACTTAACCACGTATAATACTATCACCGAAACCATATATGCGATTTCCATAACCTGCTACGATATTTTTCTCTTTTATGCTTTATATGACCAAATGATGATCAGTAAGAACATCTTTAAAAGTTGTATCTGCCCGTAACATTTGTTGCTGCAAGTACTGAACCTGTTAAATTCATTACTTTCATTTTCATGCTATTTTCCCCTTCTTATCCTAATTATTTTTCATTATTAATAATAAAAACATTAATTTCTCCCAGAATGCTATAGACTTACTAAAAAACTCTTCTTGCCTATAGAAGAGTTTTTACTATGATATGACTCATACATCAAGGGTATTATTAATTTTATATGGAAAATAAAAAGACTCCATTTTGAAAAAAGGTTAATCAAAATGGAGTTTTTTATTATAAATCTGAATTTATATATCCTTCTACC
>NZ_JAEKEJ010000023.1:0-9868 GCF_016651175.1 Bacillus sp. TH13 | reverse complement strand
ATTACGTAATAACTCTTCTGTTTCTTGCACATTTGGGTCTCCAGCGTAAAATGTGAAAATTCCTACCGTAACTTGTGCTACTGTTGGATTTTCAAGATCATTTACCCAAGCAGTACCCATATGCCCTTGTAAATAAGAAAGTAAAATAACGTTATTGAAATCATCAAACATAGAAACTAGTTTTTTTCTTGTATGTATATTCGCTTCATGTATCATTTACATTCCCGCCTTCTATAAAATCAATCTTATTCTAAATCTTTTAAAATAAACTTATATAATTTTTCAATCAATCATTTACCATATAAGAAAACACCTATTAAACTTAATTTTTATATAACTATAAATTATTCACAAATATAAAATTATTATAACATCTAATAAAATAAGAATGCCTCACTTTTTCGACTTTAGAACGTACATCTTATTATCTAAATAAAAACTATTTATTGATAAAGTTTTAACCATATATCCAATTAAACTGAATAAATGTAAGATTAATTTATAAATAAGCTTTTTAAGGGGGATTATAAAATGTCTGATTTCTATTCTCGTCTTTCAAAAAGTGATGCCGCTGTTCTTCTAGTGGATCATCAAACTGGTCTTATTTCCAGCCTTGTACGTGACTACGGCGTTGATGAGTTCAAGAACAATGTTTTAGCACTTGCTAATACCGCTAATTTTTTTGATTTACCAGTTATTTTAACAACTAGCTTCGAAGACGGTCCTAATGGTCCACTTATGCAAGAATTAATTGAATTATTTCCGAATGCGCCTAAAATAGCGCGCCCTGGACAAATTAATGCGTGGGACAATGAAGAGTTTGTAAAAGCTATTGAGGCAACTGGTAAAAAGAAGTTAATTATCGCAGGAGTAGTTACTGATGTTTGTGTTGCATTCCCAGCGCTATCAGCTGTAAAGGCAGGTTATGAAGTGTTTGTTGTAACCGATGCGTCCGGAACTTTTAGTAAACAAGTTGCTGATGCTGCCCTAATGCGTATGGCTCACGGAGGAGTCCAACTAATGAACTGGTTTAGCGTGGCAGCAGAATTACAGCGTGACTGGCGAAATGATATTGAAGGCTTTGGAAATTTACTTGCTAAACATCTCCCAAGTTACCAAAATATCATCGGAAGCTATAAGGCAGCTCAAAAAGAATTTAGTAAATAATTCAATTCTTGATCAAACATTATATCAGTTTTGGAAAACTTTATAAAAATGATAAAGACTGCTAAGAGCTAATTACATAATTAAAAAGGGCTGCTTAAATAGCCCTTTTCTTATTTGTTTTACCTATATTATCTGTTACGCCCTCACTATATTTAGATTACTTAAATAATTTCTCCCTAGCTTCACTGAAATAATTTATTGTAATAAACCGTTCTGTAATAGGAAATTACTCTTACCTATTAACAAAACACTTACTTTAATACTACAATCCACCTCATATATGTAAAAACCCTCAATATAATGTAAGAGGGTTAATCAATAGATATGTTATAACTCATTTTTATAAATAAAAGATTCCGTCTCACCGTTCTTATATACTTTAGTCAATTTAACAACCGACTTGTACGTGCTATCGTCATCCTTTATCATTTTTTTCAGCTCTTCTATTTCGGCATTACCAGTTCCACTATCTATTTTTAAACAGTTCGAAATAGAAAGGTATCCACTTGATGCCAATATAAAAATAAAAATTGCATCAGGAAAATTAATAAATAACAATCCGTAGTTTAAAGGATCTCCAGCTGGATGCGATAAAAGCAATCGAAAACCTAACAGTTCAGGCACTTGAACGAAATCCCTAGAAACAATCGCCTCGCCTACTATAGTAATTTGCTTTACTACATTCCCAAGTTCATCTGTAAATTCAGTACATCTAGGTGGATTAATTGTTGTTGCTTGGAAAGACACATTTAATTCCGGATTATTAAAATCGAAAAAGATTCTACTCCCCTCCGTTAAACATTGCGGGCAAACATTTCCTAGCAAGCTAAAGTCCTCTTCAATATATTTAACTTTCGATTTGCAACTACAAACTTTTCCTATTCGGATTGCATCAATTTTTGAGCAATCTACAAAAATAACCTCACTGTCTTCTTGTACGAATGATACAATCCCTTTCATCGCATTAAATGAAAGAAAATAGGATACAACGATTTCGTTTCCTGCTATTACAATACTTTCAACTTTAGTATACGGTTCTAGACTTTGTAAAAATTCACATATACTATTTTGGCAACACCCACAATCACGTTTCGGCTCACAATCCACTTACACTCCATCCCTTCTCTATATAGAATAGCTAATACATATATATGAAAGGAAAACAAAAAAGCTTGGACAATATAACTTTAACGTAGGAATATCGTTACCTATTCATAATATTAGTAAGGGAATTACACCAATAATGAGTAATAACACATAATTTTTACTATAAATACATATAACAATTTCATCTTTCATGAAAAAAACGTTATAATGAAGTGTAGCCTCTACGATTACGTTATAAAGGAGATTAAAACAATGGCTAAAATTAAAGTATACCAAGTAAAAGAAGAAAATATGGAAGCAGTAAAAAACATCATTGATGTTGAGGAACAAAACCCAACTGCTGAAAACTTACAAAATCTATATGCATGTGTATTAGAAACTGAAGATATGGCATTGCCTGAATCATACATTGAAGAAGATATCTTAATCGATTCTATGGAAGTTATGGTTAACGCTTCTCAAAGCAAAGTAAGAGACTTAGGTGCATACGATGTAATCGAAGTTCAAAACAAAGGTAAGAAAACACAAATTTTATTACTTGCAGACGAAGAATACGAAATTATCGAAGGCTAATCTAATACCATACATACGAAAAAGCTCCTTTCCAATTGGAAAGGAGCTTTTTCATTACGCTTTTGATGTTTCACTTTTTTTATTTGTTTGTTCTTTCTTAATTACCATACGCTCATTTCCCATAAAGAAGATGAATATGAATGCTAATCCAGCTGGTACCAATGCCCACATGAATGTTTGAACAATTGAACTAGAAAGAGCATCAATAATTTTATCTAATATTTGCGGAGGGATTTGAGATCTTGCCGATTCTGATAAAATGGCTCTTGAATCCCCTAATGTGTTTGTATTCATTCCCCCGCTCATACCTTTAAATGCTTCTTCTAATTGATCTTGGAAACCTGTTCTTTGGATCATTCCGAAGATTGTAATACCAAGTGTCATACCTAATGAACGAATGAAATTACTCGTCGAAGTCGCAGATCCGCGCTGTTCCATACCGAAATTGTGAATAGCTGCCATACTTAGTACAGAGAATGAGAAACCGACTCCAAATCCGATAATAATCATATACACTGTTAATAATGCACGACTTGTTTCTGGCGTTAATGTGCTTAATAAAAATAGTCCAATTAGCATAATAACCGCAGAAATGATCATAATGTTTCGGTAGCTAAGCTTTGTCGTTAAAAACCCACCTAACTGCGCTGTTACGACTGAACCTAACATCATTGGTAAAAGTAATAATCCCGAGTTTGTTGCAGTGCCACCGTATACACCTTGAATGAATAATGGAATGTATACAGTTGCTGACATAAACGCAGCTCCGTAACATAAAGCAATAATTGTACTCATTCCGAACAAACGTTGTTTAAACATCTCAAATGAAATGATCGGTTCTTCTACTTTACGTTCAATAAAAATGAATGCAATAATTAAAATAGCGAATCCACCAAATAAACTTAAAATAAAGTTAGAATCCCAATCATACTTTTGTCCGCCAAGTTCAAGCGCAAACATTAAAGAAACTACTGCACCAACTAAAGTAATTGCGCCAAACCAATCAATTTTTTGCTTTCTATGAACTCGTGACTCTTTATAAAAGAATGTAATAAAAATAAGTGCTAAAACGCCAAGCGGTAAGTTAATATAAAATACCCAGTGCCAGCTTATGTAATCTGTAATATACGCACCAAGCAACGGACCAAAAATACTTGATAAACCAAATACTGCTCCGAATAAACCACCCATTTTCCCGCGCTTTTCAGGAGGGAAAATATCAAAAACGATAGTAAACGCGATCGGCACTAATGCCCCACCGCCAATACCTTGAATGGCACGATAAATCCCTAACTGTGTAATATTTTCAGCAGTACCACAAAGTGCCGAACCAATCATAAAGACGATTAAACCGAAAATAAAGAACCTCTTTCTACCATACATATCTGATAGTTTTCCGAATATCGGCATACCTGCCATTTCTGCGACCATATAGGCAGAAACGACCCATACAAAGTTTTCAAGGCCTCCTAAATCACCAACGATTGTTCCCATCGCTGTTACGACAATGGTATTATCCATTGATGCCATTAAAATACCTAGCAATAAGCCCGCTACAACAAAGCCGAGCTTATTATTCTTCTCAACCATATCTCTTGCTCTCCCTCATACTACTTATATTTGTTTATGTTCCTTTACGACTGCATTACCTTTTTGATTAAAACTAGTATGATATTCTACAACACTAATTTCACATCCGGGACCAATTGTAACATTATTTCCTCTTACTACTTCAGCAATCGTATGCTCTAAATAAATCTCATCTCCTTCAATGATAGACGTTTGGAGGCTTCCAGCATGATTTGTAAATGGAATAAATCTCACTTTTTTACGAACGGTAATCTTCTTACCGCCAATTTCTCTTACTTTGCTACCTTCATAACGAAGTGAAATTTCAATATTTTCAGCATTAAGTAATCCATCACTTTCAAGGCCGCCAGTTAGTGATAGTTCTTCAACTTCAATATCTCCTTTTACATTTAAAGCGCCTTTCACATCTACGAAATCACCAGTTAATTTCCCCTTAACTTCTATCATACCTCTTACTTTTATTTTTTCAATATGAGCATCACTATGCATTTGTGTATTTCCGTATACTTTTACATATTCCGCATCTACATTTCCTTGTACTTCACTATCTCCATACACGACATAACTTTTCACTTTCATATTACCGCACACTTCACTCGTGCCGTATGTTTTAAATTCATTACAGCTCATATCATTAGAAATCGTTCCTTCACCGCGAATCTTCACTTTATTATAATCCCCGCCTGCTGAATTACCAGAGCCATTTACTGTGAGACTATGTGGATGTTCCATACTGATTTCCCCTTCCGTTAAAACTGCTTAATTTCTTTTACATTTGCATTTTTATCAACAGTAAGAACACCCGTATATTCGATCAGTTCAATCTCACAGTTCGGTCCTACTGTAACATTGTTTCCTCTTACCGTTCTTATGTGAGCATAATCAATATCGATATTGTCACCTTCTAACAATTCGGCTTCTAACTGCAAGCCAAATACTGTTTTAAATAGCCTACTAAATGTACCTGATCTATGCCTTACTTTAATCGTTTGACCACCAATTTCTTTCGCTTGACATGTACCGTGAATATTAATATTTATTTCATCAGCGCTTAATAATCCGCCAATTGTAAATTGTCCTTCTGAAGAAAAAGTATCCACTTCACAATTACCGTCAATTGTAGCTTGACCATTGACTTTAAATTCTTCACCAGTGACATTTCCACCTATCGTACCTTTTCCTGCAATTTTCAAACTGTTTGCCTTCACATCTTGCGTAATTGTTGCTTTTCCATCAATTCGCATCGTTTCAGCATGAACTGTGCCATCGACTTTACCAGATCCACTAATTCTTGCATTGCTACTTTTCAAATTTCCAGTAACAGCACCGTAACCGTTACATTCAAATTCCTCACATTCAATATTTCCATTAACATTCCCTTTTCCATTTAATTGCACTTTATGAAACTCGCCGCCATTCGATGAACCGTAACCATTTATAATCAAATTATCTGTACGCATACTTTCTCCTCCACTACAACAGTTTCGTTTTTAATGCTTCGGTATATTTCATAATCGCTTCGTGTAAAACAATTTTAGTACCTTTTTCAAAAATTAAATCGTCCACGTTTGAAACTAAGAAACATGTAGAAATCCCTAACTTTCGGACGATGATTAAGTCACAAGTTTTATGCTTAATCGCTTCATAATTATCACGTAAAACTTGCAAGACCATTTTTCCTTCTTCTAAACTAATCTCTCCCGATTGTAGTAATTCTTCTAACATGTACACATAAAGAATATCTACAAAGTGAAACTCTACTGTTTTATTCGTTTGTTCTATGAAAAATTGTAAAACTGGTTCTGATGCAATCCCCTTACGTAAAATGTCTTCCTTTGTTAAAAGAATTTCTCTCACACTCGGTGAAAACATATTCGCTAGTTCATCAAGTGATAAATCCTCTTTCATCGTTTGGATTTTATCGATGCGCTCTAATATCTTTTCTTTCGGAAAAAATGTCTCTTGACCTGTGAATGTTGACTTTCGTACAAACCAATCTTCCGGTATTAAATTTTTTCTCTTCCACCTATATAACTGTCCGTATGAAATACCAGTTAGTTCTAATAAATCTTTTTTTGAAATTAAATCTGTACTCAACTGTATAACACTCCTTCCTAACAACAATGTAACATAACACTGTTACGCTGTAAATAGACTTTTATCACAAGTAGCGTAACAATGTGTAAAACAAACCTATTCCTACATACAAAAAAGGCTTTTACACATCTTATGAAAATGCGCAAAAAACCTTATATATCAAGATTTAAACCAAATATTATAAAAATCAATCCAACCTTGTGAATTAATCATTATATTTTGGACTTTTTCATGTGTACTTACCTCTTGTTTATTACGATATAAAGGAATAATATGAATTTGACGTAACAAAGTATCCTCAATATCGCGTAACAGTGTAACTCTTTTCTCTAATTCTTCTTGTTTAAAATAAGGAGATAACTTTTCATGAAAGTCCATGCTGCTTTGTCCATGAATAAAACTATTTTTTGTAAGAAACATATATAATAGACTATCTTCTATTCGTTCACTTATTGTGGCACTATCATGCATCATATCGGCCTTTTGTATCGTACTTACTTCCAATAGCTCTTCTATGTCAAGAAAATTATTTTCTACACGAATCCCGTACTTCACACACTCTTTTTGTATCCATTGTGCATCTTCAACATGATCTCGTCCTGTAAATGTGTAGAGTTGTAGCACTTCATTATGATAAGTACTCCTTTTAATTAAACTTTCTACATCTTCCTCAATCTCTACAATGCTTTCACCTGCTAATATTAGTTTCTGTGCCACTTCTCCACGTTCTCCGCCGAGTTCTTGAACGATTGTATAACCATGAATGATTTTATATAATGCTTTCCGAAATAACTCATCTTGCATTGGTCCTTCTTTCGTATGATTACATGTTATATATGTCACGTTCGACTCAAGCCGAGACAATTCTTTATTATGTTTTTCTTTATCTTTATACTGCGCCTTTACTAAAACATCGTATGTACTTACACCTTGTTCTACATTCCACAACTCAACACGATCTAAAAAAGGTCTTTCACGAAAATATAAAGGATGACCTTCTAAAATGAACAAATTTTCATTACTTTTATATAATTGAAAAGGCCCTGTTCCAATTAGCTCTCCTGCTTCATCTTTATTCACGATAGAACACTGTTCTGCACTTAGCATATGTAAAAACATTCGATTTTTCGTATGTAATTGAATTTCGACAACGTAGTCATCCACTGAACGAATACTTTCAACGTGTTGTAACATCCATGCGTGTGCATTATTTTCCAGCTTCATAAATCGATTCAATGAGTATATAACATCATGTGCAGTAAGTTGTTTTCCATTATGGAAGTGAACTCCTTTTCGTAAATAAAACGTCCATATTTTTTCAGCATCATTATATTCCCAGTGAAATGCAAGTCTTGGCTCTATAATGTTTGTATTACCGTCTACATACACGAGTGTATCGAATATATGTTTTACCATATGGCATTCTGAACGCATTGTAGCGTATACAGGATCTAATGTGATATCTAAATTCATTTGTACTTGCAACCGGAGTACATCTCTTCTCCCTTCAGATGTCATTTCAATCTTATGACCAAATATTGAATCCACCCAGGAGTGATATTCTTCCTTTACTAATGGAAAATGTGAGCTATAGCGTTCCACAAATATGCTTCCGCTTTTCACATCCCCTTTTTTCGTTATTTCTTTTCCTCTATCTAAAATTAAAGATATCGGGTCCTTTTGAAATATTAACTTAGAACGATTTCCTCTGCCGCGACCTGGAAACCACTTGATCCAATTTAACTCATCTAATTTTTTTATAATTAATTTACTATTACGCTCTGTACAAAATAATGTTTCAGATATATTTTGCACTGTTACTTCCAATTGTTCTCCCTCTTTTCCCCCTTTTCCATAAGCAATCCATAGTTCAATGTATTGATCTAAAATAAACATCATAATCCCCCTAAAAGGTGAAAAATACTCCCTATTGTTTCTACCCTTTTTCCAATTCTTCTTTCATCTTATCATTTCAATATAGAAAGGAGGAATTAATATTGAATTATCTCTTACTTCGTTACAATAAACCTATTTTTATTAGACTGTGTGGTGAATTATTAACCCGAACGACTGAATCTATGTTAGCTCTCATTATGATTATTCATGTTAACGAAATGTTAAATGGTAATATAATAATAACTATGATCATTTTTGGACTACAGCCACTTTCAGACATCGTATTTACCCTTATTGCTGGAGGAGTTACTGATAAATATGGGCGAAAGAAAATTATGTTACTCGGCTTATTACTGCAAGCTGTTGCAATTGGTAGCTTCATCTTTGCTCAATCTGTTTTTATATTTGCATTGTTATACGTTATGAATGGGATTGGACGTTCCTTATATATTCCGGCTCAACGTGCACAAATAGCTGATTTAACAAAACAAAAGCAGCAAGCAGAAATTTTTGCTCTTCTACAAACGATGGGGGCAATTGGTTTCGTAATCGGTCCTTTAATTGGTACTTTTTTTTATCGTACTCACCCTGATTATTTATTTATAATACAAAGTATTACACTTATGGTATATGCAGTAGTTGTATGGACGCAGCTTCCAGAAACTGCTCCAGCACTTACAACGCCAAAGCAAAAACTTAAATTGTCATCTCCAAAACACTTTGTACACAAACATTACGCCATATTTGGGCTTATGGTTTCTACACTTCCTATTAGCTTTTTTTATGCACAAACTGAGACAAATTATCCTATTTTCGTGAAACATACATTTCTGGATTTCGAACTCATACTCGTTTTTATTTCAACATGCAAAGCTATTATGGAAATCTTCCTGCAAGTTTTCCTCGTGAAATGGTCTGAACAATTTTCTATGGCGAAAATTATTCTTATTTCTTACGCCTGTTATACAATAGCTGCAGTTGGCTTTAGTTATTCAATGACGATATTGTCGTTATTCTTCACCTTACTCTTTTTAGTCATTGGAGAAAGTATTGCTCTAAACCATTTATTACGATTCGTTTCAGAAATTGCACCTCATGATAAACGTGGTTTATATTTTTCAATTTACGGTATACACTGGGATATATCTCGAACGTGTGGACCAGTTATTGGTGCAGTTTTATTAAGTAAGTTAAATGGAAGTATGCTATTTTATATTTGTGCTAGCTTCTTATTAGTTGGAGGTATTGTACAAGCGCTATTTGTTCAAAATTTGGAACGTAAAAAAATCGTGAACCATCCTACACATAATTTATAAGTTACTACTTTTTCAGTAGATCAACCTTTCTTATTGGATGCATGTTAAAAAACAAAAGTAAAGTATTTCGCATACGAAAGGAGACGTTCCTTGTTTACAACTAAAAACACCTCACTTAAAGT
>NZ_JAEKEJ010000022.1:0-107051 GCF_016651175.1 Bacillus sp. TH13 | reverse complement strand
CTATAAGTTCCTTATTTATATTGTTTTGAATGTATATTTTTATCGCGTAAGTTGAGGGTATTAGGGGATTTGGCGTGAAGTCAATGTTTAAGGGGAAATGAAAGTAAACTAATATTGGGGTAGCGTCCCGAAAATGCGGATTTACAACGTTAAGCTGTTTTATAGTGTAAAAAATGAAGAACTTAACAAGGATAAGGTTTTTGAGACAAGTCATATGGGACATTTTTAAGCCTTATTTGTTACAAAATCGATTAAATCCCAATAGAGTAAACCCTATTGATACAAGGTTTTTCCCTTAACGTTGTAAATCCGCATAAATCTGACGATACCCCATATTCAAAAGTTTTACATTTAATAAAAACAAAAAAGAGTCCTGTGTTTATTAACGGGTTCCCTTTTGGGAGGGAAGACAAAAAAATAGATATCTACTCAGCCCAAACAACAACTTTTTGTTATTTATACTTGTAGTTTAAATAACAAAAAAGGACGGATATTTCGTCCCTTTAATTTGATCCATACTTTAAAAACTCATTTAGTGATGAAAACATTACTTCTGGTTCCCAATCACCCTCGCCGTGCATTGCGGTCATTACAGGATAATTTTTATCTTCAATATCTACAAAAATCGGGTCTCCTAAATTTTCATCGTATCCAATTACATACCAAGTTTCTTTCCAATCACCTTCACTATCCCCAGTTAAAGAATTATCTTCTTCATCTACACTGTATCCTAATTGTCCTTCTTCAAATTCCTCTCTTGAAAATAGGTGAATAGATATAGTTTCAATTTCAGTGTCATCAATTTCCAGCTCAATTTCAAGATTGTCCAACGCTTCAATCTTATCTAAAATAATCTTTAAATCCTCATTTAACACAATATATACCTCCTGATGTGAGTTACTATCTAAGATAGATTATATCATTTCCATTCCATCAAAAGGATACAGGCTAGAACAATTGCTTGCTATATTTCTTAGCGAACTGATTGGGACTAATAAAGGAATGAGAGGATGTTAGGGAGGAGTTTGATTTTCTTTTTATCAAATGTAAACAAATATTTAAAAGTTTACTTTCATTCTATAGGCGCACTTATAAGTGTGTTTAACCTAGATAAAACCTCGCTATCTTGTCATTAGGCCTAATATAATAAGCCAAAAATCATACTGATCCTATAAAACAACAAATAAAAAAGTGCAAAATCTATCTACAGATTTCGCACAAAAAAACAGATGACAGATAACAGATACAATCACTCGAAACATAGGAGAGTGTTTCAACACTTATTATAACCTATATATTTATATTTTTGCGTATTAATTTGAAAATATGTAATAATCCATCTTTTTTATTTTGAATTTTCTTTTTATTTTAGTTATACTAAACAATAAAGAGACAAATCTCCCTTAGGCTGTCAATAATTATGCTAACGAAACACACCCAAAATCAAAAAACCAATTCCCGTGTAATGGAATTGGTTTTTTGATGTACAGTTCATTCAAACAACAACTTGAACCCACTTTCATTTTCAATCTAATTTTATCATAAAAAACTCGTATTCCTTATATTTTTCTAACAAATAACTGAAAATCTAACAATTGTAGAAGATTTGAAATGCATATTTTAAAGTTTAATCTAAGTATAATTTAGAATATTATGTCTTAATCCCCTTTTTCGGGGGATGGGAAAAAACATCCAGATTGTATATATTCTTGATAAATCTTTTATGAATCTATTTCTGAAATGTTTCGTTTTTTCATTTCAGTTTCAATGAGATCTATTTCTTGATACATAGCTGTTGAAAGAATTCCTTTTGCTATGTTTTTATTAATTTCTATAAAAAAACCTACTAAAAGAGCATCTGATAATTGTTTATATAAAGACAAAAATGTTTCCTCCTCATAAAAAATCATACAGATAAAACACTGTTATTTACTATATATTCTATAAACTAAATTTTCACCCTGGTTTACTTAGACGGAATATTGGTGAACAAAATTAATAATTGTATGTGTGTATATACTATATCTTAATGTCATGATTTCAGTATATATATAATATATTTCAATTTCTAATGTAAACAAATATTCAAAATTTTACTTTCGAATTGATTATAAAATGAGCATGAAATAAAAATGGTATTTTCTTTTACACACAAAAATCCTAGTAGTAAAACAGCATTGTGGGAATTAAACAAAAGGTTCTTAAAACCATTAAAGTGTTAGTTAACAAAGCTGATGGTAGAGCGAGAATTAAATAATTTAAAAAAACTTTGCTACATATGTAGCAAAGTTTTTTCAGAGTGTTGGGAAACCCTTTAGGGTTCCCCACACTCTGGAATCATTTTGATTTTAGCGAATAAAAACAACATAAAATAATAGAGTTTCAAAAAAATAGCCCTCCACCAGACCTTTTTTGGTCAGATGGAGGGCTATTTTTTTCATGTTTTGACAAGTTGCGGTAAGATAAGCCTGCATTTGGACAGACTTCAGCCCCCGAAATCGAGCATATCGATAGCCATGTAGTTCTTTGGCGTCCGCAAAGCTTCGCTCTATAGTTGAACAGCGTACTTTGTACAACTTTTTCCCTGTAACTGTTAGTTTGTTTTTTCTAGCGATATCCTTATATTTCTCCCATATATGATGAGTGATAACTTTTTGTTTTTGTTTCTTTGAAAAACATACCTCACGTAGCGGACAAACAGCGCAGTCTTCTGGGTTGGATTTATAGTGACGATATCCTTCACGATCCGTTGTCGCATACTCTAAAATACACCCCATCGGACAAGCAAATGCATTCATTTCTTCTACATATTTAAATTGGCTTTTTGGTACTTCTTTATTTCGTTTTCCAAATCGACGATACCCCATCACCATAAATATATTTCTCTCCGATAATTTCTTACAGATATACCCTGTAAAATAGCCTGCATCAAGAGCTACAGCTTCCACTTTAAATCCGAATTTATCAATTTGAGCTTGTAGACGTGCTAAATATGGCTCGGAATCTGCCATATTTCCAGCCGTTACATAGGTATCTGTAATAATATTGTACTTCGCATCAGTCGTACGATGGTCTAAGAAATGAAAACCGTTCGGTTTTCCATCTCTCATTAAAAATCCACTATCTGGATCCGTAGTACTTATACGAGTTTTTTTAGTGGGAGTATCACTTTCCTTTCTAGGTTTTAATTCTTTTTTTCGTGTACCTCACGATCTTCAATTACCGCAGCTTCTAGTTCATCTATATAAAACTTTGCCTTTTCTTTTTTATATTTATGTACAAACTTATTTTTATTAGCATTGGCCTTAATGTGCGTAGAATCTGTCATCAGCGCACGTCCTCCCACCATCCGGTGCTCTGTCGCTTGCCTCACGATCTCATCAAAAATTTCTTCGAAAATATTTGTATGAATAAAGCGAGTACGACGATTCCAACTGATTGTAGAATGATCTGGAATAGTATCTGATAGAGAAAACCCTAAAAACCAACGGTAGGCGATATTCGTTTTAATCTCTTTTTCCAATTGACGCTCCGAACGAATACCGTAAAAATATCCAATAAACATCATTTTAAATAAAACGATAGGATGGATTGACGGACGTCCATTGTTTTCACAGTAATAAGGGCGTAACTTCTCTTCAATAAAATCAAAACTAATTGTCGCTTCGATCGCACGAAGGAAATGATCTTGTGGAACCAACTCTTCTACAGAAACAGATACACGTTCATCACGATGATTTTTTAAAGCACCCATCATAAAAAATCTCTCCTTTACCTCTTTTTATCAGTGTTGACACATAAAAAGAGGTTCAGACACAAAAACAGGCTGTGGAGAAGACTTTCTCCACAGCCTGAAAAAACTTTGCTACATATGTAGCAAAGTTTTTTCTTAGCGTACCAAATTTGCGTTATGTTGACGACCCCAAATAGCGCAATAAAAGCCCTGGTTTTGATTGCACCAGGGCTTTTGTTGCTTACATGAAACTCTTTCTATTGCTGTTTATTCCAAAATTGAACGTATCTATGTAGGGCCTCAACGCTTTTTAATCCTAAAAACGCTTTAATTTCAATGGGTTTCATGCCATTTTGTAGCCCATTTAATATAAAACGGTTCCGTAGCATGGTAGGCGTGACATGAATTTCAGCGCGTTTCGCTTCTTTCTGTAACATGCGTTGTACAGCGATTCGAGTTAAAGCGGCGGGTTGATCGTTTTCATAGTCCCAGCGGAACGTTTGCGGGCCGAAATCAAAAGCTACAAAAAAGGGGTCACCTGTTTGCTGGCGCGGTTTTACAAGGTTAGGAATCTTGTTGTAATAAGATAAGGCAAGTTTTACATTTTCTTTTGAAAGGGTAATAGATCGCTTGTAGGCGTGTAGTCCTCCTGGGGTAATGGTATTCGTTCCAAAGTGTATATCATGCATGGATAACGTTAAAATGTCCTGGATAGATAGCCCATAATCTAACATGAAATGAATTAATAAAAGGTTTCGTTCCAAAATAAACTTTCTTCCTGACGCCTGGTAGTCGGTTAATCCGTTATAACTACGCATGACGCGGAATAGTTTTTTTATTTCTTGATCCGATGCAAAGTGTTTAGAAGTCAGTCCAGGAGGGGAGACATCACTTTTTAAATCCTGGGCCGCGCCATGAAATTGTAAAAAAT
Source organism: Bacillus sp. TH13 (assembly GCF_016651175.1). Classification (NCBI taxonomy): domain Bacteria; kingdom Bacillati; phylum Bacillota; class Bacilli; order Caryophanales; family Bacillaceae; genus Bacillus; species Bacillus sp. TH13. The sequence continues at coordinate 102,387 of NZ_JAEKEJ010000022.1, read as the reverse complement.
TAATCAGAATACCTCGTACACGCTTGATATTAGAAATTGACGCCCCACGTTCCTTTTTAAGAGCTGTTAAGTATCCTTCTAATATATTTGTATCAAAAGAACGAAAAAACGATTCTGGAGGTAATTTGACGTGTTTCTGAATCCATGATGTAAAAAGCGTGAGATCGTAGCGGTATTGTTTAACGGTGGAAGATTTACGGCCATGTTTTAACAAATCAGAAAGGAAAACATCAACAGAAAGTTCCCAAGTCATGTTTACATACTCCTTTGTCCTAAAAATTGTGTACCGCAATTATATACGAGAAACATATAAACAAGCAATAGGGGATTCTAGGTCGAGGTGTGTGTTTTGTTGCTTGTGGGATTCCAGGGCCAGGGCATTGCGGGGCTATGCGGAGACATATAGGCCTGGCTAGACAGGGTGTGGGATTGTGATATAGGTGGATATATAGATGTATTGGAATGAGTGGAAGGCGAATGATGGGCCGATGTTGAAGGAGGACGATATGCGAGGAATGGGAATGGCCGCCGCCCCGCCTACGTAGTTTTTTGAAAATCTGCCTGTCAACGGAATCTGATTCATAGCTGAATCAAGATACCCTTAACAGGAGAGCTTCGTTTTTCTTTTTCTTTACGTATGTAGAATAAAGCTAGCGTTTATGTACATCAACCTCAATTTGCACTCATGCCGAAATGATGCCGCTTTTCATCATATATACATAACATAGACATCATATTTGCATCACTTTGGCATAACATAGACAACATTCTTTTTGCTGTATGCTTGGATAGAACTAGGATTGATAATAGGTAAACGATTATCATGATATGTAGGAAAAGAAACGAATAAAGCTACTAATTAGTAAAGTGTTTGTTCGGAAATAGGATGAACAACTGAAATACTGTAGATTTATATATTAAGTGAAGAGAAGATTTTTATTTTCATATTTTGATCAATTTTGGGATGCTATGTAGAAGTTTATAAAAAAGAAACTCTCGATATAGGAAACTCCTTATTATTAAATCTTGTTTTTAAAAATTAAAAGCATTAAATACATTAGGATTTATTTTTGCTCAATGAGCCTTACTCTCACAAGGGATTAGAAAATTCTTCTTATTTAATTACTGATTTAAAAGCAGGTTCAATTCGAGTATAAATTCATAGTGGATTTGTTGTGAAAAACGCCCTTAATTTATAAAAGTATAATAGATTGATAATATGTTTAATCTATTAAAATAAAGAAGGGCATGATAAAAAGCCTTGTTAGGTATGAATTTTTTGAACAAGGCTATAAAACAATTATTTTTTTGTAAAAAACGAGATTTACGCGTTTGGATCAAGCATCTTTTTGAATAAATCTAACGGGAATGTACTCTTATTTGATTTTCTCAATCCTATATTTCTTATGTTTTCTTGCGCTTGTTGCTGTCTACGCTTCCTATTTGCAGTTAACTGTTTTGTATAGATTTTCATGAAATGAGCGGGCGTACTTTCTTGTGATTTGTTTATCTCAAAAAACTGTACACAATCCTCAAAAGTCTTTCTTGCTTCCCAATCTACGTCTGGCAGCATACGCAATGCGATTGTATAAGCATCTTTTTCAGTAATATTTGTATCTTTACTTATGATATACATATAAAGTTTCTTTTGATCTTCGCTCATAAACTCATCCATTTCGCGGAATCGTAGTTCTAGCTTTTCACCCGATTTAGGGGCATTCATTGGCTGTTCTTTTACTTCTACTTCTTCATTTGTAGGAGCAACAGACTCCAATATATCTACTCCCTGGCATGTAGGTACAGTTGGCTTTTCGGTTTGATCTGTAGGTTTCTCCTGTTTTTTACTTAGTTTTTTAGATAGAAACTTTGTAAATGTAGAAAACATATCAATTGAAAACGCCCATTTTTGCTTAAAGTATTCAATGATTTTTAAATAATTGGTATTGAGGCTTAATATGTAAATAGATGGTGCCTTCTTACCATGACGTCTTGTTTTGATTTGATGGCATACCTCGAGGTCCTCTAACCACTTCAGAATAAAGTTGATGATCGGCACAGAAATACCCGACTTTTCACTGATTTGATTTTGTCTCATTTGAGAGTAGCCTTCTTGTACTAGGTAAGATAAAACAACTTCTAATGCCTTATAGCGGCGTGGTGTTTGTTCGAAGTATTCTTTAGTGGTTTTACCTTCATACTCGAACAGAATAATATCAATAGCTTTAATTACTTTTTTAACAGATTTATTGATAGCACCTGTACGAACATGAACAAGGTTTGGACTTAATTCTCGTTTTGCTCTACTCAGCAAAAAGTTATTTAGTAGCATGAAAAAACCTCCTATTTTTCCCACCTAAAATAAACAGAAAAATGCTGGAAAAACAGAGGTTCTATATTCACATTACATATACAATATGGTATAATTTCAGTATCAAGTATGATACTAAAAAAAATCATATAAATTTTTTATGTGAATGAACCCTGTTAGGGAGCTTTTATCTGGTGTCGTCGCCAAACTTCAGCCAGATAAAAGCTCGAGGTGGGTTTATTTTTTTTGTTGTTATATTTGTATTGTAAAACGTTCCTCACAAAATATCAATAAAAGATGAATAAAACCTATTCGAAATTCCAATAAAAATTTAAAGAATTTTCAGAATTTTCAGTATATATTTTTTCAACCAGGTTGGCAAAGATTCGTAATATTCTAAAATAAAAAACATGAAGATATGTTAAAATTTTGTAAAGGGCTAATAGGGTTTAGTGAGGAGGAATTGTCACTATGAACGAGATCATTACAAAAGAATTTACAATGAAACATCTTATGGATGAAATATCGCAAAAAATAAACGAAAAATATACATTACGTAAAATAGCTAAATTATCGGGGGTAAGTAGAGAGAAAATAACTAGGGCAATAGAATGTAAAAATAAATATGAAATGAAATTAGACAGCTTTTTAAAAGTTGTTAGTATTTTATATGATAATTTAGAAGTAAGGCGTCAAAAAATTAATACCTTTATACTCTTAGTAAAAAGCCCTTTGAACATTAGGAAAGCCTTGTGTTATTCGCATGTTTCTGGTGATTATGAGATTATAGATGGATTAATAAAAAAACATATTAATACCGATAGTGTGAGTCAGTACCTGTTAATCTATGATTTATTTAATCGAAGAAATAAAAATGAAATTAAGGGGCAAAAAATAGTTGATGAAATTAAAACTTTAAAAATTTCTTCTAACGCAGAGTGTCAAGCGTTATCAAATTTGCTTTATACTGTGGCTATGTATGATGAGGATGAATCAAATGCAGTTGCTCCCTTTGCAAAAGACGCGGAAAAATTTATAAAAGACATTAAACAGACATATATAAAAGATCATTTATATATGCAATATAGAGAAAGGCTTGCTTATATATATTTATTGAGTGACAAAATTGATAAATGTAGAGAAGTCTGTGAATCGATCATAAAATCAGACTTAGAAATTCCGATGATTAAGGCTGTTGCAAAAGGGTGTTTAGGAGAGAGTTACATATATGAGGACCCTTTGAGGGCAGAAATGCACATGGAATCAGCTTTGGAGCTTCTTGATAATATCCATGTCCCTAGAAAGTCTCAAAAATATTTTGCTTTTAAAACAACATTGGCACATCTGTATATCGAAAATAATTTTAATCTTCATAAGATTGATTTTGATTATATTCATATTGGTGAACACGCTCATTATGAATGTATACATGGAAATCGAGAAAAAGGGCTTGCAATGTATAAAATTTTGGAACAAAATGGATTTAGTGCACATCAATTATATTCTTATTCAAAAGTAGTTGGAGACATACAAGGTTTAAAAGAGGCATTAATATCTTTTGAAAGATCTGGAAACTTGTTTTATGCTAGAGGTGTGAAACAAGCGCTATTGAAAAGCGAGGTGAATTTAGTTGACTAAATATTTAATGTGCATGTTACTTATCTTAGGGATTTCAGTAACTTCTTTACATGACGAACCTGTTCAAAAGTTTGCTAAGGTTCAAGATAATCCCTCTTTAACTACATCTTATATGATGGTAGACCCTGGGACTGGTTGAGTTTAAATTTAAAAAACTGAATTTTGAAATGATTAGACGCTACTTATTGTAGCGTCTTTCGTACTTTTTAGGGGGTGGTGCGATTTTTGATTCTGTAAAAAAAATATACCACCTTGACGCTGATTCTTAAATTATAAGAAAAGGACGTGGCATTGTCATGGAATTAAATATTCAATGGTTAGAGCAAAATGTTAAGAATAATTGTGGTACAACTGATGTATACACTATTTTCAACCTATATATGGATTTAATCCAAATATGTAAACAAGAAAGTACAAGGGAAAATATAGAAAAGACAGGCTAATTTAAACATAATTATTTTAACTAAACTTATTTGATCTTTTTTTGAGATTTAAATTCATTCATATAGGCGATCAATTTTTTCTCTAATTCGGCTCTATGCTCATCTGGAACACTTATGTATGTTTCAAATAAATTTTTAGATAAGCGCGAAATGAGCTTTAATGTATCTTCATCCCTAACGGCCGCTTCTGGATTCAATAAATCATTTATACTTACTTTATAGTATGAAGCTATATTATTGAGCGTGGAAATATCAGGTTCTCTAAATCCATTTTCCCAGCCAGCATAGGTACTATAGGGAGTATTTAATTCTTCGGCGATTTTTTTGCGACTTAGTCCCTTTAATGATCTTAGTCTTTTTAAGTTTTCTTCAAGTGGTTTTAGTATATCTTTTTTTTCTAGATTTTTTATCATATCTAGTTTTTGATTTTGTATCTCTATAGAATCTGATGAAATTATTTGTGTATTAACTAATTCATCAATAAGAAGGTCATAGTAAATAGAAAACTTTTTTAAAGATAGCAAATCGGGTTCCCTTAAATCATTTTCCCAATTGTTATAAGCATAATAAGAGATATTAATTTTGGAAGCTAGCTCTTTTTGAGTTAGCTTTTGTGAGTTTCTGAGATGTTTAAGGTTTTGTCCTAGAAATGTATTGGTCATAATTAAACTCCTTTGCATGGATTTTAAAACAAAATTGCGTTTTTGAATAAAATTTATTCGTTTTGTGTTGACTTTCGGCTTTAAGCCGAATACAATGTAATTAAGGGAAGGGAGGGTGAAAAAATGCTAGCGTCACATGAAAACAAAACCGTTGTACGAGAATACAGGGAATCCAAAGGTTTAAGTATTAAGGAAGTTTCCAAAGGCGCTAAGATTCCGATCGGCACATTATATGATGTTGAAATTGGAAGAAGGAGTCTGAAAGACAATAAAGCTAAAAAAATAGCTGATTTCCTTGAAGTTCCGATCGAGAAACTTTTCAGACCAACATATTATCGTGCAATACCCATCACAGAATGAATAAAAATCATGTTATTGATTACATCTATCTAAGTGTATTGTAAATGAAATTCGGCTAAAAGACGAAATAATTATGACTAAAGTATATTGTTCTATATTTAGAAAAATAAAATTCTAAATATTCTGTCCTTTGAAAACTGAATAATCCTAAAGGAGCTGTAAAAAATGGTTTTGAAACGATCGCATCAAACACTACTACTCTTTACGAGTGTACTTTTATTCGTTATGAGCTTCTTGATTCCACTGAATCAAGCCAGTGCGGAGGTAATCAATCGAGAAAGGTATCAGATGGATTGGGCCTATAGTCCGCAGTATGGGAAAGATGTTCGTACAGAGTTTCTAAAGAACGCGAGTGGTCAAATTGCGTATTGCCTAGTATACGGTTTAAAATCCCCAAATGGAGAGGATTTACCCGAAGCGGGCAAAACAGATGATGTATCCTATCGCGTCTTAATGAATGGGTACCCACAGAAAACACCAGAAAATTTAGGTGTTGCCAATTGGAAAGAGGCCCATTATGCAACGCAATTAGCTCTTTGGAATGCACTTGGCCAAATTTCCGTTGATGAATTACAGTTCAAGAATGCGGCTGTTGAAAAAGCGGCAAAGAACATTATTCATGCGGCAAATCAAAGCCAGGATACACAAGATGTCTGGATGAATGTCATTCCAACGGATAAACAAGAAGCACAATTAAACGGTGAATATTTTGAAACAACAACATACAACGTTCAAACAAATGCAAAAAAAGGTACATTCCACGTAGAAATGAACAATGCACCACAAGGCACACGTATTGTCACAGAACAAGGTGAAGCAAAAGAAACGTTCCAACTAGGAGAAAAGTTCCGTATTCAAGTACCAAAATCCTCTAAGAGTAGTGAACTATCTCTAAAAGTCGTTTCAAATCTAACAAATGTTCATGCAGTCGTATATAAAGGAACAAGTACGATTCAAGATGCAACTGTACTATTAGAGCGCAGTACAGAACAGGTAAGCACAGACTTACAAGTATTCTGGAAAGCAAATGGCGCCTTAAAAGTGATGAAAGTGGATGAAAACAAAAAGCCGCTACCAGGCGCAGTATTTGAAATCGCAAACAGCAATCAACAAGTTATGGGAACGATTACAGCTGATAAAAACGGTATCGCTGAAATGGGTAACTTAGAACTTGGCACATACACTGTAAAAGAAGTGAAAGCACCTGTTGGATATGTGTTAGACGCTACACCAAAGCCTTTTGAAGTAAAAACAGGTGAAGTTGCTGTTGTAGAAATGAAAAATGTACAAATCAAAGGAAATATTGAAATTAAAAAGATCAGTGACACAGGCAAGATTCTCCCAGGCGTTGAATTTACAGTATTTACGCCAGAAGGAAAGGCAGTCACAAAAGTAACAACAGATCAAGAAGGAATTGCGAAAGTACATTCTCTTCCGTTTGGAAAGTATTACTTCCAGGAAACGAAAGGATTAGAAGGTTACTTATTAAATCAAACAAAGTATCCATTTGAAGTAAAAGAGCATAATCAAACACTTACGTTTGAAGTGAAAAACGATCAAGTAAAAGGAAATGTACAGCTCTTAAAAGTAGATGAAGACGGAAAAACGAAATTAGAAGGTGCTGTTTTTATCCTAGCTGATGAAAAAGGTAAGAAAATCAGTGAGCATAAGACAGACAAAAACGGGTTAATCAAAATTGATAATATCCCATTCGGAAAGTACCAATTCATTGAAAAGACATCACCAGCGGGCTATGTACGGGTAAAAGAGCCGATTCCGTTTAGCATCACTGAAAACGGGAAAACAATTGAGCTAGTTGCAAAGAATACGAAGATTAGAGGATCAATTGAAATTACAAAAGTAGACGTAGCCGATGGAAACAACAAGTTACCAGGTGCAGAGTTTACAATCTATAACGAGCAAGGCCAGGAAGTTGTAAAAGGAAAAACAAATGAAGAAGGCATTGCAAAGTTTGAAAAATTACCAGCTGGTAAATACACATATAAAGAGACATTCGCACCAGAGGGATACTTAATCAATGAAGAAACATTCTCCTTTGAAATTAAAACAGATGGTGAGATTATCAAACATGTTGTAGCAGATCAGAAAAAAGAAGTTCCACCAACACCAGAAACGCCACAACCAGAGCAACCGGAACAACCACAGCCAGAACAACCAAAACCACAACCAGAGAAGCCACAAACACCACAGGTCATTGAAAAACCTGTACCAACACCAGAGAAACCACAACACATTGTAAAACAACCACAACCGATGAAAGAACAACCTAAGAAAGTAGAAAGCCATTTACCAACAACAGGCGGCAAAGCTGAAAATCCATATTGGAAATGGATTGGTGTTACATTTGTCGTTCTTGGAAGCATCCTAGCTGTTTACGCATTTAGAAAACGTAAGAATCAAGAAGTGTAAAACACTCTCAACTGATAAGGGAGGGCGGGATCATGTGCATATTTGATGTACATTATCAAATCAATAATAGGAAATATACGAAATCATATTTACTTGCATTGGTGGAAGATGGGTTTCAGTTGCGAAAAAATATCCAACATGTTCTATTCAAAGAGCACCAACAAGAAATTAAGATTCTTTCTACAGATTTAGAGGAATTAGATTTAATAGCTTGATAAAAAATTGATACGAATGGAAAGGTGAGATTGCTATGTGTGGAACATTTATTGGAAGAAGTGCACAAATTCCAGCATTTAGAAAACCGAAATGGTATGACATGAGTAAATCAAATTCCATTGTTGTAGAGAATGAAGGGAACAAAATGAATCCTCAATTTGTATTTGAAGAAGAAAATAGAAATATCCTGGTACGAGGTGGAACAGGAAAAGGAAAAACAGGTTTGATGAAGCAACTTCTTACCCTTGTCATGGCAGATCATCAACAAGCGACTGTCTTAGACGGGGAGGGAGAGTATAAAGAATACGAAAAAATGGGTGCTCACATTATCACCTTTACATCAAAAGATTCTTTTCTAAGTAAAACCGAAATAGAAACATGCAAGAAATCGGATGTCGTTATTATAGATGAAGGATTAAGGTTGTATTCCAATAATCCAGAGGGATTCATCAATCTTTTAGAAGAACTAGAGGAACTGAATGTAAGAGTTTTTGTGAGTTTTCAAGCGATACCAGAAGAGTTATTGCACAGATTTGATGTGTATTTAGAATTAGACCCACTCATCGCTTAAAACTATACAATATTTCTATTTAACGATATAGAATGATAAAACAATACAGGAGGTTTTTTCATGAAACCAATTAAGCATATGCGAAGTAAACGCGTGTTTTATATTGGTCGAGGTCCACTCACAACTCATACACCTTCAACAAATAAGCGTACAGAAGAATGGACGGGAAGAATGGGAAAAAGCATGATTTTCTCTTCTCTCTTAGTCACGCTAGACCCTTATAAAAAAGCGCACAAATCATAATATTCATGGGAGGACATTCTTTCACTGAATATCCTCCCCACTTAAAAGGAGGAAGCAAAATGGGAAAACAAGCGTATCAAAATCGTCAAGAATGCTGGGAAACGTTTTGGAAAGAACAAGTAACGGTAGATGGTGAATTAGATATCGAACAAGTAAAACAAGAACTCTTCAACTATAAAACACTCTTAGATCAAATTAATCAACCTCAAAACGGGATCATGCAACCTCAAATTTTAATTCAACTAGCCGCAGAAGAACGAACACAAAAGCATCGTGAAAAACAATTCGCCCTTGCATAAGGCCATTTCAAGGATAGAAAGGAAGTGAAGAAGTGGCGCACAGCAAGCTCGACAAAGAAATTGAAAACTTCATAGAAAAGAACTGGAAAATGCTTTTAGGTATAGGAGCTGTCGCATTTGTCTGGTTTTCTAAAGAAAAAATCCTCACAGAATTGATGAAGCTGGTGCCAACTGTAGTCGGTGTGTTTCGTGGGATTGTCTTATTGATTCTGTTAGGAATTATCATACGAATTGTCTTACATGGCATCTATTTATACCTAGAAAAGAAGCGGTATCGATATGTATTATTCATCCCTCACATAGATGATGAAGTTACACCAGATAAGCTAGGGCAAATGATTCGGCATGTACATGGTTCGGGGCGAAAACCTTTAGAACGTCTGTTAAAAGGTCGCGATTGGTACCGCATGACGATGTATCGTCCAGAGGGAGAAAATGAGCGTGTTCGCTTTTATGTAGGCGGTCCAGAAGATAAAATCAAACAGGTTGTGCAAGCGATACAAAGCGCCTATACCCACAGTGAAATTTATACCGTCCCAAAGGAAGAAATGCCATTCCCAACAAGAAAAGCGGTAGGGGGACGGATGGTATTAAAAAGAAAGCGGCTAGATGCCACATTATCACTAGCACGCTATACACGTGATGTATTACCGATGTTAGGAAGCGCAATGGAAGAAAAGACATGGATTGATATTGCTTTTACACCAGATAACGGGTATCAGCTGACAAAAGGGATTCGAAAAGCAGAAAAGGCCATTCGAAAGAAGAAAAAGCATGGGCTAGATGCCTTTGAAAAAGAAGAAATTCGCGCATTAAATAAGCGATTTGCCAAAAATGAAGTGGCGTTTCGAGTATCTGTTTCATTCGCAAGTGACTATTATCCTGGTGTACCTGTTATTAAGAACTTAGGGCATATGGTAGCAAGTGTTATGGCCGATGTGAATGAGCTTAGATACAGAAGGTTTAGACGCAGTATGCCAGCTGTACCACATCCCGTATATGGAAAAATGATATGGACGGGATCAGAGCTATTAAACTTGTTCCATCTTCCGAATGTAACGGGGGATAAAAACAGCAAGACAGAGCGAAACATCTTGTATTTAGATAAAGGTGAAAACATGATACCAAATGATTTATTGGCCGAAGGCATTTCAATTGGCCATGTGATGCATCCCTATATCAAGGACCGATTAGTAAAAATTCGAGAAGACTTTTTCAAGAATCATGGCTACATTACGGGGAAAGTTGGGTCTGGTAAAAGTACCATTGCCATGAGATTGATGCAAAGTGTCATTGATAAATGGTTAGAAAATCCGAATAAAGCGGGCGGATTATCTCTATTTGATCCAACAGAAGATTTGGCATATGTAGCAATGAATCGACTCTTAAAAGCGGAAAAGGATGGGGAAAAGGTGGATTGGAGCAAGGTTCACTTTATCCGTTTTCGAAACACAGATCACCCGCCAGCTTTGAATTTGTTTTATCGTTTTCCTAATGAAGATATCCAAACAGTGGTTGAATCCATTATGGAAATGATTAAGTTAATGATTCAAGGGCAAGCCCAACAAACAGAACGATTACTAAGGGCGATTATTGGGACGTTACTTTGTGATAAGAGTCAAATTCATACGATTTTAAGTATCCCACTATTCATAAGTGATGAACTGTTTCGGGCGAATGTAATCGCCAATTTACAAGGGCCAGAACAAAAATATTACTCTCACTTTTGGAAATATGAAGTGGGAAGCGCGTTAGAAGACAGCACACAAGCGATTTTAAACCGATTAGATATCTTCCGTAATACGTTGTATTTAAAGCGTATGTATGGGCAAACAGGCTTTTCCTTAGAAATTCGGAAGTGGATGGATGAAGGGCACCTCATCTTTTATGATTTAGCAGGAATGGGAAAAGAAGATACATTACTGACAGTCGGTTACATTTGTAATCAATATCACCGTATCGCCCAACAGCGGCCGCATGGTTCCAAACTACATTTAGGCGTGATCGATGAAGCTCATGACGTGCCAGTACCCGTTCTTCCGAAAATCATTGCGAAGGATCGGAAACATGGATTTGGATTATGGGTGATTACCCAGCAAGTTTCGGGACAGTTAGACAGAGAGCTAACAGACATGTTAACAGAGGCGGGCGGAAATTACTTTGTATGTAGGCAAGGTCATAATTCCGCAAAGACGTTAGAGGGCATTATGCAAAAGCAATTCCGTACAGAGTATTTGCAAAACCTTCCTAACTTAGTTGTAGCCATACAAACACAAGATTATATCAGAGGTGAAGCAAAAAATGTGTGGTGTACCATACGTGTTCCACCATTAGACCGCTATTTACCAAATGGAAAAGCGGCCAATTACAAAAATGAAAAAGAAATTCATGCATCAAATGAATGGACCAGATCAAAGATTCATTCTTTAGAGCAACAAAATGGGAAAGCAGGATTAGAAATTGACAAGGAAATTGATGAGTTCCTATATGGAAAAGGCAAGTATCAACAAGCCGAAAAAGTCAATTTAACAAAAGAAGAACCTGTTGTGACATCGGGGTTTGATGAGTTAGAAAAGAAATTATCTTCTAATGAAGAGGTGAAAGAACCTGTTTTAGAAACAGAGCCAGTCGAACCCGCACACCAAGCGCAAATTATCCCATTCCGAAAACAAGCTACGACAACAATAGAAGTAAAGAAAGAAGATAAGCCAGTAAAAGAGCCTGTTACAACAATCGAAATAGAAAATGTAGAAATAAAAGAGGATACACCGCAAGAAGTGAGCATTTTCGATAGTTGGGAAAAGGAGTAAGGGGCATGGGAAACATTTTATTTCAAATTTCAGATGAACAACTACTCATGAGCTTGCATACACACATCTACTTGGATATTGAGTACATTCATCAAAAGGTGTATGTGGATTATACAAAAAAATCTGTAACAAATCGTTTATATAAGCTAGAGCAAGCGGGCTATATCCGTTACGAGTATTTACCTGTTACATCATCGAGAAATCAGAAACGAAAAGTTGCGAAACCTCAACGCATTTATACATTAACACCAAAAGGAGTTGAAATGGTTCGTGGATTTCGAGGGGAAGTGCATTGGAAAAATAGTTGGTCCAAACGCTCGGCATCCTTTGTATATCACAGTTTAATGTTAGCGAAAATTGAATGTGCCATGACATTAATATCGAAGCAAGAAGAAAGATTGGAACTAAAGGAATGGATCAACGAACCGCGGGCCACATTTCAATATGCAAAAGGAAAAAGTCGTGTCATACGTCCAGATGGAGTTGCAGTGATTGGGTTAAAAGAAGAGATCGATAAAAACATTGGTGTATTTATGGAAATGGAACGTTCTTACGGATCAAAAGAAGTATTAGAAAAAAAGATTATCCGTTATAACGATTTCATGGCACAAGAAGGAAAAGCGGCAGAGTATCGGACGCATATTGGTATGGGTTATGAAATATTACAATGGCGCCTGGTATTTATCGCGGGTAGTGAAAGTAGAGAAAAAGAATTGATTCGATATTTAAAAGGGGTAAGTAGTCCAGAAATACCAGTGTTTATCACACTGTTTCAAGATATATTGCAAGACCCATTCGGTAACATTTATTGCAATATTCAGAATATTAATAAGAAAGTGAGGCTGTAAAAATGTGTTTCGGTTTATTTTATCGATAAGCGCCAGTATTTTTCTGTTAATTGTCTTTTCAGATTGGTTATTTGAAAGAGTACCAGGATCAAGAGAAGCCTGGGAAGTGGTGAAAAGTAAAGTGGTGGAAATTTACTATACGCAAGGATGGGAAGGCGTGTTACTTCTCTTCCTGGTGGTAGTGGGAATATGGAAGATGGCCGATAGTCGATTATAAGGGGGAGATAAACGATGTTTACACATAAAAACACTTATGAAAGAGGAAGTTTAGAAGAAACTGAAGTTCAATTTCTAGCAGAAATCTATGAGGGAATGGGTTGTGAGGAAATACATGAGATTTGTTTATCTCAAACAGATGTATATATGCAAAAGTTTTATCTGATGGAAAATGGAAAAATTATCGAAATAGAAATCGGATTAGATACAAATGAATTGGAATGGAAGTGCGATGGGATAGAGCTTACAAAAGAAAAAGCAATGTTAGAAATTGAACATGAAATCAGCTGTTATGACATGTTCCAGCAAGCACGGATAGACAAAGGGTGGATGTTTAAAGAAAAGGCAAACAAGTTTCTTACAGTTTTAAGAGAAAAGGAGAGTGCATGATGGACGAATTGGAAGGTTTAGAGTTTGTAAGGGCGTTTCGGGCTACAGATGGGGCGTCCTTTGAAGTGGGGAAGCATGAAGACAAACGGTATGTGGTGCATGCTAGATTCCCATATATCACAGGCAGTCAAACGAAACTCAACAATTTTATCAATTATGCAAGAAATGAAATACAAGATGAATCAACCGCGGTTGGCATGGCTTCATTCGCTTGTGATTGCTACGAACGATCTTTACGCCAGTACCGAAATTGAAAGGGGGATGAATATGCTTCAAAAGGTGAAACAGTGGTTTGCAAAAACATTTGAAAGTAAACAAGGGAAGGCAAGGAAAGCAAAAAGGCTTCCTTCATATAAAGGCCGCTTAATTGGGAAATGGACCTTTTGGCTCCTGTTTTGTTGGATGCTAATTGTATCCATTACAACCGTAGTAAAAGGAAAGGGAGATACACAAGCAAAAGCCAGTACCATTCCAAAAGAAGTCACGCAAAAACAAAACCTTGCCTCGCGTCCAGAAGCGATTGAATTTGCGCGCGGATTTGCAAAAGAATACTTTACATGGCAAAGAGGGGATGAAGGCAAGAAGAAGCGTTCAGAGCGCTTACAACTCTATATACCGAAAACACTTGATCCACAAGTCGGTTTGGATTTTGCAAGTATCCAATGGGATTCCCATTTTCTATACGCAACTGTATTAAAAGTAGATGAGGTCACAGATAAAGAAGCAAACGTAATTTTTAAAGTGAGATACAAATTAAGCCGCATGAAGGCAGATAATAGCGGTCCAGAGGATAAGGAGGTGATCCAGCAAGTGTCGGTTCCTGTTCAATCAGATGGAAAGGCTTTTGTCATTAGTGGATTCCCTCAAATTGTCAAGGTAAATGAAAAAGCAGAAGTACCAGAAGGAAAAGAAGAGAAAGACCGAGAGGAAGTCCATGAACTCGCTGTCAAAGAAGATATTCGAGAATTCCTACCCACTTTCTTTAAATCCTATACCACCGCAACACAAAAAGAACTCGCGTATGTGTTAGCTAATACGGATATTAAAGGGTTAGAAGGAGCCATGAAATTTGAAAATGTACTTTCCTCTAAGATTTATCCAGGAAAAACAAAAGGCACGTATGAGGTACAAACAGAGGTATCTATGATTGATCCGCATTCTGAAACGAAAATGAAAACAGGTTACACGTTGTTTGTCAAACAAGATGGAAAGCAATGGATTGTAAAAGATTTAAAAACAAAATAGGAGAGGGGCATGTATATGTTTAGTATAAATCATTTTGTGTTAGGAATCGGTCTGGAAGGATTTTTCGAAATGATGAAGACACAAGGAACATACGCGTTATATTGTGCGTTTATCATTGTTATCTTGATCGTAGCGGCAAAGCGCGCATGGGGAAAAGCGATCACGTTAATTGTTGGCGGCGGGATTGTCGTATTCTTCATTAACAAACCAGATGCATTAAAAACAATCGGAACGTGGTTAGGCGGATTGTTTGGCGTCTAAGTAAGGGATGGAAAGGAGGGGAGCTACATGAAGGAAAAAGAATCAAAATCTATCATTGTCTATTGTTTCGGAAGCTATATGAATTATATGCGAAGACAGTACGAAATTATGGGGTATCGTCTTCCGCGTGCGGTTACATGGAGGGCACTTGGTTATTTTGCGGCGGTAGAAGCGGGGCTTGTAGCCTTCCGCTTCCTTCCTCCCTTTAAATGGATATTTGGGGATATGATCGATCAAGTTTGGCTCATGTATTATGGTGTGATTCCTCTTTTCCTCGTATGGGGTGCAGATAAATATAAAACAGATGGAAAATCACTTTTCTCTTTTGTTCGGTCCTGGATCACATTTCGTTTACGTAAGCATCAAAGTAGCCGATTAGTGGCCTTGCCGAAATTTAAAAAACATGTGATTCGTGGTCATGTGTGTGTGCAATATAATGTCAAAGATATACCAATCGTACATGTATCAAGTGAAGAAGAAGAGAACGACATACACGCTTATAACCTAACATTTTTACACCAAAAGGAGGAAATGAAAGATGTTGAAAACGATGAACAGATCACCATTAAAGCACGTTGAAAAGAATTTAGCGTTTAGTACAGACGGAAAAGTATCCGCAGTATATGAAGTAGACGGATTCGAATACGATCATCAAGACGAAAGCACGAAAAAAGTATATTATCGCAATCAACTCGCTCTTTTTACCCATCAAGAATATGATATCCACTTGCTTGTGATTCCTCGTACAACAAATTCAGATGAAATTCTGGATGAACATATTTCCACTTTAAAAGGGCCAATGGCACCAACAGGACGCTTTCTTTTCAAAAAGGTAAAAGAATACTTACGAAATGCGGCCATTGTGAAAGAGAACATGGAATATCGTTTTTTCATTTTAGTACAGCTGAACATGGAACAGAAAGAAAGACAAATTCGTAACCCTGTCGTAGAAACATGGAAGTTTATGAAGAAGGTAAGGGAAGGATTTGCAGAGACAGCCCAAAACATATCGGGTATGAATGTGACGGATATTTTAGAAGAGGAAATTGAAAATTATTTAGAAGTAGAAGACGTGTTATTTAGCCAGGTTAGAGGGGCCTTTCATAATACAAGACGTGCGAAACCGTCAACAACGCGCTTTTTATTCCATCATAACTTCAAACGTGGCATGAAAGAACTGAATCGGGATCAAAACTGGAAAGTAGGTTCTACAGTTACCTTGAAAAATGAAGAAGGAAAGGCGGTAAAAGTACGTCGGCCAGATTTACAAGAAATGGTGCACTTAACGGATACGGTGATTGATGAAAGCCCAGGGCGCTCTCTGATACTCGAAAGACAAAATGAAGAAGGGGAAATGGAAACCTCTCATGTTGCTTTTCTTGCGGTGAAAGATATGCCCGAAATATCGGCTTTTCCTGGTGGAGAGTGGATTTATCGCATTCAATCTCATTCATTAAAGTTTCCTGTTGAAATGAGTATTCGAGCGTATCATTTAGAAAACCAGATGGTTACCCAAAAACTTTCGAACAGTGAACTGGAATTAAACGATCAACGCCAACAAGCGATGGTAGGTGGTCGCACCACAGATTTAACAATTGATCGTAAAGCAAGAGGCGTCAAAATTGTAAAAGATCGATTTGAAACAACGGGAGCACCTGGATATGAATTAAGTGTACTGTTTTGCGTGTATGCCGAAGATGAAAAAACATTAAAATCACGTGTAAATACGCTCATTACAGAATATCGCAAAATGAAAATTGAATTGGTCAATCCATTTGGAGAACAGTTAGCATACTTCTATGAGTTCTTACCAGGTTCTAAACGTTATAATACGGACTTCAAATTGTTTGTGGAGCCAGGTGTACTTGCAATGGGCATGTTCGGGGCCACAACACAAATTGGCGACAATCAAGGGTTTTACATTGGAAAGACAAAAAAATTAAATCGTCCTGTTTTTGTTCGTCCCGAACTAGCGGCGAAAGCATTAGATAACATTGTAACAGCATTTGAAAGTTTATCGGTTATGTTTGCAGGGCAAACAGGGAAAGGGAAATCGTTCCTAATGAACTTACTCGCTTTCTGGATTGTGATGAGTGGCGGAAGGGCATTTATCATCGATCCAAAAGGGGACCGCACAAGGTGGCCAGAATTATTGCCAGGGTTCAATGAGGATACCTTGCAGGTATGGACGCTTGGGAAGAATAAAGAGGATGCGGGCTGTTTAGACCCATTCCGAATAAGTGCAACGATAGAAGACGCAAAGAGTTTAGCACTTGAAATTTTAACGTTCTTATCGGATGTAGGTTTAGAGGATATCAGATATGACTATTTATATAAAGCTATTGAACGAGTGGCGGAAAAAGAAGATGCATGCTTAACTTTGGTTCGTGTAGAACTAGAGGAAATGAAGTTAGAACCTAATTTGTTGCCAACTGAATTAGAAAAGTTAAATGCTCTCACAAATCGTTTAGCAACCCTGGAAAACGTTCAGTTAGGAGATTTATTGTTTGGTAAACAAGGTCAAGATTACCGCGTATTAAGCCTAGAACGTCCATTACAAGTGTTACAAATTCAAAATTTACGTATTCCAAAGACAACAGAAGGAAACAAGAATGTGGGGGATCAATTGTCTCGTAGTATCTTAATTGCATTAGCGGCATTTGGTAAATCCTTAATGCATTCCGACCGTAGCATTTTCAAAGTATATCTACAAGATGAAGCGTCTAGTATTCTAAAAAACAAAGAAGGGGCGGAGTCTTCTGACAAAATTATTCGAGAGGGACGTTATCACAATATCGGTCTTTATTTAGGAACACAAAACGCATCGGATTACCAATCAAAAAATAAAGAGATTGCGAATGTGGGTATGAAATTCTGTTTTGCGCTGAAATACGATAAGGAAGCGGAAGAAATGTTGCGTTATTATAACTTGCCAGTTACAGAAGAAAATATCTTGATGTTACGCCAGTTACGACGCGGCGAAGCTTTATTCCAGGATATTTTTGGCCGAACAGCTATTGTAGAAATTGATCCTGTTTTCCAAGAATTAAAGACTGCATTTGATTCCTCTACGAAAACAGACGAAGAACGCGCACAACAATTGGCGTAATTCGTATTACAATACAGATAAGAGTATTCTAAATTATCTGTATATGGAGGATGGAACGATGAAAAAATTACGTATGTTATCGGGATTATGTGTAGCAGGAATGTTGATGGTAACAGGTGTTGCGGGTTGCTCAAATGAAACGAAAAGCAATGCGAATCAACAAGAGAGTCAGAAAGAACGTGACATGAAAGAAGCGGATAAAGCCGCGATGGAATATGTAAGAGCTTATATTGAAATGGATTCAAATAAGATTAATGATTTGTCATATAAGAAATATGATTTAGGTAAAGATGAAGTTATGCATCCTGGTGCTAGCAAAGGAATGAAAGAACGATACGACTTATATCGATATGATTTGAAAGAAAGTGAAAATGAGTATTACTATCGTGTAAAGTATTTTGATCCTGTAGAAAACGCCCAAATGGGAATAAAGTTAAAAATGATAAAAGACAAAAAGGACGGAAAATGGAAAAATTACGAATGGAACTGGGATGGCCATAATAGTTTAGATTCTATTGTGGGAAGTATAGAACCAGTTCATATTCATAAATGGGGGCAAAAGGAATGAAAAAACTTTTCTCTATTTGTATGATTCTTGTAATCTTTTTACTACCGTTAGGGCCTCATGTGGCCCTAGCGGAAGATACAAAAACAGAAGAAAAACAGGAACAAAAAGGAGCACGAATCTCTGAAAATCTATTTAGTGGGTATACAGATGGTATTTACAAAGATAAGTATTATGAAATTGATACGTACCAACCAAAAGAAGATGAAAAAAATGTATTTCAAAAGGTTGGCGGGTACTTGTTTGGCGATGATAGTGTAGGAAAAGACTTGCAAAGAATGTTATATACAACCTGTCAATGGTTTGGAAATATGGCCTTTCAGTTAAATGTGATTCTCGGCCAATTAACAATCTTTTTAGTCGATCAAGCGTTGAACCTGGATATTGTAGATGCGGTAGCGGATAAATTAGGAGCGGCTATGCAAAATATTGCGGGTATTGAAAAAGGCGGCTTTTTATCTTCTGGGCTATTCCCAGCAATTATCGGCATTGCATGTGTGTTATCAGCTTGTTACGCAGGCTATATCTTCTTTATTAAGCGCCAACCATCAAAAGGTTTAAGTGAGTTAGTGAAAACGGTACTTGTTATTGCCTTTATTGTTACGTACATTGGAAACGCAAGTACGATTTTAAAGAGTGCGAATACGATTAGTTCTGAAATTAGTGTGACAGTATTAGCGAAAGCAACGGGAACGGTTGCGGGTGATCCAGGACGTTCCAAAGCGGACGCGATCTTTTCAGTGAAAAAGCAAATTTGGGATTTGTTAGTTGAACGACCATATTTATTTTTACAGTATGGGGAAGATTCAAAAGAAAAATTAGGTGCTCAACGAGTAGATGAGTTGTTAGCGAAACCTCTAGGAAAAGATCGTGACGACTTGGTACAAAAAGAAGTGAAAAAAGGAAATCAAATGATGGTTATTTCCTCTGTAGGAGAGCGCCTTGTATTTACAGTTATGTACTATGTTGTGAATACATTCGCAGGTGTTCCAGTAATCGCGTTTTGCTTACTAATTGTAGCATTCCAATTATGGTTCCTTGTCATGAGTATTATTTCACCGATTGTTATGGCGGTTGCCCTATTGCCAGGACATCGACGCGTAATTGAAAGCTGGGCTTCACAATGGATTCGCCCATTGGCATTAAAAATCTTTATGTCTGTTATGCTGGTCATCATCTTTACAATAGCAGAACTACTATACGTATTACCAGAAGCGGGCGTTGCAGGGTATGTATCTACAATGATTTTTCAAATTCTTGTTTTTGTTCTTTGCTACCTGTTTAGAGGAAATATTGTTGCGGCCTTTAGTCGAGCACGTGGCGTGTATGAGACAGTCACAAATATATCTCTTATGACTGAAAACTTTGTAGATAAAGGAAAAGAGTACGCTGGAAACACAATGTCTTATATTGGAGACAAAATGGGAGCACATTTTAACAGCGCGGCTGAATTAGCGGCGGCAGGCGGCCAGTTAGAAAATGCCGGGACAGACGACGAAAAGACAAAAGCCAACCCGTTAGTGCAAGCGAATATACCGAATGATTTACCAAATAATCAAACGGAACAAGAAAAAGAAGAGAATAAAAAGAAAGGAAATCTTATTTCCTTACAGGATCGTGATAAAGAAGGGAATTTACCACAGCAGGAAGAGGAAGGAAAAGAACAAACGACACCAGGTGAAGAAGAGGCACCAATGCAACAAGACCTTATCAGCTTAGATAAGGAAGCATTAGAACAAGAAATGGAAGAACAACAAGAAGGAACAGAAGTAGAAGAATCAGAAATGGAAGTTCAACCAGAACTTGTATCTTTAGAAGATGAGGAAATTCCAACAGGAGAGGAAATGCCAGCTGATATAGAGGGATATGAAGAGGTACAACCAGAAGTGCCAGAACAAGAGGTACCATTAGAAGATATTCCGACTGATATAGAAGTATACGAAGAGGTACAACCAGAAGTACCAGAACAAGAGGTACCATTAGAAGAGGTTTCAACTGATATGGAAGCATATGAAGAAATCCAAACAGAGGTACCAGAACAAGAAATACCACTAGAAGAAGTTTCAAGCGATATGGAGGCATATGAAGAGATTCAAACAGAAGTACCAACACAAGAACTTCCATTAGAGGAAGTGTCACCAGATCATGAAACATATGAAGAAATCCCATCCGATATCCCACAACAAGACATTCCAACAGAAGAAATTCCGATGGATATTTCAAGAGAAGAAATACAACCAGAACAGGAAACTTCAACACCTATTCCACAACAAGAAATTTCAACTCCAATTGAAACAGAGTCAAATGAACCTTTAATACCAGATACAATTCGTGCAGATGTAAATGAGGAAGGTGTCATTGTACCTCATACACCAGAAACAACAAGTGCAGATATTCCAGATGCTATTCCTGCAGAAGTGAATGAAGCGGGGGAGATTGTTGCAAAGAAACCTGATATAGATGTCGAGTCAACTGTACAGGAAACAAATTCTTCTGATTCATTTATCCCAACGGAACCTATTTCTTCTGATTTGACACCAGTAAATGAGAAAGAAGTAAGTAAAAATGAGCCGATTCAAGAAAAAGCGGTAACGATCGATACGCCAGATATACAATATGGAGCTGTAGCCGCGGGAAGTGAAAACTGGATGCCTTCTACTGATCCACAAAACTTAGATAACTTAGATGATTTGGAGCCACCAAAAAAAGATGAGTAGAGTCCTAGACTTTTAGGACTTTACTATTTTTTTACGAAAAAAGGAGCGATATAGCTATGAAACACTGGGGATTAACGTGTATGAAAATGGTGAGTATCAGTATTTTTCTTTGTATCGGATGTTTTGGGTGGATGAACATAATCATTCTTTTCATACAGAGAGAATGGCCGACAGATTTATTAGGATGGATTGGTTTAGGATTACTTATCTGGTATACACTCATTCTTCTCACTCTTCAAATTATCCATAATGAGTTACATTGTCGTATTGATGATAGAGCGAAATTAGCGTTTTTCATTTGGTTTGTAGGAATCGGTCATTTTGGATTACTACATTTTATACAAGACCAGCAATCTACTGTTTTAACGTTACTATTTCATGTTTTAGCGATTATACCTATTCTTTTGGCCCTTACATATGGGCTGATTGTTCAAAAGTATTCCAATCAAACTTGATACATGTTGTAAGGGGGGAGGGATGATATGAGACCAGAAATAAAAGAAGTTGTAGATAAAACGGTACAAGAAGAGATTGCACAAGAACAAAAAAAGAAGAAGAAAAAGAAATCCTGGTTACTGACATTTCTTTTTGGGAGTTCTACTTTCACGATAGGATTGTTCGTTTGTATTGGATTTCTTTTATTTATTGTTTTAGGGCAAGGCATTGGCAAAAAAGAAGAGGAAGCACCAGCAACCATCCCAAGTAATGGAATGACAGTCTGTCGTCCAGGTGGAAAAACAGTGACACCAGAAGAATTACAGCCCCATTTAGGAGGCGTTTTTGCAGGGAATGCACAAACCTTTTTAAATGCGGGAACACAAAACCAAATCGATCCCGTTTTACTAGCGGCAATTGCAAGATTGGAAACGGGTAATGGTACTTCTAATGCAGTAAAGAACTATAACAACCCTGGTGGCCTCATGGACCCTAGTAGTTCACAAATGAAAGGGTTCATGAAATTTGCCACCTTAGATGAAGGAATCAACGCTATGGCCCGAAACTTATATAAAAACTATATCGGTATGGGGATTACAACTATAGAAGCAATAGGCGCTAAATACGCACCACCAGGCGCCGCAAATGATCCGCATGGTACAAATGGTTTATGGCCTGTATTAGTAACAAAGTTTGTTACGCAAATGGGCGGCCTTACTTTTAATTGTGAAGCGGGAAAGCCAGGCGGCGTTGTAGATACTGGATCAGCAAGCTCACAAGGGTTTATTCGTCCTATCGCTCAAACAACGATTACAAGCCCATTTGGACCACGCTGGGGCACAATTCATAAAGGTATTGATTATTCTTGCCAGGACGGTGTCACCGCAATTGCCGCGTCGAAAGGTGGCGTTGTAGAGTGGGCGAAATTTGGCGCTTCTGGTTCGGGTTTTGGCGGCTATGGAAACGTAGTTGTCATTAATCATGGGAATGGATATTGGAGTTTATACGGTCATATGTCGTCTATTACTGTACAGGAAGGGCAAAATATTGGAGTTGGTCAACAGGTAGGAGTTTGCGGAAGAACAGGGCAGGTAACGGGGCCACATCTTCACTTTGAGATCAAAACATCTTTGATGTTTGGGCAAGTCGACCCAGCGCCGTATTTGCCGAAATAAGCGGAAAGAAAGGGAGGATTCGGGATGAAACAGGGAATCGTTGGTTTAGTCATACTTGTACTGGTGGGTATCAGTTTATGGTTATGGAATCAAAATCGCACTTTACAGCACAAAGTCGAGCAAACGGAAAAGAAATGGACGGAACAAGTAAAAGAGCTAAAAACAGAGAATCGAGCATTGGAAAAGCGCGTGACAGTTTTAACAGAAAATACCCAAGATAAAGGGCAAGAAGTGGCGAAACAGTTTGTAGAGCTGTTAATACAGAATGATAATAAACAAAAAGAAAAGCCAGGGTTTGAGAAAATCAAAGAAATGATAACAGGAGAAGCACGAAACAAATTATTAAACGCGCCAGAGGATGAACATAAACATATAGAAGATGATGGCTCTATGCATATTCAAACGAAAGCAAAGATAACAGATATGTACTATATCAAAACCGCTGATAATAAAGCGGATGTAACAGTTAAATATGATTATCTTGTAACGGTTGATGGAACAGAACAACAAGAAAAACATACCATGAAATTGAATTTATTGTTAGAAGGTGACAAGTGGTTTGTAGAAAATTATGAGTTCCAGATCAATACAGGAATTGAAGGACCATAGAGAAAGGAATGAGGGGAGTTGGTGAATCAAAATGTATTGCATCATATCGGGTATGAAATATTGCAAGAAACGTTTGTATTGATTCGAAATGTATTTTCCTATTCAGAGCAAGATGAATCCAGTGTGACATATGTGCAAGAAATTGCGGATGCCTTGCATAATATCCCGCATTCAATTCAGAAACAACATGATAAATTCCTAGAATTTGAGTTCAAACTGTTAGAAGAAACATTAATGCAAATGGATTTTGGAAAGGTTGCCGCACAAAATATTCCTTATTTTAGAATGTATGCGGCACGTGTACAGCAATTATTACAGAAGCGCTATGAAGAGGTTTAATCGAGTGGAAATGGGGCGATAAAGAATGGTCGTATTGGGAATTGGGCTGTCAGTTTTGCTGATAGCCTTTTTGTTTATCCAAGTATATCCGTTTCACGAACAAAATTTAGAACAAAGAAAATATGATGAATATGGAATTTGGAATTTGAATCATTATTTGTACAGGGGTATGTCTCTATGTTTCGCACCATTTTTTGCAGGAAAACACATGGCAATGGGGATTGAAAATCATAGGTGCAACTTTTTTTACAGGCTTTTCAATTGGATGTGTTGGAAAACAAAGTATATATGACTTTCAACACAAAAAGTTTCCATTTCAGAAAAAATGACGTTTCAGATTCGTTTGTGATTTATTTTAGAGAGGGTATCAATATGTTTAGTATCGAATGAGTTTTCACTCTTTATTCGGCCTTTTAAACGGCTTAAATGAGTTTTTAGAGGAAAAGGGGTGTGGGAATGATTTTTTAAAAGTTATTGCATATATTTTATTAAGTATAGGAGTTTGTACAGTTGTTTTAGCAGGAATAGCCGCGATTGTAAAGAAACAAATGATAATCGCAAATATAAATCTATTATTGGCCATGTATTATTTTTGTTCGGGAAGTCTTCTGTATTTGTGCACGTTATGGGAAACACAAGATATTTTCCTACAAGCCTTTGTGATTTTAATTGTAGGAATTTCGATCATCCGATTAAGAAAAAGCTGGTATGTACCGCAAATGCGTAATCTTCAAAAACTACAAGAAGAAGCGACAAGTAAGAATGATCTGTGAGGAAATCCAGGGGAAAAGGAGTGGAGAAAAATTGATACATCAATATGAATTGAACTTTTCAGTGATGTATAGTGGCAAGGTAACAGACTCACAATCTACGATTATTCCAGCAAGTTCTTTAGAGGAAGCAAATGAAAAATTACAATCGGAAGTAAAGCGGCGATTAGGGAAATGTAGTATAAAAGTGAATGCGGCAAGTTTATGTGTTTCAGAGGATAGTCGGTATGCAATCGAACAAAAATAAAAGGAGAAAAGTCTTGTTTCTACAGCAAGGCTTTTTATTATTTTATGAGCAGCTGATCTTGATGTGAAATTCCTGTTATAAAAGGGGATTAAGTTGCGATTTTGAGAGGTGGACAATCTTTTGGTTTTTTGAGAAAAAAGTCTTGGAAATGTTGAAATGACAACGTTTTTCATCGTTCAGGTATATGTACTTAAGTTATGCACTCTAAAATAGACTTAAGCACATATATTTAGACATATATGCTTAAAGGTATGTGGCTAGTATTATATTACAGTTGGAGAGCAATTAAAAAAAATGACACACAAATCCTTTTGTTTGGATAAGAAATAAGGAAAAATGGTGTTTTTAATGATCGGATTGGATAGAAATTTAAATATATTGAGCTATTTTGTATGAATTTATGTATTGGCATTTTTGTTTGTATTTTGTATACTAAACGTGAGTTTTTCTTACAGTAGGCAATCTTTCAGTTTCTATGAAACGCAACTAATCTGTTAATTATGTATGGTGTCAAACAAGCTCTTATGTCAGTGGATATAAGAGCTTGTTTGCATGTGTATCCCTCTTTTATGTACAATGAAAGAAAAACATCTTATGAGATGGGGAGAGGAAAACCCATGTCCAATCAACAATTAGTGAATTTACGCATTGATTTTGCTTTTAAACAATTATTTGGCACAAGTGGAAATGAAGATATTCTCATTGCGTTTTTAAATGCTTTGTTACAAAATTCTTTAGAATCACCCATTGTCTCGTTACAATTAGAAGATCCACACTTGCACCGAGAACATGAGGAAGATAAATTATCGATTTTAGATATTTCCGCTACATTAGATACAGGAACAAAGGTAAATGTGGAAATTCAATTGAATAATAATCATGATATGATTAAAAGAAGTCTGTATTACTGGGGAAGATTATATACATCTCAATTACAAAAGGGGATGTCTTATAGTTCTCTTCACAAAACCATTACGATTAATTTGTTAAACTTTGTGATGTTTCCAGAATATGAAGCGTTTCATACAACAGGAATCCTATGGAATCAACAACAACAAAAGAAGTTAAGTGATGATATTGAAGTTCATATTGTGGAGATTCCAAAACTTATGCAACAGTGGCAGAATGAACAAATAAATCCCTGGGAAGATTCGTTTGTTCGATGGTTATTACTACTTCCAGCGAATGAAGATGAACATTTAACCCAAACATTGGAGGATATTGCGATGAACCAAGACCCTATTTTACAAAAAGCTATGAATAAATGGGAACGTATGAGTCAAGATTCTTCTTTCCGACAAGCGTATGAAGCAAGGGAAAAAGCGTTGATGGATGAGGCCGCAAAGTTTGCTTATGCAGAACAAAAAGGTATTGAAAAGGGCATTGAACAAGGGAAAGTACAGCTTATTCGTGGTATGCACAAAAACGGAATGCCAATAAAAGATATTGCGAAATTTACGAATTTACGTATTGAAGAAATACAAGGAATTTTACAATCATAAATAAATTAACAAATAACACCTACAGATATATCTGTAGGTGTTATTTGTTAATGACCGTCCCCCCTGGAAGGTAATGACCACCAGCATTTTTAAGCGCATATTTCCAACCTACACCTGGTTCATCAATATAATAACCAGTGTTTCCATCTGCGTATTTATAACTTATATATTTCATTTGAATTCATCCCCTCTTTGTTAATACTTATATAGTCGTTCAGACCAAATTTAAGCGCCTTATCTCTCGAGGATTACTTTAGTATTTTCGTTGCTTAGCCATGTTGATAAATGGTTCATATGTACTTGTTTCATCAAAAGGATGCCCGAAACCATATTCATCTTCTCGTGCATGATAACCATATGTTGCAATACCTACACCTTTCGTGTTGTTTTCTGGAAAATAGATAATGACTTTTGCTTCTTCGGGATTAGATAGGTGCAGAGAAGCATATATTTTTTCTATTAAGTATTTATTAATTCTATTGATTACACTTGTTCCTCTTGTACCCCAACCGATATCATCATAAATATGTAATAAGTGATTTTCTGTATCGACATATAACTCAAAATGATTATATCCCATATTGTGAAAGTTTTCTGTGATTAAATGGAATTGATTGTCACCGATATTTGGAAATAAAAACAAATCATAGGTATCACTAGCAGTAATAACAATAGCTTGTTCATTATTTGATGATTTTTTGAACATGATAAATGCCCCCTTAAGAATATTTTCGTATTATAAAAGTAAGTTACTGTTTAATTATATCTTATTTCACATAATATTTGATTTTATATATTGTGAGATGTGAAAATAATTAGTTTTACAAAATATGCAAAATGAAGAATTTATTCGTAGCAATATTAAAAGTGGTCAAATTAAAACGTTTATAAGTATCACTAATAACGAATATACAAATTTTATAATAAAATATTATCTAAAGCATAATTGTGGGCGTATTCAAACGGAACTTTTAAAAGGCATATTAAAAAATCCTAAAGTTCTTAAAGATTGGACTTATTTTGATTTGCAGTAGAAAATCAATCAGAGATTTATGGAATTGAAGTTATTATAATTGCCCCAGCATATACGATTCAATGAGGGACAAAAACACCCTATGAAGAAATATGATATTAGGCATTCTTCATTTTATAAACTTGCTAAACAGTATGAAGAAGAAAAAAGGAAACCTAATAAATAATTAATAATGATTCAGGGGGATTAAATGGAGCATAATACAAAAGTAAGGATTTGGAATTACGTTTAATTTTCATATCGTAAAAAACCTAATTTACAATTAACCGGATATGTAGTGAGTATTCCACAGAATATAATTGTTGTAGATGTTTTAGAAATGATGAAATGTATGAGATAGATTATATTAGGCAGGTAATAAAACATGGTTGCTATAATAAAGTGGTTCATAAGTAAATAAAAAATAATGTTTCATAAAAAGTACTCCTAAATTTATCTAGGAGTACTTTTTATGATGAAGTTACTGGATTTCTTGAGATGATGAATACCAACTGTTAGATCGTAACATATACATTGAGAAAAAGCATCCAAATAGGATTACTTTTAAGAATTAAAATTTAAAACGTTTTTTGTAATTAATAAGTATAAAATAAACAAACATAATGTTCTATGTTTGCTTGTTTTATATAATATTGTTTTACATGTTTTATATGTTTATATGTTTTAAGAACATATAAAACGTTGGTATATAAAGGTTTTCGCCATTTTAATATAACAAATCTGGTTTCAAAGGTAACAAATTTGGTTTCAAACATAACAGAAGTGGTTTTAAACATAACAAATTTGGTTACTTTAATATAACAAAAATGGTTTTAAAGGTAACAAATCT
Source organism: Bacillus sp. TH13 (assembly GCF_016651175.1). NCBI lineage: Bacteria > Bacillati > Bacillota > Bacilli > Caryophanales > Bacillaceae > Bacillus > Bacillus sp. TH13. The sequence goes on along the minus strand of NZ_JAEKEJ010000022.1, from coordinate 74,117 downwards.
GGTTTTGACTATAAAAAAATGGTTTAAATATAACAAAAATGGTTTTAAACATAACAAATTTGGTTATTAAAAATTAACTATAACAAAACAAGTATATTTGTTATAGTTATTGTAGCGATAAAGGTAGTAAGGAAAGGACGTATGTAGATATGTCTCTAAAGAAAGATTTGCAGATTAAAGAGAATAATATTGTTTCGAAATCCAATACGTTAATTGAGGCAAATTCACGTTTGAATTTAGTGGAACAAAAGATGCTACTTTGCTTGGCTAGTAATATTGAACCAAGTGATAGGGATTTTAAAACATATACATTCCCAATTAAACAATTTCATGATTTACTCGGTTTGAGTGGATCAACTAAATATACTGAGCTAAGTAAAATTACAAAGGAGTTATTGTCAAAAGTAATTGAAATTAAGGTAGGAGAAGAGTTAATACAGGTATCTTGGCTTTCTTCAGCGATTTATAACAAGAATAAGGGTACAATTGATTTACGCTTCGATCCATTATTAAAACCATTTTTATTAGAATTAAGTAGTAAATTTACAAGCTATAGACTGGCCAATGTCGTCAAATTGAAAAGTACATATGCTATCCGTATTTATGAATTATTAAAACAATATGAAAATATAAAAGAACGTATAATCAGTATTGAGAACCTAAGATATTACTTAGATGCAATTGATGTATACCCTAATTATGCTAACCTTAAACAACGTGTATTGAAACCTTCTCAAAAGGAGCTAAATCAAAAAACAGATATTTCTTTTGAGTTTGAAGAAATTAAATTAGGTAGGAAGGTACAAAAGATTAGATTTATTATACGTAGTCAAAAAAAGAAAGATGTCGATTTAGTCCACTTCGAAAAAAAATTAGATCAATTTCAACAGCCAAATACATTTGAACAAAAAATTAAACGTTTTGAAGAGCGATGTAAAGGAAACGTATATCCTGCAGTATTAGAGAAATGGAAAAAACATGAAGATCTTGTGCTAGAGATTATTGATGATATACGATTCCGTTCAGATATTGACTCGCCAATTGGTTATGTAGAATATATGCTTAATTCCCGATTAAAAGAACTATCAGATATTAAAACGTTAAATCAAGATACTAACATACAAGAGGATTTGCTTAATAATACATTGGAAATGGATAATATTATAGATACAGTAATAGCAAAGTACTCAACGTCTAAAGGAGCTATAGCTACATTCTTAGTCAAAGATACTGCTATTAATGAATTAATAAAAATTTGTACATTAGAGGAAGCGGAAGAATGTTGGAAAGAAAAAGAAGAATTTGTTATGGATACAATTTATGAAAGTATGAAAAGGAATAGAAAAAAAAGAAGATAACATACTTTCTATATTTGGAATAACGTTAGGTAAGGTTATTTAAGTCCGTATGTAACATTTCATGTAAACCGATTTGGAAAATATAGATTAGATTCAAATCGCCGTCCACCAGATATTGAATTTGATATACCTGTATCGCTTCCTCCAACTGAAAAGGCAGGTAAATAAAAAGAAAGAGAAATGATTATATGAAAACATCACTTCTCTTTCTTTTTATTTACGAGTGGCTCCAACAAGAAGGAATGGTTGCCGTACCCCATAAATGATTACTTTTTCATCCATGCATCTACTAATTTTTTATTCTTTTTTATCCATTTTTCAGCGGCCTGTTCAGGGTCATTCGATTCATTAATCATGGTCATCAACGTTCCGAGTTGCTCATCGGTCATGTTCCAGTTATCAAAATACTTTATAAGCTCTGGATAATCTTGTTCAAATCCTTTACGAACAGAGTAATAAATATCATCTTTTTCTCCATACACCTTTTTAGGATCTTTTAAATATTTAAGATCAAACTCTGAAAAAGCCCAATGTGGATTCCATAATGTTACTGCAATGGGTTTCTTTTGACTATATGCTTTTTTTAATTCACTCATCATAGCGGCTTCTGAAGATTGAACAAGATTTAGCTCTATCCCATATTTGTGTATCGCTTTATCTGTTAAGCCCATTAAACTGCTACCAGGTTCAATACCAATGATTTTGTTGTTAAATTTATCTTTATTTGCATTCAAATCCTCAATACTATTGATATCTGTCATGTATGAAGGAACAACTAAACCAAGACCAGTACCTTTATACCACGCTGACTTTATTACAACATCATCTTTATATTTTTCATATAATGGCTTATCAGTAATTGGTAGCCAGACTTCTAAGTTGGCGTCCACATCTCCTCGTGCTACCCCGGTCCAAACGGCTGCCTTTTCTAAATATAATAATTCAACTTTATAACCTTTTTGCTCAAGTAATACTTTCCACATATTTGCTGTAGCTATGTTTTCTTTCCAACTCGTTACACCAATTTTAATTTTTCCCTTTGCATTACTGTTCACGCCACTACAAGAAGTAGTAATTATGCTAATTAATAATAGTATGCACAGAAGCCATATTTTTTTCTTCATCAAGCTCCTCCTAGTCTCTATGATTAGATATTTCTTCTTTAATTAACGCAGAAAATTATTTCAGTAAAGCTAAATACTTTATAATTATAAATAAATATTTTATAATTATAACTATCAATAATATAAACTAACTATTAATAGCTTAACAAAAAAATAAAAAAAGTCTTTGATGAACTATTGTAATGTACTATTTGGTTTAAAAATAGTTACAGTATTTGTATAGAGTCAAAGAAAAGGAGTGAAAGAATGAAAGAAACGAAATTACGTGTTGAAAACGTTACAAAAGTATTTGGAAAGAATCCTTCTAAAGGAATCGCTTTACTAGAAGAGGGAAAAAGCAAAGCTGATATATTAAAAGAAACTGGTATGAATATTGGCGTGAACCAGGCAAAATTCGATGTTTATGCTGGTGAAATATTTGTCATTATGGGATTATCCGGTAGTGGGAAATCTACACTTGTTCGCATGTTAAATCAGTTAATCAAACCGACTTCTGGCCATATATATATTGATGGTGAAGATATCGCAACAATGGGAAAAGAATCTCTTCGAAAAGTAAGAAGAAACAAAATGAGTATGGTATTTCAAAAATTCGCCTTATTCCCTCATCGAACGGTTTTACAAAATGTTGCATATGGTTTAGAAATACAAAAAGTATCAAAAGAAGAACGAGAAACAAAAGCGTTAGAATCTCTAAAATTAGTAGGTCTAGAAAATAATAAAGACAGTTATCCGGAACAACTTAGCGGTGGTATGCAGCAGCGTGTTGGTATCGCAAGAGCACTAGCAAATAATCCAGATGTCCTACTGATGGATGAGTCATTTAGTGCGTTAGATCCAATTATTCGAAAAGAAATGCAAAATGAATTATTAGAACTGCAAGATAAAATGAAAAAAACGATTATTTTTATTACACACGATCTAGATGAAGCACTCCGAATTGGTGATCGTATTGCTTTAATGAAAGACGGAGAAATTGTTCAAATTGGAACACCAGAAGAAATTATGGTGAGCCCTGCAAATGAATTTGTAGAGCAATTTGTTGCTGATGTAAATTTAGGAAAAGTTTTAACCTCTGAATCCATTATGAAAAGACCGGAAACCTTATTAATTGATCGCGGTCCACGTGTTGCACTCCAAATCATGAAAAATGCTAGTGTTTCTAGCGTATATGTAGTGAATAAAAAACATGAGTTTTTAGGTGTCTTAACTGCTGATAATGCTAGTAAAGCTATTAAAAGACAAGTTCCGATAGCGGATTTATTAGTAACAGACATTCCTCCTGTTTATTTAGATACTCTATTAGAAGAAATGTATATAAAAATGGTTAAGGCAAAGTTACCTCTTCCTGTTCTAGATGATAAACATAGATTACGAGGGATAATAAAGCGTGAAAGTATTATTCAAGCTTTAGCAGGAAATATAGAGGAAGAGGTGAATGATAATGAATAGTATTCCAAGGATTCCTTTAGGAGAATGGGTTGATACACTTGTTACAAGTTTGTATCAGCATTTCGAAGGGTTTTTCAAAGGATTTTCTTTTATTATCGGAGGATTTGTTGATTTATTAACAAATCTATTAATATTTATCCCAGCCATTATTTTTATTACAATCACATGCCTATTAGTTTGGTACACCTCCCGTAAAATTTCACTTATAGTATTTTCTTTAATTGGATTTCTGTTTATCCTTAACGTTAACTATTGGGAACAGACCATGCAAACACTAGCGCTTGTCTTGACGTCTGTTATTATCTCTATCATTATCGGTATACCAATTGGGATTTTGGCATCTCAGAACGAAAGGTTTTCCAAATTTTTAAAACCAACTCTTGATTTTATGCAAACAATGCCTGCATTTGTTTATCTTATTCCGGCAATTACATTCTTTGGTGTTGGAGTAGTACCAGGTATTATTGCATCTGTTATTTTTGCAATGCCACCTACTATTCGGTTTACTGAGTTAGGGATTAGGCAAGTACCAGAAGATTTAATTGAAGCAGCTAATGCCTTTGGTTCAACATCGTCACAGAAACTATTCAAAGTACAGCTTCCACTTGCAACGGGAACAATCATGGCTGGTGTAAATCAGAGTATTATGCTTTCTCTATCAATGGTTGTCACTGCATCTCTTGTCGGTGCACCAGGTCTTGGCGTAGACGTTTATCGGTCGGTTACACAAGTTAATATAGGTATGGGCTTTGAAGCAGGCCTTGCTATTGTAGTAATTGCAATTATATTAGACCGAATTACACAAGGTTTTCATAAAAAATAATTATAATTTACATACTAAAAGCTATCATTTGAAACCGCGAGAAATTTATTGCTTAAAGCTGGTGCAAGTAAGGTAATATTAGTTGGTATTATCCCTTTTAAGTAGAAAGTGTAAAAAGACTACATTCTTAATGTGGAATGTTACACTATACTTGAAGGGATATTTTAATGAAAAAAAAGAACAATATTTCAAAAGTATGGAGGTTAAACCAAAATGAATGATTTTCATATATATGAAGAACAAGCGGATGTACTTAGAAATATTGCACACCCTGTCCGACTTCAATTACTTCAGGAACTGATACGAAGAGGTGGTTGTACTGTGACCGAACTATATCATATGTTGAAAATTCCCCAAGCCACTACTTCTCAACACCTTGCAAAATTGAAAAGAGCTCGTATTGTGAGAAGTATTAATCAAGGAACAGTGAAAACATATCAGGTATGTCATGAACAGATACATCCAATTGTTAATATATTAATGAATACGAGATAGACGAAGAGTAATTTCAATTTCTATTAATGTTTCATGAAGTACTGGATATCTAACCAAATTAGTATGGCGAGGATTAAATTTATCAATTTACTATATATTACATTTATGTAAGTGTTGTTATAAGGACGTTTTTTAAAACTTTCCCCTAATAAAGTTTTGAAAGAGTTGTCTCAGTATTCTCCATGTTGTAAATATGCCAAGAAAAGAGAATCCATTTGGGTTCTCTTTTTCTTTTAAATTTGAGTCCTTAACCTCAAATTTAAAAGACGCATTAATAATTGTGATAATTTAACAGAAAAATCACCTTAACATACAGCAAATACAAAAAAGACCGGATATAATATCCGGTCTTTACTTCAGGCTGTGGAGAAAGTCTTCTCCACAGCCTGTTTTTGTGTCTGAACCTCTTTTTATGTGTCAACACTGATAAAAAGAGGTAAAGGAGAGATTTTTTATGATGGGTGCTTTAAAAAATCATCGTGATGAACGTGTATCTGTTTCTGTAGAAGAGTTGGTTCCACAAGATCATTTCCTTCGTGCGATCGAAGCGACAATTAGTTTTGATTTTATTGAAGAGAAGTTACGCCCTTATTACTGTGAAAACAATGGACGTCCGTCAATCCATCCTATCGTTTTATTTAAAATGATGTTTATTGGATATTTTTACGGTATTCGTTCGGAGCGTCAATTGGAAAAAGAGATTAAAACGAATATCGCCTACCGTTGGTTTTTAGGGTTTTCTCTATCAGATACTATTCCGGATCATTCTACAATCAGTTGGAATCGTCGTACTCGCTTTATTCATACAAATATTTTCGAAGAAATTTTTGATGAGATCGTGAGGCAAGCGACAGAGCACCGGATGGTGGGAGGACGTGCGCTGATGACAGATTCTACGCACATTAAGGCCAATGCTAATAAAAATAAGTTTGTACATAAATATAAAAAAGAAAAGGCAAAGTTTTATATAGATGAACTAGAAGCTGCGGTAATTGAAGATCGTGAGGTACACGAAAAAAGAATTAAAACCCAGAAAGGAAAGTGATACTCCCACTAAAAAAACTCGTATAAGTACTACGGATCCAGATAGTGGATTTTTAATGAGAGATGGAAAACCGAACGGTTTTCATTTCTTAGACCATCGTACGACTGATGCGAAGTACAATATTATTACAGATACTTATGTAACGGCTGGAAATATGGCAGATTCCGAGCCATATTTAGCGCGTCTACAAGCTCAAATTGATAAATTCGGATTTAAAGTGGAAGCTGTAGCTCTTGATGCAGGCTATTTTACAGGGTATATCTGTAAGAAATTATCGGAGAGAAATATATTTATGGTGATGGGGTATCGCCGATTTGGAAAACGAAATAAAGAAGTACCAAAAAGCCAATTTAAATATGTAGAAGAAATGAATGCATTTGCTTGTCCGATGGGGTGTATTTTAGAGTATGCGACAACGGATCGTGAAGGATATCGTCACTATAAATCCAACCCAGAAGACTGCGCTGTTTGTCCGCTACGTGAGGTATGTTTTTCAAAGAAACAAAAACAAAAAGTTATCACTCATCATATATGGGAGAAATATAAGGATATCGCTAGAAAAAACAAACTAACAGTTACAGGGAAAAAGTTGTACAAAGTACGCTGTTCAACTATAGAGCGAAGCTTTGCGGACGCCAAAGAACTACATGGCTATCGATATGCTCGATTTCGGGGGCTGAAGTCTGTCCAAATGCAGGCTTATCTCACCGCAACTTGTCAAAACATGAAAAAAATAGCCCTCCATCTGACCAAAAAAGGTCTGGTGGAGGGCTATTTTTTTGAAACTCTATTATTTTATGTTGTTTTTATTCGCTAAAATCAAAATGATTCCAGAGTGTGGGGAACCCTAAAGGGTTTCCCAACACTCTGAAAAAAGACCGGATATAATATCCGGTCTTTACTTATTATTGATTAATTGGATTTTCACAATATTTCTTTGCAATTGCACTTGCCATATCAATTGCCCTTTGTAGAGTAGCGTGTTTAGAACTAAAATCATAAGGCTCAAATCCAAATTCTTCATAAATTTCAAAGGAGATGCTTGTTACAAGTCTATACTTTGAAGGGATAGCTTCATTATCAATTGTTAAATGGAAATCATAACGATCATCAAAACATAATAGTTCAACTTTGAATGTATTATGTGTGCTTGCTTGGCGAAATTGATAATACTCAACTGGATATAAATAATCACCTTCATTTTTGTAGTTAAAGTCTTTAAAAAAAATCTTAATCAACGCCCCTCGTGTGTTTTTTGGGATATTTCCTATTTTTATCATAAACTCTTACCTATTACAAAGTACATAATTATTAGATTTATTATTTATAATTGTTTCAAAAACGATGGTTTTTAATAATCATAAAACGAACAAAATTTAATCTTTACAAATCGCTTAACTACGTTATCAAAACTATTATCAAAATCATATTAACTTTAACCCCCCTTTATGATAAAGTTGTCTTGTAAAGGTTAGGTGATTTCATGAATTCATACATTTATGGCTACGCAAGGGTAAGTACTCAACAACAAGATTTGATTCGTCAACTAGACATGCTTCAAAATTATAACTGTACTGAAATTTTAACTGAAAAAATAACAGGTACGAAAAGTGATCGTCCAGAGCTTACTCGATTAAAAGATAAAATTAGACCAGGTGATACATTAGTTGTTGAAAGCTTTTCTAGATTAGGAAGAAGTACCAAAGATTTAATTGAACTTGTTGATTTTTTCGAGAATAAGGGAGTTAAGCTAATTAGTATCAAAGAGCAATTTGATACTAATACACCTCAAGGAAAATTGATGTTAACAGTATTTCAAGCATTCAGCCAGTTTGAAAGAGACTTAATTTCTCAACGTACTCAAGAGGGACTTGAAAGTGCAAGAGCGAGGGGGAGAGTCGGTGGACGTCCTCGTGTTAAGGATAGCTTCATTCAAAGGGCATTAAAGTTATATGATTCTAAAGAATATAGCATACAAGAAATTGTAAACATGACAGGTATTAGTCAGGCTACGCTTTACCGATACATACGAAAAAATAAATAAACTGAAAAAGATGAATTTGCTTATATAAAGAATTACATTATAAAATAGTAAGAAGAATAGAAAGACAGGGAGAGGAAACCCATGTCCACAAAATTAGTAAATTTACGTATTGATTTCGCTTTTAAACAGTTATTCGGAACGAAGAGATTTTAACTGGATTTCTAAACGCTATCCTAGAAGAATCTTTAGATGTACCTATTGTATCTCTACAACTAGAAGATCCACATCTTCATAAATCTTATGAAGATGATAAGTTATCCATATTAGACTTATTAGCAACATTAGACAATGGCACGCAAGTGAATATAGAGATACAGCTTCGAAATACACATGATATGGTCAAGCGATCTTTATATTACTGGAGTAAACTCTATACGTCCCAAATGTAAGAAGGGATGCCGTATCGTTCGCTACGCAAAACAATTACCATTAACTTATTAGATTTTATATTATTCTCGCAGGATGATTCATTTCATACCGTAGGACAATTATGGAATCCCAAAAAGAAACAGATACTAAGTGATGATATTGAAATTCATTTTGTAGAAATTCCAAAATTGGTCAAACAATGGCATGAAGAAAAAGTAAATCCATGGGAAAATGTATTTGTTCGCTGGATGTTACTATTATCAGCACATGAAGATGAACATTTAACTCAAACATTGGAGGAGATTGCAATGAATCAAGATCCAATTTTACAAAAAGCGATGAATAAGTGGGAAAATATGAGCCATGACTCTTCTTTCTGAACAGCTTATGAAGCTCGTGAAAAGTTACTTCTAGATGAGCAAGCTAAGTTAGCACATGCTCGAGAAGATGGCTTAGAGGAAGGCATTGAAAAAGGTATTGAGAAAGGGAAAATTCAATTAATTCGTGGTATGCATAAAAATGGTATGCCATTAGAAGACATTGCAAAATTCACAGGTCTAAGTACAGAAGAAATACGAAAATTACTATTGTAATATGTATTATTACAAAAACTTTGCGAAAAATATCGCAAAGTTTTTTATTTAGTCCTTTAAACATCAACTGCTTAAAATATTTTCCCTTTTTTAGACAGTTTACTTTTAATTTATATTAGTGTGATTTTAAAGTAAGTTGTACCGTTTGTAAAAAGTTTGATTAAAAATCCTGTATAAGGCCTCACCATACATGTCCATCAATTTAAGAAATGTATACACCCAAAAAACAAAAAAATGAGTTGATTTCTCAAGATAACTAACTGTAGAGAAAGAGGATTTTCATTTAGGGGGTACTTCAAAACCTTAGCTTGATGGCGAGGGGACGTTATCCCATTAAGGAGTTTTTTATATTGAAAGCAACGGATATATTATTATACATGTCAATCAATATGCTAAATTACATATCTAAAAAAGTATAATTTGTTAACAATTTCAAAATAATGATTATCCTTATAAAATTCTGTTAATATCAAACTTGTACCTATATAAAAGAAGGGGATGTTTATATGTTTAAAAAAGTTATATTAGGGATATCATCATTAGCAATGGCATCTGTAGTTGGTTTAGGAATGGCACCGGAGGCATCTGCAGGACCAGCGGCACCTCTAACTTCTTTAAGTGTAGTGAAAGTAGAGTCACAATTGGGTGGGGTTGAATACATTAATCCTAATAGTTTTAGTACAACTAAAGATCATGGGGGAAGTTACTTATATGTTTACACAAAAGAAATAGGGTATGGCCAGTTTCCTTTTGCAAAAATGAATGGATTTGATGTGAAAAGTATTGGTTCACAAATAATTGGTGGTAATCCTATTGTAGGTTGGGAATATAAATGGGATGCATCAAATCATCAAGAAGGGACTTTTGAATATCAAAAGACATCAATAAACTATCCAAGAGATACGTGGCGTACTTCACTATATATTAAATAGTCAGTTTTATATATTCGTAGCATAAAAATCCCTGCACCTTGTGTGGGGATTTTTTCATAAAGAAAAGACACCTTAAGGTGTCTTCCTCCGACTTAAACCACTTTACTTTTAATAATATGTATTGGAATTCTATCCAAATACAATTTTATCATATTTTCCGCAAAATGAAAGTGCATTCATTAGCCTGCTTAATGGTTTTATCCATAACTTCTTTATATGTATTAAACTCTTTATTTTTTATATCACTATTTATCTGTGAAAGGAAATCGCCTTTAGCGTATATAGGAAAGAATAGTATTGGAGCTGAGTTCCCTGGCTCATCATAGTACTTCTTAGCTTTCTCTAAATCTTCTATCTTACTAAATGGGGTAGTGACAGGGTAGTTGTCATAGACCGCAAAATAAGTAAGGTTGAACTAACAGTAGCATTAAAACCATCTATTATCATAATTAATATAGAAGAAACTTATTCTAAATGGAAAAGTGGGGAATAACAGCTATTATATTTATGGAAATGTTAGAGCTAAAGAAAAATACGTTTTATAAAATAATGAAGGAATATGAGAGAAAAAAGTAGCATCTTTCCTATTAAAAATCCAGCTTTTCCCTGGCTGTAAGAATCCTGGAGTTTTTGCACCAGAACAGTATTATATATCGAGAAAAATAAAAGACAACTCTAATTAAGAGCTGTCTTTTTGTGTAATAAATTTTAAAAAATCTGAAGATATAAAAACGAATATAATACGTTATGGTTATTATTATAACAAAAACGAATAGTATTTTGAATAAAAAAATATTTGAATGAGCTATTGGGATTTTTGTTAACAATGTTCAAAAATAAACTTTTTGTAAAGGTTTTCTTTGAATATAATTATTTATTTTTAAAATATAATCATGGTTATTGTATTTCAATGGTTTCCTTATAAACCTTAGCTATATATTTAACAAATCAATGACGGGATAGTGTATGAGTGAACCCATGCCCATCAACTTAAGGAATGTAAACATCCCCAAAACAAAAAATGAGCTGACTTCTCAAAATAACTAACTGTAGAGAAAGAGAATTTTCATTTAGGAGGTACTTTTATGCTAGAAAAAAGGCTTAGAAGTTGAGTAGCTCAAAAATTAAATTAGGATAATCCGTAATTATATGCTAGACTTGGTTAACCATTTGATTTACTGTTTTCATGTCCTTTACGAGTGGGGGGGTTAGTTTCACAGAAAAAAGAAAAGCAGACTCCCATAAAAGAGCCTGCCTTCCCCACTTTGTAAAATTAAGCAGCTTTACGTACGTTTGAAGCTTGAGGTCCACGTTGACCTTGCTCCAAATCAAAAGTCACTGCTTGACCTTCTTCTAAAGTTTTGTAACCTTCGCCTTGAATCGCTGAGAAATGAACGAATACATCGTCTCCACCTTCACGTTCGATGAATCCGAAGCCTTTTTCGCCATTAAACCATTTTACATTACCTTTTTCCATTTGTATTGCCTCCTAGTGTGTAAACACACACAATGTAATACTATCCTTGCTCTCAGTGATCATAAAGGTGAAAAGTTACAAATCCGTTACACCGAACAAAAATAATTCATTTTAATAATAACATTTTTTGTAATAAATGTCAAGGTAAAGAAAAGACATTAAGGTCATTATTTCTTTATGATAATCATTGCTATACATACCCCTGTTAGAAAATGAAACTTTATTCGATAGCCGTAAGTTTCGTGAAATGTGTGACATGGGTCGGTTGATTGAAGATCAATTTTTATCTTTGCTTTCCTATGTTGCAGATCAAGAGCGTAAAAAAATCAATCAGTGACGAGCGGAGGGGATTGCTGTAGCTAATTTAGGACGTCCTCAGGTGAACCTTTCAACCCTAAGCAAACAACAAATGCATATATAGAAGAAACTTATTCTAAATGGAAAAGTGGCGAAATAACAGCTACTATGTTTATGCAAATGTTAGAGCTAAAGAAAATACGTTTCATAAAATAATGAAGGAATATGAGGAAATAAAGTAGGATCTCTCTTATTAGAAATCCTACTTTTTCTTTGGTTGTAAGAACCTTGATGTTTTTGTATCAGAATAGTATTGTGTATATCGAAAAAAATAAAAGACAACACCAATTAAGAGTTGTCTTTTTGTGTAATAAAATCCCCAAAATATGAAAATATACAAACGAATATAATACGTTATGGTTGATATTATAACAAAACCGAAGAGTATTGAAAATAAACCTTTTATAAAGGTTTATTTTCAATATGATTACTGTATTTCGAGGGGTTCCTTATAAATCTTGGCTATATATTTTACAAAATCAATGACGGGATAGTATATGAGTGAACGGTGCTGCGTAAAGCGAACCCCTGCTTTTTCCATTTTTGAAATGAGTTGTTCAACTTCCAACTCTTTTTGTTGTATTCTATTATAATTTTGATATACAATGTTTTTCCATTGATAGGAAGAGCCGTGAAAATAACTTTCTCCTTTTACCCTGTGGCTAAATATAATTTCTATTTTTTCTCTACGTTGTTTTTCCTTCATATGCGCTTCCGTTGACTGCATGTTTATCGCCTCTTCCCTTTTTTGTTGTATAACAAAATTTGGTCTAACCCACCATACATAGCCAATGTACATTGTTCTAGTTGGGATTTGTCGTGTAAGGCTATCTCATCCACTGTATTTGGTTTTCAAGTGCTTAATCTAATATATTGGATTTACATCTAAATAAGTTGTTAGTGTGTATAAAACACTATCTATCTTTATTATAAAGCGATTCTTTATAAGCATGCACCTTTTTACACTCACGAAGATTTATAACATGACGAGTATCTTCATCCATGAATGTTATTCTGTATTTACTGAGGTTAGTTTCTTTATTTAGGCTAACTAACATATTGTATGCCTCAGTATCTATTTTATAAAAAAAGAAAATAGATGTAACGGTCCCCTTTATAATAAAAAAATCCTATAAAAACATAGCGCTCTTAAGGAGTTTTTTTACAAATTTATTATGTTGGACTTAAAAAAAGGAAAGTAATATTTATTTGTAGAAAATTTTTAAGGATAAAAATGAATGTAAAAATAGGATGACTATCTATGATAAGAAAAGGGGGCACTTATATATGCTAACAAATGATTTGGATTTCCGATTAGAACCACGTTTAAAAGAACTGTATGAACAACATAAAATAAGAGCGCAGAAGATAGACTGGGGTTATCATGAGTTTTTACCATGGGATAAGGGAATGGACTTTAAAAGAGTTCCTTGGGATGAAAGTCAAGTTACTCTTCCTTCTGGCGTAATTACGGCTATTGAAACAGCTTTATTAACAGAAGTGAATTTGCCATGGTTTACAACGTATTTATCTGCGACTTTTAAAGGATCTCTTTCTGTTATTACAGACTTCATTCATACTTGGACCTCAGAAGAGGATCAACATTCGAATTTATTGGAGACATATTTACTACTCACTCGAAGTGTGAATCCTAAGCGAATACATGAATTAAGAAAGTCAGTCGTTGAGGGTGGATTTGAGCCTGATTTTCATACACCAATCGAAGCCATGACGTATACGACGCTACAAGAACTTGCAACGATGGTGTTTTACAATAATGTCGCTAAGGTTGCAAATAAGCATGATCCGGATCTTGCTACATTATTACGCCGTCTTGCAAAAGATGAAACACTTCATTATGCGTTTTATCGAGACGTTATTCGAATACATTTAGAATTGGAACCAAATTATTGTTACCATATTGCCAATGTGATTAGGAATTTTAAAATGCCAGGTGCTGTCATGCCTGATTTTGAAAATAGAATGGCTGTGATTGCAAAAGAAGCGAATTATGGACCACTACAATATTTTGATCAAGTACTTGATGTAGTGGTTGAGTATTGGGGGTTAAAAGACTTACGACCAATTGCACCTTTAGCTGAAAAAGCAAGAATTGAGATTTTGGAATACCACACAAGATTGAAAAAAATACGGGATCGATTTGGTCGTTTTCAAGGGAAAACTGATCTACGTTAATGAGTAGAGATTTCAGAATATAAGCGGGGAAATTCGCCTTCCCTTTATGGGAAATCTGACACACTCCTTATTGTTTTGGGGGTGTTTTTTACTTAATTTAATTTTTGTTAAAAATCAGTTGACGATAAAAATGTTTTTATGATATTATAAAATATTTGATAAAAAAACAAATATATGTTAAGGTTAAGAAGGTTACCATATATGGAGGTGGATTATATGTTTCAAATTGGCGATAACATTGTTTATCCAATGCACGGAGCAGGTATAATTGAAGCCATAGAAGAAAAAGAATTTTCAGGGGAAAAACAACAGTATTATGTGATAAAAATGTCAATCCGTAATATGCAAGTCATGATTCCTACGGGAAAAATATTGAGTTCGAGTATACGACCAGTTACTGATATACTTGCATTAAAACACATTATACACATTTTTCAGCATGGAGAATCAGATGAATTACTACCGTGGAAACAAAGGTATAAAGTGAACACGGACAAAATAAAAACGGGTGAAATACAAGAAGGTGCTGAAGTTGTACGTGATTTAATGCGTATGAAGAAAGAAAAAGCACTGAATACAAGCGACAAAAAGATGTTGGATAACGCACATGGATTTTTGATTAGTGAACTAGGATTAATTAAAGGGATTACTGAAAATCAAATAAAAAGTTTCTGTTAAGGTTCATTATAGATAATGTATGACATCTCCCGAAAATATCCTGAATTTTCGGGGAATATGATGATTATTAAAAGTAAATCATTTCAAAGACATTCAACTTCTTCAACTCACTTTTAGAGTAGAAACCTCTTTTGTTATTACTTCAATCTAATCCATTTTTATTTTAAAATTTCTTTTATGAAGGTTCGAACTTTCATCAAATAACTCGATCAAATAGTCACTTGATTTTTGCAGTCCTGATTCACACTGGCACGGCCAAGGAGCCGTAAGGATGAAAGAGAGGTAGGGCTTTCATTGTTTTAGGTATATATATATCTAAGTCATTATTTCTAGAAGAAAACACAATCAATCTCATCTCAATCTGTAAGAATTTCTTACATGTACTGAGACAGTGAATCGTAATTGTTTAGCTTCTTTTCATAAGAGAGATACGCGAGTTGGTAACATCTAAATATATGGTCAACGATAAAAAATGATGGGATTTCTGGAACTAGACCCCATTTTTACAATTTATTTCACATAATAAAATTACATGAAACAATAAGAAAGAGTGAAGATATGAAACACATGCGAACGCAAGAATTAAGTAACGAGTTAAAGAAGCGGAAAGGGATTACTTCTGTTAAGGTTGAGTCTTATGAAAAAATTGAAGTTGGTGGGATTCTTGTAGATGGACCGGCTGTTATTTTAATTAATCAAGAATACCTAAAAATTGTTGAATCAAGAAAAGGATGATCCTTTACGAAAAGGGATGATCCTTTTTGTTTGCTGCAGCTAATATGGGATATACATAACTTTCATCTAATGTATTGGGGTTAAAAGGAAGGAGAGGATCGGTATTATCATAGTGGTAAGCTTAATATTGGTAGGGTTTCTTTTTATGTTATATAAATTAGTTGCTTAAAAAATCTAATTATTTGAACCGATAGATTGTTTTCTTTTTAAGGGCGAGATTTATTTTATAGGAAAATTGATAATTTTAAGGAGGAATTTAGATGTATGCAAGGAAACAACGCATAAAATACGAGAAGATGTCAAAGAACTATGAACGGATTTCTTTAGTTTCGTTGCTCCTATTAATTGTACTTGTTTGTAGTAGTGTAATTATCGTAGGAGCTACAGGGGGGGAATATGGAGTGTTTTTGTTGGTAGCGATTTTACTGAACGCACGTATTACGAAAGAATCTCAAAAAAAGTATGAGCAGTATGCTAATAAAGGGCATATTTAAAATAATACATATTTTGAAAAGAACAACCTGAATGTACATTCAAAATATCCTTATACCATCACCTATTAACTAGCAAAAGGAACCTTATTAAAATGTTAGTTTCGTTCCTATAATGAATTATCCTTCTAGCATATTTAAAAGATTTACATCATATATTAAGAGAAAGAATGTAAGTTAGAAAGGAGTCTTATAGAATGAGTTATTTAGAGGGAAATGATTTTAGTGAACAAAATAGGGTAAGTGTACCTAATCCCTACGTATATCAGACATTACAATCGATAATTGGTAAACATGTGGTTATTGAAACTGTAAGAGGCAATGTAAGGGGAGAGCTAAAGGATGTGAAACCAGATCATTTGCTTATTGAAGATACAGTACCATATATTGTACGCATTCAACAAATTGTATGGGTTATGCCAAAACAATGATCAAATTACATCTAATTTGATTTATAACAAATTGGTTTCATAGACGACCAAATAAAAACACAGGGTTTTATCTCTGTGTTTCTTCAAATTTTCGTTTTTGTATATATGCTTGAGCATGAATAATTTCTTTCTGCAGTTCTTTTAATTCTTCCGTAGATCCCGTTTCAATCCTCATGTACGTAGTAACTAGACTAATCATCATATCCATCTTCTCTACTATATTTTGAATGACGTGTTCAGATTGCTCTTTTTTAGGGTGTTGTATTGCTATTAATACATTTTCTATATAATTGTTCTTTCTTTGCTGGATATCATAAATAAACTGTTTTGTGTTTGAGTTCATTTTTTGTTCCTCCGTTTCGGATATATTTCCATTCTATCATATCTGAATGGAAATATATTGGATTACCTTATGTTTACACCTTCTTGTACATCTCCTCAAATATACAAACTAATTCCTTAACGTACAGAGAACTAATCGAAATGTGTCAATTTCATGTTTAAACGTACAATTTTCTTTTGGGGGTGGGTGACCCCATATAGATATATCAAATAGCTATAATGTGTAAACAAATTATATGGTCTATACCCCTAGCATATAAATCCACTAATTAACCAATTCCAAGTATATAAGCATTTCTTAAAAAGAAAATTTTTATTACGCACATAATCTATTTAGGTTATGTGCTTTTTTGTCGAAATTAACAGAAATAATTTTCAGAAATATTATTGATTAATCACGAAAACTTGATAGTATAGAAATACAGAAAATCACGTTTTCGTGATTGGAGAGGGGGAATATAATGACCGATAAGAAGAATTCTGTAGAAAAAGTTTTTTAAACTCCCCACTTTTCAATGTTTTTACAGCAAGTGAAGCCGAACAGAAGTGGGGATTGGAAAAAGGTACCGTGAGATCGTCTTGTGTACGCGGTAAATTAAAAAATTAAGTAGAATTAGGGTTAGTCAAGAAGTCAGGGAATACATGGCTTCTGACTAAAGGGGTTATGACTGAAGTATACGGATTTCAAAAGAATTAGGGATCTATAAACCACAAGAAATACCCATTAAAAATAGACATAAAAAAGCCCCCACCACCGCCAAGTAAGTAAGGGGTTTTCCAGATACATTATAAAAGAAAGGCTGATTTTAGATTACAATTAGCTACCTAAAAACTCATCACAGCAAGAATATTTTATCATATTTAACTAAAAAAGAAAATTATTATAAAAACCAATTTAAATAAGCGATATAATGTCACTTGTAAATGGTTTATAGATAATTGTATTACCTCACAAATTTGCTTCTTCGGTACATTTGAAATATCTATTTTTATGGTTGTAGCTACATATATAATCTCTGGAATATATTTTGGGTTTTAATTCTAATGTCTTTCAACCTATATAATTGAGGAGGAACTATTTGATGAATAAAAAATCTGTAAATGTAAAAATTGGTGATTCTGTACAATTCCGTTATCGTCATGATTCGTCAGTAACACTAATTGGTTCGGTAGTTAATGTATTAACTAATACCATTATTGTGGATGTCTCAGATTCTTCAAATAAGATCCCTGGACTAGAAAATCGGCAACTAGTAAAGTTGGGGCAGTTTGAAAAAATTTGTAAACAAGATTTGTTCTTAGCGCAATAATTTCCCCTTATAACTAATTCCTTTCAAAAATACAATTTATCTACATCTAACATATGTCAATACGATTGTAGAAGATTTAAAATGCATATTTTAAATTTGGATTTCTTTGCCCATCCCTTCGAGGGGATGGGCAAAAACAACTTCTTCGACAATGTTTAAGATGAGAGAACTCCTCTTACGTAAGAAACAGAAAGAGCTAAGTGAATATAAAACGATGTACATAATTAAAGATTATTTTTCAATTTTCACTAAGCATTACAAAAAAACACCCAAGAGCTATCAAAGTTTCTCCTTCGTCTGCTTAACCTCCTACAGCGCAACGAACGAAAATCTCTCATCGATACGAGAAAAAGACAGTCTTTGATATTTTAGGTGTTGTCTATGAGTATATCACTTCTACTCATCAGGTAGCATAGTAAAAAAATTCAAACCCGTCAGGGTTTATTTAATATGCCTACTTTTATAACATCTATAAACAATAATAAAATACTACGTGAAAAGACTGTGTTTTGTATAAAAATATACCTTAAGTTGATGGAGGTGGGGTTCTACCTCTAATGGAGCGGATAGATAAACGGATTATGAAGGAGGAACAAAGATGACAAACAAAGTTGAATTGGCGCAGGCTTTATTTAGAAAGAATCAATGAATTAACTAAGGGTTGTGACGACATAGAAACACCGTTGGTAAAAGTATATCACTCAACCTAAATAAAAATGAGCCTTGAGTGTGAAGCTCAAGACTCATTTTTTAAGGGTAAGGTCGAATTGGCGACCTTACAAAATAATAATACCACAAATTCACATATAAGACAAATTATAAAATATCTGAATATTATGTTAACAAAAAACTAAAGTGGCAGGTGCCACCACTAATGCATCTGTTCCTGGATATTCAAAGGGTGCATACAAAATGCATCCGCTAGCTAAAACTAGCATCAAAAAAAGCCCGTACAGAAGCACAAGCCGGTTGTAAAACAACGGTGATTACATTTTAACAGGATAGTTAGAAATTATCAAAACCAAATAAAAAACAGCCTTATCCCTAAGACCGTTTGGTTATTAAAAATGAAAAAACGCCCAGTTGGGAGACGGGGCGTTTTTCGAAAAGTCGAAAGATTATGAGCTGTTATTATATCATATCCATTTTTCCTAGTAAAGGGAAGAATGTGGAAATGAAAGGAGGTGTAGTTCTAATGTATTGCAAGGGTGGAGTGCTATATCCAGTAGCGTTAACAAACGAACAAAACAAGATGCTGCAAATGTCATCAATGTTATTTCAAGCATTAAAAGTGGTTTTTGATAAACCGCAAGGACAAGCTAGAGGATATACAAATACTTTTTTACCAGGCGGTCATATTAAATTTGGAGAGAGTGCAAAAGATGCATTGATAAGAGAGATTTAAGAAGAATTAGGCATTAAATGCACAGTAAATAATTTTCTTGGATTAGTTGAACACAAATGGGAGAAAAATGGAGAATTACATTGCGAGGTAAATCAAGTATTTGCGGTTAATAGTCATGAGTTACAAAATAATTTAAAATCTAGCGAATCACACCTTAAGTTTTTCTAGTGTGATGGAAAACATTTGGATGATATGGTGACCCCATTAAGCAAAGAAGAGCAAATACCCCAAATAACTTAATGGCAGTTTAGTTTAATAAGAACCAATGGTAAAATGATGAGAATTAATTATGCTATGGGGCTGGTCAGTTGTAATTTTATAAAGGAGTTGTGAAAAGTTGAAATATCGCAAAGCAAATATCGATGATATTGATAAATTGGTCGAGTTAAGAAAAAAGCAATTAGTTGATGAGGGGATAGAACCTAATATAGATATTGGTAGAGAACTATATGCTTTCTTTAAAAATAAACTAAGTGAAGGTACTTTAATTCAATGGCTAGTGGAAGATAATGAAGAAACTATAGCTTGTGGTGCAGTAATTTTTTATGAATTTCCACCTTGTTACACCAATAAGACTGGAAAAAAGGCTTATATCACAAATATGTATACTAATGAAAATTATCGTGGGCAAGGAATCGCAACAAAGCTGTTAACTAAATTAGTTGATGAAGTTAAGATTTCAGGTATCTCACAAATATGGCTTGGGGCTTCAAAAATGGGTAGACCAGTGTATAAGAAGTTTGGTTTTATGGAAACTAATGAATTTCTAGAATTAGGGTGTTTTTGCCCATCCACCGAAAAAGGGGAATAAGACAAGATATTCCAATGTGGAAAAGTAACTCTAAAATCAACCTTTATTATATATTTTGGAGTTACTTGACGTTAACTTTTCTACGGAAAGTTGACACTTTTATCCTATGCCTAAAGGCGGACTGAATTCCTGCATAGGCTTTCCAGTATCACTGAATTTGTAATGAAAAGTTGTGAACAATTGAAAAAATAATGGTTGAAATAATGAAAGGTGAGAAGGAGTTTATTTCTAATAAGCGAAATATTATATTGTATTGTTTTATCCTAAATTATTTGTAAAGGTGGATACATAATGACAGTAAAGAAGCTTTATTTCCTCCCAGCAGGTCGTTGTATGTTGGATCATTCTTCAGTTAATAGTACACTTACACCGGGTAAACTACTAAACTTACCTGTTTGGTGTTATCTTTTGGAGACAGAAGAGGGACTTATTTTAGTAGATACAGGTATGCCAGAAAGTGCTCTTAATAATGAGAATCTTTTTAAAGGTACATTTGTTGAAGGACAAGTTTTACCTAAAATGAATGAGAACGATAGTATCGTAAATATTTTA
This sequence comes from Bacillus sp. TH13, assembly GCF_016651175.1. NCBI lineage: Bacteria > Bacillati > Bacillota > Bacilli > Caryophanales > Bacillaceae > Bacillus > Bacillus sp. TH13. The sequence continues at coordinate 53,097 of NZ_JAEKEJ010000022.1, read as the reverse complement.
AAGCGTGCCGGATATGAGCCAGAAGATCTTCTTTATATCATTAGTTCTCACTTGCATTTTGATCATGCAGGAGGAAATGGCGTTTTTACAAATACACCAATTATTGTACAGCGTGCTGAATATGAGGTAGCACTCCACAGAGAGGAATATTTGAAAGAATGTATATTGCCGAATTTAAACTATAAAATCATTGAAGGGGATTATGAAGTAGTGCCAGGTGTGCAATTAATATATACACCGGGACATACGCCAGGGCATCAGTCATTATTAATTGAGACGGAAAAATCAGGTTCAGTGTTACTAACTATTGATGCATCATATACGAAAGAAAACTTTGAAGATGAAGTACCGTTTGCTGGATTTGATTCGGATTTAGCTTTATCTTCAATAAAACGTTTAAAAGATGTTGTTAGGAAAGAAAATCCGATTATTTTCTTTGGACATGATATGGAGCAAGAAAAGGGCTGTAAAGTGTTCCCAGATTATTTGTGATATAGCATATAAAAAGTCATGGGCTCGTTAGCTCATGACTTTTTGTTTTGGGGTGTTATAAAATTCTTAAGTTGATGGATGTGTGGTGCTACCCCATGCCCATCAAGCTAATATTTTGAAGTGACCCTAAAACGAAAATTTTATCTCTCCACACTTGTCTATGAGGATTCAACTCGTTTTTTTCGTTTTGGGTAACAATGAACTTCTTAACTTGATGGCAATTTGACAGGATCATAAGAATAAAGTTGTTGATTAAATGGGCATAATTCTGCCATTCTACCGATGACATCAACAAAAATTTTATATCTATAATACGGTAGTTATTGTTGATGAGCATGTAGTTGAAATGATTCTTTTTTAGTTTCCATCTTTCTATGAATAAGGTGGAATAATATGAAGGCAAGAATTCCTATTAAAAAATAAATAAACCACGCCCAATATGTATGATTAAATTTATTTAACCATGCACCAAAATAATTTCCTATAGATCCCCCCAATGCCCAGGAGGTTTGAAACATTCCAAAAAATAATCCAGCAGGTCTATTGGTACTAAATTGAGCTACCGCCATTTCTCCACCTGGTAAAGCCAGTGTTTCCCCCAATGTATAAAGGAAGATGCAACATAGCATCCAATATATAGACGGAATAAAAGGGATCATAGCTATAGATGTTCCCATAATTAAAACCCCTACTTTAACCATTACTATGGGATTCGTCTTGATAAATAATTTTCGTAAGAAAAACATGAATATTAGCCCAGAGATTCCATTTACGATAAAAATAGAACTTACTAATTCTTTATTTCTAGATAATGCATAGGCTTTAATCGGAAATGAAATATTTAATTGAGCGAACATAATCCAAAACAGAATCATAACACCTATGAAAGTTAAGAATAGTGTGTTAGAAAATGCATACTTTACACTTTCCGATATATTTTTATTGTCCTTAATAGTTTCCGGGTATTGTTTACGATATACAAAAACAGCAAATGCTAATATCATCATAGAAATACCAGCTATGACAAAGGGGTATATGGGATTCATCTTGACTAGTAATGCTCCAATTGCTGGTCCTATAATAACTCCTGCATTCAGCATTTGATTAAAATAAGTAAACGTTTTTTTTCTCAATTCTTCCTTTTGGGAAGCAAAAAAGGCTGTTACTGAGGGATCAAATAGTGCTCCTCCGAGGCCAATACAAAAAGAAGATAATACTATAAACCAAAAATCCCCCGCATAGACAAATAACCAAAAACCTAATCCCCTTACGATAACACCTAACAATACATGTATGGTATGACTTCCTCGATCACCGATAAATCCTGTAATGACTGATAACCCACGTTGTGAAATTAAAATTGTAGTCAATACCGTTCCTAATTCTAAAGGAGAAAAATGTAGACTATCTGTTAAATAAATAGCGAAAAAGGGCATTATCATGAAACTTCCCGTACTCATGAATAGAACAGCTGCAAGCAATATCCTGATGGAAACAGGAATTTTGAGAGTAGTCATGGTAAGAATCCTCCTTTTGTTAACTGTTAAAACCTTTAAGTGGTTACACATTGTGTTATAATCGTATCAGTACGAAGAAATAACGTCAATCATTAAAATAGTTAGGTGGTTAACATGGAACATAATCAATTAGCGCCAGGAAGATTGGAGATTATACGTACCTTTTTAAATACTTGGGAAATATCTAATGATACAAGACAACCGACAGATCATTTAAAAAACGAAAAAAACTTAGAAGCATTTATTAAGAAAAACTTTTCTAATGTTGATGTTAGTGAGAACTTAGATAACCTATATCAACTTCGTTATGACATTCGAAAATCAGTTGAAAATCATGATATAAGTTATTTAAGCGAATGGTTACTTAGAAATCCTATTCAGGTTGCCCTTATAGATCAGAATACAATTCAATACTCTCCAATGAAAAAACACGACTTCCTTTATGAAATGCTAACAATTATTGTAGAAAGCATTGCATTAAATCAGTGGCAACGTCTTAAAGCTTGTCCTGATTGTCAATGGGTTTTTTATGATTATTCAAAGAACGGAAGTAAACGTTGGTGTAGCATGTATGCGGGTGGGCCAAAAGGTAGGGCCTGTGGGACGATTGCTAAGGTGAAAAGATACCGGGGAAAAAATAAATAAGATGGATCCTATCATTTCAAATGAACTAAATCTTTTCGCACAAGAGCTACAATACTTTTTATCTCCAGTAATCCTACAAGACATCGCCAAACAAGTTGGTTTTGTACAACGATCTAGTAAGTATCAAGCAAACGAACTCATTGCCCTTTGCGTATGGCTCAGTCAGGAAATAGCTAGCACATCACTTACACAATTGTGTAGTCGATTAGAATCTTCCACTGGGGTACTGATGATCCCAGAAGGACTGAATCAACGCTTTAATACAGCAGCTGTCGCATTTCTTCGAGAAGTCTTTACTTCTCTTCTCACACGAAAACTCTGTACAAATCAATCGCTTTCTGCACACATGATTTCTACTTTCAATCGTATCCGTATTTTAGATGCGACAGTGTTTCAACTGCCTGATCATTTCGCCACTGACTATCAAGGTTCAGGTGGAAGTAGTAATACGGCAGGCGTGAAAATCCAATTGGAATATGATTTACTGAGTGGTCAATTTCTTAACGTACAGCTTGGACCAGGAAAGAATAATGATAAAACATACGGTACCATCTGCCTTGAAACCGTAGAAGCGGACGATTTATGTTTGCGTGATCTTGGTTACTTTGATTTAGGAGACTTACAATCCATTCATGATAAAGAGGCTTACTATATCTCGCGGTTGAAGCTAAATACACGTATTTATATCAAGAACCTTAAGCCAAAATACTTCAAAAATGGGACATTAAAAAAGCAAACAGAATACATCCAGCTTGATATGACACAAATTATGTTTGGTCTAACCCCTGGTGAAACGATGGAAATCCCTGAGGCATACATTGGCCAAAATCAGAAGCTTCCAACACGTGTCATTATCCATCGTTTAACCGATGATCAAACGCAAACACGCCTGAAAAACCAAGCGATACGTGAAAAGAAGAAAGGCATTGTCATGAAGGATAAAAGTAAACGTTTAATGGGCATGAATGTATATATCACGAACACGTCGCTAGAAGAAGTACCGACGAACTACGTGCATTCATTGTATTCACTTCGTTGGCAGGTTGAGATTTTATTTAAAACGTGGAAGTCATTCTTTGAAATTGATGAATGTAAAAATATTAAAAGAGAACGCCTAGAGTGCCATTTATATGGACAACTCATCGGCATTCTCCTCTGTTCTTCTACGATGTTTCAAATGCGACAGCTTCTGCTTGAAAAGAAAAAGCAGGAGCTGAGTGAATACAAAGCGATTTATATGATTAAAGATTACTTTTCGTTACTGTTTCAAGCGATAGCCGTTGGCACAGAAGAACTTTTGAAAATTCTGCATCGCCTTTATCTGCTGCTCAAAAAGAACGGTCGTAAATGTCATCGGTATAAGAAGATGACCGTCTTTGATATTCTAGGGGTTGTGTATGAAACAACGATGAAGCATAGAGAAGCTGCCTAGTGAAAAAATTGCGTTTTAGTAGGCTTCTTTGGCATGCCTAATATTCTATCACTCACTAGTTTTGAAACAAGAATCATTTCGTATCTAGTAATTTACGTTGTTAGCTTGATGGGCATGTGGTGCTACCCCTATATTATCAATCCAGTATGTTATACCTTTGAAGCCTTAAATCTTTTTCCATTACCTGTACCATCTCCCTACTCGAACGTTGAGTAGGTTTTTTTATTGAGTATTATACAGAGAACATAAAAAAACAGGACCTATATAAAGAGCCTGTTTGTATAAACGATTTAAGATTAAGCAGCTTTTTGAACGTTAGCAGCTTGAGTTTCACGAGCACCTTGCTCAACGTCAAACGTTACTTTTTGACCTTCTTCTAAAGATTTGAAGCCTTCACTTTGGATAGCAGAGAAGTGTACGAATACATCGTCTCCATTTTCACGTTCGATAAAGCAAAAACCTTTTTCTGCATTAAACCATTTAACTGTACCTTGTTCTAAGAATTCTGCCTGCGAGCCTTTGCAGTATTCATAATCGAATAACTGATAATTAAAACTAGAATGGCGCAGGCGTGCAAAAATGTATCAAATGAGTTGTCATGTTCTACAATAACTAGACGTATCAAAGCGGTAATACCAATATAAAGAAAATAACGTAAAGGGAAATGATAGTCCTCTAAAAAATATTTAACAATCATTGCGATAAACTCAAAGTACAAAAAGAAAATTAAAATTCTTTCTAGAAGGATGTAGTCGTTGTGAATTCCTCGGTTGAAAATAGAAATATTAATGAAATATAGGATTTCCTTACCAAGCAAAACGCATAATGTGATACCCAGTAAAACTAATGCTATATTTAAGGAAATCTGAAAAATTAAGGGGATTTTGAAATTTGGCCTTTTATTTTTAATTTGTAGTCTCATGTTTCCTCCCTACTCCATATATTTATTTTTTATAATTAAGGAAATAAAAAAAGATTCTAATTAAAGAATCTTTTTGTAGATGTTTGATTATTGTTAAGCTTTTTGAACGTTAGCAGCTTGAGCGCCACGAGCACCTTGCTCAACAGCAAAAGTTACTTTTTGACCTTCGTCTAAAGATTTGAAGCCTTCACTTTGGATAGCAGAGAAGTGTACAAATACATCGTCTCCATTTTCACGCTCGATAAATCCGAAACCTTTTTCTGCATTAAACCATTTAACTGTACCTTGTTCCATTTTTGTTGCCTCCTATTACTATCCTTGCCCAAAGTAATCATCAAGGCGAAAAGTCAAACTTATACTATCCTTTACACCGAACAAAAATAATTCTTTTTTATCATAACAAAAACTGGAAAGGGATGCAAACTATTTTGAATGGTATTCAATTGATAATGAAGATCAAGTTTGAGGATATTGTGAGGGGCGAAGTGGGGGTTCAGCCGAGATACGTGTAAAACTAGGTCATAGTAATACATTTTTTACCAAACGTTGTTTATTGGTGATATTTGTAACATAAATGTTCGTTTTTGTTACGTTTTGTATTTGAAAATATGAAATATCCTAACCGTTGAGCTAGCTGTAACAAAATACTGTATCAAAAAATAATCCCTAACATTATTATTAAAATACCTTTTTGTTACACGATAATCAGATAATGGAAAATAAATGCAGCCTATGGACCCAAATTACATGTATCTCGGCTGAACCCCTATGTAGGAGAATGAACAAGGTTCAGATGTATTAAAGTGTATTTCTCCAGTTGCATGGCAACATATTAATATCTATGGACGCTACGCTATGAGTTTAATAAGAATCATGAATCTATCAATATGAAGGAAATGATCGAGTAGCTAGCTTAATTGAATATAATTTTAGATTAGTAACCAATATTTCTTAGTGTACCTTTTTGGGGAGGGAGGATGTTAATGTAAAAAACAATTTATATTTAAATTAAACTTTAAAATATGTATTTCAAATCTTCTACAATTGAATTGACATATGTCGAATGTAGATAAGTTGTATTTTTGGAGGGATTAGTTATAAGGGGGATTATTGCGTCAAGAGCAAATGTTGTTTTCGAATTTTTTAAACTGCCCCAACTTTACTAGTTGCCGATTTTCTAGCACAGGAATTTCTTTTGAAAAATCGGAGACATCTACAACAATGGTATTAGTTAATACGTTAACTACCGAATCCATTAGTATTACTGAAGAATCATGGCGATAACGGAATTGTATAGAGTCACCAATTTCTATATGTACAGATTTCTTATTCATTAAATAGTTCCTCCTTTATTATATTGGTTGGAATGAATCGGAAATAAAACCCAAAATATATTCCAGAGATTATATATGTAGCTACAACCATAAATATAGATATTCAAAATGTACTGAAGAAGCAAATTTGTGAAGGAATACAATTATCTATACCAAATCATTTACAAGTGACATTATATCGCTTATTCACATTGGTTTTTATAATGATTTTTATTTTTTAGTTAAATGTGATAAAATATTCTTGCTGTGATGAGTTTTTAGGTAACTAATTGTAACCTAGAATCAGCCTTTCTTTTATAATGTATCTGGGAAAGCTCTTACTTACTTGGCGGTGGTGGGGGCTTTTTTATATTTATTGTTAATAGCCAAAACTTCTTAGAAAGAAAGCGGTTTTTTATTTGTTTTTGATAATTTCTAACTATCCTGTTAAAATGTAATTACCGTTGTGTTACAACCGGCCTGTGCTTCTGTAGAGGCTTTTTTTGATGCTAGTTTTAGCGAGCGGGTGCATTGTGCTCCCCCCTTTCTGATGCTTTCATGCATCGGAATATCTAGGAACAGTTGTATTGATGGGAACACCTGCTACTTTGCATTTTATTAACTTAATATTTAAATGATTAAAAAGTTATCTTTTTGCGAATTGGTGTTATTAGTTTGTACGGTCCTCAATTCGACCCTATCTTTATAAAATGAGCCTTGAGTTTCACATTTAAGGCTCATTTTATATTTGTTAGAGTGAGTATGTTTCCTCAACCTTATCTGTGCTGTCATGTACACATCTAGCTTTTATGATTCACAGAATTTTCTTTCGTTCGTATTCATCTCGCTTCTGTTTATTCATAGCCTTACCACCATTTATCTTTTGCTCTCCTAATTTGGTATAATGTTTATATCAACTAAGATAGGAGGAGATAACGCTATGGATAAGAAAGAAATTGCAAAAGATTTAACAATTGCTTTTTTCCAAAACAAGTCAGGTTCAATCCGTTCCATTGATGATGCTGTACTTGTATATGAAAAATTCTACGAAGCTGTGCATAGATCAGCTTCAGTTGTTAGTTACAAAGATATATTACCTGAAGATTACATCTGCAATAAAAAATAACTTTCTGTAAGAGTCGAAGCTCACGCTCCGGCTCTTAACTATTTGGGTATCTTTTCCCATCCCTAAACAAAGGAATAAGCTTAATTCATACGTAATTTAAACATAAAGTCAAAAAGTTGTACTTTGTGACATAATTAAAAATGTAGAATTTTTCATTTCAAAAATACAACTTATCTATATTAAAAACATATCAATACAATTGTAGAAGAATTAACATGTATATTGTAATTAAAACATTCAAGTTTATGAGAAGTGATATTCAAATCGTTTAAAAACTAAACTAGGTGTATAATAAAAGTAAGAATATTGCTGTACCATCATTACATAAAGCAATTACCAAAACTGTAATAATTATTTTGAGTTTTTTTAAAGAGAACCATCAAAGAAAATAAAATAAACAAAAAAAGAGGTATTTTTATGGTACCAGTTACTCAGAGAATTTCTAAAGTTAAACAACCACGAGGAGGCTACATAAAACCAAAAGATGTTGTTGTTACAGATTTGTGACTGTCTGGGAAAGAAATTGGCAGATTTCTTCCCTCAATATTTTAATATATATAAAGTTATAGAGAAAAGGGGTGTGTAGAATGGAAGAAGGTCATATTTCCTTCCAGCAAAGGTTTAAAGAATTTCTTGTTATGATCGTCAGTTTTTGGATCATTATGTTTCTCATGTATGGCGAAAGCCTGTTACTCTAGAATAGAGTCGAAAGTCTAAATATCCTTAGGGAGCTCTCATAGGTGTAAGATCTATGGGGCTTTTTTAATAAGGGGTGTCAGCCGAGATACATGTAAAACTAGGTCATAGTAATACATTTTTTGCTAAACGGTGTTTATCGGTTATATTTGTAACATTATTAGTAAAGCATCTTTTTATTACATTTTAATCCAATAATGGAAATAAAATACACAACATAACCCGAAATTACATGTATCTCGGCTGAACCCCAACACCAAACGCAATACCGAAATTAATCTGAATATTATGTTATTTTATAGTGAAAAGTTATTCTTACAATAAATCAAACAGAAGTTTTATAAAGGGGGACACACCATGTTTAATGAACAACAGTTGCAGTTATGGAGTAAAATATTTGCAATCATCACAGTGATTACAGCTATTATTAATAAATTTGTAATCATACTTCAAAATAAATTAGCTATTCTTATCTTTCTTGAATTTACTGTATTTTGTTTCCTTTTGTTTTTCCTTTATTTACATAAAAACAAAAATAAATCGCTTTTTGTCGTTATTATGTATATAGCCTTTTTAATTTACGTAATAATTTAAAAAGCTGTCCCAAATACGAAATGCACCCCAATCGTTAGACATAGCCTAACAATTGGGGTGCATTTTTTATTTCCAAACTGTTGAATAATGTTCCTTTGTAGTCATTAGTTTTGTTCTTGCAGAATCAGAATAAACATAAACTACAGCTTTTCCATAATAACAATACGCATCCTGCGCCTGATAAATATAAGTTGTGTAATATCTTGTTGAAGGTTTATCATGAAATGTGTTAAATAATTCTGAAGCCGCAGCACTAGCCCACAGATTTTTTAATATACCTCCTGGAATAAGCGCCGCAAGAAATTGTTTCGTATACTCACTTATAGTATCCTCTGTTTTGAATTCCCTTTAAAACTATCAATTAATTTATAATTCATAGAACCAGGATTAGGATGGTAATAATCAGGACTGGGCGGAATCTCTTGGAATGTCGAACTTGGAATTTGGTTTGTTACAAAAGGTTCAAACTCACTATTTGGATTCACTTTAGGAAGCCCCGTGTTTTTTTTATCGATTTTTCAAACAGGATTTTTTGATTCATTGGATTGGAAATATTATGAAGTAATGCCAGGAGTAGAAACCTCATTTAGACCAAATTAATAAACAAAAAGAGTCTGGATTCAGGCTCTTTTTTATGTAGTTTTTTGATGTGGTGAAAACCTTGTAGAGATAGCATCAACATTTCTTATCTTATTGACGGGACCTCTAATATATCTATTTATGTACAGGGTAACTGATCTTGTTTTCAATAAGGCCTCACCATATCAAAAAAAGAAAATTGTACGTTTAGACACAATTTGGACATATTCTAATCAGGTCCTGTACCTTAAGGATACAAAATGTTAAACCTATAAACACCTAGTGATCTCAGTATGTGCATATGAGATTACTAGGTGTTTATCATTACGTGTTCAAAGGTGTAGGAAGCATTTGATTTCTCCTTCATTTTTTAGGTTTATTTAGGTTTCATAAACTTTAAAGCAGAACCTTAAACAGATACTCAAATGGAGTAAATAATTAAAAGGGCCCATCTTATAGTGGGCCCTTCTGTTAATTAGGTTTTTCATCTGAATTTATTAACTTAGAAGTATCGAAGTTTTTAATTTCATTAGAGAAATCTGACAGTCTTTGTTCGTAAACTTTCTTACTAGTGATTGGTTCAGTAGTTGCTAATTGTTTTATAATCCAATCATTTACATGTCTATAATAATGTGTTTGATCGGACATATAATTAGAAAGATTATACGTAACTTCTTTTGCATCCTGGAAATCGTACAAGTGTAAAAGTAACAGAGAATGGAAAAGAAACAAAATCAATTACAGCAACATTTAACGAAGGAAATCAGCTTGTCAAATTTGGAAACGAATCTCTTACGTATGACCCAAATGGGAACCGTACATCTGACGGTAAATACACATATACATGGAATGAAGCGGACCAACTGATTGCCATAACGAAAAAAGGGGAAAGTCAACCGTTCGCAACATACAAATATGATGATGATAACCGTCGTATTGAAAAGAATGTCAATGGTGCAATTACACGTTACTTTTATGACGGTGACAGCATCAACCCGTTATATGAAACAGATGGAAGTGGAAATGTTCTTCGTCAATATGTATACTCAATAGACGGTACTCGTCTAGCGATGAAATCACAAGGACAAACGTTATTCTATCACTATAGTCCACGTGGTGACGTCTTAGCGATGACAGACGCAACCGGACAAGTAGTCGCAAACTATGAATATGATGCATGGGGGAACGTCTTAAAGAGTGACGCAAAAGGTATCGCAGCAGACAATCCATTTGGATATGCAGGGTACATGTATGATAAAGAAATTGGCATGTATTACTTAATTGCTCGTTACTATAACCCAGAACATGGTGTGTTTTTATCAGTAGATCCTGATCCAGGTGATGAGGATGATCCAATTACCATGAATGGCTACACATATGCTGATAACAATCCCGTGATGAACATTGATCCTGATGGTCATTTAGCATGGTTTGCTCCACTTGCTATACATGGGGCTAGAATGGCTGCTCCACATGTTATGAGATATGCTGGGCGTGTAACAGCTAAGCATTTGGCTAAAAGGCATACCGTGTATGTTTTGAAAAATAGTGCAGGTAAAGTTAGATATGTTGGAAGAACCGTTAATCCAGCTGCTAGAAAATTAGCACATAAAGCAAAATATCCTGACCTAAAATTTACACGTGTAAGACGTAATTTAAATTATTTTGAAGCAAGAGGTATGGAACAACGCTTCTATTTGAAATATGGTGGGAAGAAAAAATTATTAAATTCAATTAGACCGGTAAGTAAAAAGAATAAAAATTATAAATTTTATATGCAGCAGAGTCGTGCGAAATATAAAAAGTGGAAATAAGTAAGAATTTTGTTTTTGCTTTGAACAGAGCGGCATGAAAAATATCCCTCTAAAAGAATTAGAGGGATATTTTTCAAAATGTTTTATTTTATTTATATTTAATTAATGTTGAACTTAAGTAATATTTGAAGGAGTGTAATTAATGTTTCCGATAGGTGAACAACCGAATATTGTTAAAGACTTAGTTGGAATAAATCATGATGTAAAAGAGTTAGCTATTAGCGGTAAAACAAAGAATATAGAACTATTAGGAGAATTAAAAATTAGGGATTTATGGATTTTTACAGTAAATCAAACGCAGTTTGATAAAATTATGGAGTATGTTAATCCAGAGATACTCTATATCGATGAAATGAGGGTAGAGAATTTATCGAAACTACAAAAAATGTCTAATTTAAGAAGATTATATTTAGGTTGGAATCCTAAGAATACAGATTTATGGGATTTGAGTTATAATAACAACCTTTCTTATCTATTGATACAAGGTTTCTCTAAATTAGAAGATTTATCGCCAATAAAAGATGGAAAGAAGTTAGAAGGTCTTTTTTTGGGAGGAGCAATAATGAAAACTCTTAATGTAAAAACATTAGATCCAATCGGTGATTTAGTAGAACTAAATGAATTAACTTTAATGAATATTAAAGTTAAAGATCATTCTTTAGAGCCATTAATGAATTTGAAAAAGCTTAAGAAATTAAACTTATCCAATCAATTCCCTATGGAGGAATACGCCAAATTATCGGTCGTATTACAAAATACAGAATGTGAATTTTTCAAACCATATGTACGCATGGAGTCCACAGAAGGAAAGGATATAATGATGATTGGTAGAAAAAGACCTTTTCTTAATTCAAAGACAGATATTGAGAAAATAAAAAAATATGAACAAGAATTCAAAAATATACAAGATGAATTTAGAAATAAAATCAAATGAATTTTGTAACTAAATGAAAATATATAAAGTGAAATATTTAACAGGAAAAAGACAAATTAGAAAAGAAACATGGATTTGTCGAAGAAATACACTATAAATTGGTCTGAAGGAGATTTATAATGTTAGAAACAATTTATGAAAAACAGGAACGAGAAAAACAGGACATAGCAACGCTAACTGCTTTGAAGAACGCAGGATCTAATTTAGCAAAGGTACATTACCTAGAACATTATTTTTTAGTAGATACTATAGAAATTGCAGAAAAAATTGCAGAGGTACTACATGTCAAAGGTTATGATATTTATGAACCATCTGAACAACTTTCAGAAGATGGGTTACGTTACTATGTATTTATAGTGGGGAAAAATTGTATACCAACAAAAGAAAAGGTTTGGGAAGAAACAAAACACATGGCGAAGTTAGCAATTTTATATAGTGGAACAAGTACTAGTTATGATGGCTGGGAAACACAAGTAATAGAATAAGTTCGGTGGTAAGGTTTGAAAAAAGCATAAACAGAACAATGTTTAGGTAATAGCTAGTAATTGTTGAAGTTCATTGTACATTGAAAAGGCGGAGTCTCTTGGAAGACTTCTAATAATTTCTCAAAGTCTATTTTATAAAAGAAGAATCCATTTTGGGTTCTTCTTTTTATTTGTACATAAAGGGGGGAGTGAGACGTTTCGTGTTCTAGTCCATCAGATAATTTAGGGAACCGAAAATGTTTTAATGAAAATATAAGTTAAGCAAAATGGAATATAAAGTGATCCGAATCTCCTACTCTAAGGAGTATTAGGCTCATATGTTTTATTTGGCCTCTTCATATTCCTTCATTATTTTATAAAACGTGTTTTTCTTTAGCTCTAACATTTCCATAAACATAACAGCAGTTATTTCTCCACTTTTCCATTTTGAATGAGTTTCTTCTATTATATTCATTTGTTGTTTGCTTAAGGTCGAAAGGTTCACCTGAGGACGGCCTAAATGTTTTCCTTGTGACTTAGCTACCGCAATCCCCTCAGCTTGTCGCTGACGAATTTTTTTACGCTCTTGATCTGCAACATAAGAAAGTAAAGATAAAAATTGATCCTCCATTAATCTGCCCATATCCCCCATTTCACGAAACTTCCGGCTATCAAACAATGCTTCATTTTCTAAAACAACAATATCGGCTTGTAATTCTCTTGTTATGTATTTCCACTCTGAAATGACTTCATCGTAATTTCGCCCCATACGATCCAAAGCATCTATGTACACAATATCACCTTGACTCAATATTTTTCTTAATAATTGATATTGGGGGCGATCAAAATTTCGTCCACTTGCTTTATCGACAAAAATGCGTCGAGCTTCCACTCCTCGTTCCATCATCTTATGTAACTGACGTTGTTCATTTTGTTCTTTTGTACTTACACGTATATATCCATAAATATTTGCCACGTTTTATATTCTCCTTACATTTGTTACCATAATTATACCATTTTCGTTTATAAAGGTGTTAGTTAAAAATAAACGTTTATAAAATAATTCGAATCACCTTTGTAAACTTGATGTTTCAACGTTTCATAGATAGGGCCCTGCGGTTTGTAAAGGTATACCTTTACAAACCACGAGCACTTTTCCCATTAGTGAAAGTAATATTCCAGTTGACATTTTAGAAAACATCGAATTTCCAGTACCAAATAATCCCTATTTAACCGAAAAATAGTCTTAGCGTACAGAATCCGCGAAATATTGGGGCGATCCCTATATATGAAGACGATATAATGAGTTTTACAAAACTAAGAAAATGTTAAACCCATAAAAACCCGTTGTATCATGTGTATGTACTGATATAACGGGTTTTTTATATGAATATTTAACTGTCTATTTTACTAATTATAAAAAAAATGAACTTAGTTTTACTTTTTAGGGGTACTACTTCATGTAAAATGGACATTTTATTTATATTTTTGATAGATTTCTTGCGAAATATGTACCTAGAGCGGTATTTAAATTTAAATGTGATACGATTGTTGTATAGTAGCAAGCATTAAAAGAAAAGTAGATACAAATAGTGGGCGTATTTCATGTATAACTTACAAGAAGATATGTATGAGCAATTGAAAGAGAAAAAAGGGGAAATTACTGTATTTTTACAGAATGGCGTTCCAATACGTGGGCAGATCCTTGCAATGGATAAATTCACAGTTCTTATGATGGTTCATGGTAAGCAATATCTAATCTACAAGCAATCTATTTCCACAATTCTTAAGTAATTCTTGTTCCTTTTTCGAGGAAAGAGGAACTAACAAAAAAAAGAAGATTGAGATCAATCTTCTTTAGAAAAAGGAACAGATGACAGATTACTACTCCAACTCATAATCAATTATAAATAAGGGTACATAAATATTCAATACGTTCTGAATTTTCTCAATGTATTTGTCTTATTTTTTAATTATAATATAAGTAGGGGTACAGCCGAGATACGTGTAAAAATAGGTTATAAACTTACTTTTATTTACATTTAAGTGGAGATATACGCTAAATCAATTTTGCAGAACTTTATACGATTAGAAGGCAAAGAAAAAATCGAGTTTCTAGGAACCGACTTTTTTATATAGCATATTAAAGGTTTAATTTGTTCTTTCTAATGTACTCTTCCAGACTATTTATATTTTGAGTTTCCTCTGCTAATGCGATATACCCGTCAGGTCTAATCAGAAAAGCAGATCCCAATTTAATACCTGCTTTTTGTACCTTTTGAGTATAAGGGAATGTATACAAAAGAAGGTTATTTTCTTCTGCAAACTTACTAAAATTAGGGGCTACATCTCCATATACGTGTAACTGCCAATCAAAAGATTCAAGTGGTGCAAAATTATCTGTATCATCAAAAGGAATCCATGGTAAACGATCGCCTCCATGAATTTTACCTGTATTTCCTTTAGAAAGTTGACTATTTCGATAGTTAATCCTTATTTGTGAAATAACTTTAAACATCATCTTTCTAACTATCGAAAACCTAGTCATCCTTGGAAAGATAATTGGTATTACGTATTGCCGAGAGAACTTTTCAAACCTACCGTTACCAACAATTGAAGAAAAAACTTTATCTGTTGTTGCTACTAAAAGTTTGGCAAATGTCATTCTTTCTGGTTCATAGGAATCTAGAATAGATTCACTAGCTTTCCCTTGAATTACTGCTCCAAGCTTCCATGATAAATTAATTGCATCACCAATGCCTGTATTCATTCCTTGTCCTCCTGCTGGGCTATGTATGTGCGCAGCATCTCCTGCAATGAAAACACGTCCTTTTCTAAAATTTTCACTTACTCTATGATGTACTTTATATGTTGAATACCAATTTACTTTCGTAATTTCTAATTCCATATTTTTTTGGATATAAGGTTTAATTAAAGAAAAATCAGCTTCTAAATTTTCTTTGTGCATCAAATCCTCAGGTATTATTCCAATTAAGCGTAACGATCCAGCAGTCCGAATTGGCATAAGAATCCCAAATCCGTTTTTCAAGAGCCTCATTTGAAACCCAGCACTTTCTTGGTTGTGAGTTTGCACATCAGCTACGTAAAACATTTGCTTATATGAGCCACCAGGGAAATTCAAATTTAATCCTTTTCTGACGGAACTGTGTGCACCATCGCATCCACATAAATAGCCATAAATATTTTCTTCTTCCACACCATTTTTTATGGTAATAACGTTAACATGGTCATTTTTCTGATGAAATGATACAAGCTCTGTGTTCCATTCTACATTGACCCCTTTTGCTGCTAATTGGTCGATTAGCAGCTGTTCATGCTCATCTTGAGGAAAACTCAACACAAAGGGATATGGGCTTTGTCCTTTCCCCATATTCTCAAAGTTGACCGTAGCCTTCATTGTTGTATTTCTATAAAATTTCATATTAACTGATTTGATTCCTTTTTCCACAACTTGTTCTGCAAATCCAAATTGCCGATAGAATTCTAATGTTCTTGCTTGTACAGCCAAAGCTCTTGAAGCTTCTCCAGGCCCTTTATTTTTATCGATGATTCTAAAAGGGATTCCTTGCTTTACAAGTCCAATAGCTAAAACTAACCCAGTTGGTCCAGCTCCAACAATTAATAATTGACTCTTCATAAATCTCCCTCCTGATAATTAATCAATTTTTCATAGTTGCTTTTATTTTCACAGAAGTAATTCATGCGAGTATGGTACCTACCAAACTAAAGAAAAGTCTAATATTTCTTCAGTTCATTATTCTTATTTGTCTATTTCTATTTATATGATTTTGTTTAGGAAAATAGGAGGGGGATTACTTGTGTGATATATGCATATTGACTTGCGAATTGTTCGTACAAGTCCAGGTAACAACGTTGTTTCAATTCGGGGATTATGTAATTGATTTACAGAATATCCCTCATCCGATAGAAGAAACGATTCCTGTATAACTTCAGTAGGTAGTATATGTAAAAAAATGTAAGTCTATGACCCATTTTTACACGTATCTCGGCTGAACCCCTAAGTAATTCTTTTTATTATTATATACTTGTTCTTTCCTGTTGCAGAATCCTTATCACAAGGATTCTATTTTTTTGCATTAAATTTCTACAAACAAAAAAAGATAAGATTGGAGAATACGATCTTATCTTCAGCACAAGGAGTAAACATAAGTGATAACCATTATATTTTTATTATACTTTAATTTTTGTTAATTTTGAATATTGAAACCGTAATTCACAAGTATATCTATATTGAGAAATTTATTACAAAATTAGTTATAAAATGATTCAAAACTCCAATGTAAACTTTTAGCCAAAACTTTACTTTCAGTTCCCCTTAAACATTGGCTTTTATCTAATTTTATTGATATTATAAAATTAGATAAAAAAGTATACATTCAAATCATTGAAAATAAAGGGATTGAAAAACAGATGGATAAAAAGCAACATTTAATTGATGTACAACCAATTCGAAGCAAAGAACAGCTCGAAGACATGAAATGGTCTCTTAAACGTCATTGTTCAGATCGTGATTACATTTTATTTCTAATTGGTATTAATACGGGGGTACGCGTAAGTGATTTACTTAAAATGGAAACGAGTGAAATTTTAAAACTAAAGCGAAAAAAACGGAAAGAATTTAAAGTGAAAGAAGGAAAGACAAACAAGGAGCGTATCATAAATATTACATCCATTTTTGAGGAAGTACTTCCATATGCTGAAAATCTAAAAAGTACCTGGCTATTTCCTTCTAGAAAAGGGGATAAACCCATTAGTAAAATTCAAGCCTATCGACAATTACAAAAAGCCGGAGATTTTGCCGGGGTAGAATCTTTAGGTACTCATACCATGCGTAAAACATTTGGATATTGGTTTTACAAGCAAACAAAAGATATTGCTATGTTACAAGAAATATTGAATCATAGTACACCACAAATTACACTAAGATATATCGGGATTAATAAGGAAGAAAAAGATAATGTACTTGATACATTCCGCATCTAGTTTAAATTAGATGCTTCTTTATTTTCGGAGAATCGATAAGACGGATATGCAATTATGCATATCCGTCTTTATTATTTTAATAGTAATAAAATCTAATATATAATTAAAAAGTTTTTAATGAATTAATAAGGAGATGCGAGTATGAAGAAAGTCATAGGACTTATAGTATCATTATTTTTATTATTTTCTACCTATGCACCAACGTTTACAGAAGCAGCCGAAGTTTTAAATAAGGTTGGCTGGGTGAAGGAGAAAGAGAATTGGTATTATTACGAAAAAGATGGCAGTAAAAGAACAGAAACAATCACATTAGATGGCATAGAATATGAATTCTTCAAAGATGGTAGGTTGTTTGAAGGGAAAAAACAAGTCGGAAATGAATGGCTTCATTATAAAGAACCTGGAAAATTACAAACAGGATGGAGTTTTTCAGCAACAGCTTGGAGTTATATACGTGATGGGAAATATGCAACTGGTGTTATTACCCATCAAGGGAAACAATTTGAAATTAATAAATACGGAGAAATGGAAAAAGGTTGGGTTACATTACGTTCTAAAATTAAAAGAATGTATCCTAAACCAGAAACAAAATTTTTATTTGAGTCGAAGCCAGTAAAAGACGGAGATGTACTAGAGGTTATTGGTAAACAAGGTATTTGGTATCAAGTAAAATACCAAGGGGAAATAGGGTATGTAAGAATTTTTGAATCTGTAGTTATAGGAGAAAATCCCACACGTTCTTGGGATGTTGTAAAAGAAGGAACAAGCCTTACGCGATTTATACTAACGGAGTATAAAAAAGATCCTGAAAAATACTTTCCTCCAAATGTAATTAAAAATCAGGAGAAAGAACTCCATGAGCTAACAGAGAACGTAAATAATGTGTATTATGATTTCCAACAATTAAAATCTATGTTGTTATTTGATAATGCAAAAGGATGGGTACAAGAAGAGGGGAAATGGACGTATTATTTAAAAAATGGTAGTCGTGTAACAGGTCTTCAGACCATTGATAATAAACAATACTATTTTGGACCTGATGGTTTTATGCAAACCGGTTGGATTGATAAAGGTGGCGCAAAATATTATGCGAATGAATCCGGTGCGTTACAAAAGGGTATCCAATATATTGATGGGAAAATGCATTACTTTGATCAAAGTGGTATCTTATCCCGAGGTATGCAACAAGTAGATGGAAAACCGTACTACTTTAGTTATGAGAGTGAACCAAAAAGCGGTTGGATGAAGTTAGAATATGACTGGTATCTGTTACATCCAACTGGTGCTTTACAAACAGGAGATTTTACTTATAAAGACAAGGTTTTCTCTTTTAATAAAGATGGAGAAATGATAAAAGGTTGGATTACATTAGAATCTCTTGTAAAAAAAGTATATCCAGAACCAGATTTAAAGAAAGTTTTACGAGCAAAGCGTGTGGATACTGGTGAATTAATAGAAGTAACAGGAAAAGTTGGTTCTTGGTATGAAGTAAAGTATAAAGGTGAAAAAGGGTATGTACGTATCCATGATGCCATTATTTTTGACCAAGAAGCAAAGACACCGTTATCTTTATTAGACGGTAAATTGAAGATTTTTGAAGGTGTTTTTAACTACATCAAAAGTGACGAGCCTTTACTCAATAATACATTAAAAACTCTACAAGATTTAGAAAATAGTACAACTGATTCGATTGAATTGTGGAATAATGTTGCAAAAGACGCTGAAGATGCGAAACGTGACCTAGAAGAACAAAAAAAACAAGTACTAGAATTTGATCAAAAAATGAAAGTTCTGGGACAAAAAATAAAAAATGATTGGGACCGTTTAACAAAAGAAGAGATGCGACAGCTGATAGAAATGTTTCAGGCTGATGCTGAAAGAGCTGGTATATTCGGAGAAGAACAAGCAAATCATTTTTCAGAACAAATTTTAAGAAGATCTCATGAAATGGTTCGATTCATGGAAGAAGTGCAAAAATCTCTTACTCAAATGGTAGAGTTTAACAATCAAATTTATGACGTAATTAGAGAAGATATACAAAACGTAGGAAAGTTTCAAGACCAATGTAATATTTATTTAAAACAAATTGCAGATTCGATTCATGAATTAGCAGAGAGTCATAAGCGTATTCAGCAAGTATTACACGACAATGGTACATTTGAGGATTTAGGAAACATTGCAACAAGTACGATTCGATTAAAACACTCTATAGATGCGGCGAAACCTGGGATGGAGGAACTTGTACAAGTAACAAGAAAAAATGTTCCAGTCATAGCAAAAGATTTACAAGCATTTCAAGAAAGAGTACCGGGTATTTATAATGATGTAAATACGGGGTTAGATTTTGGAAATGCATTTATGGATACAGCTTCTAAAGTTGTCCAACATAAGTATAATATTCCTGCAACAGCCATCAGTGTTGGAAATATTGATTTAAGTAATGCATTGCGTGATTTTGGCGGCGATTCTTCTAGAATATATAATCGCGCGAATGATGGGGACTTATCGTTTATTTTAGATATTACACCAGGTATAGGAACAGGAAAAGAAATTGGACAGTTAATCAAAGGTGAAGATCTGGTAACAGGTAGGAAATATGGACCAGAAGATTATGGCTGGGGGACACTATCCGTTGTATCAGGTGGTACTTCACGTATAATTGGTAAAGTTGTAGGGAAAATTGGTGACCTTGAAAAGAAAGGAAAGGCTATTGAAAATGCAACAAAAGGGACTTCAGGTATTGGATGGAGCATGCCAAGAGGGGGAGGAGTAATCAATGGTCGAAAGTATACTGAGCATGCTTTAGAAAGAATGGCTCCAGATACTCTTGAAATAAGAGCGGAGCTTAATTCAAGAGCTAAGGAAATGGCTGCTAAAAAGGGATATAAACTAGGTTCTGCGGAATATAACGAGCTATTTTCTAAAATTGACCCTCGTGGTATGACACCTAATGTAGTTGAAGATATTATCAAAACGGGTTCTCGTGCTCCGGCTGATACACCTGGCACATGGAAATATAGTAGAGCAGATGGTTATGTTATACTTAATGATAACGGGGATGTTATTACTGCTGTTCCCGCAAAGAAAAAATAATAAAAGTTTTTTTACGGTGCAGAAGGTTGGTTATAAACATTGGATATTAAATATGATGAATACGAACTATTAGAGTTATTCGAGAGTGAACCAGAAGACTTTTTGATTGAAGGTGCAGGTGTGTATCTTTATCGTAAAATGGATCACTTAGGATTTAAATTAGTAATGATTATGTCAGTTTATGAGAATACAATTAAATTAAGCCTTTCTTATAATGAAGGATGTGTATTTGACGTTAATATGGAATTTGTAGAACGAGTCTATACTCGCAATGATACACTCCATATCCAGTGCTATGAAGAGAAAAAAGCAATTGAAGTGAGATTCAAACCACATTTTGCAATTAATATTAGAGAATTCTAATCAAAAAATCGTAGGAATTATCATTTCCTACGATTTTTATTATTGAATACTTTTCCAGAGTGGCACCTCGAATCGTTTCCATATCCCAATTACCTATGGAAGTAGGTAATTTTTCTTTGTTATATAGATTTTATATAATAAAGAAGGGAATTAACTAATTGAACAATTGAACAAAAAACTCATCATTCATAACTAAAATATTTTAAACAAACATTTATTTAATTCTCCTACACCAAATTTCTTCATCACATAAATAAAAAAATAAGAATATCCCATTTACATATATCCAAGAATTATAGTTAGTTATAACGTAAAATTCATTGTCTTATAGTTAATTAATCTTAAATATAAATATATATCTTTCTGTAAGAATGCTACATTCTTCTTTATTTAGCTATACTTACATTTTTTATAATTTATTATGGTATAGATATTGATTCAATACATTTTATACAAAATGAATAGTTGGTATTTTTAGGGATTAATGACTCACTATAACATCTCATTTCTTGAATTCACAAAATTTTCAAAAATAAAATCTTAAAGAATTGCAATTTGTTGTATAATGGAATCAAATCATATATAAGATAGTTTCCCCGATATGAATAACCAGATATTTTATGTGTCCTGTGTATTGGCTGTAACCTCAAAAAGAACTTGTAGAATTCCTACAAGTTCTTTTTGTTTTTCATTTTAAATAACCTACAATAGATCTTTAAAAGAAACTAAATATCTTAATTGAGGAAATTTGTTATTGTACCGTCTTCAACTTGTTTTTTGAACTCTTTTTCATTAACCTTATTAGTTTGAGGGTTCGGATTATTCATTATATCTTTTCACTGATTGGTTTTAAAAACCTTATAGTTATTGCAATTAATGTCGATTAACTAGTGTCAATTGGTACCTCTGTCTTTCTTTTTTGATTTTGATAAGTGTTATTGATAGTTTATAAACCCTTAATTAAATTCCGATATAAAAAACCTAATTTCTCAGCACCTAAATTGAGATATCGGGCTTTTTTCGTTACTTCATAAACAGCCTTCTATTATTGAATATGCAATTTATTTCGGGGTAACAGGACACAAATGTGAAAAAAGGAAAGTGCAATAAATCCTTCATTTTATATACCGATAAGGTTATCCGTCTTAAAATTTTAAGAAACTAAAAAAAGAATCCCAGGTAGGTTCATTTTTTAGTTTCTTAAGTTAAAGACAAGTGTCCGTTCATTATCCAGTTAATTTAATTATAAATATTTAGCCAAAAATTTATTTTCGAATGGGTTTGATTCTTCCATTTTTACGTTGCTAATGCCTAAAATAAGTAATATTTTCTCTATAATTTGGAGGACATAGTTACTCAAGCTTTCTTCTTCAAATTTATTAAATATATTTAATTTCTTAATAAGTAGTGTTTTTTCTTTTCTGTTAAACTTTAAATCTATTGTGCCTACAATACGTCCTTGTATAAGTATTGGTAAAGCATAATACCCATACTTTCTATGTTCAGATGGAATATAGGATTCCAATCTATAATCAACAGTAAATAATTTTAATGTTCGTTCTCTATCCCAAATTAAATTATCAAATGGAGATAAAAACGTACAACTTTGAGGGGTATCATTCAAAAATCCTGAACTAATTAAATCATAATCCTTATATGATATATAATGATCTTCTGAAAATCCGTGTACTATTACTTTAAAGACTTTTTTATTTATAATTAGTTTGTTAATGCTCTCTTCTACATCTTGTTTTTTCACTCTAAGATAATTTTTTATTTCTGACATTGTTGCTATCCCTATAGCTTCTAACGAAGATAAAATAAGTTGTTGATTAATTAATTTTGTATCTATCTCTTTTTGTAAACATAGGGGAGATATTATATTTTCAATTGGTGTATATTTTTTTCGAAATGATTGATTACGTAACACCCCTAAAAGTCCGCTTCTCCATAAATGGTTAAGTGCCCAACGATCAGGTGTTATTTCCCACGTTTCTAATTCTCGTTTATCTTTTCTACTTTGAATTCCACTTGAATCAAGTAATTGTTTGTTTTTTACTTGATTATATATATCCAATAAGAAATCAATATTTTCTTCATCTTCCATCATTTTTTCTTTGAATTCTCGGAAAACAGGTTTTATATAAGGATAAAAATCTTTATGACATAAAGATAAAGCATGTAAGTAGGCTTCAAACACCTTTTTTTCCTCATATAGATCATAAAACCATTCCGGCTTATATGTTTCCATTCGTGAGAAGAAGAAAAGATTATGTGCTCGAGTTAGTACATTTATTGTGTCTAATTGGATACATACTACTTGTTTTAAAATTTTTTCTATATCATTCTTTTGTGAAAAATTTGTAGGAGTATAAAGATATTGCTTATATAAATTTAAGTTAATCATCAATTGATGTGATATTTGATTCATACTTACCACCTTTACGATTAATACTTATTAATAACAGAATAGATAATAGAAGTACTATCCCGCCACTAATAACAAAAGCCCATATCATACTTTGTTTACCTAAAATTTGTATAGAATATGCTGCCAGAAAATTCCCTATTGGAAACCCTGCAGCTCCTGCTGTAGAACTTACTGTAAATATTCTACCCATTTTTTCTTCGGGGACTATAGTTTGTAAAGCAGTTCGATGATAAATCATAGCTGGAGCTGACATAATTCCCCCTAGTACACTAACAATAATAGCTCCTATTAAATGATTTTGGGTAGCTAATAAGCTATATAAAAGTGAATGTAAGGCAATGGAAGTAAAAACTATAGTTGTAGGGGAATAATTGATTTTTTTTAATCCTACCAAAAATGAACCTACAATAATACCTATTGAGCTTGTAGCAGCTAACATACCGTAACCTTCAGCTCCAATATTTATATAATCCCTTGCATATACAGGAGATAAGGTTGGACCAGTCCCCCAAATTAAAAAGTTCCATAAAAAATTAATAAATACTAAATATAGTATAGTTTTATTAGATGTTATAAATTTAATTCCTTCACTAAACTCTTGCCACCATTCTTTTGTTTTTAATGATATTTTTTTTGCTTTAATTTGATGATTTGTGTATTCTTTACCTGAATCTTGTACTTTTATCAAGAAAAATAAAATAGATGAACAAAATAATACAATAGCATTTACGATAAAAATATTGTTACCTAAGCTAATGACCATCAAACCTCCACCCAACATAGGACCGAGTGTAAAAGCCAAATCAAATTGTATATTCATTATGGAATTCGCGCTTATCAAATTCTCCTTTGGAATTATTTTACTTATCAAAATATATTCTCCAGATCTGGTGATAGGTATAACAGCACTTGAAATAGATAACAATACAAAAAATAAACTGTACGTAACAGAGTCTTGAAGTGGTATGAAAATTAAAAATACAAAAAGGATACTTCTAAATATATTTGCAATTCCCATAAGTGTAGAGGTCTTATATCTATCTAAAAGAACACCTAAAATTGGCCCGAATATGATTGTTGGAACTTCTAAACAAATTAATGTTAATACAATAGTAAATGGGTCATTAGTCTTCTGATAAATCATCCAAATTATTGATATTACAGCAACAGAATGACCTATATTAGAAAAGAATGCTCCTAAAAGTAAAGTAAAAAAGCCTTTATGTTTGAAAAGTTTTTTATATTCATTAAACCATTTCAAGATTACTTACTCCTTCTATTTTTTCGGATTTTAAATGTAATGCTGAATTATGAAATATAATAATTTTGGCTAAAGGTGTTCCTCTTTTTATGAATGTTTTCTTCTTAGGTTCAAATGCTAATGAAAATCCTAATCCTTCATTAAATTTATCTAAACTTTTCTCAGTAAGTATCCCTGGGTGAACAACAAATCCATCATTTCCATCTACAGGAAGAATCATTACTACAAAATCTTTCGGGATTTTAATTCCCCAACCTAACCTCCATTCAAATGTATATTCTCCATTAGGAATTAATAACGATTGCCAATTACCATTAACTTTTGCCTGATGTACTCGAAACCAGCCATCAGGTTTTATACCTAAAAATGTTTTTTCTCTTCTAACCCAAAAATCAATATTTAATTGTGCTCCCAGTTCTTGAAGTTCATAATCCTCACATTGCACTTGAACCTCTTCTACTGGCTCTAATTGGATATCAATAGGGGATTTTATAATCCACCCTAAATCATGAGCCATTTTGTATGGCCAGCATGCCCCTTTAATTCGATTATTCTTTATCCATCTTAAATCATCTCCATGATATATTTCTCGATTCTCTAAAATATTTTTTTCAGGTAAAATCGCCCATTCATTCATTTTAATAAATTTAATTTTATCCATTAGTATCACCTTTTAATTTAATTATGTAGAATTTACAATGATAAGTTATAGATAACAAAGAGGTTCTTGGTAAAGAACCTCTTTGTTTGATTTTTTACACAGTAGCTGGTTTTTCTGAGTATTGTTTAGATTTTTGTGTTTCTAATGCTGGATCGAAAATACTAATACTACATGGTCCTAAACCGGTTTTAATAGAATCTACATTTTCAAAAGTACGTAAATCCACTACAGATAATGAATTAGCTTGGCTCATAAGATCCTTGCT
This sequence comes from Bacillus sp. TH13, assembly GCF_016651175.1. Lineage (NCBI taxonomy): Bacteria > Bacillati > Bacillota > Bacilli > Caryophanales > Bacillaceae > Bacillus > Bacillus sp. TH13. The sequence goes on along the minus strand of NZ_JAEKEJ010000022.1, from coordinate 27,470 downwards.
TAGCATACGTGTAAATGCAGAAACATACAACATTGGCGAATCAATTTTCAATCCACGAGGAGTCGGTCCTACAGGTATTTGTTTAATTTCTTTCCATTCAGCTTTATCTATAACACTAACTGCATTAGATGCTTCACAACTTACATAGAGAAGGTTTCTCTCAGGATCTGCAATAACTGCACGTGGCCCATAACCAACAGGAACTTCACGTTCTAATTTTAAATCTAATATATTTACTACTGAAATACTATGTTTATGAGTATTTGCAGTATACACATGCTTATTATCATAGTCAGAAAAAGCATGATATGGTCTAGAATCTTTTCCTAAGAAAACTCGATATGCTTCTTTGGATTTCTCCGGCATATCATAATTCACTTCTACAATAGATAATGAGTCAGCACCCCAACAAGGAATGTTGACATATTTTCCATCTGGAGTAATAGATAAAGCACGTGGATTATCTCCAACAGGAATTCTAATTAATTCTTCTCTAGTATTCACATTAATAATAGATAAATCATTAGAACCAGAGTTAGATACAAATAATAAAGAGTTATCAGGTGATAAAACTACACCGCGAGGTGAATTACCAACAGCAATTCTTCCAGTTTCTCTATTATTTAACAAATCGATTACAGACACTGTATTTCCAGCACAATTAGATAAATATCCATAAATCCCTTTGGCATCAATAGCCATTCCTCCGCGAGGACTTCCTCCTACAGGGACTCTACCAATCTCTTTTTGATCAGAAAGACTTATAACTGAAATATCATTAGAATCGGTGTTAGTAACATAAGCGAATTTTTCCATCATTATTCCTCCTTTTTTTTGTAGAACTAATTTGAATTTTATCATATTTCTGAAAACAATCAACATATTTTTACACTATTTGTAATTGTGTTCATAAATGTAATATTTTTTAAATATTTGAATTAATTTTCATTTTGGTTTAAAATGAAATAGAGTTAACCATGTACATGGTAACTCTTAAAAGGTACGTTTGCCAAAATACTACCTATAAAAAGAACCCTAATAAAATAGGGTTCTTTTTATTTTATCTATTTTTTAATCGTGAAAATTTTTGAGATGTTTATCAAAGTACACTCTTTAGCATATATTTAATGTTTGCAAAATTAAAATGGGTTTAAAAATATTAAAGTATGTGAACTATCCCGTTTTCATTAAACACAAATTAGGAGAGAATTTTTCAAACTAGATTTTTGTACTTTTTACAGAATTGATATGAACTATTTGAAAAACCATTTGAAATCAAACTAATATCCCCTTAACAACAGTTCCTACTTAATTATAATGTATAGAGATTTAATAATATTTGCTAAAAACATTTTTCAATATTCATACTATTTTTTATTTGAGGTACAGAAACAATTCTGGTCATGAGGGAACATGCTAAGATAGTATTTTTACCTATCTTTTCCTCAAATATTTTAAATAAAAATATAATTAGTAACATACAATATTATTTATTTAAAAGTTCACATGATTTTGCGAATCGAAACTTCAAAATGTTAATATATGCTATATAATAAAACCAAGCCATAATCAAGAGGATTTCCCTGCTTTGAATGTTGGGATAGTTTGTTATACCCTCTTTAAAATTGTCTAAAAAATAACTTGTAGTGATTACTACAAGCTATTTTTTTTGACAATAAATTCGGTTAATGCTTCTCAATCAAATTATTCTAAATTACGTATATGTTGTTCGTTTGAAAACTTTCAAAAGGTACACCTTTTGATACATATTTAAAGATTACAAAGAAAAGATGAGTTTTACAAAACATACAAAATGTTAAACTCATAAGAACCAGTGATATCATGCGTTTTTCTATGGTATTACTGGTTTTTTTCGCTATAAAATGAAAAGAAAAAGATTATTAGTTTAACAAATTGCAGTTATAGTTAAACTAAGTTTTACATATTATAGCTTACAACATAGTTTTAGGAGGTCATGTTTTATGACGAAAGGGGGACGAAAACCTGGGGCAAAAGAGCCAATTCGTTCAATAGAAAAAATTGAAGAAATGAAAGATTGGCTTTTGCAAAATTCCTCATATCGAAATTACTTTTTATTTTACTTTGGAATTAATACAGGTTTACGTATCAGTGACATTTTACGATTACGTGTAAAAGATGTTCGAGGGAAGCATGTTATAAAAATTAAAATGGAAAAAACAGATACAACCGTAGAAGTATATTTCAATACGGTTTTACAACAAGAAATTGCGAAATATACAAGTAACATGGCAGATTCCGATTGGTTATTCCCAAGTCGTCAAGGAGATAAGCCGATCACAAGACAAATGGCTCATACGTTTTTGCATAAAGCGGCACAGGCTTGTGGGATTGATTCAGAACATTGGGGAACCCATAGTATGCGGAAAACGTTTGGCTATCAGTATTATAAAAAAATGAAAGATGTGTACTATTTAATGAAGTTATTTGGTCACGCGACGCAAAGACAAACACTGCAGTACATTGGTGTAGAAGCTGATGAAATTCGTAAAACAATGGAGGATTTCACACTATAGAGTAAGGGGGATAACAAATGGAGTGTGTTGAGTTTGAAGTATTAAAGCAATGTGGATCACCAACGGTTTATTTTTGTGAACATGAAATGAAACATAGTTGTTTGATTGCAATTCCATCCTGGAATTGGTGTTTCTTAATGGATTACACGATTAATTTTATAGATGAAAAGCCTATGTTAATGAAAGCATTGGAGAAGTATGTTTCTTATCATTTTGTAGAGAATGTTGCAGATGCATTTTATGATTACGTGTTTAGCCAATTCGATTAAGATTTTCATAAGGGGGAGCATAATGAATTTTAAAAGGACGATAAGTAGTTTTTTAGTAATGGGATTACTATTTTCGGGATGTTCAGCAATTCAAAATTCAAATCCTGCAAAACAAACAAGTGGAACACAAGAAATTGCACAAGTTATAGAGTTTCCATCACATAAGTATCCAGAAACAGCGGCACATATTAAAGATGCGATTGCAAGTGGTAAGACAGATATTTGTACAATTGATCGGGAAGGATCCACTGAAAGAAGAAAACAATCTTTAGCAAATGTTCCAACGAAAAAAGGCTATGATCGAGATGAATACCCTATGGCTTTTTGTCGTGAAGGTGGAAAAGGTGCGGACATAAGGCACATAAAACCAGCTGATAATCGTGGTGCGGGTTCGTATATAGGTAATAAAGTTGAGAAATTACCAAACGGGGCAAAAGTAAAAATCGTTGTGAAATAAGGGATATGAAGCTATGTATGTACATAGCTTTTTTAATTTGTCGAAAAAATACGAAAGAAAAAATAGGAAAACACTTGAACTTTTAACCTATATAGGTTAAATTTAAATTGAAAGGAGGTTCATATAAAAATATTTATAGATTTAGAAAGGGATTTGTTAATGAAGGAAATTGATAAGTATATGTTTCTTCAAGAAGCGGCTATAAGATGGGGGATACCCTATGAAACAGTAAAAAACAAGGTAAAACCATCTTTAGCAAAAGAAGAACAAATTGATAGTATGATTGAACGCGGTTTGATTAAATATTTTGAACCGCCGCGTGATCCGAACCGCATATATAAACGGGATCAAAAGTCTTGGCTTGTATCGATTGATGCAATGCATGAATGGTTTGGTGAACCTAAAAATAAAAAGTAAAAAAACAAAAGAGAAAGATGTTTCCGCGCCTGCCAGCCTGGAAAAACACCTTCCTCTTATGGGCCAACATAATTTAAGAAAGGAAGAATGGCTATGAAACAAATCCTTATTAAAATTACGTCTGGTGAGCCTATTTTAACACAACCTCACCATAAATTTAAATTCCTCAAAAAATTTTACTCTCTCATTTCAGAAAATTACAAAAAGTTAAATCGTTATTTTGGTATTGAAGAAAATGTTTCCGATCAGATTTGGTTTTATGGTTTCTTTGCAACCTCCATTTTTATGATGCTTTTTACTTACTTATTTTCTGGTATCCTATACGGATTTTAGAGGGAAGCCATATGGAAGAACGCCTATTTTTAAAATCATCCATCTAGAAAGGAGAGAAAGCATTGATCCAATCATTAAAAAGTACCATGCAATTTGTTGGTTTGATCTTAATTAGTGCGTTGATTGCTGTCAGCTTAGTGAATTAGTCCTTTAAGAGAGAAAGGAGCAATTACATGGAAGCTTACAAATGTAGAGCGTGTGGAAAGATTGCCGCGGAAGAATTTGCGTTAGGAAGACTATGTTATTACTGCATTGAATAAGTTGTAATTCACATAAAAAAACAGATAGAAGACAAAGAGATTTCTTGTACGCATGGAGATAATCAAACAATCGAAATCCAGGGAACAGATGAATCTATAACGGTTTGTCATGAGTGTGGAGAAGAAGTATAAAAGGGAGGCAAGAAAATGAAAATCGGTGTATCTGTATGGAGAGTTCTTTGTAAGGAAACAAAGTTGAAATTGCTTCAAAATGCTATGCAAGAGAGTAAAAGCCGCTTTACAAAACAATCCCTTTCCATTGTTATAAAGCAACAGAAAGGGGAAGTGTGATGAGTGATCGTATTGGTGAAGGGCACAAGAAATAAGATGCCTTCAAAAATATTTTAGCATGTCTATGTAAGAAATAAAGGGGGAATTGAATGTGATGAAAACAGTCCAATTGTTGAAAAGTGAAGAATTTGAAATTGGTACAACAGATAAAAATGGGCACAAATTAAGACAGTCTGATTTTGTTGTTACACAAGATGATTTTGAAGGGATTAGTATTTGTCAAATTCTATACAACAGTATTGCAAAAGAGTTTGTAGCCATGAGTGATTCTAATTGGTGGATACCGTATCATGATTTATCTGTTGCAACAGAAAGGCTAGATTATGTCATTGCAAAAGAGTTTTTGGGGCTAGAAAAATGCGGTACATATTGGGGGAAGAATCATACACCATTTATTAGAATGCCAGTTGAATATTTCAATCCTGTTGAGGAATCCACTTTTATTCTAGAAAAATTAGGGAGGCAATATGACGATCTATTGAGTGTAAAAGAAAAAGGGTGCTGGTACCTAACAGTGAACAAGAAAATATATAGTGAAAAGCGTCTTGGGATAGCCGCTTGTTTAGCCGCAATTGATACCGTAAGAAACAATAAGTAGGAATTTGATTTTAAGGAAGAAATACAAATTTAAATTATAAATAGGGGAATCAAAATGTTACATGCAGTTATGCAAGAGCAAAATTACTGGAAAGGCCAGAAACAGAAATTCCTAAAAAATAATAAGCAGTATTAATTTCATTAGAACCACATTTGCATGAAAGATTGGAAGAGTTCGCATTGTATAACGAAAATTTAGATCAAATTGCATCGGAGTTAGTAACAGAAGGTTTAGACTATATCTATATGGAGGATATACGTGTAAGGTAATCTCATGCTTTTCAGCATTTTGTAGAAATTGAATTATCACCATTTCAGCAAAAACTCTTACAACAATTAGCACTCAAACGAGGATGTTCAACAAGAAAAATGGTATATACAGTATTACATTTCATGTTAAAAACAAAGTAAAAGAATCCAACGTTTAACGAAGGATTCTTTTACCAGGTGTTCGTTGGCAAATAGCTTCACCAAAGGAATTGAGTCTAGCCACTCAATTCCTTTTTTATGTTATAAAAAGGAATGTAATTTGTCAAAAAGCATTTGCTATAGAATAACAAATGCTTTTTGTTGAACTTGAATTGAACACTTTCAGAAAGTATTTATATTGTTTGCCTTTTTCTCTTGAAAAATTGTACCCTCAATCACTAATTTTAACATAGAATATAAAAAATGTAGCGTTTTAATATCAAAAAACCTATTGGTTTTATATGGATTATTTCTTTATAATAATGAGAGGTAGTTCCCGAATGTAGATAGGCTCTCATGCAAGAAAAGTATGAGAGCCTATCTACATAAAAAAAGATTGAATATTTGCCAATCTTTTTAGCGTAAGGGGTTTAATGACAGCTTATTACTACAACTCGCTTTTATTTTAAAACAATTAATCAGAAAATTCAATCTGATATTTTTTTCTCAATATGGCTTTTCATATTTTTGAATTATAATATAATCAATTCTTTTTATTACTATATCTGTCTCTTATCTTCCTGTTATGAATCCTTATTGAATTAAGGATTCTTTTTTTATCCTCATTTTTTGATCTAATCGATATTTTCCCATTGCTTCATAAATTAAAAGGTCTAACTTTTGACTATAAGCAATTACTTTTTGATGGCTAAATCCATATTTTTTTACAAGATAGCTCAATTCTTTTTTTTGATCCTCGATTATGTCATGTAGTAATCTCATATCCACCTTTTCTTTTAAACTCCTTTATATATAGAATCTCGAAAAAATTGTATCCAAAAAATCGCAAACAAAAAACAAGGCTGAAACCAGCCTTGCCCCAAAGGAAAAAATCTAATTCTTATATCTAAGAGTACATTATGTATGGAATTTTTTGAAGTGAGATACATTCACTAAAGGATAAAAATATTATAATTGTAAGATTTTTATATTAATTGTATTTTATAAAGAAACAGTCGAAATTGCTTGTTTATAAAGGAACTGTTGCTTTCCATTGCTTAAAACTAGTACCGAAAATTTATCAACAGCGATAATTTTTCCAGGTACTCTGACACCATTTATTAGAAAAATCGTTACTTCTTTCTTCTCTTCTATTAACTTCTCATAAAATTTTTCTTGTGTATGCATCATTTAGATGGTTGCAACTCATCTACTTTTTTAGAATTGTTTACGATTTCTAAAAATAAATATTCTTGTACAGCCATTTCTACGCTTTAGATGCTCTGTAAAACTTCTTTACACGTATCAACAACAACTGTCACATAGATATGTTTAGGCTTAATCTTCTTTGCAGCTTGATAGGCTGTATATCCAGATAATACTTGATATCGTTTCGAGTTCTCTGCTTGTTTCACAATAATCTTTTCTGAGAACTCTTTCTTATCCTTATAGTATTGAATTTGTTTTTCAATTTCTTCTTCTTCAATACTTGCCTTCTGCGCATCTGATAATGCTCTGATTCTATCCATCCGCATTTCTGTGGTTGGATGGAACACTCGATATGTATTTTCTTTGATAGTAATGTGAGAGGTGAATTCTGAAGGAATACAAATTCCTCCTGCGCTTAGTCTTACTTTATATATAGTGCCCTCTTTTGAAACATAGACTTTTCTATATATTTGTTCCGTTTCCCATGACCAATATATACGATTTGTTTCATCATGCTTTACAAGTGCGAATTGAGAACAAAACTTTTGAAAATAAGATAGAATTTCCTGTTTTCTAGAAAATAAATTATGTTGAAGAAGTTCTTGTTGTAACTGATCTTTCACTTCTTTAATTAAAAATGTTGTTCCATTTTTGCAATCTGGACAAACAATTCCCATTTTGGATTGTATTTTTTGGATAGACACGACACGCTTATCACATCGCTGCCCACATTTTTGACAAACTCCATCGTATTTTGCATGTAGTTGTTCCGCACGCTTGGATACAGTGGGTTTAGTATTTGAAGCCACTCTCTTTGACTTTTTTTCACGTAATTCGGATTCAATTTCTTCTTGTTTCTGTTGTGAATGAGAGCGGTACATAATATGGATAGGTGCGAAAGTATATACCTCTTCAGGTGTGTGGTCCATCTTTCCTTCCAGTATAATTTCATTGGCCTCAGCTAATGTATCTCCCCCTTCTGCAATCATCTGTAATAATTGATTCCATTGTTCTGAACGAATCAGAGTTGTCACTTTAACTGAACATTTTTCTTTATTAACATATGTCGTTTGTTTTATAAGATCATGGAATTCCATTGCAAATAGATATTCCGGATCATGAGCTAAATGACGAATATGAGAAGGTTGACCTTTTACTGTAAGTTGAATCACCTTGTTCTCCTCCTTTTATATTGTATCTTGGTGATAGACTAAAAGATTCTGTATGTAGCATCCATTATACGGATTATATATTTATATTATTATATAAAGAACGATAAAATCCCTCTTGTATGTGCATTATTTAGATGCTTGCAACTCCTCTCCTTTTTCGGAACGGTTCATAGCTTCTAAGAATACATATTCTTTTACTGTTAGCTCAACCGTTGGGCAATATTCAACTTTCGATAATTCGTGAAATAGAGAAAGATTTTTGTGTAGTTTTTGAATCATTTCATCTAAATTGATTTCTCCTACACCATACTCGATTACTGGATTTAAAAATACTTCTATATTTATTAAACTTTGTTCAATTAGGGAAACAATTTCTTGTACTTTTGGCAAAATAATTGTTTCATAACGTTGTTTGAATAGTTCTAAGTCTTCTGGTGCGGGTTCATTTTCACATAGCTTTTTGAAAGATAGTACACGAATATCATTTTGTAATGAATCAATACGCTCTTCATAAAAAGCCTTGTCGAACCCTTCTTTGTCAGCAACATCATAATGAAGTTCTGTTTGCGATCTACGCTTTTTCTTATAAGAATCCATGAGGATTTTCTCTTTTGCATTAAACATCATGATAAAAACAGTACGTTCTAAATTCATGATTTGGTTTGCTACGCTTAATGTTTCATCTAATACTTTTGCGCGTTCTTCTTCACTTAACTTTTTTATAGATGATGGAACAAGGTTTTTGACATTCTCAAACGACTCTGAATTTGTAATGTGTTGAAGAGAAAATTGAGCGACCTCTGGTAAACAAGGATCAGTTGTTTTGTCTAAGAGTAACAAATCTTTAATCGTTCGCACTGTATTTTTGATCTCTTTTTGAGCTTGTCGAACTTTTTCTATGCTTCTTTCTATGTATTCTGGTTGTTTAAGACGATTGAAAATGTATTCTCTTCTTTCTTCAAAATGTTGCTGTAAAAGTGACATAGTTGTTTCCCCTCTCTAAGTGTCTTACGGTTTTATAATCCTTCTCATGGATGCAAAAGGAACAGTATAATTATAACATTTTATACTTTAATACAATTTTAAAATTCTTATATTTCGGAAATTTTGCAAGGATGTTTCTTTTTCGTGTTGTACTTGCACAAGTTTCATACTGTCGGCATATAGCTAATAGCGTAAAGCGCGCTGATAGCTAATGAGTGAAAATGTGGCCTAAAAAGGCCATTTTTTTATGGCAAAAGTGATATTACCGCTTATATTGATTAAATAAAAAAGAAGAGAGTTTTTTGGTATAAAAAGGTGAATAACGTACAAACAGCAAGGAATACGTTTTAGTAATACCGATATTATCGGTCACATCGGGGAGGGTGAGCAGAATGGAAAGATCAAAGTTTAGTAAACCTGTAGCATTCAATAAGAAGAATGAAAAGGATCGAATCATGTTACAACATGTGAAGCGTAAAAATTTTTCGGGTTATGTAAAGAAATTGATCTGGAACGATATACCCGATAAACATAAGAAAATGACATGCGAAGAGGATAGAAAACAAGTACCGTCATCAATTCAACAAGACGAACAGAATGTAACAGGAAAGAAGAAATTAAGTGCCGCGGAACGTATTGAACAAATTAAGGCGCAAACAAAAAGACAGGAGCCTTCAAAAAGCTCACTGCCTGTATTTTTACCCAACAAAAACATTAACAAGTGATCCAATAATCGCGCCTACAGCGACAGCAATAGCAACATGCATATCGTTAGACCTCCTACTTTTCATTTATAAGTAGTATGTGTAGTTCTTTTGAAATTATACGAGGGGTGTTGCATCATGACTAAGACAGAAACAATTTCTTTTCGCTCTTTTATGGATCAAAGTTATAAAAAGAAAGCACATAAAGAAACAAATAGTAAGAACGTACTTAAAAAGGTTTTTACCGCTACAGGGAGTTCATTAATATTAATACTTCCAAAGGTAACATTTGCCGTGGGAGTTAACGGGACATTTGGCAATGTTCATAGTGCGATTATGAACGGGTTTGATGCGGGCGTAGTTTTAGTTATTATCTTTTCGGGTGCGGCCTGGGCGTTGGGCCACCGTACAAAGGCAATAGAAATTTTAATTGGTGCATGTTGCGGATATGTTTTAGCTAGGCACAGCGTTGACATAAGAGACTTTTTAAAGGGAATTTAAAAGGAGGGGTCCTTGTGAAATTCATTTTAGAAGGTGGAAAAATGATTGCGGCTAATACAGCTGGGTATATTGGAGAAAAGGCAAAAGAAGGTTCTTTTCTAGATCAATTAAATAACTTTAGTGATGCTATTGTAGGGAAGGAATTGGAATGGGTTTTCAAGCCAGTTGGTGAATTTATGGTTGATATATTAAGTCAATTAGGCCATTGGTTTGTTTTAAATTTGCCCGATATTATGGGATATGGTGCATTAGTGACAGCTGGATTTATTATGATAGGTTCAATGACAAACAAAGGCGGAATGATGAAGCCGCTGGCCTATTTTGCAGGCGGACTTATCTTGGCAATATGTATATTAGGAGGGGCCTAAAAATGATACAGGGAGAAGGCTTTATTATATGCGATAAAGAAAATACAAACCTTCCTGTTTTGGCACAAAATGAATATTTGCCAGTATTATATGAACCTAAGAAAATAAAAAAATCCTGGTTTAAAAGAAAAGAGATATATTCTTTAAAACAATTTTTACAAGTAGAAAAAAACAAAAAGATTGTATATCGGATTATTCCTCATGCGGATGTATCTAATAATACAAAGCGTTTATGGCGGGCGATCCATAAGATGTATGAAATGTACGAAAGTATGGGAAGTCGTATAGAAAGAAAAGGGATTACATTTCATTATCGTGAAAAGGATTGTTTCTGGTTTGATGTCATTTTCAAACAGGAAAATGGCCAGAAGAAAATTGAATTTTATGTAGCAACTAGCGAATATCAAGCACTAAAGCTCAAAAGAAAATTAGAGAACAAAATGAGTGTGACAATTAAGGAAGCGGAAATATCAGATTTGCAAATTTCTAATGAAAATACAATCGTACAAGAAATGCGATATTTAAAACATGACATCTTTTCCTTAAATACAAATAGCAACGATACAAAAACGCCTATTGGTAATATTTTAAGTGTTATTGATGAACTAAGTTATGATGGAGACATTTGCCGATTGAGTATCTGTAATGAAGCAGAAAACCGTCAGAAATGGGTGAAAAACGCTTCCTGGGCCATTGAAAAGTTAAAGAAGGGGAAACCACCCCAACGGGTTAATATGAGCGGCAAACGACTTGTAACAGGGGCGAAAATTGGTGTTGCGGCTGTTATTAATGAAATAAATGATTTATTAACTGATACATTCCAGGCGTTCTCGAACGCTTTTTTTAAATCAGATAAAAAATTTAGCAAAGAGTACATCATTAAAAAGGCACATACAACCGCTGATGAAGTTGGAACAAATCGTGTGAGTTATGACAAAGGAAATCAGCCTGTTTTTAAAACGCGTATACGGGTGGCCTCACATTCCCATGATCGGTTAACCAGGGAGACAATGGGGGAAACCTTAGCACTTTCTATGATGGATTTATCAGAAACGAATGAACTACATGGCGTAAAAATAAGAATGAGAAAACGCCAAACAGAAATATTACAGGAATTAAATACATTCGAACTATCAAGCAAGACAAAGTTTGATCCGAATGTAAATTTGATGAGTACCGATGAAATGAGCAAATTAGCTTTGCAAATGCCTGTAAAAGAGTTGCAACGAAAATATGCAGATGCATTGAGTGTAAAAAAGAAAGTTGAAATTGAGATACCAGCGATTATGCGGGGTGAAAAAGGAATATTTTTAGGACATTCGGAATTGAAAGATCAAAAAATACCAATCTATATGCCAATAGATAATCCAGATAATTTTTATAGAGGTTACGTCTTTATAGGAGGACAGGGGGCTGGTAAAGATACAGCAATTAAGAATTTTGTTATTGAGGGAAATACAAAACATAAGATTAGTTTTATCATACCAGATGCAATTGTAGAAGAAGGTGGGCGGGGTATGGCAGACGGAATTCGTGATGCATTACCACCAGAAAACATTATTGATCTCGATTTAAACGACAGTGATTATATCCCACCTCTAGATTTAACAGAAGTAATTACAAAGCTAGGGCGGAACGGTGCTTCAAGGTTTGCGGATGAAATGATTGATTTCATGCAAATTGAAGGATTAAGCCGAAGTGAAAAATATTTAACGGATGCGGCCAAAGCAAGTAAAGGAAGTCTATTTAATATAAAACGTATTATAGAAGATGAGGACTTTCGGGTAAATCGTATTCAAGAATTAGTGAATGAAGGGAATTTGCGTCTTGCGAATGAGCTGATACAGTGGGGAGATAATGAACAATTAGGGAATAAGTGTGATCCCATCATAACCAGATTAAACCGCTTTTTTGGGAATGAAAGATTGTATGATATCTTTGCACAAGACCCATTGAAAGAACTTGATTTTGGTAAATGGATGCAAGAGGGAAAAGTTATTATTTTAAGGGTTCCAAATGCTAGGGGATTGGGGGAACATGCAGTAAAAACCCTAGTTCACTGGATCACACTAAAAACCTTCATGACCAGGTTATTAATGACTAAAAAAGAGCAAGAAAATGGAGCATTTATCATTTTTAATGAACCCGAGCAATATGAAAGTGAAGGATTAACTAAATTGATGGGCAGAGTGGGTACAGAGGGCAGAAAAGAGAGACTAGGAAGTATCTATGCATTTCATCATTGGAACAAATTGAAACCGTCATTACAAGAGAATTTACAAGGTGGCGGCGTACAGCAATTCCTATTTATGAACGATCATACAAAGACATTTGAATTATCTAAGCATCGATTTGAGGATACAATTTCACTAGAACAAGCATATAAAATACCAGCACATCACGCGATTATCAGTGTAAGAGCTGGGGGAGAAATGCAACCATCGTTCATTTGTAAAATGGCGCCACCGGTTAAACCAAAATATGATAATAGCTTTCTAACAAAAAGGCATTCTCGCATGTATGGCCGATCCTGGATCGATTTACAAAAACAGTACGGATAAAGCAAAGGCACAAGGGCAATAGTTCTTGTGCCTATTTACATTTTCCAAAAATCATGTGGTTGTGCGTAAGGGTCTATTTTTCTAATAGCTTTCAAGAGTTTTTTCATTACAAGGGGTGTCGGAATATACGTTTTGTCACGACAAGTTTTTGTTAAAGTTGCACTAGATATTTTTGTGGCTTTAAGTATTTCTTTTTGTTCGATTCCATGACGATCTAACCATTTTTTGAAAAGGGTCTTGTTATCTTTAAAAAACATATGATACATCTCCTAAACTTATATAATTTATTTACAAGTTTGGACATATATTTTAAAAAGTATTCTACCTATTGTTTTAAAAAATTAAATTTCTGATGAGAATTTCATAAGTTCATAGAGTAATCAGACGAACGATTTTATTAATTTTCTGCTTGGAATTGGGTATACATATAATGCAAAGATTTGACTTACGCATCATACAACAAATCTTTGCAAGACCGTTTCAAGAAAGGTTTCGACATATATATAAGGGAAGATAGATGAAAAATGCATTAGATTGCAACAGTATCTTAAGAGTTAGTTTTGAAGAAAAGTATTTTTGACCTTACCTGTGATACGTATAAAAACGAGTCACAGGCTGTATCTTACTCTTATTATCAGATTTCGATGCGACAAAAAGTATCTCAAAATCAAGCGTGCATTGAAATAAAGGCGTACAGTATTGTTACGGTGTAAATAATTCTTAGCGTGGGTTTTATGTTGGTATGTTGGTTGTACTCTAAGTACAAAACGTTTTAATTATTAAGCTAAATGTAACTAAACTATATAGACTTCTTAGCGTACAATACCCTTGAGATGATATGATGAGTATATGTAAAACATAGGGTACGGTTATAAAGAGAAAGTAGAATATATAAGAAGTTAGAAGAAAAAAATATAAGGGTAAAGGATAGTAAAAAAAGGGGCTGAGAATGATGGGAAAGAAGTATATTGAATTTATTCTGGAAAATCAGGAACATATGAAGAAAATTGAAGAATTAGAGAGCATATCAACAGAGTACATGGATTATTCCTTGGATAAACTCGAAATAACTTCTAATGGTGTTTCAATTTCTGATAGTAAAGTACATAATTGGGGTTATATTGAAAGTGAATTTGAGAAGTTAATTGGAGATAATTACTTTTTTGATAATGAATGTGATTATTTCGGTATGATTGAGGAGGGCTATGAACTAGCATATTTTCACCATAGCCCCAAGATGTTGATAGATGCTATTAAGAAGGAACAAAAGAGAAGACATACAAGGAAGAGACATCCTAAAAAGAGTTGGGAGAAATTAAAATCTTTCAATCTGGAAAAAGTAGGAGAACAGATGTAAGAAAGCTCTTTGCCAATCGTTAAATTAGTAAGGCGAGCAATCAATGCACTAACCCAGGATTATTTGTACCATAACAATAATGTATATTTAAGTTATAACTATTATCTAAAAATATTAATAGGTAAATAATGTATGTTCGAGACTTGTTTTTACATGGATCTCGGCTGAAACTCATTTTATTTAAAAGGGATTTTGTTTCGTCAGAACAAAAAAAGACGTATGATGTGTTTTTCATCAGACGTCTTTTTTTTGTGAAGATTGTTTAGACTAGAATCTTTGTTTTTGTGAGGATGCTATAAGTTTTTGAGATTCGCACTAATTTCCGATTTATCTAAGAACATATCACTGCTATAGCACAGGGGAATATTATGTTAAAAATGGCTATTAGGGAGTAATTTAAAGTAATGGGAAGGTAGAAGGAAGCATTCTGAAAATTAACAAGGTAATTAGTTGGACAAAATTAGGAATCTAAAAAATTAGAACCGCAATTAATATGTGCTATAGAATTGATACAGGTACGCTGAATCATTAAAGCAAAGAATGCGAACCGTGATGGGATTGCCTTGCAAATATTAAATGGAAATCGAGAGGTGAATTTTTTTGCTTGCAAGCATAATAAAAAGTGTACAATGGGTATTAAGGATTAGTAAAATAATACTGTGGTAAGAGTGTAGCGGTATTATAAGGGAGGTGGTTGAATGGAGAGAAAAGATGATGTTGTAAGTGAAGTGTACTTAAAAACAATTGATGTCTCCCGTATCACCAATCTAGCAGAAAGTACAATCAGAAAATATAGCTTAGAACTCGAAAAACAAGGCTATGAGTTTAATAAAGATGGCGATACAAGACTGTATCATGCCGATGATGTGACAGTTTTTAATACTCTAAAAGAGATTAGAGAAAAAACTAAGGTTTCATTGAATCACGCTGTTAGCGTGTTGATGACACAGCAAACACGTGCAACACAGGGTGTAGCGCGTTCGGAAGTTGCTGTGACAAGGTCTCAGAGTGAAGAAGAGCAATACGCGCTACAATCTATATCAAGCGAAATTCGGAATTTCTTAGAAGATATAAAGACTGAATTTATAGGTTTTCGAAAAGAACTTGAAATCGAACGTCAAAGCAATGATGTATTTAAACAAGAGCTTGAAGCAGAGCGTGAAAAAAATCAGGAATTAGAAAAGAAACTTGATCTTATTATGATGGAATTAGAAAAAATCAACGCTAAAGCTGATATTTCTAACCAAGAACCCAAAAGGAAAAAATTATTTGGGATATTTTAAGTTTAGACAAAACAAAAAGAGTTGCTCATATGAGCAACTCTTTTTGTTTTAGAAATCTGGGTCTTCTAAATCGTCTTCGTCTAATGATCCTGTAATGTTGGTATTAGTTATTAATTGTCCCATTTGACCTACGTCTTTTAATAAATCGTCTGCCAGGGAATTATGGGTATTATCATCGTTTTGCATAAGAACAGCAGATACAGGAGCCACCTGGAGATCTGAAATTGTTTGTGTAATTTGTTTTATGGCATTCATCATTTGTTCTTGGTTTTTTGAGACATTTAGAAGTTCTTTTTTTGCATCAAAGGGCTCTTTCTGTGTTAAGTCTTGTTCAACTAATTGAATAAGATAAGTTGCAAGCTTTTTTGAGCGAGCTTTTTGCTCAAGGTGATTATAGACTTCTTCGCTCATGTGATCTGTTCGAAGTCCAAAGACTGTTTGTTTCTCGGTCTTTTTAGTACGCCCCATAATGCGGCTCCTCCTTTCTGGCTATACTTATTTCTCTGTTTTTTGCAGCATTTCGCCGCGACTTTTTACTTCAAGACCATATAAATTTAATTTGCGTGAATCTGGTAAGAAAATATGATTTGCTTGAGCGATTTCAGCTCCATACATTTCTTCTATAACTTCATGAATACTAGCTTCTAGTATTGGGGCAACACCACCGAAATAAACATATTTATAAACTTTATCAGCTGGTGCAGGCATTACATCTTGGATTTTTAAAATTAAAAATTTAGCAAACTCTTTTAAAGAAGAGCGAACTTTGTCCGTTAAATCTACACGCTGGCCAGTGTTTCCATCAACTAATTCCATTTTTGGTTTTTGGGAATTTTTTACTATAAATGTTTCAAATGAACGTAAATCAGAGAATTTTTCTAGGAACTTTTCTTTTCTTAATTTTTCAATATGAGATAGATAAGATAATTTATCTATCGGTTGCATAGAATCACGGTTCTTAGGTGATTTTAAACCGGCTGGTGATAATACTAGATCAATTGTTCCACCGCCAATATCAACAAGTACTGTGTCGTTGTTATCAAATTGGCTTGCTTCTTCACGATCTTCTAATTCAAAATTCTTTTTAATTGCTAAACGTGCAATTTCGCCTTCGATACGACAAGTTGCTTTTTCTACAGTTATTTTTAAAGTTTTTTCCATTCCTGGAGTATGTATTGTAACTTCATGCTCTCCAGCAAATCTTTCTGCCATAGTATTTTGAGCTTCACTAAATTTGGCTGTTCGTTTAAGTAACCATATAGGTAACATTGTTTGGAAATATTCAATTTCAATTGTATTGTCATCCGATTCGCGCTGTTCATTAATAGCATGATAGAAAGAAACAGCTGATAAAAACATCACATAAGGGATAGGGCTTGTGATCTTGTCATGAAGTTTATTGACATGATTGTTAGCTAATGCATGTTTTGCAGCTTCGTCTCCAACTAAGAAGAATCTTTCTGTGTCTTCTCCTGGAATTGTTGTTGAAATAAGTAGGCGAGATAATAATTCTTTAGGATTGGTAATGGTTGCTACAAAATGAGAGTCAGCTTCATCTTTACTGATTTCTACAACGTTTGTAGGTGTTTCAATATAGAAACCATCAATCAAGTTCATATCAAGTGAGTTTCCGGAATCCTTATTCATCATAGTAATTTTCATTAACTATTCACTCCTTTAGTTATCTTGTTAACAATATAACATTTTTTCGTCTTTGTTGGAAGGTGTTTTTTGGTATTAGTTAACAAAAGCAAAGTGTTATTAGCCTTATATTTTTAAGGATTTATCATAATTTATTTTTGTTATATTGCATTTATGTTAACTATAAAAAACAATGTTAACTTTTGTTTTAATGTGTATGTATTCTTCGCAAGATATATGTTTGTACCTGCAGGAAGTAAAAGGAAACCTTTCCCATCCAAAAGAGGTTTATCCTTTAAACAGTTGCTTTGATCAGCAATTGCATTAGTTGATTCAGCACTTATACTTAAAAATAAAGGGAAAATAGCATGATAAAACATTTTTACACTTTAAAATCACGTTATTATAAAGAAGTTTGGTAGTTTTTAATTAGCCTTTAATTTAACCTCAAACTTAAGGGAGATGTATAAATGAACATTGGTAAACAGATACATTATTTTCGTAAACGGGATAATATATCCCAAGAGGAGTTAGCAGCAAAAATTCATGTTTCCAGACAATCTATTTCTAACTGGGAAAATGAAAGAAACTATCCAGATATTCATAATTTACTAATGATGAGTATTCTTTTTAATGTCTCCCTGGATGATATAGTTAAAGGAGACGTAAAGATCATGAAAGAAGAACTTCAAAAATCAACTTTCTTTAAGTGGAGTTACATTATGTTAGCATTAATGATTATGCTTCCTATTTCTATTGCACCTATGTTTTACTTTTTTGGTTATTACGGTCTAATAATACCTGTGGTACTTACGATTTTACTTATGCTTTCATTGTCGAAGCTTGAAAACTTGAAAAAAGAGCATAATTTAAAAACTTATCGTCAAATAGTTGATTTTATAGAGGGAAAACCTGTAAGTGAAGTAAAGCCTAATATAAAAGACAAATTATTTAAAATAGGTTTGATGCTTGCAAGTGCTTTAATTAGCTATAGTTTGATTTATTTAGGATTGAGTGTATTTGGAAGATAAATTAGAAAACTATTAAAAGTCCTCCGGATTGTTTAACTGAAGGACTTTTGTGTTTATTTACATAATTATTGTTATCACAAGTGAAATTTAACTCGAAAATAGCTAATTTTATCAATTGTTGAATGTCTGAAAAAAATCAAATCAATGATATTGTCGAGATCCTTTGGTAACTTCTTGCTGTGATGACTATCATAGTGACTTTTTCTCTAGTAACCACTATTAGTGGTTAATTACCATAAGGGCTGATTTTTGAAATTTGCTATTTTTTAGAAAGTATGTTAATCTAAGAATAACCTATTTTTGTTCGGTTTGAGATTAAGAATAAATTTTGTTTTTCGTCTAAGGTATTTGAGCAAGGGTAGTAACACATGTGTGGGTATCCATACTAGGAGGCAACAATTATGGAACAAGGTAAAGTAAAATGGTTTAATGCAGACAAAGGTTTTGGATTCATCGAGCGTGAAGGTGGAGAAGACGTATTCGTACATTTCTCAGCTATCCAAATCGACGGTTTCAAATCTTTAGACGAAGGACAACGTGTAACGTTTGGAGTAGAACAAGGACAACGTGGCGCACAAGCTACTAATGTTCAAATAGCTTAATATTAGCTGATGAAAGACCTTCTTGTAGGGTCTTTTTTTGATTTTGTTACAATATTCCGAATACAACTTTTTTAAGGGGATTTGGGGTGCTTAACTTTTAATGAAAAAGAAGACGTTAGAAATCATAATTTTAGCATTATGAGGTACCGCCAACAAAACGCGAATTTTGTACGCTAAGCAAAAAAAACAATAAGCTGTCCAAGTGGACAGCTTATTTACATAATTTTCGTTATTGGAAGTGTATTTAAGATCAGCATTAACTTAATAAGAGTCTAATATCTCAAGTTTCTTAGCTAATACCCAACCACTTAGACCATAAGATGCACAAATGTTGTAATAAAAATAATTCCCTGTTATTAATGTTTCCTCTAATTCTTTAATATCTTCATAACATATAGGCCAACAATAAGATTTTTGTTGCTCTAATAATTTCTTATTTTCTTTAAAAAAATCTGGAAGTGGATCTTCGTCTATATTAAAAATAATGCTGTTACTTATTTGGGTTTCAAAAAAATGTGCTAGGACACCTGAAAAAACTATATATACATTGTCTCCTGATTCAGTAAGAGTGTGAATGCGAATTTCTTCTTTCTCAAGATTAACTTGGTATGAAACAATTGTATTATCGTGAACACTTATCATAACTTCACTCCTTAAATTATAGATATTTGATTTTTGTTTCTTCAATATTAATTTTCTAATTGTAACATTTGAGAGAACTGACTCATTAAGATTTTTAGATGTATAGGATATTCATATAAGGTTAACATAACGTCTCATTATCGGTAGCAACTATTTCCATAGAATCCTTGTATGTACAGGGATTATTCTTTTTTGTCTATTTATTTGGTATACAGGATTTTATACATCGTTGATGTAGCGGGGATTCTAGGGATCCGCGCTATTCTTTTTTTGCATGAAATCTTGTATATAGAAAAGAGAATTTGAAACAAGTGATACGTGAATTATTAGGAAAAAGGGTATATCATTGCTATAGCGAATATATTTTTGAGGTGAGGCGCTATGAAGACGTTATATAGTCCTGGCGAAGTGGCAGAGCAATTAGGTATCCAATCTAGTACATTACGTAAGTATGCTGATGTACTAGAAAAAGAGGGTTATACTTTCATAAAGAATGAACGTGGGCATAGGAAGTATAGAGAAAGTGATGTAATGGTGTTTCGTAAGGTTATCAACCTAAAGAACGACACAGACATGACATTAGAAAACGCCACAAAACAAATAGTATCATGGCATCAAGGCGTTGAGATATTGCCATTAGAGCGACATGAAATTGAGCGCTATGAAGAACCGGATTTCAACGCTACAACGCTACAGACGATGCTTCAAGATCAAAACGAGGTCATTGAAAAGCAAAATGAATTACTACAAGAATTAAGCAAACGTTTAATTGAACAAGACCAGCGATTTGCACAAAGAGAATCAGAATTATTGAGCGCTATACAAACGATACAGGAATCCCAGGTACTTATAGCGACAAATTCTAGCGAAGATGTGGCGAAGAACCAAGGGCGTGATGAAATGCTTATGCAAACAATAAGAGAAGTCCAGGAAGTTAAGAAGATGATTGCCGCAAGTAAAGATAAGAAATGGTACGAGTTTTGGAAATAATCTTTTACAAAAGTAAAGCTTAGAGTCATATGAGAACTCTAAGCTTTTTTGGATACTACCGATAATGATGCGTTAAGTTAACTGGATGTGAATAGATTATACAATCTAAAAAACGCGATATATGTCTTTTTCTAAATGGTATAATGAAGAAAAAGTTATTTATTTCCCTCTTTTTGTTATACAGTCTGTTTGGTTGTAATCAAAATCATCAAAATATGGTTATAAATAAAAAGAAAACAAAGGAGAAGATTCATATGTCTAATACATCTCAAAATCAAAAAATGGATGAGAATGAGTTTTGGAAAATTATTGATATGTTTGATTGGGATCATGAAGGTGATGACGAAACAGTTTTGGAAGAGGCGGTAAACTATTTAAATAAAAGTTCCAACGAAGATATATTTGCTTTTGAGGACATACTCTCAAAATTGCTTTACGATTTGGACGGTATTGAATATGCAAAGAACATTGGTGAGTATGCTTATGTAGACGAAGAAGAATTTTTCTCCGTAGACAATTTTTTGTATGCAAGATGTGTGGTTGTAGCAAATGGACGGGACTTCTATTACGAAGTGTTACAGAGTCCTGAGGAAATGCCAAAGGACATAGAGTTTGAATCCTTATTGAGTGTAGCTAGAGAAGCATATGAACAGAAAAATGACGAAGAATTTGATTATATGCCAAAGTTTGATTATGAAACATATAGCAATAAAGGCAAA
This sequence comes from Bacillus sp. TH13, assembly GCF_016651175.1. NCBI lineage: Bacteria > Bacillati > Bacillota > Bacilli > Caryophanales > Bacillaceae > Bacillus > Bacillus sp. TH13. The sequence continues at coordinate 6,119 of NZ_JAEKEJ010000022.1, read as the reverse complement.
TGGAGAGAATAAATTCCTAAACTTGAACAAATACATATAAACCTGAACTTCCGCTAACGGTAATTATGTAAATAAGCTGTCCATATGGACAGCTTATTGTATTTTTGGCTTAGCGTGGTTTTTTTCAAAAATGCTGGCGGTACCCCGTCTATGGGGTAGTGACAGGGTTGCTGTCATAGACCGCAAAGTAAAAACACAGAGATTTGTCACCTCTGTATTTCTTCAAGTTTTCTTTGATTGATTGCTCGATAAAGAGAGCCTTGTGATATGCCAGTTCCTTCTACAATTTCTTTAATTGAGTATTCTTTACTGTCATACATGCGTAATGCAATCGAGAGCTTTTCTTTTTCTAATTTTGGCCTACCTAACTTTTTTCCACGCTTCTTACTTGCTTCTAATCCTTCTTTTACTCGTTCTGCAATCAAATTTCTTTCTAATTCTGCGATAACACACATCATTTGCAACATAGCTTTTCCTGTAGGAGTTCCTGTATCCATATTCTCTTTCAATGATACAAATTGAATTCCTATTTCTTCGAACTGTTGAATAATACTTAGGATATCTAATGTTTTACGTCCTAAACGTGAAATACTTTCAACTACAACAGTATCTCCTTTTCTTATCACATCAAACAAATTTATAAGACCTTGTCTTTCTCGGATTGTTCCAGTGAATTTTTCTTGAATGACTTTTTCACATCCGTATTCAGTAAGTGAATGGATTTGACGATCTAAATTTTGATCGAGAGTAGATACGCGTGCATAACCAATAATCATTTGTTTCCTCCTGTACAATCATATACTTTCATTGTACTGAAGGTTCATTTATTGTAAAGGTATTTTGTAATACTTTTGGTAACTATTTTTTGTAACCTGAAAAACCTTATAAATATAGAAATAGAAGCAGGATGAGAAATGTTACAAAAATATTGGTTTTTGGTAATCTAGTTTTTGCAGGAAATCAAATTTATAATAAGAATTAAAAGTGTACGGCACACTTTTTTCAAGGAGGATAGATATGATTACGGGTCGTGATCAATTGAGTCAAGAAATTATTAAAGATCTTACTGATAAAACCATAAAAGTTAAGGATGTTCCAAAACGATACGATGTCTCATTAGATCAAGCCAAACGTTTATCACGTTATTTAAAAATCACATTAGCTGCGAATAAACATTTAAGTGAATCAGTAAATCGAAAAGTTCATTTGATGGGATTAAAAGTACTAGCGCTCGCAGATTTGTTTAAGAATGAAGACTGGGAAGGACTTGAAGAAATTTTATCTTCTGTAAATGAAAATATTACAAGAGACCAGCTTAAACAAATGGTATTATCTTTAGAAGAAAAACGTGAACGAATACAGGCATTCCTAGAAGAAACAAAATTTAAAATCAAATATTTAGAAGAAAGTAGAAAAGATGCTAAAGAAAAAATAGAACAACTAAAATCTATTCAAAGTGAAATCAAAGTCTTAACGAATGATTTTCAAAAATACGATGAAATAACAAGAGAATTCTTATTAGAACATGTTGGAATTTATCAACGAACATCACAAGGGAAAAATGGAGCAACAAATACTCTAATTCTCATAAAACGCCTTGATTCTTTGTTTCAAAAAAAGCTAAAAAATATGGGTATCATCACATATAATGACTTGAAATATACTCATGAAATCAATGATTTAGACAAATTTGTAAGAGCTTATCTAGAACGGAAAAATAAGCGGGGAGGTATCATTTGGGACTTCGAAAAAGAAGATAGAAGAGCTGAAAATAAGACGTATTTTGCTCCTTCTTCACCGTACTATAAAAAAGGCGTTCAGTTAATTGGCGAAAGCCTTTTAAAAAAAATAGAACAAACAAAAGAAGATTTAAAAAAGACTGAAGAACAAATAAAAGAAACTGAAAAAGAAATTCAAGATTTAAGAAAAATTAGTGTTAAATCATTTTCCGAAGCCGTTCTTGCATCTAATATGTTATCTGCTAAGGAAATTCAAAAACATGGTGAATTACAATATAAAGCAGGGAAATGGTTGTACTCAAAAGGATATGTAGTTGGATTTGAAGTGACCCTACCTAATGGGAGACGTGTTGATGTAGCTGGTTTTAATGAAAATAGAGAAATTATATTTGTTGAAGTAAAAGCATCTGATAAGGACTTTCAAAATGATAAGAAATGGAAAGAATATCTTTTGTACTGCGATAAATTTTACTTTTTTGGAGATTGGGAGCTCATACCACATAGTAAAGACGATAAAACAGATGCTGGTTTTTTATTGAAATATGGGAATACAATAGAAGTATGTTCTGAAACAGCAATTGAACACTCTGCAAAAAATCGTGATACTATCATTTTCTCCATTTCACGTGCTATATCAAAGAAGTTAGTATATGGATATTAAGAAGTGTACGGCACATTTAATCTCTGCTATCAAAAAGTGTGCCGTACACTTCTTTATTCACATTATTTTGACCTATATAACTATTCGTTTATTGAGTTCCATATGAAATTACTTTAACAAGCTTTCTAAAACTTCCAGTTTGTATTTAAGTATGAAAATTTCTTTCTTGATTTGCTCTTGTTCCCATTTTTCCGTAATCACCCTATGCATGTATCGAGAGCGATGATATTCACGTTCACAACTATAGCAAACATGCTTATTTTTCAATTTACCGTTTACCCAAAAAACATCAAAACAGGATATATGTGTTTCCAATCCACATACCGGACAAATTTTGGTACTTTTGTAGCTTTCGTTCTTTGTTAATCCATATTTATTAGACAAGTATTTCACTCTTCTAGTGCTTATATTCAATGCTTTAGCTATATCAGCTTGTGTTCCCCACTTATACATACTCTTAAGTATTTCTTCTTCTGATTTTCCTTCTTCTTTAGAACGTATCACGTATCTTGTCAAAGAGTGATCCAATATGAAATCCTCCCATCAATTTTGTACTTTTTCAAATCTAAAGTACAATTCTGTATTTCCATACATAGAAATCTAATTTATGAAACTTCAAACTTAATCGGAATTCGTTTATTCATATTAAGCTTGAAAGTTCCGTAAGGATTTACGTGAGTATAAAATAAAGGTGTTAATGCCCGAAAATCCTCTTGTGTCATTTTTTTTAGCCAATATTTATCACGATCATAAAGAACTTCTTGCAACATTAAAGTGTTAATATACACTAAACAATTTTGCAATAAATGTAATGCTAGAACAGATACTTCTTGTCCTTCTAAAGAATTTGTTTGAATCTCACTGTTTTTTCCGTAAAAAATAAAGCTATTTGCTGAGTTCCAGTTTTCTACGGTATTTAATCCTTCATGAATCTCTCTGCGAATTTCTTCGGAATGTAAATATTCACACAGGAAGATGGTTTTAATTGCTTTCCCTAGCTCGCTTAATGCTTGATAAGTAGGGTGTTGAACATCTTTAGTAAAACGTTTTAAAATCGACTCTGCAGATGCAGTACCTAATCTAAGGGCAGTTGCATATTTAACAATTTGTTCATATTGTTGACGAATCAGATCCCATTTTATAGGTCTAGTTAATATTGGTTGTAAACTAGAATAGGCATCTTGCATTCCAGTTTCAGGTCGATAAAGTTTTTGTGAATAAATATTTTTAAACCTTGGCATCAGTTTAAAACCAAGTAAATGACAGAAAGCAAAAGCAACTTCACTCTGTCCATGCGTATCTACGTAATTTTTATCCACAGACATTTCTGTACAATGTCGTAAAACACCTTCAATCATGGCAGCTACTTCTGATGATGAACAAGATTTTAACTGAGAATAAATACAAGTAGATTTTTTATCAACATGCCAATAAATCATGACACCACGTCCACGATAACGAATATGCCATTCTGTTAAAAGATTTTGATCCCAAGCCCCAAACTTTTTTGAGTCTGAAGCACAAGCTGTTGTTCCATCTCCCCAAATATCTTTTAATCGTTGATACATAATTTGATTTACAACTTCAGCAATTGCTTTCCGAAGATTATCTTTATGAATAAACTTTTTACGGATATATAAAAGTTCACGATAGCTATCAGTAGTATTTCCTGAAGAGACTCTTTTAAGACCTGTATTTGTTCCTAGTCCAAATAAACAAAGGATGAGTCTTCGTTGAACGGTTTCTCTATCAAGAATTTCTCGGTCTGCAGTTGTTTTGAAATGTTTCGTGAAATTAGCAAGGAAATCCGCTTCTTTTAATACATCTAGTAAGTTTGTATTTGGCCATTTGTTTCTGATTTCGTTTTTTATTTGAGATAAATGAATAGGATCATCCTGTTTTTCTAATGGAGAAAGACGAATCCATCCATTATTTTTGGAGAGTATACTTACCTTTTGATTATTTTTAGACAACAATCCTTCATCTAAAAGAGAAAGCTTTTTCTTCATCTGTTCAATTAGTTCTGAAATAAATGGTTCTACATCAAGGGGCAATTTTAGTGCTTGAAAATGTTCCTCTTTATAATCATCAAAATCCTGAGGTAAATCTTCTTCTGGATTACGATATCTATTTGCTCCCTGAATCCAAATTTCTTTACAACGGAGTTTACCTCTTAAAGATTGTAAGACAGCGATTTCATAATTAATTCGATTCATCCGTCGAGTTCCATTGGTATCTGTTTCAATAATCGTATCCTTCCATTTTGGTTGAATTACACCATCGATTGGAACATCATCTTTCGAAGCAAAATATCTTTGGCCACTATTGGCATATTCTCGTATTACTTGAATAGCATGAATAACCGGTTGATGCATTTGGTTATTAGATCGAAATTCAAGAATGTCTAATAACTGAGGAATAGCACGACGATAATGATTTCCATATGATGCATGCATTTTTATATAAACTTTCTCCCTGTATATACGTTTATTCCGTTTCAGTTCTTGTAAAATATCTTGAAGAGTTTGAGGATCCGCTACAGAATATAAAATTTCGTTAATAATCCCGTCGGGATGCTCAATCATAGCTTCTAATAGATTAATAATATATTTATTCTTGCCTTGGACCTTTTTCATTTCTTCAATAATTTCTTTATCTGTTTGTTTAGTAGCCCTTTTACCGATTTTATGAGTAATATCGATAAGTAAATCAGCTAAATGGTCTGTCACTTCTGATTGTCGGCACCAAAATAATATAGATAACAGGGTGTACCGAATTGGCTCAGGATGGGCACGTAAATCAGTTAACGTTTCTGTCGCAGCCCTCAATCGATATTTTTTTAATAGTTTGGAAGGTATATGTTGAAATAAATCTAATGGTATTTGAAGATGGCGAATGGCCAATAATTTTTGTATTTCTTGATGAAGGGTTTTTAAACTGGCACGACCTGGATCAGCAAGTAAATCACGAAATGTTAACAGTTCATTTTCTTCTAACTGTTCGTCGTTATTTATATCAATAGATGATTCAAGAAAAGAATCGATTCTAGATCGTGTGGATTCTGATAAGTTGTGACATGTTGATTCAAAGAAGTTGACCTCGTAGGTGTTAATTGCTGAATCAATCATTCGATTCAAGCGACCGAGAGTAGGAGGTTCTATTTTCCAATTGCGAAATTGTTCATATGCTTTTGCTCTTAAATAATCTGTGTCATGAGTAAAGTTCACTTGGTCTACTAACCATTTTTGGAATATAGGCATATCATTGGCCGTGAATTCATGAAAACCAAAAGATTCCCTTATTTGCTTGCGATGATAGGTAAAATTTCGTTCTTCCGCACCCCAACGGTAACTATCGAATAAATCTGGCGAAAGATCTAATTGTTTTGCAATATATGCAATCACTACTTTAGGAATATCCTGTTTTTTAATCGGAAATCTAGCTTCATGTTGAAAATACTTTAAAAGGACCGCAAAACCTAGGCGGCTAGCACCTGTTTTATTACCAATTAACTGTCGTTCCATTGGAACTAAAATAAAATATTCAATGAGCTCATCGTCAGTCCAGTTTCTTTTCATCATTTTTCTCCTTACTTTATTTGTCTGTTTATATTTAGTGTAAGGAAAAATTAGTAATAAAAAAAGCCTTCTTTCAGGCTTTAAATTTTATATTTCAAAAAGTTACTTTGCGGTCTATGACAGCAACCCTGTCACTACCCC
>NZ_JAEKEJ010000021.1:0-141741 GCF_016651175.1 Bacillus sp. TH13 | reverse complement strand
TGGATCTTTTTGTTTAATTGAAAATCGTGTGGATTCTATAAATGCATTGAAATGTTTTTATGAACATCTTAATCCAGATGGACGATTAATTGTAGATATTATGCTTCCGCATGACTGGAAGACTGGGGGAATTCATACATCGACTTTCTCTTTGCCGAGCGGAGACGGAATCACATTAGAAAATAAATCAATTGAAATAGATTGGCTGAACCAAGTTACTGTATCATATTTGAAATATGAAAAGTGGAGTAAAGGACAGTTAGTACAAACAGAACTACAACGCTTTGCGGTACGTTGGTATGGAATAGAAGAGTTTAAACTTCTGTTAGAAAGTATAGGTTTCTCTAATATTACTTGCTCTGCTGAATATGCTTATAAAAACGAACCGTCAAATGCAAATCAAATGTTTACTTTTGAAGCTGTGCGAAAAGAATAGAACTAATACTATGAATAAAAAAATAAGGCAATCGATTCAAAATCGGCTGCCTTATTTTTAATTTTATGTAATTGTTTATAGAGAAAGATCGGAGGGAAATAAATGAAACTTATATTAATATTTGGCCCACAAGCAGTTGGGAAAATGACAGTGGGTCAAGAATTAGCAACATTAACCGGTTTAAAACTTTTTCATAACCACATGACAATAGATTTAGTAAGTCCAATTTTTGATTACAGTACGACAGAAGCAAAAAGACTAGTAAGTTTATTTCGTAATGAAATATTTGAAGAAGTATCTAAAAGTCATTTATCTGGAATGATTTTTACGTATATATGGGCATTTGACCTCCAATCGGATTGGGATTATATACATCATGTAGAAAGTATTTTTGAATCAAAAGGTGGGACAGTGTATTTTGTAGAGCTGGAAGCGGAATTAGATGAAAGATTAGAACGGAATAAAAGCCCGAATAGATTAGAACATAAACCGAAAAAAAGAGATATTGCGTGGTCTGAAAATAATTTGAAAGAAACGATGAAAAAGCATAGATTAAACTCTCTTCATGGTGAAATTGAAAAAGAAGAGTATATAAAAATTAATAACACGTATTTGAGTGCAAAAGAAGTAGCGGAAATGATTAAAGAGAAGTTTCAATTGTAAAATTTTCGAAGTCTATTTCGTTTCCATTGTCTAAGCATTCTCCTACTAATTACATATACTATTTATGTTAAAATCGGTCGCTATTTTAAACAGGACTGCTATTTTAATATATATAACTATACAGGGAAGAGGGGACAATAAATTTGGAAAACGTAGAACAAGATAGAATTGAAAATCAAGTGTATTCAAATCGTGTAGTAAGATCAGAATTTGATTCGAATTGGGAAACTTGTATATCAAAGAGTGGTTATGTAATTTATGTAGCAACAAGTAATAATGCTGAAGTAATAGTGCTTCTTGCAGATGGTTCAAGTAAATTATTAATTTTTGAAAAAGGCGGTAAAGTAGTAGTAGGTGGCGGTGGAACAAGTCATTACAGTAAGCCGCATATTGCAAGAAATATTTAAGGTAAAACATGTTAATTGAGAAGAAGCTGGAAGACGGTTCGTCATTCATATTTAGAGAATGACGAACCGTTTTTAAATGTAGTTTTTGAAGAATTATATAAGCAATATAAAAAGCATTTCCTATTTCGGCAAATGCTTTTTATATGTTATAGTATAATAGTGTCTTAAAGCAATGTTATTTTAATATATTTCAAATTTTGTTGTGTATTATTTTTATATTAAATTAGCACCTAAAGTATTTTTTTATATAAGGAGTAATAATTAGAGAAATGAAAAATATAGACTTTATACTAGAAAGTGATGAGGCATTAAAACCGTCTGAACGATTAGTACTATTATTATTAGAGAAGCATAGAATGTTATATACGAACGATCTATTGGCATTATCAAATTTATCATATAAAACACTAACAGATTCATTAACGGCGCTTGTTTTAAAATCGTATGTGTTAAAGGAAACAGGTAAGGGAAGAAGACAGAATTGCTATAGATTAGTATGATAAGGCAGCTGTTTTAGAAAGTTTTACATACGTTTTTTTCAATCGTAAGGCGAAAATAAGTTTTTGTTTTCAAATGAAAAACTTAGTATAAGAGGGACTAAAATAGTAGTGTTTCATTTTTGTAAACGTAATTATTTCGTCATTGAAAATACAAAAATAACATAAACCGCATAAAACAGAAATAAAAAAACAATCCATTTTAAAAATGGATTGTTTTTTTATTGGAATAATATTATTTGATATGTTGAAAGCATGAATAGCACAGAATAAACATTACCTGTTTTAGTTCATGCAACTGAACGAATATGATGAAAACTATGTGTATAGTTTTTTTAATTGCTTTTTTCAGTAACTCTAATGAAATCATAGTCTTCATAGTTTAAAGGTATTATTTTTAACATTATTGCTATTCAACATTAAGCACAAAAAGTAATGTATAATATTATTATGTAAACTTAAGGTTTTAAAAGGAAAATGTAGTAATTAATAGAACATGTAGAAGGGGGATGCTTAAATACTATGAAGGATGGGAGATTATTATGGAGCATTTACAATCAATAGCACAAGCTGTTATAAGTGGTAATAAGGAAAAAGTAGTGGAGTTTATAAAGCCGAGTCCAAGTATTGTTAACGAATGTAGTGAAAATGGCTGGACACCACTTCATTTAGCAGCTTATTTTGGACAGAAAGAAATAGCGAGTTTTCTTTTAGAAAGCGGTGCAGATATACATAGTAGAGCAAAAAACGAAAATGAAAATACACCTTTGCAAGCGGCAATTGCGAACAAGCAAAGTGAACTTGTCGCTTTCTTAATTGAAAAAGGATCAGATGTAAATATTATGCAAAGTGGTGGCTGGATAGGACTCCACGAAGCAGCATTATTAGGAAATGAAGAAATAATTATGTTACTCCTTAAAAATGGAGCTAATAAGATGATTAAGAAAAATGATGGGAAAACAGCGTATGATATTGCATTAGAAAAAGGATATGACCATCTTTTACATCATTTGAAACAGGAAGTGAACTTATGATGAATAAATGGAGTGTTGGTATATTTTTATTTAATGAAGTAGAAGTGTTAGACTTTGCAGGGCCATTTGAAGTTTTTTCTGTAACTGAGGTGAATGAAGAAAAACCATTTACTGTTTATACAGTTAGTGAGAATGGGGAAATGATTACAGCAAGGAACGGATTGAAGGTACAGCCGGATTATAGTATTGAAAATTTACCGCTAGTGGATATTTTAATAATTCCGGGTGGGCTAGGTGCTAGAGAATATGAAATAAAAAATGAAATAGTAATAAAATGGATTCGCCAGCAAATGAAAGAAGTAAAGCTGATGACTTCAGTTTGTACAGGAGCGTTATTACTGGCGAAAGCAGGTTTACTAGAAGGTTTAAAAGCAACAACACATTGGGCTAGTATTGAAAAGTTTAAAAATGAGTTTCAAAATGTTGAAGTTATAGAAAATGTAAAGTTTGTAGATGAAGGACATATTATAACATCTGCCGGAATTTCAGCTGGAATTAATATGGCATTTCATATTGTGAAAAACTTGTTAGGTGTGCATGTTGCGGAGGACACAGCGAAACGAATGGAGTATGATATTAGTTTGCCAAATTAAAAAGCCCGGATTGGGCTTTTTATATTGAATGAATATAGTTAAGCTCTTCATCACTCAAAATAGGGCGAACAGATGCATTTGCATTTTCTTGTGCTTGCGTTCCTGACTTCGCACCAGGAATTACAACACTTACTGCCGGATGAGAGAGTACATAGCGAAGTGCAAGTTGCCCTAGGGTCTGATTTTTATTTGAGAGCAACCGAAGTTTCTTTACGGTTTGTAAGTCTTCTTGAAACCAAGTTTCATTTGGCCAATCTTTGCGTAAATCTCCATCTGGAAAAATTGTTTTATTTGTGAATTTTCCAGTTAAAATGCCCATTTTTAATGGACCACGAATAACAGCTCCTAGATTTTTCTCTTGTAAGAATGGTAATATATCTTTTTCTGGTTTTCGATTTAATATATTGTAATCAAGTTGTACGATATCAATTTCGTTGTTGTTATTGAAATGATGAATGTATTGTAAATCATGAGTCGAAACACCGACTGCTCTTACTTTGCCATCACGTTTTAATATGTCAAATGCACGTAGAAATGCTTCGGTTTCTCTACGATTATGCCACCAAATATGACAAAAATAAAGATCAATATAATCTGTTTGAAGACGTTGTAAACTTGTTTCAAATACGGCGATGATTTTTTCGGGAGTATCATATACAGGAACGCCATTAGGGTCGTAGTGATGTCCGATTAAACCACCTTTCGTTGATAGGATAATATCATTACGATGTCCTTTAATCGCGGTAGCCACCAACTTTTCACTATGTCCTAAACCATACACATCCGCAGTATCAATAAAATTCACACCACACTCAATGGCTTTTTTTATAGCAGTTATAGATTGTTTATCGTTAACAGGTCCCCATTCATCACCACCGATTGCCCATGCCCCAAAACCTATTTCAGAAACAGTTATTCCAGTTTTGCCTAATGTGCGGTAATGCATATTTCCCCTCCTTGTAAGCATGTTATAACATGGATATGTAGGGAAGGAATTTTGTGTGTAAAAAAACTCTTCTACAATAGTAGAAAAAGAATTACAGAAACTACTATTTTATAGCAGCATGTATAAAAAAAATCGGTGTAAATATGGAAATGTCGTCGAATGCTATCTTTAATTGGTTAATTTATGGGATATTTTTGGGAAGGAGTTTATTTTATAAGAATAGAATCTAGTCTAGTAAGAAAACGTGCCGATGGTAGTGAAAAATATGGGTTAGGGGGATTTGAATGAGGAAACTCAAACGAGTAAATGTTCCTAATATACCAGAGCAATTATCACAACCTAGTGACAAGCTTAGGATAAATAAAAAGAAGTTAAGGCGACTTATTTTAATGGTCCTTTTTATTGCAGCAACTACTTTGTACGTTCAATATATTTTAACGAAACAACAAGAAGTAATTGATAAGAAGAAAGATACGATTACGGATCAAAAGGAACAATTAGTATCTTTAAAGAAAGATAAAGATTCTTTAAAGACTAACATAGAAAATTTAACAGACGATGAGGAAGAAATTTTGAAGTTTGCGAGAAAAGAGTATCAATTTTCTAAGTCAAATGAAACTATATTTGTGATGCCCAAGTAATGAAAAAAATAGTTAGCCATCGCTAACTGTTTTTTTATGTATGAATGTCATGGTACAAGGAACAATCACATATTGTAAAAATGAAGAGTTTAAGCTATTTTCATAAATATGGAATATGCACTAAAATAAATGTTGTTAAAATTCTGTCAATTGTATTATAATACAAGGTAAGCGGATACATTTTTTAATCAACGTTGAGTTCCTCGCTCATACGACTATTAAGAAACCCGTTATCCTCGTATACGAAAGGAAGATAGCTGTGTACGCTTCAAATACAATTTATATCGTAGGGGATGCGAAAGCACCTCAAAATAATCCCATTACTGAAAAGTTTAAAAGCTATTTCGTAGCATTTGTACTTGTTAAGGATACAGGGGAAATTGTAGATGCAGACTGCTCAGCGACAATTGCATTAACATCTCAATTTGTTAAATATTTATTTCTACATAAAAATATAAATGACCCGGCGTTAGTAATGGAAGTAAAGAACCGATATTTCGGCTCTTCTCAAAAAGCGTTACTTGTAGCGCTAAAAGATGCACAGAAAAAATATAATCAGATTGCTGCTTTGTCTACTCAATCATAGACAAAATCCAGCCGTAAGAATCATTCTTATGGCTGGATTTTTTTATTTCACATTATCGTCCTACATCAAAAGTAAACGAAAACAAAGTAGGGAGATAGGAGGGTAAAAGCCCAATAGGTTTACCTAATAATCTGTGGGTATAAATCTCCGGTGGATTAAAATTTCACTTCATTGGAGAACGAAAGGATGAACGAAATGAAAATTACAGATGTAAAAGTAAATCGTAGACGTGTAAAACTTCATACACCGTTTAAAACCGCACTTCGTACTGTAACAGAAATTGAAAGTATAGATGTTTATATTCATACAGACGAAGGAGTGATTGGTAAGGGGGCTGCAGCCGCAACACCAGTTATTACGGGTGATTTCACCAGTGGAATGGAAGAAGCGATTTTAGGACCGATGCGTTCATGTTTAATTGGTCAAGATATCATTCAGTTTCAGCAGTTACTACAGCGCATTCAAATGAGTTGTATTGGAAATTCAAGTGCGAAAGCAGCGGTAGATATCGCTTTATATGATGTATATTGCCAATATCAAAATGTACCGTTATATGCATTGTTAGGCGGGAAGAAAGAAATTTATACCGATATTACAGTGAGTGTGGATGAGCCTGTATTAATGGCAAAAGAAGCGAAGAAACATATAGAAAAAGGATTTCAAACATTAAAGATTAAAGTGGGTAAAGAGGCGTATTTAGATTTGGAACGTATTGAGGCAATTCGAAATGTGGTACCAAAAAATACGACATTACGTTTAGATGCGAATCAAGGTTGGAGTCCAAAAGAAGCGGTCTCTATCATTCAAGAGATGGAAAATCGTAATTTAAATATAGAATTTATTGAACAACCAGTACACGCGAAAGATTGGGATGGGTTAAAGTACGTCAAAGATCGTGTGCAAACGCCAATTATGGCCGATGAAAGTATATTTTCAGCAAGTGATGCATTAAAGCTCGTTCAAGGAAGATATGCAGACTTCATTAATATTAAATTAATGAAATGTGGTGGCATACGTGAAGCATGGCGTATTGCAGATATCGCAGAAACAGCTGGTGTGAAGTGTATGGTGGGAAGCATGATGGAATCTTCACTTTCCGTTAGCGCTGTTGCGCATTTAGCGGCAGCGCATCCTAATATACATTATTTTGATCTTGATGCACCGCTTTGGTTAATGGAAGAGCCGGAAGGAATGACTTATTCTGGATCAAAGGTAAACCTTCAATCGACAGTGAATAGTAAGTCTTAGGAGAAGAGACTAGGAAACTATCTTTTAAGGGGGATATATATGAAAAAAGTAGGAACTGCATTTTTAACAACTTTATTTATATTTTCATCGTTTACATCGGCAAATGCTGAAGAAAAGAAGGATAATAAAGCATTTATAGATGTATCTGCTGCAACGTTATGGACAGCACCTGATTCATTAAGGCCAATCGATACACCGAGTGCAACAAATCCAGTGGATCTATGGAAATGGACGAAATCAATGACACTTGACGAGAAACTATGGTTAACAAATGCAAATAAATTAGAAACACAAGCGTTACTCGGTCAAGAAGTAACTGTTATTGATAAGAAAGGCGAGTGGGTGAAGGTATTAGTGCACGGACAGCCAACACCACGAAATGAAGAAGGTTATCCGGGCTGGATGCCTGAAAAGCAATTAACATATAATCAAGAATTTGCAGATAAAACAAATGAACCTTTTGTGTTAATAACAAATCCAACAGCGATTTTATATATAAATCCTTCTGAAAAACATAAATCACTTGAAGTTAGTTATAATACAAGACTGCCGTTATTAAGTGAAGACACAATTTCATATCGTGTATTGTTGCCAAATGGTCAGAAAGCATGGCTACGAAAAAATGATGGAACAGTTTACCGTTCTCAAACTGATATTCCAAAACCGACCGCTGATGATTTAATTAACACAGGGAAAATGTTTTTAGGTTTACCGTATATATGGGCTGGTACAAGTGGTTTTGGATTTGATTGCTCTGGCTTCACGCATACGATCTATAAATCGCACGGCATTACAATTCCGCGAGATTCTGGACCGCAATCAAGAGCAGGGGTTGCAGTTGATAAAGAAAACCTACAAAAAGGAGATTTAATTTTCTTTGCACATGATCAAGGGAAAGGTAGTGTCCATCACGTTGCAATGTATATTGGTGATGGCAATATGATTCACTCACCAAGAGCTGAAAGGTCGGTAGAGATTATACCGCTAAATACACCAGGATATATAGAAGAATACGCTGGTGCTCGTCGTTACTTACCTTAAAAATAGAGGGGGGTTTTTAAATGAAAAAAGTTGTTCGTTACTCATTAGTTAGTACTCTATTAGTTTCTTCATTTTTAGTTGGTTGCGCAAAAGAAAAAACTGCAACAGAGCCGAAAGATGAGAAGAAAGTATTACAGTTACTAGAAACGGGTGAAATTCCGTCGTTAAATTCAGGGAAAGTAACAGATGCGGTCTCGTTTAACGTTTTAAATAACGTAATGGAAGGGCTATTCCGTCTATCGAAAAATGATGAAGTAATTGAAGCCGGCGCACAAAAATATGAAGTGAGTAAAGATGGAAAGACATATACATTCCAATTGCGTGATGCGAAATGGTCTAACGGAGATCCAGTAACCGCTCATGATTACGTATATGCTTGGAAGCAATTGATTAATCCAGATACCGCTTCTCAATATGCATACATTGCGTACGATGTGAAAAATGCTGAGAAGATAAATAAAAAACAACTAGGTCTAGATGAATTAGGAGTAAAAGCGAAGGATGATAAAACATTCGTCGTAGAGCTAGAACATCCTGTACCGTATTTTACGAAATTATTAATTTTACCATCCTTCTATCCAATTAACGAAAAATATGCGAAAGAGCAAGGTGATAAATACGGATTAGAGGCAAATAAAGCGGTATATAATGGACCGTTTACATTATCAGAGTGGAAGCATGAAGCGAGCTTTACAATGAAGAAAAATGATAAGTATTGGGATAAAAAAGAAGTGAAGTTAGATGAAGTAAACTATCAAATTGTTAAAGAAATTTCAACTGCGGTAAATTTATACGAAACAGATAAAGTTGATAGAGCTGTCATTTCAACTGAATTCGTAGATAAATATAAAAATAATAAAGAGCTAAAACAATACACAGATCCAGTTATGTACTTCTTCCGATTTAATGAAAATATACCGATTCTTAAAAATAAAAATGCACGTCTTGCGCTAAGTATAGTTTTTGATAAAAAGGGACTCGCAGATTCATTTTTAAATGATGGATCGGTTGCAGCAAACTATTACGTACCAAAAGGATTTTTAAAGGGCCCAGACAAAAAAGATTTTAGAAGTACGGCAGGTGAGTTTAATAAAACTGATGTAAAAAAAGCGAAAGAATATTGGGAGAAAGCAAAACAAGAGACAGGTACAAATGAAGTGACGTTAGAACTATTAAACTATGACTTAGAAAACTTTAAAAAAGTTGGAGAGTACATTAAAGAGCAGCTTGAGAAAAACTTACCAGGCTTAAAAGTGAATGTGAAATTACAACCACATACGCAAAAATTAGCACTTGAGAAGAAGAAAGAATATGAAATGTCGTTATCACGCTGGTTACCGGATTATCCAGATCCAATGACTTACTTAGAAGTATTCCTTTCTGGAAGTAGCGTCAATAATACAGAATATGCAAACCCAGAATATGATGCGTTAATTAAGAAGATTAAAACAGAATTAGGTAATGATGAAAAGGCTCGCTGGAAAGCAATGCAAGATGCTGAAAAAATGCTACTTGATGATGCAGTAATTGCACCGGTATTCCAGCGCGGATTATCTTACTTACAAAAATCATATGTGAAAGATTTATATGTACATCAATTTGGTCCAGCTACAAGTTTAAAATGGGCAGATGTACAAAAATAAAAGAATGGGGAAACAGACTTCACGTATGTGATAGTCTGTTTTTTCTTATTTAAAGTTAGAAAAATGGTTCATGGTATAATTTATTAGTCTGTAAACAGTATTTGGAGGGAAAATGATGTCTATGTTTGAAGAAGAGAAAGTAATTTATACAAAAAGATTATTTATGAGGAAACCAATTGTAGAAGATATTGATCAGTTTTATAACATATTAAAAAAAGATACTGTTGGCAAATGGCTGGCTAAATCAAGAGGAATGTCGAAGGAAGAAACAAATGATTATATTGGGCAACTTATCTTACATTGGGAACAGTATGACTTCGGGGTATGGTTGTTATTTAATAGTGAAACAGGAAAGCTTTTAGGACATTGTGGTTTAAGAAAGGTAGATGAAACAGGTGAAATAGAAATTATGTATCTCCTTGACCCAGAACATTGGAGGAATGGGTATGCATTAGAAGCAGCAGAGGCTTCTATTAAATATGCAATAGAGACTTTGAATGTAACAAGAATAATTGCTAGAGTTAAAGTAGCAAATGAGAGCTCGAAAAAACTTTTACGAAAGCTCGGGTTTATATATACTCATGAAGTTAATCATAACGGGCGCTTATTATCATATTTTGAACTCCATACATCATCCAAAGAATTCTAGACATTTCATATGTTTTTTCATTGTTAAAAAATAAAATTATTAGTAAAATTCCAGTGTGAAATTTATGTATAATCTTGTATAATTAACGTGTTTCTATGGAAACATTTTCTTGCGCTATTTATATAGGACTTAATAGAACAAGGAAGGAAATACATACATGTATATAATAGATAAATAGAATGGAACATGTATAGATAAAAAGGAGAGAAAAGATGACGTGTCAAAAACAAGGGTTACAATTTAATAACGATAGAAAGAGGGACAAAAGATGAAAATGAAGCATGCTTTTGGTCCTATAATTTTAGCGTGTGTGCTTTTTTTCATTATCATTCTAATCCCCTCGAAAAGTTTAGTGCCGCTTATTAGTGATAAGAAGGTAGAAGATGCGGCAACTTCTTTACAAAAAGGGAAATTACAAAGTGTTTTCTTACAGCAAAAAATGTTAGAGAATTCACAGTATTTACCGATGTACGGTTCATCAGAATTTTTACGAATGGATGCATATCATCCGTCTAATTATTTCAAAGTAAATCCAGCTGGTTTTACACCGTTTTTAATTGGAACTGGCGGTACACAAAGTTTAGCTCATATTTTAAATATGACATCTACTATGGATGAATTAGAAGGTAAAAAAGTAGTCTTTGTTCTTTCACCACAATGGTTTACAAAGACTGGTGTATCACAAGGGGATTTCACTAATAATTTCTCCAAACAACAAGCATATCATTTTATTTTTAATGATGAGATAAATCCAGAAATGAAGAAGCAAATCGCGAAACGGCTATTAGATTATAAAGTTGTTCAAGAAGATGATATATTAAAAAATTCATTAGAAGGTATTGTATATAATGATACGAAACATAACATAAAAGCAGGTTTAGTTAAACCACTTGCTTATATGCATCGAAATATTTTAGATCATAGAGATTTATTTAACTCTTTATTTAAAATCGAACCGATGAAAGAGAAAACAAATATCGGACTTCGTTCAATTTCTTGGGAAGACGCACGTAAACACGCAGAACAAGAAGGGAAAGCTGAGTCTACTACAAATACATTCGGAATTGAAAATCCGTATTATCATAAGAATAATCTGAAGAAAAAACTAAAAGGTTTAAAAAACTTTAGAGCAAATGAAACATATGATGAATCACCAGAATATGATGATTTGCAAATTATTTTAGATTTATTTAAAGAGAAAAATGTCAAACCACTCTTTATTTCTGTACCTGTAAATGGGCCTTGGTATGATTATACTGGCTTTCCGAAAGAACGCCGTGAAGTGTATTATAAAAAAGTTCGAGAACAGGTTGAGAAAGCAGGATATCCAGTAGTTGATTTCTCTGGTCATGAATATGATAAGTATTTCTTAAAAGATACGATTCATTTGGGCTGGAAAGGTTGGATTTATTTTGATGAAGCAGTGCAGAAATTTAATTCTG
Organism: Bacillus sp. TH13; assembly: GCF_016651175.1. NCBI lineage: Bacteria > Bacillati > Bacillota > Bacilli > Caryophanales > Bacillaceae > Bacillus > Bacillus sp. TH13. The sequence goes on along the minus strand of NZ_JAEKEJ010000021.1, from coordinate 129,915 downwards.
AGAAATAAAGTATAGAAATCGGAATGGCTATGGCCGTTCCGATTTTTTTAGTATAGAGGATTTTGGTGAGGGCAATTTGGGAATACATGTATATCTTGAATCTGTCTATAATCATAATGTTTCATTGCGAACTGGGCTTGATAAAGGTATTCATATACATATAATTGACCATCATGCGCTGAACATAATACGCCAGAAGTTCCTTGCCCATTTATGAAGGAAATACCGATAGGGCGTCCGATTAAGTATGGTATTTTTTGCTGCCAATGCATAGGGGAATCACTCCTTTTTGAGATAATATACGAAATGGACGAGTGAATTGTTGCTTATCCATGTAAATGTTAAACTGAGGGGTTTTCTTGTAATTTCTACAGATTAGTCAATTTAAACATAAAAAACCGCTATAGTTCGTAATGAATGTATAGCGGTTTTTATTTATTATCTTAAGCAAGATTTTTACGTTTTTTTTGTCCATTTTTTAATGATGAAGTATAAAAGAACGAGTATGACACCGCCAATTGCGAATGATTTCACATACGGACCAGCAATATCGTTAATATTCTCCCAATTTTCACCTAGTTTTTCACCTAAATAAATGAAAATAATAGACCAAGGGATAATCGCAAGGGCTGTTAATGTAGTGAAACGTAGTAATGGCATTTTTGTAATACCAGCAGGAATTGAAATCGCATGCCGCACTACTGGAATGAAGCGTGCTGTAAAAATGACACCAGTTCCGTAACGATTAAACCAATCTTCTGCAGCATCTATTTGTTTTTTATGTATGAAAATATATTTTCCATAACGTTCTAATATAGGGCGTCCGCCGTATCGTCCAAGCCAATAAATAAAGATTTGGGCAATAACACCGCCAATTGTACCGAATACAACTGCGCCTATAAATGAGATACTACCATTGAATACTAAGTATCCTGCATAAGCAAGGACAATTTCACTTGGAATAATCTCAATCATCAGTCCAAGCATAATGCCCCAATAACCTAGTCCTTCAAAAAACGTTAATACTGAATGAATAAAACTACTTAACATTGTTGCACCTTCTAGTTTATGAATTTTTTAGTATAAGAACCTTTTATTTAACGACGTAAAAGGTTCACTATATGTAGATTATACCTTATTTACATAGGGGATTGCTATTTCAATTCTTTTATGTCTCTCATAAGTATTATAGTAAAGGATATAAGCCACGTTTTCATGAAGGGTTAATGAAAAGATTATTAAAAATTTCTCATAAAAAAATAGAAGCATTTCTGCTCCTATTTTTTAAGGCTTCACATCTAAGTTCTGTAAAAATAAAGTTGCTGTTACGTAACGCTTTGCTAACATTTGTACATAAGCGGTATGTACAGAAAGGGTCGCAATAATAATGGCGTTACGAATCGCTTCACGTTGTTCATTATTAATTTGATCAAACTTGCTTGCGATTTTATCAGCTTTTTCTTTTACGATGTTTTCAATTGTATGAACGGTATCTGTTGCATTTAATTGTAAGCAATTCCCTTGATTGAGTTCTTCAAATAGAGAAGAGTATGCTACATATAAATGAACAGGATTGATTAAATCATCACTTCGATCGGCTGGGTCATTTACGATAAGGCGTAATAGCTTACGAATGGATTCGAAATCAAGTGCTGTTTTTAAATCTTCGACAATGAATAGTAAGGCTGCTTGTTCAATTGAATATTTTTTCCCTTTTTGAGGAGAGCCAATCATTTCTTTTATATCTCGTTTCACCCAGTTTTGCATAGCAGTTACAGAGAAACTTGTGTTTTCAATCTGATTGCCAAGTGCGACTATTTCATTTAAAGAAAAACCGACGTCAGTATCGTCAATTTTAATCAGCTTTTCAAAAATAGGTGAAAGTGCGGTAGTAATAAAAGCTGTAACGCTTTGTCCGCTTTCAATATCTTTTTTATGTGACTTCGCCCAAGCTTCTTGTAAAATACCGAGAGGCTTTTTCGTATTCCATCCTCTTAGTGATAGAAGAAGGGTAGCCATTTCGTTTCGTGTGAGATGAAATGTTTCCATCTTTTCACCTCCAAAATAATAAAAAGTTCTTATGAACTTATAATATGTTTTGTTTCATTTAAAGTCAATTCTGTTTTGCTTAATTTTTCCTTTGTCACCAAACTGTTGAAAGTAAATAATACTTGCATATTTCGACAAAAGTTCATATAATAAGTTCATAAGAACCTTTAAAATGTTTTTAAAAACAAATCTATCACTCTGAATTTACTAGAAAGATAGATTTCACATATATCTATATAAAAGGAGAATGGATATAATATGTTGAAAAAACTTGTAGCAGTAATGACAGCATTCATGGTTATCTTTGGAGCTAGCAGCTTTATGTTCGTAGATCATGCGGCAGCGAAAAGTTACAAATCTGGTAAAAAATCATTTACACCAAGTTCAGGTCAAAAGTCAAAAGTTGATTTAAACAAAAAAGACTCAAATGTAAATTCTCAAAAAACGACTCCAGATTCAAAAACGAAAGCAACAAACACAGCACCAAAAAGTAATAAAGGAAGCTTTATGAAAGGTTTATTACTAGGTGGTCTTGGTGGTTTACTAATGGGTAGCTTATTTGCAAATATGGGAGCTCTTGGTTCTGTATTAGCATTTATGGTAAATATGTTAGTAATGGCTGGTATCGTAATGTTAGCAGTTCGTGCATTTAAATACTTCAAGAACCAACGTAAGAAGAAGGCAGATGAAGTAGCATGGAAACAATAAAAATTTCTGAACAAGAATTAATAAATGCGCTTTGCGTATATATCGCTGAAAAAAGACAAGTGGGTCCAGAAGAAGTGTTAGTTGAACTCATGTATGACGATGACTACGGTTTCTCTGCGGAAGTAGAGGTAAATGGTCGCCAGCAAATTTTAATTCAAGCAAACTTAATCGAAGCATTACGTTTATTGCTTGACAGAGAATATAATGTCAATGCATTCGCAGCGAGATTACAACTTGAATTAGATGATGAAGAAGGTATTTACGCATTAGCGAAATTTAATAACTCAGATGAGTAGAGAAAAGAGCTGTTGAGAGTAATCTCAGCAGCTCTTTTTAGTATGTGCATATGTAGAAGAATGATCACGCCAAATTTCATTCATCTTTCGTCTACCGATATCTACCATCGGATTAAACTGAATTGCAGCTTTCTGACGAACAGAGTGAACGTTTTGAATGGCGTGATATAATTGTTGGTCGACTATATCATGTTTTTCACCTGCATATTTAGCAATTGATAGACCTGCAACTGTTCCTTGCGCCATCGCAATTTTTCCGCTTTCAATGCCTGTAATATTGCCAGCTACAAATAAACCAGGAAGAGGGGTTTCCATTGTTTCGGAATGGAGAGGAACGTGTCCGCCTAATTCTAAAATGTAATGGAAGGGACAACCAGCTACAGCTGCAAGTTCGGCAAGTGGGTATAATCCCCCAGCAATACAAACAAAATCTGCTTCATATATTTTCTCTGATCCATTCATAACATTTCCTTTAGAGTCAATATTAGCAACACGTACACCTTCAACTTGATCTGTTCCGATAATTTCAAGAGCTGCTTTCCGAAGGTGAAGTGGCGTTCCGTTTATTTTCATTCCGCTGTTTGGATAGAATGTTAATCCAGCTTTTCGAATCCAATCATATTTCATAAAGTGGCTACCTATTCGTAAAATAGCAGAAGGAGCGAGATGTGCTGCATTTAAAAGAGAGTTTAAAACTTCTTCAGGTTCACCAGCTTTTTGACTTAACTCGCTTTTTACAGGGAGTACAATATGATCTACTTTAATTCCCGCTAATTGCAATTCACTTAAAATGGCGAAAGACAAAATGTTAGCACCAATAATGATTCCTTTTTTTCCAACTTGCACGCGATGAACATTTGTCATAACTTGAGCTGCTCCAATTGACATCACTCCTGGAAGTGTCCAGCCTGGAAGGGGAATAGAATATTCCGCAGCACCAGTAGCAAGTAGTACGAACGGTGCTTCTAACGTACCGATATTAGTATGTACAAACCAATTGTTTTCATCTTTATCTAAATTATAGACCGAAACACCGCACCTGATATGTACTGAAAGTGATTCTGCTTCTTCATGAAGTCGCTTCGATTCTTCTATTCCGTTCCACCATTCTCCAGTAGGCTCTTGATGCAACTGTCCTAACAATCTCCCGCCCGGCTTCATAAATTCATCAATAACGAGCACTTTTAGTCCGAAACGAGCACAAGAGATAGAAGCAGATAATCCCGCTGGTCCTGCACCAATGATAATTACATCACTCATCGTTTTTTCACCATCTCTCTCACGATATTCGGATGCTGTTTCCCGCTTTCAACAACCATGTTTTCTTCTACAACAGTTAAGCATGCGCGTACATTTGTTTGATTATTTACTGTCACGCGGCATTCGGAACAGTGCCCGATATTACAATAAATACCTCGCGGTGTCCCGCTATCTTCATGAACTCTTAATGTCCGTATTTCATTTGCTAACAGGGCAGCAGCTATCGTTTCATGTTCATATGCTTCGTATTGATGACCGTTAAATTGAAAAGTAATACGCCCACTACTTTGTAAAGTACCTAAAATAGGGTGATGTGTAATTCTACTCATTTACTTTCACCTACCGATCCAAAAGTAACTGCACGTATTGGTGGTTGATATTTTAACGGTAGTTCATTAAGAGTTACGTCAGGATTCGCATTTTCAATCATTCGATCTATCATTATTCTGCATGTGCGACCACCGCAAAATCCCATGCCAGCACGTGTTCTTAGTTTTAATTCTCTTGCCGAGCAGTTATATTCAGCAATTGTCGATTGAAGTTGTCCGTATGTAACCTCTTCACAACGACAAACGATTAAGTTGTTTTTATTGGTCATGTGTATTCCTCCTCTAGTTCGGTTTGCACAAATTATATATGCAAAAATCATGCCAATATAGAGGGGAGAGGGCTACCTGTAAACGCCTGATTGGTGCATACTGATTCTTTATTGAAGTCCGAGTTTCTTTAAACGGTTATATAAAGTAGCCCTTGTTACGCCAAGTTGTTTTGCGCATTCTAATTTATTCCCATTTAAAATTCGTAAAGCCCTTTCAATAACTTTTTTCTCATGCTCATCCATCTCTTCTTGTAAAGAAAGGATTGTATTATTGTTGCTGAGTAATAGGGAATGAGCTGTATGGTTGTCTAAAGTTTCAGTCGTATGAAATGGTAAATATTCTTGTTTTATAATTCCGTCTGTTGCGAATACCACAAGCCGTTCAACAACGTTTCGAAGTTCGCGAATATTACCTGGCCAATTGTAATGAAGCAGTTCATGCATAATGCTTGAAGGTAGGTCACGAATTGGTCGGTTATAGTTGATCGAAAAATCGTTTAAGAATGAGTATGTGAGTTCGATAATATCCTCTCGTCTTTCACGCAGCGGTGGAATATGCAGGCTAACTACATTTAAACGATAATATAAATCTTCTCGGAAAGTTCCTTTTCTCATTTCTTCTTGTAAATCCCGATTTGTAGCAGCGATAATGCGGAAATCAATATTAATTTCTTTTTCTCCGCCAACTCGGTAATACTTTCGTTCTTGTAGTACACGTAACAGTTTTACTTGCATATCGAGCGGCATTTCGCCAATCTCATCGAGGAATAAAGTACCGCCTTGTGCGAGTTCGATTTTACCTTTTTTCCCTTTACTATTCGCTCCAGAAAAGGCCCCACGCTCGTAACCGAATAATTCACTTTCAAATAAAGCTTCTGGAATTGCCCCGCAGTTAATCGAAATGAAAGGCGCCTTCGCTGCTTCACTTGCTTCATGAATTGCTTTCGCAAATACTTCTTTTCCAACTCCGCTTTCCCCAAGTATTAAAACAGTTGATTTCACCGAACAAACTTTTCTAGCTAATTGTATCGTTCTTTGTATAACAGGACTTTTCCCATTCATCGCAAGGAATGGATCGGATTCATCTTTATACTTTGCCACTTCTTGTTCTAAACGGTGCATTTCATGTGACATATTAAATAGTTTTTCATTTAAAGCGACTTGATTTGTAACATCTGTTTCTGAAACGACTGCTCCTATAATTTCATCATTACAATAAACTGGATTTGAATTAATTAATACGAATAAATCGGGACGAGGCTGATGGAACTGAGCGACTATATTTTTTCCATCATGTAAAGATTGTAAAATTTCCAAGTCTTTATAATCAAAAAAACGAGTAATCGGTTGCCCAATAATCTCATTATGGTTGACTGAAAATATTTTTTCAGCACCATCTGTCCAAGTTCGAACGCATTCTTTACTATCAATGACTGTAACAGAAGAGTCAGTTGTTTGTATTACGGTGTTATAAAATGACTGTAGTTCATTGTAGGACTTATAAAGAAATGGAATCATTTGCTGAGAGGTTATACAGAATATCGGCTCATCGTTTTCGTTAAGGATGATAACAGCTAATTCATAAGAAAAAGCGTCAATTAATGCAGTGAATGAGTCATCTACATAAATAATGGCGCAATTATATTCTTCTGTAGTAGAAGGGAGATAATAAAACCTTCCGTTTACTTGCTTAATGTGATTAAGGCTACATGTATGATCGATTAAAATACTTTCCAAAAACTCTTGTATAGTCGGAAATGAAAATGCCATAATATCCTCCCGTTATGTATAAAAAATTTGACAGTGATAAAAAAATAATACACCTATTTACTATAAATTTGAATTATTTTTACAAATAAAAATATTGTTTATGGAAATTGTATATGTGCAGAATTGGCACGTCAATTGCATAAAAGAAAGTGAGAGGTTTAGGGAAAGGAGGAGTATATTGTGAGGCACTGCGACGTTTTAATTATAGGTGGTGGAATAATAGGGTGTTCTATCGCTTATTACACTTCAAAATACGGAAGAGACGTAACAATCATTGAAAAAGGAGAATTTGTCAGCGGGACGTCTTCACGGTGTGATGGGAATATTTTGGCCATTGATAAAGACCCAGGGTTTGATAGTCAAATGTCTTTAGTAAGTCAAAAATTAGTAACTGATTTAAGTGAAAAATTAGAGCATTCATTTGAATATAGGGCACCAGGAAGTATTCTCGTATGTGAGTCAGACGAAGAGATGGAAGCTGCGCAGCGATGGGTAGATCGGCAAAAAGAAGCTGGATTACCGTTTCGAATGCTTGATAGGCAAGATATAAGAGAAGAGTCGCCTTTTTTTGCTGATGATTTATTAGGCGGTTTAGAATGTGCGACGGATTCAACTGTGAATCCATATCTCCTTGCTTTCTCGCTTCTGTCAGAGGCACAAAAGTTTGGCGCAAAAGCCTTTAAGCAGACCGAAGTAAAGAGTATGAAAATAGAGACGAATGGTTCATTTGTTGTAGAAACTACGAATGGTACTTTTACAGCAAAACAAGTTGTAAATGCAGCCGGTGTGTGGGCTCCTAAGATTGGTCAGATGTTAAATGTAAATATACCAATTGAACCGAGAAAAGGGCATATTATAGTAGCATCAAGGCAACAACATGTAGGATGCCGTAAAGTAATGGAATTCGGTTATTTAATTTCTAAATTTGGCGGAAAAAGAAAAGTAGATGCTTTAACTGAAAAATACGGGGTTGCGCTCGTATTTGAGCCTACTGAAAGTCAAAATTTCTTAATTGGAAGTAGTCGTGAATTTGTAGGGTTTCATACGAGAATAAACAATGAAGTCATTAAATGTATCGCAAATAGAGCGATTCGCTTTTATCCGAAAATGGCAGATATGATGGTAATTCGTTCTTACGCTGGTTTACGTCCGTGGACAGAAGATCATTTGCCGATTATTTCACGAGTGGAACATATTCCGAATTATTTCGTTGCCGCTGGACATGAAGGGGATGGGATTAGTCTTGCAGCAGTTACTGGGAAAGTAATTGAAGAGTTATTAAATGAAAAAGAGACAATTATTCCTATTGAACCACTTCGTTTGAGTCGTTTTACAGAAAGGGTGTTAAACGGATGAGGTCACAAAGAGTCTTTACGACTATTGATACACATACGGGCGGGAATCCAACGAGGACATTAATTAGCGGACTTCCAAAGTTGATTGGAGAGACGATGGCAGAGAAGATGTTACATATGAAAAAGGAATATGATTGGATTCGAAAATTGTTAATGAATGAACCGCGTGGTCATGATGTAATGTCAGGGGCATTATTAACAGACCCGTGTCATCCTGAGGCTGATATAGGTGTTATATACATAGAGACAGGTGGATACTTACCGATGTGCGGTCACGATACAATCGGTGTATGTACAGCGTTAGTTGAATCAGGTTTAATTCCAGTAGTTGAACCGATTACTTCTTTAAAACTAGATACCCCGGCTGGCTTAGTGGAAGTAGATATTGCTGTTCAAGATGGAAAAGCAAAAGAGGTATCTTTCTGTAACATACCAGCTTTTTTATTGAAAAATATTACTGTACACGTCAAAGACATTGGAACTGTAGAGGCTGATATTGCGTATGGAGGGAATTTTTATGCCATTATTGATGCGAATTCAGTAGGCCTAGAATTAGTACCAGAAAATGCATCTACAATCATCGATAAGGCGATTCATATAAGAAACACAATTAATGAGAAGTTTGAAATCATTCATCCAGAGTATTCGTTTATTAGAGGATTAACACATGTTGAATTTTATACAGATGCTACTCATGAATGTGCGCATGTGAAAAATACAGTTGTTGTACCACCAGGCGGAATAGATCGATCCCCATGCGGTACAGGAACATCTGCGAAGCTAGCTGTATTATACGCTCAAAAAGAAATCAAAATTGGTGAAGAGTTCATTCATGAGAGTATCGTTGGTTCTTTATTTAAAGGATATGTCGTGAATACGACACATGTTGAAAATATTGAAGCTGTCATAACGAAAATTACGGGGTCAGCTTGGCTTATGGGTATGCATAAATTTTTTTACAATGAAATGGATCCACTCAAAGAAGGATTTTTGCTAATTCCGCCGATGGAACATGAAACGGAGGATATAAAATGAACATTCAAAAAATGTATACAGCAGTAGACGTACATGTAAATGGCGAGGCATTTCGTGTAATGAAAGACGTACCATGCAAATACTACTACAGTTTGGAGCAATTAAATGAACAATTTTCAGGTGAATTAGCAGAAGAGATGAAGCTTTTATTAAATGAACCACGTGGTTTTATTGGTTTGAATGGGTGTATTGTCGTTCCATCTATCCATAATGAAGTAGATGCAGCTGTATTATTTTTTAATCATGAAGGTTCGATTCCGCTTCATTATGGGGGCATTGTTGCGGTAATAACGATGTTACTCGAAAGTGGGTATTTAAAAAAGAGAGAGTCCAATCAATATAAAATTGAAACGTTATCTGGAATATTTTTAGTTCATGCGTATGTAGAGAATGATGAAGTTATATCTGTTTCGTTTGAAAGCAAACTTTGCTATTTGATTGAGGAAAATTTACAGGTTGGTAATGTAAGTTATTCTCTCATACAAGCAGATAAAGTATATGCAGTTGTAGAAAAAGGTGCGTATTCGCCAGAAATTCGTGTTGAAAACATTCCAGAATTGAAAAGATGGGGAGAAGCTACACTGCAGGCTATACAAAAACAGTCGCTAATAAAAAGGCTTATTTTAGTAGATCCTTCGCAAAAAGAAAAGAACCATATAAAGTCGATTACATTTCATGAAGATAACTTTATCGTACGTTCGCCAGGTTTTGTTTCTACTATCGTTTCCTATGTTCATGCGTTATTTAAAAATGATTATATGGCGGATAAACCTTTTAAAAATGAAAGTATATTTAATAGTTTTATAACTGTGGAAAAAGTGAAGAAGGAGGAGCTAGGATACATTTTCCGTTTTGAAAGTAGAGGATTTATTACAGGAATGCAGACGTTTTTATTAGACCCTACAGATCCGTTTCCGACAGGATTTTTATTAAAATAAAATGGTAAAGGGAGAGATAAATATGAAAAAAATTAAAGGGGCATTTCCAGTATTAATTACACCGATGGATGAGTTGCAAGAAATTAATTGGAACGGTGTAAAACAAAACATAAACTATTTTATCGATCAAAAGGTAGCTGGCATTATTATTAATGGAAGTACAGGAGAGTTTGTGAGTTTATCAAAAGAAGAACGATTTAAAATGGTAGAAACAGTATTAAAAGAAGTTGATGGCCGAATTCCGGTTATTGTAGGCACTGCTGCGGAGACGACGAAAGAAACAATTGAATATACGAAACATGCAGAAGCACACGGAGCGGATTGTGCATTAATTATAAACTCTTACTATTGTAAACCGAAGGAAGAGGAGATTTATTTTCATTTTAAAGAAATCTCAAACTCTGTAAATATACCAATTATGCTATACAATAATCCATTTACTTCTGGTGTTGATATGAGTACAGAACTAATGCTCCGTATTGGAAAAGAGTGTGAAAATATTACACATATTAAAGAATCTAGCGGAGATATTCGAAAAGCGAGAGATTTAGTAAGACAAAGTGAAGGGACTTTCCAAGTCTTCTGTGGTTCTGAAGATTTAGTTATGGAATCATATTTAGTTGGTGCCTCGGGATGGGTTTCAGTAGCAGGAAATATCGTTCCTGGTCTCGTTACAAAAATGTATGAGCATTTTCAAAATGGTGAATTAGAAAAGGCGTGGGAAATAAACGATGCTATTTTACCACTTTGCGAGTTTCTTGAAGGATCAGGGAAATATGTTCAAATCGTTAAACGTTCTATGGAATTACATGAGCAAGCGGGAGGACCTTCTCGCTATCCAAGACTAGGATTAACTGCTGACGAAGATCAAAAGCTTCAAACGATTTTATCAAATATTACAGCTCATACAGCTGTTTAAATAAGGAGGAGAACATAATGTTAAAGACAAATATTGAGCTGAAACCAAAAGTGGAAGCGTTTTTAAATGAAGAAATTAAAATGTTTATTAATGGCGAATTTGTTTCTGCTATTGGCGGAAAGACGTTTGAAACGTACAATCCAGCAACAGAAGAGGTTCTAGCAGTCGTATGTGAAGCGCAAGAAGAGGATATTGATGCTGCAGTAAAAGCGGCAAGATCTGCATTTGAATCTGGTCCGTGGGCAGAAATGACTACTGCTGAAAGAGCGCATCTTATTTATAAATTAGCAGATTTAATTGAAGAACATAGAGAAGAATTAGCGCAACTAGAAGCTTTAGATAATGGAAAGCCATATCAAGTAGCACTTGATGATGATATTTCAGCGACTGTAGAAAATTATCGTTATTACGCAGGATGGGCTACAAAAATTATTGGGCAAACAATCCCGATTTCAAAAGATTACTTAAATTATACGAGACATGAACCTGTTGGTGTTGTAGGACAAATTATTCCGTGGAATTTTCCGCTTGTTATGTCTTCTTGGAAAATGGGAGCTGCACTGGCGACGGGGTGTACGATTGTATTAAAGCCAGCAGAGCAAACGCCTTTATCTTTACTGTATACAGCGAAACTCTTTAAAGAGGCTGGATTCCCAAACGGTGTTGTAAACTTTGTACCAGGATTTGGTCCTGAAGCAGGGGCGGCAATTGTAAATCATCATGACATTGATAAAGTTGCTTTTACAGGATCTACTGTTACAGGAAAGTATATTATGCGTCAGTCTGCAGAAATGATTAAGCATGTAACGTTAGAGCTTGGCGGCAAATCACCAAATATCATTTTAGAAGATGCGGACTTGGAAGAAGCGATTAATGGTGCATTCCAAGGTATTATGTATAATCACGGTCAAAATTGTAGCGCAGGATCACGTGTGTTTGTTCATCGTAAACATTATGAAACTGTAGTAGCTGCACTTGTGAAAATGGCGAACAACGTAAAACTTGGAGCAGGTATGGAGAAAGAAACGGAAATGGGTCCACTCGTATCTAAGAAACAACAAGAGCGTGTGTTAAATTACATTGAGCAAGGGAAGAAAGAAGGCGCTACAGTTGCGGCTGGTGGCGAACGTGCGCTTGAAAAAGGTTATTTCGTTAAGCCAACTATATTCACAGATGTTACAGACGATATGACAATCGTTAAGGAAGAAATATTTGGACCAGTTGTTGTTGTACTTCCATTTGATTCGACAGAAGAAGTAATTGAACGAGCGAACAACTCATCCTATGGCCTTGCTGCGGGTGTATGGACGCAAAATATCAAAACGGGTCATCAAGTGGCAAATAAATTAAAAGCAGGAACAGTGTGGATTAATGATTATAACTTAGAAAATGCAGCTACACCATTTGGTGGATATAAACAATCTGGTATTGGCCGCGAATTAGGTTCATATGCGCTTGATAATTATACAGAAGTGAAAAGTGTTTGGGTAAATATAAAGTAATAGGGCGTTTTACTGACAAAAATTGAGGGATGAAATAATGAAAGATGCGGACAACTAGAAAGTTTGATAATAGTTGTCCGTTTTTTTATATACAAAATTGCTTTTCCAAAGAATGATAAGGGGGATTTGGATGGAGAATTTAGTAGAATGGTTAGTAGGGCAAGTGTGGAGTATCGGTTTAGTTGTTTTTGCATTAGGGGCAGGCGTATATTTCACGATTGCAACACGCTTTTTGCAAATTCGTTATTTTAAAGAGATGATTAAACTATTATTTGAAGGAAAGAGTTCAGAGACGGGAATATCATCTTTTCAGGCATTTTGTTTAGCCTTATCAGGAAGAGTTGGAATTGGTAATATCGCTGGGGTAGCGACAGCAATCGCTTTCGGTGGGCCTGGAGCTGTATTTTGGATGTGGGTAATGGCTTTGTTAGGGGCAGCGAGCGCGTTTGTTGAATCAACATTATCTCAAGTATACAAAAGTAAAGTAGGGAATGAATATCGCGGCGGTACTCCATATTTCATTGAGAAAGGTTTAAAAATGAAATGGTTTGCAGTCATTGTAGCGGTAGTTGTAACACTTTCATATGGCGTGTTATTACCAGGTATTCAATCTAGTAGTATCGCAGTTGGATTTGAAAACTCTAATGGTATTAACAAATATATAACTGGTATATTTTTAGTCGTGTTACTAGCAGCAATTATTTTTGGTGGTGTAAAGAGAATTGCTGGCGTTTCTCAAATGCTTGTTCCATTTATGGCAATTGGTTATGTAATTGTTACATGTATCATATTAATTGCGAATGTAACGGAGATTCCAAGTATGTTTGCTTTAATTTTCTCTAGCGCATTTGGTGTAAATGAAATGTTTGGTGGAATTGTTGGTGCAGCTATTGCATGGGGCGTAAAACGCGCTGTATTTTCAAACGTTGCTGGTGTCGGAGAAGCGACGTATAGTTCGGCAGCTGCTGAAGTATCGCATCCTGCAAAACAAGGATTAGTTCAAGCGTTTTCCGTATATATCGATACAATTGTCGTATGTACAGCGACAGCTCTTATGATTTTAATAACAGGTATGTATAATGTTATGCCTGAAGGGAAAACCGCTATTGTACAAAACATAGGAAATGTGGAAGCAGGTCCAATTTATACACAACAAGCAGTTGAAACTGTGATAACAGGGTTTGGACCAATATTTATTTCAATTGCGATTTTCTTTTTTGCATTTACAACGTTACTCGCTTATTATTATATAGCTGAAACGACACTTACTTATTTAGATCGTCAACTGAAGTATGGCTGGTTAAAACCAGTTTTAAAATTTGGATTTTTAATTATGGTTTACATCGGTAGCGTCGAATCAGCGTCGCTTTTATGGAATCTTGGAGATTTAGGAATCGGTAGTATGGCATGGTTGAACTTAATCGCGATTCTATTATTAAGTAAAATCGCATTAAAGGTGTTAAAAGACTATGAAACGCAGAAAAAAGAAGGGAAAGATCCAGTATTTAATCCTAAAAATGTGGGGATTGAAGGATTAACATTTTGGGAAGAAAGAAGTAAAGAGGTTGAAAGAAAAAGTTCTAGAGAAAAAGTTATTGTAGATGATAATTTAAAATTATAACGAAAATTAACTGAAAATTCTTAATTTAAAAGAAGGTATATTGCCTCCATTTCATCGCATACTACAATAGGTATGGATAATATGACTGGAGGGAATAAGATGGAACATGAGCAACATAGTTCGATAAATGATATTCTACATCATTATAAAGAAGGTATAGGTAGTTTTACAAATCAAATTCCTGAAATCGCTGAGACATATAATGCGTTCACGCAAGCTTGTTTTCAAGAGGGTGTTTTAACAAAAAGAGAAAAACAACTTATTGCATTAGGAATTAGTTTAGCAACGCAAGATGAGTATTGTACAATTTATCATACAAAAGGTTGTCTTGATCAAGGATGTTCGGATAAAGAGATTCTGGAAGCATGTGGTGTTTCAGCAGCATTTGCTGGCGGAGCTGCGATGAGTCAAGCGGTAACTTTAGTGCAAGAGTGTTTAACAGAACTGAAAAATCAAAAGCATTGAATAAAAAAACGTTTTAAACTTTATGTTTAAAACGTTTTTTTATGTGAAATTAAATTTGTATTCACGTTAGTATTCTATATCTTCATAAATCGAATTCTCTACATCAGGAAGAACTGTATATATACTCTTACCGATTAAAACTTCTAATTCTTTCTTAATTGCATAAAACCCTTTCCAATGTAAAGATGTATGAGATGTTGTACCATGACGCAAACCAACGGAAATTAATCTTCTTTCCAGAGTAGTAAAGCCATCCGCGTCAGCAAGAGCGTCACAAAGAGTAATTACTTTATTGTATAAGTCGTAGTTACTATGTTCATTCAATATTGCAACTAACCGGCTTTTCATATGGTCAGGAACGAGATGCCATTCTGCTGCGATATCTATATGTTCATTTTTACAGGGAAATGAGTGTGTCACACAAATAATGGCGTTCCCTGTATACCCTAGATCATTCATATACATATAACCATCGTAGGAATGAATGACCGATTTGGTAAAACCTTTGTATCTTCCGATATCATGCAAAAGGGCAGCATTATATGCTATGTCAGCATCTAGGTCATACCCTTTTTTTATAAGCTCTATAATTATGTTTTCAGTTGCATGAGCAACATGTAGTGAATGTTCAAACCAAGGGCCCGGGTTTTGTTCATATGCCCATTCGAGTAGTTCTTTTGCGTACGTTCTATCTAATATATATTTCATATCGTTATCCTTTCACAAAAAATCATATCTTAATATAAATTCATCTTATTATTTCATTATTCCTTCTTTAAAAATTGTTACAATGAAACAAAAGGGGGAAAAGTAATGCGAAATTTAGTAATTGAAGAAATTAAGCAACTAGAAAATGATATGGAAGAACTTTCGAAACTTTTGAAAACGGTTGTAAATGATGGGGCATCAATTGGTTTTTTGCCTCCACTGGAACAAAAAGACGCAACAAAGTATTGGCAAACAGTCATAGCGCCAGAAGTGATATTGTATGTAGCTAAAATAAACAACGAAGTAGCAGGGAGTATTCAATTACAATTAGTTACAAAGCCTAACGGAATTCATAGAGCCGAGATTTGCAAATTAATGACTCATCCAAACTTCAGACGTAACGGCATTGGACGATTGCTTATGCAAAAAGCAGAGGAACGAGCGAAGCAAGAAAACAGGTCTCTTTTAGTATTAGATACTAGAGAAGGAGATCCATCCAATAAATTGTACAAATCATTAGACTACCAAGAAGTTGGAACAATACCAGGGTATGCAATTTCTCCGAATGGAAAGTTAGATGCTACGGTTCTTTATTATAAATGCATATAAATTGTGATTAAAAGGTTATCATACTGAATAATAAGAAAGTATTTTAACACCGTCTATATTTTTCTGGCGGTGTTAAATAAATTTATTGATATAATCCATTTAACACACTAAATGAATTTGAGAAAGTTTTTAGAGGGTTCTTTTAGTAATGATTCTCGTCTTATAATAAATGTAGAGAAGATGACTAGGCAACTATAGTTATTTTCGCTTTATTATCGGAAGGGGATGAAAGAATGAAAAAGAATAGTTTACAAAAGATGAAGAAAGTTATTTTAAGTGGTGGCGTATTACTTACGGGATTATTAACATTTGGATTTTCAGAAAAGGCTTCAGCTCATGGTTATGTAGAATCACCAGCGAGCCGATCTTATTTATGTAAGCAAGGGGTAAATGTAAATTGTGGACCGATTCAATATGAACCACAAAGTGTAGAAGGGATAGGGGGATTTCCGCAACTAGGACCTTCTGATGGACAAATTGCAGGGGCTGGTCATTTTCCTGCTTTAGATGTTCAAACTGTGGATAGGTGGAAGAAAGTTACGTTGAATGGCGGGACGAATACATTCAAGTGGAAACTAACTGCTCCTCATAGTACGAAAGAGTGGAAATATTATATTACGAAAAAAGGTTGGAATCCAAATAAACCTTTAACGCGATCAGATTTAGATTTAGTGCCATTCTATGCGAAAAATGACGGTGGAGCTAGACCAGGGACAACAGTAACGCATGAAGCAAATGTACCAACTGACCGTAGTGGATACCATCTTATTTTAGCTGTTTGGGAAATTGCAGACACTGGAAATGCGTTTTATCAAGTTATAGATGTAAACCTTGTGAATAATGGCTTAGCTTCAAATTTCGCTTTTAACAACGTAGTGCAAACTCCTACACTATTTTAATTGAAACATATATTTCGATCATCTAATTCATTTTAGATGATTTTTTTGTGAAAATGATGAAAAATATAGAAGAAAGTGCAATTATTTATAAAAAAATATGCTTTAAATATTGTCATATTTGCTTCTTTAAGATATCCTTTTCATGAAGAGGTGGAAAACATGGAAAAAGTACTAGTTTTCGGGCATAAAAACCCAGATACAGATGCAATTTGTTCTGCAATTGCTTATGCAGAATTGAAAAAAGAATTAGGAATGAATGCTGAGCCTGTACGTTTAGGCGAAATCAGCGGTGAAACTCAATTTGCGTTAGACTATTTTAAAGTAGAAGGACCGCGTTTTGTTGAGACAGTAGCAAGCGAAGTGGACAACGTTATTTTAGTTGACCATAACGAGCGTCAACAAAGTGCTAACGATATCGAATCAGTTCGTGTGTTAGAAGTTATTGACCATCACCGTATTGCTAACTTTGAAACAAGCGATCCTATATACTATCGTTGTGAGCCAGTTGGATGTACAGCTACAATCTTAAACAAAATGTACAAAGAAAATGGCGTTACAATTCGTAAAGAAGTTGCAGGTTTAATGTTATCTGCAATCATTTCAGATTCTTTACTATTCAAATCTCCAACTTGCACAGAACAAGACGTAGCAGCTGCTCGTGAATTAGCGGAAATCGCTGGTGTAGATGCTGATAGCTACGGCTTAGAAATGTTAAAAGCTGGTGCTGACTTAAGCGGAAAAACAATGGAGCAATTAATCTCTCTTGATGCTAAAGAATTCCAAATGGGTAATGCGAAAGTTGAAATCGCACAAGTAAACGCTGTTGATACAAACGACGTTCTTGTACACCAAGCGGAACTTGAAAAAGTAATCTCTGCAGTAGTAGAAGAAAAAGGTTTAGACCTATTCTTATTCGTTGTAACTGATATCTTAACTAACGATTCTGTCGGTCTTGCGATCGGTAAAGCAGCAAACGTAGTCGAGAAAGCATACAACGTATCACTAGAAAACAACACAGCTACATTAAAAGGTGTTGTATCTCGTAAAAAACAAATCGTACCAGTATTAACAGAAGCATTCCAAGCTTAATTTTATTGAGTACACATAAACAGCAAGGACAAGTAGTCAGATTGGCTACTTGTCCTTTTTTATCTCTAAAAAACAGAAAATTAAAAACGGGAGGGTTGTGTATGTTTAATGATTTGGAGAGTAAATTACAGTCACTTTTAGAGCGAAATATTACGTCGGTTTCAGAATTAGAGAGCTGGCTTTCGGAAGAGCTGCGTTTAAACGCAGAAATAGAAGAGGAGTTAACGATCAATTTAATCGCTATGTATAGAGATACAAAAGATAGTAATATACGTGATATACATATGTATAACCAAAATACAATTCAGCCACTTTTAAAAAGATACAATGCAAAATTTGACCAGAAATTTAGAGATTGTCTGTTTTCTGATTTATTAGATGAGCAGAAATATGGATTTATGAAAAAAGTAAGATTTTTGAAGAGTAAGATGTTTAATGAAAAAAACATTGCGCTTTCCGTTAAAGAGCAAGAACTTATTACGAAATATAGAGAAATAATGTCTAACATATCTATTAATTGGGAAGGCGAGCAAAAGACGTATGCATACGTAAAAGCAAAGATAGATAACCCGAATAGAGCTATACGAGAAAAAGCTTGGTATGCTTTGTGCGAAGCAAGAAGTATAGTGAAAATAGAAATAGATTGTATTATGAAGGAACTCGTACAATTACGGAATCAGATGGCTTTAAATGCAGGGTTTAATAATTATAGTGAGTATGCCTTTAAACAAAAAAATAGAGATTACAGTATTGAAGATTGTTTTAAGTTTCATGAGTCGATAGAAAAGTGTGTTGTACCAATTTGGAAACAGTTAGGAAGTCTTTTTAAAAAGAATCTTGATGTAAAAACGTATCGTCCCTGGGATCTTGCTCCTTGTAATTTGCAAAAATCTCCATTTGAAAATTACATTGATTTATTGGATGGAATTGAAGAAATGTTGCGGAAGACAGATTCATGTTTTCATGAGAAATTTACTCATATAAGGAAAGCGGGATTAATTGACGTACAAGAACGGAAAAATAAAGCACCAGGAGCTGCTTGCTTTACCTTATCTCATAGTAAAGACGTTTTTGTTTATTCTAATTTTAGTTCTTCATTTTATGCAATTAATGCATTAATACATGAATTGGGGCATGCATTTCACTTTTATAAACAATTTAACAATGAAAGTAGTATGCAGGAAAGATACCTTCGTGAAGAGGTGGCGGAACTTTATTCCCTTAGTCTTGAATTACTATTAATGGATAAGCTTAATATTTTTTATACGCAAGAGGATGATTATAAAGAAGTACAGCGAGCTCAATTATATCGTACTTTATCGTTATTAATATCGTCAGTTTCAGGAGATGTATTCCAGCACTGGCTTTATACAAATCCAAACCATTCACCAGAAGAGCGAGATGAAAAATATATTGAACTATGTAAAAGGTATCAATATTCATCAGTTGATATTGCAGGAGTAGAGAATGAAATTGGTTCGAGTTGGTTCGAGTCATTTCACTTTGTTCAGTTTCCTTTTTATAAAATTGAATATGCAATTGCACAAATAGGAGCGATGCAATTGTTTCAAATTTATCGAGAGAATCCGGAACAAGCGATTGCTTTCTTTGAAGAGGGAGCGAGTTCAGATTGGAATTTACCTATACAGGAAATATATATAAATACAGGTGTTGCGTTTGACTTTTCGGAAGAAAGGATACAAAGTACTGCAAGGGCTATTTTAGATTTGATTAACGAATTAAAATAAGGATAGCTTTAGCTATCCTTATACAAGAGTGTTGGGAAACCCTTTAGGGTTCCCCACACTCTGGAATCATTTTGATTTTAGCGAATAAAAACAACATAAAATAATAGAGTTTCAAAAAAATAGCCCTCCACCAGACCTTTTTTGGTCAGATGGAGGGCTATTTTTTTCATGTTTTGACAAGTTGCGGTGAGATAAGCCTGCATTTGGACAGACTTCAGCCCCCGAAATCGAGCATATCGATAGCCATGTAGTTCTTTGGCGTCCGCAAAGCTTCGCTCTATAGTTGAACAGCGTACTTTGTACAACTTTTTCCCTGTAACTGTTAGTTTGTTTTTTCTAGCGATATCCTTATATTTCTCCCATATATGATGAGTGATAACTTTTTGTTTTTGTTTCTTTGAAAAACATACCTCACGTAGCGGACAAACAGCGCAGTCTTCTGGGTTGGATTTATAGTGACGATATCCTTCACGATCCGTTGTCGCATACTCTAAAATACACCCCATCGGACAAGCAAATGCATTCATTTCTTCTACATATTTAAATTGGCTTTTTGGTACTTCTTTATTTCGTTTTCCAAATCGGCGATACCCCATCACCATAAATATATTTCTCTCCGATAATTTCTTACAGATATACCCTGTAAAATAGCCTGCATCAAGAGCTACAGCTTCCACTTTAAATCCGAATTTATCAATTTGAGCTTGTAGACGCGCTAAATATGGCTCGGAATCTGCCATATTTCCAGCCGTTACATAAGTATCTGTAATAATATTGTACTTCGCATCAGTCGTACGATGGTCTAAGAAATGAAAACCGTTCGGTTTTCCATCTCTCATTAAAAATCCACTATCTGGATCCGTAGTACTTATACGAGTTTTTTTAGTGGGAGTATCACTTTCCTTTCTGGGTTTTAATTCTTTTTTTCGTGTACCTCACGATCTTCAATTACCGCAGCTTCTAGTTCATCTATATAAAACTTTGCCTTTTCTTTTTTATATTTATGTACAAACTTATTTTTATTAGCATTGGCCTTAATGTGCGTAGAATCTGTCATCAGCGCACGTCCTCCCACCATCCGGTGCTCTGTCGCTTGCCTCACGATCTCATCAAAAATTTCTTCGAAAATATTTGTATGAATAAAGCGAGTACGACGATTCCAACTGATTGTAGAATGATCCGGAATAGTATCTGATAGAGAAAACCCTAAAAACCAACGGTAGGCGATATTCGTTTTAATCTCTTTTTCCAATTGACGCTCCGAACGAATACCGTAAAAATATCCAATAAACATCATTTTAAATAAAACGATAGGATGGATTGACGGACGTCCATTGTTTTCACAGTAATAAGGGCGTAACTTCTCTTCAATAAAATCAAAACTAATTGTCGCTTCGATCGCACGAAGGAAATGATCTTGTGGAACCAACTCTTCTACAGAAACAGATACACGTTCATCACGATGATTTTTTAAAGCACCCATCATAAAAAATCTCTCCTTTACCTCTTTTTATCAGTGTTGACACATAAAAAGAGGTTCAGACACAAAAACAGGCTGTGGAGAAGACTTTCTCCACAGCCTGAATAGGATAGCTTTAGCTATCCTTATAATCGTTTATTCGTAAGATTTTTTCTTGTTTATATAAAATGTGATTATCGCAGTAATGAAGAAAATAGGTATCGCATACACTTGCCCAACAAATAACTTCCAGCTCGACATAATTATAGCCTTCAGATGCTGGGATGATAACGGAAATAACGCAAACGATAAAATAGACTAATAGTGCAGGGATAATATTTTTCATTTTTAGGAACCTCCTTCTTAATTTTATTTATACATTGTAATATAAAGATTTATTTTTATTGTTTTGAAGAAAAAATGCAAAAATTTTTATGGTATTATAATATTTGCAATGAGAGTGATTCATAGTACGTATATGGTAAAATATGTAATTTTAACTTTCAGAATTATTATATAGTATTTCGAGAGAAAATGTACAAAATAGCGAATTTTATTTACAGAAGTAAAGGGAGGAGAAATATATATGAAAAGGCTATGTATAATTCCATGTGGAAAAAAGAAAATTTGGGATAAGCATTCAAACTACGGACCGATGGAAGCAAAAGATGTATATATTAGTCCGTTCGGAAAAGCATGTCAGGCGTACGCATCCATGTTTTTTGAAAAATGGGTTATATTATCAGCGAAACATGGGTTTTTAAGACCAAATGATATTGTATTAGAAAACTATGATCTTGCATTTGATTCAAAAAGCGATGAGGTAATAAGTATAGAGCAATTACAAAAACAGATGGTAGATAAAAGTTTACTACAGCTTGACGAAATCGTCTTACTAGCAGGAAAAAAGCATAAAAAAGTAGTGACAAAGTTATATCCAGAAGAAATGATTACATATCCGCTAGAGGGGTGTAAAGGGATTGGGTATATGCTGCAGAGGTTGAAAGAAGCTGTGAAGGAAGGGGAGGAAATATAGGTGAAGTTTCATTGATTTTAAACTCTATTTATTTAGGGAGCTTAGGCATCGCCGAAAGGGTGATGCTTTTTTGTTCGTGCCGCCATTCAAGTTAATGCAATTTAGAGAACAAAGAATCCGATTTGTGAAGTGACATCCCTTTTTTATATCGAAAACGAATTGCCGTCAATTTTAGAAAATGTAGGGTGTATGGGTACAGTTAAGATTATAAGTGGGAATAGCAATAAGACAAGTTTTGAATAGAATATTAAGAAAGGAGATGTTGATGAATAATGGCTAGATATAGTTTGCACGGAGGACACAATAGTATTGTTCAAGGTGCTAATTTCGGGAATCGGAAAGAACACGTTCTGGATAGGCAAGTTAAAGATGCCGTGGCGGCTAAGTTAAGAGCCTTAGGACACACGGTTTATGACGATACGGACGAGGTAGGGACAACTCAATCACAAAATTTAAATAATATCATTCGTAAAAGCAATTCCCATGCTGTGGATTTAGTTATTTCTTTTCATCTTAATGCAAGCGATGGAAATGGACAGGGTGTTGAGGTTCTGTATTATGATCAGAAAGACTTGGCGGCTAAAATCTCAGCTCAACTAGCAAAAGATATTGGATGGCGTGATCGAGGTGCAAAACAGCGTACAGATTTAGCGGTATTAAATGGGACGAAAGCACCTGCTATTCTTATAGAATTAGGATTTATTGATAATGAATCCGACATGGCAAAATGGAATGTTGATAAAATCGCTAATTCTATTGTGTTTGCTCTTACAGGACAAACTGGAGGAGGTACAGTGGATTTGCTCAAAGTAAAAACTGGCGGTGTAGCATTTAGTAATTTACAAGCTTTGGCTCAAGCGATGGTTGATGCGGGTATTGACGGACAAATTGTCGTTCAGAAAGATGGCATTGGTTATGCTATAACGAATGGCTATCCGGCTGGAAATATCGATAAATTTACAGCTTGGTTAGATGCGCGTAAGTGGTACTATGAGTATGTGAGATAAAGTGAAACTTTAATCAGTGGGTTAAAAATACAAGTTGGCTTTTATTATTTTAATGGCTCACGATAATATACTATGTAACCACAAATATGGACAATGTATATATAATTAAAACCAACTATCAAAAAGGTGGTTTTAATTATGTACTTTAGTTTTTTTGAATAATCATCTTTTAAATCTATAATAATATTCTATTTTTCGATACATAAGTTAAATTTAAAATCATTATCAATGAATACAAAATCTCTACTGCTAATTAAAAAACTGACTTGATTGTTTAAGGGATAAGAGTCAAAAATACATTCTCTGAATATAATAATAAAAAAGGAGATGATGAATAATGGGTTACATTGTAGATATTTCAAAATGGAATGGCAATATTAACTGGGATATCGCAGCCCCACAATTAGATTTCGTAATTGCACGTGTGCAAGATGGTTCAACTTATGTTGATCCTTTATATAATAATTATGTACAAGCAATGAAAGTAAGAAATATTCCGTTTGGTAATTATGCGTTCTGTCGTTTCGTTTCAGTAGAGGATGCACGGATAGAAGCAAGAGACTTTTGGAACCGTGGTGAAAAAAATGCCACAGTTTGGGTAGCTGACGTAGAAGTAAAAACAATGAACGATATGAGAGCGGGTGCACAAGCATTTATTGATGAATTACGTAGATTAGGAGCTAAGAAGGTCGGTTTATATATTGCTCATCATATGTATGCTCCATTTGGAATGGCAAATGTCAATTCTGATTTTGTATGGATTCCTCGTTATGGTGGTAACAAACCGGCGTATCCATGTGATATTTGGCAATACACAGAAACAGGGAATGTAGCTGGTATCGGAAAGTGTGATTTAAATGAGCTAATTGGAAATAAACCGTTAGCTTGGTTTACAAATCAAACTGTTGAGCCAATAAAGAAACAAGAAGGGGTTGGAATTATAGTGAATAAATATAACAAAGTAGTTACTTATGAATTTGGTGTAAATTTAATTCCTGACATGATTCAAATGATGGATAAGCTTGGATATACTTCTAGAATAATATCTCCCGGAAATAACCAAGGACTTGTGTATTTCGAGACAGATTATCGTCAAGGGAACGAACTGGACAAAGCAACGGCTTGGTTAGATACGAAAGGAATTAAATTTTTTTATACAAAAGAGTAGTTTGCTAAATAAAAAGCCGTCATGTGACGGCTTTTTATTTTTATGTAATCTTCTAACTCTAGTTATAATATGGAGAAAATAGACTAATAAACAAGCCTTTGTATACTTTCAAACATAGAATATGATGAATTCTATTAAGGAGGAAGCATATTCATGGGGAATACTTGTCATTGTGGGCATTCCCGAAATTGTAATAAATTTTGGGATAATTTAATGTTTGGGAGATGTAGATGTAAACGCAGTGATTTTCACGAATGTTGTTGCAAAGAGAAACCGAAATGTGAGTGTGAAAAATGTCATTGTAAAACAAAACCGAAATGCCATTGTAGAGATGAAGATGAAGGGTATTAATAATAAAAAAGAGTAAGATACGTACTCTTTTTTGGGGTGGTTATATTCCATCTTGAACAGATTTCTTTACAATTACCCATGTGTCTTTCTTTTTAACCGTTATAGCTACATTAGTTCCATTAGATTCCTTATAAAAGATATATCCATTGTTTAAGTTTACATATGTTACTGGCTCACCTATGCAATCTCGCGAACAGGATTTGTTGACCAGTTCAATTAGGGATAGTTCGCTTGGATCGGTTTTACTTGCTTCTATAACAGCATCAAGGCTTGTTTTTCGATAACCTTGCAAGTTTATATGAAAAAGCTGCTCTATTTCTCCTGTAATGCTAGTATTCATTACTTCTACTGAATTCTTTTTTTCTTGAAGAAATCCGTTTTCATAAAGTAATTTTGTATATCCAATCCATGCTATTAATACTAGCATGAAAAACATACCCGTCATTTTAAGCATTCGAAGTCGTTTACTTATAATTGTTTCTGAGTATTTCATTCAGTCTAATCCTCCAATGTTTTTAATTTAAAATATGCTTGGATACATACTTTTAGAAGAGGATGAGAATTAATGAGTTTTTAATAAAAAAGAAAACATCCAGAGCTAGATGCTTTCCTTTTTGTATATTTCGCTATCTGTTAGTTACTTGTTTCATCAGCGGTCTTATTTCTTTAACTGGTGGTTTCTTATCATAGGCATCAACGTAAGAAAAGTAGTAGTTTAAGTTTCTTAGAAGACCTTTTCCTATTTTTGCACTTAAGAAAGGAAAGACTTGTCCAGTATAATCATCGAGAGATTTACAGTAATATTTTTCATCTAAATATATACTGTATTTACATGTTAGTTCTACTAAAGGATTCCCTTCATCATCAAATACTTCTTTAGAATCAATAATATCTATTAGTGCAAATTTTTCATTTAGGTAAACTTTCTTTTTTTCTCGTGTTTATTTGTAAGTATAAAAACGAGCCCAATCGCGTTAATCAAACTATTTCCTCCTATAAAAAACGGATATTAATAAAATATATCGATATAAGCTAAATGTAAAGAGGAGAGGTGAAATATCATGGAGAGAAAGTTAAATAAGCCGATTTATGTTGGGAAATCGACTTATTTTATCAAGTATTACTTAGTAGTAATACCTACTCTGATTAACATTTCACTTTATTGAAATACTTGTGGGAATTGTTTTACGATTGCGTTTGTTATCATGTCGGCCATTTCTAATGCTTCTTTTTCAATTTTATCGTAAAGTTGTACTCCTGCTTCATAATCTTTATTTAGGAAGGTAAGTGCTTCTGCTTTCGTTAGTGCTAAATGTTCATAAAACATTTTTCGGAATTCTTCTTTTCCTATATATGGGTTGATGTTATTAAGAAACTCAACGATTTCATCACCATTAGCGTACCATTTTTTCTCTATAGCGGCAGCTGCATTTTGATCACCAGCTTTTGCGGCTTTAACAAGATCTGCTGCAATGACTAAGTGATCTTTAATTAATGCACTATATTTTTTTACTGCATCTTCACCGTAAAATGGTTCAAGTGATAGTCCCATATGTGTTGCGTTTTGTAGAAGTCGTCCAACAGTAACGTTAACATCGGGTAAATTAAATACAATACTTATAATAGCCAATCTCGTCCAAGCGACGTGTTGTTCCCATAAAGAACGCATATACCCTTTTAAAAAATTCTCGTTTTTACTAATTCGGTAGTTACGTACGGATAAATCATAGTTTACATAAGGGTTATGGTAGGGGGAGTAATACGATTGCCAATAAGAATACATAAATAGTAACACTCCTTTGAACATGTATAACTCAAAGTATGATATAGATTTATGTTTAGTTACGTGTCCTAGATTATTTTTAGGGAATTTGAATTGGAGAAATTAGGTGAATGATCTTGTGGTATATATGAATAAATTGAATATAAAGTAAAAGAGGGTCTGCAAGGGAAGTTACAGACCCTCAAAAGGGTATTGCCGAGATGTCGGACTCGACTACGTAATGTTATCATAAAATTCTTTTGAAAAAACCTGGTAAATGTGTCCAAATGAAATTGGGACCTTAATAAAGTCAAAGAGACCTGCTTCCCGCGGCAGGCCCCATTAACTAGATAATGTCGATGAGCAAAAACTCATCTGGAGTACTTTCATAGTAACAAGTAAAATGTGTTTTGTGTATTGAGAAAGAAGAATTGCATAATTATATGTGAACAATTTAAATCCCAACAATTTATGATTATCATTAATTGTTGGGATTTAAATATGGTTATAAAATGGAAAAAAGACTTGGAAGTGAGATTGAGGTGTAGAAGTAAGTAATCATGAAAAAGACCTGCTAATATAAGCAGGTCAACTTAAGGGGTTTATCCAACAGATTATTATATATGGTAACAACTGAATTGTAGTAAGTCTATACATTTAATATTGAGAAAAATTCTGCAAATGATATATTTTTTGCGCATATATTAACGTCTAAAAAGTTGAGAAAGAAAATTAAAAAGCTTTTTATAAGAGAATAATGGCTGGTACTTATAGTATGATTCATATTTCCACGCATCATTATTAGAGAATTGGAGTTGTGTTGTTTTCTTTTTTGCCGTGATGGAACTCATATTATGATGTTTCATATAGAAACCTCCTGAATTTATACGTATACGATTAGTAGTATTCAAGAAAGGGAAATAAAATGAATATTTAAATTGAAACTCTTTCTTCATGTTTACTGGATTTACGTTATAAATGTTGTAAAACATATAAAACACGGATGCTAATTCATATTAAATAGGTGGAGAAACATAGAATAATGAAAAAACAATAAGCATCTATTCATCCCTTTCAAGTCGCATAAGTGATTGATATAATAGAAGTAGATGAAAGATAAAGAAAAGCAGGTGACTCTTTTTTGTTTACTAAAGCACAAGAACTTTTAGCGTCCTACTTTGGTTATTCTTCGTTTCGAAGAGGACAAGATGAAACAATTAAAAATGTACTAGATGGGAAAGATACAGTATGTATTATGCCAACGGGTGGCGGTAAGTCGATTTGTTATCAAATTCCGGCATTAGTATTTGAAGGAACGACGTTGGTTATATCGCCTTTAATATCACTTATGAAGGATCAAGTAGATACATTGGTACAGAATGGCATTTCAGCTACATATATTAATAGTTCTATTTCTATTGCCGAAGCAAATCAGCGAATTCAATTAGCGAAACAAGGACATTACAAATTACTTTATGTCGCGCCTGAGCGTCTTGATTCGATGGAGTTTGTTGACCAACTTATCGATATGAAAATCCCTATGATTGCGATTGATGAAGCACACTGTATTTCACAGTGGGGACATGATTTCCGTCCAAGTTATTTACATATACATCGCATATTAGATTATCTTCCAGAAAAACCGCTCGTATTAGCATTAACAGCAACAGCAACACCGCAAGTACGTGAGGACATTTGTAACACACTTGAAATTAATCAAGAAAATACAATTATGACAACGTTTGAGCGTGAGAACTTATCGTTTTCTGTCATTAAAGGGCAAGATCGAAATGCATATTTGGCGGATTATATTCGTCAAAATCAAAAGGAATCTGGGATTATATATGCAGCTACTAGAAAAGTGGTCGATCAGTTATATGAAGATTTAATGAAGGCAGGAGTTTCTGTATCAAAATATCATGCTGGTATGAGTGATAGTGATCGAAATGAGCAACAAGAACTCTTTTTACGAGATGAAGTAAGTGTAATGGTAGCAACATCTGCATTCGGGATGGGTATTGATAAATCGAATATTCGTTACGTAATTCATTATCAGCTTCCAAAAAATATGGAAAGTTACTATCAAGAAGCGGGACGTGCTGGTCGTGACGGATTAGATAGTACATGTATATTGTTATATTCTTCTCAAGATGTACAAGTACAGCGTTTTTTAATTGATCAATCAACTGGAGAATCACGTTTTTCAAATGAACTTGAAAAATTGCAAAATATGACAGATTACTGTCATACAGAACAATGTTTACAATCATTCATTTTGCAATACTTTGGAGAAGAACCGAAAGAAGATTGTGGACGCTGTGGTAATTGTACAGACGATCGCGAGAGCATTGATGTGACAAGGGAATCACAAATGGTTTTATCATGCATGATTAGAACGAACCAACGCTTTGGGAAGCAAATGATAGCGCAAGTATTAACGGGGTCGAAAAATAAGAAAGTTATTGAATTTAATTTTCATACTTTACCAACGTATGGGCTTTTATCGAACCGTAGTGTAAAAGAGGTCAGTGAGTTTATTGAGTTTTTAATTTCAGATGAGTTAATTGCAGTTGAACATGGCACTTATCCGACATTAAAAGTAACAGAAAAAGGGAAAGAAGTATTACTTGGTAAAGAGAATGTTTTACGAAAAGAACGAGTAGAGACAAGACAAATTGTACAAGACCATCCTTTATTTGAAGTGCTTCGTGAAGTACGTAAAGAAATTGCACAAGGAGAAGGTGTACCTCCGTTCGTTATTTTCTCTGACCAAACATTGAAAGATATGTGCGTGAAGATGCCGCAAAGTGATTCCGAATTGTTGACGGTAAAAGGTATCGGAGAACACAAACTTGTGAAATATGGCTCACACTTCTTACAAGCAGTTCAGCATTTTATTGAGGAAAATCCAAATTACGCTGAAACGATTAAGACAGAAGTAGTTGCAGAGCGTAAAAAGTCAGGAAAAGCGTCCGCAAATTCTCATTTAGAAACGTATGAAATGTATAAACAAGGTATTGATTTGAATGAGATTGCAAAAGAACGTAACTTATCAAGACAAACAATCGAAAACCATTTAATTCGCTGCTACGAGGATGGAATGGAAGTAGAGTGGCAAAGTTTTGTTCCAGCAGAGTATGAATCTCTTATTGAAACTGCCGTTCAAAATGCTGAGGGTGGTCTGAAATCTATTAAAGAACAGCTTCCGAATGAAGTGAGTTACTTTATGATTCGTGCTTATTTACAAATAAGAAAGTAGAGACATATAAAGGGGATAAGATTTTATGTATCATGTTTTCGTTTATGGCACGTTAAGAAGAGGACAAACGAATGCTCATTATATGCTAGGTGCAATATGCATCGCTGACAGAGCTTGGACATATGGAAAATTATTTGATACGAACGAAGGATATCCGGCCATGACTTATTCGATTGAAGAAAAGGTGTATGGAGAAGTTTATGTAGTAAATGATGAGATATTGTGTAAGTTAGATGAACTAGAAGAATATACAGGTAATGCGGAGACCGATTTATATGATCGAATCACGCAAACAGTATATATTGCTGATAGGGAAATAGAAGCATATGTGTATATCGCTCAAGATAAAAAGATGATATTGAAAGTTATTGATTCTGGTGACTGGGTGGAGTATCAAAAAGAAAAATAAGAGTAGCTAAAGAGTAGATAGTGGAATAATCCATTATCTATTTTTTATACTTTCACTTTCAAAATTCTTATTATTTTGATAAATTGTAAATATAAGGAAATAAAAAGGAGGATTTTTCATGGGAATTAGAAATTTAGTTTCTCACCTGTAGCAGAAAAATAATTTGCAGGAGGAGAATAATAATGAACGAATTAAATGTAAAAGAATTTTATAAAAAACAATTTGAACTAATAAGCTATGATATAAATAATGAAAATTGGTTACAGGAAGTTGCTAAAGAAGTGCAAGAACAAGTTGGATATCCAATTCAGACGATGTTAGAACTAGGAGCTGGAAATGGCGGATTTGCAAGGGCGATGTCTAAGTTGGATGTAAAAATGACTACTGTTGAGATTGTACCAGAGTTAGTTATGTTTGCTAGAGGACATGCTATTAATGACATTGCGATTCATTGTGCTGATTTTTATAAAATTAACTTTGAGGAAAAGTTTGATGTTGTTAGTTATTTAGACGGATTTGGTGTAGGAACAGATGAGGAACAATTGATTCTATTAAAACGAATTAAAAATTGGATGAAAGATGATGGGTGTGCATTTATTGATATTTACCCACCATTATATTTGGAAAAAGCAAATGGACAAGAAATGCTCATTGGTTCTGCAATGCGAAAGTATGAATATGATAGTGAAAATGCAAGAATGCTAGACCATTGGTGGGAAATAGACTCTTCAAATGATATCGTGACACAATCTTTACGCTGCTATGCTGTAGATGAGATTAGTAATTTATGTGCCGAGGCTCATTTAAGTATAGTTGGGATTTTCCCAGGAGGAGCGTATGATTTTGAAGCTGGGAAATATAAAGAGCAATCATCTTTAAATGAATGTTTATCATATCGAATTAAAGTAAAAAAGAGTAGGGATTAAATCCTTACTCTTTTTACTTTTATTGTGTGAATAATTGTCGTTTTTGTATACATCAATTTAATATATGTGTAGTTGTGTGATTTAAATGTTGCATATTCTTTTTAAATTAGAAAGATGAAAAGTAAGTTTTTTCGGAAAATTTAAATGGAAACTATTGACTTTATGATTGGATTTTTAATACAATGATACTTCGACTGAAAAATTAGAACGGACAGGAGGGAATCGTCGAAATGAGCAACATATTTGAAGATGAGTTACAAAAAATGAAGGATACTTTACATATGATGGATGAGCAATTGGATAAGCTTGAAAAAACCCCGGTTTATTATGGGGAAGATTTTAAAGAGCAAATTCTTGAAAGTATGAGAGAGTCTAATAGACAAAATTTACGTATTGGTGTGCAAGAGCCGTACTTTGGAAGGTTAGATTTTCAGGAAGATGGTAAAGAAGAAGTTATGCCGATTTATATTGGAAAAGTAGGGGTTTCGGATATGGACACGATGAAACCAATCATTATTGATTGGAGAGCACCTGTCGCAAGTATGTTTTATTCATTTACCGGTGGAGAAGAATTAGCATTTTACCAATCACCAGATGGGTTAGTAGAAGGTGATGTGTATTTAAAACGAAACATTTCTATTCGAAAAAGAGAACTTGAACGTGTTGTTGATACATATGTAAAAGGAAATGAAGATGTATCACATGCCGATGATTTTCTTCTATATCGATTAGGTGAGAATAAAGATAATAAGCTAAAGGATATTGTTTCAACGATTCAATCGGAACAAAATGATATTATTCGTGCGGAAAGAAACTTGCCATTATTAATTCAAGGGGTTGCAGGGAGCGGGAAGACAACAATTGCGTTACATCGCCTTGCTTTTTTAATTTATGAATACCGTGAACAACTAGAAGCAGAAAGAATGATTGTATTTGCGCCGAATAGTCTGTTTTTAGACTATATTTCGAGTGTACTTCCTGAATTAGGTGTGGGGAATATTAGTCAAACAACGTTTCCGGATTGGGCATTACGTACGTTAGATGATTCAGTGAAACTAAAGCAGACAGAAGAAAAATTGAAAGAAGCATTTTCTATTAATCGTGATGAAGAAAAGGTTATGCTCGGTAAATTGAAAGGTACACTGGAATTTAAGTCCTTTATTGAAGAGAGAATGATTCAATTTGAAAATGAATTAATACCAACAAGTGATTTTGAGGCATGGGACAAAGCTATTATTCCAGTAGAAGACATAAAAAAATGGATGCAAGTTGAATATAAACATTATCCATTAAAGAAAAGAAGAGAAAGATTAGTCGGCCGAATGAAGCGCTGGATTGAAATTGAACTGAAAAAGTATGGAGAAAAAAACGAGAAGAAATTATTAAAAAAAGAAGCGACAAAGAGATTGAACACTTATATGAAGTTTTGGCCGAAAATGAGCCCACTTTCACTATATAGTTCAATATTGAAAAGTAAAGAAATACTCGAAGTATTGCCTGAAGAACTTGTGAAAGAAACTGAAAAGAGTTGTCGTAAAAAAGAAGTGTATGTAGAAGATTTACCAGCTTTAATTTACATACATCACCGCATAACAGGTATTGAAATCGGACAGAAATTCCATCACGTCGTTATTGATGAAGCGCAAGATTTTTCACCATTCCAAGTTTATGTATTAAAAGAAATTACACTAGGTAATTCTTTTACTATATTAGGTGATTTATCTCAAGCAATTTATGATTATCAAGGAATTGAAGATTGGAGTGCTTTTAAAGAAGTATTCCAAGAAACAGGTTATTATGAACTGACGAGAAGTTATCGTTCTACAAAAGAAATTATAGAATTTGCGAACGAAATAATTAAAAATGCAGAGATTCCAGTTGGGCTCGCAACACCAGTTTTTCGCAGTGGTGAAGATGTTAAGGTAATCCATGCAGAAGATCAATTTAATGAGATTATGAAGACGTTAAAACATCTACAAAACGAAGATGTGAAAACCATTGCGGTAATAGGAAGAACAGACGATGAATGCCGCGATATATATGAGAAATTAACAAAAGCAGGATTGGCTGTAAACGTTATTGAAGCAGATCAAAGTAAATATGAAGGTGGTATTTCAGTAGTACCTGTATACTTGGCAAAAGGGCTAGAATTTGATGCTGTTCTATTAATCGATGTTGATGAAGAACATTATAAAAATACGAAACATGATGCGAAGTTACTTTATGTCGGATGTACAAGGTCACTCCATGATTTATGGATTTTCCATAGCGGAGAAATATCACCTTTAATTAATGGATTAAAATAAATATTACATACAAGAGGATTTTCTAGTAACAAAAAGAAGAACCTCTTGTTTTTCTATATAAAGACATGGAGAGAGGATAACTATGATAACAAAAGTAATAACAAAAAGAAATTGGGAAATCGCAAAGGTAGATGGAGAAGTTAATGAAGCTTCACTTAAAGAAGAGGGATTTATTCATTGTTCATTTTTACAGCAAGCTTTAAAAGTTGCTGAAAAATATTTTAATCATGAAGAAGATGTTTTATTACTGACAATCGATCCATCCTTAATAAAAGCAGAAATAAAATATGAACTTGCTTCTAACGGTCAAGAATATCCGCATGTATATGGAGTAATTAATATTGAGGCAATTGTAGGCGTTATCCCATTTACTAAAGAAAAAGGAGAGTTTCTATTACAAGAGGTACAAAATTAAGGTTGTAATAGCCGTTCAAATTAACAAGAAAAGCACAAATTATATAGTTTGTGCTTTTTTATTATCTATTTTTTGTAAATACGCATTGTTTTTATCACACTAATACTGTACGATACATAGTATAAAACATATACTGTATGACATATAGTAATGGAAAAGAGGTGAGTGAATGGATGCTTTATTAAATTCGTTAATTACTGAACTAAGAAGAGGGACATTAACATTAGCGGTTTTAAGCCAGTTAAGAACACCGCAGTATGGGTATTCACTTGTCCAATTATTGGAGAAATCAGGGATCACAATCGATCAAAGTACTTTATATCCACTACTTCGCCGATTAGAAAAGCAAGAGCTAGTGACGAGTAGTTGGGATAAAACGGAGAGTAGACCTCGTAAGTATTACGTTTTGAGTGAATACGGATTAGAGATATTTTTGCAGTTAAAAAAGGAATGGATAAAGGATTCGAAGGAACTTTATAACTTATTAAAGAAGGAGGACAAGAATGAATTTAATTGATATTTATGTCGAGGAAGTAGCGAAGAGATTACCTGAAAAAAATCGTGAAGATATTATTCTTGAACTACGGTCAACAATCGAGGATATGTTACCGGATGATTATAATGAAGATGATGAAAAAAGAGTTCTTGAAAAATTGGGAAGTCCAGTTTCATTAGCTAATGGGTACTTGGATAGACCAATGCATTTAATTGGACCACGTTATTTTGATGTATATATGACATTATTAAAAATGATCTTACCAATCGCAGTTGTAATTGCGCTTATTTCAATGGTTGCAGAAAATTTTATTAGTTATAGTGGTGATCAGGCTGTATTAAATGTTATTTTAAAATTGATAGGTGAAGGCATTGGAAGAACATTTGAAGTAGGTTTCCAAGTATTTTTCTGGCTGACAATTGTGTTTGCTGTTATAGAAAGAACGGATAAAGAAAAGGACCCACAACCATTAACAACAAGTTTAAAAAAATGGACGCCAGATGATTTGAAAAATATTTCGTATATCCCGAAGAAAAAGGCGATCTCAAAGTTTGAAGTGTTTGGAGGTCTAATGTGGACGGCAATATGGGCTACACTTTACTTTTATGCGAATCATCTCGTTGGCGTATACAATGGTACGGAAAATGGATTGAAGTTTGTTGCGCCGACGTTTAATCAAGATGTATTACTTCAGTATTGGCCAATCGTTGCTATTGTGATTGTTTTTGAAATAGGTATATCTCTTTATAAGTTAGTACAGGGACAATGGACGCAAAGATTGGCGATTGGAAATGCTATACTCCAAATAGCTGGAACAATAGTATTCATTGTAATTGTAGTAAATCCACATTTATTTAACGCAGGATTTATTACGTATTTGGCAAATGTATTTACTATTTCCCCAGAGGAGTTTAAAACGTGGCTCATTGGGGGAGGAATTTTCTTCTATACGTTATCTGCTGCAATAAATATATTTGATGGTTTCCAAAAAGCTAGTATTCGTACGTAGATAAAAATCGGAAATTTCTGTAAAATAAAACTATTAAAAAGATAGTGAAATAAGATGAACATGATGAAAGGAAGAAAACAATGATAAGGGAAGCAACGAAAAGAGATTTAGCATACATTTTAGATATTTATAACGATGCGATACTTTATACAACAGCTGTATATGCGTATAAACCTGTAACCCTTGAAAATAGAGTAGATTGGTATGAACAAAAAAAGGCCGAAGGGTATCCAATTTTCATATACGAATTAGATAATAAAGTAGTAGGATTTGCGACATTCGGCCCATTTAGAGCGTGGCCCGCTTATAAATATTCAGTTGAACATTCTGTGTATGTAGATAAGACATATAGAAAAAATGGCATTGGGTCTTCATTCATGAAAGAATTAATCAAAATTGCGAAGGAAAGAGAGTATATGACCTTAATTGCTGGAATTGATGCAGAGAATGAGAAAAGTATTGCCTTGCATCAAAACTATGGGTTTGTTCATGCAGGGACAATAAAAAAGCTGGTTATAAGTTTAATAAATGGCTAGATTTAGCTTTTTATCGAGCTGGAGCTTAACGGTCCTGAAAATCCTATAGAAGGATAAATATTTTTCGGTAGCAAGAAAAAATTCATGCTACCTTTTTCTTATTTTAATAGCTGATGAAAAGGTTTTTTATATTCAATATTGAATTATTAGAAGTTAATATAACGATATGAAAAGAGGGGTGGAAATGGAAACTGTCATAAATAAAATAAAAGAGGTACAATCTAATTATGTGGGAATGGCAATTTATTCTACAAAAAACAATCGTATAGTTGCTTCATATAATAGTGAATTAAATATTCCGTTAGCATCAGCAGCAAAATTAGTCATTGGATTTGTAGTAACGCAAATGGTGAAGGAAAATAAACATAATTGGAATGATATACTTCATCACATTAAATTTAATCCGCATGAAGATAGTGCGCAGTTATATCCGCATTTACAAGGAAGAACTTCTTTAACACTTAGTCAAGCGGTAGAGGTAATGATAGCTTGTCATGATAGTTACGTTGCACAGTCAGTTGTAATGCACTGTGGTGGATGGGATGCTGTGAAAATGTATGCACAAACGTACTTTTCAAAAATTCATATACAAGAGAATGCTAGAGATGAGAAAAATGTTGGAGAATTAAATGAAGTTCTTGCCCTTTTCATACAAATCTTTCAAGGTTATAAATCAGAACCAGAATTATGGGAACCAATTATTAGTGGCATGGTAAGACAACAAGGAGAGTATGAAGAAATCCCATATTATCATTTAGCTCATATGACAGGTGGATTGCTCACAGCTACAATAAATATTGGCATAATAGGAATGTTTAACGAATTTCCGCTTCTTTATGTGATTGGGGGAAAAGATTTACCGAATCGCCGTGAAAATAGAGAGGTAGATGAAGCTTTTGCAGTAGTTTTAAAGTACATATACAAAGAATATAGTGAAAGCATGCTAGAGGTGAACAATTGAAGAGAAACTTAAAAACTTCAACGATTATCATTTTAATTTTAACGATTATCGCTATGGAAGTTGGAATCGCGATTTACGATCATAATCTGTCATTAGATACAATTTACTTTGCAGCGATCCTTATTTGTATTGTATTGCTTTTTGGCACACGTGTTTCTGAAGAGAAAGAAAGTAAATCAAAACAAGGACGAAGAAAAGCAACTCTTATATTTTGGTCATCTATTTTATTGTCTATCGCTTGTTTTGCAGTTATAAGTTACATAAGGATAGGCTATGTCTCTGTACCAGGGATAATTGGCTTTTCATGCTTTGTTACATATGGTGGATTCGTATGTATTAGTATTTTAAAGAGAAAGAATAAAATGTAGCTTACTAAGCTGAAAGGAAGCAATGTATATGAAACATATAGAGAACGGTACACGTACTGAAGGAGAATATATTAAAAATAAAGTTATTCAATATAATATGTCCATCTTAACAGGTGAGGCAAGACAGACGATGGAAGAAGTAAGTCTTGTAGTAAAAAATGAAGAAGGAAAAATTTTTGGTGGCGTAACAGGTACGATGTATTTTTATCACCTTCATATCGACTTTTTATGGGTTGATGAATCAGTTCGTTATGACGGTTATGGCAGTCAACTGTTACATAAAATTGAAGGTATTGCGAAGGAAAAAGGGTGTAGATTAATATTGCTAGATTCATTTAGTTTCCAAGCACCAGAATTCTATAAAAAGCACGGTTATAGGGAGTATGGTATCGTTGAAGATCACCCGAAAGGTCATAGTCAGTACTTTTTTGAAAAGAGATTATAAAGTGAAACTTTAATCAGTGGGGGTTTTACGGACAGCCCGATCCCCCATCTAACTTCTTTACTTTCGCTGGATTTTGAGGTGGGGTCTTACTGCCCGGCAAATAGCGGGATAATAATATTATGTATACTGGTTGATGGGAGAAAGCATATGTACACGTATAAATTGCAACAAGAACAACCAATCTGTGCAGAAAAAATAAAAAAACTTTATGATTCTGTCGGTTGGTGGCCAGAAAGAAAAGAAGTCGATATTGAAAAAATGTTAATGAATAGCATAGCCATTGGAGTATGGGAAGAAAATGAATTAGTTGGATTTGCTAGAGTCGTTTCTGATGGTGTTTTTCGAGCGTACATTGAAGATGTTGTCGTACATGAGAGTGTAAGAAGTAAAGGTATTGGAGAGAAGGTGCTTACAATATTACTTCGAGAAATATCTCATATTGATATTGTTAGTCTATTTTGCGGAGAGAAGCTAATAAAGTTTTACGGTGAGCAGCAATTTGAAGCGACGAAGCAAATTGTGATGCACCGTAATCAAATAGGGAAAGAATAAAGAGGTGCCAATTAAAATGAATGCAACAAGAGCGTACTGTTTATCGAAAAGAAAAGCGACAGAAGATTCTCCAGATGGTTGGAGTGCAACATGTATGAGGCTTAATAATAAAATATTTGCGATAGTAAATCATGAAGAAGGTGAAAAAGCTGCGATTACATTGAAGTGTAATCCAGAAGTCGCATTAAGAATAAGAGAAGATTATCCAGAAACAATTATTCCAGGGTATCATATGAATAAAAAACATTGGAATACCGTTTATATTCATAAGGGTATAGAACAGGAGCAAATAAATAAAATGATTGATTGGTCGTATGATTTAGTACTACAATCATTTTCAAAGAAAAAGCAGCAGGAGTTAATGGATTAATATGTATTAGGAGTGTGTGTAATGAAAGATTCGATTAAAGATACGTATGATAAATTAGCGAGTACATATAAAGAAAATCTAGATTTCGCAAATCCATATAACAGTTATTATGAAAGACCGGCGATGATGGAGCTTATTCCAAAGGAACTAGAAGGAAAAAAGATACTAGATGCTGGATGTGCAGCTGGATGGTATACTTCTCAATTCATAGGAAGAGGAGCAAATGTTACAGCAATTGATGTAAGTCCTGAAATGGTAAAAGCCGCGAAAGAAAGTATAGGGGACAAAGCAACGTTCCTTTGTCATGATCTGCAAGAAACATTGCCATTTGAAGATAGTACGTATGATGTGATTGTAAGTTCGTTAACTCTTCATTACTTAGAAAATTGGAATCAAGTATTTCAAGAATTTCGTCGTGTATTGAAGCCAGGTGGAGAACTTATTTATTCTACTCATCATCCTTTTATGGATTTCACAAAGTTTCCATGTGAAAATTATTTTGAAAAACAGTTATTAATAGATACTTGGGTTAAACCGAATATTACTATTGAAGTCAAGTTTTTCAGAAGGTCATTACAAGACATAATAAATGAAACTACAAATTATTTTGTATTAGAAGAGATAGTGGAACCGAAGGCAATTGAAAAAATGAAAGAAGTAAGCGAAAAATCATATCATTATTTAAATATGAATCCACATTTTCTTATCATAAAAGCAATTAATAAATAGCTAGTAAAATAACTTTGTTTTACTAGCTATTTACAGTTTTACATTATATATTAGGAGACTTTAAAATGAATAAGAAACGAAATAGAGTATTATATGCACTATTTACTATAGTTGTTATTATTTTAGGTCTTAGCTCAAGAAAGTTTGCTTTTGCACTACCACATCTATTAAATGATTACTTAGGTGATGCTTTATGGGCATTAATGATTTTCACTGGCTTTGGATTTTTGTTTCCTAAAACAGAAACGAAGAAGTTGGCTTTTATTAGTTTAATGTTTTGCTACGGGATTGAAGTGAGCCAATTGTATCATGCGGAATGGATAGATAACATTCGTGCAACGACTTTGGGCGGACTCGTGTTGGGATACGGTTTTTTGTGGAGTGATTTAGTGGCTTATACAATTGGTGTTGGAGTGGGGATACTGTGTGAGGTTATTTTTCGGAAGAAATAAGAATGGTAAAAGGGGTATTTGTAAATGGAACAAACACTGGAAATTGCAAAGTTTTGGTTTCAAAATGAACATGTCACAGTTACTGTAATTCAACCAAAAGCAGCGAAGGTTATATGCAAGAATAAAGAGTATATTTTAAAGAGAACGGGATCGATAAAGCAACTTCTAGTTGAATTCGATGTTTTGGAGCAACTGTATGAAAAGGGAATTAAAGTACAGAGAGTAGTAAAGACAGAAAATGATGAACGATATGTATTATATAAAGAAAAATATTATTGCTTATATGAGTATATTGCCGGAAGTGTTTTAGAAATAAAAGATACGAATAAGCTGGAAGGGCTAGCAAGTACAATTGGAGAAGAAATAGCTAATCTGCACAAAGCATTACATTCGGTGAATAGTGACCATGAGTTAATAAAAAGAGATTTATATAAGACGGTATTTGAATGGGCTATACCGATTTTAGAAAAGAATGAGCATGTTCATCGAGAGGTAATTCAAAAGATGGAGCGAATGCACACAGCTTTTAAGGAAACGGTCCATCCATTACCGAGACAAATTATTCATCGTGATATGCATCTATCAAATGTAATCTTTAAAGATGATAAACTGGAAGGGTTTATAGATTTCGAAAATTTAGAAAATAATGTAAAAACATTTGATTTATGTTATTGCTGTACAAGTATATTAAGCGGGCTATTTAGTGATGAAAGATTAAGAGGGAAATGGTTACATATCGTTAGCAAAGTCTTTGAAGGTTATTATAAACAAAATGATTCAACGAAAGAAGAACTAAAAGCCATTTGGTATGTTATGCTTTCAATTCAAATTATCTTTATTGCTTATTTTGTACAGTTACCAGATTTATTAAAGTTAAATGAAGAAATGTTCTTCTGGATTTTTGCTAATAAGGAAGATATTGAAGAAGTTATAGAAGGTATCGTAAAGGTATGAAAAAAATAATATTAATTGGTTCTGGTGGTTCAGGAAAATCTACATTAGCAAGGCAGTTAGGGAATAAATTAAATATTAAGGTGCATCATCTTGATGCATTATTTTGGAAACCGAATTGGGAAGGTGTTCCGAGAGAAGAACAAATAACAGTTCAAAATAACTTAATTAAAGATGAGAAATGGATTATTGATGGGAATTACGGCGGGACGATGGGTATAAGACTGAATGCAGCTGATACAATTATCTTCCTTGATATTCATAGAACAATTTGTGTTTATAGGGCTTTTAAAAGAATTGTAAAATATCGAAATAAAACTAGACCGGATATGGGAGTGGGATGTGAAGAAAGATTTGATTTGCAATTTTTTAAATGGATATGGGAATATCCTAATGCTAAACGACCTACAATTTTAAAAGGGTTAGAGCAATTGTCCGAAGAGAAAAAGGTTATTGTTTTAAAATCTCCAAATGAGGTTCGGAAATTTTTAGAGCACATATAATAATAGAATGTGACACAACAATTCTTTGTGGATCTTACCGATTAGTTTAATAAAACTAATCGTTTTTTATTATGAAAAATTTAACGCTTTTTGAAAATTGTATTTTGTAATGAGTATATGACTATAAGTTCATATAAAATGAACGTTTGGAGGAATAGAAAATGACTAATGATTTAATTCAAATAATCGATTCATTAATGGTCAATATTCCAGCTGGAGAGGTAGTATTAAGAGATGATCGACTAAAAAAAGAATGGCTAGTACAAATTCAACCATTTCTTCTTGCAAAGTATGCTGTAACAACGGAACTATATGATGCTATTACAAATAGTACCTCAAATAATATTGAAAATAATTATAAACCAGTTGTAAATATATCATGGAACGATGCAATTGCTTTTTGTAATGTACTTTCAAAAAAAGCGGGATTAAAAGAATATTATTCTATTAGTGATGGTGGTCAAACTGTTAGATATAATTTAGACTCAAATGGCTACCGATTACCATTTGAGGCAGAGTGGCAATATGCATGTAAAGCAGGTACAACCGGATATACATACGGGAAACTTCATGATATAGCGTGGTATAATGAAAATTCAAATGGACAAATTCATGACGTTGGCCAAAAGGAACCGAATGCATGGGGACTTTATGATATGCTAGGGAACGTTTGGGAATGGTGCTATGATTTGTATGATGAAAAAGTGTACGGATCATACCGCATTTTTCGTGGAGGTAGTTGGGCGGAGGCAGCGAGAGGTTGCGGCGCTACTTGTCGTCGTCGAAGCCATCCTACATTTCATATAGATGATCTCGGTTTTAGACTTGCTAGGTCAATTTAGCAGGAATATGATACGAAGGGGATCCATACTCTTGCCAACATAGGAATGATTTAACGTAAGGAGTGTTTATAATGGCGCGTGTTTTATTTATTAACGCTGGATCAGAAGGACATATAAATCCAACTTTGCCAGTTGTAGAAGAATTGATTTCTCGCGGTGAAGAGGTTGTTTATTTTTCAATAGAAGCTTTCAGGGAGCGGATCGAGAAGACAGGTGCTACTGTACGAACGATTGATGATCAAAAATTTATAAAAGCGTTTCTATCTGGAGGCAGAAATTATTTACAGGAAAGAATAAACGGCCTTCTACATACAGCGGATGTTGTTATACCTAGTGTTCTAGAACAAATTGAAGGTGAGCATTTTGATTACATAATTCATGATTCTATGTTTGGCTGTGGGCACTTAATTGCTCAAATTCTTAAACTGCCAGCCATAAATTCATGTACGTCTTTTGCGCAGGATGAAAAATCTTTTGAACAAACGTTAAGTTATCTTTCGAAAAATATCCCGCTGGAAGCTCAGGATAGAATCCATAATGATTTTCAAAGCTTAGCAAAAGGGATTGCTGAAAAATATGGTGTTGAAATAAAATCACCGTATGAAGTTTTCTGTAATCCTGCACCCCTTACTATTGTGTATACAATTAAGGAGTTCCAGCCTTTTGGTGATACGTTTGATGAAACATATAAATTTGTAGGACCATCTATCTCTGCAGAAGTAAAAAACAAAGACGTTGATTTTATTTCAATTGAAGAAAAAAGCCCGATTTATATTTCATTAGGTACTGTTTTTAATGAAGCGCTTGATTTTTATAAACTTTGTATGAAGGCCTTTGAGAATAGTGAGCATACAATTGTCATGTCTATTGGTAATAAAACGAAAATAAGTGATCTAGGTGAAATTCCTAAAAACTTCATTGTGAAAAATTATGTGCCTCAAACTGAACTGCTTACATATACGAAACTATTTATTACACACGGCGGGATGAACAGTACGCATGAAGGACTGTATAACGGGGTTCCGCTCGTTGTAATACCGCAAAGTGCAGATCAGCCAGTAATCGCAAAACAAGTGGAGAGTCTTGGAATAGGAGTTCAGTTACATATGAAAGATATAACCGAGGATCAACTACGTGAAAATGTGGAACTAGTATTAAATAGCCCTTCATATAAAGAAGCTGCTTTGAATTTGAAGGAATCATTCCGAAAATCAGGTGGATATAAGCAAGCTGTTGATGAAATTTTTACATTTGTAGGTCAATAAAAAATGAAATTATACATTAGAAAAGTATCTATATTAGATTATATAGATACTTTTCTGTTATATGAAGCGAGGAATTGATAATATGGAAAGAATGAAAATACTAAATGTGAATTTTGAAGATATGACAGCTACACCATTTTTTCAAGTGGGGGCAAAATTTTTATTTAACTGTATAATTCTTATTTTTAATATCTAGTATGGTTAAAACTAAGGCACTGAGAGATATAAGTGCAAGAATAAAAGTTAACCAGTTAAATGTATTGTCAATTATGAAGTAAAGATGATAGATAAATATATTCAGTTTTTATTTTAAAATGTTATGACTTAGTTTTACGTGTTAGTAATAATTTCACTGTTTCTGCACAACTTCTGCACATGCTTAGGTGATTTCTATGTCATGATATATTCATAAAGTGAAATATTTCACAAGAAAAAATATATTTTCACTGCGGTGTATGCATAATTAACACATACATCGGTACAAGTTTGTCTCTTGTTATTCTTTTACATCAAAGCCCACATTCTACTACAAAGTATAACAAGAAGGAGACATGAATATGAATAATCGATTTTTAAAACAACTACAAAACATGAAAATGAACAAAAAAAGTCTAGGAGCTGTAGCATTAACAGCTGGAATTATTAGTACGACCCTTATTCCGCAAAATGCTTATGCGCACGGTTTTGTTGAAAAGCCTGGTAGTCGATCCGCTTTATGTAGTCCAACTTATGGTGCACTAAATGTAAACTGCGGAAGTGTTATGTATGAACCGCAAAGCTTAGAAGCTCCAAAAGGGTTCCCACAAGGTGGTCCAGTTGATGGACAAATCGCTTCTGCAGGCGGAAAATTTGGCGGTATTTTAGATCAACAAACAGCAAATCGTTGGTTTAAAAATACAATCACTGGTGGGGAGAATACATTTACTTGGAAGTATACTGCGCCTCACTTAACGAGCAAGTGGCATTACTATATTACTAAAAAAGGATGGAATTCAAATAAAGCGCTAACAAGAGCAGATTTTGAACCAATTGGAACTGTACAACATGATGGTTCTGCAGCTTCAAATAATTTAACTCATAAAATCAATGTACCTACTGATCGTAGTGGATATCATGTGATTTTAGCAGTATGGGATGTAGCTGATACAGCAAATGCATTCTATAATGTAATTGATGTTAATCTTATTAATGATGTGAAACCAGACATAGAAGCGCCAAGTATTCCAAATGGACTTCAGACGAAAAAAGTAACAGCGAATAGTGTAGAACTAACATGGAACTCTTCTACGGATAATGTAGGGGTAAAAGGATATCAAATCTTCCGTAACGGAGAGATGATCGATACAGTACTAGGCACTCATTTTATTGATAAGAAATTACAACCAAGCACAAAATACTCTTATACTGTAAAAGCAATTGACGCAGCTGGAAATGTATCGAAAGAAAGTACAGCGCTTACAGTAAAAACAACAGTTGAGACTCCTGATACAGAAGGACCAACACAACCAAAAGGATTACATAGTATGGGAACGACAGCGTCAAGTGTGGATTTAATGTGGAGTCCATCTGACGATAACATTGGTGTAGACCATTATGATATTTATAGAGAAATAGAAGGATCAATGAAAAAGATTGCAACATCCAATACAACTTCTTATATGGATAAAAATCTGATTGCTAATACTACTTATAA
The DNA here is from genome assembly GCF_016651175.1 of Bacillus sp. TH13. Lineage (NCBI taxonomy): Bacteria > Bacillati > Bacillota > Bacilli > Caryophanales > Bacillaceae > Bacillus > Bacillus sp. TH13. The sequence continues at coordinate 85,076 of NZ_JAEKEJ010000021.1, read as the reverse complement.
ATATGTAGTGAAAGCTGTTGATGTAGCTGGAAATGAATCCGTACAGAGTGATATATTCACAATTACTACAAAAACTGAAAGCGCTTCACATGAAGCGTGGGATGCAAAAAAAGCATATAAAAAGGGAGATAGAGTTCTACACGAAGGAAAAGTATATGAAGCAGTCCAGAGTTATCAAGGAAATGGTGATCCAAACTGGATTTATGCATTATCATTATGGAAAACAGTGTAAGCTTTACCTAGGTATGAACTAAGAGATGATGGGCTTTGATGCAAAAGGGAATCTTGAGAATTCACTTTTCTATTAATAAAAAGGGTAGTGTATGAATACATAAGATTCATATACTACCCTTTTTATTATGATAACACTTTCGTCATAAGTATGTGCGGAATGCCATCTTCCATAAATATATCAGAAGAAGTTTCATAGTCTAATTTTTTATAAAATCCTTCAGCTTGTGTTTGACCGTGTAGCTTCACTTTTGTAACTTGTTCGTTACGAGCAAGTTCTTCTAAGGTTTGAATGATGACTTTACCTAATCCGTATGTACGATAATCTTTTAAAATACAAATACGTTCTAATTTTCCTGCGCCCTCAACAAATCGTATACGCCCTGTGCCTACAGGAAACTCATGATAATAAACTAAAATATGTTTACATTGCTCTCCGATTTCATCGAATGTATCGAATTCATCTGCAAGAGGGACACCTTGTTCTTTTACAAATACTTCTTTTCGAATGTGAAAGGCAGTTTCTAAATCAGCAAGTTCTGTTATAAGTTTGGATTGCAAAATGTTCAGTCCTTTCTAGTGTAATTAGCTTGTGTTTTCATAGTATATCATAATAAAGTGCTATTAAGAGAAGAAGAACATACTAAAAAGCCAACTTTAAAAAGTCAGCTTTTATTACAATTCCTTTATCCCATTTTTAGTGCCGATAATTGCTTTACTCGTCATACTTATAAACAATCCTGTTTCAACTACACCAGTAATCATTTTTAATTGGGTGTGTAAATGGGCAGGATTAGAAATATGATTAGAGAATATACAATCGATAATCATGTTATTGTTATCGGTTATATAGGTTTCATTATTTTTCAAACGTAATGTTGTTTGACACCCTAAAGACTGAATTTTATTTTCGGTTTGTTTCCATGAAAAAGGGATGATTTCAACAGGTAATGGAAAATTACCTAAATGTGTTACAAGTTTCGATTCATCAGCAATGATAATTAGTTCTTTAGAGGAAGAGGCAACGATTTTTTCACGAAGTAATGCACCACCACCGCCTTTTATAAGTTGTAAATTTGAACCAATTTCATCCGCTCCATCAATTGTAAGATCAAGACTTTGTACGTCGTTTAACGAAATTAGGGGGATATTTAGTTGCTGTGCTAATGCTTCAGTTTCCTTTGATGTCGGTACAGCTTGAAATGATAATCCTTCTTTTACACGCTCACCTAATTTTTGTATTGTCCAATATACAGTAGAACCTGTACCAAGCCCAATCTTCATGCCATCATTTACAAAGTTAGCAGCATATTCGCCAGCGAGTTGTTTTAAATTCATCGCTTTACTCCGCCGGACGTGGCCCAGCATCAAGACTTGAATTTTCAACTGTAAGTACCGGACGAACGACTATATCTTTATGTACACGCATTTGACAAGATAATCGTAAATGATCTTCAATCCCTTTTTCCGTCATTGCATGTTTCTCATTCGCACTCGCTTCACAGAAATCACCTGCTAGTATTTCTACTCTACAAGTTGTGCAACGTGCATTCCCGCCGCAACGATGGAGAATGTTGACACCGCTATCTTCAATTGCTAGTACTAACTTTGTTCCTTCTTTCACATCAAAAGTTCCCGCACCTTCAATTGTTAATTTTGGCAAATTTGTTCCTCCTCACGTAAAATTGTACATAACATATTTATGACCGCGAATTCTTGAACATAAACATTATTTTTTTATATCCCCGTAACTTTTTTAAATGTAGAATCGTTTATTAAGTAAGCGCTGAAAAGGAGTGGTTATTTTGTGCACAAAAGTAACTCATGTTTTAAAGAACCATATCGATATGAATCATTCAAATATAAATTTTTTAATTGAACAATATGGAGAGCTAAAAGATACTGTACTTTTTTAACGAAAAACAAATGGGATGGAGAAGATCTCGCCCAAGAAACAGTGTGTAAAGTGCTTCAAAAATATAGAAATAAAGATATTTGTATGACACTCGTCTATAAAATAGCTAGAAATCGTTGGTTAGATCAGATGAAGTCTAAGTCTGTTCATGAAAAAATAAGAGAACAAATCACTTTTGAAGAACCACATGAGAACATTGCAGATTTGCATGAAATGGTAGGGAAAGTATTGTCTTCATTAAATGTACAGCAATCCGCAATTTTATTATTAAAAGATGTTTTTCAATATAGTATCGCTGATATTGCTAAATTGTGTTCTGTATCAGAAGGTGCAGTGAAAGCTTCTTTATTTCGGAGTAGAAATAGGCTGAAAACTGTAAGTGAAGAAGGGATCGAGATAGTCGAATTCACAGAGGATATTGAAGTTGTTGTAACGTCTATTCGTGAGGAAAGACCGGAATTGTTAACGAAACTTCTTCCGACAATAGATTTTACTAAGTTACCATCTAAACAGCCAGTCTTATTATTTAGTGTGAAAGAACCTTCTTCCTACAGTTGTATGCTTTGCGTTGCATAACAAGTATTGGAGGGATTTAAAATGAATGCAATTCCATATGTAGTAGAACAAACAAAATTAGGAGAACGTTCCTATGATATATATTCAAGGCTATTAAAAGACCGCATTATTATTATCGGTTCAGAAATTAATGATCAAGTAGCGAGTAGTGTCGTAGCTCAACTATTATTTTTAGAAGCAGAAGATGCAGAAAAAGATATATATTTATACATCAATAGCCCAGGAGGTTCAACGACAGCAGGTTTTGCAATATTAGATACGATGAATTTAATTAAACCAGATGTACAAACGCTATGCATGGGCTTTGCGGCATCATTTGGTGCATTGTTATTATTATCAGGAGCAAAAGGAAAACGGTTTGCGCTCCCTAACAGTGAAATTATGATTCATCAGCCGCTTGGTGGTGCACAGGGGCAAGCAACAGAAATTGAAATAACAGCAAAAAGGATATTAAAGTTAAAGCATGATATTAATAAAATGATTGCAGAAAAAACAGGCCAACCGATTGAAAGAGTAGCGCATGATACAGAAAGAGATTATTTTATGACCGCAGAAGAAGCTAAGGAATATGGAATTGTAGATGATGTTGTTACGAAAAAATAAGATGAAAAAGGCTAGAGGATATGTTAATTCTCTAGCCTTTTTATTAATCTTTTACCCATTCATCAACTAATGCTTGATTTTTTTTAATCCATTTTCGCGCAGCTTCTTCAGGATCTTTTGTTTTATTTAACGTGACCATTAACGTACCAAGTTGTTCATCGGTCATTTTCCATTTATCAAAGTATTTTATAACATCTGGGTGATCTTTTTCAAAACCTTTACGAACGGAGTAATAAATGTCATCTTTTTCACCATATACTTTCTTAGGGTCTTTTAAATATTTTAAGTCAAATTCTGAAAAACCCCAATGCGGATTCCAAAGCGTAACAGCGATTGGTTTCTTTTTCGTATATGCTTTCTTTAATTCACTCATCATCGCAGCTTCTGAGGATTGGACAAGTTTTAGTTTTATATCATATTCTTTCATTGCTTTATTCGTTAAATTCATAAGACTACTACCAGGTTCGATACCGACAATTTTATTATCTAATTCATCTTTATGAGCATTTAAGTCTTCAATACTGTTAATATTTTTCACATAGGAAGGTACGACTAGACCAAGTCCAGTACCTTCGTACCATTTTGATTTTAAGACAATATCATCTTTATAACGATCGTTTAGCGGCTTATCCGTAACGGGTAGCCATACTTCTAAATTCGCATCAACATCACCACGAGCGACACCAGTCCAAATTGCGGCTTTTTCTAAATACATGAGCTCAACTTTGTAGCCTTTTTCTTCTAATAAAACTTTCCACATGTTTGCAGTTGCAATATTTTCTTTCCAACTTGTTACACCAAGTTTAATTTTTCCTTTCGAATTTGCATTTGTTGCATTACATGAAGTGAAAATCATAGTAATAAATAATGCAAGGCATATAAACCAAATTTTCTTTCGCATCGAAAACCTCCTAAGTAGTGTTTGCCTTATAAAATAAATGTATAAGTAAGCATTCTTATTATGAACGGAAACGAGAATTTTAAAGAAATCTTATGAATGTCATTTTTATGTAATATTTCTTTGCAAAATCGCAACACTATGTGAATAGATGGGTAGAAAAGGAGTAGTGACATGGATAATACAAAGGTGCGTGTTGAAAACGTAACAAAAGTATTCGGGAAACATCCGCAAAGAGCCCTTTCTTTATTAAAAGAGGGGAAAAGCAAATCGGAAATTTTAAAAGAGACAGGAATGAACGTTGGTGTAAAAAAAGCAACGTTTGAGGTATACTCTGGAGAAATTTTCGTTATTATGGGTTTGTCTGGTAGCGGGAAATCTACGCTAGTTCGTATGTTAAATCAATTGATTAAACCAACTGCAGGTCATATATACATAGATGGTGAAGACATCGCAACGATGGGAAAAGAAGAGTTACGGAGAGTAAGAAGAACGAAAATGAGTATGGTATTTCAGAAGTTCGCTCTATTTCCGCATCGTACGGTTATACAAAATGTTGCATATGGTTTAGAAATACAAGGGGTTTCGGTAGAAGAGCGAGAGAAAAAAGCGTTAGAATCGCTACAGTTAGTAGGACTCGATCATCATAAAGATAATTATCCAAGTCAACTTAGTGGTGGTATGCAGCAGCGCGTTGGAATCGCAAGAGCACTAACGAATAATCCAGATGTATTACTAATGGACGAGTCATTCAGTGCATTAGATCCACTTATTCGAAAAGAAATGCAAGATGAATTGTTAGAGTTACAAGATAAAATGGAAAAAACGATTATATTTATTACACATGATTTAGATGAAGCGCTTCGAATTGGGGATCGTATCGCATTAATGAAAGATGGAGAAATTGTCCAAATTGGAACGCCAGAAGAAATTATGATGAGCCCCGCTAATGAATTCGTAGAAAAGTTTGTTGCGGATGTGAATTTAGGAAAAGTAATTACAGCGGAATCTATATTAAAACGACCAGAAACTTTATTAATTGATCGTGGACCACGTGTAGCCCTTCAAATTATGAGGAATGCAGGTGTTTCAACTGTATATGTTGTCAATAAAAAGTATGAGTTTTTAGGTATATTAACCGCGGATGATGCGAGTAAAGCAGTTCAAAAACAATGGCCGATTGCTGATTTATTACTTAATGATATTCCGCATGTGTATTTAGATACTTTACTGGAAGAGACATATGCAAAAATGGCGGAGATGAAATATCCGTTACCAGTAATCGATGAGAAGAAAAGGCTAAGAGGAATTATTAAACGTGAAAGTGTCATTCAAGCTCTTGCAGGAAACATTGAGGAAGAGGTGAAAGACGATGAATAATATACCACGTATTCCTTTAGGAGAATGGGTCGACTCATTTGTTGCAAGTTTATATGAGCACCTTGAAGGCATATTCCGAGGGTTCTCTTATATTATCGGCGGATTCGTTGATTTACTCACTAATTTTTTAACAATAATACCGGCCATATTGATGATTATTATCCTTTGTTTCCTCATTTGGTACACAACGAGAAAAGTATCATTAATTATTTTTACACTAATCGGCTTATTGTTTATTTTAAATATTAACTACTGGGCACAAACGATGCAAACATTAGCACTCGTACTTACGTCTGTTATTATTTCAATTATTGTCGGAATTCCAATTGGAATATTAGCATCTCAAAATGAACGTTTTTCAAAATTTTTAAAACCAACATTAGATTTTATGCAAACAATGCCGGCATTCGTATACCTCATTCCAGCGATTACATTTTTCGGAGTTGGTGTAGTACCTGGAATTATTGCATCGGTAATCTTTGCAATGCCACCTACAATTCGTTTTACTGACTTAGGAATTAGACAAGTTCCAGAAGATTTAATTGAAGCAGCGAATGCATTTGGATCCACAGCATCACAAAAACTATTTAAAGTACAATTACCACTTGCAACCGGAACGATTATGGCTGGTGTGAACCAAAGCATTATGCTTTCGTTATCAATGGTTGTAACAGCGTCACTTGTAGGAGCTCCTGGGCTTGGAGTTGATGTATATCGCTCGGTAACACAAGTTAATATCGGAATGGGATTTGAAGCTGGATTAGCTATCGTAGTAATCGCAATTATATTAGACCGAATTACACAAGGGTTCCATACGAAAAGAAAATAATGACCAAAAAACACACTTTTATAATACAAAGTGTGTTTTTTATTGCATCCAGTTTACTTACGAACGATAACAAAACCTCCAGCTGGTGCACAAACTTGATTTTGCTGTTGTTCCATGGATTTAATTAATTGATTATTTTCTTCGATTAATGAGATTAATTTAGCTAACTGACTTTCAAGGCTAGCGATGCGCTGCATCATATATTGTGAATCATGATGCAATGTAGTCCTTACAGGATGGGGGAATAAACATACTGTTGATTTATATTTGGATTCCAATGAGGATGCATTTGAATCTTTCCTCCTTCAATAAATTACGGATCTTTCTTATAGTAAATGCCTATATATATTTAATGGTTACTTGAAATTTTTTCATTATAAAAGGAGTATGTACAGAAAATGGAAAATATTATATGTGAAGTTAAAGTGCATTTTTTGAAAAGATTCAAGCGAGATAGTGCGTATATTAATACATTTAAGTGAGTGCATGTTGTTTAGGGAGAAATGATGGGAGGAGATGCAATTTTGGCTAAAAATAAAAAAAGAAATGATGCTTTGGCAATAGGTGTCGGTATAGGGGTTGTAATCGGTGTATTTCAAGGGCACTTTACAAATAATTTAGTAATCGGAATTGTGATTGGGATTATAATTGGGATTGCGTTTTTGAAGAAATAATGAGGTGTAAATTCATTTCAAAATTGCAGTATCAAAAGAATGAATATTCGGAATGTTAAACCTGTTTTTCCTTTTTTGTGATATTATATATGAAAAGGATGGTGATGGATATGTCAACAAACAATCAAGTAGAACAAAACTGCTTCATTTGCGAAAAACATAAAGGAAATATTATAGTTCCAGGTGGAGCTATTTACGAAGATGAACTCGTTTACGTTGGACATGTCTACTGGGATAGTGAAGAATCATACCTAGGTTATGTAATGATAGATATAAAAAGACATGTACCTGGCCTCGCTGAACTAACAGATGAAGAAGCGAAAGCGTTCGGACTTATAACAAGTAGAGTAAGTAAAGCGCTAAAAGAAAGCGAAGGTGCAGAGCATATTTACACTTTTGTTTCAGGAAATGGTGTACCACATATGCATATGCACATTATTCCGCGTTATCCGAATACACCAAAAGAGTTTTGGTCACCAACCGAGATAGCGAAATGGACTGATGCACCATATGGTGACGAAGAGAAAATAAAAAAACTATGCGAAAGGATACGTAAGTATATGGTAAATGAGTATGCATACAACAAATAATACACATTATTCAAGGATTGGAAATACAGAAATGTGCTTAGGAAAAATTTCAGTTAAGCAATATGGTGATATTGTACTTGGTAAATATGGCGGGAATATAAGTGCTGGAGCTAAAAAGAATGAAGATGGTGCATTAGTTTGGTCAAATGGAGAATGGGAATTTGCAGCTATATTAGATGGACATAATAGTGCAGAAAGTGTTGATTTAGTAGTAAATACAATCGAAAAAGAATATGAAAATATAAAAGTAATTTTGAATGAACCAATTAATACAGTGTTCCAATCTGTTGAAAATCATATACTGACAATTTTTCAGTCATCTTCATTTAAGGAAAAGTGCAAAAAAATTAAAGGTGAAACAGCTTGCTTACTATGTGTAAGGAAAGAAAATTATATATGGTGGCTTTCTATTGGTGATTGTTTAGTGTATGTATTTCATGAAGAGTTACATAAGCTAGGACAATATGCATTAAATCAACGTCATTTTTACGAATGGATTGGAAATGTAAACACATTTGATTTACCTGTTCCTTGCTATTCATCAGGTATTCGTGAATTACGTACTGGAAAGAACCAAATTGTAATGGTGACAGATGGAGTATTAGAATGCGGGGAACGCCGATATGAAACACCATTAAATCTATATAATAATATGAACAGAAATAATAAAAAGCTTGAAGAAAGTGTTCATCATGTATTAGAGCACGTTCATCATCAATTCGGACGTGATAGTGCGACTATAATTAGTTGGGACGTTGAAAATAAAGAGAATGCCACGTATCCTAGTGATCAACCTGATAAAAGGTAAAGGAGGAGGCCTTTCTGTTTCTTTTGAAACTAATTGTCTTATTGTTATGGATTATAATTTTAATTTTTTTAGAAAAAATCGTGAGGAAGAAGTTAAATATACCGAGACAAACAGGATGGAATAGTAAATATGTCAGCCAATCACATAAATGGGGACAATGGATTATCATTATTTCTTATGTAGTACTTATGATGATAGGTTCAATGTGGAATCCAATATACATGACTTATATACCAATTTTCTTTTTTATGACGTTGTACATTTTTCAAGGATATATGCAGTGGAAATATGATAGGAAAGCAAAAGAATATATTATTTCGTTTGGAATTGTTCCGTTATTAATAATTACAGGTATTATTTTGAATACATTCTATAATACGTATTGGTGATGAATGGTCATACAAATAAAGGGTGAGAAAATGATAAGACCACGTTTACGGGCTGAAGTAATGATTTTAAATGAAGATCATTCTAAAGTACTTGTACAATGCGATGAAAATGAATCATTTTATCGTTTTCCAGGTGGCTCTATTGAATTTGGTGAAACGTCAAAAGAAGCAATAATTCGAGAGTTAATAGAAGAATACGATTTGAAAGTTGATGTTCAAGAGTTAGCAATTGTAAATGAACACATTTTTGAGTGGGACAACGAAAAAGGTCATCATTGTACATGGATACATTGGGGGACTGTTGAAAAAATCATTACAAATGAAATAAGGCATAAAGAGCATGAGGATATTATATTAATTTGGAAAAGTCTAGAGGAATTACAGGAGAAGCCGACATATCCTGAAGGAATTATAAGTTATTTAGAAGAGGATAACCGTAATATAGTCCAATTTATTTCAAATAATTAAATGAAATAATAGGAGGAGTGAAAATGGGAGCTTCTACTTTTTGGATTATAACTATTGTTTTTTGTATAGCTGTCTATTTTCTCGATAAGTTTTTAAGAAAAAAATTGAATATGCCCAAGGGTGGTTTTTGGGGATATAAGAAACATGTAAATAGTCTACATAAAAAATTGGAAATAGGACTACTTTTTATTTATTTAATAACTAGCTTTATATTTATCTTTAAATTTGAAAGTGTTAATATTGCTTATGTCATTTTTACTTATTTAGGTGGGACGTTAATTTTAAGAGCATTGATGGAATGGAAGTATGATAAAGAATCGAAAGAATATATATTTTCGGTAATTGGGGTATTTACGTTTATTTTTATGACTTCGATACTATTTTACTTCTTTCCACCTGCTATATAATAAAAAAATTGATAGTATAAATAACGAGATGACTAACGAATAAGAAACCATTTACTTAGGAATAAATGGTTTCTTATTCTGTGTATGAAATTCTGTCTTCTTCATTCAATCATTTATTTTAGCTAGTATGAATGTAATGAAATTTGTTTTATCCTCTGCATACTTATGTTTATCAGTAGGATTAGCTTGTGAAAGTTGAATTTTTAATTGTTCATACTGTATACGAGATGCTTTATTGTCTATTAAGTAATCTCGAAATTGTAATTGTTCTATTAAATATTTATTTCCTTGTTCATACATATGAATTTGATGAGTTCGTGGCTCTCCTTTATTAAAATAGTATCGTTCAGGCAGTACATCTTTTCTATATTTATAGTTTAGTAGTTCTAACTTTTTGATACACTTTAAACCATCTTTATAATCTACTAGTTCAATTGCAATATCAATAATAGGTTTTGCACTTAAATGTGGAATAGAAGTACTACCAATATGGTGTATCGCCAAAATATGTTCGCCAATTTGTTCCTCAATGATTTGTTTCTCTTTCATAAACTCAATTTCCCATTCTTCAGTCCACGGCACTAAAAACACTTTCCCATACGGTAAACCTAACATTTAATTAGCACCTCTTTCAAAAAGTTTATTACATTTTCTTAAAGCTTCTCAAAACAAGGTGTTCCCACAATCTCCAAGGAAGAATCTTCTTCATAAAGATCATAAATTTTACACCTTTACCGATTGGATATCGTAAATTTGTACGCTTAGATTCAGCAATTTCTACAATTTTATTAGCAACATCTATCGGATTATCAAATGTATCACTACCGCTATTAATATGTTTTTGTATTTTATCCATATATTCTTTGTAAGGAGATGTTGTATCAGATTGGTTTTCAGCTAGTTGTTTACCAACCGCCCATATATTTGTGTTGTAAGAACCAGGTTCAATTAAAGCGACGTCTATTCCGAAAAGTTTTACTTCTAACCGAAGCGATTCACTCCAGCCTTCTAATGCATATTTTGAAGATACATAAGGAGATAAACCAGGGAATCCAATTTGGCCGCTAATGCTGCTTATATTAATGATTTTTCCGCTTCTTTGTTCTCTCATATATGGTAAAACAAGCTGAGTGATTGATATAGCTCCAAAAAGGTTTGTTTCAAATTGCTTTCGATATTCGTCTACTGGGATTTCTTCTACAAAGCCCCCATTTGCATATCCTGCATTATTTATAAGGAGATCTATTCTATTAATTTCTTTTAAAAACAATTGGAAACTATGTATAGAATTTTGATCTGTTACATCTAATTGTTGAACTTTTATATTTTGCTGTAAGTTGAGTTTAGTAACTTGAGATAGTAAGGTTCCTTGTTTTTCTAGGTTTCGCATTGTAGCGATGACTAAATAGTCTTTTTTCGCAAGTTCAAGCGATGTTAATAGGCCGAATCCACTTGAAGCCCCAGTAATAATTGCAATTTTTTTATTCATTGTTGGCTCGCTTTCTTTTTCTTTTATCATAACGAGATATAAAGGTAAAAGCTATTTATTGTATAAAGATATTTGTTATAATTGAAAATGATTATCAATTAATTTAATTTGTATATAAAAGGGGTGTGGATTTCATGGAGACTAACAGTTTTCATGATATTTTTAATAAATATTTTCATGGGTTACAAGTTGTAGAAGAAAGATATATGTATGTGCCAAAAACAATCGGTAAGGGTGAAGTGCGAAGGTGGAGCTCGTTTTCTGGAATGGAAATAGTGCTATCAAATTATCAGTTTCATAAAAAACATCGTATTCAATTTGCATCGGATGCAGCAATGGTGGAACTTAATTTTTGTTTACAAGGATCCGGGGAAGTACAAGTTGGTCACTCTACAAATAAATTAATGGCTGGAAATAGCTATTTATATTTTATGAATGACTTTGAAGTTCTATTTGAATATGAAAAAGAAACGCCACTATATTCATTAGCAATTGGAATTCCTGTACAGTTGTTTAATCATTTTATGCTAAATTGTGCTATTGAAAAAAGTCATGAGTTTCATACTATAATAGGAAATCAATCTTTTAAAAAGTTTCAAACCCCTATTGATGCCCTAACATCTAATCTTATTAAGAGAATGTTAGAGAATCCCCAAAAGGATCGTATTAATCAACTCGAAATAGAAAGTAAAGCGCTCGAATTGCTTTCTATATACTTTGGGAAAGTATTACTTAATGATCGTGACGCAAATAAAAGGAGTCAATTATCCAAAAAGGATTTGAATAAAATAAAACAAGCTGAAGAAATTTTACTTCAAAGAATGGAGTCACCCCCATCATTATTAGAATTGGCTAAAATAGTAGGATTAAATGATTATAAATTAAAAATTGGTTTTAAAGAATTATTTGGCACGTCCACATTTTCCTATTTAAGAGAACAGCGAATGGAAAGAGCAATGCTTTTATTGCGTTCGGGAACTAGTAATGTGACCGAAACGGCAGTTGCTGTTGGATACAATAATATTAGTCATTTTTCAGAGTCATTTAAAAAGAAATATGGAATGAAACCTTCTGAAATTTTGCGTATGTATTAAAAATCCGTTATACCGTAAACTCCTCCGCCATTTGGTAGTTGTATTTTGTCATAATCATTATAATTACAATCAACATCCAATTGGAAATAACTTTTATGGAGGAATTTAAATGAAAGAGCGGAATGAAAGTCATTTTTGGATATTTGTATTAATAGGAATCTTTCTTATTATAACAACAACTGGTTTCGCCCGTATGGCATATGGAGTTATACTGCCATTTATGCAGGAAGGACTTCATTTGTCTACGGCTCAATCAGGTATGCTAGGAACTATACTTTTTTTAGGTTATTTATTAACTGTAGGAACATCTGGAATATTTACTATCCGTTTTGGTGCAAAATCCGTTTTATTAATAGGCAGTTGGCTGGTCGTGATAAGCTTAATGGGATTAGCGCTTGTTTCTTCATTTTGGATAGTTGCTTTTTGTATGCTATGTGCTGGAGCTGGTAGTGCTCTTGTATATACACCACTCATGTCCATAACGGTAGGGTGGTTTCCAAACAAAAGAGGAACTGTAATGGGGCTGTTATTAAGCGGTGCAGGTATAGGTATGCTATTTAGTGGAATAATTGTTCCTTATGTCGTGCGCACCTTTCCTGAGTATAGTTGGCGTGGTGCATGGTTTTTGTTTGGCGTTATTGCATGTATCGTTGTATTCGCCGCTTCAGTTGTTTTGAAAAATCCAGAAGTTACTGAAGATGAGAGGAAAAGGAGTAATAAATCGCTTTTATGGAAAACGAAAGAACTATATATCATTGCATGGATGTATTTTATTGTTGGTGTTGTATATTTAATTCCAAATTTATATCAAACTAGTTTTATGATTGATAGTGGTATTTCAGCATCAATTTCGGGAACTGTTTATGCGATTGCTGGTATTTGTTCAATAGCAGGAGCACCTGGCTGGGGATTTATTTCGGATCGGATTGGTATAAAGAAGAGTTTATGTATTGCGCTTTTATTAGCTGTTATAGGAGATATGGTTCCAATTATATTTGGAAATATAACTGGTTTTATCGTATCGGCAATGATTTGGGGTTCTAGCCTCGGAGGTATACTTTTATTAATTCAAGTTGCAGCTTCCAAGCAAGTATCTCCGAAATATGTATCAATGGCAATTAGTTTTATTTCTGTTTTCTATGCAGTTGGTCAAATGATTGGACCAGGACTTGCGGGCTTGATTATTGGAGAAAGTGGTTATACAGCAGCTTATGGATTAGGTGCTTTTGGTTTTTTTATGTGCATATGTTTGGAATTGCGTTTAAAAAGAGGAAATCTTACAAACTCAGCGTATTTAGAGAAGTGAGTCTTGTCATGAAATGAATCTTTTTAACAGGAGGGAGAAAAATGGTCCATGTGAAAGATGTATTAGCAGATCAGCTATTAGCGAATGCAAATGATCCTAGTTGGTATATGCCATTTTCCGATGCAGTTAAGGATTTATCTGAGAGGGAAGCTTGCTGGAAACCGAATGAAGAGAGTAATAGTATAGCTGAAATCGTACAACATTTACTGTATTGGAACTCTACGTGGCAAACTAGGTATAAAGAATCAAATGTGAATGCAGTACCCGCTATAGGAGATAATAACAAAAGTTTTATGCTTTCAGATAATCAAACTTTCGATGAATTACGGGAAAAACTACTAGAAAAACTGTTACAATGGCAAAATCTCATCAATGAAGAAAAGGTTGAAAGTGATGTAGTGGGATTTCCTGTTTCTGCAAAGTGGTGGGAAGTGTTAGCGAATGTAACAACTCATAATGCATATCATATTGGGCAAATTATTTACATCCGAAAATTACAGCAGAGCTTTGATAATGAATAAGATAATAGTTCTCAAATTAGGTGAACAAAAGTGGACAAAACGAGACATCTGTCTCATTTTGTCCACTTTTTTATTATGAAAGAAAAGAGAAAACCTATTAAATCAAGGATTAGAATTTGGCATAGTACTTGCAATATAACAGACGAACAAGAAAATAGGAGGGCTGAACATGTTAAAAACAACTGAAAGTAAAGGGAATGAAATTACGAAAGAACAAGCTCGTTGGATGTATAAAAAAATGTTAGAGATTCGTAAATTTGAAGATAAGGTGCATGAATTGTTCGCGCAAGGCGTTCTGCCAGGTTTCGTTCATTTATACGCAGGTGAAGAAGCGGTAGCAGTTGGTGTATGTGCCCACTTAACGGATAGTGACAGTATTACAAGTACACATAGGGGTCATGGACATTGTATCGCAAAAGGTTGTGATTTAAATGGTATGATGGCTGAGCTTTTCGGGAAAGCGACAGGGTTATGTAAAGGCAAAGGTGGTTCCATGCATATTGCCGATTTAGATAAAGGAATGCTTGGTGCAAATGGCATTGTAGGTGGCGGTTTCCCACTTGCTTGCGGTTCAGCATTAACAGCTAAATATAAAGGAACAAAGGATGTAAGTGTTTGCTTCTTCGGTGACGGAGCAAATAATGAAGGGACATTTCATGAAGGGGTTAATTTAGCGGCGATTTGGAAGTTACCGGTTATTTTTATCGCAGAAAATAACGGTTATGGTGAAGCAACTACATTTGAATATGCTTCAAGTTGTGATTCTATTGCCGATCGTGCAAAAGCTTATAATATTCCAGGTGTTCAAGTAGATGGGAAAAATCTTATAGCTGTATATAAAGCTGCTGCAGAAGCAGTGGAACGTGCGCGTAATGGTGATGGTCCAACAATTATTGAATGTATGACATATCGTAATTACGGTCATTTCGAAGGTGAAGCGCAAACATATAAAACATCAGAAGAAAAAGAAGAACATTTAAATGAAAAAGATGCAATTGTGAATTTTCGTAAGCATTTAATTCATGAAGGTTTATTAACGGAATCTGAACTTGTTGATATGGAAAAAGCAGTAGATGATGCAGTACAAAGATCCATTGAATTTAGTGAAAATAGTCCATACCCAGAGGATGAAGAATTATTAAAAGATGTATACGTTTCTTACAAATAAGAGGAGGGTGAAAAATTATGACTAGAACAGTAAGTATGTCAACCGCAATTAATGAAGCAATGAAAATCTCAATGCGTCGTGATGAAAATGTAATTTTAATAGGTGAAGACGTTGCAGGCGGTGCACAAGTTGATCACCTGCAAGATGATGAAGCTTGGGGCGGTGTGCTTGGCGTTACGAAAGGACTTGTACAAGAGTTTGGCCGAAATCGTATATTGGATACACCAATTTCTGAAGCGGGTTATATGGGAGCTGCGATGGCCGCTGCTGCAACTGGATTACGTCCGATAGCTGAGTTAATGTTTAATGATTTTATCGGTAGTTGTCTTGATCAAGTATTAAACCAAGGTGCGAAATTCCGTTATATGTTTGGAGGTAAAGCAAAAGTACCCGTTACAGTACGTACGATGCATGGCGCTGGTTTTAGCGCAGCAGCTCAGCATTCACAAAGTTTGTACGCATTATTTACGAGCATACCAGGTATTAAAGTTGTTGTTCCTTCCACACCGTATGATGCAAAAGGCTTATTATTAGCAGCAATTGAAGATGATGATCCAGTAATCTTCTTTGAGGATAAAACACTTTACAATATGAAAGGCGAAGTGCCAGAAGGGTATTATACAATTCCTTTAGGTAAAGCAGATATTAAACGTGAAGGTTCTGATGTAACAATCGTCGCAATCGGAAAGCAAGTTCATACAGCACTTGCAGCTGCAAAGCAATTATCGAAAAAGGGGCTTGAAGTAGAAGTAATCGATCCGCGATCTTTATCACCACTTGATGAAGATACTATTTTATCATCTGTTGAAAAAACAAATCGTCTTATCGTCATTGACGAAGCGAATCCTAGATGTAGTATTGCAACAGATATTGCGGCAATTGTAGCGGATAAAGGTTTTGATTTGTTAGATGCACCTATTAAACGAATTACAGCACCACATACACCTGTTCCGTTCTCACCACCACTTGAAAAGTTGTATTTGCCAACGCCAGAAAAAGTAATTGAAACTGTATCAGAAATGATCGGAGACCAATCTTTATTACATGTGTAATAAAACGATGAGAAGGGAGAGAGACACATGGCTGTAGAAGTTGTAATGCCGAAGTTAGGTATGGCGATGAAAGAAGGTATTATTACGAGCTGGAATATTAAAGCAGGCGATAATGTAGCAAAAGGAGAACTGATCGCTAGTATTAATTCAGAAAAAATTGAAACGGAAATTGAAGCGCCAGCTGATGGTACGGTACTTGATATAGCTGTAAGTGAAGATGAAGGAGTGCCGCCTGGTACTGTAATTTGCTACATCGGTAAACCGAATGAAAAAGTAGAGATGAAGGAAAGTACACCTGCTATAGAAGAAAAAACATCTAATATAGAAGCGCAAAATGTACAACATCCAGAACCTTATGCGAAAGAAATGGCGAAGCAACGAATCAAAATTTCACCTGTAGCGAAGAAAATTGCAAAGTCTGAAAATCTGGATATCAAGGTGGTAGTTGGTACAGGTCCTGGGGGAAGGATTACAAAGGCAGATGTATTAAAAGCACTTGAGGTAAGAGAAAACGTTCCAGAAGTATCCGAACGAGAAGAAAATAACGCGGTTCCTGTTACTGGTATGCGTAAAGCAATCGCAAATCGTATGCACGCAAGCTTACAAAATAGCGCACAATTAACGTTAACGATGAAAGTAGATGTAACAGATTTAGTTGCTTTACATAAAGAAATAGCAGAAGTTGTACAAAAAAGATATGATAACAAACTAACCATTACGGATTTCGTCTCTCGTGCTGTTGTATTAGCACTTGGAGAGCATAAAGAAATGAATAGCGCTTATATAGATGATGCAATTCATCAATTTGAACATGTTCATTTAGGCATGGCAGTCGCATTAGAAAAAGGATTAGTCGTTCCAGCTATTCGCTTTGCAAATAATTTATCTTTAGTAGAGTTGTCTAAAGAGATTAAGAATGTGGCACAAAAGGCACGAGCAGGTAGCTTAAGTAGTGATGATATGCACGGAACGACATTTACAATTAGTAATTTAGGTAACTTTGGTATTGAATATTTTACACCGGTATTAAATACACCTGAAACTGGTATTTTAGGTGTAGGTGCAATTGAACATGTTCCTGTATATAAAGGGAAAAAATTTAAAAAAGGTAGTATGCTACCTTTAAGTTTAACATTTGATCATCGTGTATTAGATGGTGCACCAGCAGCTGCATTTTTACGCACAATTAAACATTATTTAGAAGAACCTATAACAATTCTTTTATAAAGAGAAGGTGAGAGAATGGGTAAATTAGTTGTTATTGGGGGCGGACCTGCTGGCTATGTAGCAGCAATTACCGCGGCTCAAAATGGCAAAGATGTCACTCTTATTGATGAAGCTGACCTTGGCGGAACATGTTTAAATGTTGGGTGTATGCCTACGAAATCACTGTTAGAAAGTGCTGAAGTACATGACATTGTGAGAAAAGCGAATGATTATGGAGTTACGATTAATACAGAAAATATCTCAATTGATTGGGGTCAAATACAGGCGAGGAAATCACAAATTGTAATGCAACTCGTCCAAGGAATACAATATTTAATGAAGAAAAATAAAATTAAAGTTGTAAAAGGAAAAGCGAAATTCGAAACGGATCATCGTGTGCGAGTTGTACAAGGAAATAAAGAAGAAGTAATCGATGGAGAGAGCTTTATTATCGCAGCTGGTTCCGAGCCTACAGAATTACCATTCGCTCCGTTCGATGGAAAATGGATTTTAAATAGTAGCCATGCCTTGTTTCCATAAGAGACCTGTGATATCCTCTAAGTATAGAGCTTAGAGGGGGAAGTTAAATGACGATCAACAATGTTGCAATCTACTTAAGAAAATCCCGTGCGGAAGACGGCTTAACAGATGCTGAATCTTTAGAGAATCACCGTAATGTTTTAACTGGGATAGCTGAGAGAAATTCTTGGAAGTATGAAATCTTTGAAGAGATCGGGTCATCTATGAGTATATCTGAAAGACCTCAGCTTAAATTATTGCTCGACAGCGTCACTAATAAGTATATCTACGATGCTGTTCTTGTGATGGATGTAGACAGACTCTCAAGGGATAGATATGATTCTTCTTTGATCATGAAAATACTTCGAGATAACGACGTGAAAATAGTAACCGCAGATGGTAAGATAACTAATCTTAGAGACGAAAACGATGCTCTCATGACAGATTTTAAAGATATCTTCTCCAACTATGAGTATAAACAGATAACCAAGCGAATGATCAGAGGGAAAGAAGCTTCCGCACGTAAAGGGCGGTGGTCATCAGGACGAGTTCCTTTAGGTTATGTATACAATAAAGACACAGGCATGTTAGATATCGACGAAGATAAAGCACCTATAATTCGTGAGATGTTCCACATGTATGCTAACGGAATAGGAACTCACTTCATTTCATTAGAGATGAACAAAAGAGGTTACAGGGGAGCAATGGGTAAGCCCTTTGGAGGTAAATCTATCCGAGACATCATAACAAACGAGATTTACTTAGGGAATGCTACTTTAAGGAAATTCATAAAGGATGGAAATACATATAAGTTGCGTCCCGAAGAGGAACATATCCGTCACGAGGGAATCTATCCAGCTATCGTCGAAAAGGAACTCTTTGAATCCGTGCAGAGAAGATATGAATCTCAGAAAATGAAACCTAATAGGGCCAAAGCGGGGACTCACTCTCTTTCAGGTTTAGTTCGTTGCGGCTATTGTGGTAAAGTTCACGCTATTCAGACGAGACCTACTAAAGGGAAAGTAATCAAAGGCTGTTCTAAGAGAGACTTACTTACTGGAGTTCTCTGCAAGAATCACGGGATTCTTTACAAGAAGGTCATGGAAGATGTCTTCAAGGATTTATCTAGGTATTTAACTTCTATAGATGAGACAGTTGAGAGACTTACAAAGGATAAAACGATGTACCTAAACTCTAAAGATAGAGAGTTGGCAGCGTTAGAATCTCAATTGAAGACTATTGAAGCTCAACTTAAACGTATTAACTACATGTTTATGAATGATTTACTCTCTGAGGAGGAGCTTGGGGAGATGAAACCTCAAAAAGTGAAGGAAAAAGACCACATATTCAAGAGGATTGCCGAAGTTAAAGAGTTAACTGTAGACGATAAGCTTGAAGAGTATGAAAAAGTTAGTAAAACATTAAAGAATATCTTAGATAACAGAGAAGTATTGTTAGATAAAGACTTGAATAGATTACTTTCAAGTGTTATAAATAGAATTGTGCTTTATAATTATAAAGATAAAGACGTAAAGCCTCGTATAGTTATTGAGTTTAAATAACTCCTAAAACTTTAGAGGAATCTAGTCAGTTAGATTTACCGTTGATGATTAACACCGAGAAATTTCTTGCATGTTTAAATTCTAAAGAGTTTTAAATTTATGTGGAGAGGCTACTTAAGTGTGGTCTCTTTTTGGTTTTTGTCATACTTTAGAGTCTGTACTTATTAAATTACTCACTAGATTAACTTAATATTCTACTAAACATTTACTTAATGTTAACTTTACAGGAGTATTTCGATGTGTTAAGGTAAACATGTAAGTAAAATACTTGAAAGGGATGAAAATAATGGGAAAGAAACCTGTACAGAGACTTAGAAAGAGTAAGAAGTACGCCATTGGGGCTGAACATGAGACTGGAGGAGGGCGAATTAGAATCCTTAATAGATTCCTCGACGAAGGAGAAACCATGCTAAAGTACCTGAATCTAGATACTGAAGAGATAATAACTAATAAGGAAGTTAATGTTAACCGTTTAGTTTACGACTATCAGCAGAAAAAGAAAGTGGAGGCCTTTGAAGAAATTATTGTCAACCATAAGCCTGAGATTAAATATGAGGGACCTACACTAGTTAAGGATCATGATGTATTAGTTGAACAAGCACAGCCTAAAGAGGAAGAGATAAGCGTCTTAAAAGATGAAATCAATTCTTTAACAGAAATAATTAGTTCATTAAAAGATGAGGTATCTTCTTTAAGGGGAGAAGTTGCATCCATCTCGGAAAACTCAGGTGAATTAATCAAGAAGCAATTCGCTTTAATTGAGAAACTTGTAGGGAAGTAAACTCAATAGTGAAGCTTAATAGGCAGATTTGCTTTTATGTCGGAAAGCCATTTCTGTATGTCAATCGAGGGATTCTGTATGGCGAGGCTGATAAGTGTTAATCAAGAAGTTTTTTGATACTATCAGGAACTAAATCCATAAGAATCTCTCTTGACAAGTGTTAATTTTCATGTTAAATTCTCTATAGAGATTAATCCTTAAAGTATACATTAAAGATTCATCTTACAAATTAGCGTGAATGAAGTGAACGCAAGGTATTAACTTTAAAGATTCTGTCCTCACTATCGTTCGTACTAATAGCTTGATGTACTCTTAAAAGCATATCCGTTAGTAAAGATATATCTATAGAGATGAATCATAACGGTAAAGAATACTTAAGAGTAAATCTATAAAGTAACAACCTCACAAAGCCCAACCTCAACGGGCGACCCCCTTTAAAGTTACTCCGCAAGAACCCCTCAATAGAAAGGAAGATTCATTTATGGCAACCCCAAAAGTAGACCACACTGAGAAAAGACCCAACGACCCTAAAGAGTATAACGGAGTAGATCTCCGAAAGTTAAAAGAGAAGCATCGAGAGATTCTGAGATTCTTGGTAGCTAGTGAATTTAACTATGAATCTACGGCTAATAAGTACAGCTATCACGTTAAGTCGATCTATCGGATTGCGAACTACGAGAAGTCTCGAGCTTATCTGTCATGGCTTTCAAGTGGAGACAGAGAAGGGCAGATCGCTTCAGCTCAAGAGGTTCTGGCACGTCTCACAGCCGTTGCACGAGAGGATACGTACGATGAGCATGTAACCCCTTCGGGAAGTAAAGTAGTCAAGAAGGTGGACAACAGAGACGCCTTAAAAGCCTTAGAGCTCCTCGGTAAGTCTCACGGATTATTCGTTGATAAACAGATCACTCAACAGGAGACAACTATTGTAGTAGACATCGAAGGATTAGAGGACAACATTGAAGTTTGATATTCTTCACGGGATGTATTTTAAAGCCTCAGACAGCCTCTCAGAGCCTTCTCGTGAGGTTTTGGGAGTCTTAGGAGGTTTAGTTATTATCTTGCTTGTATGCAGGCTTCTAGGGCTTCTGAGACGTTAGGGGATTTTGAAACCTCTAGTGCATAAAAATACTAATCTGTGTATAAAAATATCTTTTGATTATATACTTAACGTTTACCTTCGTGTTATACTATGAGTATCAACTGAAGAGAACTCTCTGAGGTTGACTTCCTCCTGAGGAATAGCTTTGGTGTTCATCTCCAATCCATTAAGCGAGATGAACACTCGTGCTTTCCTTTAAGGCCCTTCAAACCTAAACGCATGGACTGATGAATCAGAATGAGCCAGTCGACAAACAAAGAAGGCGAGGGGCTTTAAAGGGGCTTACGAGTGTTCCACAAAAGAGAACCTTTTTACGAATCCGAGAAGTTTGTAAAAGACATCAAAGGGGAGCCTAGCCAGCTTCCCTCCTCCTGATATTAAAACCTCATAGCATGAAAACTAGGGAGGACACCTCCCAACCTCCCCTCAAAAGCCCTTGTGATCCCCTCCAAGGCACCACATACTTTTAAGACATTTCCTCCCTAGTTTTGATCCAATGAAATATCTTCAAAGGAGAACCACTCATGCCAGAAATCAAACTGACAATTAAGAAGAGATTCTTCAATGAGTGTTTCCTACCTTACTTGAAAATACCTGAAAGGCTTCTAGTTCTCTACGGTGGAGCCGGTTCTGGGAAGTCCGTGTTTGGAGTCCAGAGAACAATCCTCAAATGCCTCAAAGAGAAACGAAAGGTATTGGTAGTTCGTAAGGTAACAAACACTATCCGAGAATCCATCTTCGCAGAGTTCAAGAAAGCTTTATCCTCATTCGGTTTATACGATCATTGTAAAATCACCGAGTCAAACTTCACTATTAAACTCCCAAACGGTTCAGAGTTCATCTTTAAAGGGATGGATGATCCTGAGAAGATCAAGTCTATCTCGGGGATCGACGACATCTTGATTGAAGAAGCTACAGAGTTAACCGTTGATGACTACTCGCAGTTGAATCTTCGTTTACGTTCTCGAAAGGGAAACAACCAGATTGTCCTTATGTACAACCCTACAAGTAAATCTAACTGGGTTTATAAGATGTTCCATGAAGGTAAACTTCCTGAGAGCTGTAAAGTAGTCCACACCACTTACAAAGATAATAAATTCCTACCAGATTCTTATATAAAAGCTTTAGAAGATATGATGCATACGAATCCTGTGTACTACAAGATCTATGCTCTTGGAAAGTTCGCTACTCTATCAAAGCTTATCTTCACGAACTGGGAGAAGTCTTGGTTCGATCCATATGTTCACTTCAAAGAAGGCAGAAAAGCTCACTTTGGGATGGACTTTGGATTCTCTGAAGATCCTACGACTTTAGTGTCTGTCATTCCAGATATGCAGCGGAAGATTCTTTACATCTTTGATGAGCACTATGAGAAAGGGATGACCAATAAAGACGTCTTCAACATGGTAGTCAATAAAGGTTATATCAGACAGAGAATCATAGCAGACTCAGCAGATCCTAAGAGTATTGAAGAGCTTAAGAGATTAGGAGTCTCTAAGATTAAACCTTCCCGAAAGGGGAATGATTCCGTTCTTCACGGGATTCAGTTCATACAGCAATTCAAGATGGTCATTCACCCTTCGTGTACGGCAATCATTGAGGAGCTTGAGAACTACACTTACGAGAAGGATCGTAAGACAAACGAGTACATCAATAAACCAATCGATAAGTTTAACCACATTTTAGATGCTCTAAGATATGCCCTTGAAGATGTAATGCCTCGAGGAAGAGTTTCTACTATGGAGAAAACAGCATTGGGAATCTAAACAGAAAGGAGTGAGCCTATGGAAGAAAACAAGACGGGTTTTGTCTTTGATGAGAATGCCTTACATGAAACTGAGAAGGGCGCGGACTTGAGTTCTGACAATAGGATTTTTAACAATCATGTTATGCGTCCAGAATTCTCGGCACCTCGAAAGTATTATCTTGAAAAGTTTGACCTTGAAAGGATCGTTGAGTATATCAGAACATTCTCAGCTCGACAAGGAGAGTACTTGATGCTTGAGAAATACTTCAAAGGTTATCACTACATAAGAGACAGATACTACACAGACCTCTCCAAGCCGAACAACCGCTTAAGCCATAACTTCCCTAAAGTCATTGTCAACACGGCAACGTCTTACTTTACAGGGAATCCTCCTCAGCTTAAATCCACAGATATCCCCACAGTAGATGCAGTCCAAGAAGTTTACAACTACAATGACGCTCATGATATTACTTCGGAGCTTGATAGACTTTCAAACTTGTACGGTCATGCTTTTGAAGTTCACTGGAGAGAGAAAGAAGACGGGAAGACGCTTCATCGCTTCAAGTACATTTCTCCTAAGAATGCTATGATGTTTTATTCTCCAGAGATTGATGAAAAGCCTGTAGCTTTCGTCTCGTGGATTATCGAAGAAAATGAAATCACGAAAGAGAAGATCTACAAGATTCGAATCTATGATGAAAAGAATTTCTATGATGTTGATTTCTCTCTCAAGGAGAATACGACGAATAAGCCTGTTGTCACAAAGAGTGAACCGCATCTTTTCAAAGGAGTTCCGGCTGTAGAGTTTCTAAACAATGAAGAGAGACGATCTTCCTTTGAAGACGTTATTGACTTAATTGATGCTTACAACAAAGTCGTCTCAGACACGATCAATGATGTTGAGTACTGGGCAGATTCTTACCTGATGCTTAAAGAGATGTCAGGAACCTCCTCGGCAGACATTGCCAAGATGAGACGCAACCGAGTTCTCCTTGTAGATGGTAACGGAGGAGATGCTTCATTCCTTAATAAGCAAACCAACGACAAACATATTGAGAACATCAAAGATCGCCTCACCCAAGATATCCATAAATTCTCTCAAGTTCCTAACTTACATGATGAGCAGTTTGCTACAAACTTATCAGGCTCAGCTATTAAGTGGAAAATGAAAGACCTCGAAGATAAAACCTCCAACAAAGAAAGAAAATTCCAGAAGAGTTTCCGATTAAGACATAAGCTGATCTTGTCTACTTTAGGTCTACTAGAGAAGGCAAACGATGCGGCAGAGATTCAAGTTGTAATGACTCGAAACATTCCAGCTAACATCATCGAGCTTGCAGAGTTAGCCGCTAAGATTCCTCCAGGATTATTCTCTAATGAAACCCTCCGAGAGCAATTCCCATTCGCTTACAACGAAGAGATTGAGAAGAAGCGTATCGAAGCTGAGAAGGAGAAACAACTAGAATCTGAAATGGGAGCTAACCCTTTCATGAATCCTCCTAACAACGGAGATAACCCTCCAGAAGGTGGAAACCCTACAGAACCTCCAAAGAATGAACCTCCCAAGGAGTGATAGCCTATGACAACTAAAAAGCAGAAATGGCTAATAAGTGAACTTGAGAGAGTTCATCTTTCCATTGACGACAACTTAGAGTCTTGGCTGACAAGGGTCGACAAAGGTTACAAGCACGTAGCTGACACGCTAGTCTCAGAGTTTCACACTATGTTCGATGCTTACGAACGTGGACAAGTCTCTGAGGCGGTGTTTCGTGCAAGGTACAACACTTTAATCTATCAAGTTCAAGCTCGAGCTAATGAGCTAGGCATTGAGTTCTCTGACGGGATGAAAGAAAAACTTAAACAGTTTGACAAGTTTTCCTTCGAAGAACACAACAAGATCCTTGAGAAACTCCTCAAAGAAAAGAATCAGTTATCTCCATTGGTTTTCAACTCATTACCGACTCGTCAGATTGAGCTAGTAAGTGGGATTAAATATGAGAATTACGACTTTCAAAGTTCCATCAATAAAAGCGGAATCCGATTAGGCCAGAAACTCAATGAGGTTCTCCAAGAAGGTTTAGCTAAAGGGTGGGACACTCGTCAGTATGTAAAAGCCATTAAGAAAACAGCAGAGTTTACTTCATATGAGGCTAAACGAATTGCAAGGACTGAAACCTCTAGGGTATCAACTGAAGCAGCAAAGCGCTCCTTTAAAGAATATGGAGTCACAAAAGTTCAGTGGCAATCTTCACTAGAGAAAAGGACTTGCACCGTATGCGCCTCATTACATGGGAAGAAATACTCTCCAAGCTATACTCCACCGCTTCCAAGACATCCACATTGCCGTTGCTACTTACTCCCAGTCGAAGTAGACGGTGAAGAAATTTAGGGACTGGAACAAAATCAACTTAGCGAGGACTCAAAAGAGGACTCCGAAAGGGGAAAACAATTATGTCAGAACAAATCACTTTAGATCAAGTCCAAGAGTTTATCCAAAATACACCTGAAGCTTTAGAGACATTAGCTCCAAACTTCTTCCAACCTGAGAGAGTACAGACCTTCTTAAGTACTGATGAAGGTTCTAAGCTTATTCAACCAATCAAAGACAAAGCAGTATCTCAAGGGATTAATACTTGGAAGGCAAATAACCTTCAACGTGAAATCGACGATGCTCTAGCGAAAGCTAATCCGGATGACACTCCAGAGCAGAAGCGCATCAGATCTATGGAGCTTGAGATGCAGAAATTTAAAGATGACGCTATCTTTGCTCAACAGAAGGCGACAGCGTTAAGTCTAGCTTCTGAGAAAAATCTTCCTACAGGACTGATTGATCACTTCGTAGGTAAGACGGATACAGAGACTCGAGAGAAGATGAACAAATATGAGACAGAGTTCAAGAGTGCTGTCCAGTTAGCTGTCGAGGCTAAACTTGGAGGCGGAACTTACAAGGCTCCTCACAATCAAGATGCTCATAACCAACAAAACGCTGGAGAGAAGAAATTCTCTGAGATGTCTTATGAAGAGCGAACAGCTTTATATCAAAGCAACCCTACGGAGTATAACCGCATTAAGCAACAAGGTTAATCCCCACAAGTTAACCCCTCAATTCTTGCCTTTGGTGATACTCCTTAGGCAAGCCCCACTAACCCCCTCACAGAAAAGGATGATAATTCTATGACAGTAGGAACAACTCACGTATCGAACGTGAAAGCAATCGTACCTGAAGTAATTGCTGACGGTATCGCTGACAAGTTAACGAAATACATCAAGTTTACACCTTTAGCAGAAATGGACTTTACCCTACAAGCTCAGCCCGGTATGACAGTAGTCTTCCCAACATGGCAATATATTGGCGACGCTAAAGACGTTGCAGAAGGCGGCGAAGTAGACCGTGAAACAATCTCCGCAGTAAGTACTCCTCGCACAGTTAAAAAGGCTGCAAAAGATATCGCTATGACTGATGAGTCTGTATTGGCTACAAATGGAAAGATCGTAGCAGAGACAGAGGGCCAGTTAGCTGTTTCAATCGCCTCTAAAGTCGATCAAGACTTATTAGTTTCTCTCCGTGAAGCTCGTGACGAAGTAGCTCCTGATCCTTCAAAAGGTAAGATTCAAATCATCACTCAAAAGGATATTGAATTCACTCAAGCTGGACTTGCTAAGTTACGTGTTGCCTTTGGTGAAGACTTAGACAATGCTGTTCTATTAATCTCTTCAGCCGACTACGGTGAAGTTTTAGCTATGAAGGAATTCGTTGCAGTCGTTCAAGGCCAACAATTCATGCAAGGTCACGTAGGTCACGTAATGGGCTTAAACATCGTAGTTACTGACCGCTTAGAAAAAGGAGAAGGCTTCCTCTTAAAAGCTGGCGGCATTGGTATCTCTTTAAAGCGTCAAGTAATCGTTGAGACTGAGCGCTTAATGAAAACACGCTCTAACGTAATCGGAGCAGACATCCATTATGTTACATACGTCAAGAATGCTCGAATGGCTCAAGCTGTTAAGTTCAAGCAAGCAGCGCCACCTTCGGGGGAGTAACGACCTCTAAGGTTACAACTCCAAAAGAGGAGTCATTACAGGCTCCTACTTTAGAGGAAATCATTAAGGAAGCTGGCGGGGAATAATTCTCCCCAGCTTTATCCTTTGTGAGGTGAAACGAATGATCGAAACTAAAGGGTACGTCACCGATGAAGACATAGATGAAGCTTATGTAGCTGACCTTGTAGCTAAGATCACTCCCATGATGCAGCAAATCTCTGGAGAGGTTAACCCTATAGATGAGATTACTATCGAGAGTACGATCTACAAAGTACTTATTTACATTAATGATTTAATTCTCCCTAAAGCTTTATTCTTGACAGTTGCTGAGATGGGTGCCCGTCAACTAAGTGAGTACAAAGATGGTCTCTCAAGTGAACGCTCTGAGGGTGCAGTTAAGAAGGTACAACGTGGAGGTTTCACTCAAGAGTTTGAGACTAAACAGAGCGCTACTTCAATCCCTCGAGGAACCCAAATCATGCAAGACTATGCAAAGTATCTTAATAGATTCCGTCGAATGAGAACGATCTGAGGTGATAATGAATGGCTTACAAGACTCCTAGAAACTTCATAGAAGGAACCTACGACGCTACTTTTAATGTTATTAGACAACAAGAAGTTACACAGCCCAATGGATCAGTAAAGACGGGACCTGTAAAGGTAATCGAGAATGCCCTTTGTGGAATCTACGTTCATAGAGCTGAAGAGTTTGACCGACGTAGAAGCGTACAGCCAGAGACGGGAGACTTCAGAGTGTACTGTGCTCCTGAGCATATTATCCACAAAGGAGACAAACTAGACTTCACTCAGTACGGTAGAAACTACAAGACAATCTGTGGTGACCCTATCGTGTATGAAACTCACCAGGAAGTTGTTTGCAGACAAGAATCAGTAGCATCGGGGGAATACAGAGATGGCAACATTTAGACCTTCATCGTCCAACGCTCAATTGATGAGACGCTTACAAGAACTCCAACGAGGTTTAGCTCACTCCGCTGAGGGCGAGGATATCGTCAAGAAGTCATCTGTCAGTGGAATGCGTAAAGCTATCCAGTCAGCTCCTCATGACGAAGGTAACCTTAAAAGATCTATCCAGTTAACACCTTTGAAGAGAACATCTCAAGGGATTGAGGGCGGCTTCACTGTCAACATCAAGTATGGAGCTCCGCAGAATTTTGGGTGGGTCGATAAGCGTACAGGTAAATTCCACCCAGGTAAACACTTCATGGAGGTCGGGTACTTATACACCGAAGAGATGGCTAAAAAGCAAGTGAAGAAAGCAATACAGAAATTCTTGAGAGGGTGACTAGATGGATACTTCAACACTAGGCGGACAATCCTTCTGGACTGAATCCGTATCACAAGCCTTTGAGGATGCTCTAGTGGCTGAAATCCTACGAGTGTTCCCTGAAGGACAGAAAGTTTACTCCCAAACGATGGTAGGGCAGATCCCTCCAGAGTGTGTAATCGCAACAGCTAAGCCTATGATGGCACAGCATGCTAGTGATAGCGTCCAACGTAGAACTGTAATGGTTGACATCGGAGTTGTAACTGAGAAGGGATTCTTCTGGGCCTACGATACTTTGATGATGATGAAAAGCTTAAAGTTTGGCGAGATAAACAAAACTATCAAGTCAGCCCGTTTCTCTGAAGTTGAGGGAATCGTGCATATGACTTTTTATATGTACCTCGTAGAAGTAACTGACGAGGAATAAACTGCAAAGGATTGATAACATGGCAGCACCACAAAAACGTTCAGGCACAACGATTATCGGTATCGACAAAGCATACTTCGCTCCATTCTTAGATGAGATTGCTGAGACGTATGAAGCACCTTTCCGATTAGACCCAATCCAGTCCCTATCTGTAGAGCCGCAAACTAATACGTCTTCTCAATACGGGGACAACATTGCTATCGAGACAGCTTCAGCGATGGGTACAATTGAGGCTACGGTTAACTTCACAGGATTAACTCCTGAGATTGAAGCACGTATCTTAGGCCACAAGTATATCACAGCAGATCGCCGAGTAATCAAAGCTGCAGATGACGTAGCTCCTCAGGGTGCTTTCTTATATCGCCGTATGAGAGCCGACGGAGGTTACCGCTACAAAGTATTCTATCGTGGTCGTTTTACTTTACCAAACGAGGAAACAAACACTAAAGAAGATCAAGTAGAATTCCAATCTGCAGAGCTAGGCTTAGTGTTTGCGCCACGTTTAAGTGACCAAGTTTATGAGATGAGCATCGATGCTGACAAGGCAACTCCTGAGGCTCCTGATAAATGGGCTACAAAGTTCTTTGAGAAGGTTCTATTGCCTACAGAGAACCCAGCAGCGTAATTAAAAACTGTAAAGGGGAGGCACTGACCTCCCTAATAAATATAACCATTGGAGGTTTCAATTATGGAATTAACATTAAAGATTGAAGGAAAAGCTAAGAAGTTTAAACCGATGCCTAACTTACCAGCATTACGATTCAAACAAGCCGTAGCTCATGCGACTCAACTGGAAGAGAACTTTGATATCTCAGTAGTAGAGGCTGCTGTGACATTTATCACAAATGACATCTTCGGGGGCAATTTCACTGAGGAGCAATTCTGGGAAGGGTTACCTGCAGAGGATCTAATCTCAGTAGTACGTGATGCTCTGTCTTATCCGATGTTCTTAATGCAACAGAAGCTTGCACCGGTAAAAAACTAAACTCGTCTACTCCGAAGAAAAAGGATTTCCTATCAGACAATGCCTTAGTGAAAGACTTAGGAGTAGACGTATCATCGACTCAACAATTTATCATGAACTTCTATGAATCTCAAATGAGTGCAGGACATCTTATCAGCGATATAGACAAACAGGATCTGCTAGCTTACATGGACATGGTTGTCTATAAAACTGTCAGAGATTACGTGAAGACACTTGCACAGATTGACTCTAGTGGTGGCGGAGTAGCTGGTGCCCTCTAAGGAGTCAATAACTTTATAGAAAGGATTGATAACATGGCAGTACAGAATGAACGTTTTGGTATTGACGTTATCCTAAATGATAGAGGCTTCCAAGCAGGAATGCGGAGAGTCATGCAGGATATGCGGAACGCTGAGCAACAAACTAGAGGGCTTGGCGGGGCTGGTGACGGTATGGGTAAATCCCTTGCTGGAGCCTTTGCCTCAGCAGGTGCTGCTCTTGCGAAAGCAGGACTTGTCGCTGGTACGGCAGCTATTGCAGGAGCCTTTGCAGGTGCAATCAAGACAGGTAAAGATTACACTTTCCAGATGTCTAAGGTAGAGGCCATCTCAGGTTCTACTTCTGTACAGATGGCAGAGCTGGGGAGTAATGCTCGAAAGCTAGGAGCTGATACTCGGTGGAGTGCTACCAACGTAGCTGAAGCTTATGAGTATATGGCAATGGCTGGATGGAACTCTAATCAGATGCTTGACGCCTCACTACCTTTACTGAACTTGGCGACAGCCGGAGCGCTTGATCTAGGTAAAGCTGCAGATATCGTAACTGATACGATGACTCCTTTCGGGTTGAAAGCAGCAGAAGCTGGACGAGTAGCTGACGTCTTTGCAGTAGCTCAGTCGAAGGCCAACTTAAACGTTGAGATGCTCGGAGAGACAATGAAGTATGCAGCTCCAATCGCCGCAACCTTCGGAGCAAGCTTGGAAGATACTACTGTAATAGCGATGCAGTTCGCTAACGGAGGGATTAAAGCTTCTATGGCTGGTACTGCATTACGTGCAGGTTTATCTCGATTGGCTGAACCTCCAAAGCCAGCCGCAAAAGCTTTAGATGCTTTAGGGGTCTCCACAAAGAATGCCGACGGAACCATGAAAGGTTTACGAGATATCATCGGGGAGCTATCTCCTAAGTTCAATGCTTTAACGAACCAACAACAGATTGCTGCTGCAAAGGCTATCTTCGGTGAGGAAGCTTATGCAGGTTGGATCATGGTGTTAAAGAATGGCCTCCCAGAATTTGACCGTATGCATACCCTTCTAGATGAGTCAGGAGGCGCTGCTGAAGCTATGGCTGGCATCATGGCCAACAACTTAAGTGGTGCAGTCGACAACGCATCATCTGCCTTAGAAAACTTAGGGCTTATCCTCTTCAGCCGTATTGAAGGTGGCTTGGTAGCTGCAACGAATGGCTCTATAGGTTTCATGGAGAGCTTATCTAAATCGATTGACCCTATGAACAATATGGTAGAGGCTACTAAGCTATTACAAACTGAGCAGATGAAACGTGCTCAGTCAGAAGCAGCTATCAAGAAAAACTTAGATGACGGTATTATCTCTCAAGAAGTCTACAATGAGCGCATGGCTGAAACGGAAAGACTCTTCCTAGAGAATACAACCTCCGCAGGAATCCATAAGCAGAAACTTGCTGAATTAGATGCGCAACTTCAGGCAGGGGACTTAACTCAAGAACAGTACAACCAGAAGAAGAAGGAGGCTGAACAGTTCTCCCTCAATCTAGGTAAAGCTGTAGAGCAAGAGCAACAAAAGCAAGAGGAACTTGGTAAGAAGATCGAATGGGTTCAAGGAATCATGAAGCAACTCTGGGAAGTTGTTAAACCTGTATGGGACGACATCGCTAGTTTCATTGGAGAACAGATCACCAAGGTTAAGAAATTCATAGATGAAAACGGGAAAGAGATAGAATCTACATGGAATCTTGTCTGGGGAGTTATTAAATTCTTCACAGAGTCTGTCTGGGAAGGTATCAAGGATATTATCTCAGGAGCTCTAGACATCATCATGGGTATCATCAAAGTAGTCGGCGGAATCATGAATGGCGACTGGGAGAAAGTCTGGGAAGGTATCAAGGATATCTGCGGAGGTGCCTTAGATGTTATCTGGGGGATCATCGAAGTAGGTTTCGGGAAACTTCTTCAAGCTCCTCTTAAACTAGGGAAAGATTTACTTAAATGGGGCGGTGACGTCTTCAAGACTCTTGGTAAAGACATCGGTAAGTACATAGATGATATCGTTAAAGTTGGAGGTCGTGGATGGAATGGCTTCATAGATGACGCTGAGAGAATCATGAAGAAGATCGGAAAGGTTGTCCTCCATCCAATAGATACTGCTAAGGAGATGCTTGAAAAGATATCATGGAGTAAAATCGGACGCAACTTGATTCAAACCTTGATAGATGGCATCACGGGAATGACCCGTTGGCTAAGCTCTACCGTTTCTGATGTAGGTTCAATGCTTAATCCTCTTAAGTGGTTCCGCTCAGCAGACTCTCCTTACAACACTGGTGGCGGACAGATGCAATCCCCTGATGGTAACTACGCACCTATGATGGCTGGAGGCTCAGGAGCTCCTAGCTTGGTAGGGTATTCCGCTACAGGAATGACCGGACTCTCTAAAGTGTTAGACGAAATGGGGTCATCATTACAGAGTCTAAATAGTATCTCAGCAGCTAGTGCCTCTGGAGGTAATTACTCTAGAACGGTAGCACCTTCAGGAAACACTGCTACCAATGGAGGGACATTCGTCGTAGAGGTTCCATTACACATTGACGGTAAAGAGCTCGCTCGTGCTCAAGCTGAAGTGAATACTCTTGAGATGAACAACTTGAGAGCAAGAAAAAATCTAGGTAGAGGTGGATCGAAACACTTTTAATAGTAGTGAACACTTCTAGGAAGGGAGATAATACATGGTAGTTTTAAACGCTGTAAATAATCTCCCTAACTTTGACTTTAAAGGTAAGAACTCACTTGACATGAAAGTGTATCTTACTTCTAAGCCTTCTATCCCGTCTCCCGAGATGCGTGTAGAAAGTGTACCAGTCAAGGGTAGGGATTCAAGTTACACCATCACAGATGGAACATACGAGGACTTGGATATCGTTGTAGGAGTAAGAACCTACAGAGGGCCAGTAGGCTATCAAGATACCTTGAATACTTTAAATGAATGGATAAGAGTAGGGTGGGACGTTGTCCAGAATGAGATAACCTTCTCGGAGTATCCTCAGTGGAACTTCAAAGTAAAAACAATCAAGCCCTACACTTGGGATTACAATCCTTCCACGGGAGAGCTTACGACAATGCTTACGTTTACGTGTGACCCGTTCAAGTATTCTGACTCCTATCATGAAGTCGTAGGGGTTACATCTAATCCAGTCCCAATGCCTCCAAGGGAATTCAAGTTCGGACAGTTCTCAACCTATCAAGCTCGTACTGAGCAGAACATCCAGAACATTACCGACCTCGCTAAGTTTGGATACGATAGGGTATTAAGTGAGCCAAATATTCTAGGAGCTCAAAAGGATTACATTAGAGACTTAGACGGACAAAGCTTATTCTCTTTACAGATGAAATACACTTCGGGTAGTTACCGAAACTTTATAGACGATTTCTATTCTAATAAGTATAGCACGGTGATACCTTCAGGAGCATCCTTCAAGGTGATCAATTCACTTAGATGTCAATTCCACAACCTATCAACCGGACAGCAATTATCTATTAAGTTTACCACAGTGGATCAGCTCGTTGCAGGGAATATGTATTACTTTGATGCAATGGCTTCAGGGGACACTAAAGGTATTACTTTGATAGTTAGAAATGCTTCAGGTGTCGAAGTTGCAAGGAATACGAATCAGACAACGATTGTATTCAAAGCTGTAAACGCTGGAGTACACACTGTCGAGTTCCTTATATACCCTACAGTGAATCCGACCTTCATCGATAGCCCTCGCTTACATGTCTACTCAAACGGAAACACTCAATATTATCCCGCTAGAAACTCTACAGGTGCTGGCTTAATAGTTGCCTTCAATGTGTTCGACTTAGTAGCAAATCTTGAGCCTAACATGCTTACGAAATCTATGACGGAATCTCAAATGAAGACAACTCTAAAGTCTAGGAACATTCGAGGCATCTTCAATGGTTGGTGCGGCCACAACACTAAGTCTACATTCGAGTTACATCAGTACAATACAGCTACAAACCAATTCAACAAGTTAACAGAGAAGGTTGTTCAAGGAGATCCTGGAACTCAGACGTTTGAACACTCTGAAGCTATCGCCTTTGTAGATAGATTACTTTACCGTAATGGAAACCTATGGGCTATCTATTGTATCTTCTCAAATGGTAACTTCGACTGGGACTACACAGGTCAGAACGGTAAGTGGGCATATACAAACAAGGCTAGTCTCTCTTTAGGGATGGACGTACAGCCAGCATCTTCTAAGGACATCTACAATGACGGTACCGCTGATGCTTTTCCTTTCTTAAAGATATGGAAACAAGACGGAGCCAATACTTGTAAGATCACCTTCACAGGTACGAACTACAATGGTACCCCTTATAAGGAAGTCGTAGAAGTTCGTAACCTTAATAACGTCGCAGCAGGGCAGCACATTGAAGTAGATTGTGACTTCAAAGATGTAGTTCGCTACCAAGAGAATAATCCTTCATTGTCAGTACCTTGGACGTCATGGACGATAGCTCCACGATTCCCAACTATGAAGGTAGGAAAGAATAATATCACCGTAGAGAATGCCTCTAAGGTGGAAATTGATTGGAGAACTCGCAGGATATAATCCCTGTGGAGTTCTTGAAAGGAGAAATGCATGGGAGATTTACCTGTATTGATGGAATACGTAATCCCTAGTGGTTACAGCAGACAAGATTATTGGAACTCTTTAGGAATAGGAGTCTTGAAAGATGTCCTTGACATTAAGGTCACTGAAGACCTTGAAGGCGTATTCCAGTTTGAAATGCAATACCCTGAAGATGGTAAACTCGCTAAAGAGATCAAGATAGGCCGTGTCATTAAAGTTCGTACCCGTCAAGATATGACCAAATGGGAGAGTCAAAACTTTAAAGAGCCTGGCAATAACGGTCTATGGGAAGGAGCCTTCTACCATAAACTTGGATGGGAATATCAACCCTTTTATATAAACGATATTGAGTACGATGTCTCAGGGATATTTATCGTTAGAGGTGTTCATTACACTTACCGTATAGGGGAGCTTTACTACTCACTGATTCGTTCAGATAAGATTCCCAAAGAGAATCAAATCATGTACGGAATCAAAAGACCTTTCCAGATACTTGGAGATGCATGGTCAAGATTCTCTTTAATAGATTCATACTATCAAGATGTCTATTCAGGGGTTACCTTCTTAGACCACAATGGGGCTACAGCCACCGCAGATGTAACTAAAGGAAGTGTAACCTTAGGAGCAACTACTCTCTATCAAGATATAAAACAATACTCTGAGCTTGACCCTTGGAATGACAGACGTCCTGACAATTGGACACCTAAGACGTTCGAACTCACGCACCGTAACTTTGGAGATATCCTTCTAGGAAACGACGAAAAGTCTATGCGTAAAGTATATAACTTTGAGGTGCTCCGTGATCGGTGGGGAGTGGTATTGACAGATAGACGGACTATGAAGTCTTGGGACGATGCTTACGAGATTCGATACGGAAGAGATATGAAGAACATTAAAGTTGATATTGATATGAGCGATATTCTCCCTGCAGTGTTCCCTTACTTTATCGTTGAAGACGAGTACACTTTTAGGACTGAAGAAATTACTACCGAGTGGCAAACCCCTAAAGGGGGTGGGGAATCCAAAGAGGTTGAAGTCCGTAAGATGGTTGACAAAACTGTAACGTGTCGCATGGAAGTAAACTTTAGAGGAACAGTCTTTCCCTTCCCTGCTCACTCTTCAGGTAACTACATTTTAGTTCCTCGCGACAAGTGGCCAAACTATATGTTCAAAGGCATCCGTAAAGACATCACTGAGTATGTAGACATCGAGGCAATCAAGCAGAAAGTTAAGCAATATAGACAATCAGATGGTACATACTTCAGCGGAGGATTTACTGCCGCACAGTTTGAACTAGAGAAGAACGCTCCTGAGTATCTCCGTAGAGCTAACATTCAATTCGGTGAAGCTACTGCAGAGATTGACTTCTTACCTTTATGGGAAACCTCTGAAGCAATCCATAAGCCAGCTTTACAGAAATTACGTCTAGGAGATCCTGTAGTGATTATACATGAGCCTCTCCAGCTTCGCATATACGCAAGGGTTTCCGAAACGGATTACAATCCATTGACAGATAAATACAACTCAATAAAGATCAAGAGCTACTCAGTCGTTCCGTTAGATTGATAGAGGCTTAATTGCCCTTAAAGGAGATGACATATGGATTTATTAATAGAGAAAGCTATTACGATGTTGCTTACGAAGGAGACAGCCTTCTTCGGTCTTTTCCTTATAAGTTTCATTCTCCAATGGAAAGACAAGGGGATGCTCCATAGTTTCATTCTCAAGCAGCAAGGCGTACTGGCTGACCTGACAAGCGCTGTCCAAGATATCGCTAAGACGCAAGACAAGCAGCATGAGAGGATAGAACGCATGGAGGACAACCTCGATAGGTTCTACGATAAAGTAAATAACCGACTAAACGATAACAATAGAAGCAGCAATAAATAGAAGAGGAGCGTGTTACATGTCAACTCAAAGACAACCTGATATGAAATTCGACTTAACTTACCCTTCAGAGCAAACCAAGATTGTTCAACGACTTGGAGAGAAAACCTCAACAGACATCCTCGTACAGGTATTTAACAAAGGAGTTCCTTACAACTTAGCGGGAATGACTTTAGGGTTCGAACTCCGGACAGATAACAATAAGATTATCATAGATAAGGAACAATCGAGATTTATGGTTATAGAACCTCTGAAGGGAGTGTTCTCATATAGAATGCACCCGAATGCTCAGAGCTTTGAAGGTAATGCTTACATTGCTTACTTTACTTTTGAGCAAGGAGGGGCAAGGATTACTACTGAGAGATTCCGTGTCTTGAATGATGAGGATGTCCAGAATGTGTGCGCTCCTGATATACAACAGCATTACGTGTCGGTAATTGATGACTTAGTAGCTTCAAACAAGTCGGCAATGGTAGAGGCTCAAGCCATTCGAGATATGGTTAACGCTAATCAGGTTGTCCGCAAAACAGGTGACACAGTAACTGGCCCGATTAACTTTGACTCACCATTCACCGTTCGAGGAGTTGGAGCTACCTTCGATATGCGACCTCAAGTGTCAGGAGCATACCAGAAAGGTTTCCGTCATACGGTCAATACAACAAATAACTTCTATGCGGTAGCCCCTATAGATGATACAGGATCAGCAACTTGGGCAAATCAGTTCTCTCTTAATGGTACAACTGGAGTGTTTGACGTCAAAGATTTAAATGTCAGAGTAGGTTCTGCCTCAAATGTCGTAACTAAATTGAAAGATGGACGAGCTTCTTTAACTTTGACATCTGATGCTACTAACACAGATGCAGGATATCCACCTATAGTGACGAGAAGAGGTAACTCAGCAACTTTAAGAATGGCTATAAGTAGAAACGCTGGATCAGCGAGCTCCTTGGTTACAACCTTACCAGTAGACATGAGACCTATAGACAATCTAACACACGCTGTTATTGCTGATGATAGTACGGTTATAAAAATGGTCATTCAGGCAAATGGAGAAGTTCGAGTTTTTACAGCTGGTAAGTTATTTAATTTTGTAGCAACCTACGTAGTCGACTAAGGAGGAAAACATATGAACATTTCAGTTTATTTCTATGACGAAGAAGGAAAGTATACTCACATGGCTATGGCACCTCTAGAGTTTGACGACAATGGAGTACAAATCATCCCCGAGAATTCCACTACAGAATACCCCTCAGACCTCTCTACAGATCCTCGCTTCTCAGTTGAAGCTGGCAAGTGGATACCTCAAGTGCCTAAGGAGCCTTACTCTTCAGAGGATTACAAAGCAGATGTACAAGCCTTAAGAGCAGAACTTGAAGCTGTCCGAGAAGAAATGAAAGCCTTGGATGTTTCAAATTTAGCTTCAACGGTTCAATCTCAAGGGAAACGAATCTCAAAAGTAGATAGCGAGCTTATCCATACGAACTACTACTTAGGAGTTGCTTTCCCGAATGTTAAACATTTCTTCACTTACAGTTAAGATTTTCAACTAAAGGAGATGACGCTATGAAGTTCAAAGAAATCTTACGAGACAAAGTATTACTCACGAAGTATGTCGTATTAATCTTTGCAGTCGTAAACTCTGTACTAAACCTTGTCGGAATCCAAACGATAGGAGATGAGCAGATCAATGATATCGCCTCAGCAGTTACTACGCTTGCAAGTCTTTACTTGGCTGTTAATGTCCGTGCTCATGAGATAAAGAACTTGAGAGGTAACAGCCTAAAAGAAAATCACAAAGGAGACAACTAATATGGTAAACGTAATAGATCACTTAGTTTCACCTTCGAAGTATCCCCTTAAAGCCCCTTATAAAATGACCCCTACAGAGATTACCCTCCATAATACTTACAATGATGCTCCGGCAATCAATGAAGCTAAATACATGGTAGGAAATGATTTAGCTGTAAGTTTCCACGATGCAGTAGACGACAAGGAAGTACGACATTGTATCCCTTATGATAGAAACGCATGGCATGCTGGTGATGGAAACGGGAGAGGGAACCGTAACTCTATCGGAGTGGAGATTTGCTACTCTATGAGCGGAGGAGAGCGCTACCGTAAAGCTGAACTCAATGCGATTGATCACATCAGTAACTTAATGATTCGCTTCGGGATTCCAATCTCTAAAGTTAAAACTCATCAAGAACGAAACGGGAAGTATTGTCCTCATAGAATGCTAGATGAGGGTCGTGTCAATTGGTTTAAGGGTGAACTTGAGAAGGCGGTAGCTCGTAAGAAAGGAAACTTAAAAGATTCAGACTCAAAAGATTATGCCGGAAAGGTGGAAATCATTGTGAATAAACACAATAAAGTTGTAACTTATCAGTTTGGTATTGCCTTAGCGAAAGACTTATGTGATATCCTTAACGGATTAGGATATGCCTCAGAGTTACGCTTCACAGGTACGGATGGTTTAATCCACGTAGAGACAGAACACCGTCAAGGCAATGAACTTGATAAGTTAACGGCTCAGATGGATGCTAAAGGGATCAAGTACTTCTACACTCAAAGTGAGGAACCTTGGCAGTTTTAAAAACTCCTAAGATTTAAAACTATTTAGATTAACTCCATATAGAAAACTCCAATTAGAAAAACTCTCAAGCTATTTGCCTGAGAGTTTCTTTTTTATCTATTGAGATGCAGGGATTAACTTGTAAGCCCCATCTTCCATGATATCATCTAATGAGCGGAAAGCATCTTGGCTTAAACCTTCTAAGTGATGAATCAGCTTCAAGGCTCCGTCAGGGGATACTTTGTAGCGTGCAATCTTATTAGCGTGTAAGACCTTTCCTCCGGAGAGGAGATAGCTCTCAAGTTGAGGGCCTTTGATGAATTTACCTTGTAAGTAATGTTTACCTTCTAAGATGAATGTTAAGTTTTGTGAAGCTGTTAAGTTTTCTAACGGTATTGAATCTTTAGAGATTGTCATTTAGTTTTCCTCCTCAGTAATACTTACTTGACCATAGTCACTAAGTCTCTCATGTATCTTTCCGCACTTTTGACAGCGACTCTCCTCTGGGTTTAACGGGTCAAACAAATCATGTTTACAATTTCCACAAATAAGTTTATTCATCACCCTTCTCCTCCTTAGCATATCCTTGTAAGAATTTATAAATGTCGTAACCTATGAAGAATTCCTCTCCGTTTAGCTTCACTTTGTAAACCCTGTGAGCGGATATATCCTCGATGATTTCTACGGTGATTTCCTTTGTAGTGAATTTCACGATAGTTCCTCCTCAGCTTTATCTTCAAAGAATCCAATTCTCTTGGAATGCTCTTCGCATGCGTTAACTGTAATGGGTCCGTTCATTGTGAATACAACCCCAGTGGTTATAGCTTCTTCGGTACATTCCTTAAAGTTTTTGTCCAAGGCTTCACACTTCATAGGTATCCCTCCTTTAGTTTCCAGATAGTTCACTGATTAGTTGTTTAACACTTTTAATTTCCTCTAATAACTCTCTCAAGTTGGTTGCTTTACTGTTTAGGGTTGCCTTCTTGACAAAACCTTTTAGAGCCATCTCGAGAGTTGGGTAGTAGCCGACATCTTTAAAGTCATACTTGCCAGTCTTTTCTTTAGTCTCGTTGTCAACTTTCTCGTATTTCTCCTGTAGGATTACATTGTGCTTGTCGCTGATTAGGCAATAATCTTCATTGATCTGAACGTTCATAGATATTCCTCCTCTAGTTTTCTATTAAAATAACGCTTTTGTTTGCTTTTCTCTACTACCCACGATGTATCAGCGCAACAATGTTCGTACATTAGGTCGTGTGATAACTCATCAGCTTCTTCTTTGGTTTCAACGATAGCTTCTAAATGAGGTTCACCCTTGTTCTCTTCTTCCAGTGTACTCCAAACTTCAAACGGCAAGTTTAACACCTCGTTTCTTAACAAAATTCAAATTTGATAATACCTATAAGTTAATCTGTTTATTCTAATTTAAGAATCCTAGCTCAATCGCAATAGCCTGAACCTTCTTCATCTCACGGTAAACTTTCATAGAGTGAACCCCTAAAGCTCTACCAATCTCAGAGTCTGATTGCCCCTCAAGACGGCCCTTAAGAATATCCAACTGGAAAGGGGAGAGCTCATCAGATAAAACGGTCATCATATCAGTACCCAATACTTCAGAGTATCCCGAATCTTCAGAACCTTGATACTTTAAGGATGCGTTATCCACAGGGTTCTCATCCCCGTTGTAGATTGTATCTTCAGCGAGATGATCGAGCACCGCAGTATGCCCGTTGAGCTTAAAAGCCGCCTTCTTAAAGTTAATAGCACGACCTTGGAGAACTCTGTAAAGGTACTGCCCTAAAGTAGCCCATCCGTCTACACACTTTTCAGGGTCGAACTTTTGAACAATCTCCATAGCTTGTACCACTAGAGCGCTTCTAAGGTCATCTAAGTTAAACATGCGGTCCATTCTATGCTGCTTAGCTACGACATCTACCGTGATTAGTACTGCCTCACCGATGTAATCCTGTAAACTTAATTCACTTAACATATCTTTCGTGATTTTCTTTCCTTTAAGACCTTTCGGGTTATCATTTTTGATTTTAAGATTGTTAATACTATTGTCACGCATATCAAGGCTCGCACGGAAGGTAGTTTTATTACCTAGAAAAGCTTGAGAGATTAGTTGTTTAAGAGTGAATGATTTTAGGGTACTATCCTTAGAAAGAGTCACTATGTATCCGCCAGTATTTGTTTCCTTTATTTTAAGAATCTTTTCTGTAACGGTGTAATCTTTCCCATTAATCACGGTAACTCTCTCAAGGCTCTTAACTCTTCCAATGCTGCTTACTTGATATAAACCTTCGTAGCCTTTAATATCTACCCAGATTTCTTTCTCAGTGCAAGATGCTTCAGCTACGTTGATTTCCTTAACATTAGTTTTCATAGTTTTAGTCATTTTAGTTTCCACCTTTTCAATAGTTTTATAGGCTTTAAAGCTTGTCCGTACATCTTGGAAGAATGTGGTGCTTTGTTTGCCTGACATAAACTTAACATGAGACATATGTTAAGTCTTTAGAGTAACTAAATTGTAATGATTCTAAAAAGTAATTCTTTTCAGGTTATTTCAAAATCTTGATATTTTAATTAGGGAGGAGTCCTAGAAAACTCTCGGATGTACTCATTTACGTCCTTGATTTTTCCAGCCCATCTCACCTTAAAAAGATTGAAATAGGGGTGTAACATTTTTGTAATAATCCTTGCCAGTTTTTGTCCTGTCTTGTCTGAATCTGTCGAAATAATTATGTTCTCGACACCACTCTGCTTTAAGAGGTCTACTTGTCTTTTTGAGATGGAAGATCCACCGAGTGCTACAGCCCCTCGACCGTGTTCCCACCAAGACAGAGCGTCAATCTCAGCCTCTGTGATGGCAATCGTTCGACATTTATGATTGTAAACTTGGTCGATTCCATAAAGTAATGTGTTAAGTCTTTGTCCGTTTTTCTCGTAATAGAAGACTTTTGAGTTAGTTAACCTATACTTAATGGCTTGAATCTCCCCTCGAGGGTTCTTCCACAAGAAAGCAACCTTATCTCCAGAGCCTCTGACATCTAGTAAGTCTTGAGTTGCCTTAGAGATACTACGACTTAAGAGATAGGAATACTCGGCTTCTAAGCTGCACTCAAGAGGCTTGAACTCTTTCTTGATTTCTAAGAATCTCGTAAGATCAATTGCTTCGGAGTAGGCCTTAGGAGCGTACATCTCCATTAAGTAATAGAAAGTCTCCTCAGGATCTTCTCCTCGAAGGTGGCTTAATAGCTTTAGAAAGCTGCCAGTTTCTCCTGAGCCTGAATCCTTCCAAGTTCCCGCAATCTCTTTTTCGGGTAAGTTCTCTAAGTTGACAAAGAAGCTCGGATGCTGGTCGTATCTGAAAGGGGAGGCGCATGTAAGTTTGTCCTCGGTCCAGCGTTCTTGCTCAAAGGTGAATCCTGAAAGTTCTCCTGTTAAGTCAATGTCAAGCTTTTGATCTCTTACCCAAACGAGAGTCATGAGAGGTCACCTCGGAAGACCATCTTGCATTCGTAATAGATTTGATCTTGCACGACATCTCCGGCAGGGAAGATGGGTAAAACTTTATAGATAGGTTCTGCGTAGTCGTAATGACTCTCCATTGCTTGACATCTTTTAATTAACTGCGTAAGGGAATACTCTCTCAGGAATCTAACCTGATTCACCCCTCTAGGTTTAGCTTTGAAGAAATCTCTCTTAACAGTTTTCATAAATTTCAGCTCCTTAGTTTTTCCTTCTTGTGGGTATATACAAACCACTTTCAGAATCTCCACAATGTGCTCAAAGTTTTTTAAAAAATATAAAAAAACTTTGAGCTGATAAACTTTTAAGCGTAAAAAAAAGACCCTCCAGAGTGATCAACTCCAAAGGGTCAAAACATATAGTCTTGTGTGCCGTCTTTCCGGCTGTCAGTATTAAAAAAAGTCGAGCTATCAAGTTCCTACTCTATCAAGCTCTAGATTGAAAGAAGGCTTTCCCGTTCACCTCACTATAGTAGATTCGGCTTGCAGGAAATACGCTCTCACCTTACGAGCGGGTTTATTTGAGTTTCCTCTCGACATCGTAAGCTTATCACGTCATAGCTTACATAAGACGGAAGTCTATTCCTTCAGTCATTCTGAAACAGTATTCACTCAGTGTGTGGCCGAGTCGATGTAGAATACTTTATGTGACTTAACGTCACTGCTTAGTTTTAGAACTCCTTAGCTGTTTGTAATGCGAGAACCGTTCAAGGCTACCCTTAGAGGTAGCTTTCTTGCTTACTCTTTCTAGATCGTTCAGTATCATATTTGCCTCTCGGCTAAATAGTTTTAAGATTAGGGCTGTTATGTTTCGATTGTGTTAGCATCATTTACCGACTCCTTATGATTCGTCGCACCCCGTAGGTAATACTTCAGAGTCTTTCCTCTGTGTCAACGAAAACAAACTAGTTATTTTAACTCGTTAGGGTAAAACCCTACAAGCTTGTTACTTTTAAACATTTTACATTTATAAGATTTACCATCATAAAAAGTTACTAACCCTTGTTGGGTTTCGAATTCTTTCAAGTGGTAGTAATCCTCAGGAGTACAAACTCCATAACCTTCATAGCTTACACCTTTCGGGTAAACATCTTCAGCTTTTCTAACTGTTATTAAATCACCTACAGAGAACAGAGTCTCGCACTGGCGTGAGCCTAATGTCTTGTCAGTATCCTCCGTAGATTGAAATGCTTCTTCGCACTCTTCTACGATAGTCTCATAAGTTTCAATGTCTAGAGTGTTGGAAGCTCTAGTATCTAGGTCACTACTTGGTGAGAACTCTCTAGTGTTTCCTTTGCTATCTAACACGTAATAGATACTCTCATCTTGGGCTTCATCCACTTGGGGAACAGACTCGGAAGGCTGAACCTCTTGGGACTTTTCTTCTGGTAGAAAGTCATAGATACTTAATTGTTTGTAACTCATTTGCTGGTACTTTACTGTTTCACTCATAATAGATTCCTCCTCAGAATTTTAACCTGTCTTCAACAGCAACCTCCGAGGAGGAAAGCTTAAAGTTACTCACTAGATACTTAAAGGCTTATATAAATCACGTAAGTGACCTACTTTTGTGTAACCTTGACGGAGTAAAGTCTGGACGACTTCTTCTTTAGAGCCTTGGTTACCCTCAAGGTGTCTGTTGCCGGTAGTTAATGAGAAATAGTTCCCTACTCCGAAAGCGTATTGAGCGATAAACACTTTATATCCATTAGAATCTTCGAAGACATCACCCCACTCATATTCTTCAGAGATTGGCTTCAGGACTAACTGGCGTTGAGGTAAATCCTTAACGACTACATGAAGATTACCCTCAAAATCTACTACTTGGTTTTCTGTCAATGTTGTTAACATATTAGTTTTCCTCCTCAAAGTTTTTATCTACCGAGAACCTCCCTAGAAAGGAA
This sequence comes from Bacillus sp. TH13, assembly GCF_016651175.1. Classification (NCBI taxonomy): domain Bacteria; kingdom Bacillati; phylum Bacillota; class Bacilli; order Caryophanales; family Bacillaceae; genus Bacillus; species Bacillus sp. TH13. The sequence goes on along the minus strand of NZ_JAEKEJ010000021.1, from coordinate 40,264 downwards.
GATCCTCGTCTTGAATGTCTAACGGCTCACGGACATTAGTATAGTTTTCTGTCGTTGAAGTAGTATCTCCAGCGATTGTGTTAGCAGCTAAGTACTCTGTGAATAGCCCTTTAGATTTCCCCTCAGATTCGTTCATCTTTTTTAGAACTTCTAGTTGATATTTTTCAGTGGGCTTAATGTGAGCCTCTCCGAATAACTCAATAGGGGCTTCGAAGTCTTTAGTATCTTCAATGATCGCTGTTTGCTCAGGAGTCAGCTTACCGAAAGAAGTCATGTCAGGTGCTACCGTAAATCCTCCTTTGGACTTAGTAAGCTTGAACAACATGATGTCCTTCTGTTCTTGAGACTCTGCAATAGTCTTTTGAATGACTGGAGCAGCATTCTCGGAAGCTTGCATTAAGAAGGGCTTACCTGATTCTGCATCAATGAAGGCGAATAAGAATTTGATTCCCTTCTCTAAACGATAAGCTTCTGTCAGAGCGTCAACCCAAGGTTTAAGTTCTGATTTCTTAGCAGCTTTAAATTGGATGTCGTTCATTTCTTTGCGTTTGTTATCTACGCCCAGTTCTTTCTTAAGTCTGTCAGCTTCTTTGAATAAGATTTTCTTCCCTTCTTCGAAATGGTCTTTGACTTCGGGGATTCCGATAGTTCCAGTTAAAGGGTATATGTCATAAGCAGTAACTCGAGCGAATTCTTGATCACCTAATAAACGAACTTTAATCTCTTCATCAGCTTTGATATATCGTAAAATTCGATCCTCTGTATTATCCTCATTGTTGTCTTTCTCCACAGGTTTTAACGCGTCAGTACCTTTAACGATTGCCATTAATAATCATCCTTTTCAGTTTTAATCTCGTAAGGGAAGTTGAGCACTCTAGTTAAACTAGCAAGTGACTGTCCATCTCGTTTGCCTTACATGGGTATATACAGTTACCAAAGGTAATCTCCACAGGATTAGATGAGAAACTTAATAGTTTTATTAGAGATAAAGTTTTTGATAGCTGCCATATAAGGAAGGAACTTGCTCAGGTGAATCTTTTTAAAATTATTTTGAAGTAATCTGTGGAGAAAGTCGTTTAGGTTTGTATATTCCTTTAGAGATTAAAAACATAAAAGATTAAAAGCTATTAGTACGAACGATAGTGAGTACAAGATTTATTCTTTAAAGTCTTTTAATCTTTAAAGCTATTTAAGAGATATAAGATCTTGCGACTAAGGTCGCTAAATAGCCGTCAAGGAGGTTACTGAAATGTGTGAAATATCTTTGGAAGAGTTTAAGAGTTTAACCACTAAAGGGAAGACTGAAATCCGAAAGGATTGGAGGAAGTGCCCTCTTGAGAAGTGGAACAGCACAACAGCTCGCTCTTACATGAATGAGCTGAGCCTAATTAAATTTAAAGTTCCTTACACGTGCAATAGCATGCAAGTAGAGAACGGCATGATTAGTCAGTTCAAGAAAACTTACGGGGTGGAAGTGCTAAAGATTTTCATCCATAGATGTTTTACCCAATACAAAGCAACTAAAGAGTATCCGACTCTATCGTTTGGCTTTATGGTTACGTATCTCAAAGAAAGAACCCTTCCGCCAATACTGAAGGAGATAGCCGAGAAGAAAGAACGAGAAGAGGCTTTAAAGAGACAAGCTTTAGAGAAGGATTCAGATAAATTCGAAACGAAAGTGGGGCTATTCTAATGAACTTTAAAGATGTAACAGTAAACGTAAGTGAGCCTAAAATGCTGTCAAGTAAATGTCCTAAGTGTAAGGACTCTGTAACAATGTTCACGGTTGAGAACTCTCAATTGATTATCTGCGTGGATTTACATTGTGATTTCCGTTTAACAGTATTCAAAGGAGGCTCTTCAGAATGAATCACTGCATCTTAAGAGGTGGATGCTCAAAAGCTGCAACTTGCAAGTCAGCTTGTCCGGCATTCATTCAAGTTCAAGGATTAAACGGAAGAGGAGGCAAACAAGGAGATGCTCTCGTCCCTTCAGAGTATAGAGCTACAATGTTAAACACTTCAAGATCAGAGACTTCTCAGCCTCACGTCTATGGGGATCTCAAAAGCTATATCAAAACTTTCAAGAAAGCTTACAACGAGATTCGTAACACAAAGGAAACACGCTTGAAGGATTTATACTTCTGGAGCCTAGAGACTGGAACGGGAAAGACTGAAACCGCAAGCGCAATCTTGAATGAGTTCTTGGCTTACAGTTATATCCGATCAATCTTAAAAGATGATCCTTCAGGATTCGTCACTCCAGTGTTCTTCCTGGAAATGCCTAAACTACACCATCTGTATTTAAAATTCAATAGAGGCAACGTCCCAAGAGAGGAAGCTGAGGCTGCCGCTAGGGAGTATTACAGGATGATTAGGCTAGCCAAGAAATCTAGATTAGTGGTTTTCGATGAAATGGGGCTAAGAGATATCTCTGAGGCGTTTGGTGGGGATATCTACGAATTAATTAACTATAGGACAGTTGAAAATTTAACTAGCATTTATACTTCAAATATACCAATTGATTCTCTTGAAGGAGTATACGGAAGAAGAATCTTTGATAGAACTAGGAGGTTTTGTGTTGAATACGAATTTTACGGAACTAGTAAACGTGGAACAATGTCCTAGATACAAAGTAAACCGAAATGGAGAGGTCTACGATACAAAACGAAAGCGATTCTTAAAACAATCTTCTATGAGCAATGGGTATAAGTTCGTCACACTTACTCAAGGTAAGAGGGTTTACAAACAAGAGTCAGTACATAGGTTAGTCGCTAAAGCGTTTATCCCTAATCCTGAAAATAAACCTCAAGTAAATCACATAGATGGAGATAAATTAAATAACTGTGTTGATAATTTGGAATGGAATACCATATCGGAGAACCTAGCCCATGCTTACCGCCTAGGGTTAAATTCTCCACCTTTAAAAATAGGAGCTGATAACCCTCACGCCAAACTTACAGGAGATACAGCTTACGAGATTTATCTTCTTAAAGGTAAGGGGTTATCTACTAGGGAAGTAGGAGGAAGATACGGAGTAAGTGGAGGAGCTATCTCATCTATATGGCGAGGTAAGACATGGGTTTCAGATATAGCTATTAGGAGGATAAAACAATGAGCATAATCAGTGGAGAGGTTCTTTTAAGTAAGATCATCGAAGAAAATAACGTGGAAGCTTTAAAGAAACACAGCATCAAACGTACAGATTTTCAAACTGAAACGGAACAGAAAGCTTACGACTTTATAACTTCTTACAATTTAGAATACGGAGAAGCTCCAAGCTTTACAGCCGTCATTAGTAGTATCCCTGAGTTTAACTTCCATACGGATGTGACCGACTCTTTTGATTATATCTCTAAGCGACTGAAAGAGAAGAAGCTCCAAGCTGACGCTGAGAATTACTTAACTAAAGAAGCGCTACCTGATTGGGGGAAAGTAGCTCCTGAAGAGTGGATTAATAGCACAACAGAGAAGCTCAAAAGATTAGTCTCTGAAAATAGTTACAGCACAAAAGTTGGGACAGACTTGGTAGCTGACTTCGATGATTTCCTTGCCGAGTACGATGAGAGAAAAGCTGGAAAGAGTAACCGATCTTTTGGGAGTTCCTTTGAGTCTATGAAGAAAGCTATCGGGAATTACATCACAGGAAATATGTACACTTGGTATGCTCGATCAGGTAGAGGGAAATCTTTTATTACCACTAAAGAGGGAATCCATATGGCTCAGTTTGAAGGAGCTACCTTACTAGTTTGGTCTATGGAGATGAGTAAATTTGAGTGGCTTGCTCGAGCGTATTCAATCATCTCAGCTAATGAAAAACTTATAAATCAGAAAATCCAAGGAGCTGAATATCTTGCTGGTTTCAAAAGTAACGAGCTTATCAACGGTAAACTATCCGAAGACGATGAAGAGAGCTTCAGAGATTTCCTTCGAACTCTCAACGAACACATTACAGGAAGAATTATCATACGTGGTAAAACAGACCGAGATTTCACTGACCGTACAGTTGATGCGCTTGAGTCGGATATTCTCAACACGAACGCTGATATTGTTATTGTTGACCCATTCTATCTCCTTGACTACGAACGCAACAAAGATAATACGACAGGAGGAGCCGCTACAGCTACAAGTCAAAAGCTCAATAGAGTTGCTGGTAGCACCGACACAATTATATTTGCAATTACACAAGCTGATGAAGTCAGAGACGACAAGAATGATGAAGGAGATAGATATCTTCGAGTTCCGGAACGCTCCGAAGTTAAAAAGACGACAGCTCTCCTCGAAGATGCTTTCTTACTCATTGGGTTGGACACCTGCGACGGTCGCTTCCAAATTTCTCTAAACAAAGGACGTCAAGGTGGAGAAGATACAACCTTCGAAGGTGTGTACTTGCCAGCTATTGGATATGTGAGAGAACCACAGATCGAAGAAGTGAAAGCTCAATTGAATCAATTCAGTAATTATGACTTGGGGGATATGTAACTTAAAAGCCTTTAACCTGAAAGGAGGGGACCACTAATGAATGATAAAGAAGCTAAACACTTAAGTCAGTACTCTATAGAGGAACTAACAAAGGAGATAGCGAGACGAAAGAATAACCTCAGAGATGACTTCATGGATGCCGTAGAGAAAGCATATTCTTACGGTCTTACAACTGAAGAGATGAGAGAAATAATAAACAACTTTTAAGGAGTCCTTGACGGGGTCTCTTTTTTTTTATTCCCTCAATGTGGAACTTAGAGATTCTTATTGTATATACCCTCGAAGGCGAAAGAAGCCTGACAAAGGAGGAGTTAACTTATGGGATTGAAACTAGGTGAACAATCAGGAATGCAATTATACACGGGAGCACTAGCTGACCAGAAACGTGAAGAAATGGTGCGTAATAAAATCGCTAAGGCTAAGAAAGCTAAAGAGATTCTCCCTATGGAGTTAGCTTGGGAGAAAATCTATCAAATGAAAAACTCTAAGGCTGATCTCGAGAAGCTGGATGCTGTCTACAAGCACATGGAGAATGGCACTTTAGGTCGTGAGACTTATGAGAAGACATTCACAAAAGCTGAAGCAATGAGACTTTATAAATCAATCTTAGAAGTTGAAAGACAAAATAGATTGGACGAGCTCGAAGCTAACTGTCCAGATAATTACATTATGATAACTCAGGAGAATGAGATCTTACTCAATAGGATTTGCGAGTTAGCGAAGAAAGAGACTCGTATAGGGTATGACACAGAGACTACTGGGGTAGATGTCTACAAAGACAAGATTGTCGGCTTCTGTATCTACTTCCCTATGGCTGATGAATCGTATTATATCCCTATCCGCCACGTAAATAAGGAGACAGGTGAGCACATCCCTGAGCAAGTATATGAGGAAATCGTACTTCCTGTAATAGATGAAATCTTAGAGAAAGTACACGTCAAGATAGCCCACAACGCAGGCTTCGATATTCACATGAGTAAGAACGATAAGCTCCCAATCACCGGAGTATGGCACGACACAATGATTCGTATGCACATGCTTAATGAGAATGAACCATCTTTCAAGTTAAAAGATTTAGCTACAAAGTGGCTCAAGAAACCGTCTGATAAGTACGATGAGCTCTTTGGAAAAGGCGGCTTCGAGGGAACACCTTTAAAGTATGCTCGCTATTACGGATGTAACGACCCTAAGATAACAGTCGAGCTTTACGACTTCCAAGAGATGTGCTTCGAGAGAGACGCATCTACGAAGAAGATCAAGAAGAATTACGACCGTATGGAACAACCTTTGATAACCATCATCAATGATATGGAACGCTTAGGTTTTATCATCAATGAAGACAACTCTAAAAAGCAAAGTGAATCTCTCCTTAAAGAAATCACCGAGCTTGAAGAAAAACTCCGTGAGGTGTTCGGTAATGAGCTAAACTTCTCATCTCCAAAGCAACTCTGTGAAGTTTTCTATAGAGATTTAGGCTTCCATAAACATTTAGGAAGTAAACCCTGGACAGCTTACGGGACTGACAAAAAGACTCTAAAGACTTTATCAGTCTATGAGCCTATCATTAAAGATTTTTTAGCTTGGAGGAAGAAGCACAAACTCTACAAAGATTTTATCTCTGCGTTACCGAAGCTGCGAAAAGAAATCACTGGAAGATGGCATTCGAATTTCTTCCAAAGAGGAACCGTGACAGGTAGATTCTCTTCAAAGAATTTCAATGCTCAACAGATAGAGCCTAATGCTCGTCAGATGTTTGAAGCGCCGGAAGGAATGCTCATCTTAGGTGCTGACTTCTCAGGTCAAGAGAACCGCATACTAGGTCATATCTGTCAAGACCAAGTCATGATAGATGGGTGGAACAAAGGGATTGACTTCTATAGCTTAGTAGGATCTATGACCTTTAATGTTCCTTATGAGGAATGTCTTGATGGATCAGTCTGGAGAAGCATCGCAAAAGTAATCGTATTAGCCGTTACTTACGGGATCTCACCTATTGAGCTTGGCATCATGATTATCAACTCAACAGATGATCCTAAAGCTCAAGGCTTAGATGATAAAGCTTATAAGAAATACGCTACGTCAGTAGGGAATAAAGCTATTCGGGACTTCTTAAGTCGTTTCCCTGCTATTGAACCTTGGATGAAGAAAACTCAGAGACATGCTATTGAGAAAGGCTACGTGGAAACTCTGTTCGGCAACAAAAGAAGATTACCGCTCCCGAAGGTTTTAAACTTTAATGGCGTGGATACTCCGTTCGCTGCCTTACCAGATTGGAATCGTACAAGCATCATCTCAAGTATTCACCGTAGAGCCGTAAATGCTGTCATTCAAGGAGGCGCTGCTGAACAGAGTAAATTAGTCATGATAGAGATGGACAAATGGTGTAAACATAAAAGGTCTCAAGGAAGAGAGTTTTATCTACTTAGTTTAATACATGATGAGATTCTATTCTACGTCCCCGAGGATATCACTCAAGAGGAACACGACATGATTGAGAAGATTATGACTCAGACGGTGACTCTTGTGAATGTAGAAGTCAAGACAGATATTGCCATCGGGAAGAACTGGAAGGATATGATCCCGTTCAAGACAAGCGCTAAAGGATCAGGCTTTATTGAGAGTCCTGAAGAGTATGTAAAACTTTGGAATGAAAGAAACTGGAATAAATAAATAAATAAATAAATAAATAAACTCTGAAGATGTGGAGATCAAGCATTTCAGTTGTATATACCCATGTAAGAGAAAAACTTAAGGGAGGAATTTAAGTGAATAACGACACTGTAAAGATTACTTTCGTGGGTGGCGCTCAGAGGGGAATTTCTAATACGAATTACATTAACTTACGGGATTGCATACTTAGAGATGAGAACTTTGTAATAACCAGTCCTAACGGTAAATCGTCTGTTACTTATGTAGTATCTAACATATTAACCTTAGAGTTGGAGGAAACTGAATGACAATCATCAAAGGGTCAGCTTCATTACATCAAAAAGACGGGGAAGATTACGCTTCAGAGCGAGCCTTCGCCCGTCAGTTAGCTTCTAAGTTTGAATCTCAAATGAGATATTTCCAGTCTCTTAACTTAGAAGAGTCTGACGAGACTATGCTTTATTGGCATGAATGCTTCTATGACATCTTAAAGAATAATGCTGTAGAGGAACCGCCTGAAGGTAAATGGCTCCGTCCTTCCATGATCGGCTCTGATGAGTTAGCTTTATGGTACCAGCTTAACGGTCATGAATCTGATGAGGACTCATTAAAGGGGAAACCCCGTCAAGATGACCGCCACACGAGATGGCAAGCTATCGGGACAGTCGTAGGAGATATGTGGCAAAAGCAAGTACTATCTGCTGAGTGGCATTCTCGAAAGGGAGCTTTTGATTTTGACTTTCACTTCAAGCGTTTGGAGAGAAGTTATGGATTCACTAGAGATGTAAAGCATTACCCTGCCTTCGAAGAATTCACTCGCGCTACTAAGATTATTGAAGGCGTTCCTGTACATGGTACTTGTGATGGGATCTTGACTTATAGGCACCCTAACGGAATTCTCCGTCCAGATATAGGCTTCGAAGTTAAATCCAAACAGACAAGCTATGCCTCGACAGGCGGCTACTCTATGAAAGGTGAAGATCCTAAGCATGTCCGACAAGCTAAGACTTATGCTCTGATGTACGACTTAGATTATTACTTATTTGTTTATCAGAATTGCGCTAAGAAGGGTTGGAACATGACTGAAGAGGATAAACAGAAATATCCTGATTTACGAATCTTTGGGATTTATATTTCCCCTGAAGAGAAAGCCGAACATGTTAAGTACTTAAAGTATTTATGGGAGCTACAAAACTCAGAAGAGAAGCCTAAGTTGAATCTATTAAAGTGGAACTTCAACTCTTATAAGAGAACAATCTTAGGTGATATGACTAGAGAAGATTTCGCGTATTTAACTAATCAGCTTCTATCTATTGAAAACGGTAAGTACTCTGCTTTCGAGAAGAAGTCAGCTCGAGAGTCTTATGATGAGATTGAGGCTTACATGATTGAGCATAAAGGATTGTATAAAGATATCTTAGGAGGGGAAATAGATGAGAAAGTTAACTAAAGAAGAACATTATAGTTTATATACGAACGAAGAGATTGAGCTTGGCGGGACAACCTTCTCACTTGTAGAAGAAGAGGAGGACATGGATGATAACTTTAAGAATTTAACGTACTACTTAAAAGACAGTAAAGGGAATCACATCATGGTATTCATTACACTTATCCGTTACGGCTATGAGGATTACGGGTATGAATCTGACTACCAAGAGTTCGATGTCTATAAAGTGGAGAAGCGTGAAGTAGTGACTGTCAAGTGGGTGACCGTGGAGTGAGTACACGCTATATAGGCTTAGATATCTCCGCTTCAGAAACTGGAGTGACCGTACTTGACAGGGACGACTTCACAGGTCGTCTTTCTCTTGTATGGGTAGGGCATATCAAGACGGTCGCCTCTCAAGGTACGGGAGCTAAAAAGATTACCTTTACAGACGGCGAGCGCTTAAAGATTATTAGATATTCTCTATATGAAATCCTCGACAAGTTTAACCCTCAGGTGTTTATCAAGGAAGGCCAGGGAGCTGATATGGATAAGTTCCGCTCCGTTTCCCTTGTAAGTAAAGCTACTGGGGTTGTCGAAGAGTGCTGTCAATCATGGTGGGGAAAAGAGCCTTTAGAGATTTATGCTTATCCGCCGTCAACTATAAAGAAAGAAGTCACGGGATACGGAGGAGTGGACAAGACCATTAAAGGTACGGACACTTGGAGCAAATACCTTAGAAAGAAACCTGTCATTGATGAGATTATCTCAATGTTCAATCCAATATATTACTCCAGTGTGAAAAAGAAACTCAAAGGTGTTGACCGTATCATGTACAACGATAATGAGTGTGACTCTACAGCGGTAATCATTACGCATTTCAAAAAAGAAGGGATTGATTTTAAATGTTAAACGTATTAATCATACTGGCAATTATCTTTTTAGTGGTGGTACTATCACCTATTTTGATACCTTTAGGGATGATAATCTTTACATTAGTCGCGATTGTGTTCGCATTCATTGTAGATTTAATCACTTACCCTTTCAGGGTCGCTTACAAGTTAATCAAAGAAGCAAAAAGAAACCGATAGGGGAATAATCCTCTGGCGGTTTCTTTTTTTTTATTTTTTTTTCATAAAAGTGTGGAGCTTCCGGATTCCCTTTGTATATACCCACGTAAGGCAAAACAAATCACTGAGGAGGAACTTAAGTGGCAAAAACTTATAAGACAGAACGTGGGCTGAAAACAGCTTTAAAGAAAGTACTTGGTGAAGAAAGTAAAGCTACCGAGAACGGAACTATGTCAAAAGGATTTTTAATGTTTCCTGTAGAGAAGGATAAAGAATATAGAGTAATCATAATCGGAGAGGATGGATACCCTCAAGCGTATAACGGGGAGAGTTACCCAGATTGGTCTTGCACGTTAGAGGAAGACTTTGGAGGAGAAGCCAACGTAACCGTAATGTTCGGACTCGACAGATACTTCGTAGACATCCTTCTGGAGGTGAGCAAGTGAGAATTGCACCTTTAAGGAAAATATTCTGGTCATATGAGAAGAGAAGCTGTCTAGTCTATCGCCAAGATGGAAAGAAATACTTATTAGGATGTGTGATGAGAAACATTAAAAGACTTAGATACTTAGGAGGTCTAGATAGATGAAAATAGCACTTTGCGGAGAACCTCGATCAGGTAAAGACACTGTAGCTTCAATGCTTGGAGGAGATTTCCATAGATTAGCATTTGGGGACCGCATGAAAGAAGCATATTTTAAGAAGTTTCCTGAAAAGAAATATCTCTCTAAAGATAGAGAGGACATGATAGCTTTCTCTCAGCCGCTTGTTAGTTTATACAATCGAATCTGGATTGATTGGGTAGAACATGAGATGACACTTTTAGAGGATATAGACGTCATAGATAACTTCGTCATAACTGATTTGAGACAACCTCACGAGGAGAAATGGTGTCAAGAGAATGGTTTTCACATTGTAAGAGTCCATCGCCCTGAAGAGGAACGCCGTAAAGCTCAACTTGCTAAAGGTGAAAATCCTGACAACCAGGATATACCTTACGAAGTAAAAGCTGACTTCGATGTCTACAATGACGGAAGCTTAGAAGATTTACAATCCCAGATTGATAACTTACTAGACTGCCTTAACGATATCGAAGCGAAGCGAAGAAGATTATAGGAGGAAACCCTAATGAAATATAGCTTGAAAGATTCTAAAACCATTGAGTTTAGCACTGAAGTAGTAAAAATCACAGGAAGCATTCATACAGCACTAGTCTTTGCGGCTATTCAGAAGCTTGTCGGAGACAAAGGAGAGCTTACAGCCGAAGAGATTGCTAGTGAGTTAGATATGCATCCTAGAAATGTTGCCTCCGTAAGAAATAAGTTCGACGTATTAGACTTTCATGGATTTGTCTCATACACGAAAGGTAATAGATTCCATAAGCCACACTTCGAGATTCTTCGAAGATTCAAAGCTGACACAGATATAGACCTTAAGTGGAGGTACAGAAGCTCCCTCTCATATGCCAAAACATGGGTCTTAACGTCTTTAGAGAATCAAGGGCAACCTGTCAAGGTAAAGGAACTCTATGAGATTCACTTAGAGACCATGCCTAGTCTAGAAATCAGTAGGATCATGACAGAGCTGAAGAGAGACGGCTTAGTAGATCACGCTCGGTGGGTTTGCCCGAAGGATGGTCGAGCTGGTACGTGGTGTTTGACTGAAGAGTATTCATCCGAGGATATCTTAAATGACGTACCTAGATGTAAGTTTTGCGGATGTGAGAATTATGAGCCTGAGTGTTTTTGTCAGCTATCTAAGGAGGATAAATAATATGAGCAATCCATTCGAGGATTTACTAAACGATATCAATCAGAAAAAGTTAAACGAAATGATTTTTGCTTTTAAGCAAACGGCTGAAATGATGATGCTGCTTAAAACTGCTTTCATCGAGGAGGGATTCACTGAAGAACAGTCGATGGAGTTCACTTTAGAGACTTACATGCACAACTTAAAGGAGGCTTCAAAATGAGTAAAGTCTATGTGTCTCTAGAGTCAGCCATTTCAGTACTACAAGCCTACGGAGGTCAGTACTCTCAAGATCTAGCTATGGAGATGCTCCTAGAAGATCAGGCTGACATGATAGTTGTAGTTGAAGGGAAAGCCCACAAAGTAAACTCGGGAGGGAAACACGATGAACGTAATAGCTGAAACCTTAATGTATCTAGTGCCATGCGGATTGGCTCTACTGTTTATCTCAAAAGGAATAGCTAAAAAGATGGACGAGAAAGGGTTGTGGGGCTGATGAGTTTAATAGAGTGTAAGCCTTGTGGATGTGAAGTTACTCATATAGATGGTGGACATATAAGTTACACCTATTGCGGTGACTGTAGAGAAGAAACTTTAAAGGAATTAAAAACTAAGGAGGAAGCTAAAATGAAAAACAAAACAGATTCTTTAAAGATCGGATTCGATTGGGAGCCTAAAGAGAGTAAACCTAAAAAGTTGTTACCTACAAAGCCTTACGGCCAGCTTATTAGTTACATCTCATTTGTGGACGGAAAAGAAAAATGGGGTGTATATACTCACACTGAAGGTGAAAATCTCTACTGTTATTGGGGACGTTATTATAGTGAAGAAGAAGCTAAAGGGTATATCCCTACAGATATACTACACAGAGTTGTCGACGTCGTAGTGCATGAACCTAAAGAGCAAAACCTCTCAGCCGCTCAAGAGTTATCTGTGCAACAAGAGTCTGCAAACTTCGCGCATGTAGCTGTACAGGGAATCATTAACGCTCATGCTATTAAGGAGATGGAAGACTCTCATGAGAGTAGACTGAAACAGATGGGAGTAGCTCCAAAGCCGATCTTTACCTTTGATGATTTCGACTTATCAGTTAACCGTACTTGGAAGAAACAAGACTTCAAAGATGCTGTCTCAAATGCTGCTCTTGGCTTAACAGGTGAAGCTGGTGAGGTTGCTGATCTGATCAAGAAAGGAGTATACCACGGAAGAGGATTCACTCCTGATTTTGCTATCCCTGATAACGGTGAGATTGACACTGGTGATGTTAAGGATGAACTCTCAGATGTTCTCTTCTACGTATCAGCAATGGCTCAAGAGTTTGGATTTACCTTAGAAGATATTGCAAAGCACAATAGAGAGAAGCTTGAGAAACGGTTCCCTGAGGGATTTAGCACTGAAGCTTCAGCTCAGAAGAAGGATAGAGCTCCAGAGGTGAAGCCTAAAGGTGAAATACGTATCGGTTACAGTAAACATTATAAAGAGGATACTTTAGAGTATGTCGGAGTAGATAAAGCACCCTTTAGTGTGACTTACTTCTATACTGATTATGAGCTTAAGAAAACTTTAAAGGAGTTACGTGAGGGTAGCCGTGTAACCATTGAAGATAAACATGAAGGTGAATTCAAGTTCACAAAAGTAGGGAACCTAATGAGAGTACACTTCAAGGATCTCGAAGGTGAACTAGATAGTCATACATGCTTAGTAAAAGTCTCTTATGAAGAGGTAACAGATTGAGCATCTACAAAGGAAACATCTCAGAAGAGAAAGCTCGAAAGCATGTAGAACTCACTCATAAGGTGTACAGTCAACTAGACAAATTAGCTTATGAGAAGCAACTTGAAGTAACCGTCAAAGGTCTCATTGTTGATGGATTTTCAGAAGAGAAAGCAAAGGAGATGGTCTACGGTGAGTAGTGTCGATACAGAGAGATTAATACGAATAAGCAACTTAGAAGCCAATCAGAAAGATTACTTGATCGCTGGAATTCTCGGAGTGGTGATGAACTTAAAAGCCTCTCCTTACTCCGAGAAAGAGGCTAATGAGATTACCTCAGAAGTAGATTATATGCTTGATAGATACGATGAAAAGGGAGCGATAAACTCATGAAAGATACTAATTTAAAAGCTTGGATCACTTACGAGTACTTACACATTCAAGAATTCGATAGAGACGGAGGAGAACTTGACAGTATGTCTTTCGAGGAGGGAGAACCGGTGGAAGTACTTTGTTGGCTGCCTCCGAGTTATGTATCCTATAAGAATGCTTGGAGGCATGGTCTTTTCCTTGTAAGAAATAAGGAAAATCAAGAATACATCTTTGACGGGCAATTTATAAGCTTTATAAATCCAAATACGGAGGAGTTGAATTGATGTGACCAACTTCATTATGGATGTCTTAGAACAAGTCGAGGTCGGAGAGCTCTCTTCAGGGAGAGCTTACGAGTTAATCATTCAAGATATCGAAAACAATGTAGAAACTAAGGAGTTAAACTGATGAGACTTATCTACTCATTAATGCTAGCGGTTAGCTTTGGAGCAACGATCTACTTTATAGACACACCTAGTGAGCTACTCTTCTCAGTGTTGTTTTCTAACTTGCTAGCTCTAATGGGTATTGGGCTCTATAAATTATGTGACGAATCAGGATTATGGGAAACTACAGAGGAGGAAATGTGATATGCCTTGGAATGTTCTATTGTTTGCAATGGGAGTATTAACTTTCTTACACGGAATTACTTGGGGAGATTTGGTGATCCAGTCTCCAATAGCTTTAATCTTATTATATTTAGCTTATAAGGAGGAAAACTAAAATGATTATCACTATTAAGAATGAAACAGATTACGAGAAAGAGTTAATTTTATCAGTTTTAAAAGCTATTGAGGAAAACTCGCCACTAGGCAAGCTAGAAATTAAGGAGGTTCAGTAGGATGGCTAAAATGAGAATGGCGCAACTTAAACCTACTGAGTATACGGTGAGATTTATCAGTCATGAAGGAGAAGTCATTAAAGAAGTAACCGAAAAGAGTTTCTTGACATTAAACCAATTAACTGAACAGGTTGCACTTATTTTAGAGGAAAATCATGACTTAAGAGTTAAAACCGGAAAGGTGGATTTCTTAAAATGACGATCAAGGTAAAAATGTTCACCAAAACGGTATGTCCAACTTGTAAGATTGCTAAACAGCAACTATCCTTCTTGCCAGTAGATGTAGACATTGAGGAGATTAACATTGAAGATGACTCTTATGTGTTCAAAGACTTTAAAGGAGTTATCCATGACCCTACGTATTACTTAGAAGCACATCTTAATAGCATGTCCACTCCGACTTTCGAGTTTGAGTCTGGACGGATAGTAAGAGGTTACAACGAAGGAGAAATCAGAGAGGAGTTGGGCCTATGAAGACATTAAACTTAAAGTTTCATACCAACAGTGGTGAACCTGTAGTAGTTAAAAACATTTCAGGTTATAAAAGCTTTATGGATTTTATGAACACGAATGGTCACTTTAAATGGGTAATCTTTAACGATGTAGCTTTACCTATGGATAAGGTTGTCAAAGTAGAGGAGTTGAAACTATGAGCTACATCTTAGTAGCTCTCATCTTCTTCTTTTTAGGGAAAACAATTGGTTTCATTGAAGGGATAAATAAGAACTGAGGAGGTAACTTCATGAACAAAAGAGAGTACTTTAGGGATAGAAAGAAACTCATTAAAGCTTACGAAAAAGGTGAGATAGCCTACGGTGAGTTTATTGTAAGCATGTCGGCTCTAGCTCAGGAGTTTAATCCTCGATGGAGCAAAGAGATCAGCTCTACAGGGAAGATGCTTGGAAGTAAGCTTATGAGTAGAGCTGGGGAGGGAAGCTGATATGAAACCTTGGAAAGCAATCTTGTTGTCTCCTATTGTAGGGAGCTTAGCTGTATTGATCTTCCTTTTGGTAATGAAGTATATCCTTCATGTCATAGGAGTTGTAGCGATCTGCTTCGTAGGTATTTGCATACTAGCACCGTTTGTGAAATCTAAGGAGGAAAACTAATATGCATTTCAAAAAAAGATATAGCCGAAATTAATTTACACTTTAGAGATGGTAATTCTAAGGATGTTCGAATTAGTCAGTTTAAGATAAACCCAGATGCTCTTGCTAATAGATTAATGAACGAAATTGAAGAAGAGCTAGTAATGTACTTTGAAGATACTAAAGTCAATTTAGAAGATGTTGTCTCTTTCGATATAGTCAATTATGACGAATTACTTGAAAAGCATCTAGAGAGATTAGAGCTATTGGAGGGAAAATAGTGAGTGTGACCTGCCTAGGGTGTTGGAGAAGTTGTCACGTAGGTAAACAGCCTCATGTATGTCTACAATGTAGATATGAGCTAACAAGAATAACTAATGTGTCATGGTTCACAAATAACAATAAGGAGAGACGCTGATATGTTATGTTTAAACTGTGAAGGTGATCTTTCTAAATTGAAAGATTCTCCCAGAGTGTTCATATGCGGAGATTGCTATGATATTATTAAAAAACTCAATCTTAACTTCGATATAATCGGGAGCCTAAAATAGGGCTCTTTTTCTATATAGACATGCTCTTGTGTGCATTCTTCTTATATATTACAATTCTAGTATGAAAGTCTTTTCAGTTTGACTCATTAAAGGGAAAGAATACATAGAAAGCTAGAAGAATAAATCTAAAAAGATAAAATAAACTAGGAGTGATCAAGTGAGCGTAAATCTAGGCAAGGACGGCAACGACATTAAAGATGGTAACAACATTAAAGATAAAAGCTTCTTCAAGAGGCATAAAGCTTTAATCAATTTAGGTATAATCTTACTGATAATCTTTTCAGCTTTTAAAGGATGTACGGCTTTAATGGACCATAACCGTGAAAAGGCTGAAGCTCGTCAGGTTGAGAAGCAAAAAGAGAAAGCTGAAAGAGACGCTAATAAGGAAGTCGAAAGAGAAGAGAAACGGAAAGCTAAAGAGGAGAAAGACCGTCAAACTATGGAAAACCTTAAAGAACGTCAAGCTTCTAACAATAGAGTAAAATCAATGGATAAAGACTTAAATGCTGCCTCTCAAGGTTCTACCGTGAAAGCTTTAACTCAAGAGGATTGTGATACTGTAGATGCTGAAAACAAGATGATGACTAAAGCGATCAATGAAGGTAATAACAATAGAAAGAACTCGGAAGAATATTTAAAGCTTCAGAAGAAAGTATCTATCTGTCAGAAGCAAGGCATGATAGAGTAATTGCCCTTAAGATTATAACTTAATAGATTGACTACAGAGAGTCAGGCTCAGAAGCTTGGCTCTTTTTGTTTTACTCTTAGAAGAATCACACTTAAAGTATATACATTATTTTCCAGTGATATCCCTACTCTTAAAGCTATCCACTTTGAAGATGTAGAATCTACGGTGTCATTTGTCACAGGAGTATCAGAAGCTTAGGAGTGAGAATGCTAGGCTGATTCATTTATTTCACCTATGAAGCCTAGTAGCTACGGTATTTATCACAGGAGATACAGCCTAGAAATCAGTACCCTAGTATGGTTAATCTTTTGTAGATTAGAATGCTACATCTCTAAAGTAATACCCTAAAAGTGTGGAACTAAAGCCTAGTAGAATATGCTAGATTGAGAGGCTAAATCTGAGGGCTAAATCCTAGTAGATAAGCTTAGATGCTAGGCCTAGAGGCTAAATCTGGGAGATGTAGAAAGCTGAGAGGGTGGCTCTTAGCTCTTGAGATTAACCTCTGTAGAGTACCAGTGAGTGAGACATATAAGTATCTATACATAAGAGAGTGAGGGCTATTGTGCATACAGTATTCACGGTGATGCATAAGAGAGTCGCTCATGAGCCCATATCTTTGATGATTGACCCGACAATAGCGTTTATGCATTCGCTTATGAGATTGAGAAACAACAAAGAAGTCAACGGAGCCTTGATGCAAAGGGATTTATCTTTGATGACTTCCTATAACCTTTATTATGTCTACTGAATGTGCGATTCATCACAAATTTTCTTGACAAGGGCTCGAAGGAGTGGGGGCACCTTTAAAAATCAGACCAAGGCTGGTGGGGAACCAACTTATAAGTATTTTCCTCTACACCCGAAGGCGATTCTTTCCAGAAATTTTTCCAGAAAACAACTTGCGGCTCAACCTCTGAAGCATCCAACCTCTGAAGCTCCTAATCTCAACCGTAATTATACACTATTTAGATTAGAACTCTGAAGGTTTACTTCTTTGAAGCTGACGGCTTCTTTGATAATTCTTTTAAGAGAAAATGTGGAGATTCCAAAACTCAAATGTATATACCCACGTAAGGCAAAACATTTGAGGAGGATTTTCATTATGGTAAGAAAAATAAGATACCGTCAAGTATTACGTAATAGACACTCTCAAAAGGGAAGATACTTAAAAGAGGTTTCTCAGCAGAAGTCATTCTGGAAAGAGGACAAGGCCCCAACGCCAACTATTGAGAGAGTCCGAGAGATTCATAAATCTTTATGGACGTGGGATAAGCTGGTGAGCTGGAACTCTGTAGGGTGGAAAATGATTAAAGGTAAATTAACTCCTAAGAAGGGAATAGTCAACCGTATAGAGATGCCTAACAAGGACATATACCCTAAAGCGAATTACAGACCTATCAAGAAAGCTTTACTGTATATCAACAACATAAAAGTGGCTGAATGCCCAAATACTTTGATGGAAGCTCAAGAGTTACGCTGGAAAGAACAAGAAAGCCGAACTGAAGAGTTCTTCGAAAGAGAGGGATGCTAATATGAATAGCGTTACACCCGAAGCAGCAGGAAAGGCCCTCCATAAGCACTTCAAAGAAGCCAAAACTTTCAAGGAGAACAACTCTTTAGGTCTCTCAAGGAATAAATTTGAAAAGTGGAGCACCCTTGGAGATTTCTCAAGCTATATAGTCTCATCTAGCGGGAGAGTCTGGAGTAAGCGATCTAAGAAGTACTTAAAAGCTACGCAGCATCCTTACACAGGATACATGAAGATTAAGCTCAAGAGAGACTCTGATGGACATGCTGTAACGTTGTATCTTCATAGATTAATAGCTTCCGTGTTTCTCCCTAACTTAGAGAATAAACCTGAAGTAAATCACCGAGATGGTAACAAGAAGAATAACTCCGTATGGAATCTTGAATGGGTGACTAAAGAGGAGAACCAACGACATGCTCAGATTCACGGCTTAGGGAATGTGAAGCTTAAACCTATTGAGGTTGAGAATATTTTCTATTTAGCTTGGGCTTCAGATATGACTCAAGAGGAGATAGGAAACTTGTATGGTGTCCGCAGAAGCATAGTCAGCGATATTAAAAATCGCAAAGCTTGGGAGTTTGTCACCGACTTTAAAGTTCAACATGAGATGGGGTTATTCGAATGATCGTGGAAACTGTAGGGACTCTAGATTGCGAGACCTTTGCGAAGGTGCTCATAAGTATAGTCAGAGAAAACGCAATAAAAGATAAGGAAGAAGAGGCTGAAGCTCCTAAGGAGTGACGGCTTCTTTTTTGGTCTCTTTTAAAAACTTAGTAGCCATGCAATGTCTCTTGAGAGTGTACCATCTTCATTGTTAATCGTTGGCGGTGGTGTAATAGGATGCGAGTTTGCAAGTATTTATAGTAGACTTGGCACAAAAGTATCGATAGTTGAGATGGCACCGCAATTACTACCTGGTGAAGATGAAGATATCGCGAATATTTTAAGAGGAAAATTAGAAAAAGATGGTGTGGAAATTTTTACGGGAGCAGTTTTAAAAGGATTAAATAACTATAAGAAGCAAGCTTCATTTGAATACGAGGGAATTACTCACGAAGTAACTCCAGAATTTGTTCTTGTTTCTGTAGGAAGAAAACCACGAGTACAACAATTAGGATTAGAAAAGGCAGGAGTTCAGTTTTCAAATAAAGGGATCGCTGTGAATGAACATATGCAAACGAACGTATCGCATATTTACGCAGCTGGTGATGTGATAGGTGGAATTCAGCTTGCTCACGTTGCCTTCCATGAAGGAACGACAGCAGCATTACACGCAAGCGGAGAAGACGTGAAAGTAAATTATCATGCTGTGCCCCATTGTATATACACAACTCCAGAAATAGCTAGTGTCGGGTTAAGTGAAAAAGGTGCAAGAGAACAATATGGTGATATTCTCATCGGAGAATTCCCTTTTACAGCGAATGGAAAAGCTCTTATTTTAGGAGAACAAGCGGGTAAAGTAAAAGTCATTGTGGAACCTAAATACCAAGAAATTGTAGGGATTTCTATTATCGGTCCTCATGCAACTGAACTTATTGGTCAAGGAACCGTAATGATTCATACAGAAGTTACCGCGGATATAATGAGAGATTATATTGCGGCGCATCCAACTTTATCTGAGGCTATTCATGAAGCGTTAATGCAAGCGGTAGGATATGCTGTACATGCTTAGATGGAAATATAATAAACCACTATTCTCTAAATAAATAAGAGAATAGTGGTTTGATTTTTTATTAGCAATGGAATATATTATTATTTTTTAACTTCAATCGCTGAAGTAATATCGTTCCAATCAGCAGCTAAATTAGCAGTTTTACCGTACCAATCAGCGTGTTTAAATAAAACGCCTTTTCCATATCCTTATGTTGAAGTGTGTTCCCAAAGTGTTGTTGAATAACTTGCAGAAGGCGACGCTGTACTTACAGAAGAAATTCTGTCATTCCAGCTAGATGGTAAGTTTTTAAAGCCACTGCTCCAGTAAATATATTGACCACCTTTATCTTTATGTTCATAAAAATCAGTACTACCAGCACCGCTACCTAAAGGATTAATATTATTTTTAATTGCTTTTTTATCCTTTGCAATATACGCATCCAATGTTTCGCGGCTAGTAAAACCATAAGCTAGCCAATCTCCATTTTCATTTTGCTTAGGTAATACCATAGTAATTTGGATATCTTTCTTATCATGATCACTTAATTTTGCAAATGAATTAACATTTTGTTCATCCACTTTTAAATAATCAAATGACTTAATTGTGTTACTTTTTTCCTCAGCACTTACCGCACCTAGTCCTCCAGTTAATGCAAAACCCGCTACTAATGTCCCTGCTACTAATTTCTTCAACATATAACCATCCCTTTTTGTTTGAATTTTTGTACAGGTGAATCTTGTACAGCTAAAATGTATTCTAATTTTATATTTTTGTAAATATTCTGAAGTTTTAGAAAAAATAGGCAGAATATTTATAGTTTTACATTATTTCTTTAGAAAAAATGGTTATTGGAATGATATAATAAGTGGATGTATTGTTTTTACTGGATGTAAAGATATTTTAGGAGAGGTGTTATTGGAATATTTCACAAGAGATTGGTATAAAAAAATGCAAGTTTTAGAATTTGTAAGTTTTATAGGGTCTATAAAAGAATGGTCGGAAATAGATATACAAAGTTTAAGGGAAGAAATAGAGGAAAGGAAAATAGATTTATTAAAATTCCTTCCTGAATCGATATACTCAATTATACAAAACATCACAATTAATTCAGAATACCCCTCAGGTGAACTGAAAAAACTTATGCAAGAGTGGACAATAGATTATGAGAAAAGAATGGCACAATTAGATCAATCATACGTAGAATATTTTAATTCCATTGAGAAAAAACTTCCGTCAAATGTCGCTCAGCTACATGAGACATCACTACATGATAGTGTGATTAAAGTAGTAAAGAGAAAATCAGAAGATACTTTGTCTATTGTATTAGATTGCAGTGGTACTTTTAGTGAATTTGATAAACTTGAAGTAACTTTTATCCCGCATTAACGGGCAGTAAGACACCCACCTCAAAATGCAGCGAAAGCAAAGAAGTTAGGTGGGGATCAACTGCCCGTAAAAGCCCGATTGGTTCAACTAATAATCAGTGGGAGATGAACAAAACCCCCACTGATTAAAGTTTCACTTTATAGGAGTAACAAAGTGTTCTATGCCGGAAAACTTTGAAAGTGCTTGGTGGCTATATCATGAAATAGCTCTTACTGAAGATGGTTTTGAACTAGGTGTTTTATTTGACTGTCCATTTAGAGAAGTGACGATTTGCGCAGCAGATGTATTATTTGTGAAGAAATAATGTTGTATGGAGTATTATAAACGTTTGACATAATAAAAAAATAAAGTTATTGTAGATACATGAAGTCTACAATAGGGGCTGTACTATGAAATATTCTAAAGCTACAAATTATGCTCTTCATACAATGCTTTTTCTGGCAAAGGCTACACCAAATAAGTTAGTTAGTGTTCACCAATTAGCAGAAATGCAAAATGTTTCACCAACGTACTTGTCTAAAATACTAACTAAGTTGACGAAGGAAGGGATGATACATTCATCATCTGGTCCAAAGGGCGGTTACTCGCTTAGTAAGAATTGGGAAGATATTTCATTTTTAAATATTATACATGCAATTGAAGGTAAAACATCATTGTTTGACTGTTGTTTACATGACAAACCTGGATGTTTAATTAATGAGGCAATGCTCGCAGCAGAAGAGAAAATGGAAGAAGAGTTAAGAAATCAAAAAATCGTAGATCTTGCGAAAAAAATAAAAGTGGATTTTTAATCTGCTTTTATTTTTAAATTAATTAAGGATAAAAAGACTCTTTAATGTCTTTAATTGTAGTTAGAAAATAATATGAAGAAGGAGAGAAGATGATGAATAACTTTTGGAATGATCGATATAAATTAGATGAATATTTTTACGGGGAAGAACCTAATACATTTATTAAAGAACAAGGATTTCGTTTAGTAAATCACAATAAAGTAATAGCTTTCGCAGAGGGAGAAGGTAGAAATGCTGTATTTCTAGCAAGACAAGGGAACGAAGTAACAGCTATTGATTATTCAGAAGATGGATTAGAAAAGACAAAAAAATTGGCAGAGAAGCATAACGTAAACGTGCATACAAAAAAAGTAGATTTATTAGCTGATAGTTTGCCAGAAAATGAATATGATGCAGCAATTATGGTATTTGGACATTTTCATGATGATCATAAAAAAATGATATTAGATAAAATGATACAAACGATAAAGCCTGGTGGATTAATTATGTTTGAAGTTTACTCAAAAAAACAAATAAACTATGGTACTGGTGGACCAAAAGATGTTGATATGCTGTATGATCCAATTGATATCCTTACTTGGTGTGAAGAACATAAGGTAATTCATTTCTTTAATGGAGAACAAGAGCGAGTTGAAGGGAAAGGGCACACTGGTTTAGCTGATGTTATTCAAGTTGTTATTAGAAAATTAATATAAGTGTTAATGAAAGTTAAATGTATGAATGTAAAAAGACCAGTCGTATAAGACTGGTCTTTCTATTTAGATACTAAATTATCAAGCTTCCAATATGTATTTGTTAACGGCGCAGCTTTGCTATCTATGTATAAATACATATTATTTAAATCTTTTGGTGAAGTTTTCAGTTCAAATACAACGTCAGTAGTTAAAGAGAATTCGTGTGGAACATTTTTATAGTGCTCGTCACCTATCGGATGGGCTTCACCTTCATATTTCTGACCAGTTTTTTCATCTTGTATGAAATATTTTATTTCCGAAAGATCAATAGTTTGTCCATCGTCTCGAACATTATTAATCATAACACGAGTAGTAAGGCGCCGCTCTTCGTCTATTTTTTCGAACTTTGCATTTTCAACTGTCGCTCTATAGTATTCGTTTTTAACTATTTCTCCATAGTGCATTGCATTCTTTTCGAGAGCGCTCTTTTCTTGTTTTGGTGTAGTATTGCTATTACATCCTGTTAATATTCCTGTAAATAATAATGCTGTACATGTCGTTTTGATTAATGATTTCATAGTAATCCCTTTCTGTATTAAAAAGTAAAACATAGGAATAATTTTACATGAATAAGGAAATAAATAGAAGTCTTTTAGTAGAATATGCAAATGTGCATTTATTTTATGTAAAGTTAACAAAATAGAAAAAGAGAGAAAACCTGCATAAAGACGGAAGAAAAAGGATTGAAAATATTGTGAAACGGAAGAAACGTGCATATAATTAACATAAAGTTCAAATTTCTGAATCTTCAATAACGGTGGTGATAACATGTTTACTGAAGAACGTCGAGAGAAAATTTTAGAACTACTTAGTACAGATGGAAGAGTAATCGCAAAGGATCTTGCGGAAAGATTTGATATGTCTATTGATTCTATAAGAAGAGATTTGTCTATTATGGAAAAGGATGGTTTATTACAAAGAACACACGGAGGTGCAATTGAACTTACGCGAGTGAGAAACTTAGCTGCGGAACCAGCTAAATGTTATAGTGATAGCTCAATATATGAGGACACAATTGCAAGAGTTGCGGTATCTTATATACAAGAAGGTAATTCAATTTTTATTGGTGGGGCTTCCGTTCATAATGCGATGCTGAAATATTTACCGGAAGTATCATTTACGGTTATTACGAATTCTATAGAAATAGCTGGTTATCTACGAGAATATAAGAATATTGATACGTATTTAATTGGCGGAAAAGTAAAACCTTCAGGAAATATTACTGATACACTTGCCTCTGAATTGATAAGTAGATTTTCTATTGATCTTTATTTCTCTACAGGTGGAGGCATTTCATTACAAGGTATTAGTACTGCAACACCTGAAGTTGCTTATTTTAGTAAAAGAGTAAGTGAAATTGCTAGAAGAAATATTTGTTTAGTTCCGCATAATAAACTTGGAATAGATTGTTTTATAAGAGGAGAGTCTCTAAAAGAAATTGAAATTATTATAACTGACGAAGAGGCTAGTAAAGAAACTGTTCAGGACTTTGAGAAACAAGGTAAACAAGTTGTAATAGCGCCATTATATTCATTTGAAAGGAGTTTGACATGATTGTAAAAGAGCAAGAGTTTCATATAAATGGATTAACTTATACAATTCGTTCTGCAGCTGAGAAAGATGCTGAGCAGTTATCGAAAATTAGAGTTCAGATTGATGGAGAAACTGAAAATATGGATAGAGATGCTGGAGAGGGATTTATAGATGATATAGGATTTCAAAAAATAATAAAAACAGATAGTGAAGAGACGAAAAATCTCTTTTTAGTTGTAGAAGTGCACAATCGAATCGTTGGATTTTCAAGGTGTGAAGGATCAAATTTCAAGAGATTATCTCATAAAGTGGAGTTTGGCGTTTGTATTTTAAAAGAGTTTTGGGGATATAGAATGGGTAAGAGCCTATTACAACAATCTATTAAATGGGCTGACGAAAATGAGGTAAAAAAGATATCATTACAAGTATTAGAGACAAACGAGAAAGCTATTCATCTTTATAAAAAATTAGGTTTTGAAGTAGAAGGCATTTTGAAAAATGACAAAAGACTATCGGATGGAAAGTATTATAATACAGTAGTGATGGGAAGATCTACTGATACTTTTCATAAAAGAGGTGAAGAGGAATGTTTTACAGAAGGAAGTACTATGTAGTGAGAAATGAATTCATAGAAGTATTTAATGATCATTTCAATAACACGAACTTACCTAATCAATTAAAGTATGGCTCTAGGCTAATAGGACGCTGGATGAAAGGTAATAAGAATGGTACGTCTGAAGTATTCGCCATATGGAAATATGATAGTTTTGAACGGTATAAAGAAATTGAATCGAAAATTAGAAGTGACGAGATTCATGTAAAAAGAATACATGATTGGTATGAAAAACATGGCGGAAGAGAATATGTTTTACAGAAGTACATAGTAGAGATGAAAAATGAAGAGTTAGTATGTACTGTAAAATAATAGGAGCGAAGACTAATGCAGGTCAGAACGAAATTATATATTAGTTTATCAGCGGCTATTTTATTTGTAATAGCCGTGATTGTTTTCTTTATAAATGGTAATCCACAAAAGTGGTTTTGGTTATGTATTTTCTTTGCGTCCATTATACAAAATATGGTGCTACTAAAAAAGAATAAAGACGCGCATTAATATATTCAAATTATTAACATATTTGTGTCATCTTTCTAGTTGTATTGAAAACGCTTTTATTCAGTTTTATAATAGAAGTATGTTTTATAAATCTCCAAAACAATTAAAAGGGAGATGATACAATGTTAGCTTCACCGTTTTACTTACATACATGGAAAAAGTTTATTGATGAAGGAGTCTTTGATTCGAACCGTATAAACGAAAGAATTTCAGAGTCATGGCATCGATGTAGACAAGCAAATGTGAATCCTTATATGAATAAAGGTCAGAAAATTTTGTCTTCTAATGTTTTTCAAGAACAAAAGAAAAAGAGTGAAATTTTTCTTGATATAGCATTACCTCAAATACAAAATATGAGAAAAACCATTGATGAACTACAAATGATGGCATTATTAATCGATCCAGATGGTTATGTTCTATCGTTAAGTGGAAATAAACAAACGTTAAAGCGAGCGAAACATATTAATTTTATTGAAGGTGTAAAATGGACGGAATCAGCTGTTGGCACAAATGCAATTGGAACAGCGCTAGAAATTGAAGAAGCTATTATGATAAGTGGTACTGAACATTATTCCGTGGTATCTCATAGCTGGAGTTGTGCGGCCGCTCCCATTCATAACGATGACGGGAAATTAATTGGTGTTCTAAATTTCTCATGTCCAATTGAATTTTCGCATCCATATATGCTCGGTATGGTAACTTCAATGGCACATGCGATTGAACGTGAATGTAGCATAAGAGTTCATCAAAATGAATTACACTTAATCCATCGTTTTTTAGATGTCATTGATAGTGATGAACAAGTAGTTATTTGTAATCATCGTGATGTTATCGTTTCTGCGAGTAAGAGCGTTCGTGAACGAATAAATAATTGGTCAAGAATGAAACTTGAAGAGTTAATGCACCATGGATTGGAAACTAAATTAGAAATACCAGTATATAGTAATGAAAGAATGATCGGGAAATGTATGTATTTAAAGGAAAACAAACAAATGAATACATATTCTGCTCTCACATTTATAAAAGGGATTACTTTTCCAGGAGTTACCGGGACAAGCAGAGCATTTCAACACACACTAGAAGAAATTAAGATTGTTTCACCGACTGATGCTAGTGTGTATGTATGTGGTGAGACAGGAGTAGGAAAGGAATATGTCGCGAGAGCGATTCATGAAAATAGTCCAAGAAAAGACGGGCCCTTTATAGCTGTTAACTGCGGTTCTTTGCCTAAAGAATTAATGGAAAGTGAATTGTTCGGTTATGCTGAAGGTGCATTTACAGGTGCGCGACGTCAAGGATATAAAGGGAAATTTGAACAAGCAAACGGAGGAACATTATTTTTAGATGAAATTGGTGAAGTACCACCAGAGATGCAAGTAGCATTATTGCGTGTTTTACAAGAACGCACAATAACTCCAATTGGGAGTTCAAAATTGGTACCAGTAAATATTCGTATTATTACTGCCACACATAAAGATTTACTACGGTTAGTAGAAGAAGGGAAATTCCGTCAAGATTTATATTATCGTTTGCACGTTTATCCGTTATATGTTCCATCGTTAATAGAAAGAAAAGAGGATATCCCATATTTTATACAACACTTTTACGAACGGAAGAATTGGAATGTTGTATTTCCAAAGAGTATATACAATCAATTTTTACAACATACATGGCCCGGAAATATTCGGGAACTAGTAAATGTATTAGAACGCATTTACATTTTGTCGCAAGGACGGGAAATATGCGAAAAACAAGTCGCTTTTTTGCTGCAAACAATGAGGGGAAATCAACAACAACTTGAGTTACAAGTTGAAAATAAAACAGAACATACATTGAATTTTCGTAAAAAAATACAGCGTGATAGCATGATTGAAGCATTACAAAAGACAAATGGAAATGTTTCGTTAGCTGCAAAACTATTAAATGTACCCCGTAGTACATTTTATAAACGAATGCAAAAATATAAGTTATAAAGTAGATTTTTGCAATCTACTTTTTCTTTGTGGGCTCATGTTCTGTCGGAATGTGCGCTTACCGGGGAAATAATAGAATTGTTAGAAGGGAAATTTCCTAATGGAGGTTAGTGTGTGAAGTACATTGAAATTGGAATCGGGAATAGGTGGTTTGTTCGAACGGAAACTGAAAATAAAGATGGGACTGAATTTGAAGAACGAGGTATTATAAAACCTATTTATTTTGAGTCTTTATACGTACGTATTTGGTTTCGGAAAACTTGTTTTATTTTTGATACGAAAGAGGGTTTTAAGAAAGATAAGAAGAGAAGGGTTGAATATAAATTTATTGTTGGAATTGTGAGTAGGATGACTGAAGAAAAAGTACGCTAATGAAAAGCATGTAAAGTAAAAGTGGTACTCAATCTATTGGGTACCACTTTCAATATTTGAAGATTTTTTAGTGAAAATCTCAATAGCTCTTTCATATATTTCTTTATCAATACAAAACTTTTTTGTTATCCAATAAGTAAGTTCAGAAGTGCTAAGGATATGTTCCATTTTCTCATCTGCGAAATATTGCTTTAATACATTCCCATTAATGGAAGTTGGGACACTGTCAACATAACCGAAAATCTGAATCTTTTTTAATACAGGAGATGTACGCCAATCATTAGATTTTATAATTTGTTTTTTCATACTTGTTAATTGTATCGGTTCTGTAATTAAGGTTTTTGTTGGACCAGGATCTCTAGTAATATGAATTTCCTTATTTGATACTTGATAAGTAAAAGTTTCTCTTACGTTACTTACTTGAAATGATTCGTAAAGTGGATAAACTTGAAATAAAGGTGCACAATAACCAACATCAACATAATAAGGTTGGTCTAAGTTAACTCGTAAGCATAAATGTCCGGGATCCATATACATATAATGAACATTAAAACCAAGATTTGATAATAACCAATGAAATCCAATTGAGTGCGTCCAACAAGTACCCCCGAGACCTTTTGTTGTAATACGGTTTATGTATGTCTCAATGGAAGGAAAATAATTACCTGTTTCATTACCCTTTTCCCAGTCAATTATTTTAGTAAGGGTTTCCCATTTTATTTTTTCTTGATGAGCTTTAATAAGCTCATTTAAAAACTTTAAGCTAGTAGGCTGTTTTGTCGTACCTAAAAATGATAGAAAGCTATTTACTAGTTGTACTTGGGTCATTTTCTTATCCTTTCTATATAGAAATTGTTATTGGTATTATTATACAATAGGTGTCAGAAAATACAGTTGTTTATTATTGGAGTGGGAGAGAATTATATGTCGATGTCGCTATATTATAAAAAAATCCGTGAGCAATTAGGCCATGAACTAATTCTAATACCGAGTGTAGCTGCTGTTATTAAAAATGAGCAAGGGAAAATCTTATTTCAATATCCTGGTGGAGAATACTGGAGTTTGCCAGCTGGAGCAATTGAACTTGGGGAAACTCCAGAAGAAGCAGTAATTCGGGAAGTATGGGAAGAAACAGGATTGAAAGTACAAGTGAAAAAACAAAAAGGCGTATTTGGAGGGGAAGAGTTTCGTTATACATATGCAAATGGCGATAAAGTAGAATATATTGTTATTGTATTTGAGTGTGAAATTAGCGGTGGCGAGTTGAAATCGATAGATGATGAATCGTTAAAACTAAAATATTTCCCTTTATCTGAAAAGCCTCTTTTAGCATTGCCATACCCAGATAAAATATTTTTATAGTTGTAAAATAGCACACCGTATTTATTGCAGGTGTGCTATTTATATAACCCCGTCGTATACATCTCCGTCAATGTATGTACTATCTCTTCTAACTCAAATTTTTTATCATTTTTCACAATTGCCCAAAGAAACATCTCATTCATTGCGAACCAAGCACGTGCTACAATTTCTTTATTTAATTCAGGCTGTGCTAATCCACTTTCTTGAGAGTATGTAATATCCTGCGTAATATTGTTTATGAAGCGTTCCCGTATCTCGTCCCATTTTTGACGTATCTCTTTTGATAATCCGGTTGCTTCTTCTACAACTTGTAAAATAGCTCGTTCTTTCTTTGCTAGTTGTAGAAATGCTCTAACTTGATTTTGAATCATTTTATGTGCTTCTTCCTTCGTTTGAGGCAAAAAGGAGCGCTTGGCAATATCATAAAATTGATTCATAACATCTTCCATTAAAACGGTGAGGAGATCATCTTTGTTTTTAAAGTATACATATGCTGTTCCGTAACCGGTTTCTGCATGTTTAATAATTTGTGTAATTGTCGTTTTTTGAAATCCGTTATTTATAAAAATAGTGTAACCAGAGTGTAATAGTTTTTTCTTCGTTTCTAAGGAGCGGTGTTTTCTTGATGAAAGGGTACTGTTTTTCAAAGAATCACCTCTTTATACTGAAATATCTGAAAATATAACTGTATTGTAAAAGAAATTCATATATAAAGTCAACTGACATAATATCATTGACGTCGTATCAATTGAGGTGATATATTTCAATTAGTTAGAATAAAAAGAAAATTAAGAGAAGGTGACACCATGTATAAAGAACCATTTCAACCGAATTATGAATATGCGCTTGAATGTGATAAACATGATGAACTGAAAGATTTTCAAACTGAATTCTATAAAAAAGAAGGAACGATATATTTAGATGGAAACTCATTAGGACTACTTTCAAAAAGAGCAGAGAAATCATTACTTACGTTGCTAGATTCGTGGAAAGAGTATGGCATTGACGGCTGGACAGAAGGTGAGCACCCGTGGTTTTTCCTTTCAGAGAAATTAGGTAAACTTACAGCCCCTCTTATTGGTGCTTTACCGGAAGAAACTATTGTAACCGGTTCTACAACTACAAATATACACCAAGTTATTGCGACGTTTTACGAACCAAAAGGAATACGTACAAAAATACTTGCGGATGAATTAACTTTCCCGTCAGATATTTATGCACTTCAAAGTCAAATTCGTTTAAAAGGATTAGATCCAGAGGAGCATTTAGTAAGAGTGAAAAGCCGAGATGGTAGAACACTTTCTGAAGAAGATATTATTTATGCGATGGAAGATGATATTGCTTTAATTTTATTACCTTCTGTTTTATATAGAAGTGGTCAAATTCTTGATATGAAACTTTTAACAACGGAAGCTCATAAACGCGGCATTCACATTGGATTTGATTTATGCCATTCAATAGGATCTATTCCGCATCATTTCAAAGATTGGGATGTCGATTTTGCTGTTTGGTGCAATTATAAATATTTAAATGCAGGACCGGGTAGTGTTGCAGGCCTTTATGTAAATAGTAAACATTTTAATAGACTGCCAGGATTGTCTGGATGGTTTAGTTCTAGAAAAGATAAACAGTTTGATATGGAGCATACATTAACAGCTGCTGATCATGCAGGTGCTTATCAAATTGGTACACCGCACGTATTAAGTACAGCACCATTAATTGGTTCACTTGAAATTTTCAAAGATGCTGGTATTGAACGTTTACGTGAGAAATCTTTACATATTACGAGATACATGCTGAATTTAATTGGACATGAATTAAAAGATTTCGAATTTACAATTGGAAATCCATTAGAGGATGAAAAACGAGGCGGGCACATTTATTTAGAGCATGCAGAAGCAGCACGTATATGTAAAGCACTAAAAGCAAATGGAGTAATTCCAGATTTTAGAGCGCCAAATGGGGTGAGACTTGCGCCGGTCGCTTTATATAACACATACGAAGAAGTGTGGAAATCTGTACAAATATTAAAGAAAATTATGAAAAATGAAGAGTATAAGCAGTTTGAAAATAAGCGAGAGGTTGTGGCATAGATATGAAAACATCAGAGTGGATTGATATTTCACAACCGCTAAATAATAATATTGCAACGTGGCCAGGAGACACACCGTTCTCGTATGAAGTTTCATGGTCAAAAGAAGAAAGTGGCTCAGTAAATGTCGGAAAGTTAACGATGAGTATTCATACAGGCACTCATATTGATGCACCATTTCATTTTGATAATGATGGAAAGAAAGTATTGGATTTAGATGTTCAAGTTTATGTTGGCCCAGCACGGATTATTGACGTTTCTAATCTTGAAAGCATCGGGAAAAAGGAATTAGAAAGCTTTCATTTAGAAGGTGTAGAACGATTATTATTACGTACATCTTCACATGGAAAAGCTGAAGAATTTCCAGAGGTGATCCCTCATTTACGTGCAGACATAGCGTCGTTTCTTTCAGAGAAAGGTATTTGTTTAATCGGAGTAGATGTACCATCAGTTGATCCGCTAGATGATAAAGAATTAGCAGCGCATCATCAATTATTTAAACATGGAATTCATATTTTAGAAAATGTCGTACTAGATCATGTAGCAGACGGTGATTATGAACTTATTGCATTACCACTTGCATTAACTGATGCAGATGGAAGTCCAGTTCGAGCCGTTATTAGACCAATATAAGTAGAATTATATAAAAGGGGCGTTTGGCTAATATGAAAGAAAATGAAAAAGTAATTATGGAAAAAGGGATTCATACGGATTTTAAAGAGAATATGACGTATGGGGAGTATTTACAATTAGATAGTTTACTGTCTTCTCAAAAAAGATTATCGGACCATCATGATGAAATGTTATTTATCGTTATCCACCAAGCAAGTGAGCTTTGGATGAAGCTCATTTTACATGAGCTAAATGCGGCGATTGAATCTATTAAACAAGATAAATTACAATCAGCTTTTAAAATGTTAGCACGTGTATCAAAAATTCAGTCTCAAATTATTCAATCTTGGGATATTCTTGCGACATTAACACCATCAGAATATATTGAGTTTCGTGATTCACTCGGTCAAGCTTCAGGTTTTCAATCGTATCAATATCGTATGATTGAGTATGCACTTGGCTATAAAACGCCGCACGCATTAAAAATTTATGAAAAGGATCCAGAATTACATGCACGGCTTCATAAAGCGCTACATGCACCAAGTCTATATGATGTCGCGATTCAAGCATTAGTAAAAGAAGGATTCCCTATTCATAAAGATGTGTTAAACCGTGATATTACGCAGCCTTATGAAGAAGATGCAACAGTAGAAGCGGCGTGGTTAGAAGTGTATGCGGATGTGAAAAAATATTGGAATTTATATCAGCTTGCTGAAAAATTGATTGATATTGAAGACTGGCTACAACAATGGCGTTTCCGTCATATGAAAACAGTAGAAAGAATTATTGGACATAAAATGGGGACAGGTGGATCCTCCGGTGTTTCTTATTTAAAACGAGTACTTGATCAACAATTCTTCCCAGAGCTTTGGAATATTCGTACGAAATTATAAAAATAAACCTGTCAGTTCATTATGGCTGACAGGTTTATTTTTATTTGAGCACAATTATGTTTAAAATGAAGTAACAAGATATAATAAATGGAGTAACTATTTAAATGGAGGTAAAGTTTTTGGATTTCAAGCAACTAGAAAATAAATTCGAAAAGAAAAAAGTGAATACATTTCTTGTTTATCAAAAAGGGGAATTAACAACTGAGTATTATAAAACACCTAAATGTGCAAATAACTTATATAAAATAAATTCGATTACAAAAAGTATCGTATCTTTATTAATTGGTATTGCAATTGATAAGGGCTATATAAATGATATACATACACCGATTACAGAGTGGATTGAAAATGTACCTGGGGAAAAACATGATTTGACGCTTTATCACTTATTAACAATGACTACTGGTGAGGATTGGAAAGAGTTTGGGAATGGAGTAGTATTCCCAAATGTATTTGTAGAATCAGAGAACTGGGTACAGTACATATTAGAAAAGCCAATAATTGAAAAACCTGCTACAAAAATGAATTATAATTCAGGTTCTTCTCATTTACTGAGCTATATTATTCAAGAAGCTACTGGAATGTCGACAGAGCGGTTTGCAAAGAAATATTTATTTGATCCATTAGAAATTAACGAATACGAATGGCAACAAGATCCGCAGGGTGTATATGTCGGTGGCTTCGGTATGAAAATGAAATCTACCGATTTATTAAAATTAGGAAAATTATGTTTACAAAATGGATATTGTAATGGGGAAGAAATTGTATCAGCGAAATGGTTAGAAGAGTCAAGCAGGGTGCAATTTGAAACATATGAACATGTCGGCGCATATGGATATCACTGGTGGGTATTACATAACGAAAGATTTCACATACCGTATTGTATATATTTCGCTATGGGATACGGCGGACAATACATCGTTATCATTCCTCAGTTAGAAGTAATAGCTGTTATAAGTAGTCATATGCCAAAACGTGGGCTCGTTCCATTAAAATTATTTATTGAGCATGTACAGGGAAATTCCAATTATATATAAGAAAAGGAGGGAATGTATGAGGGATGAAAAAACTTTATCTTTATTTAGATTATGTTTAAGTCTTCTAGCATGTAGCGCCATTATTACGCAATTCATAATCAGGGCACAAGCGAAACCGTTCAATCCAGTTAACTTTTTTAGTTTCTTTACGATCGAAAGTAACATTTTAGTTGCATGTATTCTCCTTTTAAGCAGTATCGGAACAGCTACATTTGGTCGATCAGAGCAGTTTAGTATACTTCGTGGTGCGGCAACGGTATATATACTTACGACAGGACTGATTTATTTTTTACTATTAAGAGGATTAGAAGAATCACTTCAAACTGCAATACCATGGGTAAATACGGTGCTGCATTATATCATGCCAATTACCATGCTTTTAGATTGGATTTTAAATCCACCAAATAAGAAAATCACCTGGAAACAAGCTGCAAGTTGGCTCTTATTCCCGTTTTTTTACGTTGTATATAGCTTATTACGTGGTGCAATCGTAAATTGGTATCCATATCCTTTTTTAGATCCGAGAATAGGAGGATATGGTAGAGTCCTTTTATATAGTATAGGGATAGCTGTTGTAATTGGTGCTATTTGTATATTGGTAAGATTTTTAGGGAATCGAAATTTTAGGAAAGAATTTTAGAAATGCAAGAACCCCCACTGTTTCTGTTTTTAACAGTGGGGTTCACTTTATCCCGTAAAAGTCCGATTGGTGAGGGCTAATAATCAGTGGGAGATGAACAAAACCCCCACTGATTAAAGTTTCACTTTATCTACTCGTCTTCTGAAACGACAACTTTATAAATTTCTCCGTCTTCGTTTCAAATTCTACATCAACAAAAACACCATATTCTTTTCCATCTTCACGTAACCACAATTTAAATTTTTCAACAGTTATTTGAACTGTTTTGGGTTTTCTACCTATATGTAGATAGTCAATAATTTCTGCTTTTGGGTATTGTTCTTTCGTCTTTTCTACGGCAAGTTTACCCCATTTGGCATACGGCGGCTGCGCATGAACAATTGATGAGCCTGTATATATATTTGAACATGTTGTTAGGAACAGAATGACGAGTGCGACACGTTTTAACAATTTCTTCATGATGAACTCCTTTTATCCTTTTTTTATATTGTTTACATATTTTTTCAACGATATTAGTTTGGATTTTTTTGTCTTCTTTACATAAAAGCGAGGCTTTTACAAAACATAACCAAGAAATCATTTCCGTAATTAAGGAGGGAAAATTATGCGCCAAAAAGCTATTTTTAAAATAGCAGTTTTACTTGCGTTCATAGGACTGTCTTTAATGGTCAGTAGTATACAACTAAAGAATGTAGAAGCTTTTTCTAATCAAGTCATTCAAAGAGGAGCATCTGGCGAAGATGTCATTGAACTGCAATCTCGTTTGAAATATAACGGATTTTATACGGGAAAAGTGGATGGTGTTTTCGGATGGGGTACATATTGGGCACTTCGGAATTTTCAAGAGAAATTCGGATTACCCGTTGATGGTTTAGCTGGAGCTAAAACGAAGCAAATGCTCGTGAAGGCAACGAAGTATGACAAGTCCACTGCCAATAAAGGAAATAGTGGTAGTACTGCACAAAAAAATAAACCATCTCAAAATAAAGGGACAAATGTTCCGAATGGTTATTCGCAAAATGACATTCAACTCATGGCAAACGCAGTATACGGGGAATCACGTGGTGAACCGTATTTAGGACAAGTTGCAGTAGCTGCTGTTATTTTAAATCGTGTTACAAGTGCATCATTTCCAAATACCGTTTCAGGTGTAATCTTTGAGCCTAGAGCATTTACAGCGGTAGCCGATGGACAAATATATTTAACGCCAAATGAAACAGCAAAAAAAGCAGTTTTAGATGCGATTAACGGATGGGATCCAACAGGAAATGCTTTATATTATTTCAATCCAGATACTGCGACTAGTAAATGGATATGGACTCGTCCACAAATTAAAAAAATCGGTAAACATATTTTCTGTAAATAGAGCGGAGGTGGGACAATGTTACGAGGTATTATCATTGTATTATTAACAGTTGGCGTAGTAGGAACAGGATACTGGGGCTATAAAGAGCACCAAGAGAAAAATGCGGTTTTAATTCGAGCGGAAAATAGCTATCAACGTGCATTCCATGATTTAGCATACGAAGTCGATTTATTACACGATAAAATTGGCACAACACTTGCGATGAATTCACGATCATCTTTATCACCTGCATTAGCGGATGTATGGCGTTTAACATCTGAAGCTCGCTCAGATGTAGGGCAACTTCCTTTAACATTAATGCCATTTAATAAAACGGAAGAATTTTTAGCGAATATCGGTGATTTTAGTTACCGTGCAGCCATTCGTGATTTAGAAAAAGAGCCGTTAAATGAGCAAGAATATAAAACGTTGCAAACTTTATATTCAAATGCAGGAAATATACAAGATGAACTAAGAAAAGTACAACATCTTGTTTTGAAAAATAATTTACGCTGGATGGATGTAGAAATGGCACTTGCATCAAATCGCGATCCAGCAGATAACACAATTATTGATGGATTGAAAACTGTAGAGAAAAACGTAACATCATATTCTTCTACAAACTTCGGACCGACCTTTACAAGTGCGCAAAAAAATAAAAAAGGTGGATTTGAAGCGAAAGGAAAGGCAATTTCTAAAGATGAAGCGGCGAAAATTGCAAAATCGTTTTTGAATTTAAAAGGAAATGAAAAAGTAGATGTTGAGAAAAGCGGAAAAGGTGCGAAAGAATCCTTCTATAGTGTGAAAATTAAAGATGAAGCAACGAACAATGAGTTCTATATGGATATTACCGGAAAAGGCGGATATCCGATTTGGGTTATGAATAACCGCGAAATTAAAGAACAGAAAGTTAGTTTAAACGATGCAGGTAGTAAAGGTTTGAAATTTTTAAAGGACCATAAGTTTAATAATATGGAGCTTTATGATAGTTCTCAATATGATAATGTTGGTGTATTTACGTATGTAGTAAATGAAAATGGAGTACGAATTTATCCAGAAGCAATTCAAATGAAAATTGCTTTAGATGATGGTTCTATCGTTGGGTTCTCCGCAAAAGAATATTTAGCGTCACATCAAAAGCGAACAGTTCCATCGGCAAAGCTAACTGCAGCAGAAGCAAGAAAGAAAATCAATCCGGATGTAAAAGTCATGGAAGAACGTAAAGCTGTAGTAGTCAATGATTTGCATAATGAAGTACTTTGCTATGAATTTGTAGGCACTTTAGGAAAAGATACGTACCAAATATTCATTAATGCTAATAGCGGGGCCGAGGAAAAGGTAAAGAAAATGCAAGCTGTTGAAAAAATTTATGATTAAACCTTAATAGTGAAGTGGTGAAAATGATGAAAACTCTAATATATATATTGATGCTTTGCTTCGTTATAACTGGATGCAGTATTGGAAAAAAAGACAATCCAAACGAAAAGCCGGAACAAAAAAATGTTTCAATGAAAAATGTTAATTATACGAATAAATCAAATAAGCCAAATGAAAAAGCAGCAGATCATTTAGCATCTTTAGCTGCAAGTGTGCCAGGTGTGAATGATGCGACAGCCGTAGTAGTCGGCAAATATGCAATTGTAGGTATAGACGTAAAAGCAAAACTTGATCGAACTCGAGTTGAATCAATTAAATACTCTGTTGCAGAAAGTTTAAAAAATGATCCTGACGGTGCTAATGCAGTCGTTGTAGCAGATGTTGATACGTATGAACGCCTCAAACAAATTGGAAAGCAAATTAAAAAAGGAAAAACAGGTGAAGGTATACTAGATGAATTAGCGGCTATTGTGGGCCGAGTAATGCCACAAGTTCCAAATGATATGATTGAAAATAGAGAAACGAATCCAATTAAAGATAATGATAAACAATTACCAAAAGATGAAGAACAAAAGCTAAGAAAAGAACAGGATGATCAATCAAATAATCATTTGAATAAATGAAATTAGCCTCGTACTTAATTGTACGAGGTTTTTGAATATAATATTAAATATTCAGTTTATTTTCAAGGGAATATATGGTTTAATTATGATGGGAGGGACAACTGTTATGATGAAAAAAGCGCATGTATATTGTTTAGTTTTTGCTTAGGTTTCAGTATGACAGCGTGTGAACAAAGAAAAGAAGTGAAAAATCAAACAGCAACTTCTTCTACTGTGATGGAAAAGCAACAGAAAGCGTCTATCAATATAAATCATTTCTCGAACATAAATGAAGGAATGACTTATACAGAAGTAAAAGATTTAATTGGTTTTGAAGGGGATTTACTTATAGAAGAAGGGGTAGAGCATTCTACACAAATTAAACAAATTTTTGCTTGGAAAGGAAACGCTCCAAATTCATTTGTTGAAATTACCTTTTTAGATGGAAGAGTGCATTCAAAAGCACAGCAAGGTATAAGTTAATAAGTAAAAAAATGGGAGAGTTTAGCATGAACATACACACAGGGGAAATTCAATTAGTTCCGTATAAGGAGAAATATAAAGAAGCTATACAAACATTTACTTTACCAAGTGAACAAGTTCAGTTTACATCAGATCCAAGCGCATTACTGGAGAAAGCAAAAAGTGATCGTACAAAAAATGTGATTGTTATTTTAGATTACAATGGGGTACCGGTGGGTCTTTTCGCATTGCAAACGGGAGATAGAGTAAAGGAGTTCACGGATAATGAGAATGCTTTACTTTTAACATCATTTTCTATTAATCACAATAGACAAAAAAGGGGATACGCTAAAAAGTCATTGTTATTATTAGAAGAGTTTGTAAAATGTTATTTTCCAATAAAAAATGAAGTTGTACTTGCTGTGAATGAAAGAAATATTCCTGCACAAAATTTGTATGCAAAAGTCAGCTTCCAAGATAAAGGTTTTAGAAGAATGGGACCAATGGGCCAACAAATAATAATGCATTTACCTATAATGAAATAATGAGATAGAAAACTTACTCTTGAATATTCATGTAGTAGGTTTTTTTATTTTAACAATATATAATATATGTATATAAAATGAAACAGAAATGAAGGATATAAAAAATGAATCAAGATAGACAATGGAATATTGTTGGGGGAAGAGTGATTAAAACTGGGATTGCAGTTTTTCTTACAGTGTTAGTTTGTGAATTTTTTAACATCCCAACTATTTTTGCTGTAATAACAGCAATTGTTACAATTGAACCAACTGCAACAGACTCAATAAAAAAAGGGCTTATTCGCTTTCCGGCCTCAACAATTGGATCGGCATATGCCATGACTTTCACATTTTTCCTAGGACATCAAGCAATTTCTTATGCATTAGCTGCGATGTTTACGATTGTTACATGTCAAAAACTAAGGTTACATGCGGGAACATTAGTAGCAACTTTAACTGCTGTAGCTATGATTCCAATTACGGCAGATCATTATTTTACTGCATTTTTAATTCGTTTAGCTACTACATCTACTGGTATTATAGTATCTACTTTAGTGAATTTTTTCATTTTCCCACCACACTACACTAAAACGATTTTTGGATGTACAGAGGATCTATTTGCTAAAACAGCAAATATTATGGAAGAATGGATTACTGCATTACTTACAGGAAAAGGTATGAAAAAGGAGACAGCTCAGGATCTATCTAAATTGACTTTATTATTGCATAAGGCAATACAATTTGTTCAATATGAGCAGAAAGATTGGAAATATCATCAACATACAAAAAAGGAAATGAGAAGCTTTTTAACGATGCAGAAGCGACTTCATATATTACAGCAAATCATTTACCATATAGATAATTTAGCTCGAGTGTCAATTGAGACTTGTGACTGGTCACAAAGTGAAAGAGAAATATTACAACGGACAATTCATTCTATAATTGCTATATTAAGAAACCGTTGTAATGAAATTGATGAGGAACATTTTAAACTTATTGCTGAATTAGACAAGCAATTTTGGAGTTATAAAAATGATTTGAAAGATTATAAACCAAATCATTATCATCATCATTTTTCAAGTGAATCTATTATTTTATTTGAGGTATTATCTATTCATGATATGTTAGAAGAATTAAAACAAATATCCGAGAAATATGAGTGGGAAAATCGATTCAATTGATAAGTTCATTTTACTGTGGGGGGAATAATATGACACTTTATATTGCATTACTAAGAGGAATCAATGTCGGTGGCCATAAAGTAATCAAAATGGCTGATTTAAAACGAGTGTTTGAATCAATAGGCTTAAAACAAGTGAAAACATATATACAAAGTGGTAATATTGTGTTCGAATCTGAGGAAGGTATAAACTTTCTAAAGGACCGAATACAATCTGAAATAAAAAAAGAATTTGATTTCGATGTTCCAGTCATGCTAAGAACACATGATGAATTTATAAATATTATTAAACAATGTCCGTATGAAGTTCATTCATTGTTAGAAGGAGAAAGTGTTCATGTTGCTTTTTTAGCTAATGTACTTTCTGAAGAAGAGAGTAGTCAATTGCTTACATTTAAAAGTGAACTTGAAGATTGCTATATAGA
>NZ_JAEKEJ010000020.1:0-322303 GCF_016651175.1 Bacillus sp. TH13 | reverse complement strand
TGTTATTTTATTTAAAATATAATCCCAATCGGAATCATCACCTTCCCATCTATCCTGATAACGTGGGAGTTCAATTGAACAAACCCTCGATATTCCCCAATTTTGTTCAACGATATTAGATATATCCTCCTTAAAATTGACAATAAGAATATTAAAATCTTCATTTGTAATTTCGGATAATACGTTTTTTAATTCAACCGCTTCATCTCGATTTCCCCAAATCCTAATGAATAAAATTGATTCACTACTATTTATTTTTTCAAGGAATCGATTAATTCTAGTGTCTAATTTAGCTTTAAAAGAAGGATAGGTTGATTTCCAATCCTTTTCTGAGTCAATAGGAAAATCATGCATTGAAAAACAATTATAATAAGTGTCCTTTATACAATAGGTAATTCGTTCTGCCCATTTAGTTTGATTATCAAATTCTGATTCAATAAGACCGTAACTTTCTGAACCTTCTATGACCATATTTTCCAACTTCATAAATTTTTCAAATCGATTTTGAAGTAATCTGTTTACATCTGAAAGTGATGGATAATAAAACCAATCTAAAGGTCCAGAAAATGTTCTTAAATGATGCCTTTTGATTTGGTTAGTGACTTGACACAAGCCTCCTAAACTTACAATTACGCCATAGGATTTTTGTATATCATCTAGGTTCATCCTGATCATCCTTTTTAAAAGTAATTTAAATTATCTATTCAGTATATGATGCAATAACATATTGATGTGGACATATATATATATATCAAAGTACATAGAGCTAAGATATTGGTATAAATTTGAAAAGTCAAAATCCCTAAGTTAAGGAATTATATCTTTAATGTTATATCATTGAGTTGCTATTGGGATGAAAGCTGGTAGGGATTATACTCTCCAGTAACTTAAATTAGAAACCAGTCCTTGATTACTACAGTAAAATTGTTGTGCCTTTAAAAGAATCCTTAGATAAAAAAGAAAAATCTATTGGTTAGCATTTAACCAGTAGATTTTTCTTTGAGTTATTATCTTTTACATAATAATTATAGAGGATGGAAAATTCCACTTAGAAATAATTTTAAGCAGAAGAATAGACTAGTCTAATTTCTAATGGTCCCAGTATCTTTTATTTTGACGTGTGTCTTTACATTTATTTTAGCCTCTGCTAACGCTTGCAACCAATTTCCTTTTACTTTTTTCCACTCTTTATATTGAAATGCTCTAGCATATTGGGATAATCCGATTGGATCAATTTTATTCTGCTGTATTTCATATAACATATTTTGTAAATTGTTATTAATTTCTTTTTGAATAGCACTTTTTAAATTATTTATATTTTTTTTATTATCATAGTGCCCTTTAATTGAATTCGCATTGGTTTTTTCTATTAAAGCTACATTAGCGTAAATATCGAGATTAAATACAAACTTTCCGTTTTGAAAATTAACAACTACCTTCCTTGTCGCGTTCTGTACGAATATAGAAGTGTTTGTTTTTTTGTTGGACTTTTTAGGAGGAAGCGCAAGGTGTAGTATCATTCGCCCGCTACTTTTTGCTTATTTATAAGATTGAAAAATTTAACATCTTTTTTAGGGATATGAGTTAAATATTTCCCTTTTCGATTTAAAAATGCAATTCCTACTGTGTCGATTTCATTCTTTGTTTTTTTGATAATTGGAACAGTTTGCGTCATTCCTTCTTCATTTTGTTCTCTCATTAATTGTTGAATTGTAGAAGAGACGGATTGGTTATTTTGAATTGACGATTCGATTACACCATTTATATAAGATGAAAGTGATGGTTTACTAGGCTTATGAATTGTAAAAATTTCTTCTGCAGGTCCATCTACAAGTACTACTTTAGCATTAATGGTAGCGTAAGGGTCACGGTAAGAAGAATCAAGCTCCTGCAACCAATTTGCTTCTTGTGCTAATTTTTTTCCAATTAAAATGATTTCAGCTTTGGAAGCTGTCATAAAGCCAGTTAACTTCGTATCTATCTTACTGAATCCAGTATATACAGTGGATGCTTGTGTCCAATGTTCTATAGTACTTTTTTGCTGTTTATGATGAAAGAGTGGTATGCTTGTTCCAACTTTTATGTCTCCATTAGGGGTTCTATCCAAGCCAATTAACAGGATTAATGAAACCTTCTCAAGAGGAATTCTCTGACTACAACCAATTATATATACACAACAAATTACAATCCATATCCATTTTCGAATCAAAGTTGTTTCCTCCTAGTAATCCAAGTAAAAAGAATACCGTAAGCGAAAAATAAGATTGGTAATAGAATAAAGAAAACGACATTTAAGATATCCATAAGAGAATATATAAACAAATATTGATCCACATCGGGATTTAGGAAAATAAATAGGCCAACTATAAATAACATAAAAGCAAGCAGCGCCCAATTGCGGGCGTTTTTTTGAAGTGAAATGGCCACAGATTCAAAACTGAAAAATAAATACGGATATATCGTAGTGGAAAAGACAATTAAATAGTAAGCGATATATATAATTTCTAATCGTTCTATGAAAGAAAAACGAACCCCTTTTAACAGATGAAATACTGGCCAGATTACGTCTTTTATCCCCTCTGGACTAAAGTATATATAAGAAAGAATAG
Source organism: Bacillus sp. TH13 (assembly GCF_016651175.1). Classification (NCBI taxonomy): domain Bacteria; kingdom Bacillati; phylum Bacillota; class Bacilli; order Caryophanales; family Bacillaceae; genus Bacillus; species Bacillus sp. TH13. Next base: position 319,694 of record NZ_JAEKEJ010000020.1, on the reverse strand, counting down.
TAACATATAGATAGAAAAACATGGTTCCAGTATTCGCTATTAGTAGTCCTTTTATGGCTTTTTGTTTTTTTTGTAAGAATGGGTATATATAATATGCAATTTCTAGGCCAGCATAAGGAGTAATGGTTTCTTTTGTTGCCTTTACAATAGGATATAATCCTTCTTTAAATATAGGTAGTAGGTGTAAAGGATTGTAGTTAGTCTTTAGCGAAAAAAGAAGAAATAGTGGCATCCAAGTAGTGAAGAAGAAAACAAGCATAGAATAACTAGTAAGAGCCCTTAACCCACTCAGGGCTAAAATAATAAAAGGTAATAGTAATAATATGGTGATTTGATAAGCAGGAGTGGAAGGGAATATCCACACTTTTACAATATCGGTTGCCTTTAATAAAGTATTAAATCCAGCAAAAAATAGATAAAAGGCATATGCAAGAAAAAGAATTGTCCCTATCCATTTACCAAAGTATGTTTTTAAGATTTGTGAGAAATTTTTGTTAGGATTTTTTTGTAACATTAATATAATAAATACCCCGATTATAGAAGTAACTATCCATCCGAGAATGATCGAAATCCAGCCATCTGTGCCGGCATTAGTAGCAAGTGGGCTTGGCATAATTAACATACCAGATGCAAGTTGCAGCGAATGAATGAAAATAATAAATTCGAATAAAGTTATTTTTTGGAACTTAAGATTCCCCATGTTAACCACCTTCTTTTTTCTTTCTTTGTTTCGGCTGTCCTGTACTCGAGCGGGTGGTAATCATCGAAATAGGAAATCTTACAAAAGAATCTTTTAACTCTTGGAGACGAAATGGTGCGATTGGCATTCCGTATGGTGAACCATAGGAGGTTAGTGAAACAAAATGAGCAAATAAGAGCATTAATCCACTAACAATACCTACAATCCCATAAAAGTAAGCCAATAACATCATTGGAAAACGGATAAGGCGTATAGAACTCGATAAATCATAATTAGAAACAATAAATGAAGCAATGGCTGTAATAGATACGATAATAACCATAACGTTACTAACAAGACCAGCTTGAACAGCCGCCTGTCCAATTACAATCCCTCCAACGATTCCAATAGTTTGTCCAATTGGTTGTGGTAAGCGAATGCCAGCTTCACGTAGCATTTCTAGTGTAATTTCCATTATAAAAGCTTCCAATAAGGGGGAGAAAGGGACTTTGACTCTTGATGTTGCAATAGAAGTGTATAAGTCTATAGGAATAATTTCAAAGTGAAAAGAGACTATAGCAATATAAAATGCGGGTAAAAAAATAGCTATAATAAATCCTGCGAATCGTAATAAGCGAAAAAATGATGCGATGAGCCAATGAATATTATAATCATCTGGGGTTTGAAAAAATCCAATCAAATTCATAGGAACAACCATTGCACCAGGTGATCTATCCATTAACACTGCTACTTTCCCATCAAGTATATGATTTGAAATGGCGTCTGGGCGTTCGCTTAAATAAGCCTGTGGAAAAGGAGTCCAATTTTGATCTTTTGTATAATTAGATAGCTCTCCAATACTTAATACCGCATCTGTTTTGATTTTACAGATTCTAGTTTCTATTTCTTGGACTACATCTGCGTTTGCTACATCACCTAAGTAAATTAAATAGACTATAGAAGTGGCTCGTTCTCCAATCGTCAGCTTTTTGATTTTTAACTCTGTAGAAGGAATATATCGACGAATAAGACCTATATTTTTTGTGGCATTTTCAATAAATCCATCATGGGATCCTTTAATAGTAACTTCTGAAATTGGCTCTTGAATTGCTCTTTCTGCCCAGCCTTTTGTATTTATTAGAAGTGACCGCTTTTCTCCCTCCATAAACAGTACACATTGCCCCTCAAGTAACCCTTCTTTAATTTCATTCCATGTATATACTATTTTGGTATGAGTAGCAATAATATTAGAATTAAATATTTGACTGTCTTCATTTACTTCTTGTAATAATGGTGTAACAACATTGGTTTTTAATGCAACACCATCTGTAAGGCCTTCAAAATAATATAGTAAAATATTCGTGTTTGTTTTTAATTGCAAAGGATGTTCAATTAAATCTGCACTAATATCAAAGATATTATCTAGTGTATTTTTAAGTTGTTTTAAGTTACTTGTTTGGATCTTTTCAATGGTTTTATCTGTCTTAGTTTCTAAGGTCTCTTCATTTAAGGACAAAATTGACACCTCTTTAATATATAACGATTAGTTGTATTTATTATTTTTATATGATTGAATTTTATTCACTAATTTAAACTAATTGGAGATAAGAATTAATAAATTTGATGTGCTATATTATTAATTCAATAATTGAGAGCAAAAAGCAGATGTAATTTGTGTGGAAATTTAAGTATTAAGATAGAATTGAAATTTGAATGATTATAATAAAAAGAACCCTTGATAGGTTCTTTTTTAGTTGGTAAATATGTTGTCAACAATAGATGGCGATAAAGGTAGTAATTTAGATGTCTTTATGTTAATCAGCTAAATTTTGTAGGAAGAATTCTTTTTTCATACCTTAATACTCAATGAAAAAGGATATTTCATTTATTTGGGTGTTCTAGTGTATTTGAATTTTGCGCACTAACAAATTTTGTTTAGGGACAAAATGCATTTTCTTAATTATCAGAAAAAAAACAGCGCGACAAAATTCCTATTAATTATTTTGGTAGGTATCAAATATTTCTTTGGCCTTATTTTCTTGATATTACCGTACGTTTATATGTTTCTAAGGGAAAGAAATACTTTCATTTTTATTACCATCTATTGTTTGATTAAGATGGTAACATGAAAGTGAAACGTTTACAACCAGAAAATAAAGAAAAAATATTAAAATACGACTTCTTTCGACAATCATTCTATGTTTATATTTAATTTTATTATAGGAAAAGGCGGAGGGAAGTGGACCTTTTCCTATAAACTGTTTTGTTGGAATTAGAAATAACTAAAAAAGTAATAATAGCTTAAAATTAAAATGAAATTCAATGATAAAATTATTATTGAATTTTTGAACCTCAGGTGTCTTGAAAGTATGGTCAAATTTTAATCCACTTTGCGTTTCTTCCTTTTGTAACTAGCTTAATATGGCCAAACAGTTGCAAGGAATTTAAAGCCTTACTGATTGTACTCTCTGCAATGTCTGGATAAGTGTTACGAATATTTTCTTTAGTAAAGGGTTGCTTTTGTTTAAGTATAAAATCCTGAATTCTCTCAACTTTAGTATGTTTACATATAGAATCTAGAACTGTGTTATGAAGATCTTTGTAAGCCTCTAATATAATGGTTAAAAACGTTTTTAACCAAAAGCTATTATTATGTTCCTCGCAGTACCAATTCACCGAAGATTTATAAATCGAATTGTAATAATCAGATTCGTGTTTCTTAATATATTTATCCAGACATACATATTTTACAAATGTATGTCCACTCTTAATTAACAGCAATTGCATTAACATAAATGCCAGCCTGTTATTACCTTGATTGAAAGGGACTATGCAATAAAAATTTAATATAAAACGAGCTATTAATAAAAGTGAATGTAGCCCCTTACTAGTATTTAATGAGTTGTATTGATCACATAATTGCTCCATAAACTGTGGAATAAGTTCATGCGGAAGAATGCGGTAACTATTCAAGTGCATTCCATGTTCTGGAATTCCTGGAATGATAAAAGGTTTTTCACGCCATTTGGCACTGTCAGAGGTAATGTAATGTATTAGTTGAAAATGTAATTCCTGTATAGTTGCTGGATTGATTAATAAAGTACAGGAGTTTTTATGTACAAAAGAAAGTGTTTGATAATAGCAAAAAATAGCATCTTCCGAAATATTTTGAGGTACGATATCATCTAAAATAAGTTCTTTTAATCTTTTATTAGGAACTTTTATATCCTCATAAATAGTTGTGAAATTTTTTATGTAATGTAGTGGTATAGTTTTTTCTAAGCTATTAAATATGTCTGGGTTTTGTTCCTGATAAGCAGCTAATTTTCCTTTTAATTCGCTAATTTCACTTATTAAATTTATTAACCTCCTTTTTAATTCAATATTTTTATACTTATCATCAAAAAAGTCTCTCATTTTTGTTCCCCCTGTAACCCCTTAACACGTTGTTGCATATATCTTTCCATTCTAAAGGTATTCCACGACATCATTGTAAAATAACGACATTTTCGTTCTGATTTTAAATATATATCAGAATCTATATTTTTATTTAACAATTAAAACATGGAGATTATAAAGAAGAATCGTTAGGATTCAATTTTAATAGGCATAATCCTAACATCAAATGTACAAATGTACAATAAAAAAATAAAAAATAAAAAACTATCGACTCTTTTGAAAGATTATTTAAAAGGGTTTTAAGAAATTGTAGGTATAGAGTGCTTTAGTTTAGCAGTAAATATTGAAGTGGTAATAAAGTTTTCATAGGTAATCATAAAGTAGATAAACTATTAATTTGTGACAATTATGTGTCTAATCTATTATATACTTTTATGAGAATTCTAAAATTAAATCCTAAAGAGCTGAATTTTCTATATTTATCATAAAGATCAGAAGAGGCGTGTTGATGAAATGTATCATTTTATATAAAAATATGTAACGTTTAATACTCGTATTGTAAAATATTTTGACATACGTTAATTTAAGTATTAGGTACAGGAACATTTAATAAAAACTCAGTACTAAAATACCCTTTAAACGTTTCACCCTAAGAACCGTTTCTCAAGCACACTGAAGTTCATCCTTTGTTTCTGTGCCTTATTAGATAAAAATAACACAATAAATTATTAGAATGTGATAATTAAAATTTGATTTTTAAATCTTTTCTCTTTTCTTAAACGTTAACAATCTCTTGATAATCTGTTTAAAGTAAGGAAATACAGGATAGAAAATAGTTATTAATAAAGAAAATACAGTTAAGCTAGATACCTTAAGTTATTTTATGAGTAATTAAGCGTTAGTTTGAATTAGTAGGGGTATTATATGTGTTTTAACCTCAAGTGTATATGTTTAAGGTTAAAGGATTTGTGAGTGGTATAAAAGTAGGGAAGTCTGGAAGAAACGGATATAATCGGTTTCTTCCAGACTTTTTTGCTTTTTGTAATATAAAAATTTTTTTTTCCTATATGAGGAATTTTTTTGTTTAATATTTGAATTTTTTGTGAAATTAAATGGAATTTTTATTCTTCTTTTAATACATAATGTTACAAAATTGCGTAATTGTATTTACTTTATTTTTATAGGAGATTAAAAATAATAATAAATGTACCAATTTATGAGGGATATTAATATATTAATTAACGATTTGTTCGTTTATCCCTATATTGCTATTATATTAGCGAAAGCAATATATTGGGGGGGACAAAAATGAAATTGAAATTAGCATCTAAATTGGAAAGATTAAAAACAAGTAAAAAGGGGATTGGTGCTTGTGTATTGGCTGCAGGCATGATGGCAATCACAATGACTCCTCAAAGTGCGTATGCACATGGGTTTGTTGAAAAGCCGAGTAGTCGTGCTGCTTTATGTAGTCAGAATTATGGGGCATTAAATTTAAATTGTGGAAATGTAATGTACGAACCTCAAAGTCTAGAAGCACCTAAAGGATTTCCAGATAGTGGACCGATTGATGGGAAAATCGCTTCGGCAGGAGGATTGTTTGGAGGTATTCTTGACCAACAAACATCAAATCGTTGGTTCAAAAACACAATTAAAGGTGGAGTAAATACATTTACATGGAAATATACAGCGCCACATTCTACAAGTAAATGGCATTATTACATTACAAAAAAGGGATGGGATCCTAACAAACCATTAACACGTGCTGAATTAGAACCAATCGGAACTGTGAAACATGACGGTTCGGCCGCATCAAATAATTTAACACATACAATTAATGTACCAACTGATCGTAATGGTTATCATGTTATTTTAGCTGTATGGGATGTAGCAGATACGTCAAATGCTTTTTATAATGTAGTTGATGTAAATTTAGTAAATAATGAAACTCCTGATACAGTAGCTCCAAGTCAACCAACTGAATTAAATGCCTCTAAAGTTTCTGCCAATAGTGTTGAAATAACATGGAAGGCTTCCACTGATAATATAGGTGTAAAAGAATATCAAGTGTTACGTAATGGAGAAGTAATTGATACGGTACCAGGTACAACTTTTATTGATAAAAAATTAAAAGCAGATACGGAATATACTTATACAATAAAGGCATTAGACTCTGCTGGAAACATATCAAAAGAAAGTGAAAAACTGAAGGTTAAGACAACACATACAATCCCAGATATAGAGGCTCCAACTCAACCAAAAGGATTACATAGTATGGGTACAACATCGACAACTGTTGATTTGATGTGGAGTCCGTCAGAAGATAATGTAGGTGTTGACCATTATATTGTATATAGAGAAAGCGCTGGGGTTATGAATAAAATTGGGACAGCGGCTAATACATCCTTTATGGATAAAGATTTGAAGGCTAATACATCGTATAAATATGTAGTGACGGCGGTTGATTTAGCTGGAAATGAATCTAGTAGAAGTGATGTTTTGAATGTAACAACAAAGTCAGAGGATTCCGCATATGAAAAATGGGATGCAAGAAAAGCATATACTAAAGGTGATAGAGTAGTACATGAGGGGAAAGTGTACGAAGCGGTTCAAAATCATCAAGGAAATGGCGACTCAAATTGGATTTTTGCTTTATCGCTTTGGAAGCCAGTTTTGAATAAATGATAAGCTGAAAAAGGTAGTTTACAATTTTGGATTGCTCTTTAAAAATTAAGGGCTGTTCCAAATATAATGATCTAATGGATTAAATGATATGTTAATAAAGTGAAACTGTAATCAGTGGAGGTTTTGTTCATCCCCCACTGATTATCAGCCCTCACCAATCGGGCTTTTACGGGCGCCCGTTAATGCGGGATAAAATTTAATCGCTATCCTAATGTTTACGAAATGAAATTAAAAAAAGAATCCCTATGGAATTCCATTGGGATTCTTTTTTTCTAATTTGTAATAGCGTAAATTTTCACTGTGAATTTGCTAGTGGCACCAATTGGACTTGCAATATAATATTTAGTATTTGTGTAAGCTTCAGTCCTAGATTCATGTGAAATATTTTTCCAACGAGTGGAATCTATTCCCAGGGAAACATCAATCATTACATTGAAAGAAATAGTAGAAGGATAATCTTTTTCAGAAGGCTCAATAACCCATTTTAATTCTTTGGTACCTACAGGTAAACTATCAATTTTAAAGTTTTGGCTGGATCGATTTTGTTGCCCTGATAAAGGACTAGATTCAGATGCTATTTGCGAAATTAATATTTCTTTTTCATTTGAATGTATACCATTTAATTTAATGATACTATCAATTAAACCTGGACCAGGAAAATCAGCTGCGATGATACCAGAATGTTTAATTGCGCCTTGTTGTAAGAGTTCGGTCCCAAGTGTATTCATCCCCCCGTAGTATACTTGTCCGTTTCTATCGCGAGGGAAATCACTCCACGCATTAGTGGAATTCGTTTGAATCAATTTAGGACTACTGTCAGTATTTCTGCTTTCTTTTCCGCTTGCAACAAACCAAGGATATACATTATTTAAAAATGCGGCTGCGCCCCCCGTACCACTAAAATGGTTGAGATAAATTTTTCCATTATTAAAGTTAGTATTTGTATTTTGTAGATGGTTTTTTATCGCAATCCATTTTGTATATATTTCGTTTGGTCCGCTTCCAATCTCAAATTTATCTTGTATATTCAAACCTTCGTAATCAATCCCGCACAATTGAGTGGATGTAAAGTTTTGTAAGATTACAATTTTCCCGCGGGTATCTCCTAAAGTAGGGTTATTTCTATCTGAAGTTGGTACGGAATTAGGATCCCAAAAATATGAAGCATTAACGTTTTTATATTTTAAAAATATCTCCTCAAATGATAGAGATCCATTTTCAGGAGTAGTTTCTTCTTTTAAGCGCATTAATATTGTTTCTGTTGGATGATCTTTTAAAAATTGAATGGTCTCTTTTAATACATCTTCAAACACAGCTTTTTGATTTACAACACCATGATACATTGCAAAAGAATCTTTTACACGTTTAACACGCATATCTACATATCGAATTCCGGAATTTAATTGTTGAGATAAACTCATAGTTTGATTTCTTGTCAAATTTTCATCAAGAAAACTTGCTCCATGTAAAGCCATTGTACCGTGAGTCCCTGGAATAGATATTTCACTTATTTTTGTTGAATCTTCTATTTTCGCCATCCACGATGGATTTTGATACCCTATATTTGATTCATAGGAGTAACCTGGATGACTATTAGCTAAAATAGTAGATGGTGTACTTAAACTTGCTAGTGTAATACAAGTAAGGATACTAATTTTAAAGAAATTTCTCATTTTTATTTTGTTCATTTTTTCTCTCCTGACCTTTAAACAATTGTTAGATGATTTTTTACTATATTTATTGTTTTTCATTCTTAAGATAATAAATTTTTGTATTTGAAAATAATTAACAATAGGGGGAGTAAGTTATTTGAGACTTTAATAATTTGTTATTATAAATTGTCTCTAATAGCCAAATGGATTCTTGAAAAATCGAAGTATAGCCTCCCAAAAAAACTGTTTATCGTATTGAATACAAACAAAACAGAAGTCCTAAAAAAGACTTCTATTTTGTGACATATAATGAATAATAAGGTGGTAAACAAATCAAGATAATGTGATTGAGTGGTAAAAATTTATTAATAGCTGTTTTAGAATTTCTTATAACAAGGCTGATTACAAAAAGCGGATCTCTACACTGCTAATAAAAATTGAAAAATTCTACTCATTAAAACTTAGACTAACTACAGTTGCAATTGATTGGGCTGCATGTTCCCAGCTTCCATCTATAACTTTACCAATCTGCTGACCAAGTGTATTTAAATCATTTGGATTAACTGGAATTCCATTATACGCAGCAAGAATTGATAAAAGTGGAGCGGCAAATGGTGTCCAACCACCTCTATCAATATTAAATACAGGTTTATCTAGTACCTTTCCATCTTGTACTGTAAACTCATAATAAAATTGATCATCTGGACGAAAACTTAAATGATGAGAAATTTGCCCCTTAACATATTTTTTTCCTGCACCTAGGTTTACTACTTCTATTTCTTTTACATTAAATTCATGTTCAAATACTTTAATTTTTTTGACTTCTGGACCATTTAAGGCAGCTTGAACGGCTGTTTCCAAATTATTTTGTGCAAAAGGTTGAATACTCGATTGTGCCTCTTTTTGTTGAATAGGAGCCTCTTTTTCTGCAGCAAACACCGAGGTAGTAGGTAGTGCACCTGTAGCTAACGTAGCTGCAAGTGCTGTTGTCATAATGATTTTTCTTTTCTTCTTCATAGTTTTCCTTCCTCTCTTAAAGTTATGATATATAATCTTTTAAAGACTGACACGGTGCAATTTTTTTCATAATGCACGTAAAAAATTAGTTTAAGAATTATGTGAAATCGTGTCAGAAAATTAAAGTTAATTATATATGTATTTAAGATGATATCTATCTACACATATTTTTTCAATTTTTAGATAAATAAAATAGTAATGACTTCTTAAGAATTAATTTAGCACCTTGTTTATCTAGAAAAGTCCTATAAACACATTTAATTCATAGTAAAAGTAATATATTTGATAGTAAATGTCTTGCATAATGCGATAAAATTTCACAATTTTTTATCATTATATACAGAAAAAGGTAACGAAACTTAAGCGATATGTAATACTTGTCATAGTTGTGAATTATGTGAATCTATTTAGTGTAACAGCTAAGATGTTAGATCTTGTTTTTCTTAAAAACATTACTTATTCAGATTCATGAAAAGGATTTTAATGGATTAGTTTGATTTGATATAAAAAGAGGACGCATTTTTATTTGCGTCCTCTTTTTATGATAATTTATTTTACAAGTTAAGAAGAATCTTTGATCATCTAAATAAATTCTATCACCCTATTAGGAGATACTAGTAGAACAATATGGACTTTTATTTAGTTCATTTTCTAACAGTTCGTTTAATTCTTTAATAATACTATAGGCAAGCATAGTACTTAGTTCAGAACCTTTTTCTATTGTTTTATTGATAATACTCTTTCTTGGTACTATTCTAAGTATTTTTCAGCTAGGTAAGAGGGGTATGTTGAAATAGGAGGGCCCATCTTAAAGTAGGATAAATTGGTCTTTGAAATCGGTATACAGTTCTTTAATAGATATAGTTTTTGCAATATATCTTTATCTATGGGATGAAGCATATAATCTGTCATGATGAAATAATTGTGATGGTAGATAAATACTTTTCCTTCTGGTAAAACCGCGTGATGAGATAAATTTGGATAAATAGGTGGTCCATCTGAAAATTGATTTAAACTACGTTGTGAAACTTTAATAATTTTTTGAACTGAAAATTTAAATTTGCGAAATGCAATGATGTCAATAAATGGACGTTTTTGATTATTTTCTATATAAAATAACTCTCCTTTTTCATTTTGCACAACCCGTAGATTTGGAATTGACTCTGTAAGGGTTATGGGGGGCCCTTCTGTATATTTGTGGATAAATGGATCGGGAATTAAGACAATTTCATTTTGATTATATTTGAAGTAAGAAAGCATATCTTTCGAAATAAGCCTGCGTTTAAAGTTATCAATTAAAAATACTTCACCTTGTGAATTACTAAATAAAATACCATTTAAATCTTTTGAAGGGAGGTTAGCATATAGGTTTTGGAAAGAGAATGGTGTTTTAAAAGTAATATCGAGCACTTTGTTAATGGGATAAAAAGGTTGAAATGTATTTAGGCGTTTCCAAAACATTGCATCTCCAGCAAACCAATATAAAGGATTTGTATCCCAATATCCACAGTACTTTTCATAGATTTTTAATAATATTCTTCTAGTATGCATAATTGAACAATGATCTACAACATTAGCAAGCTGTATATAAAATTTCCGAAGCTTCTCTCACAAATTCATTTGTAGGTTGTAGGTTATAATCAACATATTTTACGTATTGGGAAGAGTAGACTACATCAATTTCAGGATGTTTTTCTAAGAAAGACAACATTTCAGCTAATCTGTTTGGAAGGTATATAGTATCATCTGTTAAATAGCAAATATAATCCCCACAGGTTAATGGTAGTGCCTCATTGATAAGTGTTGCATATCTTGTAGTTTTATATCGTTCATCATCTTGTATAAAACTATTCGTATAAGTAATTCGAGGATCCTCTAGATAATTTTTTATGACATTTATAGTTTCTGGACAGGAGTTATCATCCATAATAAAAAGTTCCCATTCTTTATAAGTTTGCATTAGAACACTTTCAATAACTTGATTAATTAATGACGGCTTATTATAACTAGTAAGGATAATTGATATTTTGGGTTGCAAAGTCTTCACCTCTATTGAGAATATTGAATGTGTTTTTCTAGTGAAATCTAATAATTAAAGCTTTATCGACACTTTCTTTTTTATACTTAAATAATTTATGACTTTTTCATAGATATGGTATGGACTATAGTGGAGAAAAAAGAGACATGGGTGAATATAAATACTGCTATTAATTTTTTATAGATAAAGAAACCTTTTTTAAAATTATCGGAACGGTTTGTCCTTTCTATTTATATAATAACGTAACTGTTTTTGTATTTATTGATAAGGAGGAGAGAGATATTTGCCTAAAATTTCAGTTATAATGACAAGTTACAATAAGCCTGCGTTTGTTGAAAAATCGATATTAAGTGTATTAAACCAAACCTTTCAAGATTTCGAGCTTTTTATAATGGATGATGATTCAGATGAAATGACCCAGAAGGTGATTCAACCATTCATAAATAATGAAAATGTACATTTTTATAAAAGTAATGTAGCTCATATTTCTGAAAGGACAAAAAAAGTAAGATATGCCGCTTTAATCAATGAGGCACTTAAGCATGCTAAAGGGGAATATATAACTTATATTACAGATGATAATCAATATGAAGAAGAACGTCTTAAAAAGATGTCTAGTTATCTTGATGAGAATAAAGATGTTCAAATTATTTATTCTGCATCAAAAACGATTCATATAGATGAAACAGAGATGCCTATTAAAACGGTTGAGAGACCTGCAAAAAAAATTATGAATAATGCTCCATGTACAATTGATCATTGTTCTATTATGCATAGAGCATCTGTTTTACCAATTCTTGAAAAAAGGTGGAATTCTTATTGGGATGAAGATCCTCAGTTTTACCGGATAGGAGATGCGCGCTTCTTTTGGAGATTAAATCACTATTGGGATTTTTATCCCTTAGATGAAATTTTAGATATCAATTATATTACTCCCCATTCAATACATGCGCAGTTATTTGCAGAAGAAAAAAATGAATTTGTGCAATTATTACCACCACAAAGAACATGCAAAGAATTAAGGGAAGACTTGAGAAGAAAAAGAGGGTGAAAAATTGAGTGACATTTATTTGAAAAATTATTGGCTATTAAATTTAGAGTATATAAATATTTTTTCAAGGTTAAAGCATTATAATATTCCTTTACCATTACTGAGTAATTTTTATCAATATTTAGATGAAGATATAAAAAATAAAATGAAAGATAATAATTTTTACAAGAAATTGTCAATTGAGCCAATAGCAGAAACAAAGTTACAGTTAGAGTTTGAAAAAATAATGTCTGTATTTCAATCAAAAATAAAAAGAAAAAACCAAAATGGAGCAATCCTCCTAAATTCAGATTATCTCCGTTTTTCAGTAAGTAACTTTACCCACTTTAATCCAAATCAAACAAAGATATTAACTAGATCAAAAAAGACCGAACTCTATGGTCTTCCTACAGTTTGTGCACCAGATTATATAAATAAATCTGCTAATACCGCACATGTTTTTATAGAAAAAGCTAAAGAAATCTTTTTAAAGTTTAATAAGCACCCACTATTTTCAAACCTCTTTTTTCAAAAAAAATTACTAAGCGACCTTCCTATCATGATTGAGAAACTTAATATGGCTCATTTTATTTTTAAAGAACAAGATATTTCTGGTGTGATTGTCGGTACTACGGAAGATATAACAAGTAGAGCTCTTACTTTTCTTTCTAGTAGTGAGGGTATACCGAGTTATTGTCTGCAGCATGGTGCAGTAATGGGGGAAGAAGCATACTTTCCGGTTTTCGCAACAAAACAGGTCGTATATGGGAAATATGAAGAAGATTGGTACCTTCAAAAAGGGGTCAGTGAATCTCAAATCGAAATACTAGGGCACCCCAGATATGATGAGATCTTTGATAGAGTATATATGGATAAAAAGAATCTTTTTAATAAATTAAAAATAGACCCCTCTACAAAAGTGGTTTTTATTGCAACCCAGCCATTTAAAACTTCATTTTATACTGAATTGACAGAAAAGTTAGTGGAAGACAAAAATATTACGGTTATTATAAAGCCACATCCTTGGGAAAAAGGGCGTAATTTAGTGGGAGAATATATTAAGTTAAGTAACTTATATCCTAATGTTAAATATATAACAAATGAAGTAAACATGTATGATGTTATTTTACATGCAAATCTTGTGGTTATCTCAAATTCAACAGTGGGATTAGAGGCGATGTTATTAGATATACCTGTAGTTGTTTATAAATCTTTATTAGAGGAAAGGGATTATAAATATTACGATACATTAGATTGGCTTGTAAATCATTCTATGGAGGATATGACTAGCACGATTAAAAAGGTTCTAAATGATCCTTTACAATCAAATTTAGCAAAAGAATTAAGAAGAAAATTTATTAATGAAAACTATCCGCAAGAAGCATGCACAAAAAGATTAATAAATTTAATTCAAATTGAAAAAGATTAACATCATCACCATTTATAAATATTTGAAGTAAAAGATTATATTCTCAGTTTTCAATGATTAATATGTATTTTAAACTTGCAATAGAAACGTATGTTTCTATATCCGGCAAACTAGTTTATTTCTCAACAAATGGATTGCCTATGGAATTACAAACAAGTTGAAGAGAGGTTTTTTGCTAAAATTAATTTTTAATATGAGGAGGTATATATTTTCATGTTTTTTAAAGATAAAAATGTTTTAATTATTGGTGGAACAGGAACAATTGGAAAAAGCATTCTTTCTAATGTTCTACAGGAAAAGCCAAAAGTGGTAAGGGTTTTTAGTAGAAGTGAATACAATCAATTTTTATTACAAGAAGAATTTAGGGATAAAAATCGAAATATTCGTTATTTAATTGGGGATATTCGTAATTATGATCGAGTATTTAGTGCGATGGAAAATATTGATTATGTATTTCATGTGGCCGCGATGAAGCATGTTTCGTTTTGTGAATATAATCCGTTTGAAGCAGTTTTGACCAATATTTTTGGAACACAAAATGTAATAAAAGCGGCAATTGCTCAGAAAGTAAAAAAGGTAGTTTTTACAAGTTCTGATAAAGCGATTTCACCAACAAATAATTACGGTGCAACAAAATTGACTGCTGAAAGATTGATTACGTCAGCGGAATATTCAAAAGGTTCAAGTGAAACGACATTTACAAGTGTTCGCTTCGGAAATGTGATGGGATCAAGAGGCTCTGTTATTCCTTTATTTGAAAATCAAATTAAAGAAAACCAAAAAATAACTGTAACAGATCTTAGTATGAGTAGATTTATGATGACACTGAACCAAGCAACTATGTTAACAATTGAAGCAATGAAAATAGCAAAGGGTGGTGAAACTTTTATATTAAAAATGCCAGTTATTTCATTAAACGATTTAAGTGAAGTGATGATAGAAGAAGTTACAAAGTTATATGGGTTGCCCAAGGAGAATATTAAAATTGAAGAAATTGGTTTAAAACCGGGTGAAAAAATGTATGAAGAACTTATGACACATGATGAATCTTTACAGGCTTTTGAATTACCAGATATGTTTATCATTCCTAGCCCATTAAAAAAGGGTACTCAATATGAAAATGCAAAAAGGGCGAAGGCAGGGTTTTACCGTTCTGATAATCAAAATGCTATTTCAAAAGAAGAGCTTAGAAATTTAATATTAAACCAGCAGCTATTAACAGGAGGGGAGAAACTATGAAAATATTAGTAACTGGTGGTGCAGGTTTTATTGGTAGGTGGGTTGTAAAGAGATTATTGCAGGATAAGCATGAAATATGGATATTAGACAACTTAGCAAATTCAACTACTGCAAATATTACCGAGTTTGCACACGATCTAAATTTAAAACAATGCATTCAAGGAGATATTAAAGATAAAAAATTAGTTGCTCAATTATTTGAAAATAATTCATTTGACCTTTGTTATCATTTAGCAGCGAGTATCAATGTTCAAGATAGTATAGATGATGCTAGATCAACTTTTGAAAATGATACAATAGGTACTTTTAATTTGCTAGAACAATGTCTTAAGTATGATGTCAAAATGGTCTTTATGAGTACTTGTATGGTATATGATAAAGCAACTAATATACAAGGGATATCAGAATTAGACCCAATTAAACCAGCCTCTCCATATGCTGGATCAAAAATTGCTGCTGAAAACATGGTTTTATCTTACTATTATGCTTATAAGCTACCAGTAGTGGTTATTCGCCCATTTAATACGTATGGTCCATTCCAGAAAACAGGTGGGGAAGGTGGGGTTGTTGCCATTTTTATAAATAATAAATTAGATAATGTACCACTGAATATATATGGGGATGGAAAACAAACGAGAGACCTTTTATACGTTGAAGATTGTGCAGATTTTGTTGTGGCAGCAGGATACTCTGCAAAAGCAAATGGTCATATTATCAACGCTGGAACAGGGCAAGATATATCCATTAATAAATTAGCAGAATTGATTTCGGGAAATAAAGTAAGTATTCAACATGTAACTCATATCCATCCGCAAAGTGAAATTCAAAAATTATTATGTAACTATGAAAAAGCAAAAACAATATTAAACTGGGAACCAAAAGTTTCTTTAGAAGATGGAGTTATTAAAACAGAAGAGTGGATTAAATCTTTAAAAATTAACCCTAAGGAGAAAGAGTAATGGTAAGGGGAATCCTCGGTATGCATGGAGGAAATCCTGTTAGAGAAACTTATTTACCATATGGTCAGCAACAAATTGATGAATATGACATTCAGGCTGTTGTAGATGTATTAAAAGGGGATTTTTTAACAACAGGACCAATGGTTCAACAGTTTGAAGAGGCAATAGCGAAATATGTGGGAGCAAAATACGCTGTTTCCTTTTCAAATGGTACAGCTGCATTGCATGCTGCCTGCTATGCAGCAGGCATAACTGAGGGAGATGAAGTAATTACAACTCCGATGACATTTGTAGCAAGTGCAAATTGTATTTTATACCAGGGAGGAAAGCCGGTATTCGCCGATATTGACAATGGAACATATAACATTAGTCCTAAATCTATAGAGGAAAAGATTACAAATAAAACAAAGGCTATTATTCCCGTACACTTTACTGGGCAGCCTGTAGAGTTAGAAGAAATACAAAAAATAGCAAAAGAAAACAATTTGATTATCATTGAAGATGCAGCCCACGCATTAGGAGCCACATATAAAAATAAAAAGATTGGTTCAATTGGTGATATGACAATGTTTAGCTTTCATCCGGTGAAACATATTACTACCGGAGAGGGGGGAGTAATTACCACAAATAATCCTCTGTTTTACGAAAAACTTTTTCAATTCCGTACGCACGGAATTGAAAAGAATCCTCGAAATCTTCTTGAAAATCATGGGCCTTGGTATTATGAAATGCAATTCTTAGGTTACAACTATAGAATAACGGATATACAAGCTGCTCTTGGCTTATCACAGTTAAATAAATTAGACTCTTTTATTAAAATTCGAAAGAAATATGTAGACATTTATAATAAAGAATTTAGTTGTTTATCTGAAATCATCATACCAAAGCAATTGCCTCAAACCGATTCAAGCTGGCACCTTTATATTATTCGTTTAAATACTAAATTATTAAAATGTAATCGAAAAGAAGTTTACGAGGCATTACAAAGAGAAAATATTGGTGTGAATGTGCACTATATACCCGTACATTTGCAACCGTTTTATCAAAAATTAGGTTATGGAAAAGGTATTTGTCCGCAAGCAGAAAATGTATATGAGGAAATTATTACGCTGCCTCTATTTCCTAAAATGACAGAAGCTGATGTGTGGGATGTAATACAAGCTGTGAGAAAAGTTCTTTCGTTTTATAGAGTTGCTAAAAATTAAATGAAAGGGGGGTTATTAAAATTGCAAAACCAAAAATTGTTAAGAGCAGTTACAAAAGGTGACATTAAAAAAGGAGAGATTATTACAGCTAATAAAGTAACAATGGAATTAAATGTTGTAGAAAATGCGCTGACCGAGCTTGAAGCAGAGGAATTATTACCTCAGGTAGCTGTATATAATTTGTCTGCAGGTACCCCAATAACAAAAGAGGTTATTGAACCTCCAAAGGTAGTAATAATTATACTTTGCCGCTTAAAATCTACTAGGTTACCTTTAAAGGCAATATTGCCAATACACGGAGTTCCTTCCATTGAACGATGTCTTATAAATACATTAGCTATTCCAGGAAAACACCAGGTCATACTTGCTACTTCAGATATTGCACAAGATGACCCTTTGGAAAAGTTTAATTTAGACGGGAAAGTTAAGATTTTTAGAGGTGATCCAGAAAATACCGCTGATCGCATGTTCCAAGCTGCAAAACAAGAAAATGCAAATATTGTCATACGGATTACAGGGGATTGCCCAGCTGTGTCACCTGAAATAAATACTTTTTTACTAGATGAACATTTGAAAAGTGGTGCAGACTATACACAGGCAGAGTTAAGTACGTTACCTGTCGGAACAGCTGGTGATATTTTTACATTAGAGGCAATCGAACGATTACTACAAACCCCAAAACCTTTAACCTATGCAGAATACCTTCCGTTTTATTTTATTAATAATCCACATTTATTTCGTATCAATGTAGTGAAACTCCCTCCAGCAGTTTGTTATCCTACTTGGAGGTTAACATTAGATGAACAACCAGATTTAGATATGTTCAATGAACTTTATAGAGGTCTGAATGTAAAATCTAAACCTTTATTTTTTCATCAAATAAAAGATTACATCCTTCGAAATCCTGAAATTATTGAAATTAATAGTCATGTAAAATTGAAATGGGCAAATCAACAATCATTAGTAGATGAGTTAAATAGAGAAACGATATTATAAATTAATAAATTGTAGTGCTTTTAGTGAGGAGGGAGTATCTTGCTTGAGAAAAAATTGCCTTTCGCGCCGACGCATCTATTGAAATAGGTACCGGCCATATTATGCGTTGTTTAACACTGGCCCATGAGTTACGGAATAAAGGTGCTCAAGTATATTTCATTTGTCGTAAGCTACAAGGTGATTTACATCAATATATTTTAAATAAGGGATTTCGTGTGTTTGTATTAGATGGAGATGGTGAAAATACGAATTTCTTAAGTACAGAACACGGGAGTTATTTAAATTGGCTAAAATATCATTGGTTTGTTGATGCACAGCAGACCAATGATATTTTGTCGCAACTTCCCAAGTGTGATTGGTTAATCGTTGATCATTATGGATTAGATAATAAGTGGGAGTCTGCTTTAAGAAAAACTGTAAGAAAAATTATGGTAATCGATGATCTTGCAAATCGAATGCACGACTGTGATTTGTTACTAGACCAAAATTTATACGATAACCCTAATGGTCGCTATAAAGATTTAATACCAGAGCACTCATTAGTAAAATTGGGGCCTAAATACGCTATATTACGGCCAGAGTTTCATGCCGCTAAGAAATTTTTACGAAAAAGAACAGGAGAAATTGAGAGGATTTTTATTTTTTTTGGTGGGCATGATGTAACAAATGAAACATTAAAAACATTAAGAGCCTTACAAAATATAAATCAAGATAACTTAAAAATAGACGTTGTGGTAGGAAGCCAAAATCCGCATAAAGAGGTGATTCAAACTTATTGTAAGAGTGTTTCTAACGCTTCATATTATTGTCAAATAGAAAATATGGAAGAGCTTCTCGTACGAGCGGATTTAGGGATAGGAGCTGGAGGAACAACCACATGGGAACGCTGCTTTCTTGGATTACCTTCTATAACAATTACAACTGCCCAAAATCAAATTGAAGTAACCAAGGCTGTAGCAAAGGTTGGAGCTACATGGAATATTGGTACAGCTGAAAGTGTTTCGGATAAAGCAATTATGAAATGTCTAAACAAACTTTTATCAGATTCTAAAATAGTGAAAGAAATGTCTAATAAAGCTCTTTCTATACATTGTGCCAGTAATTCAAATGAAATAGCAAAAAATATTTTAGGAGGATAGTATGTTAGATATTGGGGATTTTCAATTGAAAAGGTTAGAAAAGAAAGATTTAGAACTTATTTTAAATTGGCGGAATGCAAAAGAAATACGTTCAGTTATGTATGAAGATCATCAAATAACAATAGACGAACATTTAAAGTGGTATGAAAAACTCGTAATGGATGAAACAAAGGTTGCAAGATTATTAATATATAAAGAAAAACCAATTGGATTTGTTAATTTTACAAAAATAGATGAAATGAATCGAACTTGTTATTGGGGATTTTATATAGGTGAAAAACAAAGTGTAAGACATGCCGGAACTGTATTAGGTTTATTAGCATTAAACTTTATTTTTGAAATTAAAGACATACACAAAGTATGTGCAGAAATAATAGAATCAAACTGTATTAGTTTAAATTTTCATCAAAAACTTGGTTTCCAAGAAGATGGAAGATATGAAGATTATATTTATAGGGACAATGATTATATAGATGTCATTACAATGACCTTGTCCCGTGAACAATGGGAGGAAAGAAAAGAAGCTATAAAAATAGAACTTGAAGGTGAAAAAAATGAGTAATGTATATATCGGAGGTAGAGAGATTGGCAATAGTTTGCCACCATTTATTATTGCAGAAATGTCAGGAAATCATAATCAATCATTAGATAGAGCGTTGAAAATTGTAGAGGCAGCTGCGGAGGCTGGGGCACAAGGCTTTAAAATTCAAACATATACACCAGATACAATGACTTTAAATATAGAAAATGGTGATTTTTTAATTCACGATACAAAAAGTTTATGGAAAGGCAAATCACTTTATCATTTATACAAAGAAGCATATACACCATGGGAGTGGCATAAACCAATTTTTGATCGCTGTATAGAGTTAGGGATGATACCATTTAGTACGCCTTTTGATGAAACAGCTGTAGACTTTCTAGAGACATTAAATGTTTCATGTTATAAAATTGCATCTTTTGAAAATACTGATATCCCCCTCATACGTAAAGTAGCCGCAACAGGAAAACCAATAATTATTTCGACAGGTATGGCTTCAATTGCCGAACTAGATGAAACAGTAAGGGTTGCGAGAGAAGAAGGGTGTAAAGAACTAATTCTATTAAAATGTACGAGTACGTATCCTGCGTCTCCAAAATCTACAAATATAGTTACCATACCTCATATGAAAGAGTTATTTAAATGTCAGGTGGGTTTATCCGATCATACACTGGGTGTAGGAGTATCTGTAGCGAGTGTTGCCTTTGGGGCCACAGTAATTGAGAAACATTTAACGCTCTCAAGGTTGGATGGAGGAGTTGACGCTAAATTTTCAATGGAACCAGCTGAATTTAAATTATTAGTAAGCGAAACTGAAAAAGCATGGGAATCTTTGGGGAATGTATATTATGGACCTACTGATATAGAAAAAGATTCTTTAAAATTTAGAAGATCATTATATGTAGTAGAAAACATAAAAGCGGGAGAATTCTTTACAAATGAAAATGTTAAAGCTATTAGACCAGGGAATGGCTTATTACCAAAACACATATCCAAAATTATCGGGAAAAAAGCGAGTAAGGATATCGAAAAAGGGACGCCTGTTTCATGGGATTTAATTTGATATCGAGGAAATGAGAGTGTTTATAGAAAGATTTATAACAAAAATACTATTTAAGTAGAGAATAAATTTTAAAGGCCCTGTTTAAAAACAGGGCCTTTAAAAAGGGCAAGATATTTAACAACTGAAGGTACCTTCATATTACCATTATTGGAATATTGATACCATATGTTAGGTGTTGAGAAATAAAAAGTTCATTCGGCACAACAAATTGGCCAGTGAAGCTAGCTAACCACTTGTTGCACAAAAGAAAATTAGGCCCTGAAAGTAATAGATATGTAACCTAAAGTTACATTTATAGTGTTAACAAGATTGCATATATTATACGAAAAGGTATCTAGTAAAAAATTTATTTTGTAGAAATAAAAAAGAAATTGTCACCGGATTACCTTTTGATAAAACAGCGTACTTTCAAACATAATATATTCAAATCCTTATGATATATGTAAATAAAAGAGCAGCTAGTGAAAGCTAGCTGCTTAATACAGAAAAGAGAAGAACTACAGGGACGTTTAAATGAGCTCTGGCTTTCGCCTATCTTTAGTATTGACGGAATGTTTAGTTTTATGCTGACAAACTTAAGAAGAGCATCTATAAAAAGACCTCTTTAAGGAAGAAATGAGATATTGAAAAGTGAATTAGGTTTTTAAAATTCAAGAAAATATATGACTATTTCATCATAATGTGACGATGAAACATAAAATAGTAGTTAACAAAATCTAAATGCTCGACTCTCGCCCAAGAGAGTTAGATTGGGAAGAATTTGAGGCAGATTTATAAAAAATTTTGCCTACAGTATTGACGACATATTAAGTTTTATTCAAGCGTCTAGAGGGAAATATATAGGACATTCAATTTTGAATTACTTGATGAAAATACAGTGGATTAGGGGATATATGGGGTATTTATGAATTATGAGGCATGGAAGTAAAAGAAATAAAATTAAGTATTTAATATGAAAAATAATTATTACAGTTTTTCTAGTATCAGATTGTCCGCTTTAAAAGAAAGTACTCCTTTGTAGACTAGAGATAGAGCTTAGAGTGCTTATTATTTTTTTAGAAGTTAGAAACTAAGTAATTCTGGATAAAAAGGACTGGTTTATTTTAGTTTAGAAAAAATTAAGATTTACTTATTATTAATTTAACTATTTAAAGTAAAACCTTAAGGGAAAGTTAAAAAAAAATAAAGTTTTGCATTATAACATAATAATATAATTTTCATTTGAATAGTTAAAAGTGTATAAAAAGGGTGCTAGTCATTATTATGAAGTATGGAAGTTGTTGAGTATTATAGGAGGGTTTCATGAGTAAAATAATAGAATTATTAAGGAGTTTATATAAAAAACTGATTTTGATTTTATGCATGTTTTGTATTATTAGTATCACTGCAATTTATAGTAGTCAACAAACTGGCCAGTATGGAAGCACAAACTTTGCATTTCAGCAAGGTAGGAACTATTTAATTGGTTTTGTACTGTTAATATTAGTTGCAAGTATTGATTGGGATCAATGGCAAAAGTTATCTTGTCCAATGTATATTATTGGATTTGCATCAATTGTTATATTAAAAATACTACCAGAATCAACATTTACTCCCGTTAAATTGGGAGCAAAAAGATGGTTTCAATTTCCTGTTATTGGTCAAATTCAACCATCGGAGTTTTTCAAAATTGCACTAATTATATTTGTCGCAAATTTAGTAGTGAATCATAACGCCAAATATATGATTCGGACATATAAAACTGATTTCCTGTTGGTTGGAAAAATTATGTTAGTCTCAATTCCTCCTATTGCTCTGGTATATAGTCAGCCAGATACAGGGATGGTGTTCTTATACGCAGCATCTATTGTATTTATTTTATTCATATCAGGGATTCAAAAGAAATTAATTGCATTTTGTACATTCATTCCGGTAACTCTACTATCTACATTAATATTTACATACGTAAGATATCCAGATTTTTTCTTTAAAGAATTAGTTACTAGGTTAAAACCTCACCAACAATCACGCATTATAGGTTGGCTGAATCCAGCTGAAAATGCAGATCAAGGGTATCAAACGCAACAATCTCTTTTAGCTGTTGGAAGTGGCGAATTACATGGAAAAGGATTTGGTCAAGGAAGTGTATATATTCCTGAAAAGCATACTGATTTTATTTTTGCTACCATCGCTGAAGAAGGTGGATTTATAATAGCGGCTCTCGTTGTATTGGTCTTGTTACTTCTTATATATCGAGTAACTATAATTGCTTATTCAGCAGAGAATCTGTTTGGTACATTACTATGTGCGGGGGCAATTAGTGTTCTAACACTTCAAATCTTCCAAAATATCGGTATGATTGTTGGTATAATGCCGGTAAAAGGAATTGCACTTCCTTTTTTATCATATGGAGGAAGTTCACTGTTTTCAAATATGATAATGATCGGGCTTATCTTATCGGTGCATAAAAATTATAAAAAATACATGTTTCAAGTGAAATAAAAGTTAAGAATATGTTATAGATTAATTTGAAGAAATCCCCTTGTGCATCTATATGCACAAGGGGATTTCTATTTTAATAAAGCTGTGACTGTAAAATAGTTGTTATAAAGTGGATTCTCTTATGAAAAGTATGCTGTGTTATCACTTTTGTATGAATTTTTTCAACCATTAATCTTTTCGAAATCGTGTCATCCAAATAAAGAGATACTTTATTTAAACAGTCTTCAAAGCTGTCATAGGATATAATTTCATCTTTATTGAAGAACGATAAAAGATCAGACATTTCTTCAATAATTTGAAAGCCTTGGCAAGCGGCAATATCAAACGTACGATTATTAATAGTATTATTTTTTACTTTATTTTTATTTTTATTTTGTGGAAATAGATGACTACGATGAGGATTTAAAATAAGACTAGCGTTATTATAATAGAGCGCAACTTCTTGAGGTGGAATCCATTCTTCTATAATTTTAATTCTTCGGTGATTTTTCCATTTTTTTAATAACTTATTTTTCCAATGTCGGCCAATAATAGTATAGTGATAGGGGGTATTTTCTAAAAGAAAATGTATTAATTTTACTCGGTTTGGATAAGGATAGCCAATGAATAATACTTCACTTTTATATTTTATATTTTTTAGACTAGGTTTAAATACGTCTATATTAGTTGCTAATGGTAAGTGATATACATTGGTATATCCTAAAGCTGTGTAATATTTAAGTGCTTCGCTATCAATAGTAAATATAAAATCAAAGTTATTTAATAGAAGAAGAGAAGTATCTATATAAAATGGATCCTCAGTTAACCAGACAGCTAATTTAATGTTCCATTTTTTAAAATATTGAATTGCTTTTTGTGGTAGATGATTACCTAATAAGGTGAATACAATATCGGGATGAAACGTTGTTGTAATGAAATCCAATTGTTGTATTAATTCACTCGGTTGTATCGCTAACCATTCGAAATTTTGATCTATAAGTGTTCCTTGTATGCTTTGATCTAGATATTGATAAATTTTTGAGTAACCAGAAGTAATGTATAAGAGTTTCATATTTCAACCCCTGCTTTAGGTTTAAAATATATTATGAGATAAACGTAACACTTTCTATTTCTTTACAACTAATTTTAGTAATACTTGTAGTAGGAGGAGTAACTGAATTTTCCTCTTCTAATGTGACGATACAAGTATTAGGGTTAAAATTTGTAAAAATAGCAGGTCCAATAATATTCCCAGATTTACCAGTCACAGTAACGACTTCGCCTGGCTGTAAATTTTTAAAAATACTACATACTCCACCTGAACAACCAAATAAATTGCATAAGAACAAATTTATTCCTCCTTTAAACAATATACTATATCATATGAAATTTTGTAGAACGATGTGTAGACAAGTAACCTTTAGAAGAGAAAAAAATTTAAATTAAAGCAATTTATTGAAATAATAGGTCAATAGAATGTTACATCTTAGGGGATACTGATTAGATTTTTCATGAAAAAAGACATTCATTAGAATGTCTTAAATATGGATTAAGCTAGAACAATATGAATCATTTTAAGGAGTGGTTAAAGTAACACTTTCTATATCTTCACAACTTATGAATGTAGTATTGGTAGAGGAAGGGGTTATCACATCTTCTTCTTCCAATACTACTGCACATATATTCGGAAAGAACAGTGAAAAAGTAGCAGGTCCAATAATTTGACCTGATCTAGTAGTAACTGTAACAACTGTTCCCGTTGGCCACGAAGAGAATAGAAAACAAGCTAAACCTGTACAATCTGCCATAATAAATCCTCCTAACTTTAAGTTTTAATTGAAGTAATAAAGTCCAAACATTTTATAGTGTATGTGGGAGTAACATGAATTGCTTGGACTAATAGAAATCACTTTCTGGTGTTATCTCTTTATGATCAATGAGATAACTATTAAATCCTACAATACAAAGGTTTAATAAATACAATATGGTCAGAAGGTTTAATGAAAAAGATATTCTATGATATAGTAATTAGCTATTCAAAGGTCAAAATACTGTGAATAGGAATTATAAAGTGAGGAATTTTTCAGAGTAACAAATGGAAGTTTTAATAATGGAACAAAAATTGAACATAATCTTCATTAAAAAAAAGAACACAAATCAGTGCTCTTAGAAAGTAGACTATATGGTTTTCGGATTAGTATATACTATCATATGCTCGTTTTTTTTTAAGGGTGTAAACAAAATTAAATAAAAATAATACATATGAGGTTTTTAAAAGAGTAATAGCTCAACAGGATGGATTTGCAAATTGGTTGTTGGTTACATATAAACTAAATAACCATAATTTCATTTATAAATTTATATAAACAAAAATGTTTGAAAACAAACTTTTCGCATTGCTAAATTGAATATTCAGGTTCTTATAAGTGACAAAGGATACTTTGAGAGAGTATTGAGACAAGGATAAACTGTAAGGAAAAATTATATAAGTGATTAATTAATATAAAACCATCCTATTATTGTATATGTGGACACTGGATGTTTCTATGTAGTTTGTTTCAAGTGACATATAATCCAATGTCTATTGGCATGTGATGTAATTAAATGTAGCTAGAATACAGTATAATATTGAAAAATATAAAGTTTGTAGTGGTTGAAACAAATTAAAGAAGTAACATAAGGAATTTACGCATAAAGTAATGTTGATGGTAAAATTAACAGAATTTTCATTTTAATAAGATAAAAATGTGATGTTTTTAACGTATAATAATTTTACTACGATGAAAATACGGCCACAAATTAGTTAATTTAAAAATTAATTTTAGATAGGAAGAGGATAATGAAGACCAGAGATAGTTATAAAATTATTGTCGTTGGTGCTGGGACTGCAGGAATATCTTCTACTGCACATTTATTAAGAAATATCCCCCTATTGAAAGAAAGTATAGCGATTATTGATCCGTCAAAAAAACATTATTTTCAGCCACTATGGAGTTTAGTGGGGGGAGGAATTGTTTCAAAGGAAAGTACAATGCGTGATCAAGAATCGCTTATTCCAAAAGGGGCAACGTGGATCCCTAAAAGTGTTGTTAAGTTATTTCCGGATGAAAATAAGATACTGTTAGATGACGGACTGCTGCTTGAGTATGAAATTCTTATTGTAGCAGCTGGTATACAAATAAATTGGGAAGGTATTAAAGGCTTAAAAGAATCTATTGGGACTAATGGGGTATGTAGCAATTATTCTTATACATATGTTGATTCTACTTGGAGAGAAATCGAAAAATTTAAAGGAGGAAATGCGCTTTTTACCCACCCTAATACTCCTATTAAATGCGGTGGCGCTCCACAAAAAATTATGTATTTAGCAGAGGAGTATTTTTGTAATAGTGGTGTAAGAAACAGAAGTGAAGTAATGTTTTATTCTGCAAACACTGACATATTTCAGGTTCCACGATATGCAAATACTTTAGAACAAGTACTAGAAAGAAAGCAAATTATAACGAATTATAATAAAAACTTAGTAGAAATTATCGCCGAAAAGAGAGAAGCAATTTTTGAAGATACGCAAACGCTGAAAAGAGAAACCATACCATATAGTATGATACATGTTGTTCCACCAATGGGGCCACCAAATTTTATTAAAGAGAGTGAAATAAGTGATTATCAGGGATGGGTAGATATAAACCCTTATACTTTGCAGCATGTAAAGTATAAAAATATTTTCGGACTTGGAGATTGTACCAATTTACCTACCTCTAAAACTGGAGCCGCAATTCGAAAACAAATACCTGTCTTAAAACAAAATATTATGGACGTACTTAGCGGAAGAGATTTACAGGCTAAATATGATGGATATACATCATGTCCGATTGTTACAGGATATAAAAGTCTTATACTTGCTGAATTTAACTATGAACATGAGCCACAAGAAACGTTTCCATTTAATCAAGCGAAAGAAAGGTATAGTATGTTTTTACTTAAAAGATATATGTTGCCATATATGTATTGGAATTTAATGTTGAAAGGGATTATATAAGGAAAGATAGAAAGTGGTTATAAAAATTGAAAAGCAATTTGAAATACCTATTTGGAGGGAATAGCTATGCTTTTAAAATATTTTTATGATGAAAAATTAGCACATGCTTCCTATTTAGTCGGTTGTCAGAAGGAAGGCGTAGCAATTGTAATTGATCCAGGTCGCTATATAGAACAATATATAGAATTTGCTAAGAAAGAGGGAATGGAAGTAATTGCTGCGGCTGAGACTCATATTCATGCTGATTTTCTTTCTGGGTCTAGAGAACTTTCCAATCTTTATCATGCAAATTTATATGTATCTGATGAAGGAGATTGTGATTGGAAATATCAATATCTTAACGAAGGTCGATACAAATTGGTTAGAGAGGGCACAGAGTTTAAAGTAGGTCATATAAAATTTAATGTAATTCACACCCCAGGGCATACGCCTGAAAGTATTTCTTTTTTAGTAACTGATACAAGTCAAAATAATTATACGAATGATAAACCGATAGGAATATTCACAGGTGATTTTATATTTGTAGGAGATATAGGAAGACCGGATTTATTAGAAACTGCAGTCGGTATGAAAGATACTGCAAAAATAGGAGCGAAACAATTATTTGATTCTATACAAAAAATAAAAATACTCCCTGATTATTTGCAAATATGGCCATCACATGGTGCGGGAAGCGCATGTGGAAAAGCATTAGGAGCAATTCCAACTTCTACATTAGGTTATGAAAAGATGTTCAATTGGGCATTTCAGTGTAATGAAGAAAGAGATTTTGTATCGACTTTATTGACGGGACAGCCAGAGCCTCCAAAGTATTTCTCATTAATGAAGAATTTAAATAAGTATGGTCCCCCAATTCGTAAGAAGAGAAAGAGAACTGCTATTAATACAGTAGAAGAACTTCAAGAAATTTTGAGTAGCGTTCACCAAATAATTGATATAAGGGAGGCAGAGAGTTTTGCTACAGGTCATATTGAGAAGTCAATTAACATACCTTATAACAATTCTTTCACAACTTGGTGTGGATGGTTATTAGATTATAAAACAGAAACTTTAATAATTTTAGATGAGGAAAAGGTTAAAGTGGAGGCAGTTATTAGGGAATTTGAATCTATTGGGTTAGATAATATTATTGCTTTTGCGCCCTTAAAAGTAATGCAAAAACATGTTAGCCTTGAAAGCTACAAAGAAAAAACATCGATTGAATTATATCCGCATATAAAAGGTGGAAGGGTTAAGGTTATCGATGTGCGTAGTAAAAAGGAGTGGGAGGAAGGACACCTTCATGATGCAATACATATCACTTTAGGTAATCTATTTCAACAGCTAGATTATATACCGAAAGATTGTCCAATAGTTTTGCAATGTCGAACCGGATTGCGTTCGGCTATAGCAGCTAGTATTTTACAAAGAGCTGGTATAAAGGAAGTAGTGAATTTAAAGGGAGGATTTCTTGCATGGAAAGAAGAAGGGCTTCCGTATACAACATGCAATCTCAATGTGTAGGAAAATATTATTACGAGATCAGTAAAATAGTAAAGAAGGTTGCCATTCACGGCGACCTTCTTTACTATGCGTTATACCCAAATAATTTTAAATCTTCTCCTGAATCTGAAATAATCTTCTCAAATTGTAATCCTATTTTTTCTAAAAGCTTTCCTGAGGCGATGTTATCTAAAGAAGTAATTGCTACAATACGTTTCATGCCGAGCTTTTGTACACCGTATTCGATTACAGCAGAAGCTGACTCGTAACCATACCCTTTTGAACGAAACTTTTCTAAAAAGGCAAAGCCAATATCAACATCTTCTAATGAATCTCTTTTAATAAGGCCACACATACCAAGTGGAGTGAAATCTTCTTTTCGTTCCACTAAGTAAAGACCAAACCCCATTTTATTATACATATCAACGGGTCCATTTAAGATGTATTTTTTTGCATCTTCTAAGTTATTAATCCTTTTATCCCCAATAAAATGAATCCATGCAGGATCGTTTACTAATTCAAGAATAAATGGAGCGTCTTTTATATCAAACCAGCGAAGAATGAGTTGTTCAGTTTCAAGAACTATCAATCCAATGCACCACCTTTAACATTTATAATAATTAGTATGGATTGCGTAATACAAAATCGCAACATATTTTAAAAGAGTCCTACTTGTTCACATAAAGTTCGTTTGTTTTGTATAAAGGGATATTTTATAATTAAGATTGATTGTAAAGAGTGAGATGCTTATACAATGACTCCTAGGTGACTAGGAGTTTTTACTATATAACTATCATTATTACTAAATATGACACACTACACATTCTACTCAAGGAGGTACATAATGAAGAAATTATATAATGCATCGTTTACGTATTTGATTATCGGTTTATTATCAGGGATTTTCGCTAGGGAGTATGGTAAGTATAAAGGGATTTTAGGATCTACTTTGTTAAATCTTTTGCATACGCATACACTTGTACTTGGCTTTTTCTTCTTTTTAATTGCTTTAGGATTAGCAAAAGTATTCGCGTTTCATGAAGTGAAAGGCTTTAATAAGTGGTTTGTTTTACATAATATTGCATTAACTTTAATGTTAGGTTCGCTAGCAGCGAGAGGGCTTCTTCAGTTAAATGGAGCTGACTTTAAAGGGTTAACTTATATTGTAGGCTTCTCTCATTCGTTGATGGCAGTAACTTTAATTTGGTTTATGTTGTTAATAAAGAAATCATTTAAAATGTAGTAAAAAAGAACTTGTAGCGTGTGCTGCAGGTTCTTTTTTATATGTTTAGGATTAATAATCTTATTTTTCTAATTATTTTGTATAAAAATGGTATACTAATTTTAAACTTAAAAAGGAGAGTTGATTATGGAAATAACAATTGAACATGTAGTAAATGAATTAAAAGGCATACTTCCTGAAGATCGAGTAGTAATAAATATGACAGTACGAGAGTTACATAGTAAAGATGAATCTTACCACGTTAGTAGTTTACCTGATGTAGTTGTTTTTCCAAAAACGACTGAAGAAGTTAGCGCGATAATGAAAATAGCGAGTCAGCACGGAACAGCTGTCGTTCCATTTGGAGTAGGGTCCAGTTTAGAGGGACATGTAATTCCTTGCGAAAAAGGAATTACAATGGACTTTTCTCTTATGAACAAAATACTTGAAATAAGAGAGAAGGATTTTCTTGTGAGAGTACAGCCAGGAGTGACGCGCTCTCAGCTTAATAAAGAATTGAAAAAGTATGGATTATTTTTTAGTGTAGACCCAGGAGCTGATGCAACGTTAGGAGGAATGGCTGCTACAAATGCGAGCGGAACGACAGCGGTAAAGTATGGTGTAATGCGTGATCAAGTTCGAGATTTAGAAGTCGTTCTTGCTGGTGGAGGAGTAATACATACCGGGAATTTAGCGGCGAAGTCATCATCAGGTTATCATTTAAATGGTATTTTCGTAGGATCAGAAGGAACACTTGGATGTTTCACGGAGTTAACTTTAAAAGTATACGGTATACCAGAACATGTTATGGCTGCGAGGGCATCGTTTCCAACTATAAATGATGCAGTAGAAGCTGTAATTAACATATTACAAGCAGGTATTCCAATCGCGAGAATTGAACTCGTTGATGAATTATCTATGACACAAGTAAATCATTACAATGAAACAAGTTACAGAGAAGAACCGACACTGTTTTTAGAGTTTCACGGCAATGAAGCGGGGTTAAAGCAAGATATTGAATTTACGAAAGAAATCGTTCTTGATCATAAATGTATAGAAATTGCGTTTGAGACGGAAACAGCAGCGAGAAATAAACTATGGGATGCAAGACATAACTTAGCGTACTCTTACGTGCATAGTTATCCTGGTAAAAAGCTAATGAGTACAGACGTATGTGTGCCAATTTCGGAATTAGCTGGAGCGATTCAACATGCGAAAGAGGTATTACATAAAGTAGGGCTTATTGGCGGTATTCTCGGTCATGTTGGGGATGGGAATTTCCATGTACTCTTAATGATTGACACAAATGAAAAAGAGGAAGTGAAGAAGGCAGACGAAATAAATGAAAGTATCGTTCGGTATGCTCTTAAACGAGGAGGAACGTGTACAGGAGAACATGGCGTTGGAATCGGAAAACGAAAGTATCAAGAAGAAGAACATGGGGCGGCATTATTTGTAATGGAGAAAATAAAGAAAGCTCTTGATCCGCAAAATATTTTGAATCCGAATAAGGTGTTTCAATTAAAAGATAGGGGCTGAGTGGATGAAAGTACTAGAAGCGATAAGTAATATAGCTGGAAAGTATTTTGCATTGTGGACCGGCTGCTGCACTCCCAAGTGTATTAGCGGCAGTATGGCATAACATTGCAGGGCCAATATTAGCAACCATCTGGTCAAAAAATACAAAGAATACTTTCAGCGATGAAAATGTATCAATAAATATAGAAAAATAGGAATGATAAATAATGCAAAAACGTATTGTACATTTTGAAGGAATGGTTGTATTTTTAGCCACGATTTATATGTATTCGATATATGAGTTTAGTTGGATTATATTTTTTGTATTCCTTTTAGCGCCGGATCTATCAATGTTAGCATATGGGATTAATAATCACGTTGGTGCGAAAATATATAATGTATGTCACACATATATCATATCCATATTAATTGTTCTAATAGGTGTCTATTTTAAGATGGATATCGTTATAATGATTGGCTTAATATGGACAGCACATATTGCAATGGATCGAATGTTTGGATATGGATTGAAATATGAGACGGATTTTAAGGATACTCATATTCAACGGTTATAATTTGTTTTGAGAAGAGGGGTACGTTGAAGCAGAGAATTGCTATCGAAGAATATAATGTCAAATGGGAAAGTGAATTTAATAAAATATACACTCTTATTAACAATGTAATGGAAGACAGCATTGTATCTATTGAACATGTTGGGAGTACATCTGTTAAAGGGCTTGCATCAAAACCAATACTAGATATTGATATTGTAATAGAAGAGTACGAAATTTTTCATGAGGTATTAAAAAAACTTGAGAAGATAGGGTACTATCATCAGTTAGAATGGAGCTTTAAAGGAAGAGAGGCGTTTGGAAGAGAGGCGTTTGGAAGAAAGGATACGTTCGTTCCATGGAACGAGGGAAATACAGTTTGGATGGAACATCATTTATATGTGTGTGATAAAAATAGTGAAGAGTTGAGAAGGCATATAGTGTTTCGAGATTACCTTCGTGAACATACTGAAGTAGCTAATGAGTATGGAAACTTGAAGGAAGAGTTAGCAAGAGAGTCGAAAAATCGATCTAGTTATATTGAGGGTAAGACCGCATTTATTACAAATATATTAGAAAAAATAAACTAAAGCAGCATGGAATACATGCTGCCTATTGTTTTGAAATAGAAAGCTGCCATTATAAAACAAATACAAACTGGCCCTGTTGATTGATGCGGTTACTAAATATAATAGGAAACAAAATAGAAAAGAGCGGAAAAGAGGGAACTTATGTACATACCAAAATATTTCGCAATACAAGATGAAGAGATGAAGTACGAAATAATGGAACAAAATAGCTTTGCGACATTATTTTCTCAACATAACGGAGAACCATATGCAACGCACTTGCCGTTGTTATTAAATAGGGAGACCCTTACTTTACATGGTCACTTCGCACGGCCGAATGAACAGTGGAAAGATATTGGGACTCAGCAAGTATTAGCTATATTTCAAGGACCACATAGTTACATCTCTCCGTCATGGTATGAAACAAACAATGCAGTACCAACATGGAATTACGTTGCAGTGCATGTATATGGTGAATTAGAAATTGTTGAAGATGAGAAGACATTAGTAGATTCTCTTCAAGATTTAGTAAGTAAATATGAAGATCCAGAGAGCACCTACTCACTTAATGATGTAGATCCGAATTATATGGGAGGATTAAGTAAGGGAATAGTTGGATTCAAAATAAAGATAAATAAAATAGAAGGAAAAGCGAAGTTAAGTCAAAATCATTCTGTAAAGAGACAGAATTTAGTTGTGGAGAAACTTGAGAAAGTTGGTAGTGAGGAGAGTAAGAGGATTGCGGAGTTGATGAGAAAATAAAGCCTACATGAAAGGGAAATATTCTAAATAAGCGTATTTAAAAAGACCTTCTTAATTGAAGGTCTTTCATTTTTTAAAGTGCTTTTTCAGTTGTTGTTGAGTTGTAGTCTTTACTTACGTCAACGGATTGAACAAGGTCAGGTCTTTGGGGTGCAGGAAGATCAGCATGACCCGCTTGGTATGTAAATGAACTATGAATGCCAGTAGCCAAAATACCGAAAACAGATAGTCCTAAAAAAACAGAGCTAATTTTTTTAATCATTTCAATGCCCCTTTCTCAAACGTTTTTTCTTTTGCTTGTAACGCTTTATGAAAATATTCACTTGCCTTAATGTGGTTATTTTCACTATAAAATTTAACAGCTAATTTTTCTGAGTATTCTTGAGTGTAGTTATATAATAATTCTTTGTCGAAAAACGTAATTCCTTTAAGGATAATTGTTTCTAATTCTTCAGAAGCAACATTATTATTTAGTTCGTTTAGAATTTTAAAATGATATATATATTCTTCATTATTTAATTCCGTACAAATTTTTAACCCTTTTTGGATTAATCCTTCAGCGATACTTGTTTCATCTAGTTTAGAGTGTTCTCTTGCTTGCAAGAAGAGAGCCTTGAAATGTGTTGGTTTCTTTTCGGTCACTTCTGATAGGTGACGGATTGCGAGTGTGGAGAGGTTTTGACTGGCATACAACCAACCCAAATTATTACGTACACTTAAAATTAATTCTTTTTCATCAGATTTTTGTAAAAGGTGTATTGCTGAATTATATTGCTCTTCCGCTTGTTCATATTGTTTTAAATATACAAATGAGGCACCTAATGTATTTTTACATAATCCAACTTTAACTTCAAAGCCAGTTTGTTTATCGAAAATCTCTTTAGCCTTAGTTGCATATTCAATAGATTCAATTGGTTGGTAAAAGTGATAATGGAAAATCGCCATTCGATAATAAAATTCAGCATGCTCTAGATTATCAGTGTTATTTACTAATAATAACTTAGCCTGTTCATAATGTTCGCTAGCTAAGTTATAGTCTGTGGTTAAAGTTGCATAAATGCCTTTAAAGAAATGATAGTAGTAAGACAGTGGATGATTGGATGAGATTACGTAAGAATCTATTTTATCAAAGCTATCTTTTGAAATACTTAAACTATCTGTCAAAACTTTATGTCGAAACTCTAGTAAGGAATGATATAATGCTAAATTTTCATCTTCCTCGAAGTTTAGTTCCTTTTCCTCAATTTCATGCTTTAAGTTTGTCGCTTGGGACACATCTTGTTTTAGCATAGCCAAATACCAGTCATTAAATAATTTTGTAATTTGTTCATTACCTTGTAGTTGAACGTTCATGAAATCCCCTCACTTTTTGAATATTCTTATAAAATATAGTATCAAAAATAAAAATATTTAGAAATGATGTTTTATATTTCTCAATATTTGTTTAACAAGCTTACGAGTAAGTCTATTGGAATAGTGTAGAATTTGTTTTGGATTAAAGAAATGGCATCGGGGGATGTGTATTTTAAAGTTTTAGTTGAGTGGGGGGATATAAAAAGGGTGCGTTCACACAATTTATATGAACGCACCTTTTTACATATTAAACAATCAAGTCCCACAAAAAGTACGATAAGGGCGATTCGTCGGTGCAGGCGGAATGCAGTATTCTTCTTGATCTGTAGAATACGCATAAGGATTTGATAAAGCTTCAAGAAGTTTCTCCATTACGCTATAGTCGTCATTTGTAACAGCTGCTTCTAGTGCTTCTTCTACACGGTGGTTCCTCGGGATGATTGATGGGTTATTATTTTTCATCATCTCGTAGGCGTTTTCTTTCGATTGTTCTTGCCTTTCTAATCGAGATTGCCACAGTTTGTACCATTCTTTAAATTCAGGACTTTCAAATAGAGCTGTATTTTCGCTAGCATCAAGAGTTAATGAACGGAATGTATTTGTATAATCCGCTTTATATTTCTCCATCATTTTTGAAAGTTGCTCAATAAGTGATTGATCTTGTTCTTCGTTGCTAAATAGTCCTAATTTCTTTTTCATTCCAAGGAACCACTGTTTTTCATACTGTACGCTAAATTTCGAGATTTCATCTTGAGCGATTTTTAGTGCTTCTTCTTCATCTTCGTGCAGAATCGGTATTAAAGATTCTGCTAGTCGAGCGAGGTCCCATGCGGCCATATATGGTTGATTTCCATATGCATAACGGCCTTGTGTGTCAATAGAGCTAAATACGGTTCCTTGGTCGTAATTGTCCATAAATGCACAAGGACCGTAATCAATTGTTTCGCCACTGATCGTTATATTGTCAGTGTTCATTACGCCGTGAATAAATCCAACAAGTTGCCATTTTGCGATAAGACTGGCTTGTCTTTTAATGACTTCTTGTAGTAATGCAGTATATCGGTTTTCATGAGCTTCAATTTCTGGATAATGCCTTTTTATCGTATAGTCAGCTAGCGATTGAAGATCCTCGATTGAGCCACGAGCTGCAGCATATTGAAATGTACCGACGCGAATATGGCTACTAGCTACTCTAGTTAAAATTGCTCCAGGTAACTTTGTTTCACGATAGGTTGGTTCACCGGTTGTGACAACTGCTAAACTGCGGGTAGTTGGAATATCGAGTGCATACATTGCTTCGCTAATAATATATTCACGTAGCATCGGACCGAGTGCAGCACGACCATCTCCTCGGCGTGAATAGGGAGTAGGGCCAGAACCTTTCAGTTGAATATCGAAACGCTCACCTGAAGGAGTAATTTGTTCGCCAATTAAAAGAGCACGACCGTCGCCTAACATATTAAAATGTCCGAATTGATGGCCAGCATATGCTTGAGCTAATGGATGAGCTCCTTCTGGGAGTGCATTACCAGCGAAAATAGCAATTTCAGCTTCCTTTTTCAGTTCTTCAGGGGTCAAGCCAAGAGATATCGCTAATGAATGGTTTAGTTTAACTAACTCCGGTGAACTTACGGGAGTAGGGGGGATTTCTGTATAAAATGATTGTGGTAAAGTCGTATAACTATTATCTAAATTCCAACCTGTTTCATTATTTTTAGTCATTGTATCTCCTCCTTTTTGTATTTTAAATTATGTATTTGTACGTATGTATTCTTTGTAAAGTTAACTAAAAGTATAATATAATATTTCCCCTTGCAATCTATTGTAAGGACTTCATTGCACTATGTCTATTTAACAGCAAATTTAAAACCTCCATTTTAAGAAAATGGAGGTTTTATTATTATTTAATTTTTACAATTATTTTCCCTTTTGCTCTTCCAGACTCTGAATATTCCATTGCTTTTTGCGCATCTTCAAAAGGGAAAACTCGATCGATTACAGGTTTGATTTGTCCAGCTTCAATATAGTTTGCAATAGTACGTAATTGATCCCCGTTTGGCTTCATAAATAAAAATGAATATTGAGCATTATGCTTTTTTTCAAGTGTAGTAAGTTTTTTGCTGGCTAATGAAAATAAGAGAGTTTTAAAGAATCCTGAACCAAATTCTTTACCGAAGCGAGCATTCGGCATGCCTGAAACGGAAACAATGTTTCCTCCGCTTTTTA
Source organism: Bacillus sp. TH13 (assembly GCF_016651175.1). Taxonomy (NCBI): domain Bacteria; kingdom Bacillati; phylum Bacillota; class Bacilli; order Caryophanales; family Bacillaceae; genus Bacillus; species Bacillus sp. TH13. Next base: position 282,441 of record NZ_JAEKEJ010000020.1, on the reverse strand, counting down.
TAATATTGAATGATTTTTCAAGTGTTGCACCGCCGATTGTATCAAATACCGCATCATAATTTTTTAGTATATCTTCAAATTTCTCTGTTTTATAATTAATAATTTCATCTGCGCCAAGAGACGTTACTAAATTCGCACCAGCTTCACTAGCAGTCGTTGTAACAGTGGCACCCATTATTTTTGCTAACTGAATAGCAAAAGTACCAACACCACCGGATCCAGCGTGAATTAAAATCTTTTGTCCTTTTTGTAATTGCATGATGTCATGTAATGCTTGATATGATGTTAAGCCAACGAGTGGAATCGAAGCAGCTTCCTCAAAACTTAAATTTTTCGGTTTTAAAGCTATATCATCTTCATGAATGGCTATATACTCCGTGAAAGTACCAATCTTATTTTTTCTTGGACGAGCATATATTTCATCACCAACTTTAAAACGAGTTACTTTTGATCCAACCTTCGTGATGACACCGGCAAAGTCATTCCCAAGGATTAGGGGCATTTCATATTTCAGTAACATTTTTACTTTTCCATCGCGTATTTTAAAATCAATTGGGTTAATGCTAGCTGCATGAATTTCTGCGAGCACTTCATACTCATTAATTTCAGGAGTGGGTACCTCTGCCATACGCATTGGGACTTTTCCATATCTATCAATTATCATTGCTTTCATTTCTTATACCTCCAAGTTTTAATAAAAGTTTTGCAATAGCTTCTCAATATCTAATACAAGATTTTTTAATAAACCTAATTTTGTACGTATATCAATATAATAAAAATTCTTTGTACCTTCTTTTCTCATTAAAATAATGCCAGCTTCTCGTAAAATCTTAAGGTGATGTGATACTGCTGGACGGGAAAGGTGTGTTTGCTTCGTGATTTCTCCTACACGTAATCCTGTTTGACATTCCGTTTCCATTAGCACTAATAAAATAGCTTGACGTGTTTCATCACCAATTGCCAATAATACTTTTTGAGAATCAATAAAATCTTTTTTTATAATATTTAATTGTTCTTGTTTATTCATTTCAATCACTTTGCCTCCAGGTAATTAGTCGAAAGGTTTAAGATGATGAACCATTACTTCGATACGGTAATGCTACATGATTGTTGTACGAGGTGCAATATTGAGAAAGAAAATCGAGACGAATGAATTTTTTATTGTTGAAAATTATAGGGAGATAGAAAAGGGATTGGAAGGATTACATAACACAATAGATGAAGTTTTAAAAACAAAAAATGATGTAACAATAAAATAAGCGGTCGTAACCTTGTATAATCCATAAGGTTACGACCGCTTATAATGTTTGTATTATTTTTGATTTTTACGATAGAACATGGTTCAACGTAAAGTACGTTCTTTTGTTTTACACTTTCATACAGACACAATTCAGGTGGATTATAGATGTATGAAAAGGTAAAAGGAATTTTGGGGCGTAATCTATCTACATGATAATTCAAAATGAAATATAAGTCTATATTTTAATGTTTTTTTTGATTATATTTATGTCACTGAGCTCAGAACAATGATGTGGAGGGTAAATATATGAAATCGAATTATGTACCAGTTTTAATTGTTGGAGGGGGATTATCTGGGTTAGCGTCTGCGTTATTTCTTGCAAAACATAACATTGAGTACTTACTTATTGAAAGGCATCCGTCTACTGCCATTCATCCGAAAGCAGGCGGTCTTACTTTACGTACAATGGAGTTATTTCGAGAATTAGGCTTGGAACAAAGAATTAAATTGGCAGGTAAAGCATTAGAGAACTGCCGAGGAAGAATAGCGGTTCATACAATAGCTGAGGCGAATAAAGAAGAATTGGAACAAATGAGAGCGACGCAATACAGAAACGATGAAGAGTTACTTCAAAAAATAGAAAAGATTAGTCCATCAAAACAAACTGCATGTTATCAAATTATTTTAGAAGAGATGATGTTACAAGAAGCAAAAACGCTAGGCGGGCAACTATCTTTTTATCATGAATTAGTTTCATTTGAACAAAATGAAAACGGGGTAAAAGCAAAGATTCGAAATCGTGAAACAGAAAAAGAAAGTGTCATACATTGTGACTATGTAATTGCAGCGGATGGAGCGAAAAGTAAAATACGTGAGCAGTTAGGGATTAAAACTGAGGGTCGTGGAACCATTGGTGGCTATTATATGAATATTTATTTTGAAGCTGATTTAAGTGAGTTTATACAAGGAGACGCATTCGGTTTTTCGATGGTACTTCATCCGGAGGTTCTTGGTGCACTTATCCCGGTTGATAACGTAAAAAAATGGATTTATCATGTAGCCTACGATCCATTAAAAGGAGAGAGGCTAGAGGACTTCACTATAGAACGTTGTAAACAAATTATTCAAATAGCAATTGGAAGTACAAATGTTGAATCAGAAATATTAAGTGTTTTACCGTGGGAAGCCGCCGAAAGTACAGCGGTGAAATTTCAAGAAAATCGGACCTTTTTAGTTGGAGATTCAGCACATATTATGCCGCCAACAGGAGGACTTGGTTCAAATATAGGAATACAAGATGCACATAACTTAGCTTGGAAATTAGCGGCTGTTATAAAAGGGAAGGCAAAACCAAAACTGTTAAAAACATATCATGAAGAGAGACACTCTACTGCAAAATTAACGACAGCTTATGCAAGTAGTTTACTGTTTCGTGCGGCGAATAGAGAGGAAGGCGGTTTGAATAATATGGATGGTTTAGCTGTTACAGTTGGATATCAGTATTGTTCCGAGGCGATTATAGATGATTCAGTCACTCCGCATAGAATGGATAGCATAGAGTTGAACGGAAGACCTGGAACGCGAGCACCACATTTAGGGGGAACGTATGAAGGGAAGAAAGTTTCTATATTAGACTTATTCGGTAACAATTTTGTATTACTTACAAGAGTAGAAAATAGTTTTTGGGCTGAGGCAGCACATACTGTTTCAGCTAAATTAGGAATAAATATAAAAGGGTATCGTGTTGGCTTAAGAGGAGACTTTATTGCTCCAGAAGATATTTTTAGCAAATTATATGGTATAGAGAATGGAGGAGCTGTATTAATTAGACCAGATGGCTTTATAGGATGGCGTTCGGAAAAAACGGTAGTAAATCCAGATATAGTATTGGAAGAGGTAATGGGAAATTTATTATGTGATTTTTAAGTAACTACGAAAATATTGTTTTATGTGCTTCACTGTATTGAAAAAAATATTCACAAATTTCAATAGGTCTGATATGATTAAATTCGACAAGTTAATAGAGGCCGGAGATATTTGAGAAAAGCCATAAATTTATTTAGGGATACAGGAGTGTATTCTAAATAATTTATGGCTTTTTTTATTGAATGAACCGTACAAAATAGAGAGTTACATGTGAAAAGGAGGGCTATAGAAATTAAATAGGATAATATTAGTTTTCTATATTAATAATATAGAGAAAGTATATTTGTAAGATTGGAATTTTAATATAGGTTTATAAAAATAATGAAAGTGTGTCTTCTATTTCGTGTAAATCTCATTAGCTTGTTGAAATTTGCAACGTAGGAAGGGTTAGAAGGATGAGAAAGATTATTAGCGTTTTAGTTATTTTCTTTATGACGGGAAGTATCTTTGCTGGGGGAGCTGTTCATGCGAAAGCAGAAGGGAAGCATGAATGGAATACGAATAAGTTTTTAAATATTGCACATCGCGGAGCAAGTGGACATGCACCTGAGCATACTTTTGCTTCTTATGATTTAGTGAAAAAAATGAAAGCGGATTATTTAGAGTTAGATATTCAATTAACAAAGGATGGCCAATTAATTGCAATGCATGATACAGCAGTTGATCGCACTACAAATGGAACAGGCGAAGTACGTGATAAAACGTTAAGCGAAATAAAGAGTTTAGATGCAGGAACGTGGTTTAATAAAGCGTATCCAGAAAAGGCTAAGCAAGAGTATGTTGGGCAAAAGGTTCCAACTCTTGAAGAAATCTTCCAAAAGTATGGAAGAAGTATGAAGTATTATATTGAAACAAAATCACCAGATGTGTATCCAGGAATGGAAGAGAAATTGTTGGCGTTGTTACAAAAATATAATTTAGTAGGTCAAAACATGTCTTCTAGCCGTGTTATGATTCAATCATTTAGTAAAGATAGTTTGAAAAAGATTCATAGTATGAATGAAAATATTCCGTTAGTTCAATTGCTTTGGTATTATCCAAATGAAAACAATGAAATTGTTGAATGGTCTGGCATTACACATGAGCCGAAAAGTGTAACGAATGATGATTTTCAAGAAATTAAAAAGTATGCAGCTGGTATTGGACCAAACTTACGTAATGATAACGGAGAACTAATTATTGATGAGTCATATATGAAAATGGCTAGGAAAAATGGACTTTTAATTCACCCTTATACAATTAATGAGAAACCAGATATGAGACTGTTAATCAAATGGGGTGCTACAGGAATGTTTACAAATTATCCGGATCGATTACATAGTGTATTGAAGGAAAAATAAGTGGAAAAGGGTATACCAGTGTTTTAGGTATACCCTTTTTAATCTAACTCCCCGATAAACGTAATCTCTTTTTCATAGCATTCATCTACATCATAAATAATTTCTTGAAAGTGAAGCGTTTTGAAGGAATGACAAACTGAAATTTCCCATGTCTCCCAAAAATCAATTTCATTTGAAAGAAGAATCCATTTTTGAAATTCACTATCTCTATTAAAGAAATTATGAAAGTAGTCCTCATTTTTAAATATAATGATTTGCGAATCCCACAAATTATTTATAGAAATTAAAACAACAACTCGATATGTATGTGTATCGCTCGGTTTCATATTTATTAAATGATTTGCTTGATTTAATAGGGTTTGAATACATAATCGCTTTACTTTTCTAGGTGTTTTACAAGAGTCAATAAAAGCTTGCGAAACTGGCAATAGCATATTCCAATATTCATCGTTATAGAAAGTAGAAGGGAACGTTTTTGTATGTTCCTCAATTCGCTTTATCATAGTGTTTGTTTTTCGTTTCATACCACGTATTTTCTTTTCACGCATTGTGAGTCATCTCCATAAATTTTTGTAATGCAGCAGAGTAAAACATATCTTTTCTAGTAATAAAAGTAGTAGGAACTTTTTTGAAGCTATTTGGTAAAGGGTTGAATGATATGTCATGTTGATGACCATTTAAAATAGACTTCATCATAATTGCTATGCCCATACCTGATTTTACACATGCGAGTATCGCTTCAATTGTTCCAAACTCTAATACACGCTTAGGTGAAATTCCTTCTTCTTGAAGCCAATCTTCTAATAAATTTCTATAATAGCACCCGTGACTAAATGCAAGTAAATTCATGTCTCCTATGTCTTTAAAGGAAGATAAAGGCTTTTTGCTAATGAGAACTAATTCTTCTTCACGAAATATATTTGTATGAAGTTCAGCATGCTGAGTAGAGCCAGCTATAAACGCTCCGTCCAGTTTTCGTTCTAATACAAGCCTAATCAATTGTTCCGTCGTATTTGATTCTAAAATCAATTCGACTTTTGGGTATTTCTCATAATAGGCCGTTAATATAGATGGAAGTCTTACAGCGGTTGTAGATTCTGTACATCCAATTTTTAAAGTGCCTCTTGGTTCGATCCCATTACTTTGAACTGCTTTAACAGATTGATCCATTAAGTAGATAATTTGTTTGGCGTATATTAATAAAATCTTACCGTTAGAAGTTAAAGTTACACCTTTTCCGTTTCGGTAAAATAAAGGCACACCTAATTCGTTTTCTAGTTGTTTCATACGCATTGTTACGCCAGACTGTACATAGTTTAAATTTTTAGCTGCGTGAGATATGTTTTTTTCTTTCGCAACTTCGTAAAATACAGTTAAATCTTTTATATCCAAGTATCATCCCTCCAGAAAAGATATCATTTTTTTTGATGGATTACATGATAAATCTTTATTTTATATGATATCAGAACTTTTATACAATGAAAGGGGATGGAGGGATTATTGTGTTAATGGAAGAAAGGGTGAATAGTACTTATAAGTGGGTTATGTTAATTTTTGCGACGGTTGCTCAAACAACAGCGACACTTATAACGTATGGTGTTGGAGTGTTTGCTTTATTTTGGAAAGAAGAATATGTACTTACGAATACGGAGATTGGATTGTTAGTAAGTGTTGTAAATATAGGACCGCTATTTTGTATGCTTTTTGTCGGGCGGCTACTTGATCAATACAATGAAAAGTTGTTAATTTCGATAAGTTCATTTTTACTAGGAGGTTCGTTTTTACTGACTAATATGGTCAATGGATTTAATGGGTTACTCTTTGTACTTTTATTAGTAGGAACGTTTTATAGTGTTTCGCAGCCAGGAGGAAGTAAGGTGATAATGAAGTGGTTCCCGAAAGAAAATCGTGGGTTAGCGATGGGGATTAGACAAGCAGGTATACCGATTAGTGGTACGTTAGTGGGAGTATTGATCCCGTTTCTTACAATGAAATATAACATGGCTTATGCGGTAAATAGTATTGCATGCATTTGTATAATTGGAGGGTTTTTATTTTTTATATTTTATAAGGAACCATATATTCAAGAGAAAGTTAAACAAGAACGTATTAAACTTTCTTTTTGGATGCAGTTAAAAGAAGTGATGTGTAAAAAAGAGTTGTATGCAATTTATATAACTGGCATTTGTATGATTTCATTGCAAATGGTGTTAGTTGCACACTTTATAAAATTTTTAGTATTGGAACAATCAATCACGCCAATTTTAGCTGGAAAAGTATTTTCCGTTATGTTCTTTTCTGGAATGGTTGGTAGGGTTATATTAGCAGCTACTAGTGATTTGTTTTATAAGGGAAATCGGCGCACCCCTTTATTTATAACTGTTTGTATTTCTATTCTCTGCATTCTAATATTAGTAATGAGCATACATACAATAACGAATGTATTGTATGGTGTAAGTGCATTGTTAGGGTTCTTTTCGATTGGATGGTTTAGTCTTTTTATAGCTGAAGTTGCAGAATCAGCAAGTGAAGAATCGGTAGGGATGACAGTGAGTTTTGCACTTACATTAAATCAAATTGCCATTATTGTTGCACCTGCTTTATTTGGTTATATTGTAGATAAGAAGGGATATACGTATGCGTGGTTATGCATAGTGGTATTACTAACTATTTCAGCGGTTAGCTTATATAGGAATTATAGAAAATAAAAGAATGTTAGCAATGTAAATTTTTTATGAAGAAAGTCTAAAGAAATGTTGAATGAGCGACATTTCTTTTTTTATTTGTTGTATAATCAAAATGTAAATGAGATTCGTTTTCAATTTCGTTCATTACCTATTTTGAAATTACCTGTAATTTTAGCCATAATTAGCTGTTTTTCTTTATCGTTATTTGCGTGATTTATTTTATTTAAAAATTTTTCAGCATCATTTCCTTTTAATATTATAATTTATTTTCCGTAATATTCAATTAATAACATGTTGTTTTTTGTTATCCGATAATGAAACATCTTATCATCTAAACGATTGCGTTTATCGGTGTTTTTCATATAACATCTCCATTCTTTTTAGTATGTAACAAATGTTACAAAAGAATTTGAAATTATAGTGTAATGCATCCGATTGTATGTTGGAAATTTTGCAAGAAAGAAATACAATAGAGAGTAGTCAAAATTGAAAATGAGAAAAAGGAATCTAGTTTTAACAGAGTGAATATTAAATAATATTATAATATACTTGATAATTAAAAGATATAAAATAGAATGGATACACGTTAAGTGAAACTAGATAAAAGAGGGTTCCTAGTATGTTAAAGAAATGGTTAATCATTTTCTTTATTTTTGCTGTTTTTTGTGGAAGTGTTGTTACACTGATACATGCAAATAAAGGAAAAAAATATGATGCAAAGGCATTTTCTAATGTAAATAGTAAGCAAAAAGATGTTAAGCAGGAAGTTGATGCGAATGAAAAAAAGCGTTATGAAATTGCAGCTGGAAAACTAGACCAGTACTTAAAAGATAAAGGATTTAATGGGAGTGTTCTTGTAGCAAGTAAAGATCATGTCATTTTACGAAAAGGCTACGGTTATGCGAATGTGAAAGATCAAGTATTAACAACTCCAAGAACGAAATATCGCATTGGGTCTATTACGAAAACAGTTGTTGCAATATCTATTATGCAACTAAAAGAAAAAGGGAAGTTGAACATTGAAGACAATGTAAATAAATATATCCCATCGTTTCCGGCAGATAAAAACATTACGTTACGAAATTTGTTAACACATACGTCTGGATTACCAGAACAGGGACAAGGTAGTGTTGACGCAGCATCACGGTTAAAATTAGTAACGTGGATTGGGGCACAAACGTTACAATTTCCAGCAGGGACAGGATGGAAATATACAGATTATAATTATATGGTGCTTGCATATATTGTAGAAAAAATATCGAATAAACCACTTGCTAAATATGTGAAAGAAAATATTTTGACTCCTGTTGAAATGCATGAATCTGGAATGGGCGCAACACTTCCAGAAGATATTTTCTTAGCAGAAGGGTATACAAAAAAAGATAATAAGTTAATAGCCACACCTCGCTTAAAAATGAACTGGCTGTATGGTTGTGGTGAAATGTATACGACTGTTGAAGATATGAAAAAGTTAGATGAAGCTATTATGGATGGTAAACTACTTTCTAAACAAAGTGTATCAGATATGTTTTCTGCATCACCTGCAAGAAAATATGGATTTAGTTTCTATATTTACCCAGACTATTATCATAACCACGGTGTATTAGCTGGCTGGAACACTTTTAATAATTTTAACTGGGATAAACGAACGTTTGTCATATTATTTTCTAACGTCCAAAATGGTATGAATGATGCATTTAATCAAGAATTTAGGAAAATGGCGAATGATTTAATAGAAGGAAAATAATTATAAAAAATCGGTATTGATATGTAATTATCAATACCGATTTTTTTATTTTGTAAAGTTTTACTTACTGCCCACAAATAGCGGGATAAATAGGTAAGAAAGGTGATTGGCATTTGAATAAATCAAAATAGGTAGTTAAATGCTAAGTAATGCAAAGAATAATTGGTAATTTTTACATTGATAAAAAAGCTTGAGCTTCACACTATGTGAAGCTTTACATTATTGGAGACAAGAACAGGAGGTTGAAAAAATGAAAAAAGCAATAAAGTTTTGTTTAATAGCTACATTATCTACAACGATTATTAGTGGATGCTCTTTTGAGGGTAACAATGAAAATGTTAAAGGGAAAGAAGGAGAAAAAGTAGAGGTACAGAAAAATGCTGGGAAATATACGATGCCAGATGAAAAAGATAAACATGAAGGTACATGGCTGCAATGGCCACATGAATACACATATGGTGAAGAGTATAAGCAGGAAGTTGAACCTATTTGGGTTAAGATGGCAAGTGCTTTAACTGAGGGAGAGAAAGTCCACATTGTTGCATATGACCAGGAAGAAAAGAAGAGAATCAATAAGCTTTTAACAGATGAAGGGTTAAATATGGAGAAGGTTGATTTCTTTATCGCGCCTACTGATGATGTATGGGCAAGAGATAGTGGACCAATTTTTGTTTATGACAATAATAAAAATTTAAAAATATTAGACCCGGCATTTAATGGATGGGGAAAGAAAACGCCTTACAAAAATGATGCTCGAATACGAGAGAATGTCAGTAAACAATCAGGAATTGAAAGAATTGATTGGGGGAAATTTGTACTTGAAGGTGGCGCAATTGAATTAGATAGCAATGGGACTGCGTTATTAACTAGAAGTGCAGTAACGAATAAAAATAGAAATCCTAATTTATCAGAAAAGGAAATTGAAAAATATATAAGTGACCTTGGGGTGTCAAACTTTATTTGGTTAGACGGAGTACTTAATTTAGATATTACGGACTTTCATATTGATGGATTTGCTAAATTCCATAATAAATCTACCATTGTAACGATGAAAGAAGATGACCTAGCTGAATGGGGTTTATCTAATAAAGATATGGATACATTGTTAGATGCCAAAAATGCTTCAGGACAGAAATATAAGTATGAATACTTGCCGCTTAGTAAAGAAAAGGTTGCTTTAGAAAATGGAAAAACTCTCAATTATAAGGGATCGTATATCAATTATTATATTGGGAATACAGTTGTATTAGTGCCTCATTATAATGATCCGAATGATAAAATCGCAAACGATACGATTCAGAAGTTATACCCAGATCGTAAAGTAGTCGGTATTGATGTGAGAGAGCTGTATAAAAACGGCGGTATGATTCATTGTGTGACGCAACAACAACCCGTTAGTTTGAATTAGTAAGTGGAAATAGAATTATCGGCAGGGATATCCCATAGTCGAAATTTTGGCTAGGTGACATCTTTTTTTATTTGTATAAAAGGGAGTATTGGCGTTGAAAGAAATTATCTTAATTAGCTTCATAATGATTGGATTTATGATTCTAGTATTTAATTGTATACTTTCATAATTTAAAAGATAAAAATGGGAAGGGAATTTTGTAGTAGGACCCATTACAATCATCAAAAATTTATATGTTGAATTCTTGTTAAGAGTCCATTTCTGGCTCAATGACGGCTTTATAATATTTCTCCATGCTATAATCCATTCATGAAATTTACATGTTGCATGAGTTGAGAAATAGTTGGCTTTGTGAAAACAGTTATGTAACTACGATATAAAAAGTGAGGTAAATAATATGGAACAAAAACATAATGGCATTATTTTTACTGCAATACCAGACGAATCGAATGAATATTATCAGCCATTTTATGAAGACTTGATTTACTTTAATGAATGTTTAAATGAAAAGAAATCAATTGCGGATCAACTTATATCTGTATCTGCTGAAGAACAAGACTTTCATACGAGCTGTTTTGAGTATGATGATATTTGGCTAAGAGATGTTGCACCGATTGTCACAAATCATCTAGTTAAATTTAAATATCGACCAAATTATTTACCAGATAATCAAGGGCGATATTTAGATCAACAATTTAATAAATGGTTGAAAAAGAATGAATTTGAATATGTGAAATCCCCATTAATATTAGATGGTGGTAATCTTATTTGGAATAAAAAAGATACTGTAATATTAACAGAGCGCATATTTGATGATAACGATGATTGGACAGAAGAGGAAATTATTGAGCAGTTAGAATGGGACTTAGAGGTGAGCCGAGTTATTATTATTCCTGCTGAAGAAGGGGATGTACTAGCACACGCAGACGGAATGGTTAAATTTATTGATGAACATACAATGTTTATTAGTGATTTTTTAGGGGATTATGAATTTAGATATAGTGTTCAAAAGATTATTCAAGAACAAATGCCAGAAGCTGAATTTATAGTTGTTCCTTCATCATATACAGAGAAAGGACAATACGATCAAGAGATAGCATCGGCAAAAGGGTTGTATATAAATATGTTAGAATCATGTGATGCCCTTTATGTTCCTAAGTTTGGACTAGCTAAAGATGAGGAAGTTTTACGATATATTCAACAGTATACGGAGAAACAAGTTATTCAAATTCATGTAGGAGAAATATCAACAATGGGAGGCGCAATGAATTGTTTAACGTGGTATTGTCCAAGTCATTTGTTACCTTTAAAAATGAGAAGATTGAAAAATCAGAATGAAGATTTTTCAATGAAGAAGATTTTTGATTGGTTTTAATAAGTAAGTAATGAAAAGAAAATGTATTCAAGGAGTATTGATATGTATACCATCGCTGAGTTTTCTCGGATTTGTAAAATGAGTACGCGGATGTTAAGACATTATGACAAAGAGGAGATATTAAAACCGGCATATGTGAATCCGGTTAATGGGTATAGGTATTATGAACAAGGGCAGCTGGAAGTAGCATTGAAAATAAAAAAGCTAAGGGAGTATAAATTTCCTCTTCCAAAAATTAAAATTGTTTTGCAGTCATCGGATCATGATTCGTTTGTTCAACATATACAATCACAAATTATCGAGTTGTCTCATGAAGTGAAGCAAAATTTACAGGTTATTTCAGAAATGAATGAAATGGTAAAGGTGAATAGTAGTCTAAATATTGCTCGCCATAGAAGTTACGATATATTAATGGGAATGAGGAACGAAGTAACGCTAATTACTCAGAGATTAAAAATAGATATAGATGATATGGATGATTATTTTTATGACTTATATGAAGAGGTACAAAAAAATAACTTTCAAATAGTCGGTTCTCCATCTGCAGTCTTTTATGATGAAGAATATATTCCAAGTAACAGTGATATTGAGTTAAGAATTCCGGTTATGCAGGGGAATGATGAAGACGTAGCACAAGAGTATGGAATGAAAAAACTAAGTCCACATCAAATCGTTACTACTATGCATTATGGAAGTTACGACTATATAGGTTACGCTTATATAGCGTTAGAAGAATGGATTGAAAGAAATGGGTATGTGATAATTAATTCTCCATATGAGGTTTATATAAAGGGACCTGAATGTGATTGTTTAGCAGAAGAGTATGTGACACAAATTTGTTTTTTAGTTACGAAAATAGAATGAGAATAAGGATTGACATTAACATTATGTCAATCCTTATTCTATGTACGAAAGCAATTTATCATAATAAAAAGGCGAAATAAAGAATCACCTTATAAAGTTGCTACAAGTAAATGAAGATATTCCTGTTGACCTTAACACGATGTCAAAGTATAGACTGTACGTACATTCATATAAGGGGTGAACACGTATGAGAAATATAGAAAATAGTTTGTTTTATATGCCTGCGGAATGGGAGAAACATGAAGGTACATGGCTCCAATGGCCACATGATAAAGCACATAGAGGTGAAGGTTACAGAGCTAAGTTAAATGATATTTGGACATCGATGGCAAAGGAGCTTCACTATGGAGAAAATGTCCATATTGTTGTATGTGATGAAGAAGAAAAAATACATGTCCAATCGAAGCTAATTGAAGCTAACGTGAATATGGATAAAATTGATTTCTTAATTCAAGAAACTGATGATATTTGGATACGAGATAATGGACCAATCTTTGTAACGGATAAGGAAGGGGAACCGCTGCCTAACGCACTGGATATTTAATGGTTGGGGAAATAAATATCCGTACGAAAACGACGCTAATATTCCGAATAAAATAAGTGAAATGTATCGCATTCCAAAAGTTGAATCTAGTGTCTGTCTAGAGGGCGGGGGAATTGAGATAAACGGAAATGGGACCTTAATGGCGGCGAAAACGTCTATTATAAATGAAAATCGAAACCCCACACTAAGTCAGAAAGACATTGAAATGGAGTTAACGAAATATTTAGGAGTAACGAATTTTATATGGATAACTGGTATACGTGGAGAAGATAATTATGATGAAGATACGGATTATCATATTGATGGCGCGGCACGGTTTGTAAATGAAAATACGATACTGTATGAATATGATCCTTTCGGTGAAGGAGAACCATATCTTTTAGAGGCGTACGAAAAGCATTATCAAGAATTACGGCAAACGAAAAATATAGATGGAAAGCCATTTCAGCTCATTCCAGTACCAATAACAAGAAAAGTGGTAAAAAAAGCAGATTGTAAAGGATTGTACTTAAATTTTTACATTGGTAATGAAGTCGTATTGGACCTATATACGGTGATGAACATGATAAATTAGGGCTTCAAATCATTGAAGGTCAATTTCCAGGGAGAAGAATTGTCGGTATATATGTTAACGAATTGTATGCATACGGTGGTATGATTCACTGTGTGACGCAGCAGCATATAGAATAGAGTAATTCAAATAAAAAGCATGCAGAGCATATACTCTGCATGCTTTTTATAGTGCTGAAAACTCCTCAACAAGTTGAGTGAATTGTTTCAATGCACTTTCAATTGGTTCTGGCGTTGTTAAATCGACACCAGCTTTTTTCAGTAGGTTTAGTGGATAATCAGAACTTCCACCTTTCAGGAATTCAATATAATTTTTCTGGGCATTCGGATCACCGCTTAATAGTTTATCAGCGATTTGAATGGCAGATGCGAATCCAGTTGCATATTTGTATACGTAAAACGGGCGATAGAAATGAGGGATTCTAGCCCATCCGTATTTTACTTCTTCATCAAATACAAGTGAATCACCGTTATATTCTTTAAATAACTTTTCATAAATTTCACTGAATACTTGTGCATTTAATGGTTTACCTTGTTCAGCCATTTCATGTGTGATTTTTTCAAATTCTGCAAACATAATTTGTGTAAAGAAAGTACCTTTAAATTTCTCAATAAAATGGTTAACTAAATGGTTACGCACGTTCGTTTCTTTTGCTTCTTTTAATAAATAGTGAATTAATAACACTTCATTTACTGTAGAAGCGACTTCTGCGACAAAGATAGAATAATGCGCAGAAATTCTTGGTTGGTATCCATGTGAATAGTGCGTATGCATACCGTGACCGCATTCATGAGTAAGAGTGAACAGGCTGTTTAAATCATCGTGATGATTTAAAAGAATGAAAGGATGAACACCGTATACACCAAAGTTATAAGCACCAGAACGTTTTCCTGGTGTTTCTCTTACGTCTATATATCGTTTATCTTTAAAACTTTTTAATGTCTCAATATATTCTTCTCCTAAAGGAGCTAGTGATGCAATCATAATGTCAAATGCTTCACTATATGGAATGTCTTGTTTTGCACCTTCTACTAAATCGACGCCTAGGTCGTATTGTCTTAGTTCATCTACGTTTAATTTTTCTTTTCGAATTTCATTGTATGTATGTAATGTTTGAATGTTTTTTTTCGTTGTATCAATTAGGTTTTCATATACTTCTTTCGGAACCATATCGCCAAATAATGATTTCTCTAACGCCGATGGATAGTGTCTTAGCTTCGAAACAGTAACATTATTTTTAATAGCAGCGGATAAAGTAGATGCGATGGAATTCTTTAACTGAACATATGGTTTGTAATATGCTTTATAAGCTTCTTTACGCTTTTCACGATTCGCATCTTCTATTAACTTTGCATACATTCCGCGTGTTAAGTTCACTTTCTCTCCATCGTCAGTCGTCACTTCACCAAATAATATATCTGCATTATTTAACATACCAAATGTGTGCTGTGGAGAGGAAAGAGCTTCACCCATTTGTGATAAAATTTCTTCTTGGTCCTTATTCAATACGTGTTTTTTATAACGATATAATTCAAACAAGTCTTCTTTATAATAATGTAAGCCTTCTGTTTCTTCTATGTAAGAATGTAATGTGTTTTCGTCTATGCTAAGTAAGAAGGGGGAAAAGAAAGATTTAGCTGCACTTACTTTCACGTGTAATTGTGATACTTTATCGACAAGAGATTGCGCGTCAGTATCGCGCGTATCAAGGTCAGATTGTAATCGTGCATAAGCGAACATTAAAGATATTATACTAGAAATTTCTTCACTCTTCGTTAAATAAGCTAATAAACTATTGCCATCGTGAATATTTCCATTAAACTCGTGTAATTCCTTCGTTAATACTTCAATTTTATGAAAATCACTTTCCCAATCTTCAATTGTATGGTAAATGTCTGTTAAATCCCATTTTTCTACATCAGCTACTTGTAATCGATCTTTAAGTTCTGTCATAATCATTTCCTTTCTAAACATGTAGTTATATTTCTATATAACTATGAAATACAACAAATTGCAAAAAATCCCTGCTGAAAATTGAAAAGCCTTGCTAAAATAACAAGGCTTACATACTTATAGTGTAATTCCGAATTTTGAATGTAAAAGGTTTGTATATTGCATGGCTGTAACGGTTTCTTTCGTTTTTTTACCATTTTCCGCTACTGTAAAGCTATCTTTCGTTAAAGAGGCATGTCCAGCTTCAGTTAGTTTTACAATAAGAGGTACTTTATTAAAGGGTGATTCTTCATGTTCAACGATAATTTTTTGTGCTGTATTTGCTTTTTCTTCATCCACTTCTTCTATATAAAATGCATAGCCTAACGTCCAATCATCAGCAGAAGATTGATCCAAAAACTCATTGTTTTTACGCATCTCTAAAATGTAGTTTCCCTTTTCAGTCATTTCTTTACGAATACGATAATCTCCTGTAACAGAGTGAATGACTTCACCTGAGAAAGGGACAGGTGCAAGAGGTAAGTATGATCCGAATCCTACTTCAATTAAATAAAGTTCATTATGATGTGTTAAAACGGTTGCGATATGGCCAGAATCAACAGCCCATATGGAGTTTGCAGCGTTATAAACCGTTCCTGAAACGAGATGAACATTAAATCCAGCGTCTTTAAGGAAGTAATACATAGTAGGATTGAGTTCATAACAAAGACCGCCACGGTTATTTACTAAAATTTTCTCTTTCAAATTTTCTTTTGATATTTCTTTAAAATTCTTTTCGAGAATATTTAAGTTTTCAAAAGGAACAGTTTGTGCCATTGCGTACATAATGTTAGATAAATCTTCAAATGAAACTGTGTCTTTTTCTTCTATATGTAATCGTGCGAAAAATTGTTTTTGAAAATCTGTCATAGAAATCCCTCCGTTATGCTTTTATAGATAAATTGTAAACAATCTTGAATAGGATGTGAAATTAAAACTACGTTGAATATTTGAAGTGAGACTAAAAATAATGTGGGAGAGTGAGAGATTGCTACTTTACTAACGGTGGAACGAATATTATAATAATTCTGATAAACAATGCAAACGCTTCCTTAGGAGGGGATGGAGTACAGATGTTTAAAAGAATAACAATAATCGGATTGTCAGTTGTTATGTTTTTACCTAGTATATGTGGGGGGAGTAAAGTATATGCAGATACAGTTAACAATGGAACGCTAATGCAGTATTTTGAGTGGTACGCTCCGAATGATGGAAATCATTGGAATCGTTTGCGTACTGATGCTGAAAATTTAGCGCAAAAAGGAATTACATCTGTTTGGATACCACCTGCATATAAAGGAACTACGCAAAATGACGTAGGATATGGAGCATATGATTTATATGATTTGGGGGAATTCAATCAAAAGGGAACAGTGCGGACGAAATATGGGACGAAAGCACAATTGAAGTCTGCAATTGACGCTTTACATAAGAAAAACATCGATGTATACGGTGATGTAGTTATGAATCATAAAGGTGGGGCTGATTATACGGAAACTGTCACAGCAGTTGAGGTAGACCCGAGCAATCGAAATATTGAAGTATCAGGTGATTATGAAATTAGTGCGTGGACAGGATTTAACTTCTCAGGGCGTGGAGATTCTTATTCTAATTTCAAATGGAAATGGTATCATTTTGACGGAACGGATTGGGATGAAGGAAAGAAATTAAACCGAATTTATAAATTTAGGGGCATAGGTAAAGCATGGGACTGGGAAGTGTCTAACGAGAATGGGAATTATGATTATTTGATGTATGCGGATCTTGATTTTGATCATCCAGATGTTGCGAATGAAATGAAAAAATGGGGAACGTGGTATGCGAAGGAATTAAATTTAGATGGCTTTCGTTTAGATGCTGTTAAACATATTGATCATGAATATTTGCGCGATTGGGTAAATCATGTTAGACAGCAAACGGGGAAAGACATGTTTACAGTAGCTGAATATTGGCAAAATGATATCCAGACTTTAAATAATTATTTAGCGAAGGTCAATTATAATCAATCTGTGTTCGATGCGCCACTTCATTATAATTTTCATTATGCTTCAACAGGAAATGGAAATTATGATATGAGAAATATTTTAAAAGGAACGGTAGTTGCGAATCATCCTACACTTGCGGTTACTCTAGTTGAAAATCATGATTCACAGCCTGGTCAGTCATTGGAATCTGTAGTGAGCCCTTGGTTCAAACCGTTGGCATATGCATTTATTTTAACGCGTGCAGAGGGATATCCTTCTGTTTTCTATGGTGATTACTATGGTACAAAAGGAAATAGTAACTATGAAATTCCAGCGTTAAAGGACAAAATTGATCCGATTTTGACGGCACGAAAAAACTTTGCATATGGTACGCAGCGTGATTATTTTGATCATCCAGATGTGATTGGCTGGACAAGAGAAGGTGATAGTGTACATGCTAATTCTGGTTTAGCGACGTTAATCTCTGATGGACCAGGAGGGACAAAGTGGATGGATGTTGGAAAGAATAACGCAGGGGAAGTATGGCACGATATTACGGGTAATCAAACAAATACTGTAACAATTAATAAGGATGGGTGGGGGCAGTTCCAAGTAAGTGGAGGATCAGTTTCTATATATGTTCAGCAGTAATTTGGTGATGAAAAAGAAGAGGTAGACTGAAATATAAGTCTTCCTCTCCTTTTATATTGCGCATATTAATTTTTTCTGAATCTTTATTGTAATAAAAGAGCTAGTCGACCTTTATTACAACAAGAGAGGCATTGGAATATATAATGTCACCCGTGGCTTCTCTTATTCGTACTCGAAGAACATCCCCTTGATTTAAAGATAGTAAATCAGTTCTGGCGGATGTAGCTCTTACCCCAGAACCACCACCAACTCGCGTTTCAATTGCGAATTGAATGGAATCGTTTATTGTAAGATTTAATATACTAGACGATACAGCTTCTATAATTTTTCCTCAGCAAATATAGGTCTAGTTTAAGTGATATTGAAGCGTATAGTTACGTACTACTTAAGTATGACACCTTTACTTCTCACGTAACATATAGTATGATGATTTCAATAAATTAGATTTCAATGACTATAATATAAATTAATGAGAGGTGCTTTTTGTGAGTGCGGTAGGTACTAAATAGGAAAAATTTAATGAAATAAGTCAGATAAGAACAGGGGATTTTTATGTATACCATACCCCTAACTTTGTCATGGATTTATTTCGATACCTATGAAGATACCTACAATACTTTATAAAGCGTGTAATAAGGGACTGCCATCTATTTTTTATGGCTTATTTCCTCATATGTTATTACACATGCCTTATAAATGTAAAAGCTGCGGTATCCCCGCAGCTTTTTTGTATATATTTTTAATGTATAAAAATGGTAATTGAATAATGTAGAACTCATTGGAATCTAATGGGTAGGTATCTTCATTTATGATAAAAATCAATCATAGTGAGGAGAAACAAAATGAATACGATGACTTTTGAAAAGTTACAATATAATGAATTAAAGGATATAGTGAAATCTTATTGTGTAAGTGGATTAGGTAAGGAATTATTAAACAAATTAGAGCCGAGTACGAGTCTAAAAGTAGTGAGAAATCGCTTGAATGAAACGACAGAAGCACGAGCTATATTAGATGCAGAAGGGCATGTTCCTTTCTTCGGTATTTCTAATATTGCTAGTACAATTCAAAAATTAGAAAAAGGGATGATTTTAGATCCAGAAGAATTAGTAAGTGTTTCAGACTTTTTACGTGGATGTAGAAAGATTAAAAAGTTTATGTTAGATAAAGAATTTTTTGCACCAGTATTAGCTTCTTATGCAAATTCAATGACTGAATTTAAAAGTATTGAAGAGGAAATTAACTTTTCAATTAAAGGAAATGGTATTGATGTAGCTGCAAGTAAAGAGCTAAAACGAATTCGAAATAATATCGATTCTGTAGATGGGAAAATAAAAGAACGTTTAACGAAGTTTTTAAATAGTAGTGCAAATAAGAAATTTATTCAGGAATTCTTTATTAGTAAAAAGGATGACCGTTATACGATTCCAATTAAATCTTCCTATAAAAACCAAGTTGCTGGAAGTATTATTGAAGCCTCGGCAAAAGGCTCTACTGTATTTATAGAACCGCATACGGTTACGAAATTGAATGCAGAATTAGCAGGTTTGAAAGCAGAAGAAGCTGTTGAAGAGTATCAGATTTTAGCGACTTTATCAGGAATGGTGTTAGAAAACATTTATAGTATAAAGATTAACATGGAGCTAATTAGTCAGTATGATATGGTATTTGCGAAGGCGAAGTTTAGTAAATCGATTGATGGAATAGAGCCGAAGTTAAACGATCATGGCTACATTCATTTAGTGAATTGTAAGCATCCGCTTTTAACAGGGCAAGTTGTACCGTTACATTTTAAAATTGGTCAAGAGTATCGTAGTTTAATTATTACAGGGCCGAATGCGGGCGGAAAGACAATTGTGTTAAAAACGATTGGATTGTTAACATTAGCTACAATGTCAGGCCTTCATATTGCAGGAGATAGAGGTACAGAAATCGCTATTTTCGAAAATGTATTCGTAGATATTGGTGATAATCAAAGTATTGAAAATGCATTAAGTACATTTTCGTCTCATATGAAAAACCTTTCTGAAATTATGAGAATGTCAAATAATAATACGTTACTATTATTTGATGAAATAGGGAGCGGTACAGAACCGAATGAAGGTGCAGCACTTGCAATATCTATTTTAGAAGAGTTGTACCTTGCGGGATGTATTACCGTTGCGAGTACGCATTACGGAGAAATTAAACGATTCTCAGAAATGCACGATGACTTTATGAATGCAGCGATGCAATTTAATAGTGAAACGTTAGAGCCGCTTTATAAATTAGTTATCGGAAAATCAGGAGAAAGTAATGCACTTTGGATTGCGAATAAAATGAGCGTAAAAGAACATGTACTGAAAAGGGCGAAAGAGTACATGGGAAATAAAGAGTACGCTTTAGAAAAAGTGAATGAAAGTAAAATTAGAAAACCGAAATTCGTACAAGAAAAAAGAGAATATCATTATGAGTACAAAATCGGCGATCGTGTGAATTTATTGGATTATGATGATTTTGGTATCATCTATAAGGAAAAAGATAATTTTTATAACGTTGTTGTATATTACAACGGTGAATTCGTTGAAGTGAATGTAAAACGTATTACTTTAGAGGTAGCAGCGAAGGAGTTATATCCAGAAGGATACGATTTAAATACACTATTTGTTGATTATAAAGAAAGAAAAATGCAACACGATATTGAGCGCGGATCGAAAAAAGCACTTCGTAAAATTCAAAAAGAAATAAGAAAGAATAGAGGATAAGTTAAAATGGTAACGATTAGACAAGAACAAAAAAACGATTATAGAAAAACAGAAGAAGTCGTAAAAGAAGCATTTTTAAAGGAAGAATTTAGTGATGAAACAGAACATGAACTTGTAAAACGTATTAGAGAATGTGATGCGTTTGTTCCGGAGTTATCAATTGTTGCGGTAGATGAAGATATAGTTGGTCACGTTATGTTATCGAAAATTACAATAGAACAAGGTGGAACTTCTGTGGAGTCATTGGCACTTGCGCCAGTTTCAGTTGCTAGGGGCCATCAGAAGAAAGGAATTGGTGGAAAACTAATCACGGCTGCTTTAGAAAAAGCGAAAGAACTTGGATACGGATCAGTTGTAGTGTTAGGACATCCAGAGTACTATCCGAAATTTGGTTTTAAGAAAGCGAGTAAGTGGAATATAAAAGCACCATTTGAAGTGCCTGAAGAGGTGTTTATGGTGATGGAATTAAGGGAGAATGCTCTTGAAGGTGTAGAAGGAGTTGTTCAGTATTCGAGTGCATTTGCTGAGTAGGAGTATCGGTTAAGGAATAATCATAAAAGATGCTATCTTTTTGTAGAGATATACAGAAAGATAGCTTTTTTTATTAAGCAAATTCACTTACGTATATTTTGCTCAATGAATAATTAAGATGGTAAAATTGATATAGAAATGTAAAAGGAGAGAAAAGGATGAAGAATAGAGAAACAGATAGCAATGAGAATGTAGTTACGTTATATGTTACAAGACACGGAAAAACAATATTAAATACGAATCATCGCGCGCAAGGCTGGGCAGACTCTCCGTTAGTGGAAAAAGGTGTTGAAGTTGCCTCTAATTTAGGAACAGGATTAAAAGATGTTCATTTTACGAATGCGTATAGTAGTGATAGCGGCCGAGCGATTGAAACTGCTAATTTAGTATTAAAATATAGTGAGCAATCAAAGTTAAAACTTGAGAAAAGAAAAAAATTACGAGAATTAAATTTTGGTATTTTTGAAGGTGAAAAACTTGAAAATATGTGGGATGTGGTTGGAAAAGCTGCGGGCGTTGCATCGCCAGAAGAACTTATGAAGTTTTCTATTCAAGAAGTGATTAATCTTATTAGAGCAGCAGACCCTACGAAACAGGCGGAAGATTGGGAATTATTTTCTACTCGTATAAAAGCAGAGATTGATAAGATTAGTGAAGAAGCTGCTGCAAATGGTGGCGGTAATGTTTTAGTTGTCGTTCATGGGCTCTTGATTACTACCTTAATCGAAATGTTAGACAGTAGCAAAACAAAACTTGGAGTAGAAAATGCTAGTGTGACGAAGATTGTATATCAAGATGGAACATACACAGTCGAGTCTGTTGGAGATATGAGTTACGTTGCAAAAGGGAAAGAAAGTGTGGAAATATAAAAATAAGAAAAGGAAGGTAGAGAAATCTAGCTTCCTTTTCATTTTGTGAATTACGGGATTAATAAAATCTTCCCTGTGCTTTTTCTGCTCTCTAATAATTTATGTGCAAGAGCACCATCTTGTAAGGCGAATGTAGTAGGATTCGCAATGTTTAATTTTCCAGTAGCGATCCAATCAAATAATTGAGTAGAGCGCTGCTTACGTTCTTCAAAAGTAGTAAGCACATTCCAAAGGTCTCCGCCAGTTAAAGTTTTCGAAGTATCCATAAGCATACGCGGATCAACGGGCGCAGGATTACCACCAGCCATTCCGTAAAATACGACAGTACCACCAGTTTTAGTTGCGCTAAAACTTGCCTCTAATGTAGAACCTACTGATTCATATACAACATTTACTCCATCACCGTTTGTTGTTTCAAGTACTTTCGCAGGCCATGCTTCAGTATATAAAAATACGTGATCAGCACCAGCTAACGTGGCTATCTGTGCTTTTTCTTTTGATGACGTTAGGCCGATTACTTTTCCGCCTAGTAGTTTAATGATTTGAATAAGAAGTTGCCCAACACCACCAGCTGCGGCATGTACTAAAGCTATATCACCTTGTTTTATTTCATAGCTATCTTTCGTTAAATAATGTGCTGTTAATCCTTGTAATAAGACAGAAGCGGCTGTTTCAAAAGAAATAAAATTTGGAAGTGTAATTGCTTTTTCAGATGGAACGGCAACTAATTCTGCATTTGAGAATGGAACGTCAGCAAATGCAATACGGTCTCCGGGATTGATAGTAGTAACGTTAGCTCCTACTTTTTCAACAATACCAGCACCTTCATAACCTAATATATAAGGAGGGTTACCAGCGAGATGATATTCACCGCGGCGTCTATAAATGTCGGCGAAATTTAAACCGATTGCTTTCGTGCGGACAAGAATTTCATTTGGATTTATGATTGGATTATTGAGTTCTTTATATTGTAGTACATCCGGATTTCCGAACTGTTCGAAACAAAGTGCTTTCATATGGAATACCTCCATTTTATTGTTTGTCGATGCTCTTTATCATACAATACAAATATCGATAGACAAAGAAGATTATTTCGATGAAATCAATCGGAAATATCGATTGAAAAGAGGGACGATAAATGGAGATAAAACAATTAATTACATTTAAAATAGCCGCGGACATTTTGAATTTTACGCAAACTGCGAAGAAATTAAACTTTGCTCAATCGAGCGTAACAGCACAAATTAAAACGTTAGAAGCTGAGCTAGGTACGCCGTTATTTGAAAGATTAGGAAAACGCCTTTTCTTAACTGAAGCGGGCAGAAAGTTTCAATTATATGCCGACAAGATGATTGCACTCAGTAACGAAGCGAAAATGGCTGTGAAAGATGATGAAGAAATAGCAGGTACGTTAATAATCGGTGCGCAAGAAAGCCAATGTACATATAGACTTCCTTCTATATTAAAGAGGTTTAAAGCACAATTTCCTCAAATAAAGCTTATATTTAAACCAGCGCATTCCAATAAAGATGCGAAGGAACAATTGATGGAGGGAAAAGTCGATCTTGCCTTTATTTTGGACGAATGTAAAACAGAAGATGTTTTACATGTGGAGCCCCTTATGAAAGAAGAATTAAAAGTAGTAGCTGCTCCAGGGCATCATTTACTCGAGCAAACTTCTGTTTCTACAAAAGATTTAGAAAGTGAGACGCTGTTGCTAACAGAGCTAGGGTGCTCGTACCGAACTTTATTTGAAGAGCTATTTCGTACAGAAGATGTGTATCCAGCAAATAAAATTGAGTTTGTTAGTGTAGAGGCAATTAAACAATGTGTTATTGCAGATTTAGGTATAGCCGTGTTGCCAGCAATAGTAGTAGAAAAAGATATACGAGAGGGAACGATAAAAGAGTTACATCTAGAAAATACTATCAATCCAATTTTTACGCAAATTGCTTGGCATAAAGATAAGTGGATGACAGCACCGTTACAGCAATTTATTGATGTGACGAGGGAGTTTTTTATAACAGATTAAGTGGAGAAATATTTATTTATATAAAAGAAAAAATGGCATCTTTTGTATAAAGAACCGATGCTTGCATGTAACAAATATCGGTTCTTTTATATTTTAAATAAAGAATGATATAAAATGTGTATTTCTCAACTTTTTTTCTTACAAGGATAAGTAAAATTCTTCGTATATTCCAATAATCATAAGGAAATTTACAACGTTTATTCATTTCTGTAAGATGCCTCTAGGAAGTATGAAAGGAGGGGCGTACATAGGGGGGATTGTCTTTATTAAACGTACTTATTTTGAGGGAGGAGATTGAAAATGTTTAAAAAGTTAATGAAAGTATGTGTATTAAGCGTGGCCAGTGTAGGGGTATTATTTAGTTTCCAAGGAAGTACATTTGCGGCTACTGATTTAAGTAGTTATTATGACGGGAAAAATCCGGCTACAACAAAAGTATACGGGGGAAGTACGACGTGTGATGCAGATGGATTTAATGCCAAATCTACAGCGGTGTATGAGGGTAGTAAAAAAGTAGGGACAGTGTATTTACGTTACAGTAATAAATGTCACGCAGCATGGTCTAAGCTTGTTTTAGATCAACCAGCACCTTCCGTTTCTGGAGGGATATATGCTTACGCTGTTATTAATAAATATAAAAACGGTGTATTTCAAAAATCAGTAGACTCTAATAGTGGTAATGGAGCAATTAAAACAGGGCAAACGAGTACGTATACAGGAATGGTATTTGATTTAACTGCTGATTTCGGATATACAGCTGATGCTGAAGCGGTTACGTTTAATAACGGTTATGGAAAAACAGGACGCTATTAAGAAGGAGTGGAATACTTTGAAACTTTTGAAAAAGCTAAGTGCATGTTTTTGTCTGTCGTTGCTCGTTTTAACTAGTATGTTTAGTACGACTGGTAATGATAAAGCGTATGCAGAAGATCATTCGTATGATGGGAAAAGTCCGTATTACAATAGCTGTGATCAATCAGCAGTAACGAAAGAAAAGAAGTAGATTGATTCCAATTCTTATGTGGAATTAAAATTTAGCACAACGTGTAAGACAGCATGGGCAAAAGTTACAGTAACTCGTGCAGCAGTATATAATAACGAAGCTGATGCAAGAATTGTAAGAAAAACAGATGGAAAGGCATACACTTGCGGAAGTGCTGGAGGAAATGGTGTTGTGAATAAAGGGCAAACATCATGTTTTACGCCAATGGTATATGATTTAGATCCAAGAAAGGCACAAGCGCAGGGGAAACATGCCATTCCGAATAGTGATGCATATAATTATGCGGAGACTATTTGGTATTGATGAGGATATGGAGATTGTAAGATAGAATATTTTAAGAGCATGTTTTGATTGGATTTCAAAACATGCTCGATTTGTATTCATTCTAATTTTTTTAGTAATTATGGACCATTGAATTAACTAAGGTCTGTATCAGGAGGAGTATATCCAAGATGACGAGCTATTGATACAATTTGTCCTTTATGATGAAACTCATGAGTCTCCGTATGAGTTAAAAGCCATAGCGGTGTTGTGCTCCAAGGTTCTTTTTGCCATTTCACTTCATTTGCTATGTTTTCAAGCCAACGATCATTGTATTCATCTAAAAAACGTTGTACAGTCTCATCTACTAATTTAAATCTAGCACGGACTTTCGCGACATCTGCATGCTCAATTTCGTAATCGCTAGCAAATGAAAAATCTGCTCTTTTTTGCTTGAATGCGAATGACCCAAGCCAGTATCGATAGCAATCGGCTACATGAATATGTGTCTTTATAATGCTACCGCTCCCGAAATTCGGAACAGTGCTATGTAATTTTTCTAATGGGATTTCTTCTAAAAATGTGAATAGAGTTTCTCTTGTAGAGCTAATAAGATTATATTGCTGTTTTAAAATATGTAACATGCAAGTACACTCCTCTTTTATTTACATAGTAAGTAATTCTATATTTACGAGGAGTGAACCTTTTTATTATTCTTAATAAGCATATTAGATGTATTTCTTATTTGTTTCTGATAGATTAAACAAGGTGAAACTTTAATAAGTTGAACATTATTAGTTCATAATAAATTGTACATCAAGAAGGGGAACGATAAAATGAATAGACTAGTGGGTTTAAAACAATTTGAAATAACGCGCGGGGCGTTACTTAAATTTATGGAAACGTTAGATGATAAAACTGCGGATACGCAGCCAGAGGGTTTTAACAATACAATTCGTTGGCATATCGGTCACGTGTTAACAGCAGCAGAAGTTTTCATGTTTGGAAAAGAATTTAAACAATTACCAACTGAATATCCAGGTATGTTTGGGTATGGATCACGACCATCTAAATGGAAAACAGAAGGACCATCGTTAGAAGTGTTAACGGCTCAATTAAAAGAACAAGCAAAACGTATTAACGAAATTCCAGCAGAAGCATTTGAAAATAAACTGCCAGAGCCATTCCTAGGATTGGAAACAGTAGGAGAGCTATACGGTATGATGCTTTATCATGAAGCAGATCATATTGGTCAAATGAAAGCGATGGAACGCATTATTAAAGCTCTTTAGTCTTAATTGCATATAACAAGCAATACAGATGTAATGTTAAATAATATATACAAAAAAGGTAGATAAATTATTATCTACCTTTTTTGTATAACTTCTTGAAGGATTAGGGATTATCATCGTGATGCTGATGAAGAAAGATAAAAAACAATATATAGAGATAAGAGAATTTTATAATTTTTATGGTGTAATTATTAATTATAGTATTCCTAAATATGGAATATACGTATAATAATAGAGAAGAACTAGAAATAGGGGTGAATACTATGATTACATTAGAACAGAAGTTGGAACAATATACACATACATATGGACAGTTAAAGGGAGAACTAAAATGGAAAACGAGTGATTCTCGAACAGGAATGATGATTGCTGCTATGTATGCAGGTAGTGATAAATTGTTTGATCTCGGACGTTTTTTAGAAATTAGTAGTTATATTAAGAATCAGGTAGGGATGTTTTCATACTTAAAGTCTTATCATCGTTTTGTAGTGGCCGCAACATTAGATATTCACTTTACAGATTACAAGAAAGCTTTTAGGAAGTTTTTAGATTTATATGAAAAATTGGTCACTGGTGGCTTTAGCCGAAGTATATTTACTTATCTCGCAGCAGCTGTGCTTTTAACAGAAGAAGATGAACAGCATGGCGCGCACATTCAGCGTTCGATGCAAGTATATAAACGCATGAAAAAGAATCACCTCTTTCTTACAAGTACAAATGATTATCCGCTCGCGGTTTTATTAGCAGGACAATCAGAGGATGTAGAAACACTTATGGACCGAGTGGAACGCCTTTATCAGAAACTAGCGACAGCTGGCTTGCGTAAAGGGAATGATCTTCAATTTTTAAGTCATATTCTCTCACTAAAGAAGGATGTCAGGGAAGATCTATTAGTTGCAAAATGCACAAATATATGGAATTTGTTAAAGCAAGAAAAGGTAAAAGTAAAACAGATGCATTACCCAGCTATCGGGCTACTAGCGTTACTCGAGGACGGAGAAAAAGAGATTCATTCTATTCGAGCATTTATCGAAAAATTGCAGGGGGATAAATTATTCCGTTGGCATACAGATACAAATATTCTTATTGCTATTCAACTGTTCGTAAGTCAGAAAGGTGAGGAAAGTAAAGCTACCAACACAGGTTTACAAACAATGATAGAAGTCCTCATACAAGCACAACAGGCAGCCATGATGGCAACCATTGCCGCTTCATCTGCAGCAACATCTTCTGCTAGTAGTGGTTCATAATGTGCAACTGCTTATGCTCTTGTAAATTATAACTCCTTTGATTAGGACGGTTTAAAAAATATTTTTAAAAAAAGCCCATCACTCTCTAATGAGTGATGGGCTAACTGTTTTTACATAATCAGCATTATCTTTTTGATTCCTTTAAATGTTTGAGTTGCGTAACAATCATAATGCTAATAACAACGAGTAAAAACCATGAACTAATTTTGCTTAAGTGAACGAGATTCCATGCTTCCCGTTGATTTGGATATTGCCATGCTCCGAAAAATGTTGCGATATTCTCTGCAATCCAAATGAAGAAACCGATAAGGAAAAAGGAGAGAACGAGTGGCATTTTATATGTAACGCCTTGTAATGAAAATTGTACAAATGTGCGAGAGAAAACAATGAATAGTAGTAAAGTTAATAGCCATCTAAAGTCGTATGTAAAGTGGTGTGTGAAAAAATTGAAGTAAATCATAGCTCCTAACGGCACGGCAAAAATAGCTTTCGGCCAATGATGCATTTGTAAATGCAACCTTCTCCACGCTTGGCAAATGTAACTTGCGACACTAGCATACATAAAACCGCTGTAAAGCGGGACCCCAAAAATCTTTGAATATGCCTCTTCAGGATAACTCCATGAACCGAAATGAACTTTATATATTTCTAGAAAGAGTCCGATGAGGTGAAAGACAGTAATTACTTTTAATTCGTCTTTTGTCTCAAGTCCAGTCTTGTACATAATCCACTGCATAAGAAGGCATACGATGAGTATGAAATCATAACGATATAACCCTGGGATTGAAACAATTTTTGAAAGGGCTAGTGTTAAGAAAATAACGACTGGGAATAAGCAAGATAATGCTTGCTCGTAAGTGAAATGTAGTAGTTGTTTTATATAGAACATTGTGTCACCTTCGATGTTTTTGTTGGAAAAATCAAAATAATTAATAAGTATACTACAATTTTAAAAATAATCCAGTAGTCTATTTTGCATGTATTTGTAAGTTTTAGAAGGGAATTGTAATGAGTATTTTAATATTGTAGCAAAGTAAAAAAATAGTTTGCTATTTAAAAAAAGTGGGGATATAATATCTAAATGAAAATGATAATTATTATCAATAATAATTACAAATAAAAAATAATTATAAAAAACAACTGAATATAAAGGATGAAATGAAACATGTTACATAAGTCTACTGTACATGCTGGTAGTAACCGCTGGATACATATTAAGTTCATATGTTTCATGAGCTTAACAATTTTATGTTTAATTGGATCTATATTTTTAGCCATTTCATTTGGTGCAAAGGATATTCATTTACAAACGGTGTGGGCAGCGGTTTTGGATTACAATCCGAAATTAACGCAGCATCAAATTATTTATGAATTAAGGCTCCCGAGAGTGATTGGAGCAGCAGTTGTAGGAGCAGCTTTTGCAGTTGCTGGTGCTGTTATGCAAGGAGTAACACGAAATCCTTTAGCTGATGCAGGTGTACTCGGAATAAATGCAGGTGCGATGTTTGTAGTAGCACTTAGTTTTGCTTTTTTTCCGCATATGCCGTATTCCTATTTAATGATTGTTTCCTTTATTGGAGCTGTCTTAAGTACAGTACTTATTTTTGTTATTGGATCAGCAACATCAGGCGGATTAACACCAATGAGGTTAACGATTGCTGGAGCGGTTATGGCAGCGCTTTTACATTCATTAAGTTCAGGTGTTGCGATTTATTATGATTTAAGCCAAGATTTAGCGTTTTGGTACGCTGGTGGTGTTGCAGGCGTTAAGTGGGAACAATTGAAATTTTTAGTTCCTATTATTCTTATAACGATTGTTTTTGCAATAGTGTTAGGGCGATCTATTTCACTCATATCAATGGGGGATGATGTTGCTACAAATTTAGGAGTGAAAACGAACCGAACGAGAATACTAGGGATGATTATAGTAGTTATTCTGGCAGGTGTTTCTGTTTCGACTGTTGGTTCTATTGGATTTGTAGGACTAGTTATCCCGCACATTGCTAGAAAATTAGTTGGTGTTAATTATAGACTCATTATTCCTATGTCAGCATTATTAGGAGCTATGTTATTAGTTGTAGCTGATTTAGGGGCAAGAACAGTAAATCCTCCTAAGGAACTTGCGATAGGGATTATGGTAGCTCTTGTTGGAGTTCCGTTCTTTCTCTATATAGCACGTAAAGTTGGGAGGGAGTTATAAGTGAAGGATCTTTTTAACACGGATAAAAAGAGAGCTATTGCTGTAACTACAATCTTCGGATGTATAAGTATCGCTGTAATTTTAATTAGTTTAAATACAGGGACACTGAGTATAGCGCCACTTAAAGTAATTGAAACACTTTTTGGTTATGGTGATTTTGAGAGTGCAACCGTGCTATATGATTATCGTATGCCAAGAATTATAATCACAATGTTAGCCGGTATTGGCCTTGGGATTTCCGGTGCGATTTTGCAAGGATTATCACGTAATGCACTTGCAGACCCTGGTATTCTTGGACTGCATTCAGGTGCATCTTTCGGGCTAATTATATTCGTTACATTCTTTCATTCTATTAATGAAAGTGCATCCATTTTAATACCGTTATTTACATTTGGCGGAGGAGTATTAGCTGCATTTCTTATTATTTTACTTGCGAGTGATCGGTCAAAAGGTTTACTTCCCATTAGACTTATTCTCGTTGGTATTGCAGTTTCAGCTGGTTTTAGTGCAATTTCGTTATTTTTCTCTCTCAAGTTAAATGATGAGACTTATACATTTGCTTCTAGATGGCTAGTTGGTAACGTGTGGGGAAGGGATTGGATTCATGTCCTTGCATTATTACCTTGGATTTTCATACTAACCCCTTATGCGTGGCTAAAATCTAAAACGTTAAATGCATTGTCACTAGGTGATAGTGTAGCAGCAGGACTTGGTGTTTCTGTTCAAAAAGAACGGTTATTACTTTTAGCTACAGCGGTTGGATTATCTTGCGCAAGTGTATCGATGGCAGGGGGGATTGGTTTTATCGGTTTAGTTGCTCCGCATATCGCAAGGAAGTTAGTAGGTACTACATATCAACACTTTCTTCCTTTAGCTGGCATTATCGGAATGATTATTTTAGTACTAGCAGATACGATAGGTCGTTCTATATTTGAACCAAATTCTATTCCGGCTGGTGTAGTAGTGGCAGCTTTAGGAGCACCGTATTTTCTTTATTTACTTACAAAAACAAAATAAATACTTCAAAGAGGAGAACATATGAAAAAGAAACTTACTATTTTATTTAGCGTGATGTGTATTTTAGTATTAGCAGCATGCGGTCAAACGAAAGCTAATGAAGAGGCAACGAAAAAAAAGGAAAAAAGTAATGACCCAAAAATTGCTTCAATGTCTATTCATTTAACGAATAATTTACTTGCATTAGGAATTACACCAGTAGGTTCTGTTATTGGTGGAGATTTAAAAGATTTCTTACCGCATGCTAAAGAGAAGTTGAAAGATACGAAGAAGCTTGGTGTTGTAACAGATCCGAATATGGAAGCGTTACTTCAATTAAAGCCAACGGACATTTATGTTGATGAAAAATATGCTGGCAAAGATGTAGCGAAATACGAGAAAATTGCAAAAACACATTCTTTCAATTTAGATGAAGGTACGTGGAGAGATCATTTAAAACAAGTTGGTAAACTTGTAAACCGTGAGAAAGAAGCGGATAAATATATTCAAGATTACGAAGAGCAATCAAAACGAGTAAAAAGTTTAATAGATAAAGAGTTAGGTAATAACGAAAAAGTAATGGCAATTCGCGTTACTGCAAAAGAATTACGAGTATTTAGTACGAAAAGACCGATGGGACCAATTTTATTCCAAGACTTAGGATTACAACCTGCAAATGGTGTAGAGAAAATTGATGGAAACCGTCCTTTCGAAGTCATTTCACAAGAAGTATTACCTGACTTTGATGCAGATGCTATTTTCGTTGTCGTTAACAGAGATGATAAAGCGAAAGCTGCATTTAAACAACTACAAGAAACACCAATTTGGAAAGATTTAAAAGCTGTTAAAGGTAAGCACGTATATATTATTAATGACCAACCATGGCTTGACTATTCTGCTTTAGGTAACAAAATGGCAATGGATGAAGCGGAGAAAATGTTTACGAAATAATATCGATTCGTCGTTAGGAAGATCCTCTGAATTTTGAGGATCTTTTTTATTGTTAGAATAAATGAAAAATTATACAATGAATTTAATTTAATGTAGAGGAGATGTGCCAATGTCAGCGCTTATTGTAAGTGTCCCGTTTATAAAGCAGTTTATGGAACAAGGGGATAAATAGGCTAAAATAAGTATCCCCGCTATTAAAAAAGGGGAGTTTGAAATGACAATGAATCTTTTTCGAAATAAAACGATTAAATTATCAGCTATTAGAGAAGCTGATGCTAAAGTAATGGCTATGTGGCAAGAGGATAGTGAGTATTTAAGAAATGTAGATACAGATGTAGCATTCCCGCAATCTTTAAATGAAATAGCAAGTGATGGGCTATTAAAAGGACGGAGATCGAATAGTGTTTCTTTCATGGTAAGGACAGTTCAAGAAGATCGCTTAATTGGTTTTGTGGCGATTCATGGTATAGAGTGGAATAACGGAACAGGTTTATTAGCCATTGGTATAGGAGATGCGAATGATAGAGGAAAGGGATATGGGAAAGAAGCAATACATCTTATTCTAAAGTATGCTTTCTATGAATTGAATTTACACCGCATCGGTCTTGATGTTATTTCGTATAATAAATTTGCCATTGCATTGTATAAAAAGATGGGTTTTCAGATGGAAGGCTGTATGAGAGAAGCGGTTCAAAGAGATGGGAAGTGTTTTGACCGTATGATTATGGGGATATTGCGGGATGAATGGATAGAGCTGCAAGGTTAGAAAGTACATTCAAAATTATATATGTAGTATGCAGGAGATATAATGGTAATTGGCGAAAATTTACAGTGTATTGATTGAACTTATAAGGAGTCATGTGAGATGAACTTAGAAAAAGCAAAACCAGTAAATGAAGAGGTCGCCGAATTAAAAGAACTAATTAAAGAGTTACACGGAAGTGTGCACCAACTTCAAAGTGAAGTGCAGCAACTAAGGCACGAAAGACCAGTTGTTGAAGTGAGAAAAGGTGTTCAATTATCACCAACAATTGTCGGACAAATTGGTGGTATGATTTTAGGTGGTTTAGCAATTATCGGTATATTTTGGTGATGAAAAAAGGTTTGCAGCACGATGCTGCAAACCTTTTTTATTTGACGATATAATTTCATGCAATACAACTTTTACATTAAATAACGTAAATATATATAAGCATGTGATAACAAGAGTGCAACAATAGTTAACGGTAAACCAATTTTTAAGAAGTCCATATACGAGAATCCATGTCCTTCACGTTTTGCAATACCAGCAACGACTACGTTTGCAGATGCTCCGATTAGCGTTCCATTTCCTCCTAAGCAAGCTCCAAGTGATAACGCCCACCATAGTACTTCGATTTGCGGAGAGTCGACAGATAGTCCGAGTCCTGTAGCTAAGTCTTGAATAAGCGGGATCATCGTTGCGACAAATGGGATGTTGTCGATTGTCGCAGATGCGATGCCAGATACCCATAAAATAAGTATAGCTGCGAATCCGATGTCACCGTTTGTTACGTCGATTACTTCTTTTGCAAGTGAAGAGATAAGTCCGATATCAATTAACCCGCCAACGAGAACGAATAGTCCGGCGAAGAAGAAAATGGTTACCCATTCAACGTGGGCAAATACATCTTCAATATCATGTTCTTTCACGCCGATTAACATAAGAAGTGTAGCGCCTGTCATCGCGATAACAGCAGCGTCTACATGAATAATCGAATGAAGTACGAAGCCTAAAATAGTTAGTCCTAAAATCGAAATGGATTTTAAAAGGAGGCTTTGATCTTTAATGTAATCTTTTTCGTTTAATGCCATTAGTTTTTCGATTTGTTCAGGTGTTGTTTTTAGTTTGTTACGATACATGAAGTAAATAATGCCAAGTGTCACAATAGAAATAATAATTACGATTGGAGCTAAGTTAAGTAAAAAGGCGTTAAAGTCTAAATGTTTGTTTGCTGATCCAATCATAATATTAGGTGGATCACCGATTAATGTTGCTGTTCCGCCTATATTTGAAAATAGTACTTCTGAAATCAAATAAGGCACAGGATTTACTTTTAAAATACGTGTAATGGATAATGTAACAGGAACGATTAATAAAACGGTTGTTACGTTGTCCAAAAATGCTGATCCGACAGCGGTTAATAGGGATAGTAATAATAAAATGCGAATCGGTTTTCCGCCAGCTGCTTTTGCCGCTTTAATGGCCACAAATTCAAAGACGCCTGATTGACTCGTAATATGTACGAGAATCATCATCCCAATTAAAAGGGTAATCGTTTCCCATTGAATATGTGATGTGAAAGCAGTATGTAAATCTACAACTCCAAAAATAATCATAATAGCAGCACCGAATAGTGCGATTACAGCACGATTCAATTTCTCAGAAATAATAAATCCGTACGTGATTAAAAATACGGCAATTGCAAAATAATATTGCCAATTTGCAACTTCATGTGCTGATTGTTCCAATCATGTCACCTTCTTTAAAGTATGTATTCAATTGTAGAAATGTATCTCGCTGCAATAATGCGGGATAAAATATATTGTAGCAAATTCAAAAAAGAAAGAAAACTATTTAACGAAGTGAAGGAAAAAATGTATTTTTTACATATCATATAAAAAATATAAAAAACACAGTGCAAATTATTAGGAAAAGTGAGCGTTGTCCTCTAATATAGAGATAGCAATTTACATTATTTTTGCGTAAAATGGTTTAAAGAGGTGAATTCCGATGGAAATAGTAAAAGATAGTTCTCTTATTCAAAATGAAATTGAACGTTTTGTAAATAAAGATGTATATATTCATTTAGAAACGACAAACGGAGCGTATGCATCACACATAAATGAAAAGATGATGACAGTTGGTGCTTTCATTCGAAATGCAATTATTCGCTTTGAACGCGGGAAGATAACTGGAACGAACCCATACCGCGTTGGTCTGAAAATGGAGCATGGTTGGGTATATGCTGAAGGTATTACGCACTGGGAAGTAGACAATCAAGAGCGTTTATTACTAGGTGGACATGATAATTTAGGTCGTCTAGCAGTTGCACTTGAGTTAAGCTTAACGCCATTTAAGTAAGAAGGAGGGAAACTTATGGAGAGACATGTACTTGTTGTATTTCCGCATCCAGATGATGAAGCATATGCTGCGGGAGGAACAATTCGCTTATTAACAGATCAAGGAGTACCTGTAACATATGCATGTGGTACTCTAGGACAAATGGGACGTAACATGGGTAAGAATGTATTCGCTAACCGTGAAACGATTCCAAATATCCGTGAGAAAGAATTGAAAGATGCTTGTGAAGCGATGGGCATTAAAGATTTAAGAATGCTTGGCTTCCATGATAAAACGTTAGAGTTTGAAGATGTTGATTTTGTTGCTGACAAAATTGAAGCAATAATTCAAGAAGTAAATCCATCTCGAATTATTACATTTTATCCAGAGCACGGTGTACATCCAGATCATAATGCATTTGGCCGCGCTGTCGTTCGCGCTGTATCACGTATGCCAAAAGAAGAGCGCCCAGTTATTCATGCTGTTGCGATTACGAAAAATCGTGAGGCAGTATTAGGAGAACCGGATGTTGTAAATAACATTAGTGAAGTATTTGATCATAAATTAACTGCACTAGGTGCCCACCGTTCACAAACAGAAGCAATGCTTGAAGACACGCATGCAAAAATAAAAAATAAAGATGCAGCAACATTAAAATGGCTGCAACTTGAACAATTTTGGACTTATAAATGGGAGTAGGCTAGAAGGATATCTTCTAGTTGCTCTTACATAGAAAAAGCGCCGTCACTTGTGATGGCGCTTTTTCTTGTTGACGACTATATATTTCTTAGGGTGCTTCAAAATTTTTAAATTAACGTGCAGTATAGCCTCCATCAACAAGAAGTGTTGTACCGTTAACAAAACTAGCATCATCACTTGCTAAAAATAAGACAGCTTTAGCGACTTCTTCTGGTGTTCCAAGTCTGCCTTGTGGATGAAGTGAAGCTAAATATTCTTTCTGTTGAGGATTAACACTACCAAGTAAAGGGGTGTCAATATAACCGGGGCACACCGCATTAATACGTATTCCATATTTAGCGTAGGCAGTACATAAATTTTGAGTTAATAGTTTCACACCACCTTTTGCAGAGGAGTATGCTGTTGGGGTAGGTAATGAAACAAAACTATGAATCGAACCAGCGTTAACGATGACACCACCTGTACCTTGTTTAAGGAATTGTTCAATCGAATATTTATCAGAAAGGAATACCCCAGACAAATTAATATCAATAGTTTTTTTCCACTTTTCATAGGATAATTCGTTTGCCGGTGCATCATCAGCAACGCCGGCATTGGCATACATAATATCTAATTTACCGTATGTACTTACTGTCTCATGAATTAGCTGTTTAATATCTGCCTCTTTTGTTACATCAGTTTTAATAAATAACGTATTATATCCATGTGCATTCAATTCATCTGATAGTTCTTTTCCACGTTCAGAAAAGTCAGCAATAACTACTTTTGCACCTTCTTCGATAAAAAGACGAACAGTAGATTCGCCAATTCCACTTGCACCACCAGTTATGATTGCTACTTTGTCTTTTAATTTCATATAAACCTCTCCATTCATCAATGAATTTAAGTCGAATTTTTAAATCTTGTTATTAAACTATCAATCTTAAATAGTAAGTAGATAGAAGAAAAAGCCCGCGT
This sequence comes from Bacillus sp. TH13, assembly GCF_016651175.1. NCBI lineage: Bacteria > Bacillati > Bacillota > Bacilli > Caryophanales > Bacillaceae > Bacillus > Bacillus sp. TH13. Next base: position 245,265 of record NZ_JAEKEJ010000020.1, on the reverse strand, counting down.
TTACTTAATCGTAAAAGCCCGATTGGTGAGGGCTGATAATCAGTGAGGGATGAACAAAACCCCCACTGATTAAAGTTTTACTTTATTGTACTTTTTGATACAGTGATGGACGAAAATATTAATTTGGTCAATTTTATCATTAGATTGAATATTTGGTAAAGAGCTCTCGAAAAGAGCGAGTGCAGATGCTGAAAAATTAAAATAAACATTCAGTATTATTTGTAGGGTAAAGAAGAAAGGGGAGAGATGCATAACGAAAAATACTATGCTAGTTAAATAGGAAAAAGCCTTGCAGGGGGCAAGGCTTTAAACAGGGTATTAAAAATTATTGATTTATTAAGAATAACTTCTTCTTGTGAATAAACTAATTTTAGCATAATAACTCATATATATGTGTTACGAATTTGTGAATAAAAATTCGATGATAAAAGTATGAGTGAAAGGAAATAATGTATTTGAAATATGCATTATTACACAAAGTTCAGTTGAAATAGGGAGGGAAATAAAAAAGCGCAATGAGCGAGATAATTAAGAGACGAATTATACCAAAGATCAGTGGAACGCCTAATACTAGATTTCTTTTTGCATTTAATTCTTTAGAACTGATTTTTAATAATGTATATAAGAAGCGTATATTTTGAATTATTTAATAGAATAATATATATTTATATTGATTTAATGATTTTAGTTTTTTAAAAATGGGGAAATCGATATGAAGGTTAAATTTGCCGTAATAAAAGATGAGAACTTTGATTGTAGTTTATTGGAAACAAAATTATTGAAAACTTTTAAAGAAGTAGATTGTGAAGCAGATATTGTAAAGGTTGAGGATGAAATTTTTGAAAACAATGATATACAAACGTATTTATTAGAAATAACCATTAATGTTATTGGAAAAAATATCGGATTTAGATCCGTTTCAGCCAGTATATTTATTGTTCTAGAGAGTTTATCAATACAGCTATTTCGTATTCATATTAGTATACTTTAAGCAGTTCAAAAAGTGGATTCTTCAGAAAATCATACTGATTATATTGAGTTGTAAATATGAAAACAATAGAAATTATCGTAGGTGCTCCCGAATGTTGGATTGCACCTTGTTTGTTGTTAAATAAACAAGGGATACCTTTTCTAATTTTAATGTATCTCAGCGCTAATTTATAAATAGAAGAATGGAAACATGTGAGTAATTCAATTAGATTGTACAAATAATTTGGTACGCGGATATACGGAATGTATTCACAGGTAAGAGGGTTGTCTCATAATATATATAGATTTTTCTATTAAGATGAACAGAGGGTGTGAATAAATGGAAGATGTTTACGCTAAAATTGACAGTCTCAAGGCGGAGCAAAAAGAAATTATGAGAGACATTCGAAATTTAGAAACGCGTACCACTATTAATGAGAAAGACATAGCAACAATCAATAAGCAATTAGAAAAAATAAGTACAAACACAACTTGGATTTTGCGAATTATTATTAGTGCGATAGTAATGTCAGTTTTAGGATTGATATTAAAAGGAATGATTTAGTCTTGTAAGATAGGACGATATAAAAGAAAGAGGGGAGCTCCCTCTTTCTTTTGTGTAAATGAGAAGCTATAAATTTTCCGTTTCCTTTTCATCTGCATATTTTTCCTCTAAAGAGATTAATAGAGGAATGGATACAGTTACTAGAATGATTAAAGTGCTTATAAAAGATTTAGAAAGAGAAAAAGAACTGTCAATTAAAGGTGATAAAAACTTGAATGAAAGTATACTTGTTATTAAGGAAATTACTAAAAAGCTAAAAGAGATATATTTTTATTCTTTATAGATGTTTCTATAAAGTCTTTAACACAGGTTATTACGACAAATATAGTTAATATGATAAGAGAAACAAAATAATGTGTTAAATTCGTCATACTAATAGTAGGGTCGTCTATTATGTAAGCAAGTAACTTAGATACTAATATTCCTCCAAACAATAAAATAATAAAAGCGAGTAATCCTTCTGATATATAAGTGCTGAAATTGTCTTTCTTGTTAAAGAGTTTATAGTTTAGAGTAGATTGGGTTATTTGAATTAGGAATAGGCTAATAATCCATACATAATATACAATTGGTAATTCTCCTGAGAATAGAGAAATTAGAAAGTTTAATACTGTTCTTAAAATTTCAATCATTACGAAAGTCCTCCTACTTGTTCAGCTTTATGACATTGGGAATATATAGGCTATCGTTTTATAATTAGGTTTATACATTCAAACTATTTCTAATTATTCCATAATAAGGTGTTTATATCAAGTTGTTATCTTCTATGGGTGTATTAGTTGTTCACTAATATAAAAAGAACCTTCGAACGTTAATACTAGAAAAATAAAAGTAATATGTAATATAATTGAAAAAGTATGTTTTAAAATTAATGTTAATATTACCCTCCTATAAGTATTAACATACGTAATTGAGGTGTTTTCTTTGTTGTTTTATGACCGGATTTCTATAATGGCCCCTCCTGTTCCGTAGCTTAGGAAAGTCTTTTTACTTCTGAGATTTTCAAAGTTATAGGAGGGTATGAAAAATGAAAAAAGTCTCAGTACCATCACTTTTGTTAATGATTGTTCTTGTCGCATTTCCGCAAATTAGTGAAACGATTTACACACCGTCTTTACCAGACATTTCAAAGGCGTTACATGTAAGTAATAATGAGGTGCAGTTAACACTTAGTGTGTATTTTGCTGGATTTGCTTTAGGTGTATTTTTTATTGGGTGGTTATCAGATATAATCGGTCGTCGCCGGGCGATGTTACTTGGAATTGTCGTATATGGCGCTGGGAGTTTCTTATGCTTTATTGCAAATTCCATTGAAGTTTTATTGCTAAGTCGTTTTATTCAAGCGTTTGGAGCAAGTGCAGGATCCGTGGTTACACAAACGATTCTTCGGGAAAGTGTAGATGGGCATAAACGCCATGTTATGTTTGCTCAAATTTCGGCAGTCATTGCTTTTACACCAGCGATAGGCCCGCTAGTTGGGGGCTTTCTTGATCAAATGTTTGGATTTAAAATAGTATTTTTAAGTTTAGTTGTTATGAGTGTCGGGATTTTTCTGTATACGTTTGTTTCTCTTCCAGAAACAAAAACAGACTCAGTGACAAATAAAATAAATGTCTTTTCAGTATTGAAAAGATTAATTACAAATCCGAAGGTAGTAACATATGGGCTATTCATTGGAGGAGCAAATGGTGTTTTATTTAGCTATTATGCAGAAGCACCGTTTATCTTTATTGAATACTTTCAGTTATCACCCAGTACGTATGGATTTTTAGGAATTGTTGTTGCGTCTGCTTCTATTGTTGGAGCGAAAGTTTCAAAATGTTTACTGGTTACTTATAAGCCAGAGAAAATTATATATATCGGTTGTCTTGTAATGACAGGTGGAGCAGTCGTTTTATCTATTATTACTTCAGTTGAATCAAATCCAAATATAATATATATGATTGGATTTTTAGTAGCGATGTTTATATTGCTATTAGGAATTGGAGTAGCGTTACCTAATTGTTTAAGTTTAGCATTAGTAGATTTTCAAGATGTTATTGGTACAGCTGGTGCATTGTTTAGCTTAGGGTACTATATAATTGTAACGGTGACAATTTTGGGAATGAGTCAGCTGCATACGGGCTCGTTACTGGTGATGCCACTTTATTTTCTGGTTATTGTAGTTATTATGATGGTGTTTACTAAAGTGTTTATTTTAGGTAAACAAACTTCAAAAGCAATTTAAATATGAAATGGTAAAAGGGTCTCATTAAAAATGAGACTCTTTTATATTTTATGCCTCAAAATTGGACTGGACTAAAGAAGTTAGTAATTTATTAATATATTAAATTTCTGATTGGTATATGAATCTAACGTTTGGGAAATCAAGTTATCAACTATGAAGATTGAAGTACATGAGATGTGAAACCGAGGAAGAAATGCCATCCTCGGTTATTTATATTGTAATAATATTCATACCGGAATCATATTGAATAGATGTATTTTATTGTTAATTTAGTTAAAAATTAAGCAGACTTATGTATAATAATTTATTGAAAAAATAATTGAATTTTTCAGATTAATGAATTAATATAAGGTAAGTAATTTTAATATTTATAGAATATTGGAAGATGAAAGGTTTTGAGAATTTTATTAGGAGCACAAAACGATTTTAGGATAGCTTTAAAGCTAGTGTAAAATGACGTTTGCTTCATCATTTTCAGGGCCGAAAGGAATTAGGGGAAAGCATCTTGTTTTAAAATGCGGCTATGAATCATCTAAGAGGGGGAAGTGAAGTGGCAAACAAAGAGTTGAAAAGAGGTTTAGAAGCACGTCATATTCAAATGATTGCTTTAGGCGGAACAATTGGTGTTGGTTTGTTTATGGGGTCAGCCAGCACAATTAAATGGACAGGTCCGTCAGTAATGCTTGCTTATGCAATTGCAGGTATTTTCATCTTCTTCATCATGCGTGCCATGGGAGAAATGTTATATATGGAGCCAAGTACAGGCTCATTTGCGACATTTGGTCATAAGTATATTCACCCGTTAGCTGGCTATATGACAGCTTGGAGTAACTGGTTCCAGTGGGTTATCGTTGGGATGTCAGAAATTATCGCGGTTGGAGCGTATATGCAATATTGGTTCCCGGATTTACCAGCTTGGATACCAGGTATAATTGCAATGGTTATTCTTGGTGCAGCTAACTTAATTTCAGTTAAGTCATTTGGTGAATTTGAATTTTGGTTCGCGATGATTAAAATCGTTACGATTCTATTAATGATTATTGCAGGATTTGGCCTTATCTTCTTCGGAATTGGTAACGGAGGAGAAGCGATTGGCATATCTAACCTTTGGTCAAATGGCGGTTTCTTTACAGGTGGTTTTTCAGGATTCTTCTTTGCATTATCACTTGTAGTTGGAGCGTATCAAGGTGTGGAATTAATCGGGATTACTGCTGGTGAAGCGAAAAATCCGAAGAAGACACTTACAAGAGCGATTCAAAGTACAATTTGGCGTATTTTAATATTCTATATTGGTGCTATTTTCGTTATTGTAACTGTGTATCCGTGGGATCAATTAAGTACAATTGGTAGCCCGTTCGTAGCGACTTTTGCGAAAGTTGGTATTACGGCAGCAGCTGGACTTATTAACTTCGTTGTTATTACAGCGGCAATGTCTGGTTGTAATAGTGGTATTTATAGTGCAGGACGTATGCTGTATACGTTAGGTGTAAATGGACAAGCACCGAAATATTTCACAAAACTTTCTGGAAATGGTGTACCTTTATTTGGTACGGTTGGTGTAATTATCGGTTTAGCGGTTGGTGTTGTATTAAGCTATATTGCACCGAAAAACTTATTCGTATATGTATATAGTGCGAGTGTACTTCCTGGTATGGTACCATGGTTCGTCATATTAATTAGTCAAATTAATTTTAGAAAAGAAAAGGGAGCAGAGATGAAAGATCATCCGTTCAAAATGCCGTTTGCTCCTGTGACAAACTATTTAACAATTGCCTTTTTAATTATGGTGTTAATCGGAATGTGGTTTAACGATGATACTCGTATTTCACTAGTTGTAGGCATTATTTTCTTAGCTATCGTTACAATTAGTTTCTATGCTTTCGGAATAGGGAAACGAGCTCCGTTAGACGTTCAAAATAATCAAGAGATTTCAAGTAAATAAAGATAGTAAAAAGTCCGATTTCTGATTTGGAAATCGGACTTTTTGTTATTAAAACTTTTCTAAAACGATTTTCCCAATAGTACTTCCGCTTTCAAGCAGTGCATGTGCTTTCTTTACGTTTTCAGCTTTAATTGGTGTTAATGTTTCGTTTAGAGTAGTCTTTAAAATGCCTTCATCTAATAGTTCGCTTACTTTATTTAATAGTTCGTGCTGCGTAATCATATCGCCAGTTTCATACATCGCTTTTGTGAACATAAACTCCCAAACGAGTGTAGCACTTTTACTTTTTAAAATACTCATCTCAAGAGGATGTTCATTTTCTACGATAGAGCAAATTTTTCCTTGTGGTTTAATGAGCTCACATATTGCTTGCCAATGTTGATCTGTATTGTTTAAGCAGAAAATATAATCTACATCTTTTAGCCCAAACTCTAATATTTGATCTTGTAAAGGTTGGTGATGGTTAATGATATAATCGGCACCGAATTTTTCAACCCAGTGTATCGTTTCAGTGCGGGATGCAGTTGTGATTACATTTAATCCAGCCCATTTCGCAAGTTGAATTGCAATCGAGCCAACACCACCAGCTCCGCCAATAATTAAAATGTTTTTGAATGTATTCTCATCTTTTTTATTATAATCAATGCCCAAACGTTCGAATAAACCTTCCCACGCCGTAATAGCTGTTAAAGGAATTGCTGCAGATTCCGCATTACTTAACGTTTTTGGTTTTTTACCAACGATTCTTTCATCAACTAAATGATATTCACTATATGTACCTTGCCTCGTAATGCTTCCAGCGTAAAACACTTCGTCGCCTTCTTTAAATAACGTACAACCTTCGCCAGTTTGCACGACAACACCACTAGCATCCCAGCCAAGTATTTTCGCCACATCTTCTTTTTTATCTTTCGGAGAGCGAACTTTTGTATCAACTGGATTAACGGAAATTGCGTTAATTTTAACGAGTATATCTCTTCCTGTAGCAACAGGTCTTTCAACTTCAATATCAATTAAACTGTTTTCCTCTTTAATAGGTAAGTATTCATGTAAACCAATTGCTTTCATCTCTAATCCCTCCATTAAAGTAAGAATCATTTACTTCTTTTATTATAGATGTTGAAATGCCATTATGTAAAAAAGTACACTCTTTTTTATTTATATTGCAATGAAAGTGTAGAAGGAGTTTGTTTCTAAAAAGCAGAATCATTTACTGTGTTACTTTATCGCAAACTAAATGTAAAGGTGGATACATAATGACAGTAAAGAAGCTTTATTTCGTCCCAGCAGGTCGTTGTATGTTAGATCACTCTTCTGTTAACAGTACATTAACACCAGGGAAATTATTAGACTTACCGGTTTGGTGTTATCTTTTGGAGACTGAAGAAGGACCTATTTTAGTAGATACAGGTATGCCAGAAAGTGCAGTTAATAATGAAGGTTTGTTTAACGGTACATTTGTCGAAGGACAGGTTTTACCAAAAATGACTGAAGAAGATAGAATCGTGAATATTTTAAAGCGCGTTGGTTATGAGCCGGAAGACCTTCTTTATATTATTAGTTCTCACTTGCATTTTGATCATGCAGGAGGAAATGGCGCTTTTATAAATACACCAATCATTGTACAGCGTGCTGAATATGAGGCGGCACAACATAGTGAAGAATATATGAAAGAATGTAAATTGCCCAATTTAAACTACAAAATCATTGAGGGGGATTATGAAGTCGTACCAGGAGTTCAATTATTGTATACACCAGGACATACTCCGGGGCATCAGTCGCTATTCATTGAGACAGAGAACTCTGGTCCAGTGTTATTAACAATCGATGCATCGTATACAAAAGAAAATTTTGAAGATGAAGTGCCATTTGCGGGATTTGATCCAGAATTAGCTTTATCTTCAATTAAACGTTTAAAAGAAGTTGTGATAAAAGAGAAGCCAATTGTTTTCTTTGGGCATGATATAGAGCAGGAAAAGGGATGTAAAGTGTTCCCTGAATATATATAGTGCAAAAAGTCATGAGCTCACTTGCTCATGACTTTTTCGTTTAGATAATTTTTTAAATAAGTTATAAACTTTTTTGGAACTGTCTTCATTTAATTGATAGTACGTAAGGTTTACATCATCAAGAGTATCTTGCTGAGCGATCATTACTTCACTACTGTGATGATCAACTACCCAAATGAAATATTTTTTATAAGTTCCATCCTCGAAAGTAATCCACATATCACAATCTATTAAATCTGATCCTTCTTCATCTAATGTTAATTTTCCTTTTTTGGCGGTATCCATACTGTTAATGAATGTTTTTAATTCATCTGTTTTTGTGAGAAAGATATCTTTTTTTGTTTTAATTGACTCGACATGTATATCTTTTATTTCCTGCTTTCCTAAAAAGACAGGGGGCTCATTTGGGTCTCTTTGAGTTGAAATGATAGTAGCCTTCTTCTTTGGCTTATTTGCTGTATAGAAGTCTTGAATAGATTTCCCAAAGTTGAAAAACCATACGATACCAAAAATAATCAATACGCTACCGAGCAGTAAAATGATTTTCTTAATAGAATATTCTCCTCTCTATTACTTCGTATAAAGAGCTTTTCTATTAATATATGATAGGTAAGCGTAAAGTATTATAGTTGAACTTGGTTATTCTGCACAGTTTTAACAGGGCGATCTACGAGTAAATTGTAAGTTAGCCCAATTAGTACGAAAATGCCACCGACAACTTTTCCCATTGATAGTTCGTGTGACAAGATGAAATCAATGATAGTCCCCGCAAATAATTGTCCGATAAAGATGAGTAACGTTAAATAAAATGCTGATATTTTAGGCGTAATATAGTTCGATAACGAGATGACGATAACGCCTACTAATCCGCCTAAGTAAACAGCGATAGGAATAGATTGCAACGTATGGCTAGGAATATAAAATGAATCTGAACTGAAAATTAAAAATAACATAGAGAAAAATAATCCAGTAATATAATTAAAAAACGTGCCTTCCCAATTTCCAATCTTCGCTGCTAAATTCGCGTTAATAATTCTAGCAACAACGATAGAAACACCAGCTAAAATAGCGATAGTAATATATAACATTTTCTTGCCTCCATTAATAAATTGTCATGATTATAATTCCGGAAGAGATGAAACATAATCCAATTAGTTTTTCTTTTCAAACTTTGCAACTTTCATTCCTAATAAGCCGAAATGGTCAATAACGATGGAAGCGATAGATTGACCGAGTAAACTTAATGCGATCGTAATAGAGGCACCAAGGACGGAGAAACTTATATTATTAAAAAGAACAGTGAATACTCCAATCGCACCAGCGCTATATAAAAAAAGTGGAATGCTTTTATCAAAATAAATTTTATTTTTGTTAATGATTAAAATGAAGATAACTGCAATTAAACCGACAAGGTGGATGACAACGCTCGCTGTGTACTTGCCAATTAACTCAGATAAAATCCCATTCAATGGAAGCATAACGGCGATGAGCACACCAATAAAGACAGAAGAAAGTTATACAATGTAATATCCCCTTTGTATTTCATATTTGTAATGACTGTATCACGTTGAAATTGTGTATTACTATGACATATGTCATAGTGGAAGGAGAAAATTTTGATTACAATGGGGAGTAGTTGTAAAGGCGGGGGAACTATGAAGAAAGTATGTAATTCAATTAAATTAGCAAATTATATGAAACAAAATAATATTGATTCATTTTTTAGTCATGATATGAAACCGTATATGGAACTCATATTTTTTAAAAAGAATGAGTTTATTTGTAGAGAAAATGAAGAGATAGATTGTTTATTTTTCTTCGTTGAAGGAAAAGCGAAAGCGTTTAATACATTAAGTAACGGGAAATCTGTATTGCTATGTTTTTATGATAGTTTGCGAGCTTGTTAGGAGATGTGGAGTTAATTCATTCTCAAAAGACTGCTTCAAACGTACAAGTAATGGCAGATTCATATTGTGTTGGTTTACCTTTAGGAAAAGTGAGAAATCAACTATTTCATGATGCGAAATTTTTACGATGTATTTGTGGATCGTTAGCACATAAGTTAAATCGACTTTCAAAAAATAGTACAATTAATTTACTATATCCACTTGAAAATAGACTTGCGAGTTACATGTTAGCAGCAGGGGAACGAGCGGTGCAGCACGGAAATCGAATTGTATTTAGTGGGAATTTAACAGAGACAGCTGAATTGTTAGGAACGAGTTATCGACACCTATTACGTACATTAAATGTTTTTTGTGATAAAGAGATTATAAAAAAGAACAATGGTTGCTTTGAAGTAGTGAATGTTGATGTTTTGAGGGAATTGGCGGCAGATGTTTATAAATAGGAGGAGATAATAAATGATTACACCTATATTTAGAATTTTTGATGTTGAAAAAGCAAAGCTATTTTACTTAGATTTTTTAGGGTTTAAAATGGATTGGGAACATCGGTATGAGGAACATATGCCATTATATATACAAATTTCGTTACATGATGCTGTAATACATTTATCAGAACATCATGGGGATGCTTCGCCAGGCGGTGCGATTCGCGTGAAAATAGAGGGGTTAAAAAGTTATTATACTAGTTTATCAAGTAAAGATTATGCCTATGCAAAACCTGATATAGAGAGCACACCGTGGGATACAATGGAATTAACTGTGATTGATCCGTTTTTTAATAGAATTATATTTTATGAGGAGAGGGTCTAGGATTAGCACTACTAAGCCTTTATTAGATTGACCTGGTGAGTTAATGGCTTGGCGAATAAAATAATGAACTACTCGTGGAAATATGGAGCAAAAAAATAGATCAGTAGCAGCGACTACTGATCATCCATATGTACATGAATTAGGAGAGGTCAAACATTTATTAACTTTATTATAATAGATTTTTATAAGAATAAAAACTGAAAATTCTAATTTTATGTTGAGAAAGTTTTTTGTATCGAAATATATAAAAGAATAGGGGTTTTTAGTAAAAGGAAATATGATATTTATATTTTAATAAATTATGATATAGTTTATTAAGAATAGATTACATAAAATGTTATTTTGTTGCATATTTAGGAAGGGGGATTGTTGTGAAGTTTGATGATCAACGCCTACTAGGAGTACGATTAGGTTCTATACTTGTAACAGAGGAGAATCAATATTTAGTAATTAAGAAAAAAGATCATTATGCACTTTTAAATATACATAATTTAGAATGCACACATGTTGAAGTGCAGCTAGAACATATTGAAGAAATGTTGCAGGAAGATTTCCAAGAAAGTATAACGGAGATTATCGCACCAGAACATATAAAAATTGTTGCGAAAAATATAATATAAGTAAAGAAGCTGGAAGGAACAGCTTCTTTCTTTTCATTATAAGGATAACGTTTTTAACACTTCACCAATAATCCCTTCCATTTGATGAACACCTAAGTCAGTGTTAGTCATTATAACAGCACCATTACCTCGGTATGGATAGCATATCATCATACATTGAAATCCCACGCCCCATCCAAGTGAATGCATTTGTAAGTCTTCGTTAGAATCATCTAGAAAGATACCTAATCCAGTCCATTTTGAACAACCTTGAGGAGAAAGCATATCTTGTACTAATTTTTGAGCAAGTTTTAGTTTGCCCTTTCCTTGTAAGGAATGAATGATTTCGATAACTAAAGCTGATAAGTCTGTTGGTGTTGTCCAAATACCTGAAGCGGCTGCGAATGGATAAAATGGATATTTTTCATCTGTGACAATCCCATCCTTATTATGCCTACAAGCAAAGGCCTCCATTTTATTTATATCTTCAGGAGGGAATAGCATACTATTTTTCAGTTGCAGTGGCTGAAAGATATATTCTTCAAGTAAAAGGTTAAATGGTTTTCCAGTTATATCTTCAAGTAGTAATTCGATAATACAAAAGTTTGCATCAGAGTAGTGAAATTCATTTTCTGATTTATAAGTTATTTCTATCGGTACTGAACAATATGATGTTTTACCAGCAAGGATTTCGGACATGCTTGGTCGCCCTTGTGCAAGTGTATAATGCTCAAAACTATTAGGAGGATCAATAATTCCAGATTGGTGACTTAATAAATTTCGTAATGTAACTTTTGTCTGTGAGGTAAATAGATTGGTAGGTATGTTCCAAGATGTAAGTCTATCATTTACGTCTTCATCTAAATGTATGATTTCTTGATCTGATAACGTTAGTACGAGCATTGTAGTGATGAATTTACTAATTGAACAAGAGTTGAATATAGAATTCGTAGTGATAGTTCTAGTTGTTCCAGATTCAAGTGTTCCAAAAGCAGCGACTTTGTCTAGTGTACCATCACGTATAACGGCAAGGCTTAAACCTGCAACGGAATATTGGTTCATTTTCTCGTATATATTGTTACTTTTTAAGTTCATAGTGACTCCTTTCTTTAAAAAGACAGAATGTTAGTTCTATTGTACAGTAATAAATAGAGAGAATGAGAGAAAAAGAAAAAACTTCATCTTTTATCGATGAAGTTCTTTTAGTTAATTCGAAGTGAATGCTTTAAAAAATTTGTCTCGGTACATGTACATTAACCATGAGGCTGTTAGTAAGGAAATAATGCTTACTTTGTTTTTAATTGGCGCATTGAAAACAAGCCAGCCAACGATATCAAATAATAAATGTAGTGCAATTGAAAGAACTACAAATTGTAGTAACGTATTTAAAAATCTTTTCATAAAGTGTCCCCTTAAAATAAAAAGTTTTATCAACAGTGTTGTATAATTACTATTATACATTAAATGTGTTTCATGGTAAAATTTACATAAGATAGTGAAATAAAACAAATGAAAGCTAATAGGGGGGATAGTCATGGGATTTTGGATGATCATACCGATAGCGGTCTTTGGGTTTATTTATATTGTTGAGAAATTAAATAAAATCGAAAAGAAAACGGATGCACGTTTAAAGAGGATGGAAGATAGATTACAGCTAATTACGAAAGAAATGGGAATTATAGATAGAGAACCTGAAATTAATAAAGAGTTACGCCAGCTTATGGAAGAAGGAAAAACAGTTACAGCAGTTAAGAGAGTAAGAGAGGCTTTTGGGTTTTCTTTACTAGAAGCGAAGCAATATGTTGATAAATTATAAAAAAGATCATCCATTTGGGTGATCTTTTTTCAATGCACCATGCGTGTATTTACATAAGCAGCGATTATAACGTGGCCAATTATAATGATAGGAAATAAGATTTTGACATTAGGAGTAGTGAAGACACTACCAATTGTGGCAATAGCACCGGCAGTTAAATTATAAAGACCAACTATTTTTGATAACTTACCTTTATCTGGCACACGGCGTTCGTTGAATCCTGATAAGAGCCAAGTGTATTGTTTAACTCCGATGAAATAGGCTAGTGCAAATGAAATAATTGCTACTATGAATAATGATGGGGAAGCGAAGAGGGCCATTGAAAACACCTCCGTTAAAGGGTTATAAATAAATTATAGTATGAATGTTATAATTTAACAAAATATAAGTGTAATAGAAAACAGAGTATTTATCATGAAGGGAGATTAAGTATGAATATTGTGGAATTCCAGAGATATGTATCAAATTTCAGTAAAGAAAAAGGATTTCAAGATACAACAATTGAAGAGCGTATAATGTATGCAATGACGGAATTAGGTGAACTAGCGGAAGTCATATTAAAGCGTGATAAAATGCAAGATGCAAAAAAAGAAATTGGGTTAGAAATATTTGATGTAATTTGGAATGTATGTGATTTAGCAAATAAATTAAATATTGATTTAGAGAAGGCGTTTGAAGAAAAAATGAAAATTAATAAAAATCGTGAATGGTAAGTAGAATTTTAATTTGTAAAAATGGGTGATATGAATGAAAAAGAAGCTTTTTATAGGAGGAATCTTTACCTTAATTAGTGTAATAAGTGTTATCGCTTACTTAGTTTTTCAAGGCATATTCATTCCGAATCAAATAAGTGCTGATAAGTATGAAATAAAAGGTGTAGATGTCGCATCGTATCAAGGGGATATAGATTGGAGAGAGTTGGAAAAGCAAAATATGAAGTTTGCGTTTATAAAGGCTACTGAAGGAAGCTCGTTTGTGGATGAGTACTTTTCAAAAAATTGGACGAGTGCAAATAAGACAGGTATGCGCATCGGAGCGTATCATTTTTTTAGTTTCGATAGTAAGGGTGAAACACAAGCAGAGCAATTTATACGAACTGTTCCAAAATATAAACAAGCACTGCCCCCCGTAATTGATGTTGAGTTTTACGCTAACAAAAAAGATAATCCGCCTAAGCGTGAAGATGTTACGAAAGAGTTGTCGGTCATGATTGAAATGCTAGAAAAACATTATGGTAAGAAAGTAATATTGTATGCAACACAAGAAGCGTATGATTTATATATAAAGGGTGCGTATCTAAAATGTGATATATGGATTCGTAGTGTTCTTACAAAACCAAGTTTATCTGATGAGAGAAACTGGACGTTTTGGCAATACACGAACCGCGGGAAATTAAGCGGTTATAATGGAAAAGAAAAGTATATTGATTTAAATGTGTTTTATGGGAATGAGGAAGAGTTTGAGAATTATGGAATGGAAGATTAAGTTTTAAAGTGTACAAAATTTTGTACACTTTTTTTGTTAATTACATAAAAATATGCAAATGAAGATGGAACAAACATTTGAGATGAATTGTCTAATATAGGTAATAACTATTTAGCTTGAAAGAAAGGGTTGATAACATGAAAAAGAATACGTTGTTAAAAGTAGGATTATGTGTAAGTTTACTAGGAACAACTCAATTTGTTAGCACAATTTCTTCTGTACAAGCATCACAAAAGGTAGAGCAAAAAGTAATAAAAAATGAGAAGGGAACCATTTCAATATCTCAGTTAAACAAAAAGGTATGGGTTCATACGGAGTTAGGTTATTTTAATGGAGAAGCAGTTCCTTCGAACGGTCTAGTTCTTAATACTTCTAAAGGGTTAGTACTTGTTGATTCTTCTTGGGATGACAAATTAACGAAGGAACTAATAGAAATGGTAGAAAAGAAATTTCAGAAGCGCGTAACGGATGTCATTATTACACATGCGCACGCTGATCGAATTGGCGGAATAAAAACGTTGAAAGAAAGAGGCATTAAAGCGCATAGTACAGCATTAACTGCAGAACTAGCAAAGAAAAGTGGATATGAAGAGCCGCTTGGAGATTTACAAACAATTACGAGTTTGAAGTTTGGCAATACAAAAGTAGAAACGCTCCATCCAGGGAAAGGACATACAGAAGATAATATTGTTGTTTGGTTGCCACAATATAAAATTTTAGCTGGAGGCTGTTTAGTGAAATCTGCGGAAGCAAAAGATTTAGGAAATGTTGCGGATGCATACGTAAATGAATGGTCTACATCGATTGAGAATGTGCTGAAGCGATATGGAAATATAAATTCGGTAGTACCTGGTCATGGAGAAGTAGGAGACAGAGGATTACTTTTACATACATTGGATTTATTAAAATAAGAAATTGTAGAAATACAAAAGAGAGGAGAAATAATTTTCTCCTTTCTTTCTTCTAACTATATTTAAATGCTGAATCTGTCGATTACGCCAGCATGTATTACTGAGATTTTAATTCCAAGTATACAAATACTAGAACTGTCATAATTGCTATAACAACATAAGTAGCATCAAGCATTATAAGTGTTTTTAAAGTTTCAGTCATTCTAATTCACCCCTGTTATAAAAATATAACATGATCTTTTTATTGATTAGATAAGAGATCATAAAGATAAAATGTATATGAAATTTCTTAAGTAGTTTCTATATAAATATATCATATAAATAATGTAAGTAATGTTAAGATAGTGTAAATGTATTGTAAATAAAAGGCTTTACAATAAAGGCTTTAATAAAAAATGATAGTTCCTTAAAATAAAAAATACGCTATTCTTTCTATTGAATGATAGAAAGAATAGCGTTTTTGTATGTCTATTTTCATATGTGATGAATTGCAACTATTTGTATAAGGATTCAAAAAATTTTCGTTGTATATATTTCTCCAAATTAATTATTTAGCTATTTAAAAGTATCGAAAGATGTGTGCACACTAATGTATATTTTTTAGTGTCAATAAAAATATTATGTCAACAATATGAACTGTCACAAATCTTTATATATTATTGTGATTGATATCACATCACTTTTTTTCAATGGGTATTATGCTTAAGGTGTAATGAATGATTGGGAGAGGGTGGGATGATATGTTTTGTTATCAATGTGAACAAACGCCAACAGGCGGATGTAAAGTAATGGGTGTTTGTGGTAAGAATGAAACGATTGCGAGTTTACAAGATACGATTGTGTTTGGGCTAAAAGGAATTGCAGCTTATCGCACACATGCTGCTCAGCTAGGGTATACGGATGCATTTGTAGATGCTACAACACAAGAAGCTTTATATATGACATTAACAAATTCTAATTTTAACGAACAAGAGCATATTGATATGGCTATGAAAGTTGGGAAATCAGCTTTACGGGTGATGGAGTTATTGGATGAGGCACATACGAATCATTTTGGTGTGCCAGAGCCTGTACAAATTACACAAAATCGTGTAGAAGGTAAAGCAATTGTAGTTACGGGTCATAATTTATTTGCATTAGAAGAACTATTAAAGCAAACAGAAGGAAAAGACATTAATATTTATACGCATTCTGAAATGCTACCAGCACACGGATACCCGCAGCTGAAAAAATATAAACATTTAAAAGGAAACATCGGTAAGGCATGGTATGATCAAAGACGCCTTTTTGAAAAATTTACGGGTGCCATATTAGCTACAACGAACTGTGTTATGCCAATTAAAGGCTCGTACTCTGATCGATTCTTTTCATATGACATTGCAGGTTTAGAAGGTGTACAAAAAATTGAAAATGATGATTTTACACCATTAATTCAAAAAACGCTAGAACTTCCAGAAGTACATATGGAGTCGGATGAACAGTTAGTGACAGGGTTTCATCATAATACAGTATTATCATTAGCTCCAGAAATTATTGATGCAGTAAAAGAAGGGAAAATAAAGCGTTTCTTTGTTATCGCCGGTTGTGATGCACCGGGAAAAGGCGGAGAATATTATCGTGAATTAGCAACGTCACTTCCGCCAGAAACGGTTATTTTAACAACTTCTTGCGGGAAATTCCGCTTTAATGATGTGGATTACGGTGTTGTACCTGGTACGGAAATTCCGCGTTATATTGATTTAGGACAGTGCAATAATTCAATTTCTACAGTGAAAATAGCGGCTGCTTTAGCTAATGCTTTTCAATGTGAAGTGAATGAATTGCCAGTAAGTATTGTCCTATCATGGTTTGAACAAAAAGCGGTTGCCATTTTACTAGGGCTATTTAGTCTTGGGATTCAAGATATTCGCATCGGTCCAAAGGCTCCTGAATTTATTTCACCTGGCGTGCTTGATGTATTACAAGAAACATTTGGTTTAAAACTAATTACAAATGCAGCAGAAGACATGGCTATGATGTTATCGTAACGGAAAAGATGTTTTCACTTAATTGTAGTTTTATAAATCATTTGTATGTGTGTGAGTAAACGTACATACAAATGATTATTAATAAAGAAAATCTGCTATATCTATAAATTTTATAATTTTATAAAGCTTTTAAAGTGTAACACCACATGCCCATCACCTTAAGATTTTAAGTATCCCCAAAACGAAATTTCTACATGAATATCTATAATTTTACCTCTTTTTCATTTGATTTGAAAATAAGCTTTCTATTTTTAAAAACCAACGATACCACCTCAAATTATATGAATAAAATCCATTCATTTATTAGGAAAATGGATTGAAAATAATAAGGTAGACTAAAAAGTAAAATATTATTTATGATAATCATTCTTTTATAAAATTTAAATTGGAAATAGCCCTACTCATTTTCAAAATGGAGGGGCTTTTTTTACTGTAAAATCAATATCTGCAGCTTATTTTTGTTGAAAAAATTCTCATTCTTATTTTGATAGTGATATGGGTACATATACATGCCCATCAATCTTTTATTATGAAGTAGCCCTTGAATATATTGTTTTTTATTGACAGACATAAAAATGATTCATTTGCTGTATTGATAATTTATAGACGTTATAATAAAATGTTTATGTATATGCAAACTTAATTTATTTTTGTTTGGTTTTATTGGGAGGTTAGGCAGTGTTAATAACAATAAAATAATGGATATATCACCTGCAAAAAGAATGAAACCAATACGGAGAAGATGATTTCGTTAAAAATTCGAAAAATAAGCATTATTAGCTCTTGAAGAAAAATGACTAGAAAAATTACAAGCATATGGAAAATAGGGTTATACAAAAAGTCCTAAAGGGGGACGGAATTATGGAGAAAAGAAAGTATTCAGTAACACCACAAGATCGAATGAATTATGTATTAGGTCTTTATTCTGCAGATCAACAAATTAATGCAGTTCTTTATTTTCCTGTAGGTATATCCAAGGAAATACTTGAAGAATCAGTAAGGATAACGTTGCAATTGCAACCAGTTTTGAACAGCCAGTTTGTAGAAAATGATATTCCTTACTGGGAGGAACATTCATCTGACACTAACTCATCTATTTGCTTTTTTGCAGAAGGAAATAATCAAGAACTTGAAATAATGGCAATAGATTTTATTAAAGAACCTGGTGATCGTATACAGGGGCCTATGGTTCAAACGAAATTATTACGGGGCACTACAACAGATATGTTAGTTGTGAAATTATCTCATCTATGTTCAGATGGTGCAGGAGTCAAGGAATATATTAAATTGCTTGGAACAATATATACGCACCTTTCATTGGGACGGTCTAAGAAGCAAATTATAAAGGAATTTGATGAGGGAAATGAGAGTTGTCGAGATCAATCACATGTATTCAAATACGCTGGAATATCGGACATAAAAAGTGCGTATCGTCCTAACCAAGAACAACAGGCATCGTTATGGTCTTTTCCATCTCAACCTAACAAAAATAAATTTCCCCAAGTGTCCGTACGGCGATTGAGCCATGAGCAAACTCTACGTTTAACCCAATGGACAAAAGCACAACAGGCTACCTTGAATGATGTAATCATGACTGCATACTTCCGAGTTTTATCACATTTCACTGTGTATGCAGAACCTCGCACTGCAGAAAAAATGATTGGCTTGACAACTGATTTACGTCGATATCTGCCTAATAATACAACTGGTGCTATTTGCAACTTATCCGGTATGGAAATGCCAGTGATTAAAATGGAAGACGATGAAACATTTAAGCAGACTCTTGTTCGAGTTAAACAATCAATGGATAAAATAAAGTCTCAAAATCCAGGTCTTTCTTCAGCAGCAGGAATGGAGCTACTGGCAGAAATGAAGCTATCTACAGTGAAGGAAATGTATAATCAGCAATATGAACAGGCTGTACAGATGGGGATGGCGTTGCCATTACTGACAAATTTGGGAGTGATCGCTGAGGAACCTATTCAGTTTGGTCAAATTCAAGCTGAGGATGGGTATATGGCATCACCTATTATGTATGCACCATTCTTTTCAATGGGAGTAAGCTCTTATAATGGAAGACTTACATTTACGATTGGTTATCATGCGCCGGATACATCAAAAGAAAAGGTAGAAAAATTTTTAGATAGTGTTGTTAATCAACTATCAGAAATAAAATAAAAGAGAATATAGAGAACAAATTTCTAACAGAATTGTATTTTAGGGGCTCGTATCATGTACGGATAATCTCTGGGAATTTTCTCTGACCGTACTTGCCTTTATGCTTTATATGCAATGGGAATGGTAGTGAGAAACAATTTGTATCGTGAAAAAACAAGATATATCGGTATGAAAACAATAAAGCAGTGCTGATTTAAATTACACTTTGAATCAGCGCTGTTTTACTAGTTTGATGGCCCTTACAACAAAAAAAGGAGACTGTATCCGGTTAGGGTAAAGCGGATTTTTAATTTTTTTGAAAATAAAGTTGACATCCACAACTACTTAGTCATACAATGTAGTTGTAATAAGTAATACTGAATAGTGTAGCTTTACTCAAAAGCTATTCGGTAAAAATTCGCCTTAGTACTCTGTAATACTGAATATAAGTCAGACAGAATAGGGGGTAAAGGAGGATCAGGACATGGAAAATTTAACTGAAATGCTGAAAGGTTCACTGGAAGGGTGTGTACTGGAAATCATTAGTCGCCGTGAAACGTATGGCTATGAGATTACCCGCCATCTGAATGATCTTGGGTTTACCGAAGTTGTGGAAGGTACGGTGTATACCATCCTTGTACGATTAGAGAAGAAAAAGCTTGTGAATATTGAAAAGAAACCATCAGATATGGGACCGCCTCGTAAGTTTTATTCATTAAATGAAGAGGGCCGCCAAGAGCTTGAATTGTTTTGGAAAAAATGGGATTTTGTAACGTCAAAAATTAACGTCTTGAAGTCAAAATAGGTTCATAAGATAAAATGTTCCGGCCGATACTTTGGGAATTTCTTGTTCGGTTTTATAAAAAAGGAGGAAAATAAGATGTTAGAAATGTTTAAAAAGTTAATTGGTGATAAAAAAGAGTACAAAATGATGATGGCACGAGTTGAGGCTCTGCCAGAGGACTACCAGTTTGTATTTAAGAAAATTCAAAACTACATGTGGAATTTCTCAGCGGGTAACGGGATGGATATGTTACACATACAGTATGAATTAATCGATTTGTTCGAAGCGGGTGCAGCGGAAGGAAGACAAGTGCTTGACATTACTGGGGATGACGTGGCTTCCTTTGCTGACGAACTAGTGGCAAACGCTAAAACTTACGTCTCCAAGTATCGTGAAGATTTGAATGAAAGTATTATGAAGAAATTGAGAAAAAAATAAATGGAATAAGTAATAACGACTGATTAGCTGGTTACACATATGAATTGCATCATAGCTATTCAGTTATATTTTTAACTCGGTACTAAGTAATACAGAATATCAGTGATACTAAATAGGTAGAGGTAAATAAATTATCTTCGTAAAACATTTTATAGGGAGGAAAAAAGTATGAGTAATGCAGCGATTTCTGTAAAAAGCTTGAAAAAATCCTTTAAAGACAAGGGAGTTTTAAAAGGGGTAGATTTTGAGGTGCAGCGTGGAGAAATTTTCGCGTTGCTAGGCTCAAATGGAGCGGGAAAGACGACAACGGTCAATATCCTTTCGACGCTAATGAAGCAAGATGATGGTGAAGTGAGTATTTGCGGTTTTGACGTCCAGCGACAACCAGATTATGTTCGTCAAAGCATCAGTTTGACAGGACAGTTCGCAGCTTTAGACGGCATGCTTACTGGAAGGGAAAACTTGATAATGATCGCTAAGTTACGTGGTGTTTCCAATCCCGCACAAGTTGCTGATAATCTACTTGCAAGATTTAGTCTGACTGATGCGGCCAACCAGAGGGCAGATCAGTATTCAGGAGGGATGAAGCGCCGGCTTGATATCGCAATGAGTTTGATTGGGGCGCCAGCAGTTATTTTTCTCGACGAACCAACGACCGGACTTGATCCAGAAGCGCGGATCGAAGTGTGGGATACAGTAAAGGAACTTGCCGGTAGCGGTACAACTATTTTGCTTACGACTCAGTACTTGGAGGAAGCAGAACAACTGGCAGACCGTATCGCTATTTTGCATGGCGGAAAAATTATTACGACAGGTACTCTTGCTGAACTGAAAGAGA
Source organism: Bacillus sp. TH13 (assembly GCF_016651175.1). NCBI lineage: Bacteria > Bacillati > Bacillota > Bacilli > Caryophanales > Bacillaceae > Bacillus > Bacillus sp. TH13. Next base: position 223,781 of record NZ_JAEKEJ010000020.1, on the reverse strand, counting down.
TGTTCCCACCGGCAAAAGTGGAGTATATCGAAAAGCAACCGACATTGGAAGAAATATTCCTTGCGATTATTGGCAAAAAGGAGGAGATGTAAATGAAAAGTAAAACAGGTGTATTACTAGGTCGTTTAATGCGTAACATTATGCGCAGTCCGGATACAATTATTACAGTAGCGATTACACCGATTATGATGATGCTATTATTTGTCTACGTGTTTGGCGGCGCAATAAAAACTGGAACGGAAAACTACGTTAATTATTTATTGCCGGGAATTTTGCTAATGGCTATCGCATCCGGTGTAGCTTACATTTCCGTGCGACTCTTTACGGATGTAAAGAGTGGGCTGATGGCACGTTTCATTACGATGCCTATTAAGCGCTCATCGATATTGTGGGCTCACGTTCTAACCTCTCTGGTTGCTAATGTACTTACTATCGTGGTGGTTATTCTTGTTGCACTCTTAATGGGTTTCCGTTCCAGTGCTAATATTCTAGATTGGCTCGCGGTAGCTGGGATACTTGGGATGTTTACGCTGGCGCTAACATGGCTAGCTATCATTCCAGGATTGAAAGCGAGGTCTATGGAAGGTGCGACTGCTTACTCGTACCCGCTAGTTTTTCTTCCATTTATTAGTTCGGCCTTTGTGCCTACCGAAACGATGCCAAAAATTGTTCGTGCGTTTGCAGAGAATCAGCCTGTAACTTCAATCGTGAATGCGATTCGTGCTCTTTTATATGAAGGAACTGTTGGAAACGATATTTGGATTGCGCTTGCTTGGTGCGTAGGTATAATGGTCATCTCTTACTTTTTCGCCAGTAAAGCATTTAAACGTCAGTTAGGGTAAGAAACGTGATAAACGAAACCTTCAGGAATAATATATATTTAGAAAAGCACGGGAGATTTTCCGTGCTTTTATTATTTATCATGCTCTCATTGTAGTAAATGAAATGGTATTTAAAAATAGGATAATTATCCAGTGATAAAGCTTAATATTTGAGGCTCACTGCTTATGGAATGTATAAGCACACTCGTTTTTGTAAATCTGCTAATACTTCATCGGGTATTTCTTTGATTTTAATATCCTTCCCTAGAAAAAGCAGCCAATTTATTATTTCCGTCACTTCATCGGGATTGTTAACATTGATAAAAGTTTTTAAAATGGCTGTGGATTGGTAAGGATTAGTATAAGATATTGAAATTTTTAAAGGATGGTATTTTTTGAACTGGGCAATTGCTGTCGGACCAAGTTCAAGTACAAGGTTAATTGCTTCAGCCTTCTTACTTAGTTTTTCTAAAATCTTTTTCTTATTGAGCCTTTTATTCGTCGTGTATGGTTCGATATTGATGAGAGCATCGACAGGAAACATTAACTTCTTTTCTTCTTTTAAGTCAAATCCTTCAATGATCCAATGGCTTTTTTCTTGATAAAGGTGTAATAGATAAATTGGATAAGACTTAATTTCTTCATCTTCTTTAATGGTAATCAATAAATGGTTATCCAAAAGAAGGATTTGAATGAGTTTTTCTAACATAGGATGGGGGAGATCAGAAAGCTCAAGTAGATCGGGATTATGAGGATTAGTTCCTTGGAACAGCAAGAGTTGATTTAAAAGAACGAGGTCATCCTGCTGGGTTTCTGAGATGAGTCCTAGTAGTTTTTCGGCTAAAGATTGACGACTCTTTAGGTAGGGAAGTTGTTGATTCCTCGTAGCCATAAAGGCAATAAAAAGAGCTTTCACTTCATTATCAGTAAAGCGAACAACGGGCAGGATAGAATTATGCATAACAAAATATCCACCCGTTCTCCCAACTTCAGCGACAAGTGGCATTCCCATAGCTTCAATTTCTCTAATGTCTCTAATAGCTGTCGACCGTGATATGTTAAATTCTCGTATGATTTCAGAAATTGTAAAGTGGGAGCGGTTGTTGATATACCGCATAATTGTATTAATCCGTTCAACTTTTTTCATTTTGGTCTCCTAAACAGTATCATTTTTTGACATGGTTTAAAGATATTATAAACGTATCAGATGAAAAGATAAATCGTTTGATTAATAAAAAAAGAGGCAGGTTTTGCATATGAAAAATTATTCTATAGAAGAAAAAGATAGCTTTATTGTATTAGGTATTGGAACTGAAATTAAGAGTGAATACACAGACTTTGCTGGAATAAATAAAGAAAAGGACGACTTTTGGTCGGCTGTTAAAGAAGATGGAAGGCTGGACACTTTAAAAGCTTTAGCGACAAATGAATACATTTTTTCTGTGAGCGAAGCGGTGAATAACAAGATGATGTATTATGCTGGTGTCATGACAGAAGCACAAATAGAAGAAGAATCTAGAGTGATCCAGTTTCCAAAGGGAGAATACTTAGTAGTGAAAGGGGAAGACAAAACGGCTGAAGAGCTAAGTAATAAGCTGACTGGCATCGCCTTCGGTCAAGCTTTAAGAGAAGCAACGGATTTTGCTTATGTTGGTGGGCCAAATACAACGGTTGAGATGGGGCAAAGAAACGGCTTAGTATTTGGTGAAATGTGGATTCCAGTTGTTAGGAAGTAAAGTGATAAAAGGTACGAATATGGAAAGTAGAGGCTAACAATATTGAATTGTTGGCCTTTTTGACATAAATAAATTATTCATATGCTACTACACATTATGTTCTGATAAAATGGAATAAAAGGAAATTAATGTAAGGTGGTGGCGGTTTGAATAAAAAAAGGATATTTGAGCTATTCATAGTAGCGTTTGTTTTTCTATTCCTTCATGTAAGCACATATACCAATGAAAAATTTAACGATAAATTGGGTTCCTTTACTTTCGTTGTTCTATTTCTTATGGTTTATATTTACGCTGTATTTATAGAACGGTATTTTGATGATATACAAAAGTGGGTTCGAAATATCACAATTTGTTTTGCTTTGTTAGTAGTTGCTGTAGTATCACTATGGATAGGTTACTTTTAAATCCTTACTTAAGAGAATGAGAAGTATGTAATTACAATACATTGAATCCGATTATATTACTTAGCTGCATCGGTTTATATTAATCTTTTCTCTCCCCAATCAGGATAAAATGTACAATAGGAAATTTTATGTAAGATAAAGAAGGAAGGTTTATGGTCAGCTTGAGTACTTTGCTAGCTTTTGCGCTTGTTTCACTTAGTATGGTTTGTTCACCTGGGCCTAATTTAATTTATCTTATTTCTCGTCCCATTACGCAGGGGCGTATGGCAGGATTTATTTTTTTTATTGAGCATCATGCTTGGATTTGTAATTCATATAATCGCAACAATGTTCGGACTTACAGTTTTATTCCTTGCAGTACCCGCTGTCTACGAGGCAGGTGCTGCTTACTTGCTCTGGCTCGCCTGGAATTCGATAAAACCTGTTGCTACATCTATTATGGAACCGCGTATGATTTCTAATGAGCCACCAAGGAAATTATTTCTGATGGGACTCATGACGAATCTTCTGAATCCAAAGATTGCTATTTTGTATGTATCACTTCTACCTCAATTTGAAGATCCAGAGAAGGGATCGTTGCTTTTTCAAGGTGCAGTTTTGGGGCTTACGCAAATCACTGTTAGCTTTATAGTTAACCTTGTAATTGTATGTACAGCAAGTAAAATTGCAAAATGGTTTGGCACACGCCCGACGTGGCTACGAGTACAGCGTTGGCTTATGGCAAGTGTTTTAACGGGGCTTTGCTGTACGTCTTGCTTTTGAACGTCGACAGTAAGAGCCTCTTGACCTTCAGTTTCTATAATATAACCTAATAAATATTAATATAAGTTATGTATAACAGATATTTACCTTATAAAATAAGGGGGGCATATTATGACTGAGACAAACGAATTTTCAGGAGTCAATTTGAAAAAAGATGTGAAGTTTTCTATTATAATTCCTGCACACAATGAAGAAAAGTACATTAGAAAATGTTTAGATTCAATTGCAAAGGCATCAGAGGCATATAAAGAGCAAACGGAAGTTATAGTTGTTTTAAATCGTTGCACAGATAAAACAGAGGAAATAGCAAAATCTTATAATTGTGTTACATTGAAAAATAACGATAAAAACTTATCTAAAATTCGAAATGCAGGGGCTAAAATAGCTAATGGAGAAATAATCGTCACTATAGACGCTGATACCATAATGACAGAGTCTATGTTGTCTAATGTAGATAAATATTTAGCTTCAGGTACATACATTGGTGGTGGGGTAAATGGAAAGTTTGAAAGAATATCTTTAGGAATATTTCTCTCCGCAATGTTAATAATCATCCCCTTACTTTTTAAGTACGGAGCTATATCTGTAGGGATTTTTTGGTGCTATAGAAAAGACTTTATGGCAATTAACGGATTTAATGAAAACATGCTTATGGCAGAAGATGCAGATTTCGCTAAACGGTTAAAAGAATGGGGAAAGAAAAATAATAAGAAATTCGGTACTATTAAAAATGGAATGATAACTTCATGCAGAAGATTCGATACATATGGAGACTGGACTTTACTTAAAAATCCAAAAGTAATTTTAGCTTATCTAAAAGGAAATGATAGAAAATACGCAGATAAGACATATTATGATAACCAAGAAAGATAAAAATGGAGAAAAGCGGCAGAGGATAGCTAGTACTTTTTTAGATATAATGAGAATCCAACTTAATTTAATAGATATTATAAGAAAACCATCAATTTGATGGTTTTTATTTTTGAAATAAATATGTATTTTTTTATAAAAATATTTTTTGACCCCCATAAAACTTTGTACTCCTCCGAATATGTATAGTGAAGAAAAATGAGTAGGAAAGAATATAGAAGTATTAATAAAATTACTAGATTAAGTGGGCATCCAAAATAAAAGGATGAAATTACCAATGGTATAGAGGAGAGTTATTCAAGGATTGCAGATAAAATAGAAAAAGAATAAACAAAACGAACGGTAGAAAATAAGAAAGTAGATAAAAATATAAACTTAACTTTAGTGCCGAGAGAAAAGGAAAATCATTAAGAAAGCGTTAGGAAAAGTTAGAATCGAAAAATATAACTAACAGCAAGAAGACAAGCCCAAAGAAAAGTACCAAGAAAATCTGGTTAAATGGTCACTTGTGTAGTGACCATTTTGCTATTTGAAGGAGGCTGGGAGATTACAAGTGTTGAGTTTAGTAATGAAGATCTTAAGAAAACCGAAAATAGAAGATATCGTATGTAACATACAAAACAACGAAGAAGATAAAGAAGCGTTTATCGTACAGTATCAGCCTTTTATTAGAAAATCAATCTCATCTGTCTGCCGTCGATATATTACAGAACAGGATGATGAATATAGCATTGGATTGTTTGCGTTTAACGAAGCAATTGAACAGTATTCATATACAAAAGGAAAGTCCTTTTTAGCGTTTGCTGATCTTCTTATAAAAAGAGATGTAATTGACTATATACGTAAGGAGTCTAAACATAACTTTGTCTTTTTAAAAGAAGATGAGCAAGAGGAAATGTTAGAAATGCAAGTGTCGCTTACGGAGTATATGAAAGAGATGGAAAATAGTAACCGTAAGGAGGAAATTCTTCATTTTCAAAGTGTGCTAGCTGAGTTTAAAATCACATTCTCAGAGCTTGCTAAAGAATCTCCTAAGCATCGTGATACACGTGAGCACTTAATAGAAATTGTGAAAATAATTATAAAAGAAGAGGAAATGATGGAAGAGCTGTTCCGAAAGAAAAAGTTACCGCTTAAACAGATTGAACCGCGTGTTAGGGTAAGTCGTAAAACGTTGGAACGACATAGAAAATACATTATTGCAATGTGTATTATTTTTGCAAACAACTATACATATATTCTGGATTACATAAGAGGGGAAAAGCATGATGAATAAAGGAATTGTGATGGATATAAAAAAGCATAGCGTAGTTGTTTTAACACCAAATGGAGAGTTTATTACGTGTAAAAGAAAAGGGGATTCTTGCATAATCGGGGAGGAAATCTCGTTTGATGAGCAAGAACAAAAAGCATCGCATTTTTCGATTCCTTCCTTTTTAAAGCCTGCATCAATACTTGTTGCTTGTTTTCTATTTGCAGTGCTGTTTTTCTACAACCAACCAGAAGAAAAAGTATTTGCTTACGTCTCAGTTGATATAAATCCAAGTTTAGAGGTGAGCGTAACAAAGGATTTTCGTGTTATAGATTTGCAGGCTTGTAATGATGATGGAAGGCGTATTTTAAAAGAATTGAAGCAATGGGAAAATAAACAATTACAAGAAGTAATACGTACTATTATAAAGCAAAGTCAAGAGGATAAGTATTTAACGAATGATAAGCAAGTTATGCTAACAGCTGTTGCAAAGGACAAGGCACTAGAACCACAGTTGGAAAAGGCAATGAAAGAATTAAAGAAAGAATATGAGCTAAAACATATTACAGTTGAATATCAAAGTAGCACAATGCAAGTACGAGAGAATGCTAGAAAAGCTGGAATTGGCACAGGTGTTTATATAAAGCAAGAGAATGAGAAGAACAAATCGCTTACGCCTCCTGCCACGCCGTCTAATCCGGTGGAAAACGAAGAAGAGGTGCAATCACAGCCGGAGTCATCTCATGATGCATCACTGGATTTGTCTCCTGTAAAAGAAAAAAAATATGAAAAGCAAGAGCAGAAAGAACAAAAGAAAACAGAGGAACAGCCATCGAAGCAAATAAAAGAAAACAATGAAAGAGGATCTCAGCAAGAAAATAGAGGGAATCAACAGGAGAATAACAGTAGAGAAGCTCAACAAGGAAATAATGGGAATCAGCAAGGGAACAACGGAAGAGGATCTCAACAAGGGAATAATGGAAGAGGATCTCAACAAGGAAATAATGGAAATGGGCAAGGGAACAACGGAAGAGGATCTCAACAGGGAAATAACGGAAACGAGCAAGGGAACAATGGAAGAGGATCTCAACAGGGAAATAACGGAAACGAGCAAGGGAACAATGGAAGAGGATCTCAACAGGGGAATAATGGAAACGAGCAAAGGAACAATGGAAATGGGCAAGGGAACAATGGAAGAGGGTCCCAGAAAGAAAATGACGGAAACGAGCAAGGGAACAATGGTAGGGGGTCTCAACAAGAAAATAGAGGCCACCAGCAAGGGAATGAAAAGAAGAATCAATAGAATATGGAATTGAGAGATTCATTTCAAAGCTAAAAGGATTTCTCTCGCTATTGTGGGCAGTAAAACTTCCATCTCAAAATTTGGCTGGGGCAAAGAAGTTAGGTGGGAGTTGGGCTGCTTGTAAATGCCCAATTGGTGAGGGCTGATTAAAGTTGCACTTTATTATTCTATAGTTCTATTAAGAAGGAGTATGTGAAAAATATAATGGAGAAAAACATTCAACAAGAGAAAGATAAAGAAAAACCTGTTTTTTATGATCCGAAAGGAAGGAGAAACATAGCCTTTATTTGGTTTCTATGTATCTCAATAGTTAGTGTAGGTGTTGTATTTTATTTTTTCTTTCAAAGTATTTTTTCAACACCAGAAATTCCAAATATGAATACCGCTGTACAACAAGATACTAAACTGGTACCAATTAATCAAAAACTTAGTGATCAGCAGTTAAAGAAGGAAGAATTTAACCTAAATACCGAAACGAAGGATAATAAAAATTTGGTGAATCCGCCGAAGGATAGTAAACATCCTAAAGAAGTGTATGGTTTTTATGTAAACTGGGATGAAAATAGTACCGCTTCTCTAAAAGAAAATATCGATTCATTAACTACGTTAGTACCAGAGTGGTATCATTTAAAAGCAGATTTAACGATTAGAAGTGAGATAAAACCTGAGATAGTAAAGTTGGCAGAAAAGAATCAAGTGAAGATTATGCCTTTGCTTACTAACTATACTGAGGAAGCTTCTGGTCCTGATAGTGGGCTAATTCATAAGTTACTGAGTTCCTCAAACGATGTAAAGACAAAGTTTATTAATGATTTAGTAAGCCAAGTTAAAAAAAATCAGTTTTCAGGTATTAATATTGACTTTGAGGCCGTACCTGAAAGTGATAGAGAAAGCTTAACAAATTTTATGAAAGAACTTACTACGGAATTTCATGAACATGATTTGCTCGTTACACAAGATGTTCCAGCTAATGATAAGGCTTTTGATTATAGTGCGTTAGCAAAAATAATAGATCGAATGATTGTAATGATGTACGATGAGCACTATGAAGCCGGGGAACCAGGACCAATTGCTTCAAATAAATGGTTCCAACACACATTAAAAGAACTGAATATTCCGTCTAATAAGCTTATAGTTGCTTTCGGTAACTATGGATATGATTGGCAAGTAAATAGTAAAGAAGCTGCGAAGTCTTTAACTTTCTCAGAAGTTATGGCAATAGCTCATGATTCAAATATGAAAATTCAATGGGATAAGATGAGTGGAAACCCTTATTTTAGGTATAAAACAGAAGGGAAAGAACATACTGCTTGGTTCTTAGACGGTGTAACTCTTTATAATCAAGTGAAAATCGCAATGGACAATAATGCAAAGGGATTTGCGTTATGGAGACTAGGAGCAGAAGACCCTACAATATGGAAAGTTTTAAAAAATCCGATTGAGGCACAAAAAAATCCTAATGTATTACATAAAATCAATAGTTTAGATGAAGTAAATTATTCTGGACAAGGTGAAATTTTACAGATTGAGAATGAAAGAAAAAATGGATTGAGAGATTTTAAAGTAGGCAAAGATGGTTACCTTACAGATGAAGTATATCAATCCTTACCATCTGCATATGAAGTGCAACGATATGGAAAACCAAATGGGAAACAAGTAGTATTAACATTTGATGATGGACCAGACCCGAAATATACGCCAGAAATTTTAGATATATTAAAAGAGAATAAAATAAAAGCTGCTTTTTTTGTACTTGGTGAAAACGCACAACTAAATACTAGTATTGTAAAAAGAATATACGATGAAGGGCATGAAATTGGCAATCATACTTTCAAGCATCCTAACATAGCTGATACGTCTTTACTGCGAACGAAAGTAGAACTTAATACGACGCAACGTTTAATTCAGGAAGTAACTGGACATTCTACGGTTTTATTTAGACCACCATATGAAGCGGATGCTAACCCGGATTCATCAAATGAAATATTGCCTATTTTACGTGCACAAAATATGAACTATACAATGGTAGCGGAAAAAGTTGATCCCGAAGACTGGGCAACACCATCAACAAATGAATTAGTAAAGCGTGCTCTTAATCCCATTTATAAGGGAGAGGGAAATATTATTCTTCTCCATGATGCGGGAGGGAATCGTACACATACAGTAGAGGCGCTCCCAATCATTATTAAAGATCTAAAAAAGCATGGATATAGTTTTGTAACAATTTCAGATTTAATGAATAAAGAACGAGATGAAATTATGCCTCCTGTTTCTTCTGAGGGGAAGCAATATTTACTTTACAATAAAGCTGTCTTTTCAGGGGCAGGATACTTTAAGCATATATTAACAACTATTTTTTATATTGCTATTGGATTAGGGATTTTTCGATTTTTATTCTTAATTTATTTTGCATGGAAGCAGAAAAGAAAAACGTTATCTCGCTATATTAATTCGTCCTATCAACCTTTTGTTAGTGTTGTCATAGCAGCATATAATGAAGAAAAGGTGATAGCTAAGACGATTCGCTCAATTTTGGATAGTAATTATAGAGAATTTGAAGTTATTGTTGTGGATGACGGATCGACAGATGGTACGTCAAAAGTAATGAAAGAAACATTTTATAAACACCCTAAAGTTCGTTTCATTCAGAAAGAAAACGGCGGGAAATCATCGGCAATGAACCTAGGGTTTCAACAATCGCGAGGAGAAATCATTGTCACTTTAGATGCGGATACTATTATTGCGCAAGATGCTATTTCTTTAATGGTTAGACACTTTGAAGATCAGAATGTAGCTGCAGTTTCAGGTAATGTCAAAGTGGGGAATAGACGGAATTTGTTAACTACTTGGCAACATGTTGAGTATATTACAGGGTTTAATTTAGAACGTAGAGCTTTTGATGAGTTAAATTGTATTACAGTCGTTCCAGGAGCTATTGGGGCGTGGCGCAAGAAGAATGTAGTTGAATCTGGATATTTAAGCGAAGATACATTAGCAGAAGATACGGATCTTACTATTACATTTTTACGTCAAGGGCATAGAATTGTATATGAAGAAAAAGCGCATGCTTTTACGGAATCACCTGAGGATGTGAAAAGTCTCATTAAACAGCGCTATCGTTGGTCATATGGTACACTTCAATGTCTTTGGAAACATCGAAAAGCGTTGTGTAATTCAAAACATAAAACATTAGGATTTATTGCACTGCCTAATATGTGGTTATTCCAATATGTTCTGCAATTCATTGCTCCTTTTGCAGATATATTAATGATTATAGGACTATTTAGTAGTAATCCGCTAAAAGTTTTAGGATTTTATCTTGTATTCTTTTTAATGGATCTTCTCGCTTCTCTGTTCGCATTTAAATTAGAGGAAGAGAACCCAAAACCATTGGCATGGTTAATTTTACAACGTTTTATTTATCGTCAATTTATGACCTATGTTGTCATTAAATCTATATTCTCATCGCTTTGAGGAGTAGCGGTAGGGTGGAATAAACTAAAGAGACTGGGGAGTGTTAAACATTCCACGGAACATAAGGAGGCATCATAAAAGAGCAGACTATTTGCTCTTTTTCATTAGTTTTAGTTAGTTGAATGTAGAGTTGTAGCATAAAAACTGCTGCTTCTATAATGAGATTCCTATTCATTATGAATAGTGAGACATTATGTTAAGCTAATCCTTTAGTTTCGGATTAAAGTTTTTTTATATTTTTTAAAATGACGGACACAAAAACGCATATACCTTCGAATTATATATATGGATAACATAAATATGTATATAAAAGGGGAGAAATAAGATGAAAGAAAAAAAGAAATGTTTCAAGAAATCGCTGAGGTGTTAAAGGTATTGGCGCATCCAGTTCGTCTATCTTTAGTAAAAATAATGCTTGCAAAAGGTCCTACTAATGTAACAACAATGTATGGGGATTTACAAATGCCTCAAAGTACAATTAGTCAACATTTATCTAAACTAAAAGCTGCTAAAATGGTTACAGGTACTCGGAAAGGATTAGAAATTTATTATGAGGTAACTGACAATCGCACAAAATCAATATTAGCATGTTTAGTTTAAATGATGACTTCTATTTCAAAATAAAAAGCGCTATTCTTTTCTATGATTTTACAGAGAGAATAGCGTTTTTTATTTTTAAGGAGTATCTTTTTATATGCCTATAGAATGGAGTGAAAGGTTTATGGGTTTAAATGTACCTACTGTTACCTTAGGTTCTAATGCGTCTAATAATGAAAAAATTCTCGGTTTAGGGGTGCTTCTTTATAGCTTACGTACAATTGAGATTAGAAAAAGTAGAGCGAGCGCTTAATGAGGCGGAAGTAGTGTTTATATGCGAAACTTTATAGAAATCTCATTTTTCTAATTGTATCTTTTTAGATTGATGGATGTGGGGTCACGTCCATCAATCTAAGAAAACAAGTTAGCTAAAAAATGATGAAAATAAACTTTATAGAAATAAAAAATATGAACGTAGAGGATTAAACAAAGTATATAGTGCTTTTTTAGTCATGTAATCTTTTAATCTGATGATCTTTTCCCCATTCAAACAGATCATTCATTATTTGCATTAAAGATTTTCCGTATTCACTTATGGTGTACTCAACCTTTGGTGGTACTTCTTGATATACGGTACGATAGATAATCCCATCAGCTTCAAGTTGCCGAAGTTGTTGTGTAAGAACCTTTTGTGTAATGTTTGGGATTTCTCGTTTAATTTCATTTGTTCGCATTTTTCCATCCGACAAAATACATAAAATATGAACTTTCCATTTTCCACCGATTACATCGAGTGTTGTTGCAATTGGGCAATTATCATTTTGATTCATATAACACCTCCACAGGTACTTTAAGGTTCCTATAGCACTTTAAAGTACGTACTTTTCAATTATATGTGACTCATTCATACTAATACGTAAAGGGTTGAATAATTTATAAAGGGGATGAAAAAAGATGAAAACACTTGTAATTGTAGCACATCCTGATATTGAAAAATCAAAAATTAATAAAAGATGGATTGAAGAACTTGAGAAATATTCGGATGAAATTACGGTGCATGAATTGTATAAAGTGGCACCGAATTGGGAGTTTAATATTGAAGAAGAGCAAAAGTTATTAGTAGAACATGACAGATATATATTTCAATTTCCGCTTTACTGGTACAGCTCACCACCATTATTAAAAAAATGGTTCGATGATGTATTAACATATGGATTTGCGTACGGATCTAAAGGAGATAAAGTGAAGGGGAAAGAATTTGGTGTAGCTATTTCTATAGGTGGATTAGAAAAAGACTATGAAAATAGTGGGATTACAATGGATGAGTTGACGAAACCATTCCAAGCTACATGCTTATATACAGGTATGGAATTTATACCTTCCTTTTATTTATATGGTGCAGAATATAAACTAAGTGATGAAGAGATTGATAAAAGTGCACCTGAGTATGTGCAATATGTGATGAACAAGAAGTATTCTAATATATAATGAAAAATAGCCATTTACTTGTGAAGTAAATGGCTATTTTATATTTTCCTTATATTCACTAAGTGTAATCTTTAGTAAATTAATAGTTAATCTGGTAAAATAAAAAACCTAACATATATAAAGGGGAGTTTTACTTGAGAACGATGCGACAATTATTACAAAAGAGAGCAATGCAATCACCAAATTTGGAAGCGCTTGTAGGGGGGAAGAAAAGATATTCGTTTCAGCAATATAATGAACGAGTAAATCAGCTTGCACATTATTTGTTACATAATGGTGTGCAAAGAGGAGATCGTATAGGAATACTATGCAAAAATAATCACCCATTTCCAAGCGTTATGATGGCAAGTTTAAAAATTGGAGCGGTATTTATTCCGCTAAATCATCAGCTGACTGTTTATGAATTAGAAACGATTGTAAAAGAAGCGAAATTAAAAGTGTTAGTTATTGATGAAGAATTTAGTGAAGTGTTATTAAAGGTTGATGCTGTTAAAGAAATTCCTTATGTAATTCAAACGACAAAAAAAGACTTTGGTTCATTTGAATTAGAGTTGCAAAAACAGCCAACGACAGAACCGAACGTAGAAGTTCATGAAGAAGACGATGCCATTTACTTGTTTACTTCAGGAACGACTGGACAGGCGAAAGCATGTGTAATTGGACATAAAAACTTACATCACTATTTTGCTGAAATTGCGGGACAAAGAGAAATCCCAGCAGGTGAACGCTTTTTATCTGTGCATCCATTGTTCCATATGAGTGGCGTGCTTTCTATTTTAAATTGTATTTATCATGGCGTTACGATGATTTTCTTAGCTGATTCGAATCCTACTCTTATTTGGGATAAGATTGAAGAAGAGAAAATTACTACGATGCTTGCGTTCCCAGCTGTTTATAGTTACATGCTTGATGAATTAAATAAAAAAGAACGTAATATTTCAACCTTTAAAGTAGCACAAAGCGGTGGTACAAAAGTGCCAGAAACACTCATTCAAAAATATATGGAAAAAGGAATATATATGGTGCAAGGTTATGGTAGTACAGAAGGTTGGGTTGTAACCTCATGGCATCCAATGATGGGAAAAGAAAAGATGTCTTCTGTAGGAAAAACCTTGAAAAATGTAGAGGTGAAAATTGTTCATCCGGAAACAGGACATGAACTAACAACAAATGAAGTTGGAGAGATTCATGTGAAAAGTCCATACATGTTTAAAGGGTATTGGAATAATGAAAAGGCGACAAAGAAGGTAGTAAAAGATAACTGGTTTAACATGGGTGATGCTGGCATGATAGATGACGATGGATTCCTGCATATTATGGGAAGATATAAAGACGTTATTATACGCGGTGGTGACAATGTATATCCAGATCAAGTAGAAGATGTTATTCATGAAATACATGGTGTTTTAGAAGTTGCAGTAGTTGGAGTTCTAGATGACTTTTGGGGAGAGGTTCCAAGAGCTTTCATTGTGAAGGATAGCGAAACAATATTAACAGAAGAAAGTATTATTCAGTATTGTAAACAGAAATTAGCCAGTTACAAAATACCAGAAGTGGTATTCATAGATGAGTTACCGAAAAACGCTTTAGGAAAAGTGTTGAAGAGGGAATTAAGAGATGCTGTTCTTGTGAAATAGAAAATTATGAAATAATGGAGAACCCAGTTATGTATAAAGCATGACTGGGTTTTTGTTAATGTTTCTGATAGTGGAGAGTATAAACGTTTTTGTTTTTTTGATGCAATTTTTTAGCTTGGTAACGCTCGAACGATATTCGATTATTAGGTAATTTAAACCTCGCTACCTCCACTTGAAATTGTTATAATTAAAATGTTTTTAACATTTAAATAATTAGGGGGCTAGAGAATGAAAATTGCGATAGTCTGTTTCGATAACTTTACTGATATAGATGTTTTTTTACCATGGGATTTATTAAATCGTGTACGTTTAGTTGGCGGTATTTCTGATTGGACTGTCCAGCTATTAGGAACGGAAAAAACTCATATATCCATGTCTGGCTTACGTATCCCCATGACAGGAAGCATATCTGATATACCTTCCGCTGACGCAGTAATATTTGGAAGTGGCAAGGGGGTCCAAGGTTTATATCAAAATCAAGAATATCTTAATAGCATTCATGTAGATCTTCAAAGACAATTAATAGGCTCTATGTGCTCTGGTTCACTACTACTAGGAGCTAAAAAATTGTTAACTGGTAAAAAAGCAACTACATATCCATCTGTAGTAGAACAACTTAAAGAATTTGATGTAGACGTTATTGAACAAAGCTTCGTAAACGAAGGGAATATCTCGACTGCCGCAGGTTGTTTTGCTGCTCAAGATCTCTCAGCTTGGATTATAAGAACTTTGATTAATGAAGAAATGGTTGACACTGTGCTTGAAACTGTTCAGCCAGTGGGCAAAGGTTTATATTTTAAATAATCAAGTTAGAAATAGATAATCTGACTTGATTATTTAAAATGACGTTTTTGTACAATTTCTTCTTTAGTGAATCCAAGTAATTTTCCTAAGGAGGGCGACCGTCACATCGTTATCAAGCCAAGGATTTGGAATTACCTCAAAATGAAAAATTTCCCCTTGTACAGTTAATTATAGAATTCGACTTATTTTTTTCGTATTGGGGAACTACCGATTTCTTAAGTTGATGGGCATAAGGTTTGTTACTAGATTTTGTATTTCGTGTAAGATAACAAAGAATATTCAATCAATTACTGGAGGAAGAGATGTAAATGAAGCTGCCGCTATTACAAGTAGAGACGGAGAAACTTATGATCCGTCCGTTCCAAAAAGATGATTACGAAAGTTGGTTAGATGGATTTAATAAGAGACTGCCATCGCAGTATAAATATGACGATGGCTATCAAGTTATGGCATCATCAACAAAAGAATGGTTCACGGAATGGATAAGGGGTTTTGATGAAGCAGCACATCGAGATGAGATGTATGTATTAGGTATTTTTCGTAAAGAAGATGGGGCTAATATTGGAAAGCTAGAGCTAATAAAAATTTTACGTATGGACTATCAATGGGCGATGATGGGCTACTCTATTCATAATCAATATTGGAAAAATGGATATGGGGTAGAAAGTGTAAACGCTACGTTACCGTTATTTTTTAATAGCCTTGATTTTCATAGAATCGAATTACATATACGTGTTGATAATGAGCCATCAGTGCGCCTTGCAGAAAGAGCAGGTTTTTCATTTGAATGCAAGAGAGAGGCATTTTCATTAGAGAATGGTAAATGGATGGATTTTCTTATTTATTTTAAAAATAAGGAGATGAATATATGAGAGTATTTATTACAGGTGGAAATCGTGGATTAGGGTTACAGTTAGTAAAAGTATTTCATGAAAATGGGCATATTGTTTATCCATTAGTTAGAACTGAGGCTGCGGTAACGCAATTGGAGCAAATGTTTAGTTGTAGATGTTTTCCTATGTTGGCAGACTTATCGGCTGATGAGAGTATGGGGCAAATTAAGAAACAGCTTGAGGAATATACAGAGTATGTTGATCTAGTTATAAATAACGCTGGCATTACTGGGAAGGAGACTGAGATTTTACATACAAATTCAGAAGAGTTAACGGACTTATTTAATATTCATTGCTTAGGTGTAATTCGGGCTGTAAAAGGTACATATGTGGCGTTAACTAAATCGAATCATCCGAGAATAATAAATATGTCCTCTCGATTAGGATCATTACATAAAATGGCGAACAAAGAGTTTCCGCAAGGCCAGTTCTCATATTCATATCGAATTGCTAAAGCTGCACAAAATATGTTAACACTCTGCTTACAACAAGAGTTTGAGAATAAAGGAATTCGTGTAACTGCCATTCACCCAGGGAAATTAAGAACTGATATTGGTGCCTTTGATGCGAATATGACTCCGGCTGAAGGAGCAAAAAATATATATGATTGGATAATAGATTCAAATGAGGATGTTTCAGGGAAGTTTATTGAGCCTGGTATGGGGGAATTAAAGTGGTGATATACGATCTTGCAATCATTCAGAATCTATTTGGCCCGTCTAAAAAAATATTAAATGGCTTACCAAAGGCAGTAACGATTGAAGAAATAGAAGAAGATGTTTTGTATAACGTACAAACATATAAAGAAAAGATAGGTAGATTTGAAGAGGTTTGTTTTAATTGGGAGTTAAAAAGAGCAAGTATTGTATTAAACAAAAGGTTTAGTAGTTATAACTCAAGTGTGAAAGAGTTACTTGATGCCGGTTTTTCTTTGTATGCCGCAAAGATAGAAGTATGTAGAGAATTGAACAATGTAGAAGAGCTTGAAAGACAATATACATATCGATCAATAGCAGAAGGAACGTTATTGGAAAAAGAATTTAAATACATTTGGGAACAATGTATGTCGGGTTCAGGGAATCAAACTTCAATTTTAACTATCGATGAACATTTTTATTCAGTGCAAACAGAGTTAGGTAAGGGTTGGGAAAAGTCATGTATTGTTTTTTATGATAAAACTGAGCCAATTGGTATGTCCATACCGCATATAGAAACTGGAACAGAAAGTGAAGGACGATTATTTTACTTTGGAGTAATGCCTTATTATCGTGGGAAAGGAATTGCTTCCCAGCTGCATCTTCAATCTTTACATATGTTAAAGGAAATGGGGGCTACTTATTACATCGGAAGTACACATACTTCAAATGAAAAGATGCAGAGGATATTTTGGAGAAATTATTGTTCGGTGAAAACGGAGACAGAGCTTTATTATAAAATTTTTAAAGTAGATTAGGAGAAAAGAAAATGAAGACTATAAATGTATTTCATTATGACGCATTTACGGATAAACCAAATAAGGGAAATCCAGCAGGTGTTGTATTAGAGGCGTATGGATTAACAGAAAAGGAGATGCAGCGTATTGCTGAAAAAGTTGGATATAACGAAACAACTTTTGTTCTTTCCTCAGAAGTAGGAGATATAAGAATGCGCTATTTTACACCTGGTTTTGAAATGGATTTATGTGGTCATGGGACAGTAGGGACGATATATGCCTTGCGCGAAAAAGGTTTATTAGAAGAGAAAAGTAACCTTACGATTGAAACGAAGGCTGGGATTTTACCGATACAAATAGATGTGAATGAAAAGGGAGAAACCTTTATTAAAATGAGGCAGGCAGCACCTCAGTTTAAAGATTTTGCAGGTTCAAAAGAAGAATTAGCTCATAGTATTGGTTTGGAAGTAAATGATTTAGATGTAAGTTTACCGATAGTATATGGAAGTACGGGGAATTGGACTGTAATTGTGCCGATTAAAAATCTAGATGCGTGTGAGAGAATGAAACCTAATAATGCTGCATTTCCATCAGTATTAAAAGAAATACCTAATGCTTCTATTCACCCAATTTGTCTAGAAACTTATGATGAACTAGCACAAATGCACGGCCGTCATTTTTCGTCAGCTTACGCTGGGACGATTGAAGATCCAGTGACAGGAACAGCTTCAGGTGTAATGGGAGCGTATTATGCGGAGTATTTAGAGAAAGATTTTGAACATGAATTGGATTTAATCGTTGAGCAAGGTCAAGAAATACATAAAGATGGTCGTGTAAAGGTATATGTAACGAAAGATGTAAAAAATGAGAAGTTACAAATAGATATTGCTGGAACTGCAGTGTATGTGAAAGAGTTTGAAATTTCAATATAAAGTGAAACTTTAATCAGTGGGGGTCCTACTGCCCGTTAATTCGGGATAAAAAAGAAAGCCCGGAATACATCCGGACTTTCATTATCTGTTCAACACTTCAATATACGAAGCATCTCCAGTTGTTCTTAATGCAGAGCGGAAATTGTTGTTTTCCAACGTTTTAGCAACTTGTTGTAATTGCTGTGCATCATCGTGATGAATAATTAAACTGTCAGCACCGCTTTCTTCTATATGAATGTGTTCGACATTTCCAATGGCATCATGTACAGCTTTTAAAAATTCAGGTTTCATAATGTCCTCCTATATGTATGTAACGTGTTTATTTAGTATTTCCTTATTTTTGAAATATAAAAGTAAATGAAAGGAGAAATAAAATGAATATAAAGCAGTTTAACGAACATATAACATCACTATTTGGAGAGCATCTTCATAAATATGGCGATGATGAATATGGTTTTACTTATATAAGTAAAGATGAATTTCACAAAATCGGTTACACAACAAATTTAACGTTAGAAACTATTGAAGAAGCGTATCGAAATGGAGTCGATATGATAGTTACACATCATGCGCCGTGGAGTTTTTTATTTGGTATGGAAGAGGCTTGTATTGAGAAATTGAAGCAATATGAAATGAATCATTTTTGGATTCATTTGCCGTTAGATTTTGTAAAGTTTGGCACGTGTACATCGTTATTTAACGAAATTGGGATAGATACAATACTGGAATATTCAACCTATGAGGAAGAAGAACTACCGGGAATAGGAAAATATAAAGAAGCGATTCCTTTTTCAAACTTAGTTGGAAAACTTGAAGAAAAAATGGAAGAGAAAGTGAAGAGCTGGAGAAATCACGATAAACCAGTAAAACGGATTGCGATCTTAACCGGTGCAGGAAACAATACAAATTTGATTGAACGTGCATTAGAAAAAGGATGTGACACGTACATAACAGGTGAAAAAACATTATATACAGTGCAACATGCGAAATTTAAAGGAATTAATTTAATTGTAGGCAGTCATACGTTTACAGAAGTGTTTGGTGTAGAAAGTTTGGCTCATAAGTTAAAAGAAAGAGATAATTCAATAGAAATTATTAGATTAAATGAAGATCATTTGGAGTGAAGAAATCACATCGTATTACCATAAATGGAATGAACTATATGATGGAATATTGAAGGAAGCAGTTGAAATGAAATAAAATTATTTTTTGTTATATTAAGATTTTTAGGAGGAATTCCTTTATGTTTGTCAAATGATAGTAAAGGTGTCTTTTGAATTAAGGAAATATTCGGAGTTGAAGGGTGAGAGAATGGACATTTCAATAATCACCGCACAACTAGTTAAGGAAAAAATTATTTCACATTATCCAAATAGCGTAAAAGCATTAAACGGGGAACGACAAGTACTATATATTTGTTAGATGAACAATACGTTATAAAGTTGAATGAATCGGATGTCATACGTGAAGAAGCTTATTTTCTTCAGTTTTATAAAAAGGACGAATTATTTCCAAAGCTTTTATATAAGGAACCTTTAAATCGCTATATTGTTTACTCATTCCTTGAGGGCACAACTTCTTGCAAACTAGGCCATAAATGGAGTGTTCTTAGTAAACTTGTAAAGAAAGTTATCAAATTGAAAATAAAAAAGTAGATCATTATCAACAAAAATCAGTTTAATAAAAATATAGGGATAGGGGAAATTATGATGAAAAATTTCGTTTGTACAACGTGTGGCGTGCAGTATGCAGCGAGTGTAGAAGAACCGGTGAGTTGTCATATTTGTGATGAAGAAAGGCAGTATGTGAATCCGAAAGGGCAGTCTTGGACGACTTTAGAAAATTTGCAAACAGATGATACATATAAAAATGAAATAATCAAAGAGGAAAATGGACTTTATAGTATTACGACAAAACCAGGATTTGCGATCGGTCAAACGGCATTTATAGTGAAAACAGAGTCATATCGTTTACTGTGGGACTGCATTACGTATTTAGATGAAACGACAATTGCGAAAATAAAAGAGCTTGGTGGATTAGATGCAATTGCATTGTCTCATCCTCATTATTATTCAACGCAAGTAGAATGGGCAGAGACATTTGATGTACCAATTTATATACACGAAGATGATAAAGAATGGGTGATGCGCCCAAGTAGTCGTATTATTTATTGGTCTGGTGAGTCTTTACAATTAGCGGATGGGATTACTGTACATCGTCTTGGAGGACATTTTAGTGGTGGTTCTGTATTGCATTGGGAAGAAGGTAATGATGGAAAAGGGATTTTGTTAACAGGTGATATTATTCAAGTTGTAGCGGATGAGCGGTGGGTAAGTTTTATGTATAGCTATCCAAACTTAATTCCATTACCAGCGAGAAAAGTGGAAGAAATGGTGAACCGAGTGAAGCCGTTACAGTTTAATCGTTTATACAATGCTTTTCATCGAGTAGTAAAAGAAAATGCAAATGAGGCAGTTGAACGTTCTGCTGACAGGTATATAAAAGCAATAGAAGGAAAGTTGTTTCATACGTAAAAGGAGAGTAGCTTAATGAAAACGTTAGTATGTTTTGGAGATAGTATTACAGCTGATGATGTATTTTTTGATGGGATACCTAGATTAACGCCAAGGTTACAAGTAATGTTTCCAGATTGGAAAGTAGTGAATGCAGGTGTTCCAGGTGATAATACGTTCGATGCGTTAAATAGGATTGAAGAAGATGTAATATTATATAAACCAGATTTCGTAACAGTTTTTCTTGGTACGAATGATGCGGTCTCTTTTTCACAAACGTCACTACAGGAATACAAAGAAAACTTAGAGCAGATTGTGAAACAGATTTCATCAAATAAAGTACTACTGATTAGCCCTGCACCAGTTGATGAAGAGAGGCAGCACAATAGAACAAATGAAGTGCTCTGTCAGTATGCAGACGTGGTAGAGGAAGTGGCGAAAGAAACAGGAAGCTATTTTCTAAATTTGTATGCTGAAATGATTCAAGAACTGAATTATAAAGGGTTTGTAGAAAATGATGAAAAAGATGGATTACACTTTGGGCCAGAAGGCTATGAGTATGTAGCGAAGTTAATTGGTGAAAAGTTAAAAGGGATTTTATAAAAAAGCAAAGCGATATCGCTTTGCTTTTCATTTTTTTTAGTAGCTCAATCTAGAAATGCTTGCTGCAATGCTTTCAGTCCATCGCTGTAAATACCATGAAACAGATTTATTACCTCTTCATCACTAACCTCAACAGGAGTGAAAGTACCTGACCACTCTACTAACGATGTGTTACTTTCAGTACCTTCTTTAACCTGGATTGTAGATAAATAATTAGTGACTGGGAACGGTGCATTCATGATTGAATACGTGTAGTAGCGTTCTTTATCATTGAATACTTCTAAGCGTTCTATAATTGTATCGCCATCTGGATTAGCTAGATGACGTACACGACCGCCTTCAGTTAATTTACTGCTAGGTATATAAGGTAACCAGTCTGGAAGGGAGTTGAAACCTCCGATTAATTGCCATACTTGTTCAGGTGAAGCAAAAATTTCCATAGATGTAGTAGTATGTGCCATATTCATTACGCTCCTTTTCATCCCGGTATTTACGGGTAAATAATCAGTGGGGGATGCTCCCACTGATTAAATTTTCATTATTATTTTACGTTGATTGGTAGTGGTGCATTAGGTGCTACTAGTTTTTGTTCGCGCATTTCTTCCCAGAATGCTGCTGGAATTACTGTATTTAAGGCATTTTGGTCTTCTACAATTCGTTCCGGTTTACTTGCCCCAGGAACAACAGCAGCAACTGCTGGATTAGCTAGTGAAAATTGTAGTGCAGCAGCTTTGATGCTGATATCGTGACGATCTGCAAGAGCTTTGATTTTCTCAACTTTTGCAATAATTTCTGGCGATGCTTTTTGATATTCGAAGTGAGCGCCTCCAGCAAGAATACCTGAGCTATATGGGCCACCAACAACAATATCCATATTATGCTTTACAGCTGCAGGCATTACTCGTTGCAATGCACGTTCGTGGTCTAATAATGAATAGCGACCAGCTAATAAGGATATATTTGGTTTTGCTTCTTCTAGATCAAGCATAAGTTCAATTGATTCTACTTTGTTTACTCCAAGCCCCCAGCCCTTAATAACTCCTTCTTCACGTAAACGTGTAAGCGCACGGAATGCTCCTGTTCGAGCTGTTTCAAATTGTGAAACCCACTCATCACCATAAAAGTCTTGTGCTAAATCATGAATGAAAACAAAGTCTAGACGATCTGTTTTTAAACGTTTCAAACTCTGCTCGATAGAACGAAGTGTTGCATCTGCGCTATAGTCATTGATCATTTTATTTTTGCGACCAAATTCGAAAAGTCCGCCTTTTTCACCTAAATCACGTGCAGTTGGATCCTCTAGTTCATCCGAAATAGTTCGACCTACTTTCGTACTTAAAAAGTAATCATCACGATTTCTTTTTGACAGTGCTTCACCAAGACGGATTTCCGCTAATCCAGATCCATAAAGTGGAGCTGTATCAAAGTAACGAACGCCATTCTCCCAAGCAGCATCCACTGTAGCGATTGCTTCTTCCTCTGGGATATTACGGTACATATTCCCTAGTGGTGCTGTACCAAACCCGATTTTTTCTTTTAGTAATTTACTCATTATAGATATCCTCCTAAAATGTATTTGGAAATTATTTACTCATTATGAATGGATGTGAAAATTAAAACATGTCATTTCATCATCTGACAAAATGTATGATAAAAATACTCACTTTAAAGTACAGGTACTAACAGGTAATTTTTAATACTGCATGACTCACTCAACTCTTACAAATGCTATTATGAAATGTATTTTACATAATGAAAAGTACGTACTTTAAAGTGATATAGATACTAAAAAGTAACACAGGTACTTTTTAGTACCGTACTACTCATCTACTGTTTACGTATGCTATTATGAAACATGTTTAACACAATAAAAAGTACGTACTTTAAGGTGCTATAGATACTTAAAAGTAATATTTAAATATTTTAGCTTATTTGTCTTATAAAATTATTAAAGGAGATTTTTATATGAAAACATACAATATTCCTGTAGAGGCGACTTTAGAGGTTATCGGTGGAAAGTGGAAAGTAGTTATCCTTTGTCATTTAAAGAAAGACAAAAAGAGAACGTGCGAGTTAAAACAATTAATGCTTGATATTACACAAATATAGTAAAGAAGTAGGGATGAAAATCGAAATGGTTTCTATCCCTACTTTTTCATTTTATATATAAATTAAGAACTAAAACTATATACTTTTAAAAAGTAAACTATATAATAAATGTAGAAACGAAAATTTATGAGCAAGGAAGTTGAAAAACATGACATTAACAATGGGCTTTATTGGATTTGGAAAATCAGCTAACCGTTATCACCTACCTTATCTGAAGACACGTAAAAATATAAAAGTAAAAACGATTTTTGTGCGTCAAATAAATGAAGAATTAGCGGCTCCATATGAGGAAAAAGGTGTTTACTTCACTACTGATTTGGACGAATTGTTGAATGACAAAGAAATTCAAGTAGTGACGATTTGTACGCCAGCACATACGCATTATGAATTAGCAAAAAAAGTTATACTAGCCGGAAAATCAGTTATCGTTGAAAAACCATTTTGCGATACAGTAGAACATGCGAAAGAATTATTAGCTTTAGGACGAGAGAAAGGTGTAGTCGTTATGCCTTATCAAAACCGTCGTTTTGATGGTGATTTTTTAGCTGTAAAGCAAGTAGTTGAACAAGGATTCCTTGGTGATATTATTGAGATTGAATCACATATTGATTATTTCCGTCCTGGTTCAATCACTCATGAAGCCCCAAAAGAAGAAGGTTCATTTTACAGTTTAGGTATTCATACGATGGACCGCATGATTTCACTATTCGGCCGTCCAAATACAGTGACATACGATATTCGTAATAATGAAGTGGAAGGTGCGGTTGATAACTATTTCGATGTTGGTCTACATTATGGAAATCAGTTGAAGATTAAGCTGAAAACGAACCATGTCGTAGCAAAAGATTATCCACGCTTTATCGTTCATGGAACAAATGGCTCATTTATTAAATACGGTGAAGATCAGCAGGAAAATGATTTGAAAGCGGGTATTATGCCTGAGAGTGCAGGATTTGGTGAAGATTCGCCGATGTATTATGGAATTGCTAAGTATCGTAATGCAAATGGTGACTGGATTAAAAAACAAATTAAAACGCCGCTTGGTGATTACGGTCGTTTCTATGATGCCGCGTATGACACAATTGTAAATGGTGCACCAAAACTTGTGAAAGACGAAGAAGCGGTAACGAATATTGAAATCTTGGAAAATGGATTTGCTGCCCCATCACCTTCAGTTTACAAACTTGAGGCTTTACATTTGAATGAATAGAAGAGGGGATAGAGTATAAAGGAGGTATGGAAATGGCAAGCGGATCAACACAAGTAAAATACCTCGGCATTTATCAAAAGATTAAACAGCAAATTTTAGACGGTGAATATAAAATCAACAAAAAAATTCCGAGTAGCCCCGTCCTTGCTGAAGAATTCGATGTTTCAGCACTTACTATTAAAAAGGCGCTGGATCTATTAGTTAGAGACGGCTATATCATCCGCCGGCGCGGAAGTGGAACAGTAGTGCAAGATTGGCGTCAGCAGGAAAAGGCACGAATGATTCAAACTTTAACAGGTACGAAAGCTGTTTACGGCAGTGAGGTAAAAAGTGAAATTATCGAGTTTGCGATTGTTGGTGCTGATGAAGTAGTTGCTGAGAAATTGGGAGTTTCAATCGGTGATTTCGTCTATAAGATCATTCGCCTTCGCATCATTCACAGCATTCCGACGATTATGGAGCATACATGGATGCCAATTTCGGTTATCCCAGGTGTTGAGGCTTCTGTTTTAGAGGAGTCGATATACTCACATATTCAAAAAAAACTGGGCCTTGAAGTAGGGACATCTGTTGTCAGGGTTAAAGGAATTCGCCCAGATGATAGGGAAAAGCAGTTTATGAACTTAACAAATCAGGATTTCCTAATGCGAGTTGAACAAGTAGCTTACTTAACGGATGGACGAACTTTTGAATATTCTTATGCAGATCATCTACCGGAAACCTTTGAATTTGAAACAGTTATTACGGCAAAAAATTATAAAGAGACATAAAAAACGGTTGAGGCAAGTATTGTCTCAACCGTTTTTTTTATCTTGGATAGAATTTACACATATAGTAGGAGCAGTTATTATTCATCGGCTGTAATCAGCATGGATGTGTTCCCGGTTTTTTCAAGATGAACTTCTCCCCAGGAACAGAGGGAATCGAGTATAGCTCCTAAAGACGAACCGTAATCCGTTAAAGAGTACTCTACTTTCGGTGGTACTTGGTCATATATTTTCCTTTGGATTACACCATCTTCTTCTAGTTCCCGTAATTGTTGCGTTAACATTTTTTGCGTAATACCAGGCATTAATCGTTTTAATTCACTCGTTCTTTTTGTCCCTTTTTTTAAATGACAAAGGATAACAACTTTCCACTTTCCGCCAATAACTTCTAAAGTCGCCTCTACAGGAATATTGTATGTTTTCATAAAAAAACTCCTTTGATGAATTTAGATTATAGTTTTGAGCTTAAATACGTTGTAATACTAAAATTATTTCTTTTTAGTGCCTATAACACTTTAAAGTACGTACTTTTTATTATGTTAAATATATTCCATAATAGCACTTGTAAGCAAGAAATGAATAGAATGTACTTTAAAGTATATTTGGAATTGGTTAGCCGTAAAAATGCGGGGATATTTACACAAAAGAAACCGATTTATACGTTAATAGAATGAATCCAAGACTTAACATTTGATTTATAGAACTGTAAAGTTTAAAATTACAGTAAGATTTTTAGAAGTGAGTTGTCATCGTCTGTAAAATGTAGTTTCAACAATGTTATAGAAGAAGCATTTTGAAAAGAAATGAATAGTAGAGATAAACGAAACATTGCAGAATAACTAACATTACGTGAATTTGATTCTAAACTGTAATTTTTTTTAATACATTTCAATAACCGATATGTAAAATGTACGTTTGATAAAAAACATTAAAGGAGTGAGTTAAATATGGTAATTCTATATACAACAGCAAGCTGTAGTTCATGCCGAAAAGCGAAAGCATGGCTTGAAGAGCATCAAATTGATTATATTGAAAAAAACATCGTATCAAATTCTATGACAGTTGATGAGCTTAAATCAATTCTTCGTTTAACTGAAGAGGGGGCTACTGAAATTATTTCAACTAGATCCAAAACTTTTCAGGACTTAAATATAAATATTGAGGAGCTTTCGCTTAATGAATTTTATAAATTAATAATCGAGCATCCGCTAATGTTGCGTCGCCCAATTATGCTGGATGAGAAAAGATTACAGATTGGTTTTAATGAGGAAGAAATTCGCAAGTTTTTACCACGTAGCGTTCGAACATTTTTGAACATTGAACTGCAAAAATTGGCCAATTAATAAGTAATATTTTTTAGAAAAAGTTTTTTGAAAGGAGGAAGCAGAAGATGATTGAAGTATGTGTTACAGTTAATTATAATGATAGAAATTATCAAACAAATGTTATTGTGAGTAAAGATACGATTTGGACAAAAATTAAACAACTGGCAGAAGAACAAGTGAAGAAACAGTGGAGTGTTTAATTTTATTTTCAACTTAAAAAGCTAAATGAAGTTATCGGATATAGGTGAGACCGGATAGAATATAAAAGAATTAATTTTTTATGGCAAGAAGTATTCTATA
This sequence comes from Bacillus sp. TH13, assembly GCF_016651175.1. Taxonomy (NCBI): domain Bacteria; kingdom Bacillati; phylum Bacillota; class Bacilli; order Caryophanales; family Bacillaceae; genus Bacillus; species Bacillus sp. TH13. The sequence goes on along the minus strand of NZ_JAEKEJ010000020.1, from coordinate 196,609 downwards.
TGTTTTAACGTTCTAACCTATCTGTAATATTTATGGCTACAGTATGTTAATATATGAAAAACAATATTTTTAATCGTAGGAGGAAAACCATGAACAGCGACTTTACCTTGGCCATACACAGTTTAACTTATTTAGCTTTACAGCCAGACAGGATGTCAACAAGTAATGCTATTTCAGAAAGTGCGGGGGTTCACCCAGTACGTATTCGCAAAGTGCTAAGTTTGTTAAAAAAGCATAAGTTTATACAATCAAAAGAGGGAACTGGTGGAGGTTTTATTTTCGCTCGCGATTTAGATGAAGTTAATCTTTGGCATATTTATCAGATAACCTCTGAAGGTGCTTTGCAGCCGAAGTGTCCGGAATCAAACAATCAGTGTGTTGTAGGTTCGAACATGCGAAAAGTTCTTTTCGCTATTTTCTTAGGTGCTGAAGAACATCTAGGTGAATACTTAAAGAATTATACAATGAAAGAAGTTGTTGACCTTATCAATCATGAGCGTTAAGCGGCTTAATTATTATATAGCTGTGAGTTTTTAACACTTAAATGTAACGGAAAACATTACAGTTAAGTTTATTTTTTTATATGTTGTTTATCGTGATTAAAAATAATTTGTAGGAAGGTGAAAGAGTATGATGTCAAAGTATAATCCTGTTTTAAAAGTAGGAGATTGGGTTCGAGGGATATCGGTAGAGGGTGAATTAATACTTGGTTATATTGAATCATTTGATAATGCAGGGGAAGTAGTTAAGGTTAATGTTGTGAAATGTGACAACAGAGATACAATAAATAAAACAATGTCCTTTTTAAGTAAACACGTAAAAAAACTCCCTGAATCAAAGGCAATAAATAAGGAGCAAATTCTTTATCTTATAGACCTCGCATTATTAACAGGAGACGAAGAATGGTTTATCGGGCTTTCTTCAAAATTAAACTCGATAAACGAGCTAGTTAATGGGGGAGTTTAATTTTTTAGCTTATGCTCTAATCAATAATATCCTCTCTTTTGTTGCATCTTAATAAAAGAGAGGATTGATGTTATGAAAATAAGATTAACAATGGTTAGCATCATATGTCTGTTTAGTTTTTTATTACCCTGCATTTCTGCTCAAGCAATTGTAAAAAAGGAACATGATATAAACAGAAATTTTGGCATAGATTTAACCGGTTATGAACTTTATTCGTTTGGCGACTTTAACCAATTAGATTATAAGATAACGCCACTTACTCAGTTGTTTTTAGGGATAGTGCAAACAGAAGGTGAGTGGATTAATGAACCACGATTATATATTAAGGGAAATAAAGGTTATTTTCATCTTTTGAAAGCGGACGGTACGAATGTTCTTTATACCGTTGAAAAGAGCGGGGATTTTTGGAGAATTATAGATGTAAAAAGAAAGAAAATAAACAGAATACCTGTACCAAAAAAGTTTTTAAAAGAAGTGGTAATTGATCTCTTATTGGAGCCGATAAGCAAAGAGGTTGAAAACTATTATAAGGAACCAAAACTTTGGTATCGAGGTTCTGAAAAAATACTTGAAATAAAAAAAGATACAACAAACTATATTTTTTATGTAACTGTTCAAATTCAAACTTTTGAGGGTGCACACAATCCGCCTTATGGAGAGGACACAATTACTTTTCGCATAAAAGGAAATGATCTAAAAACGATTCATTACAAACATAGAGATATTCCTGAAGAAGAGTCGAACAAACTACAATTAAGATAACATTGAAGTGATTTGTTTGTGCATCCTTGATAATGATAATTATGTAAATGAGCTGTCCATATTGGGCAGCTTTTTTGTTTTTTGTTCAATGTAGTTTTTTTTAAGTGTATATGAATTCAATATTAATAATATATATCCTAAAATTTGGTTTTTGTATTTGGGGAATCTTTTCTTTTTACCTACATTAATTATTTATTAGAATATCTTTTATGTTTAAAATGAAATTTTTTGATAAAAGGGGATATAAGTATCTCCATCATGAGTTACCTAGAAAAACAATGTATTATTGTATTTTTTTACTAACTAATTCAGCTTTAAGCGATAAAAACAATGGCTACATGCTAACTGTAAAATATTATCCATATAAAATTATTCCGCTTTAATATTTCTGAAAATATAAAAATATTAATTTTATAAATATACACGTTATAATGAGGGCGTCGAGAGAAATTTTATTATCTCTGGAGAAAATATAAAAAATGCGATTCTTAGTAAGAAAGGTGTGTGATTAGAGGCGAAATGTATGTAAAGTGCTTCAGTGGCTTGTGTAAGCAATATCATCAGTGCTGCCGAAGTTATTAAAGTAATGTATAGAATTGAGAAAGAAATGCCTCGCAAATTAAGAGAGGCCGGTTTAGCTAAAATTACTGTTAAAAGTAAAAAAGAGAAACCATTAAAGTAATACACTGTTATTAGAAATGTTGCAACGTATTTATGAAGTCTATTCTATATTGTTCTCTTAAGGGGTCTTTATATAAAGAGCGGATATTACGAGTAAACTTTTTTGTGAACGCTAACAATTATATTAGGACGCTAACTAGCGAATGTTTCAATTTGGTTTCATTATGATGAAGGACATATAATGTGGGGCAACTTGTAAGGAATTTATTTTCCGAAAGGGAATATTTGTTAGCAGCAAAGAGAGATGCAGAAATAGATACAAGGGGGAGTTATTATATGAACGGGAATACTGCAAAGAAAATAGAAGTTCAAGCTGAAAATACCGCACTAAAAAATGAGCAATATGCAGATCCGAAAAAGTGGCATAAGCAGGATACTACATGGGCACTGAGTCTATTTGGAACTGCAATTGGAGCAGGGGTGCTCTTTTTACCGATTAATGCAGGTTCAGGTGGTTTATTATCTTTACTACTAATTACATTACTTGCATATCCAGTTATGTACTACTCACATAGGGCGCTTGCTAAAATGATATACGCTTCTAATTCTGCTGATGAGGGGATCACAGGTACAATTAGAGAGTATTTCGGAAATAAAGCGAGTATCATTTTTAACATCGTATATTTCGGTTCAATTTATACAATCGTATTAATGTATTCGGTTGCGCTTACAAATACTGCAAGTAGTTTTATCGTGCATCAATTGCACATGCCAGAGCCTCCAAGGGCTATTTTATCACTTGTATTAGTTCTTGGTCTTATCGCTATACTGAATTTTGGTCAAGATATCACTGTAAAGATCATGAGTATGCTAGTGTATCCTTTCATAGCTTCTCTACTGTTTATCGCAATATCTTTAATTCCACAGTGGAATACGTCAATGCTTAGCTTTTCAGCTGTTTCTACTGCTTCAACAGGAACAGGATATTTGGGAACGATACTGTTGATTCTACCAATCATCGTATTCTCATTTAATCATTCACCTATGATTTCATCATTTGTTGTGAAACAGAGAGCTACGTATGGAATCGAAGCCACTGATGCTAAATGTGCGCAAATACAAAAGGTTTGTTATATCATGACATTCGTTGTAGTTATGTTCTTCGTTTGGAGTAGTGCACTGAGCTTAACTCCAGAGGATTTAAAAATGGCAAAAGAGCAAAACTTATCAATTCTTTCATACCTTGCGAATGAACTTAATTCACCTGTAATCACGATTGCAGCTCCAATTATTGCTTTTGTGGCTATTACAAAGTCTTTCCTTGGCCATTATATCGGAGCATTTGAAGTAATGCGTGACATGATTATTAAGTTCGGTAAATCACGTGGAAAAGATATTGAAGAAAAAACAATTAAGACAATCATCCTTACTTTTGTTGTATTATCATGCTGGTTTGTTGCTTATACAAATCCAAGTATTCTTGGACTTATTGATTCTCTAAGCGGTCCTTTAGTTGCTGCTATCTTATGTCTATTACCGATGTATGCAATTCAAAAAGTACCAGTACTAGCTAAATACAAAGGGAAAATGAGTAACGTATTTGTTATTATTGTAGGTGTACTTACTGTTTTAGCAAGTATTAAGTCACTATTCTAATTCACTATTATTGGTATTAGTGTAAAAATAGTTAACACGAAAAACCTTTTGGACAAACTTCTCACATTGGAGAGTTTGTCCTTTTTTATTCAATCTATCAACTTTAATGTTAATTTTTGCGATTAGCGAAAAAAAGCCACCTTTCATATGAAGTGAACCCCGAAAACGGGACACCAATCAAAACACCTAAACCACTTGTTCCCTAAATTCTTTAGGGGATAGGTGGTTTAATTTTTCTTGAATTCGCACACAATTGTAGTAATGAATGTATTCTAGCACAATCTTTCGCACAGTTGTGTTGGATACTTTTGTTATCTTTTGTGAATAGAAAGCTTCACTTTTTAAATGACCAAAGAAGCTTTCCATGACGGCATTATCATGGCAATTTCCTCTCCGGGACATGCTGGTGATCATGCCGTTTTCTTTGGCATACGCTTGAAATTCTTTTGCTGTATAAATACTTCCTTGATCCGAGTGAAGAAGGACATCTTTTACTTTTCGCCCTCTCATTGCTTGTTTCAATGTTTTCATCGCTAATGTCAGTGTTTGTGATTCGCTGATGACACAACTAATAATTTCACGATTAAAGGCATCCATGATCGTTGATAAATACAAGGTACGCTCTCCAAATAAGAGATACGTCACATCCGTAAACCACTTTTCATTTGGTTTGGATGCATCGAATTGGCGCTCCAATCGATGAGGGGCTACCATTGGTTCCGCACCATTGATATATTTCTTTTTCTTCCGACGCACTTTTGAAAGAATATGATTTTGTCTCATGATTCGTAATACTTTTTTATGATTGACACACAGTCCCATTTTTCGAAGAGTAGCGGTCACTCTTCGATATCCATACCGGAATTTATGCCTAAGACAGACGTCCTTTACTCTTTCTTCTATATCATCTTTCAGATCTTCCGTTCGTTGTAACCAACGATAAAATGTAGAACGGGGTAATTCTAATACGTTACACAAGTCTTTTACCGTTATTTTTGTTTGTACATTTCTCCATAAAGTAACTACAGTTTCTGGTTTCAGCCCCTTTCGATTTCCAGATACTTTCCCCATACAAGTAATTTTGTTTTTAGATGTTTATTTTCTAAACGTAGCTGTTCTAATTCACTGAGCTCTTTTGGTCCTTTTCCATAAGAATATTGTTTTCCTACAGGTTGTTGAAAACGATACGTTTGATCTGTACGATACCATTTCATCCATGTCTTAATTTGGGAAACATTTTTAATTCCGAGTTTCTCCATAATTGCACGATTTGAATAACCGTCTTTCTTCATTTCAATGACTTTCCACTTTGTTTCTTCTGGGTAATGAACTCTTGTCTTCAAACGAAAAACACCTCCAATGAATTTGCATACTTAGTATGCGAATTCAGGAGGTGTTTTTTCATGTACCACTATTCGGGTTCACTTCAATATAAGGTGGTTTTTTCAATATTAATATATTTTAATTATTCGCGTCTAAATGCCTTTTTTGAAGCAATTAGCTCTAAATTAGTACCATCTGGGTGCTATCCTATGCCCATCAAGCTAACAAAATGGATTGCCTCTGAAACAAAACAATGATTTTTATTACTATAAAAAACGTAAAGTATCTGTTTTTAGAAAAAATTTATTTTTATAAATTGATGGAGATATAACTCAATTCTTTTATGTGTTTAGTTAAATATAATAAAAGAATGAACTTAAAGTTGCTAGAACAAAATAAAACCAATTGAGCAAAAAAACTTGCAAAAATAAAAAGAGAGATGTATATTAATTGACGGATCAATGATTGACACGTCAATTAATATTTTGACAAGAAAGAAGGGTGGATATTGATGGCGCAGCCATCACCAGACACCTTAAGCAGCTTGAAGCCAAAGGAATAGTATTAAGAAGAAAGAAGTCTGAGGATAACCGTATAACACGTGTTCGGTTATCTGAGCAAGGACGAGAACAAATAGAGTCTTCCAAGGAAAGAAAAGGAACGTTTTATGAAGGGAATGTTCGTGAATATCAGTGGAGAAGAACGCAAAATACTTATTCATGTTCTATTACAGATGCAAAAAAATGTAGAGAATAGAGAGTGTAGGGGGGCGGAATAGTGTGGAAATAATCGCAGCTATTTTAGTCGGGATCGTAGCATTAGAACATTTATTTATCATGATCATCGAAATGTTTTTTATTGATTCAAAAGTAGCGAAACGTGCTTTCAAATTACCGAAGCATTTAGAAGGAGATCGAAACGTAGCCATTATGTTTGCAAACCAAGGTTTATATAATGGATTTTTAGCCGCTGGTCTCGTTTGGGGACTTGTACTTGGACTCAATCCAATTGGTTATATGGTCCAATTATTTTTCGTGATTTGTGTGGTGGTAGCAGCTATTTTCGGAGGTTTTACATCTAATAAATCAATTATTGTGAAACAAGGACTTCCAGCTGTTTTAGCACTGGTTGCCCTTTTATGTATGATATAGAATCAAAGTTTCTCAATAAAAGAACTCATTTTTGAAAAAAATACGCTATTCTTTCTTTAGAATTATAGGAAAGGATGGCGTTTTTGTATGTCTATTTCTATATGTAGTGAATTATAACTATTCCCTCAAGGGATTCAAATGCTTTTCAGCTTTTGGATATATTTTCATCCATCTTTGTTTCCTCCTATTGTTGGATAGTGTAATAATTGATAAAAATTTTGATGAAATTGGATTATAATGATTGATCAAAAAATTTAGTGATTAAAAATATTATTCTTTAGTACATACATTTTTAAGATGTTAAATATATTTCATAATAGTCTCTGTAAGATAGGGATAAGTAGAATAGTACTTTTTATAACTTTGAATATCATTCATAATAGCACCAGTAAGAAGAAACCAAGCTTTATGGTACTAGTTACCAAAGATGTTACAGTAGTTTATTTAGAATCAGATTGATTGAAAGGTTGTACTATATGGCCTAATAATTTCGAAAAAATGTCGGTGTGGCATAAAACAATTATGGAGGTTAAAGATATGAGTACTTCAAATTTGAATGAAATAAGTAAACAAATTTTAATAGAGGAGGAAACACTTCAATTTACCTCTTTTACAAATGAAGATGCACTGCAAATAGGTTTATTTATCGTTGAAACAGCAAAGAAAGAGGGAAAATTGATTGCTGTTGATATAACGAAAAACGGTGTGCAATTGTTTCATTTCAAAATGACAGGGACAAATGAGGAAAATACGAAATGGATTGAGCGTAAAAAACGAGTCGTTTCCCTGCATGATCATAGCTCGTATTATATGCAGATACAAAGTGAAATAACTGGAATCTCATATAATGAAAAATATCTTTTAGATACTTCGGAATATGCTGCGTTTGGTGGCTGCTTTCCTATCAGAATAAAAGACGTAGGGGTTATTGGAATGATAACAGTTTCGGGATTACCACCAGAAGAAGATCACGAATTGGTTATAAGAGCAGTTAAAAATCATCTGAAGCAATAATAAAAAGGCCAAAACGAACAAGAATATGTTCGTTTTGGCCTTTTTATTATTCATTTCATGTAATGAACATAGATCTAATCTTTCCCTAATAAATAGACGAGTACTAAAAGATATTAGGGAATGAAAAATCTTTAATTCGAGACACTTTTCTTGACGATGATAATTTATGTAGTTAATATGATAGATATAAAATAACTTAATTACTTTTAATAATTAAGTTATTTTATATAAGTTATAGTAATTAAGTAGTATGTGGTAAAAATGCTTTGAATTGCCACTATTAATATTGGGGACAATGAGAAAGCGACAAATATAAAAAATTTGAAGTTAAGAAGCAAGAGTGAATCAACAATGATAGTAGCTTCTGTACAATGCATTTTTACTATAGTGACAATGACTATACATCACGAGGGGGACTGAACTTGGAATCAATGACCTTTGTTTTATTTGGAGCGACAGGGGACTTAGCGAAACGCAAAATTTACCCCGCGCTATATAACTTATATAGAGATCAAAAGCTTCCAAAGCAAATATCTGTTATCGGGCTTGGAAGACGTGAAGTATCTCGTATAGATTTTCAAAAAAGAATAAAAGAATCAATAGAGACGTTTTCTCGCCAGAGGGAAGAAGGTACTTCAGAACTCGAAGGTTTTTTAGATAATTTTCGCTATTGTCCATTAGATGTGAGTAAGCCGGAAGATTATGAGAGGTTATTACAAGTCGTTCGTGAAAGGGAAGAAGAACTACATATAAAAGGTAATAGAATGTTCTATCTTTCAGTTGCTCCTGAATTTTTCGAGACAATCGCTTTAAATATTAAGGAAAGCGGACTCGATAAAACGGATGGATGGAAACGCCTGATGATTGAGAAACCGTTTGGGCACGACCTTACATCTGCTCGTGAGCTTAATGATAAGCTTAGTCGAACGTTTGAAGAAGACGAGATATACCGTATTGATCATTATTTAGGTAAACCGATGATTCAAAACCTTGAAGCGCTAGAATTTGCAAATCCTGTTCTTCAATCGATTTGGAACAAAGAACATATAGCGAATGTACAAATCACAGCTAGTGAAACGGTTGGGGTTGAAGAAAGGGCCGGATATTATGATCACGCAGGAGCCATTCGTGATATGGTTCAAAATCATATGTTACAAATATTAATGATGACTGCTATGAATCTGCCGGAAAAGGTTAATGCATGTGAAATTCGAGAGGAAAAGCGAAAGGTAATGGAGACGCTTCGTAAAGTGAAAAAAGAAGACGTTCAAAACCATATCGTTCGCGGTCAATACGCTTCAGGAGAAATAAAAGGCGGACAAGTTGTAGCGTATAAAGAGGAGTCAGGAGTAAATCCTTCTTCTAACATAGACACATTTGTTGCTGCTCGCCTGTGGATCGATAATCCATTTTGGACTGGCGTTCCCTTCTATATACGAACAGGCAAACGAATGAAAGAAAAGTCTACTCGTATTGTAATTGAATTTAAAAATACGTTAAAACAGCAATATCAAGATAGTAATCCAAATGCAGCACCTAACTTGTTAATAATTGAAATTAGTCCAGGTGAGAACGTTTCATTACAGTTAAACAGTAAAAATCCATTGAAAAATGGAGAAATTGAACCGATGCGTATTAACTTTACTTGTGAGCAAGCGGATGTGGGAGTACCTGAAGCGTATGAAAGACTCATTCATGATGCTGTGAGTGGAGACGCTACATTCTTTGCACATTGGAGAGAAGTTGAATTGTCATGGGAATGGGTACAACCAATTCTTGAAGCGTTCGAGGAAAACTTATTGCCGCTTCATGAATATGAGTCTGGTTCATATGGTCCAGATGCGTCTAATGAACTGTTGCAAGAAAGTGGATTTAAATGGTGGTTAGATCAAGAGACGGAAAAATAAGTACTTTCTTTAATGAAAGCATTTAGGGGGACGATTACTATGACACAAAACATAAATCAATTAGCAGTGAATACACTTCGTACGTTATCGATTGATGCTATTAATGCGGCAAACTCAGGTCATCCAGGTCTTCCAATGGGAGCAGCACCAATGGCTTATGCATTATGGGCGAATCATTTAAATTACAATCCTAATCACCCAGAATGGTTTAACCGTGATCGTTTCGTTTTATCGGCGGGACATGGATCTAGTCTATTATATAGCCTACTTCATTTAGCTGGATATGACGTTTCAATTGATGACTTGAAAAACTTCAGAAAGTTAAATAGTAAAACACCAGGACATCCTGAATTTGGTCATACTCCTGGAGTTGAAGCGACTACAGGCCCGTTAGGACAGGGGATTGCTAATGCTGTCGGAATGGCAATGGCAGAAGCTCATTTAGCAGCGAAGTTTAATAAGGATGGTCACTCTATTATAGATCACAATACGTATGCTTTAGTTGGAGATGGTGATTTAATGGAGGGTGTCGCTTATGAAGCGATGTCAATGGCAGGACATATGAAACTTGGCAAGTTAATTGTACTGTATGATTCAAATGAAATTTCACTTGATGGTGAATTAGGCATTGCTTTCTCTGAAGATATTCAGAAAAGAGCAGAATCTGTACATTGGCAATATGTAAGAGTTGAAGATGGAAACGATGTTGATGCTATTACAAAAGCCATTACATTAGCGAAAGAAAATACGGACCAACCTACTATTATAGAAATTAGAACAATTATAGGTTATGGAAGTCCAAAAGTTGCTGGAACAAACAAAGCACACGGTAACCCACTTGGAGTAGAAGAGGCGACAGCGACAAAACAAGTGTATGGTTGGCATTATGAGGAAGATTTCTTTGTACCTGAAGAAGTAAAAGCTCATTTTAATGATTTGAAACAAAAAGGTATTGAAAAAGACAATGACTGGAATGAGCAGTTCAACTTATACAGAGAAGCGAATCCTACACTGGCAGATGAATTAGAAAAAGCAATTACAGGTGAAGTTTTAATCGAAGCGAATGATATTCTATCCTTTGATACTGATAAAACAATTTCGACTCGTGTTGCAAGCGGGGAAGCTATTAATCATTATGTGAAATCGATTCCTTCTATTTTTGGTGGAAGTGCAGATCTTTCGCATTCTACTATGACAGATATGAAAGGTGAAGCAGTGTATGCAGTAGAATCGTATGCTGGACGAAATATATACTTCGGTGTACGTGAACATGCAATGGGCGCAGCAGCGAATGGACTGGCACTTCATGGAGGAGTAAAACCTTTCGTAAGTACATTCTTTGTATTTAATGATTATCTTCGTCCATCCATTCGACTTGCTGCATTGCAAAAGTTACCTGTTACTTACGTATTTACACATGATTCGATTGCTGTAGGAGAAGATGGTCCAACGCATGAACCAATTGAACAATTGGTAGCTCTTCGGGCAATTCCTGGTTTAACAGTTATCCGCCCGTCAGATGCAAATGAAACAGCGAGTGCTTGGGCATATGCTTTACAGCAAACGGATGGTCCAGTCGTTTTAGTACTTAGTCGTCAAAATTTACCGGTGTTTAATGAAACGAAAGCGAACATAGAGAATCTTTCTAAAGGAGCTTATGTATTAACGCAAACAAATGAAAATCCGGATGTAATTTTAATTGCGACAGGTTCTGAAGTTTCTTTAGCTGCTAGTGCGAAAGCAAAATTAGAAGAAAATCATGTTTCTGTTCGCATCGTTGCAATGCCAAGCTGGGAGCTATTCGATCACCAATCGAAAGAATATAAAGAATCGGTTCTTCCGTCTTCTGTAAAGAAACGAGTATCTCTTGAGATGGGTGTCTCTCTCGGCTGGGAGCGTTATGTAGGACAAGAAGGAAAAGTGCTATCAATTGAAACATTTGGAGCTTCAGGAACTGGAGCTGAAGTCATGAATCTATTTGGATTTACGACAGAAAATGTTGTTCAAATTACAAAAAGTGTACTGAATTCTTAAGCTATGACTGTGAATACCGTTCTGGATTTATCAATACTGAAAGGTATTCACAATCGTAGTGATATGGATTTTTAATAAAAGATAATCTGAGGAGGAATTATATTATGCAAGTAGGATTAATTGGTTTAGGTAAAATGGGATTAAATTTAGGGAAAAATTTAATTGATCATAAACATGAAGTAGCAGCATTTGATTTAAATACGAGCGCAGTAGAAGAAATGAAAGAGTATGGGGCTACAGGTACATCTAGTTTAAGTGAACTTGTTCAGTCATTACAATCACCAAGAATTCTTTGGGTAATGGTACCACACGCTGTTGTTGATTCTGTTATTGATGAGGTTACACCATTGCTTTCAAAAGGAGATATTTTAATTGAAGCGGGTAATTCACATTATAAAGAGTCTATCCGCAGATATGAGCAATTAAAGAAAGATGGCATTCACTTTATGGATGCAGGAACTTCTGGCGGAATGGAAGGCGCTCGTAATGGTGCTTGTTACATGATTGGAGGAGATCAAGAAGCTTGGGACATCGTTGAACCTATCTTCCGCGATACAGCTGTAGAAAATGGGTACTTATATGCTGGAAAAGCTGGTAGTGGTCACTTCTTAAAAATGATTCACAACGGAATTGAATACGGTATGATGGCTGCTATTGGTGAAGGATTTGAGGTTTTAGAAAAAAGTGAATTTGACTACGATTATGAAAAAGTATCAAGAGTATGGAACAACGGTTCAGTAATCCGCTCTTGGTTAATGGAATTAACTGAAAATGCATTTTCTAAAGATGCAAAACTGGATGAAATTAAAGGCGTTATGCATTCTTCTGGTGAAGGGAAATGGACAGTAGAAACAGCATTAGACCTTCAAACAGCAACTCCTGTTATTGCGATGTCTCTATTAATGCGCTACCGCTCATTAGACAATGATACATTTACAGGAAAAGTTGTAGCAGCTCTGCGAAATGAATTTGGCGGACATGCAGTAGAAAAGAAATAAAGTGAAACTTTAATCAGTGGGGGCTTCATCCCACACCAATCGGGCTTTTACGGGATAATCATATTAAACATGTAACTCATCAACGTTTAAAAACTGGAGGGAATTGATCATGAAATTTTTTATTGATACTGCAAATCTTGAGGACATAAAAAAAGCATATAAACTTGGAGTTTTAGCTGGTGTTACAACGAATCCTTCTTTAGTAGCAAAAGAGGGCATTAAGTTTGAAGACCGTATCGCAGAAATTTGTCAGGCAGTACCTAAAGTTGAGTCTGTATCGGCAGAGGTAACTCCGGATGCTGTTACGGCAGAAGAAATGATTGCTCAAGCAGAAGAATTAATTAAAATTAACGGTGGCGATAAAAATGTCACGATAAAACTTCCAATGACGCTAGCAGGATTAGAAGCTTGTCGCTATCTTACTGAAAAAGGTGTGAAAACGAACGTTACACTTATTTTCACTGTGAACCAAGCACTTTTAGCTGCTCGAGCAGGTGCAACGTACGTTTCTCCATTTTTAGGACGTTTAGATGATATTTCTGAAGATGGAGTACTATTAGTTGCTAAAATTGCTGAATTATTCGATGTTCATCAATTAGATACACAAATCATTGCGGCTTCTGTTAGACATCCAGATCATGTCACTCGTGTAGCGATGGCAGGTGCTCACATTGCAACAATTCCTTATAAAGTAATTGAGCAACTTGCTATGCACCCATTAACAGACCAAGGTATTGAGAAATTTGCTGCGGATTGGGCGAAAGCGCCTAAATTATAATGAAGTGAAATGTTCACTAATTACTTTTTTACGAGAGGGTCAATCTCTATGTAACTTCATCCTATAAACTTAATCTCGATTTTGGCATCTTATTACGTGAAAACAGCAATATCATAAAGAAACGATTCATTTTCAAATTAGTACAATAGATATGAAAAGGCCCCCTTATGAGAGTAAAGTTAGTTAGCACGTAATTCTCATAAGGGAGAGTCTTTTTTCGTATAAACCATGGTGCTCCCAAGTATGTATACATAATCAGTAAAGAATTGAGAGTGTTCTTTTGTTAATGGGATATTCTGAAAGGGGTTACATAGTGAGATCGAAATATATGATCGGTGTAGATATTGGGACAACTAGTACAAAATCGGTTTTGTTTTCAATTGATGGATCTGTTATTGCAAGTCATGGAATTGAATATCCTTTATATTCTCCTACGCCTGAAACAGCAGAACAAGATCCAGAAGAAATCTTTCAAGCGGTGATACATACGATTAAAGAAGTTGTGCAATCAAGTAATATACAAGCGGTTGATATTCTCTGTGTTTCTTTCAGTTCGGCAATGCATAGCGTTATCGCTGTAGACGAAGATGGAAATCCGTTAACGAGATGTATCACGTGGGCAGATAATAGAAGTGCAAGCTGGGCGGAGAAAATAAAGAATGATATGAATGGTCATGAAATTTATTTACGTACTGGGACACCAATTCATCCGATGTCACCACTTTCGAAATTAGTTTGGCTACAGAATGAGCGGGTAGAATTGTTCGCAAGAAGTTATAAATTCATTTCTATTAAAGAATATGTTTTCTACAAGTTATATAAAGAATATGTAATTGATTATTCTATAGCATCAGCAACAGGAATGCTCAATTTGAAATCTTTAAAATGGGATGAAGAGGCTTTACATGTTGCGGGAATTACAGATGACAAGCTTTCTAAACTTGTTCCAACAACGCACAGTTTAACAGGATTAGATGAAGAGCTTGCCAAAGAAATGAATGTACTTGTTTCTACGCCTTTTGTAGTAGGAGCGAGTGATGGAGTACTATCTAATTTAGGTGTAAATGCAATAGATCCTGGCGTTGTGGCTGTTACAATTGGTACAAGCGGTGCGATACGTGCTGTAACAAATCGTCCTGTAACAGATCCAAAAGGTAGAATTTTTTGTTATGCCTTAACTGAAGACCATTGGGTAATCGGTGGACCAGTTAATAATGGTGGTATGATTTTCAGGTGGGCTCGTGACCAATTGGGCACTTCAGAGATTGAACTTGCGAAGCGTTTAGGAAAAGATCCATATGAAGTACTTACTGAAATAGCAGCAAATGTGAATCCTGGATCTGACGGTTTATTATTTCACCCGTATTTAGCAGGGGAAAGAGCTCCTTTATGGAATGCAAATGCACGGGGATCTTTCTTTGGACTCGGATTGCATCATAAGAAAGAACATCTTATCCGTGCTGTTTTAGAAGGAGTAATTTATAATTTATATACGGTTCTTCTCGCTTTAAAAGAGTTAATTGGTGAACCGAAAAAAATTCAAGCGACAGGCGGTTTTGCAAGGTCGGAACTTTGGAGACAGATGATGGCAGATATTTTCCATCAAGACGTATATGTTCCTGAAAGTTTCGAAAGCTCTTGCTTAGGAGCTGCAATCCTCGGTTTATATAGTTTAGGTGAAATAGATACATTATCCGTAGTTTCTGAAATGGTAGGTGCAGATTTTCATCATGAGCCAAACATGGAAAGTGTGGAAAAATATAAAGATTTAACGCCAATCTATATTCGTCTGTCCCGTCAATTGGAAGAAGAATATGAAAGTATAGCAGCGTACCAAAAAAAGTGGGTTTAAAAGCTATTTATCAAGAAAATATGGTAACGTATAAAGAGGTACTCCGATTTTTTAGGATACTCTTTCAACATAAAATATTTTAAGAAGTATGATGAACGAAAAATATAGGGAGAGAGGGTTATAAAAATGAAGGATAACAAAGAGTTTATTGGATATGTTGGAACTTACACGAAAGAAAATAGTGAAGGAATATATAAGTTTACTTTAGACACAGAAGCAAAAAAAATTAGTAATGTAACACTTGCCGCTAAGCTGGATAACCCTACATATGTAACGATTAACCGAAATAATGAATATCTCTATTCTGTTGTTAAGGAAGGCGAATCTGGTGGTTTAGCTGCGTATTCCATTGATAGTCATACTGGAGAACTAAAAGCGAAAAATAGACAAGTAGTAGAAGGTGCTTCTCCTTGTCATATTAGTGTTGATAGTGGAAATCATACAGTAGTTACAGCGAATTACCATAAAGGAACGATTGAGTCTTTTGAAATAAATGAAGAAAATGGAACTGTAAATCCTGCTTCATCTATTATGGCGCATGAAGGTTCAGGTCCAAATAAAGAAAGACAAGAAAAACCACATGCACATTACGCGGGATATACTCCTGATGAAAAATATGTGATAGGTGTTGATTTAGGAATTGATAAGTTAATTACGTATGAAATAAAAGATAGTACATTAACAGAAGTGAATAGTTTATCTGTAAATCCAGGGAGTGGTCCAAGACACATTACTTTTCATCCAAATGGAAAATACGCTTATGTAATGACGGAGCTTAGTTCAGAGGTTATTGCGCTAACATATAACTCGGAAGAAGGATCCTTTACAGAAGTACAGTATATTTCTACTCTTCCAGCAGAGTTTGATGAAAATAGTCAAGGAAGTGCTATCCATATTTCTTCTGACGGTCGTTTTGTATATGCAGGTAATCGTGGTCATAATAGTATCGCTGTTTATAGCGTAGATCAAAATTCAGGTCAGCTTACATTTATTGAACATACATCTACAGAAGGAAATTGGCCGAGGGACTTTGTATTAGATCCTACTGAAAAGTTTCTTGTTGCTACAAATGAAAAGTCACATAATCTTGTGCTATTTTCAAGAGATGAATCTACAGGAAAGTTAACACTTTTACAATCTGATGTTGTTGTGCCAGAGCCTGTTTGTGTGAAGTTTTTAAATGTTTAAGTTGTGTTCCATATAATTTCATATACTCAGAAAACAATAAAAAGCAAAGCGATATCGCTTTGCTTTTTATTGTTTCTTTTTCGGTCTACGTACTAATTCGCCGCCGCAGTTTGGACAAACGTTTTGTCTTTTTTCTGTACATGGTGCGCAAAATGTACATTCATATACACAAATGTAAGCTTCAGAATTTGGTTCGAGCGATTGATCGCAAATTTGACAGTTTGTTTTCATTTCTAGTGCCATAATAAGTCTCCTTTTAGTTAGAAAATTTATAATTTAATTATAATTCATTGAATAGAAATAGTCCTTTTCAATTGAAAGGAAATCGAATGATAAAGTTATGAATTGAAACGAAAGATGCTGGTTTATTTTAAAATTGATTATTTATTACAGTTGGAATATTATGAAATAGTCAAAAGACAACAGGGGGTATAGATTTTGACTAATCATAACGATCATTTAAAAGCAAACTGCGAAAAATGCTTCGGTCTATGTTGCGTTGCATTACCGTTCGCAGCATCGGTAGATTTTGCAGTGAATAAAGATGGTGGTAAACCATGTTCCAACTTACAATCAGATTTTAAATGTAGTATACATAAAAATCTTAGAGGAAAAGGTTATAAAGGTTGTACAGTATTTGAGTGTTTCGGTGCTGGGCAGAAGATTTCTCAGGGTACGTTTAAAGGGATTGATTGGCGGAAAGATGCAAAGCATGCGAAAAAAATGTACGATGCTTTTCCGGTTATGCATCAACTTCATGAAATGCTTTGGTATTTGAATGAGGCGATTCTTTTAAAGGCAACACAGCCAATCCATAAAGAGCTGGAAACCGCAATTGAGGAGACAGAGCGACTTTCGAATTTAAATCCAGATGAGTTAATGAAAATAAATGTTCCAATGCATAGGGCAGAGGTGAACATTCTTCTTTTAGAAACGAGCGAATTAGTATGGAAGGAAATGAATACTGCGCGTAAGAAACGAATCATACACCGCGGCGCAGACCTTATGGGAGCAAATCTGAAAAAGAAAGATTTACAAGGAGCAAATTTAAGAGGAGCATATTTAATTGCGGCAAACTTAAATGGAGCAGACTTACGAGGGGCAGATCTCATCGGAGCAGATTTACGAGATGCAGATATTCGCGGGACTGATTTTACAAATAGTATTTTCCTGACGCAAGTTCAAGTTAATGCGGCCAGAGGGGATAAACATACGAAATTACCGAAATTGTTGTCTCGTCCATCGCATTGGAGTGAGTAAAGAGTGAGGAGTATTTAGTGTGGATATATTTCAGTATTTAGAAGAGATGCAAGAGGATGTCTTTTCGTTAGCAGTAGAGCAAATAGAAGCGAAGTATTATGATATTTGTTGCATGTTGGCGTCTACAGAATGTGCAGAACGAATTAAAGCAATTGATTTAGAGTCATATAAGGAAAGTATTCGAGTAGGTTTGGATGCAGCTGTAGAAATGGCTACTAATGAAGAAGCAAAAGCGATTTATTTTGAGTATGACCTTGATAACGAATGGGATAGTCAGTTCTATATTTGTGAGGAGTATTTTCCAATGGAAGAAGAGTATGACGATTGGGCTTCTGAATGGACATATAATATTGAGGGTCCGGGGTCTGTAGAATTAGCGGATATGTATAATGAAAATGGCTTTGACACAAGTGAAAAAGCAATCGGTATAACTTTATATTTAATTGCTAAAACGCTGTGTAGTTTTATAAGTATACGTAGTGAAGTGCAAAGTAATATACCGATTTGTATTGGTTTTCACGACCAAGATCCAATTATGCGAACAGGCAGAGATTAAGAATCTCTGCCTGCTTTTTATTTCTTTTCAAAAGTAGTAATGAAAACGCTACATATAATGAGAATACCACCAATGAAAAAGTTACTATTTAATGTTTCATTTAATAAGAGCCAACCGAGCAACGATCCAACGATAGGTTGGAAGAAGAAAAATAAGGAACCGATGCTTGCATCCATTAATTCTAATCCTTTATTCCAAAGGAAAAAGGCACCTGCTGTTGAGACAATACCTAAGTATAATACGCCTAATATTACGTACGTATTTACTGTTCCGATAGAGGCTGCTTGTAGTTCCCATATCATAAAAGGTGTAATAAAAAAGAGTGAAAAGAATATGGCATACGTTGTAATAACTAAGGATGAAAATTGGATTGAAGCGATTTTTACATAAATAGATAGTAAAGCCCACGTAATAGCGGCTCCAACTAAAATGATTGTTCCGATAAAATAGGAGCCAATTTCAATATCCCATCCGATTACGATAATGACACCGATTGTCGCTATTATAGTAGATAAAAGTCTACGAGCAGTTAGTTTTTCTTTCAAAATGAGCGCTGCAAATATAACCATAAATGCAGGTGTAGCTGATGTAACTAACGAGCCTGTATGAGCGTCGGATAATTTTGTTCCGATAAATTGGCATGTGATCGAAATGAAATAGCCGATAAATCCAATCCAAGCGAATAGGAGCCAATCTTTTTTGCGAATGGTTACTTTTTTCTTTTGCTTTTTCTCAGCTATTTTCAAAATGAAATACAAAACAACAAAAGCGATAATAAAGCGTAGCCAAACGAGTGTTAGTGGTGGGATAAAATCGAGTACGTATTTGCTAACAACATACATACCGCCCCATATACTTGCTGCTAGTGATAAGCATATAGCTCCTAAAATGTTTTGTTTCATTTGAAGTACCTCCGTCTATTTTAGGGTAATATGAGTTCCCTAAGACGAGGCATAGTGTATGTGCTAAATGAATGCCCGCCTTAGTTTATAGACGGCCTACAGGTTGATCGTTTTCGAATGAAGTGTTGTAGTACATGTGTATTCCTCCTTTTTAAGTTATAGTGATAGTATAACTTAATTTTCTGATTATTGGGGGGTGTTATGAAATATATCGTTATAAAATCACATGTTAGCAATTATCCTAATCCAATTCGCTTAGAAGAGGGGGATGTAGTGAAAATGATAGAGAGTTACGCTGGTCCTGAAAATTGGGAAAACTGGATGTTTTGTCACGAAGAGAAATATGACCGGAAAGGATGGGTTCCGGAGCAAATTATAAGAAAAGATATGAATGGAACAGGAATTATTATAAAACAATATACTGCGAAAGAATTAAATGGAGTATTGGAGAAAGAGTGATCGGATTAGAAGAATTGAATGGATGGGTTTGGTGCGAAGGAAGAGATGGTGAGAAGGGCTGGGTACCAAAGGAAAACTTACAAAAATATTAATAATAATATTTGATCAATAATTAGGAAACATATTTTTGCTTATGAGTATATTGGTTGTAGGATAAAAAGTAGATTAATAGAGAAAGAGGAGGAGATTATTATAACTACAACCGTTATTTCACATTTTTACAATGAAGAGTATTTATTGCCATGGTGGCTTATGCATCATACGAAACTTTTTGATCATGGTATTTTAATTAATAAAGGTTCAACAGATCGTTCCGTTGAGATTTGTAAAAAATTTGCACCGCATTGGGAAGTGCGAGATTCTGTAAATCCAGAGTTTGATGCATATGCGACAGATCATGAAGTGATGAGGATAGAACAAGAAGTACAAGGATGGAAAATGGTTTTAAATACGACTGAGTTTCTTTGCATGCAAGATAAAAATCAGTTTTGGAAATCACTAAATGAATTGGGAGGGAGGATGTATTGGCTGGACGGGCTTATTATGGTTGATGATCCTAACTACAACTATCCGGACCTTAACTTTGGAATACCTTTAATGAAACAGCGATTTCATGGTTATTTACCAGAAGATTGGCCGTTATGGAGAAGAGGTAGATTTATTCATAATCATGAACATGGAAGTTATACGGTTGGAAGACATTTATCCGCGCATGAATCTATGATTTGTCCGCCCCTTGCTTGTATATTATGGTTTGGATTTAGTCCGTGGAACGATGTGATGAGAAAGAGAAAGTTACAAATTGGTCCGACTCTTTCTGAAGCTAGTAAGCATGGGGGAATGGGGACGCACCATATTATTACGCCGGAAAGATTAGAAGAATGGTATAAGGAATTAGCGAGAGGAACGAAGGATTTACGTTTTAGTAATGCATATCGTTATGTTTTTGTATAAATGATTCCCACCATAAAATTGTTTCTTCTATTCCTGTATTTAAATCGTATGTTGGTTTCCAGTTTACTTCAGTTTTTAAACGTTCTACACTAACGCCGACGAATAAAGGTTCATCCTTAGAGAAAGGAATCGCGTCTAGTTTAATTAAATGTTCTTTTCCTATTTTTTTAGCGATGATAGAAGCTAGTTCTTTAATTTGTACAGATTGACCTGAAGCGATATTGATGGTGCCTGTAACGCCATGTTCTAATACTGTTACGAGAGCGTCAGCGACGTCACTCACATGGAGGAAATCTCTCGATTGTTTTCCATGTGTACATAGTGCTTCCTCATTTTTTAATAAGGAAGTGATAATGTTAGAAACGAGCCGATTACCTTGTTCGTAAGGTCCATACATATGAAAAATGCGGCCCCAACACATGCTGAGGCCTGTTTGTTGTGCATACGTTTCTAACCAGGAGTGCAGTGCGTTTTTACATAATGAATACGGGGTTTTATAGGAAAGAAGCGGTGAATCTTCAAATAATACGCCGTTAAACCATTCATATTCTGCGCCAGTACCTGCAACGACAACACGCTTTCCGCCGCATGCTGTGAAGTGTTGAATCAATGAAATACTAGACTTTAGCCAATAGTAATTATTAATAGATACATAGCATGCTGGTGGCACTGCTTCCCAAGCAAGGTGAATGAGATGGCTAGGCTGAACGTCGGAAATGAATTGTTTTACTTCGTCATTGCGAAGCAAGTTTACTTTATGCCAATGGCAAGGGAGGTGAGAGGGTTTATTTTTATTATACGTGGCGTGCACTTCATATCCCTTTTGTATAAGTGAATGTACAACATATTTACCTATCCAGCCACTACCACCTGTTACAACAACTTTCTTCATGGCTCGATCACCTCAACTTCTGGAACCGTCACTAAAAATTTACCGCCCCATTCACGAATGAAAGAGCATTCTTTCATAATTTCGTCTTTCAAATTCCAAGGAAGTATGAAAATGTAATCCGGTTTTGTACGTTTAATTTCTGCTGGAGATTTTATTGGAATACGAGTTCCTGGTAAAAGGAGATTTTGTTTGTGAGGATTTTTATCTACTGTATAAGCTAGAAATTCTTTACCTATCCCGCAATAATTCAAAAGGGTGTTTCCTTTAGCTGGAGCACCGTAACCGATAATTTGTTTGTTTAAAGCTTTCGCTTCAATAAAAAACTTTAAAATATTTATTTTCAATTGTTCGATGCTTTTAGAAAAAAGGAGATAGCAATCTAAAGCATCTAACTCGTGGTCGACTTCTTTTTGAATTAATTTTGTAACATTGGAATGGATAGTTGATTGGGCACTTAGATGGTTTACAAAAATACGTAATGAACCACCATGCGTTGAAAGTTCTTCTACATCAACAATTTGTAAATGATGATAACTTAAAACTTTTTGAAGGCTTATAAGTGAGAAGTAGGAAAAGTGCTCATGGTAGATAGTATCGAACTGTTTAAAGGATATGAGGTTTAATAAGTGTGGGAATTCAATTGTTATTGTGCCATCTTGTTTTAATAACGTTTTTAAACCGGCAACAAAATCATGCAAGTTTGGAACGTGTGCTAATACGTTATTTGCGACGATTAAATCAGCTTGTGGTAATTTTTTTGCTAAGTCATTACTGAAAAAATTCACATGAGTAGGAATTCCTTTTTGGATAGCAATTTCTGCTACGTTTTTCGCGGGTTCAATTCCCAATGTCTCGATATTTTCTTTTTTAAAGTATTGTAATAAGTACCCATCGTTACTTGCAATTTCAATCACTTTTGAATGTTTCGTTAAGTTGAAACGCTTAATCGCCATTTCTACATATTGTTTAGCGTGTAGTAGCCAACTTGAGGAGTAAGAGCTGAAGTATAAATAGTTATGAAAAATATTTTGTGGGGATTCAAATTCATCTAGCTGTACGAGTAAACAAGAGTTACAAACAAATGTGTGCAGCGGATAAAAAGGTTCCATTTTATATGAGCTTTCAGGAGCTACAAATGAATTAGCAAGAGGGGAAACGCCCAAATCTAAAAAAGTGTTGGTTAGTAATGATTGGCAAAAACGGCATTTTTTCTGTTCCATTTTATAGCCTCCTTATAAATTTTTGAATGTATCGATTTGTTGTCGTGTGAAAGATTCTATCTTTTCACCAGATGCATATTTTTTGTACCAATCAACAGTCCAAGCGATAGCATCATCTGTTGATAACTTAGGAGTCCAGCCGAGTTTGTTTACTGCTTTTGTACTGTTGAGTGTTAAAATTTGTGATTCATAAGGAGTTTTTATAGAGGGAGAATGGATTGTGAGTCGTTTATTCCATAAGTTCGTTACGGATTGAATGACATCATTTACGGTTCTGCTAGATTCATTAATCGGTCCGAAATTCCATGCTTCTGCATATTTAGCATTATTCCAAAGTTTCTCAGCTAAAAGGATATAGCCATGTAGAGGATCTAAAACATGTTGCCACGGACGGACGGCATATTTGTTTCGAATACACAAAGTATGATTGTGCAAATATGCCCGAATGATATCAGGGAATAGTCGATCTTCTGCCCAATCACCACCACCAATAACGTTACCTGCTCTTACAGAAGCAAGCGAAGTAGTATTCGTGTGAAAAAAAGATTTGTGATAAGATGTTGCAACTAATTCAGCACAAGCTTTACTAGCGCTATAAGGGTCGAAACCTCCTAGTCGGTCATTTTCCACGAACGCTCGGTCGCCACTACCGTCATTCTCATAACATTTATCGCTTGTCACATTAATAATGGCACGTACGTTTTCGACGGACTTTGCTGCTTCTAGCACGTGGACAGTACCTAAAACATTCGTTTTGAATGTATCGATAGGATTTTTGTATGAAGCGGTTACGATTGGCTGAGCTGCTAAATGAAATACTATGTCAGGTTTATGCTGCTTCATGGCATGAAATAAAGAATGGTAATCTGTAATATCGCCTTTCATTGTCGTGCACTCTTTTGCTACGTTACCTTGTTCAAAAATGTTAGGAATGGATGGGGGATGAGAAGAAAAGCCTACTACTTCTGCACCTAAAGAACTTAAGAAAAGGGTGAGCCAGGAGCCTTTAAATCCAGTATGTCCCGTAATAAATACTTTTTTCTTATTCCAAAAAGATGATGAAGCCATATTACCAAACCTTCCACGGAGCGTTATTACTTTCCCATAGCTCGACTAATTTATTTTTATCGCGCAATGTATCCATCGGATGCCAAAAACCAGAATGTTGATATGCGGCCAATTCATTTTTGTTTACTAACTGAACTAAAGTGTCTGTTTCAAAAACAGACTTATCTCCACTAATGTAATTGAAAACTTCAGGATTTAAAACGAAAAATCCACCGTTAACCCATCCGCCATCACCTAATGGTTTTTCTTGAAAAGATGTTACAGACTGTTTATCTAATATGAGAGAACCAAATCTACCAGGAGGTTGTACGGCAGTAACAGTAGCCATTTTCCCATGTTTTTTATGGAATGTAATAAGTTCTTTTATATTTACATTACTTAATCCATCACCATAAGTGAGGCAGAAAGGTTCGTCTCCGACATAATTTTGAATCTTTTTCACTCGGCCACCCGTTTCGGTATTTACACCAGTATCGATTAGTGTAACTTTCCATGGTTCTACACGATGAGAATGGCTAGTAATTGTATTATCGTTTAACTGTATTGTGAAATCAGACATGTGTAAGTTGTAATTTAGAAAGAACTCTTTAATTGCATATCCTTTATAGCCTAAGCAAATAATAAACTCAGTAATCCCGTAATGACTATACAAACTCATAATGTGCCATAGAATGGGTTTTGTTCCAATTTCAATCATAGGTTTCGGTTTTAAATGTGTTTCTTCCCCAATTCTTGTACCGTACCCACCAGCAAGAATAACAGCTTTCATTTTTTCCTCCTAAAATAAAAATTTATTATTTATACAGTATTCATGTTTTATGCAAATGAGATTGTTTTTGATTAAGTGAATGAAATTGTTTGAGGTGATGACAATACAGAAAATATTACGGTTTGAATTTTGGAAATAATTCTTGATATTCAGGGTTATTACGTAGGTCTTGTGTTAGGTTACTAAGCTCTAAAAAACGTATGTCCAGTACTTCAGGAGATTGACCGTAATGTGTTTGAAGCCCCATTTGAACACCCCTTTTTGAAAGGGTAGGCGTAATTTGTAATTTTCTTGCCTTTGATTGTTCATTCCAAGGGCTAAAATAAAATTTTAAAATAAATGAAGGATAGTCATAAATTATATATCCGTGCCGCGAATGATGTCTACCAGGTAAATATGCACCGTCTAGATGATTGTGAATAAATCTCCAAGCACATCCGAGATTTGGGTTATAAGGGAAGACACCGTGGTATCGCTGTTCTACTAAGGGGATAGAATATCTAGGCTTTGAATAATTATAATTATGATTATCTATCATTAAAATCATTCTAATCGCATACATGTTTTGGCCTAGTGTATGAAGAGATGAAAAAAATTCTTCAGTATTATTACAACAAAAGAATTCAGTAGTATTTAAAACGATTTTCCAACCTGAAACTTCTCTTTCAATTTCCATCACTTCAACATCAGTATTAGTTGGATCAAACTCAAGAAATCTTGAATTTCGTACTTCCCAGTGGGGTGCTAATAGTTTACAAATCTCTACGGAACGATCTGTAGACCCTCTATTAATTAAAATGCCGTGATCGAATATTTTCGTGTGATGCATAAGCCACCATGGGAGTAGGTATTCTTCATTATAAAAATGAGAAATGATTGTCTTTTTCATGTTAATTCCCTCCTATACAAGCAATCATTATTAGTAGGATATGCTTTTAAATAAGAAAGGTTAAAAGGGGCAGACAATGTAGTGATTAGGTAATAGTTTAGTAATTTTATTGTATAAGTGTAGATTACTCGTATTGAATAATCATAGAAGGAGAGTGAAATTTTGTATAAATTGTGAATAATAAACCATCACGTTTGACTGTACAGTTTATGTGTTGTATGATGTTAGTAATATAAACAAGGGGGGAAGATCGTTGGGAAGGTGTATCGAATCGGACAGTTGGCTCTCATGGCTCACGTGTCGAAACGCACGATTGATTATTATACGAATCTAGGAATCTTAAAAGCGGAGCGATCTCAATCTAATTATCGCTATTACGATGAAACAGCATTTGAGACATTACAATTTATTGAGAAGTGCAAAGAAATGCATATGCCGCTTTGTGAGATTAAAGAGAAAATCGAGGAGAAGAAGAAGCTGCTCGGTATCAATGAACACGTTTCGAAACAAGTGAATGAAGTGACAGACCATATTCATCGGTTAGAAGCAGAGTTAACGGAGTTAAAGCCGCTTTTAGATGGATTGACTGATTCACAACGTGAAAAAATATCGAAATCTTTATCTGGTCAAACGACAGCTTTAATACAGACACTTGCTCTATTATTATAGAAAAAAGTGAAATCCGACCTCTTTAATTTTTGTATCGGGCTATGTTTTCTAGTGAACAAATAAGAAAACATTATAGTATACAGGAGGTGGACACCTTAGTTTTTTAAACTAAGGGGATTCATTGGAAATATTTAATTTAGTCATGGTTGCGATTTTAATCGCATTTACTGGATTTTTCGTAGCAGCAGAGTTTGCGATTGTAAAGGTACGTTCAAGTCGTATTGATCAGCTTGTTGCGGAAGGGAAACGCGGTGCTTTAGCAGCGAAAAAGGTAACAACAAATTTAGATGAATATTTATCTGCTTGTCAATTAGGTATTACAGTTACAGCTATGGGATTAGGTTGGTTAGGTGAACCGACAATTGAAAAGTTATTACACCCGTTATTTGAGAAATGGAATATAAATCCTTCTATCTCATCAGTATTAACATTTGGTCTTGCCTTTATGCTAATGACGTATTTACACGTTGTAGTAGGGGAATTAGCTCCGAAAACGATGGCAATTCAAAAGGCTGAACAAGTAACATTGTTATTGGCAGGTCCGTTAATGATGTTCTATAAAGTCATGTATCCATTTATTTGGGTATTAAACGGTTCAGCTCGTGTTGTAACTGGCTTATTCGGTTTAAAACCAGCTTCAGAACATGAAGTAGCTCATACAGAAGAAGAATTACGTCTTATCCTTTCAGATAGCTATGAAAGTGGCGAAATTAATCAAGCTGAATACAAGTATGTAAATAACATTTTTGAATTTGATAATCGTATTGCAAAAGAGATTATGGTACCGCGAACAGAAATCATTGGTTTCTACCTGGAAGATTCAGTAGAAGAACACATGAAAGTAATCCAAAATGAACGATACACACGTTATCCGATTTTTGGAGAAGATAAAGATGATATTATCGGTATGGTCAATGTAAAAGATTTCTTTATTCGATATATGAACAACGATAAAGAAGATTTATCATCGATTCGCACGTATATGCGTCCGATTATTGAAGTGATGGAAACAACTCCAATTCACGATTTATTACTTCAAATGCAGAAGAAGCGAATTCCGATGGCTGTTTTATATGATGAGTACGGAGGAACAGCAGGAATTGTAACGCTTGAAGATATCTTGGAGGAAATCGTCGGCGAAATTCGTGACGAATATGATGAAGATGAAGCACCACCAATTCAACATGTGAATGAGCACCATAAAATCGTTGATGGAAAAGTGCTTATCTCAGAAGTAAAAGATTTGTTTGGATTACACATTGAAGAAGACGATGTGGATACAATCGGTGGTTGGATTATGATGCAAAATCATGAAATTGAAGAAGGACAACATGTTGAGGCGGAAGGTTATGAATTTAAAGTGTTAGAAAAAGACGCTTACCAAATTAAACGTGTTGAAATTCGTAAAATGGAACAAGAGCAAGAAGAAGAGAAAGCAGCAACTGTGTAAGTTGCTGCTTTTCTTCTAAAGTACAAAAAATGAGAACTTAGGAGCGGATATTTTGATTCAAGAAGCCTTACGTGTATATCGATTACAATTGTATGTGATCTTTAGTGGTTTACTACTTATGTGGACGATTACTCCGTTTGGAAAACAAGTGACAGGGTTTGGTATTGGATTAGCAGTAAGCGCCTATTGTCTTTGGTTATTAGCTCGCAGAGTGGAGAAACTCGGAAAAAGTATCGTAATGAAGGAAAAGGCTCCTGGATTAGGAGTGTTAAACCGATTTGCAGCTGCTATTTTAGGAGCTATCATCATGTATGAAATTGAGCATGAAATGGAAATGTGGGCATTCGGTACAGGTATTTTAGGTGGTCACTTTTTAATGATTGCAAATTTAGCTTATGCAAATATGCAATTAGTGAAAGAAGAAGAGAAGCAAAGGGAACATGCTTCGAAAAACATAGAGCTATGATGAAAGGGACCTAATCGGGTTCCTTTTTTAGTTTAGCGATATGATACAAGTAATCAAATTAACGACAAATATAATACGCTTCTTTTTATTATTTTTCAATAGTATGAAAAATAATAAAAAAATTTTAAAAAACCCATCGATTTCTAAAGGTTATGTATGTTATTATGACAAAAGACTTTTTGAAAGAGGTGGATACCAATGTTACAAGCGCTACTTATTTTTGTGCTTCAAATTATTTACGTTCCAATTTTAACAATCCGTACGATTTTGCTTGTAAAGAATCAAACAAGATCCGCTGCTGGTGTTGGATTGTTAGAAGGAGCTATTTACATTGTCAGTTTAGGTATTGTATTTCAAGATTTATCAAATTGGATGAATATTGTTGCCTATGTCATTGGCTTTAGTACGGGACTGTTATTAGGCGGTTATATAGAGAATAAATTAGCAATTGGTTATATTACGTATCAAGTTAGTTTACTAGACCGTTGTAATGAATTAGTAGATGAATTACGCCATTCTGGATTTGGTGTTACAGTATTTGAAGGTGAAGGTATTAATTCTGTACGTTATCGCTTAGATATCGTCGCAAAGCGTTCTAGAGAGAAAGAGCTTTTAGAAATCATTAATGAAATCGCACCGAAAGCGTTTATGTCTTCGTATGAAATCCGTTCATTTAAAGGTGGATATTTAACGAAGGCGATGAAGAAGAGAGCGTTAATGAAGAAGAAAGATGAACATGTATCGTAAAAAAGAGGAGTAGTGCTGCATTAAAAGCGCAGTATAAGTCCAAATGTAAAAGGGAGGAATCTATTTTGATGTAGATTCCTCTCTTTTTTTATGAAAAATATTCATCTATTAATTCAAAAAACTAAATCGTATAATTATTTTTTTACACATTCTCAAATTAATGATTAGCCATATAATTTGAAAAAATACCGGTATGATAAACGTGATTAATAAAACGATAAGTGATATTGATTTAATTTCGGGTGTTTGAGTAACACCGGCCCCATCAACATCTCGTAGCCAAATAATAGCTGCCCATATTCCAAAAACGATAATCCAAAATATGTTACCAATCCACCAAGAAATCCATCGTTTTTTCATGTTAGCACCCCCTACATTTATCTACTGTTAAAAGTATATTTTCGTTCGTTACATTTATCCCGCTATTTGCCGGGCAGTAAGACCCCCACCTCAAAATTCAGCGGAAGCAAAAAAGTTAGGTGGGGATCGGGCTGTCCGTAAAAGCTCGATTGGTGAGGGCTAATAATCAGTGGGGGATGAACAAAACCCCTACCGATTAAAGTTTCACTTTATAATGAAATAACTATAAAATTAGTTTTTCTTAACTGTATACCTAACTTGTTTAAAGGTTACCATTTCTCCATCATCATTATCATCTTTCGTTTGCAAAAGTTGAACTTTTGGTTTGTAGTCCGTCCTATGAGCGTGTTCGATATCTTTAATGTTAAGCTTGTAGGATTCACCATTTTTTAGTTTTTGTTCCAACACTTTTTTATTAGCAACATAAATAAAAGTTACTTTATTTTCATCAATGCCTTTCGTTTTAATTTCTAATTCATTATCTTTTGCTGTGATCGTTGGTGTTAATAATTCCATACTGCCTTTCCCGCTTTCTAAAGAATTCTCTGCTATAGTTGAACATCCTGATAATATGATTCCAGTGAATAGAAGAACAGCTAATTTCTGTTTCATAACATCCCTCAATTCCATGTGAATTTTGATTTTGGTATTGCTAGATTACTAGTGTGGAGCGTAAATGTTTAGTTAGTACCCTTTTAATTGTACCATAATATGTAAATTAAAACAGGATGTATATCCAATTTAAGGGAGATTTAAAAATTTACTGATTGTTGTAAATTCGTGTGTTTTAGCTTCTATTTCAATCGAAATGTAGACGAGAGAAAGAAATTTTTTTATAGAAATTATAATTTTTACATTTTACAATAATGATAGGGAATAGATGAATTCATTTACTTCGGAGGTAGTTACTTGAACATTAACGAGAGGGCAATTGAAATGTTTGAACAAAATAAATATGAGGAAGCGATGGAATTGTTTCAACAAGCAGTACATGAATCTAGAGGTGTACAATCTCTCAATAATCTTGCTTGGATGTACTTTTATGAGGAAGAAAATGATGATAAAGCTCTGGAATTAATAAAAGAAGTTGTTAAGTTAGATCCTTCCTCATACTTTCCTTATAACATCTTAGGGGAAATTTACACGAAACAAGAAAAATGGGAAGAAGCGAAAGAAGTATTGCAAAAATCTATTTCGATGCAACCATCGGATGAAGCATTTCACAATGTAGCTGTAGCGCATTATAACCTTGGAGAGCTGGAAAAAGCTTCGGAATTTTTCTTGCGAGTTGCAGGGGATTCGGACTATATAATGTATAGCTATGTAAAATGTTTAATTGATTTAGGGCGAACGACAGAAGCGAAAGAGCAGTTAGATGCTTTTAACAGGAAATCTGATGATTTTTTAGGAGAAATTCATGTAGCAGATTTATATGTTGAGTTGAATTGCTATAACGAAGCAATTGAATGGTTCGAAAAGGGATACAAAGAAGTTTGGAAAAGTCCTAACTGGATTAGTAGGTTTGTGTATGCTCTATATAAAGCTAATAATTTCTCCCGTATAAATGAAGTTATACAGGAATCTATCGAAGCGAAAACATCAGAAATAGAAGATGTTCAGAATGAAGAAGTAGAAGAAAACTGGACAGCAAAAGATAAGAAAGAGTTAATTGAGGAATATACAGAAGAGAATAATTGTTATAAAGCAATGATAGAATGTATCAAATCTGGATATGTTCCAGGGTTAGAATTTGAAACTTATCATTTAGGGGGTTGCTATTTATTTGGTTGTAAAAGACATAATCATCTTGAATATGAAAAATAAAAAGATTCGACTGTCAAGTATGATGGTCGAATTTTTTTATTATAGGTTGCTTGTCTAAAGGTACCATCTCAATTGTAATGTGTTAAAGAGGTTTCGTCTCATTACATAGGTATATATCCTCTTTAGAGCTCTCTTTTTTAATATTTAAAATATGTAGTGAAATAAAACCAATAAGTCCTATTCCGCCAAAAATAAGCCATGGTGTATACATTCCGCTTAAGTTGGATGTAAAAGATGTACCGGTATAATTACCAATGATAAAACCAAATGCGAGTGATAGTTGATAAAATCCGAAGAAAGTGGCTGTATATGATTCATTACTGTAATTTGCAATAGCGATATCAGCGTTAGGTAATACGAGTGTTTCACCGATTGTAAATAAAATTACACAAATAAAGAGCCAATATGGGTGTTGAAATAAAGGAATGAGTAAAAAGGAAATACTCATTAATAAAACACCGTATTTAATAATCGAAAGTGTGTTGTATTTATGAAATAGTTTTCGGAATAACACCATAAATATGACGCCTGTTATTGCATTTATCGTAATAACTAGTGTAGCAAGCTGATTGCTATTACTAATATTTTTCATATGAAGTGGAAGTGCGACAGTAAGTTGAGTAAACATAATATAGAAGGAAATCATAATAAATGAAAACAAAAGGAAAGATTTGTTTTGTGAGATAGCTTGTATGCCTAATGTAATAGACGTGTTTTCAGTAGTGACTTGGAAGTGATTTTTAAGTAAGTAAAAGATAAAAGCAAATAACAGCATAAGAGATCCTGTTAGAGAGAAAGCGTAGAGTGGATCGAGTAAGAGTAAGAACCCTCCTGCAATTGGTCCGATTATTGCACCGCAATTAAAGCTAAGGTTTAAATATGTAAATAAATTTTTTCTCAAATGAGCTGGCTGTGAGCCAAATATAGCGCGAGCGGCAGGTTCGTAAAATGCAGTTCCGAAGCCAATAAGTGCAGAAGAAATAGAAATTGTATAGAAATCAGAGCATATTCCTAAAGCGATAAATCCGATTCCTCTCAAAAATAAACCGGCTATCATCATAATGATATAGCCTATTTTGTCAGCAATTAACCCTGAGAATAATGGGATAACTCGTGATGTAATTGTCATAACCGTCAACACTGTTCCTACTTGGACAGCAGAAAAATGAAGAAAGGTTAATAGATAAATAGCTAAAAATGCGTATACTGCAAAATACCCAAAAGACATAAAAAATGAAGAAATAAGCATGAAACGTATCGGTGTTGAGAAACTTTTCATAGAAATCCTCCTAATTATGTAACCAGTAAAATTATTTGATGGTTAACTATTTTATACTATAATTATACATAAAGTCAGAAAAAAGTAAATTTTAAGAAGAAGGTGGATCGAATTGAATCAAAACGCTCCAAATGAACTAGAATATATTCGGGAATTTTTAAATACATGGAGAATACCAAACGATACGAGAGAGCCAATTGATTTGCTGCAAACAAAAGAAGATATAAAGCTCTTTATGAAAGAATATTTTGATGAAGAGTTTCCATTTCATACGATAGAGGAATTAAGAGGTTTTCGAGAAGATATTCGGATGACAATTGAAGGCGAAGGGTCATTGCAAAAATGGTTAGAGAAATACCCATTTCATGTACATATAAAGGATGATATGAAAGGTATTACATATGAACCAGTATATGAAGAGAATGTGTATACAAAAGTGTTAAGCATTGTGTTAATGTCAATTCAAGAAAATGTGTGGGGAAGGTTAAAAGCATGTCCAGATTGTCGCTGGGTATTTTATGATTATTCGCGAAATGGAAGTAAAAGATGGTGCGGTATGTATGCTGGAGAAGAAGGAGGAAGAGCATGCGGTACGATTGCGAAAGTGAAAAACTACCGGGCGAAAAGAAAAGGGAGATCAGATTATAGTGTGTAATTTATATTAGGAGAAATAAAATCGATGGGGGAATAAAGGATATGGAAGGCACACAAATGTTAGCTATAAATAAAAAGTGTTGGGATACAGTTGCACCTTATTTCTTTCAAGTTGATTGTTTGCCTAGATACGGTCCGTATACAGCGTCTGAAGATGAGATTCGTTTGTTCGATTCAATCAGAAAGAAAAAGGTTCTTGATATTGGCTGTGGAAGTGGGCATTCGTTGCAATATATGGCGGAACAAGGGGCAGAGGAATTATGGGGGCTTGATCTTTCGAGTACACAAATTGAAATAGCGAATAAGATGTTAAAGGATTGGAATCCAAAGTTAGTATGCGGAGCAATGGAAGAAGAAGGAGATATTCCGAAAGGGTATTTTGATATTGTATATTCCATTTATGCATTAGGTTGGACTTCAAATTTAGGGAAACCAGTAAAGCTTATTTATTCCTATTTAAAGCCAGGAGGAAGTTTTATTTTTAGTTGGGAGCACCCAGTATATTCAAACTTACAGTATGGTACAGAAGAAGTTGCTATAAAGTCTTCTTATCATGAGGAAACGTCCATTACGTTTGAAGCATTTAAAGGAGAAAATGTACAAGCGATATTATATAAGAGAAAAATAAGTACATATATAAATGAGTTAAATAGAGCAGGCTTTACAATTGAGAGAATAGAAGAGCCTGAACCATCGAGCTCGTTTGATGGAGAACTAGCTGAGCCGTCTACGAAATATTATTCTTTATATAAAGCTAGGATGGTGCCAACTACTTTTATTATTAAGGCGAGGAAATAAATTGTTTTATAAAAAGAAGCCTATCGTTTCAAATAGTTGAAATGATAGGCTTCTTTATTTTTAAAAAAATAAGGTCAGAGGTGTACTTTTTAAAAAAAAATGCATTTCATATAAAAGGTGTAATGATTTTAGGGAAGGGGGATTGTTGTGCGTCATCATAAAAATTGCAAAAAATTCGGAGTGGCACTGCCTCTTCCGCTTATAGGTGCAACTGGTCCAACAGGGATGACTGGACCGACGGGAGCAACTGGTCCCCAAGGTCCTCAAGGTATCAGGGGAATACAAGGTTCGCGAGGGACAACAGGAGCACAGGGAATACAAGGAGCTGTTGGTGATACCGGAGAGCAAGGTATAACTGGTCCAACTGGCCTCCAAGGTGCTCAAGGATTAATTGGAAACCAAGGTCCAATTGGTGATATTGGAGTACAAGGATTAGAAGGAACACAGGGAGCTACGGGTCCTGCTGGTAGTCAAGGAATACAGGGCACACAAGGAATACAAGGGGAAATAGGTGAGCGAGGACAAAAGGGGGCACAAGGAATACAAGGAGAGAGAGGGGTAACTGGAGTCCCAGGGATAACTGGTCCCCAAGGTCCTCAAGGTGTTCAAGGGATACAAGGAGAGCAAGGGGCTATTGGTATACAAGGAGAAGACGGCCCTCAAGGAATACAAGGAATTACTGGAGAACAAGGACACCAAGGTGATCAAGGGGCACAAGGTGTAGTAGGACCAACTGGTTCTACTGGAATACAAGGTCCTCAAGGTATAAGCGGAATAAAGGGAATAACCGGTGTAACAGGCCCTCAAGGTCCACAAGGTGTTCAAGGAATACAAGGAGTAAGTGGATCCACAGGTTTTCAAGGAGCAAAAGGAGTACGAGGGATAACAGGAGCAACTGGTCCTACTGGTACACAAGGCTCAGAAGGACCACCGGGCGGTCCGACGGGAACAACCGGTCCAATTGGTCCATCTAGTGGAGTGACTGGTCCATCAGGTCCAACGGGTGCGACTGGTTCAACAGGTGTAAGCGGGGGGATAGGACCAATTGGAGCGCAAGGAGTGCAAGGTATAACAGGTCCAACAGGTCCTCAAGGTGTAAGGGGAGCCCAAGGTTCCCAAGGTGTAGTTGGAGCAGTTGGAGTCCAAGGGGCACAAGGTCCTCAAGGTAACCCAGGTATAACGGGTCCACCGGGTGCAGAAGGTTCTCAAGGAATACAAGGTACGCGTGGAGTAACTGGTCCAACAGGTGCAGAAGGCCCTAAAGGTATTCAAGGTATTCAAGGTGTAATAGGCCCAACAGGTGCACAAGGAATGGTGGGAATACAAGGGATAGCCGGTCCAGCTGGTGTTACAGGAGCGGAAGGAGTTCAAGGTGAACAAGGAATCCGAGGAGCAACGGGTCCAGCTGGAGCGCAAGGTATACAAGGAGTACAAGGAATTCAAGGGGAAACAGGAGCAGCTGGAGCACAAGGTCCTCAAGGAGTTCAAGGGATACAAGGGACTACGGGATTGACAGGTGCACAAGGTGCACAAGGTCTTCAAGGAGTGCAAGGAATAATCGGTCCGACTGGAGCTATTGGTTTGCAAGGTCCTCAAGGATTACAAGGAATAACGGGTCCAACAGGAGTTCAAGGTGTGCAAGGAATACAAGGAGTGCAAGGAATAATCGGTCCAACAGGAGCACAAGGAATTAGAGGTCCCCAAGGAAATACAGGGGAGGTCGGTATAATTGGCCCTCAAGGAGTCCAAGGGGCACAAGGTAGTCAAGGACCCCAAGGCCCACAAGGGAATATTGGAATTACTGGTGCAATGGGTGAAACTGGAGCTACTGGAGCAACCGGGTCAACTGGACCACAAGGTTTGCAAGGTGTTCAAGGGATTACGGGAATACAAGGAATAACAGGAATGACAGGCGATATAGGTGCAACGGGTCCGCAAGGAATACAAGGTATACAAGGAATTCAAGGTTTGCAAGGCCCAATTGGAGCAAGTGGGGTGACAGGTGCTAGTGGTAGTATAGGCCCAGTTGGAGCGCAAGGTAGTCAGGGGCAAAACGGAGCGGTTGGACCAACAGGCGCAACTGGTAATGTAGGATCAATAGGTTTCTCGGGAATAGCAGGAGCGACTGGAGCGACTGGTTTACCTAGTGGGGGCGGTTATTTCTTTTCCACTGCAACGAGTACAATTGCAGCGAATGCGCTAATACCAATTAATTCTGGTTCTACAATTTTTGGAGCAGGAGTTAGTTTAACAAATGCGACAACTATAACGTTAAGTACGCCAGGGATATATTTAATAAGTTATTATTTTCAAGGGGATGCAATTTTGGGGAATGAAACGATTTCGGTAAGGCTTGTTTTAAACGGAACGCAAGTCGCAGGGAGTTTTATTCTTTATGTTACAAAAGGTAATTTTATATTAGAACCAGCGATTTCAAATACGATGGTAATTGAAGTTACTTCTCCAAATTCCACTTTGTCATTACAAAATGGTCCATTAGCTATTGGGCATGTAACGACATTAGCGGGAGTAATAACAGCTAGCTTAAACATATTACAAATAGTTTGATGCGTTACAAACGGGAGGAGATGCTTGTGAAGAATCAAGATAAGTGTAGTAAGTTTCAAGCACCTATTCCTTTTCCGCCGCCAGGTATTACGGGGCCCACTGGACCAACAGGTCCAACAGGTGCTTTAGGTGGACCAACTGGACCGCAGGGAATACAAGGCGTACAAGGTCCAATCGGTCCAACAGGTCCGACAGGAATACAAGGGGTGCAAGGGGTACAGGGAGAAAATGGTCCAACAGGTCCAACAGGTTTAACTGGACCACAAGGCTCTCAAGGTAGTCAAGGACCTATGGGAGAACAAGGCCCACAGGGAATACAAGGTGTTCAAGGAATTCAAGGCGAAAGAGGTCCGACAGGTCCAACTGGTATTCAAGGGATACAAGGAATTCCTGGTCCAATCGGTCCAACAGGTTCAACAGGAATACAAGGAATACAAGGAATGCAAGGAGAAGTTGGTCCGACAGGTCCAACAGGAATACAAGGTATACAAGGAGTGCAAGGGGACAATGGTCCGACAGGTCCAACTGGAAATACTGGTATACAAGGTGTTCAAGGTAATTTAGGAAGTAGTGGTTTACAAGGTATAACAGG
Organism: Bacillus sp. TH13; assembly: GCF_016651175.1. Classification (NCBI taxonomy): domain Bacteria; kingdom Bacillati; phylum Bacillota; class Bacilli; order Caryophanales; family Bacillaceae; genus Bacillus; species Bacillus sp. TH13. The sequence continues at coordinate 159,983 of NZ_JAEKEJ010000020.1, read as the reverse complement.
AATACAAGGAATACAGGGTCCAATTGGTCCAACAGGCCCAACAGGTTCTCAAGGAATCCAAGGGGAACAGGGGCCAATGGGGCCACAAGGGGAAACTGGTGTTCAAGGTTTACAAGGTCCCCAGGGAGAAATGGGGCAGGTAGGTCCAACCGGTTCTCAAGGAATCCAAGGAGTGCAAGGTGTAATCGGTCCGACAGGGGCAACTGGTTTACAAGGGGATCCAGGTCCAACTGGATTAACCGGATCAACTGGGGTAACCGGTCCGACTGGTTCTGCAACGGGTCCAACAGGAGCAACGGGTCCAACGGGTCCTCCGGGAGGCCCAACAGGTCCAACCGGTCCAGCAGGATCACCAGGGGGTCCAACCGGTCCGACTGGAGCAACAGGGGCAACAGGGGCGACCGGAGCAACAGGAGCAACAGGAATCCAAGGAGTGCAAGGAATACAGGGTCCAACAGGAGCAACCGGTTTAACAGGTTTGCAAGGGGTGCAGGGGCCGATGGGGGCAACAGGTCCAACGGGTGACCAAGGCATTCAAGGTCCACAAGGGATACAAGGAGTAACCGGCCCGACAGGTCCGCAAGGTCTACAAGGATTACAAGGCTCAATCGGCCCAACCGGTCCGACAGGTCCCCAAGGAGTGCAAGGGGCACAGGGTCCAATCGGTCCAACCGGCCCACAAGGGGTTCAAGGTATACAAGGTGAGCAAGGAGTAAGGGGAGCGACAGGTCCAACTGGTTTACAAGGTCTACAAGGCGTACAAGGTCCGAGTGGCCCAACTGGCCCACAAGGAGTGCAAGGCGTACAAGGTCCGAGTGGCATAACAGGCCCAACCGGTCCTCAAGGAATACAAGGTATCCAGGGACCGCAAGGAAGTATAGGCCCAACCGGTCCTCAAGGAATACAAGGAGTGCAAGGTCCCCAAGGTCCAACCGGTCCGACAGGGGCAACGGGTCCTCAAGGAATTCAGGGAATCCAAGGTCCAATTGGTCCAACTGGTCCCCAAGGAATTCAGGGGATACAAGGAGTGCAAGGTCCAATCGGCCCAACTGGTCCAACCGGCCCTCAAGGTCTACAAGGAATAACCGGCCAGGCGGGCCCAACCGGTCCAACAGGAGCAACCGGTCCGACTGGAGAAACGGGTCCCCAAGGTCCTCAAGGAATTCAAGGACCCCAAGGGATAACGGGTCCAACGGGAGCAACCGGCCCGACTGGAGAAACGGGTCCCCAAGGTCTACAAGGAATCCAAGGACCCCAAGGGATAACGGGTCCAACGGGAGCAACCGGCCCGACTGGAGAAACGGGTCCCCAAGGTCTTCAAGGAATCCAAGGACCCCAAGGGATAACAGGTTCGACGGGAGCAACCGGCCAGACGGGAGTGACTGGTGCCACTGGACCGACTGGAATCCAAGGCATACAAGGAATAACTGGAGCAACAGGGGGAACGGGAGTAACAGGCCCAACCGGTGCCACTGGTCCAACCGGCTTAACTGGAGCAACAGGATCATCTGCTATATCGACAGGTGGTGGCTATTTCTTTTCTACATCAACAAGTACAATTGCAGCAAATGCCAATATTCCTATTAACTCGGGATCCACTGTATATGGAACTGGTGTATCTTTAACTAGTGCTACAACTGTCACAGTATCGACGCCAGGAATATATTTAGTAAGCTACTATTTCCAAGGGGACGCGACTGGTGGGAATGAAGTAGTATCTGTAAGATTACTATTAAATGGAACACAAGTAACAGGGAGTTTTATACAAAATGTAACGACATCAACTGTAGTATTGGAACCATCTATTTCAAATACGCTTCTTGTAAATGTAGCTAGTGCAAATTCAACGTTTATATTACAAAATGGCCCGCTCGGTGTTGGGCATGTGACTACAATAGCAGGTACGATTACGGCAAGTTTAAATGTAGTGAGAATATTATAAGAAATATAAAAACACAAGGAATGTCTTTTTAGACACACCTTGTGTTTTTGATGTTAAATGAACAATTTTTTATCCTGCATTAACGGGCAGTAAGACACCCACTACAAAATTCAGCTAGAGTAAAGAAGTTAGGTGGTAGATCAACGGACCGTAAAAGCCCGATTGGTTTAACTAATAATCAGTGGGGATGCCCCCACTGATTAAAGTTTCGCTTTATCTTTTTGGCTGAAAAATATGTTGAAAGAAGTATTTATGATGTAAGTTATCTACAATTTTATTTGCTTGATATGTGCGATGTTGTTCGAGTCGAAGTCTTTGCTCCATCATTTTTATTGCGTGATCAGATAAACGTAACATAATACATATCTCCTTTTCTATAAATATAGGTGACTATTTGATATCGATCCCATATTTATAATTAAGGAGGCAAGATGTGTAACATAGGCAAAAAGCACCTTCCTCTCCCATTACGCTTACGAGGTTAGCTGTCGGACTCGGGAAGTGAGAGTTTCCCTACTTAAAAAAGATTCGCCCCAAGTAGCATAGCTACAAAATTGGTTCCCCCGCTCCAAAATTTGGACTCAGCAAAAGGTATTATAAGGTAAAAGGTAACATAAACAAAATGATTAGTCAAATTATTTTGTTTTTTCTGTTTTTTTTAATTGTGTAAGTACTATTCCATCAGGTAGTTCGGTGTATGTTACTTCAAGGAAGCCGTGTTTTTTATATAATGCGATAGCAGGGGTATTCGCTTTACCTGTTTGTACAATGTATGTCATAGAAGAAGGGAACATGTTAAATATATAAATTAGGAGTTTCGTTGCAATTCCTTTTTGTAAAAAATCGGGCGATACAACTAACCTGTGGATATCAATTAGTTTTTCTTCTTGTGCAAAAGAAATAAAGCCGACAAGTTTATTTTCAAAAAAATATCCATAGAATGTTTCAACGCAACTTTGAATATCGTTTACAGTATCATATAAACGGGGTATGGCAGTACTATTTAAGTAGTCCCCTTCAACTTTATAGGCTGGAATTTGAACTTGTAAAATGGATGTTGCTACTTCAAAAGAAGTGGAATTTACCTTAAGAATCATAGATAATGATGTCTCCTTTGAATATGGTATATTAATATAATTTCTTTATGGGTGAGTTTGACAATATTTTTCTTTTTTGCATATAATATATGTATCTCCATATGTAAAATAGTAGTAAATATATTTCTATAGTGAAATATGATTAGCAATGATAAATACATATGTTTGTATTGAATCATACAAACTATAATAGAAATGGAGGACTAAAAATGGGATGGATTATCACATTAATAGTTGGTGCTATTATAGGTGCAATTGCTAGTTCTATAACGGATAAAAATTTCCCGGGTGGTATGTTCGGAAATATTATCGCAGGTTTATTAGGTGCTTCGTTAGGTGGTAGATTATTTGGATCCTTTGGGCCATCATTTGGTGGGATTCATGTCGTACCAGCATTATTAGGTGCAATCGTGTTAATTCTTATTGTATCATTTGTAGTGAAAGCTGTAAGGAAATAGAGATATAGATTATGATGAAGAGCCCTGAATAAGGGCTTTTCATCATTCGAAGAGGTGGTTTCATTGGAGAAAATAAATATAAGAAAAAGAGATAAGTTAAGAAAGTTTTTTAGAGAACAAAATTATTTGGCGGTATTGCTTGGATTTGCGTTATTGTTTATTAATATTTTATTACTAACAAAAATATCATTTGTTTTTACACCGTTTATCGTATTTTTAAAAACAATTTTCTTCCCAGTACTATTGGCGGGCGTGCTATTCTATATTTTGCATCCATTCGTTTCACTTTTAGAAAAGAAAGGTGTTTCAAGAATCGTATCGATAGCCTCAATATACTTAATAGTAATTGGATTATTTGTGTTTTTAGTTGTAACGGTTATCCCTATTATTAAAGATCAAATTGATGCATTAATTGATAACTTACCGTACTTTGGCCATGAGATTGAACAAGCAGCGCGTAGATTCGGGGAAAGTAATTTACTTGGTAAAATTCAGGAGAATTTAAATATTAATGTTGCGAATATGGTAAAAGACTATACAGTTGATTTTACAAAGTCATTATCATCAGTAACTGGGAATGTAACTGGATTCTTGAGTACTGTTACAGAGGTTGTTTTAACATTTGTAATGGTTCCATTTATATTGTTCTATCTTTTAAAAGATGGCGAACAATTGCCGAATCACTTCTTAAAATTCATTTCAGAACAAAGACAACCAGCAGCAATGAGAATACTAGATGATATGCACTATGCGATTAGCTCGTATATTAGAGGTCAAATTATCGTGAGCTTGTTTATCGGTATTATGCTATTAATCGGTTACCTTATTATCGGTATTAAATATGCGGTACTACTTGCGATTTTAGCGATGATTGTAAATATCGTTCCGTACGTAGGACCAATTATTGCTATTACACCAGCGTTAATTATCGCATTTATCGACTCGCCAGCAATGGTGTTAAAAGTAATCATCGTTATGATGGTTGTACAATTAGCAGAAGGTAAATTTATTTCTCCTCAAGTAATGGGGAAAAAGCTAGATATTCACCCAATTACAATCATATTTATCATTTTAACTGCCGGAAACTTATTCGGGATTATGGGCATTATTTTAGCCATTCCAGGATATGCGATATTAAAAGTGTTAGTTACGCACGGTTATAGATTTGTTAAGTTAAATACGTGAAAAAAGAGCTAAAACAGTGGGAACTGTTTTAGCTCTTTTTTATTAATAATTCATTTGCATATTGGCGCGCCCATTGATCCGCTTCTAATATAGCATCTAGTGAAGGGTCTTTTATGTTATGATGAGCTTCAACTGTTTTGTAAATTGTTTTTTCAATATCGAAAAAGACAATTTCATTTTTTAAGAATCGTGCATTCGCAATTTCATTTGCTGCATTTAATACAGCGGGAGTAGTACCACCGATTTTGCCACATTCATATGCGTAGTGTAGACAAGGGAACTTCTCTAAATCTGGTTTTTCAAAATGTAAACTACTGATTTCTAATAAATTTAATTTTTCATAGGAAGAAGGTAGCCGAGTAGGATAGTGAAACGCATATTGAATAGGCATTCTCATATCAGGAGCACCGAGCTGTGCCATAACTGATCCATCAATAAATTCTACTAAAGAATGAATGATACTTTCTTTATGAATCATTACATCAATTTTTTCATACGGAATATCAAATAGCCATCTCGCTTCCATTACTTCGAACCCTTTATTCATTAATGTGGTAGAATCAATCGTTAGTTTTGCGCCCATTAACCAGTTGGGATGTTTTAAAGCGTCCTTAGCTTGTAATGTTTGCATTTCTTCACGTGTTTTATCACGAAAAGCACCACCGGAAGCTGTTACAATTAACTTCTCAATCTCTTTATTATTTTCTCCGTTTAAACATTGGAAAATAGCTGAATGCTCACTATCTACTGGAATTAAGCGACATCCGTTTTGTTTCGCTAGTTCAGTTACGATATGTCCAGCTGCAACTAACGTTTCTTTATTAGCGATGGCGATATCTTTCTTCGCTTTTAATGCTTCAATTGTTGGGAGTAATCCTGAAACACCGACAACAGAACTTAATACAAGATTTGAATCAGGGTGAGTAGCTACTGCAATTAAGCCATCAGTCCCGTGTGTGATTTTTGTATTTGCTGAAATACGCGTACGAAGCGTGTCTGCTAAGTCTTTTGTCGCAACGCTTACAATACGAGGTTGAAACGTTTTGATTTGTTGCTCAAGAAGATCAATGTTATAATTTGCGGTTAAACCGACGATTTTGAAATGTTCAGGATGAGCTGAAACAACATCTAATGCAGATGTGCCGATGGATCCTGTGGAACCTAAAATGGATATATATTTTACCATGAAAAAACCTCCAAAGTTGTTTCGAATATTTCTGCAAACCTATATATCATTAGACAATTGAAGTGGAAATTCCTGCTATATAAAATAGAAAATTCGGGTTTGTTTGGAAGTGAAATGTGATAAACTGTAAAAAAATAACGAAAAAGCAATGAAAGAGAAGAGTACATATTCGAAACTTTTCAGAGAGCTGATATGTGGTGGAAATCAGTAAGGGATGAATATGGAATGGGCTCTGGAGCTTCTAACTGAAATGAGTAGGTAAAGACGGTTACTTCACGTTATTGAAGTATGAAGTGAGCTAATGATAGCTAATTAAGGTGGTACCGCGGGAGTCTCTCGTCCTTTTTTAAGGATGAGGGGCTCTTTTTATTTTGAGAAAGGAGGAGTTAGTATGAGTGAGAAAATAATGTTAACAGGAATTAAGCCTACAGGTTATCCGCATTTAGGAAATTATATTGGTGCGATTAAACCTGCATTGCAAATGTCAAAGAATAATGAAGGAAAAGCATTGTACTTTATAGCTGATTATCATGCGTTAAATGCTGTGCATGATTCAGAAAAGTTCAGCAGTTATACGAAAGAGGTAGCAGCTACTTGGTTATCGCTTGGACTTGGGGAAGATGTTATTTTTTATAGACAAACAGAAGTGCCGGAGATTCTAGAATTAGCTTGGATATTAGCTTGCTTAACTCCGAAAGGACTTATGAACCGTGCTCATGCGTATAAAGCGAAGGTGGAGCAAAATAAAGAAGCGGGGTTAGAGGTCGATGCAGGAGTGAATATGGGGTTATATACGTATCCGATTTTAATGGCAGCTGACATATTATTATTTCAAGCTACCCATGTACCAGTTGGAAAAGACCAAATTCAGCATATTGAAATCGCGCGTGATATTGCGACGTATTTTAATCATACATTTGGCACGACATTTACACTACCGGAGTATGTCATACAAGAAGAAGGAGCTATTTTACCTGGTCTTGATGGAAGGAAAATGAGTAAAAGTTACGGAAATGTAATCCCATTATTTGCAGAGCAAGAAAAACTTCGAAAATTAATATTTAAAATCAAAACAGATTCTTCACTTCCAAATGAACCGAAAGAATTAGAAACATTATTTATGATATATAAAGAGTTTGCGACCGAAGATGAAATACAGTCGATGCGTGAAAAGTATGAGACTGGAATCGGATGGGGCGATGTAAAAAAAGAGCTATTCCGTGTTGTAGACCGTGAGTTAGCTGGACCTCGTGAGAAATATGAGATGTATATGAACGAACCGAGCTTATTATACGAAGCGTTAGAAAAAGGTGCTGAGCGGGCAAGAGAAATCGCGAAGGTACATTTAGCAGAAATAAAGAAACGGATTGGATTTGAGAGGGGGCGCTGAGCGTTCCCTCGTTTTTCGATATAAATTATTCTTCATATCGATACGTAGAGCAAGGAGTTCGCATTTCTTTCCCGAACTTATTAGTTGCATATATTAAAAAGTATGCTAATATAGGGTTACTTATTAAACATGTTTAATAAGTGAATCTCATTCAATAAAAAAGGAGATGAATGTATGAAAACGGAGAAAGAAAAGATGTTAGCGGGAGAAATGTATGTTGCGGAGGATGAAGAATTAGTGGCTGATAGGGTGGAGGCAAAACGTTTAACACGCCTTTATAACGAGGCGATGGAGACAGGAGATGAGAGGCGTTTTACGTTATTAAATCAGCTTTTAGGTTCTTCAGCTGATGGGAAAGCCCAAATTAATCCTGATTTTCGTTGTGATTACGGCTACAATATCCATGTTGGAAAGAGCTTTTTCGCAAATTTTAATTGTGTGATTTTGGACGTTTGTGAAGTACGAATCGGTGATAATTGTATGTTTGCACCAGGTGTCCATATTTATACGGCCACTCATCCTTTACATCCGGTGGAACGGAATTCTGGTAAAGAATATGGAAAGCCTGTAAAGATTGGTAACAACGTTTGGGTTGGCGGGGGAGCTATAATTAACCCGGGTATTTCAATTGGAGACAATGCTGTAATTGCCTCAGGGGCAGTTGTGACAAAAGATGTACCTCATAATGTAGTTGTTGGTGGTAATCCAGCTAAAGTTATTAAAACGATAGACTTATAGAAATCGTTTTTTACGGGTATATGAATAAACTGGTGTCTTATCGTATAGACAATGTGAAAGGTGTTTCATATGGAGAAATATAGTGCGGACAATCATACAAAGACATTACTTGCCTCTCGAAACGCTCTTTTTCTCTTATTTGCTTTGCCAGGTGTCGCGTTTGCTACATGGATTTCAAGAACAGCAACTACTCGAGATGTTTTAGCAGTGTCAAATGCAGAAATGGGCTGGATTTTGTTCGGACTATCTGTTGGTTCAATAATTGGTTTACTGAGTGCAAGCCGCTTCATTGACTGTAAGGGAGCTAGAGACGTTATTATAGGCAGTATGTTTTTTATGATTGTTGGATTGATTTGTTTAGGTATAAATATTTATTTTGTTTCTAGTATGGGGGCTTTTAGTAGCTTACTAGTATTTGGAGTAGGCTACGGATTGGCGGAAGTCGCATTGAATGTAGAAGGTTCTTCCATTGAGCAGAAATTAGGAACAACTCTTCTTCCGAAATTCCATGGCTTTTTTAGTGTAGGAACTTTAGTAGGCGCGCTCAGTGGTTCTGTCGCAGCGTCGCTTCACATCCCGATTCTGTATCAGTTTCTTGTGATTTCGGTCATGTTTCTATTACTTGTATGTATGGTGTATCGTTTTCTTCCGCATGGAACAGGAAAGAAGGAGAAATCGCGGAACAAAAGGAGAGAGAAGCGTACTTCCTTACGTATGGAAAAAAAGGTGCTTTTAATTGGTCTTTTTGTGCTTGGAATGGCATTTGCAGAAGGTAGTGCAAATGATTGGCTACCTATCGTGATGGTAGATGGACATGAGCAAAGTATAGTGGCAGGTTCTATTATGTACGCAATTTTTGTATTAGCAATGACGTTAACTCGTATGTGTAGCAGCTATTTCCTTGATCGATTCGGTCGTGTCGCTGTCGTACGTGCCACTATTATGATGGCGATTCTAGGAATTTCAATCGTAATATTTGGGGGTAATTCGTATTTTCTAGCATTTGGCGTAGTACTGTGGGGGATTGGTGCAGCGCTAGGGTTCCCAATTGGTCTGTCAGCTGCTGGAGATGACCGTGAAAATGCGACTTCTAATGTTGCTGCAGTTTCTATAATCGGTTTTACAGCGTTTTTAGTCGGACCACCATTTTTAGGGATACTTGGGGAAGCATTCGGAATACGTAATGCCTTGCTAGCTGTTTTATTATTTGTTCTTTTGTCTGGAATTGTATCGTCTATTACAAGAGAGAATACACCGAGCTAAATAAGGATTGCATGCAGCGGAAATATATCATCTCTATTGCTTTAGAAAATGATGTATGATATATTGTCAACGCAACTTATTAAAAGTGTTTAATAAGTATGTTGATTAAGGTGGTGAGCGATTTGAGTGAACAATTTGTTACTCAAAAATCGATTAAAGAGACGATCCTTCGCGGCATTCGTACGGCTCTTCTAGAGCAAGGAAGTGCGACGAAAGTTGAACTTAGTAATACATTAGAAATTAGTTTTCCAACGATAAGTAAATTTATAGAAAATATGAAACAAGATGGTGAAGTCACTTTAGTCGGTTTAGATGATTCAAGTGGCGGAAGAAGAGCGAAACGATATGCGTATAATCCAGAATATATGTTAGGATTAGCGATATTTTTAGAAAAAAATGAGACGAATTATACAATTTTTAACTGTTTAGGGGAAGTAAAAGAACAAGGGAGTACTTCAAGTGCATTAATTGATGCGGGACTAAGCGTATTAACAGAACATATAGAAAGTCTTATAGCTATGTTTCCAAAAATAAGTTCTATATCAATTGGTGTCCCTGGTGCGGTCGATAATGGGCGTATTTTCTATATTCCTGGATATGAAAAGTTTCAAAATTTTAATTTGAAAAGTCACTTTGAGGAACTGTTTTCTATACCAGTAGTAATAGAAAACGATATGAATGCTGCAGTGCTCGGGTATCATAAAAACACGGGGAATAATGACAATTCCTCTCTTGTATATTTGTATTCAGGTCAAAATGGCCCAGGTGCGGGGATTATGGTAAATGGAGATGTCGTACGCGGAAGTACATGTTTCTCAGGAGAGATATCTTTCGTTCCGCAGTATGATAATAAAAATTTCTTACAAGCTTTGAGAAGTGGGGATTCGAATAATTCAGAGGAATATAATATAGATGCTATTACTCGTTTAATAGCTACATGTATAGCTATTATTAACCCTCATGCCTTTATCTTCTGTGATGATGAAGTGAATGAATTTGTAATAGAGCAAATTGTAAAAACTTGTCCGCAGTACATTCCGGCGGAACATATTCCGAAAATAACAGTGAGTAATTGGAAAGAAGATTATTTATATGGATTAAAAAGTCTTGGACTTGATCTTATGATTACTAGAACGAATAAAGAAAATTAAATGTGCTGGCAATGAAGCATCCAATTGTCAGTTGAATAACATAAAAGAAAAGGTGTCGATTATGAAAATTGAACATGTAGCAATTTGGGTGAATGATTTAGAAGGAATGTGTGATTTCTATAAACAGTACTTTAATGGTGAAGAAAATAGCTTATATCACAATCCGAAAAAGCAGTTTGAATCTTATTTCATAACTTTTGAAGGTGGTGCGCGTCTAGAACTTATGAGACAAGTAGGGATAGACGATAAAATAAAAACACAAACAGTAGGATATGCGCATATTGCTTTTTCTGTAGGTAATAAAGAAAAGGTGAACGAATTAACTCATACATTAAGAGAAGCAGGGTACCCTGTGTTAAACGGCCCACGAACTACAGGGGATGGTTACTATGAAAGTGTAGTAAATGATCCTGAAGGGAATCAGATTGAGATAACAATCTAACATTATATTTACTAATAACTGATAAAAAATAAAATTTTGTTGTTCCCCCAAATGTTTACGAGAAACCTATTATTTCTGCAGAAAGGGGGACATAACATTGAGTGAAATCATTTTTATTTTCTGTATATATCCATTGCTTGTTTGTATTGTTTCAATAGCTGGAGCATATAAAGTAGGTACATTTTATGTGATGCCAATAGTAACATTTCTTATTTTTCTTATGTTAAATGTTACAGTGCACGATCCAGCATTTTTCTTTTGGGTTGGCATGTATACTATTCTTTCATTTATTGTTTCTTATATAACTATCCTTTTTATAAAGGGATATTAAGTTGTAGAAAGAGAGCATTAATATCATTTTGGGGAAATAGGGATTTACGGTGAACGATAACAACCTCATTTCACGTTGTAATGACGGGAAATGAGGTTGTTTTATTTCTATTTTTAATTAGAGTGATGAAAATCTCGAAGAATCCCCTCAATGACTGGATGAAGAGTGCTAGGTAACTCATCAAGCGGAAAGAAACGTAATTCTTTTGACTCAGTTTTATCACATATAAGCTCCCCGTGAAATTCGCGGCAAATATAAACAACGAGTACACCGTGTACTTGATCGCCGTTTGGATAGATTTGAAAGAAGTCTCGTCCTGAGTATGTACGGAATAGTTCTGGATTTTTGATGATAAGTCCAGTTTCTTCATATACTTCTCGCTTTAACGCGTCTTCTAACGTTTCGTTATATTCTAATGCACCGCCAATAATGCCCCATCGGTTAAAATCTGTCCGGAGCTGCAGTAATACTTCATCTTTTTCATTTAATATAATGGCATGTGATCCTATTAAAATAAGTGGATGATTTCCTACTAGATTTCTCATGTCTTCAATGTAGCCCATATTTTTGCTCCTTGTATTTAATAATAGTTAGGGAGTTCTTTTAACATTCTTTCTGTTTTACGCGCTGTAAAAGCTAAGTTATGGTCATCTTTCGTTCTGAAAAATAATGTGCGTAAAAAGGTTTTAATGTTGGCGCATAAAATACAATACTCATTAAGCGAAAGGCGTTTTCTAATTTGAGGAAGCCTTTTTATTTTTTTATGAATAATAGAAATTAACTCGTTTTGAGGAAAATCATGATACAGCATTGCTAGTAATGGAGTAGCAATGCGTTCATCTTCATTATTATGAAAAAGGTCAGATGGAATAAAAATTTTATTTAATAAACAATGAATTAATTCTTCGTACCATTCAAAGGTCGTATACGTATTATGAACAATTTCGGTGAAAGTATCAGATACGTGAGCAAGACAATGAGCCCATCCTTTGTTTTCAATATAGCCTCGAAAATCCGTTTCTAAGTTTGTATATGTAATGAGTTTATTTTTTATTTCTTCGATATCCTCCTCTGTACAAAAGTAGTGCGAATTAGCGAATTGGAGTATTAACGCAATTAACGAAACAGTGTAAGAACGTGTGAAAACCCCATCTGTATGTGGGGAGTAAATGTCACAATATAAATACTCATCACTTAAACAAGTTTGTAACAGTAATTTCAGCTGATCGTCCATAAGGAATTCATGATGAATGAAATGCGCAAAACATTTATATATAAGTTGGTAACGAACGTAGCTATCAGTCGTTCCGATATACTGAAGCATGTTCAAAGTTAACTCATTTATATCTATATGTTGCAGTTGCGTATAGTCATTTTGTTGTATAAGCTCTAACTGTTGTTGCAATGCTGTAATATCCACTGGAGAACCTCCTCCGCACTTTAAAGATGCGATCTTTTCTAGTATTCTATATATTCAAGGACAATCCTGCTCATGCAAGGAGAACGATTAGAAATTCGAGTATGATATAGATGAGGGAAGAATATGACGACGATAGAACAGTTAGAAAAACATTTTAAAATAAGAAGAAGTGCTTCTTCTATTATGATAAAAGAAAATAATGCAGAGGTTTTTACAGAAGAGCAATTAGAAGAGATGGTGCAATATTGCGTTGCTGAAGCTGAAAAAGATGGATTAGAAAAACTACATTTTGAAATCTCTTCAAAAAGTCTAAATTATGATGTGTATAAAAAATGTTTCGACACGTATTCATTTGAATATGTTACTGAAAACATGATTGTATTTAAAGATATATATGAAGTAGAAGATGTAGAAAGTGAAATTGATTTTAAGCTTATTGAAGAAGTTGGAGAAGAGGCTTTTTATTCACTGTGGAATGAAGTGACGGGAGAACTAGTCGTTTATGATCAATTTGTACATATGATGCTAGAAGAAATTGGTGAGCAGTGGAAAGAACATTGTTTAACAGCGAGTGTCGATGAAGAGCCGATAGGAATTGTAATTCCGCATATTGAAAAGGGGACGTTAGAAGAGGGGAAACTTATGTACTTCGCAGTTACTCCAAATATGCGTAATAAGGGATATGAAGCTGCACTATTTGCAGGTGCGATGTTTGTCTTAAAGGAAATAGGTGCATCTTATTATATTGGTGAGACAAATGTACAAAATGAGTGGATGAAGGATGTTTTTGAAAAGAATGGATGTCAGTTGCTGAGTTGTACTGAGCGGTATGTGAGGAAGGTTTAAAGGATGAATGACGTACTCTCGCGAACTCATTTAGCGGGAGAGGCTATATATGTTAAAGCAAACATTTCATTCATTGGCTTTACTGTATCCAGATGTATTGTTAGAAGGCTGGAAAATTGAAAAAGTTTCAGAACGTTATGAAGGTGAAAAGTGGGAAAGTTTTTGGTTTCAAGTTGTTACTCTAACCGGAATGTTTCGGGTAAAAGAGTTTTTTCTCGATATAATGGAGCCAGTATTCCCTGATAGTTGTATTTCTCAGGCGAAAGGATGTTGTTTTCAATATAAAGGGCTTGTGTATTGGAAAGGTATAAATTACAAGGGGAAAGAAAGTTATGTTACATCTAAATGGAAAACACAAATTGAAATTTCTATTGAACGTGGATATGTAAACAAAGATGAAATGGAAAGATTTCTATTCGGGTTACAACCAGTAAATATGGAGTTCGCGAAAATGATATTACATACACCATTTCACCTATTGAGCTTTCAAGCAAAAAGAGATGGAATTGGTGAGATAGGAAGATGTCGAGGGTGGAGTGCTCCAGATGATGTATCATATTCGAACTTGCCAATTCATGAAAAGATAAGTTGGAAGCTCGAATCGGTCGGATTAGGGAATGATAAAACGCAGTATGTATACTGGGACGAAGGTAATAAACTATATGCACTTTGGGTTTGTAGACATAAAAATAAATTGTATTATCCTGTTTCTTCATGGATAACGAACTATGGCGTTAAACAGATTATAAATGGGTTAGAGTTTTATTCGCATAGAGAGCGGGGAACAGTTGTATATGAGGATTTAGGCATGGAACAAATTGCATATGTATTTCGAGGAAACCCGTGTACAAATTTTGAACAAGTAAAAGAACTTTTCGCCTGTTTGTAAGATAAAAAGAAAAATGAGAACGACAAAGTAGTTATTCCTATAATACAATAGAGTAAGATTCGATTATAAGAGAAAGCGTTGGTGAAAGAATGGAGCAGCAGAGAAATTGGCTACAAGCAACTGTAGAAAGAAATGAAGACAACACGTTATATATAAAATGGGAAAATAGTATAGAAGAAGTTCGCATTTACTGGAGTACTTCACCAGAGCATATTGAGGAAAATGGAGAATTACTTGCAACGGTAAATGGAGAATCATCATATACAATTGAAAACCCGAGTGAAAATGAACGTCCATATTTTAGACTAGTAGGAAGTAATGGACAAGCAGTGACAGTAGCTGAGCGTAGATTGCCATTGCAAGGCGCGTTTAACTTCCGTGATATGGGAGGATATGAAACGACTGAAGGCCGTAAAGTAAAATGGGGCAAGTTGTACCGTTCTGAAGAATTGGCAGGACTAACAGAATGGGATATTGCGTATTTACAAAAGTCTGGTTTAAAGTTAATTTGTGATTACCGTACAGACTTTGAAGTGAAGCATAAGCCAAACCCAGAGATTACAGGTGCTCGTCAAGTGTGCTTACCAGTTATGCAAGATTTAGCGAAAGACTTAAATATAAATGAATTTTTCCAAGTTGGTGACCTTTCTATGTTAGGAAAACCAGGTGAGTATCTTGTGAAAATGAATCAAGATTTCGTAAGTGGTAACGAGGCATTTGTAAGCTTCTTAAACTTAGCGCAAAATCCGGAAAACTTACCGTTAGTAAACCACTGTACAGCTGGAAAAGACCGTACTGGATTCGGATCAGCACTATTATTACTTTTACTAGGTGTACCGGAAAAAACAGTAATGGAAGACTACTTACTAAGTAACGGTTTCCGTGAAAAGCTAAATGAAAAAATGATGGCCTTTTTAGGTGCGAAATTACAAAACGATGAGAGCAGAGCGATATTAGGTGCAATGTTTGAAGCACGTGCTGAATATTTACAAGCTGCGATTGATGTAATCCAAAAGCAATACGGATCAGTTGAAGCATACGCCGAAAAAGCTCTTGGCTTTACGAAAGAGTCGTTAGAGGAAATGAAAGAGTTATTGCTAGAAGATTAATAATGAGAAGGAGGCTGATTTGGATTAGCCTCCTTTTACTATTGTTGTTATAATTAAGCTATGAGAATATAGGAGTTGAGGAGAACATCATGAAATACAAATTTATATTATTCGACGTAGACGATACATTATTAGATTTCCCTGAAACGGAAAGACACGCATTACATAATGCGTTTGTACAGTTTGGCATGCCTACAGGGTATAGTGATTATCTTGCAAGTTATAAAGAGATTAGTAATGGATTATGGAGAGATTTAGAAAATAAAATGATTACGCTAAGCGAATTAGCAGTAGATCGATTTAGACAATTATTTGCACTTCATAATATAAACGTAGATGCGCAGCAATTTAGTGATGTATATCTTGAAAACTTAGGGAAAGAAGTACACCTTATAGAAGGTGCAGTACAATTATGTGAAAATCTACAAGATTGCAAGTTAGGTATCATTACGAACGGATATACAAAAGTGCAACAATCAAGAATCGGAAATTCGCCTTTATGTAATTTCTTTGATCATATTATTATTTCTGAGGAAGTCGGTCATCAAAAGCCAGCACGTGAGATTTTTGATTATGCATTTGAGAAATTTGGAATTACGGATAAATCAAGTGTACTAATAGTCGGAGATTCGCTAACTTCTGATATGAAAGGCGGAGAAGACTACGGCATTGATACGTGTTGGTATAATCCGAGTTCGAAAGAAAATAGGGCAGAAGTTAAGCCGACTTATGAAGTGGAGAGTCTGCTACAAATTTTAGAAATTGTGGAGTTGGCGGGAGAAAAAGTAGCCTCATTTTAAGTGTGCTGATATTTGTCGGCAAATCGATGATATATTGTAAGTTGTGATAGATATATTTGAAAAATCGATGATATATTGTAAGTTGTGATAGATATATTTGAAAAATCGATGATATATTGTAAGTTGTGATAGATATATTTGAAAAATCGATGATATATTGTAAGTTGTGATAGATATATTTGAAAAATCGATGATATATTGTAAGTTGTGATAGATATATTTGAAAAATCGATGATATATTGTAAGTTGCGATAGATATATTTGAAAAATCGCTCATATAAGTTCATATACTAAGATATAGAACAAAAAATAACGCTACTATACAAGGTCATTCACGTGTTATAATGCGTGAATTAAATATACGTATATAAATAGTTTCTCAGAGTGATGCGATGTCATGTATGATTAGTGTAACAACTAGAGGTGAATAAAGAATGTTAACTTTTTTATTTGAGTTAGACAAGAATCTTCCGCAGAAGGATGAGCCGCGGTATGATGCTTATTCAAAGGGCTTTATCGAAGGAGATGTAACGATTTGCGCGAGTGATAGCGTATTTTTTCAAAAGTCACGTATGAAGGTTGCAGAGCTGGGCATTTATTTAGGTCAGTGGATGGAACAAGTTCAACATGGGCAGAACGTGCCTATGAAATATGAAACGGCTGACCGTGAAGAGGTAATTCTTGGTTTCTTCTATGAAGAGGATCATAATCAATGGAATGTTTCTTCCAGTTGGCAAGAATTTGAACTTCAAGAGCGTATAGCTACTACAACATTAATAGAGAGTGTTCAACGCTATTTGTATGAGCTAAATAAAGAACTGCGCATGATAGAATATCCTGTGACGTTTGATCAGTACTTAAGAGGAGAGCGAATGATGCAGCTCTCTTACAAACGACCATGTGATAGTAAAGCGGATACGACGCCGATAGAGGTTTATAATGGAAGTGAGCAAGTAGGCGTAGTACGGGGCTATTATAAAAATACGCTGATGAGAGTGCTGGATTTTATTCCGAAAATTGGTAGTAATATCATTTATGAAATAAAGGATATTAAGAACAATATTCGCGTCATTGCAAAGGATGTAAGTAGGCAGCGCCAAAGAAAGATTTTAGTAACGTACATCGATAATAATGATGCAGAGCATGAAATACTTGTATGTGACGGAAAGTTATTGGATGCAAATTTTATATTTACCTTTACATATAAGGCAGAAGAATATGTTGTTCATAAAACTTCATTTGGAATGGGAAAATTATTACGAAAAGGCTATTTAATCGCAGATTGGAATATTCGTCTTGAGGAAGATATGTATTACATCGAGATGAATGCATATGATGGAGATTACATGGAGGATCAATACTTACTATTAGGCGTATTTCATGCGGTTTTATATGGATAATCGATGAGAAATACCGTCATTCTTCTTGGAAAGAATGACGGTATTTTTTATTTATCCTCAAAAATAAAAATCTCATCAATCGTACTATGAAGTGCCTTCGCTATATCGTGAGCGAGTTGCAATGAAGGATTATACTTACCTTTTTCAAGGTGGCTAATTGTTTCACGGCGTACACCAACTTGCTTCGCTAAATCTTCTTGTGTCATGTTCAATTTGGCACGGTATTCTTTTATCCTGGTTACGAACGCCATGGTGCATCTTCCATTTCATCAACAGGTTTATCATAAAAGAACATAGAAAAAACGAACGTAAGAATGAGTGTGCCAAAAATAAGAGCGATATCAATTTCTTGTAGTGTAGTGTTTGGAAATAACATTTCAATAAACATAATGATTGCGGTAGTTAGTAACGTAACGATAAATGCATTGCGGCACGATTTATTGACAATTTGTTCAAACAGTTCATCGTGTTGAACTGTTCTATACGATGTGAAAAAGGAGAAGAAACAGAACATAGTAAACAATCCTTTTTCATAAAAAAATCCGAGGAAACCGAAGAAACCGAGAAATCCTAAATATTTTATCCAAGTTGTTTTCATGATAGATTCTCCTTTCGATATTAGAAATAAATCACGTTATGTTATAAATATATCACATGAGATAATGTATAGTAATAATAGTTTTCCAATTCTTTTCATAATAATAGTAAAAAGAGGAAATATGCTGCGAAATAAAGAGGATAATATTGTAAAATGGTTGTAAGGAGGGGGAGGAAGGAATGCTAACTTGGATTATGATCGTTGTATTACTTGTAGTGATTACTGTAGTGGCAACAGTGTTAATTGGGCGGAATGGTGATGCGAATTATAGTAAAGCGACAAAAGGGAATATTAAACGGCTTACGATGATCTATATTTTACTAGCTGTCGTTTTAGTTGTTGGATTAGGGGTGTATATTTATTTTAAAGGTTAAATAAACTGAAAAATGTAAAAATCTTAAAATAGAAGTATGCTATAATATCAATATAGTTATTTGGTAATTAAGGAAAGGATTGGATGGAATGATTGAAATTACGAATGTGTCAAAAAGTTATAATGGGTCTACCTATGCAGTAAAAGATTTAAGTTTATCTGTACCTAGCGGCGAAATCTTTGGATTTTTAGGACCGAATGGTGCGGGTAAATCAACGACAATTAAGATGATTACTGGTATTCACGGGGTGGACAAAGGGACGATTACGATTAACGGAAAAAATATTATGGAAGATCCGATGGAAGCGAAGAAGACGTTTGGTTATGTGCCGGATAGTCCAGATATGTTTTTACGTTTAAAAGGAATTGAATATTTAAACTTTATGGCTGATATGTATGAAGTGCCGAAAGAAGTAAGACAAGAACGAATAGAATCTTTAGCAAAGAAGTTTGATCTTTATAATGCTTTATCTGATCAAATTCAAAGTTATTCGCACGGTATGAGACAAAAAATCGTTATTATTGGTGTGCTCGTGCATGAACCAGATGTATGGATTTTAGATGAACCATTAACAGGACTTGATCCGAAATCTGCATATATTTTAAAAGAAATGATGAGAGAGCATGCGGATAAAGGAAAGATTGTATTTTTCTCTACACACGTATTAGAAGTGGCAGAAAAAATATGTGACCGGGTTGCTATCATTAATAAGGGGAATTTGCAGTTTAAAGGAAATTTAGATGAAATGAGAGATCATTTTAAATCCAATGAATCACTTGAAAAAATGTTCTTGGAGATGACGGGAAATGAGTAAAATTTGGACGTTAACAAAGGTACTATTAAAGTTGAATTATGCAGATTTTATAACAGATAAGAAGAAGCGATGGGCGTATTTATTTTCATTTGCAGCTATTTTATTTGTTGGCTTTTTAATATTTGGTTCGATGACACACGGAATGTATGAAGGTCTGAAACAATTAGGGCAAGAGCCGGGAATGATTATTGCAATGGGATTGGCGATTGCGAGTATATGGGTATTTTTAATGAGTATAACGAACATTTTAACTGTATTTTACTACAGCAATGACATTGAAATGTTACTGCCGTTACCATTAAAACCAGCGCAAATTATTTCGGCAAAATTTTTAACGGTATTAATTACACAGTACGTAATGAGTTCATTCATTTTATTACCAATCTTCATTACGTACGGTTTAAAAAGTGGCGCATTTATTACATATTACATATATATGATTTTCATTTACTTACTCTTCCCAATCGTGCCGTTAGTATTAGCTTCGTTACTGATGACAATTATTATGAGGTATACAAATATAGCGAAAAATAAAGATCGAGGAAATATATTTATTGGAATCGTAAGTATATTATTTATTGTAGGAATTAACGTATTTATGCAGTGGAGAAATAAAAGTGCGTTTTCTGGAGACGGGGCTGCGGAATACCTTGTAAATAATCAATCTTCTCTTATAGTACAAATGACAAATTATTTTCCAACTACATATTTTGGAGCAGTCGCATTAGTAGAAAATGCGAATTGGAAGGGTCCTTTATACGTAATCATCTTTGCGCTTATTTCATTTGTATTCTTTGTGTTGTTTTATTACATTGCAGAGCGTACATATTTAAAAGGGGTAATTGGACTTTCAACGAGTACAGCAAAGAAACAAGTTATTTCGGCGGAAGGTTTACAGAAATCAACAGTACAAAGTTCACATTTAAAAGCGTATGTGAAAAAAGAATTTAAAACGTTATTCCGTACACCGCAATTTTTCTTAAATTGCATTGTACAAACTTTCGTTATGCCAATTATGTTATTCTTTGTTTTATTCGTGAAGGAAGGGAATATAGAGTTGATTACAGGATATATTGATAATCCAGAATCAGCAGGTCTTGCAATTGGTGTAGGCCTTTGTGCATCGTTATTTTTAATGGGTAGTAACGTCATTGCAACAACGTCATTTTCGCGAGATGGAAGCTCTTGGTTTGTGAATCGTTACTTACCAGTAAAGGCTTCGGATATCTTTTTTGCGAAAGCAATCACTGCTTGGTTAATTAATGTGATCATTTTAGCCGTATTCGGTATTACGATGGCAGTTGTAGCTGGAATTTCTCCAGTCTTCATGATACTGTGGTTTTTACTAAGTGCGAATGGGTTACTATTAATTAATTTAATCGGAACACGCTGGGACGCACAAACTGCAGATATTCATTGGGACACAGAGCAGAAATTATTTAAAAGCAGATATACAACTTTGTGGAATTTTTTAGCTAATATTTTAATAGCTTTAGTTATTGTAGCGGGTGTAGGTGTATTATACTTCTTCCTTAAAGTAGGACTGTGGATTATGTTTATCGTTTTATTTGTAATGTTTACTATTGTAAACTATATCTTTATTAAAATGTTAAAATTAGGTGCTGAACGTATACTGTCAAATATTCAATAAGAAGATAGATCCTCTGTATTCATGCAGGGGATCTACGTATAGATGGAGGAGAAAAAGGTGAAGAAAATAGCAATTGTAACAGGGGCAACTCGTCTGAATGGAATTGGTGCAGCTGTATGCAAGGTGCTTGCTCAAAAGGGGATAGACATTTTTTTCACGTACTGGCCAAAGTATGATAAAGCGATGCCATGGGGAATGAGTGATCAAGAACCCTTTTGGCTGAAAAAGGAAATTGAAAGTTACGATGTTCGATGTGAAATGGCAGAAATCAATTTATCGCAGTCTTATTCGCCAAATCGTTTGTTTTATATGGTATCAGAACGGTTAGGTGATCCATCTATTCTAATTAATAATGCAGTGTATTCTACTCATACGAGAATTGAGGAATTAAATGTAGAGCAGTTGGATAAACATTATACAGTTAATGTTCGGGCCACTATGTTATTAAGTTCATTGTTTATAAAACATTATTCACTTAAAACGAGCGGGAGTATTATTAATCTTACTTCAGGGCAGTCAGTAGATCCAATGCCAGATGAACTAGCATATGCAGCAACGAAGGGAGCAATTGAAGCATTTACAAAGTCAGTGGCACCAGTAGCGATGGAGAAGGGGATTACTGTTAATGCTGTTGATCCAGGACCAACAAATACAGGGTGGATTACAGAGGAATTAAAACATTATTTAGTATGGAAATTCCCGCAAGGTAGAGTTGGAGAAACGATGGATGCTGCGCGCTTAATATCTTTTTTAGTAAGTGAAGAAGCGAAATGGGTTACTGGGCAAGTCATTCACTCGAATGGTGGTTATTCATAAAAATATTATGTTAACAAATGTTGAGAAACAAAAAACGAAAGAAAATTTTATTTTTTTGTATAAATAAAATGTCAAGAAAGATAAAAATTTGATAGAAGAGTATATCGTCATATAAAGATAGTAATTCTTAATGTGACAATATACTCTTTTTCTTTTACTTACGAGCAGAAAAATGAAGTAGAAGAAACTCGAATATTAAAATGAGTTTATCAGTTTTTGTCCGTATTATTATGAAGATTACTGTCGGAAAGATGGTAATTCGTATGAAAAGGGATTTTTTAAGGGGAAATCGAATCGTAAAGGGGAGGATAAATAAAGTAAACATAGGGGGATTTATATGAAAATGAAAAAGGTCGCTATCGCATCGATAACAATTGGTACAATGCTTACTATGGCAGCTTGTAGTCCATCAGCAGATAAAGAGGCAGAAAAGAAAGAGCAAGTAACAGCGCAAAATGAAGGAGAAGCAAAAACGACAAGTGCAGATGAAGCGTCCAAAACAACGAAAGATACTGAAAAAGAAACAAATACTTCTTCAAATGAAAAAACAGATAAAGATGCAAAAAATACGAAAGAATCATCAGGAACAGAAAGTAACGGCAAAACGTCAACTCAAAATGAGAATGTGAAAACAAAAGAAAAAGAAACGACAGGAAAAACGAATGACCAAACGACTAGCGGGAAAACAGCAGATCAAAGCACAAGTACAAGCTCAAACACAAACAATAACGAAAAGACAACGAAAGATCCGAAGAAAAGTGTTGCTGTGAAAACGAACGTTAAAGAAGTTGTGGCATTAATTGATAGCTTGGACAAGCAGTTAGCTGCTAATCCAAAATTGGAAACAGTGAATAAGCTTGGCAAACAAATTAATGAAAAGTGGGACGTGATTGAAAAAGAGCTAGAAGCATCACATCCGACGGATTCTAAAACAATCGGTCAAAGTATGTATCCGTTAATTGTAGGAGCGGAGAAAGAAAAAATCGATATTAATAAAATGAAATCATTAACGACGAAAACGAAAAAAGATTTAAATCAGTTATTGACGAAACTTTCATAGTTTCAAAAGCCTACTCGTGTGAGTAGGCCTTTTTTAGGTTGTTGTAATGTGCACAGTATAACTTATTTATTTTCATTTTCAATTACGATGCGAAAGGAACTGAATGCTTGTTGACTGATATAATCTTCTTCGCTAACTTTAAAAGGAAATGGAAAAGCGACGAGTTGAAAATTACTTTCCTGATCCACTGAAGGCAATGTGAAATTAAAGATTTGTCTTGTTTCAGGTGCAACCTTAGTATAAACGACTTTTCTATTGTTAAATATTTCAACTTGTTTCCAATCTTTAAAAGCCACGATTGCGTAAGTCATTTCATCATTCGTTTCATTACCGTTTGATAGGGTTAATTGCTTGCCTTCCTTTTCAAAGAAGACAGTTTGTAAGTTCTCTTCACGGTTCGTAACAAATAATGGTTCGTAAAGACCATCTTTTAAAATAGCATCTGGATCTATAAGGGAGAGTTTTATTTTTTCGTTTTCTTTCTGAAGAGGATGCATTGAATATCGCATACTTAGAATATCTTCTAAAATAGCTGCTTTATTTAAGTTATTATCTTTTAATTTGTATTCAGGTTTTTTAATTATTAAAAAGGTTAATTCATTTGCATTAGGAGAGGTGTGTAAAGAGATTTTCGTAGTAATTGAACTGTTTGGTTTCATATCAAAAAAATAGTGTGATATTTCATTAGTAGTATCTTCTATTTTAAAAGGTTTTTGTTCGTAATCTTCTAGAACAATTAATCCATATTTTCGGTTTTCATTAATAGTATGTACGAATGATAATGTTACATTAATTTTATTATCCTCACTAGTAATTGTACTACCATTGTTAATATGTTGGCCTTGATTATCCTTCAATCCGTAAGAAATAGTATTGGTTTGTTGCTCTCGTTTATTTTCTATGGAAGATGGATGAGGTTGTATGATTGAAGTATTGAACAAAATATAAATAGTTAGTAATGAAATAAATAAAACACCGCAAATAATATATATTTGTTTCATAAATAGCACCTCAATATATGTAAAATATTAGAGAAAAAAGATATGCAAGATGCATATCTTTTTTCTCTTTCTTACCAGAAAGCTTTTGTTTCGTGATTCACATCATTATAACCACTTAATTTATAGGTATGATTACCGATAGCGTAATCATCTCCATAATAAACGCTTGTGTTGGTCGCTGTAGCACTTACAAAGGATGATTTTTTTGCACTATTACTTTTCGTATTTACTAATGAGCCATCGCCATTGAAAGTTCTTGCTTTTGCATAAACATAGTCTTCGGTCGTAGTTGATTTCGATTTAGCAACTGCATATGGGTTACCAAAAAAGGGAGTATATACGCTAATGTTAGAGTCATTCTTAGGTGCAGCTGCAACAGTCAAACTAGGAACACTAGATGTTTTTGTTGATTGAATTGTATCAAAGTCAACTAAAACGGGCTGCTTGTCTACAGTATCGACCTCTGAAGCACTTGCGTTATTAGTAAAACCAAAACCTAAAACCGCTAACCCTAAAGTTGTCACCGATAAAGATTTTTTCATATTCACTAATTTTCCCACCTTTTTAAATTTTGAGTTCGAACTCAATTCATACAATATATGAAAATTTCGAAACTCTCAATGGTTTATCCCATACTTAACTTTTCTTTTACTTTCGATTCAACATGTCTTCATTTGCAAAAAAGGAAATATATCTTCTAATGCTTAGCCAGCAAGGGATACAGGTTAACTTTATGAATTTCGTGTAAATTTAAATCTATTCATGTCATAATCTCTGTTATTTTTAAGTTCATATGGGAAACGTATTAAAAAAAGGATGGTGACAAAAATGACAATCGATCGAATTTGTACAATTGGACCTGCAAGTAATAATAAAGAAACGTTAGCACAGTTAATAAAGAATGGTATGAAAATTGTTCGACTGAATTTATCGCATGGCACACATGAAAGTCATAAAGACATCATTCGTTTAGTGAAATCATTAGATGACTCTATTAAATTTTTGGGTGATGTACAAGGACCTAAAATAAGATTAGGTGAAGTGAAGGGAGAGCAAATTACACTTCAGGCAGGAGATTCTTTTATTTTACATACAAAACCAGTTACAGGGAGTAATACAGAAGCAAGCGTTGATTATGAAGGAATTGCGAATGATGTGAAAGTAGACAGTAGAATTTTGATTAATGATGGAGAAGTTGAATTAATTGTTGAAAAGATAAGTACGGACAAAATAGAAACGAAGGTAAAAACAGGTGGCAATATCTCATCCCATAAAGGAGTTAATTTACCAGGTGCGGCTGTTCGTTTACCAGCTATTACAGAGAAAGATAAAAAAGATATTCAGTTTCTTTTAGAAGAGAATGTTGATTTTATCGCGTGTTCTTTCGTACGAAAACCTAGTCATATAAAAGAAATACGAGATTTTATACAACAGTATAAAGAAACGTCACCTAATGTAATTGCAAAAATAGAAACGATGGAAGCAATCGAGAATTTTCAAGATATATGTAAAGAAGTAGATGGAATTATGATTGCAAGGGGCGATTTAGGAGTAGAGTTACCATATCAATGTATTCCACTTTTACAAAAAATGATGATTCGTGAATGTAATCGAACGAATACATATGTCATTACAGCAACACAAATGCTTCAATCTATGGTAGATCATTCTATTCCAACAAGAGCAGAGGTGACTGATGTGTTTCAAGCTGTACTGGACGGGACGAATGCAGTTATGCTTTCAGCTGAAAGTGCATCAGGAGAACATCCAATCGAAAGTGTGAGAACATTACGTCTCGTTTCAGAATTTGCGGAGCATGTTAAAAAAGATGGGCCTTTTGCGATGAAAGATGTACTGCAATTACTGCGTGAGTCTCTGGATGAGTAATAAAAAACAAGAGGGCGGATATGCATCCGCCCTCTTGTTTTTCATTCATACTATTCTTGCTCTTGCTCATCCAAAATCTTTTCAAACGCAGCAGATACTTTATCAAACTCTTCATCATTTTCAATGTATGAAAACTCATTATCTTCTTCTACTTTTAAAAAGAAAATATCAATGTCTTCCTCAGTTTCTGTTTGGATATCTTCAACAAAGGCAACTGCAATATACTCTGCACCTTCGACATCCATCGCTCCAAGTACTTCTACTTCTTGCTCTTCGTTATTCTCATCACTAAGAGTAAACACTTCGCCAACTTCAATATCAGACATATTCATTCTCCTCCTGTTCGACTCTAAAAATAGAGCACTCAAACTGTATACATACTAACATATCTTTCCATGAAAAACCAAATTCATACGTAAGAAAACAACTGATTCTTCTTTAGTATGAGTATACAGCTATTAGGAGCATTATTTGTGTGTACTATATTACTAAATCCATTCAACAATTGTATCCATAGTCTGTCTTGTTTTATCACGCTTTGGCTCTTCTTTACGGTAACCAAAGGCAACCATAACTGATACTTCAAGATTATCGCCTTGTATAATGCCTTCTTGACGAAGTAAAGAATCTACTTCCTCTTTATCAAATCCTTCTATTGGACAAGAATCAATACCGATTTGAGCTGCGCTCGTCATCATATTACCTAAAGCAATATAAGTTTGTTTAGATGCCCAATCAAATACAGCACGATCGGATTGTAATAAGTTAAAATCTGTTTTCTGGAACTTTTTGAAGAATTCATATCTAATTTTTTGAGTGTCTTCAGGCAATCCAATAATATCGTTCATCATATATTTAATATACTCTGCATCATAATGCATATCTTTAATGTTTCTTGAAAGAACAATGACGAAATGGCTTGCTGTTGCAAGTTGCCCACCAGCGCCCCATGAATACGGTTGTAGTTTTTCTCTTAATTCTTTATTTTGTACGACAATAAATTTCCAAGGCTCATATCCAAAAGAAGAAGGAGATAATCTGCCTGTTTCTAAAATGAATTTAAAATCCTCTTCTGAAATTTTGTGCATAGGATCGAATTCTTTACATGCATGTCTGAAATGAAAAGCCTCCATAATTTTTTCTTTTGTATTTGTCATAAAAGTTCCTCTTTTCATGAATTTATTTTTGTAAGTAAATTATATTTTTAAAGTAACATAGATACAAGTACGCACATTTATGTGTTATAGTATCAAAAAAGATACTAATGTTAAGGGAAGGGATTTATTATGGATTGTCCAAACGAAAATAATATAAATTACCCATTTTTAAATAAATATTCTTGTCCAGTTGAAGCTATGGTTGAGGTGATTGGAGGGAAATGGAAAGGGGTAATTTTGTATCATTTATTAGATGGTACAAAGCGGTTTAATGAGTTAAAAAGATTAAAACCAAATATCACACAAAGAATGTTAACACTGCAGCTGAGAGAACTTGAAGCAGATGGCATCATACATCGCGAAGTATACCGTGAAGTGCCGCCAAAAGTAGAATATTCATTAACTGAGCTTGGTGAATCACTACGTCCAATGATTCTATTAATGATGGAATGGGCAACTCATAATATGGAGAAAGTTTTGGAGAGTAGGAATGCACAAAATAAAAGTTAATAGATGAAAGTGGTATAGTAGAGACGGATATGAATTCTTCTTAAATTGGTAGTGGAGTTAGAAAACCATATATTATTAAAATAGGTAATTGGATGTTAAAGTTTTGTAAGATTAAATTGATTATAATTATTTTATGTAAACTAATCGCCCGGTTATCTATAAAATGAAAAAATCTATGT
The DNA here is from genome assembly GCF_016651175.1 of Bacillus sp. TH13. Classification (NCBI taxonomy): domain Bacteria; kingdom Bacillati; phylum Bacillota; class Bacilli; order Caryophanales; family Bacillaceae; genus Bacillus; species Bacillus sp. TH13. The sequence continues at coordinate 132,289 of NZ_JAEKEJ010000020.1, read as the reverse complement.
ATCGTTGATATAGTGTAAATTATGATAGATATATTCGAAAAATCGTTAATATAATTTCACTTATGAAGGTGTTGTTCATTAAGGGAAAAGGGCTGTCATGCGCGGACAGCCCTTTTTTGTTTACCTGATTTACATTTTGAGAATACTTCACAGTCATAACGTAGTAGGCGTAGTAAAATACTTATTCAATGTATTATTTTTCAAAGAAGAAAGCGGAACCTTCACCTCACTACCTTCCTTCATATTCCGCAGCATAACGGTTTCTGTACTAAGTTCTTCTTCACCAATAATAAGCACGTAAGGGATATTCTCTTTATTGGCATAATTAAGAGCACGTTTTAATTTGCGTCCTGCTAGTTCGAGTTCGACTTTTAAGGAAGTGGTAGAACGTAATTGCTGGGCAATTTGTAAGCATTGTAATTCTGTCCCGAGTGGGATGATAAATACATCCGCTGTAGATGATATCGTTTCTTTCTGTGAGAGTGCTGTATAAATAACGTCTAAACCGAATGAAATACCGACTGTTGGATAGCTAATATTATCGCAACGGAATGCCCCAATAATATTATCGTATCGACCGCCGCTACCGATGCTAGATGTAATCGATCCATCTTTTAAAAAGATTTCATATACGGTGCCTGTGTACATTGTAAGTCCTCGCGCTAAAAACGGATTGAATATAGCATTTTCATTTATTCCAAGAGCGATTAAATATTGCTGTAATTGTTGCAATTCGTTTACTCCATCGGCAACGAGTGGAGTATTGAAAGCGTCTTTAAAGTTATCAATTGAAAGCTTTAGACAAGATAATACAGTATTACATATTGTATCAGCCATTTCTTCAGAAATTCCGCGCTCTAATACATCTTTTCGTACACCATCAATCCCAATCTTTTCGATTTTGTCTAATGATAAAATGACGTCACTTGTTAATTCAGTAGGGATGTTAATGGCCTGAAGAATACCATTTAACAATTTTCGGTTATTATATTGGATCGTTATCTCTAAGTTTAATGTTCGGAACAGCTCAAACGCCATGCTCATAAGTTCCGCTTCTGCCATGACTGATTCTACACCGACTATATCAACGTCGCATTGTATAAATTCACGAAATCTTCCTTGTTTAATTGGTCCATCTCGAAATACTTTTCCAATTTCATAACGTTTAAAAGGAAGTCGGATGTTCGGATTCATTGCCACAACTTTTGCGAATGGAATAGTTAAATCGTATCGTAAGGTAAGCTCACGTTTTCCTTGATCCTTTAGCGTATATATTTCTTTTAATATTTCATCGCCACCGCCGTACTTGTAAGACATAAGCTCATACATATTTAACGTTGGTGTCTCTAACGGTTTGCATCCGTATCGTTCAAATGTATCTTCGCAAGTTCTTTTAATTTTATTTCGCAGCACTTGCTCCTCTGGTAAATAGTCTTTCGTTCCTTTTACATTTTTCATTTCCATTGTAATCACTCCTTTTTTAAATTAAAAAAAGCTATGCAGGTATAAAAATACCCACATAGCTTTATGAACGCTTCGTGGGTCAACAGGAAAAGCCCTGTACCCACGAAGAAAAATTTTTCTTCGGATACACGGCGTTACGTATGATGATGAAGTTGGAAAGAAGTATTAAAATTTCGCATTGCAAATCTCTCCTTAACGTAAGTTTTTCCAAATTATATCAGATGATTTTTGAATTATCAATATTTTTAGTTTTGAAATATACGTGAAGTTATGTAGGAGAAATGGAAAAGGGTGTATAATAAAACTTAATAATATGAAATAACCTTTTAAGGAGAACGTTATGAAAAAAGATAAAACAAATGCGATGCGAATATTAGATAAAGAAAAGATCGAATATTCGATGATGTCATATGATCCAGACGATGGGAAAATTGATGGCGTATCAGTAGCCGAGAAAATTGGACGAGAAGTGAGAGAAGTATATAAAACGTTAATCGCTCAAGGGAATAGTAAAAATTATCATGTGTTTATCATCCCGGTAGATGAGGAACTAAATTTAAAAGCTGCCGCAAAAGCGGTAAGTGAAAAGAAGATTGAAATGATTCCTGTAAAAGATATTACGAAAGTGTCAGGATATATTCGTGGTGGTTGCTCACCAGTCGGAATGAAGAAGTTATTTTCTACATGTATCGATGAAAGTGCTCAATCGCTTGAAACGATGATCGTAAGTGGCGGGAAAATTGGTATACAAGTTGAGCTTAAAGTTGATGACTTGGCGAAAGTGACGAGAGCGCAGTTTGGTGAAATAACGAAATAATGATACATAAGAAAAGAAGTTCTAGTTTTATAGGATAGTTAGTCCATGATGAGGGCGGATTATCCTTTTTATTTACGTAATAATACGTTATATTAACTGATTATGTATACAATATTCAACCGAAAACAAACAACATATCAACTCTATAAAATGGTAAAATAGGGAAAAATATATTTTAAATAATATCTTTAGAAACGATTATTTATTACATAGGGGTTTCCGAAAAAAGTAAAGTAAAAAGGGAGGGGCATAAGTGAAATATATTAATGGATTGTACATATCACTTATATTGATGATGTTCATCAATTTACTTAATATTACCATGTTTGATAATGAATATTCAGGGATAACAATGTATCTTTCTTCCGTTATATTCATAATTGGAAGTGCTTTTTTCGGAAGTGCAAAACGGCTTAAAATGAGTGAGAAAAAATAAACCATTTAGGAGATGACAATCATTAATGAAACAACAAGAAGAAGTTATCTTTCGTGAGGTTCAGAGATCCCCAATTTTGGTATGGATACTCATATTAGGAATCGCCATGCTGATGTGGTATGGATTCATTCAACAAATTATTCTTGATACCCCGTTTGGAGATAAACCAGCTCCTAATGGTGTATTAATTGTTTTGTGGTTGTTTTTCGGGATTGCCTTTCCTGTATTAATGCTTGGAGTATTGAAACTAATCATTGAGGTTCGTGAAAAAGGTCTTTATGTTCGTTTTGTTCCTTTTCATTTCCAATATAAGCAGTACCTTTTCAAAAATATACATCATTATGAATGCATTACTTACAGTCCACTAAAACGATTTGGGGGATGGGGAATTCGTTTTAACCTTAAGAATGAAAAAGCCTATAATATGAAGGGTAATAAAGGTATAGAGTTAAAGTTGAAATATAACACAGTGGTAATCGGCACTCAAAAACCAGACGAATTAAAAAAAGCGCTGGACTCATTACAAAAAGTATAATGAAAATTAAACTTGAACAAACGGGTACAATTCAGGAATTTGTACTAGGCATACTTTATATTTATTTTAAAAATAACTTAAAGTTACTTCCAATAACGAAAACTATGCAAATAAGTTGTTCACTGGATTCTTATAGAAAACTGTGTTGAAATGAAATTTTTGATTTTGCAGCACTTCAAAATCTTAGCTAGATGGCTATGTATCGGTACCCACAATAAAGAGGCAGGAACATATCAAATATGTTCCTGCCTTTGATTTTAGAGAGAGGTTTCCTAACAGTTGATTTTGTTAACGAAAGTCGACTTTAAATCCATATTTTGTATAGAATATAGTACATATAATAAAAGTATGAGGTGATACAGTGAGAGAAATTCAGATTCATAAAATCATTGCAGATAAGAGAAAAGAAAAGGGAATTACGCAGGAAGAGTTAGCGGCGTATATCGGTATTACGAAGGCGTCTGTTTCCAAATGGGAGACGGGGCAGAGTTATCCGGATATTACATTTTTACCACTGTTAGCATCATACTTTAACATTAGTATAGATGAACTAATTAGTTATACACCGCAAATGAAACAGGAAGATATTAAAAATTTATATCATAGACTCGCAGAAGCTTTTAGTGAAAAAACGTTTGCTGAAGTAATGATAGAGTGCAGAGGAATAATTAAAAAATATTATTCTTGTTTTCCGTTATTACTTCAAATGGGACTTCTTTTTATTAATCACCATATGTTAACAGAGGATACGGATAAAAGAATTGAAATTTTAGAAGAGGCAATGCATCTTTTTAGCAGAGTGCAGGAAGAAAGTGACGATGTTTCTCTTGTGAAAGAGGCGGTATCGTTTCAAGCAACTTGCTATCTTATACTTAATAAACCCAATGAAGTATTGCAATTGCTTGGCGGAACGATACGTCCTAACGTTCCAGAGGAAGATCTAATCGCACAAGCGTATCAAATGCTTGGAAATGCTGAAAAGGCAAATGAAATAATGCAAATTAGTATGTACCAACATTTAATACAACTCGTTGCGACAATACCGAATTATGTAGTAGTAAATGCCTCAAGCGCTGAAAAGGTAGAGGTAATTTTAAATAGAGCTTTCATGTTAATAGATATATATGAAATAGAAACATTACATCCTAATATGACTTTAAAAGTATACTATGCTGCTGCGCAAGTATATTGTATGCAAGGGAATTTTGAAAGAGCATTAGAAATGTTACGGAAATATGCAGCGGTTTGTGCGGCTAGCTTTACAGTAAATAGCCTGCATTTACATGGAGATTCCTATTTTGATGCGATTGATGACTGGTTTGCAGAATTTCCGCTAGGCGCTAAAACGGTTAGAAATGAAGAGATTATAAAGCGGAGCATGTTACAAAGTATTGCAGAGAATCCAGTTTTCGCTCCTATGAAAGATGTAAGAGAGTACAAAAATATAATAGCGAGTTTGAAATTCAAATTAGATATAACGGAATAGAAGGAGGATTAATATAATGATCTTTGATGAATATGAAGTAGCGGTAAAAAGTGAATTAACTTTGCAAGGTACGATTACAAAGCCAAAAGCTGGTGGGAAGTATGCTGCTGTTGTCATTATTGCTGGATCTGGAGAAGTTGATCGTGATGGAACGATAGTACCGCTAAAGCTTGAGTCGAACATATATAAAGATTTAGCACATGTAATGGCGCAACTTGGAGTAGTGACGCTCCGTTTTGATAAGCGCGGAGTAGGAAAGAGTAACGGAGAAATTCTGAAGACTGGAATGTGGGATTTAGTTAGTGATATAGAAGCCATGATAACGTATTTAAAAGAACAACCATTTGTTGATCCAGAAAATATCATTTTAGCTGGTCATAGTGAAGGGTGTATGTTAGCCACTGTAGTAAACGCAAGAACACCAGTTAATGGACTCATACTTATTACAGGAGCTGCAGAATCATTAGAAGAAGCTACAAAAAGACAAAGAGAAATTGCTTATAAAGAACTAAAAGAGCAGAAAGGAATAAAAGGAAAACTAATGCGTCTTCTTAATGTAGAGAAACGCGGAGAAAAACAGATGGAAAAAATAAAAGAGAAAATGATGAACACAGAAAAAGATACGATTAAAGTTGGTTTTAAACCGATGAATGCAAAGTGGTTTAGAGAGCATTTTCAGCATGACATCTATAAAGACTTACAACAAGTAACATGTCCAGTACTAGCTATTGCTGGTGATAAAGATATTCAAGCTGACCCTGAAAGAGCAAAGCAGATTGGTGATTATGTGAAGGGTGATTCTGCAGTACATGTAATAAAAGATATGGATCATAGTTTAAAAAGTTTTGAGGGGGAGTTCAAAGCTTTAGAGTTTAAAAAGAATTATGAAAAAGGAGCGGGAAAGCCCCTTCATCCAGAGCTGGAAGAAATAATTGTGAATTGGATGGATACGCATTTTATCTCGCAACATGCGGGTTGAAAGATTCCCGGTTCAATATTAGGCGAAAGTGAGGAAGTCGGAAGGGAGAGTAATTGTCTGTAAAAAAAACGGTTGTTGTAGGTTGATTTAGTTTAGTATATGAATTTATTTTTTTGCGAATTCATTCATTATAAAATGTTCGTTTTTATTAATTAACGCGATAAAAACGAACATTTTTTTATTTAAAATAAATTGGATAATTAAACTATAACATCAATATATACCGTTGAATATCATAATAATATAATGGAGGTGATGTTATATGGCTCTTACTACAGGACCAATTGAAAACGTAGGAAATCAACCTGCTAACGCAAATAAAGTTAGGGTGAAGATCCTTAACCGTACTGCGGGCCCACTTACTGGAGTAGCTAGAGTTTTTAGACTTGACGGTTCATTAGTATTAATTGAACAGGTAAACTTCAATGTGAATTCTAATGCTTCTACTTTTGCAACTCTAAGTTTAGTTCATCCTGCTCTTGGACAAGCATTTGAATATGAAGTTCAAATTGTTCCTAATCAACCTGGTGGACTATATAGTGTTTATGGACTAACAGCTGAAAATGTTATTATTACTGCACAACGTGTTGTGAACTCAGAATTGACACAGTTTCTTTAATTAAAATAGATTGGTGCCTACATGGTATCCAATCTATTTTTGTACGTATTATTCAGAGAAAGAATGGTTTTACACAAAAATAAAGATAGTTATGGAAAAGGGAAAAGTCGAGCTATCATCTTAATTTTTATTATTTCTGTCTTAGACCGTATCTGTTTTGTGGCACGGTTTTCTTTGAATGCATTTTATTCAAACTGTTTTTTAAAGTATTTATCAAATATGCATTATTGCATAAATAAATTTAAATTTATAAGTTAATATTAAACTACTTTTTAGTTGTAAAGAATATGTTAATAATCTTTATAAGAAAAGGATATTCCTTGTAAAAAGTGAAATTGTTTGGAATGTGAATAAATAAAAAGTTTAGAAGTGATACAGACTGGATAGAGTCTTGTATTAAATAAACAGAAAAGGGGTAGGGGTTTCTAAAAGGTTTTGGGGGTTAGAAAGCACTTTTTAGTTAATAGCTTTAAATTATATTTTAAAGGGGAATGGGTATATGAAGTTTCGAAATACAAAGATTGCTATGATTACACTGTCTTCATTTTTTATTTTAGGTTCTGCATCTCTATCATTCACAGATACTATACACGGTGAAGTAGCTCCTGCATCAGCACAAGAGATTATTGTAAAAAGTTATGACGATACATATTATAATAACGCAATAGGAAAAACGGGGTTAGAATTAAAGAAGGAATTGCATAATGTTATTGATAATCATACAAAATTATCATACAGTGCGGTTTGGGAAGCACTAGGAGATACTGATGAAGATCCAAATAATAAAAATAATGTGATACTCTTATATACTGGTCGTTCGCAAGGGAAGCTTACGAATGGATCAGGAGTAAATAACTGGAACCGAGAGCATGTTTGGGCAAAATCTCACGGTGACTTTGGAACGACTGCAGGACCTGGAACAGATCTACATCATTTAAGAGCGACGGATGTATCTGTAAATAGTTCACGTGGAAATCTAGATTTTGATAATGGTGGTGTGAATCATTCTGAGGCGACAGAATGTAAATATGATAGTGATTCTTGGGAACCTCGTGATAGTGTAAAGGGAGATATTGCTAGAATGCTGTTTTATATGGCTGTTCGTTACGAGGGAGACAACGGCGAAATAGATTTAGAACTAAATGAAAAAGTGAATAACAATAAAGATCCATACATGGGGAAACTATCTGTCTTATTAAAATGGAATGAACAAGACCCGGTCGATGATTTAGAGCGAAAGCGTAATGAAGTGATTTTTACAAAATATCAACATAACCGCAATCCTTTTATTGATCATCCTGAATGGGTAAATAAAATTTGGAACTAAGATTTTTAAAGGTATTATATTTTGATAAAAGGGATTGATCATTATGATCAATCCCTTCTTATATTTTTACTAGAATAAATGATTTTTATAGGACTAGTGAGGGAAATAGAATAGATATTTATATGGAACGATAGTACTTATTTATCTAGTTAAGTATTTAGTAAGGTCCCCACTCAATATTCACCCCAACAATAAGAAAAACAAGTCCAATGATAAACCAAATGAGTGCAAGTGGAGCCATGAAACGAATCCATTTTCCATAAGAAATGCCGCTCGCTGCGAGAACGCCCATTAAAACACCGGAAGTTGGATTAAGGCAGTTTACTACACCCTCGCCGAGCATAACAGCCTGTACTGTAACTTGGCGTGTAATGTGCATGAAATCAGCTAATGGAGCTAATATCGGAATAAAAATAACCGATTCTCCTGTTCCGGATGAAATAAGGAAATGTAATGCGGCACTACTTACGTACATACCGATAACACCAAATACAGGGCTTTGTCCTTCAAGAGACTGTGCGAGCTGGTTAACGATAGTATCAAGTAATTTGCCTTGTTCTAAAATGACTGAAATACAGCGAGCCATTCCGACAATTAAAGCACCATAGATAAGGTTTTGGCAGCCAGTTAGAAAAGTAGAAGCGATATCGTTTGCTTTCATGCCACCTATTATTCCGGCTGTAATTGCTATGAAAATAAAAGTAGCGGTCATTTCTGCGTCCGTCCAATGTAGACGAAAAGCGCCTATTAAAAATGCAATTAATGATAAAGCTGAAACGAGTAAAATTAATTTATGACGTATCGTCCAAGGAACTTCTTTTTTCTCTGCTTCCTTTTCGCTTGAAAGAGCGTTACTTGGAAACCAGTTATCGCCAAGAATGCTTCCTTTATTCGATTTTTTCAAGCGCTTTACATACCAATTAATATAAAGGATAGTGGCAAGTAAAAAAGATATATAGATAGCTGTGCGTAAACCAATTCCCGAAAACATCGGAAGTTCTGCGATCTTTTGTGAAATGCCTAAAGGTGAGGGGGATAAAATAGTAGCGTTAAAACCAGCATAAGTGCCTAAATAAATAATTGCTACACCGACGATAGCGTCCCATTTTAATGTGCGTGCAACGATGATACCGATGGGGATAAAACCGATAACTGAATTAACGATAATGCCAGTCGTTCCGAGAATAGAAAAAAGTGCGGCAACGATACAAATGAAAAGTAATTGCTGATTACGAAATTTGTTTATAACATGATAGATTAAACCGTCAAGAGCACCTGTTTTTTCAAGAATGGCAATGGCACCGCCTGTAAATAAAATTAAAAAGATGATCGGAGCAGCAAGTGTCATTCCTTTTTCAATAGCGGTAAAAAAAGAAACAAATCCTACAGGTGATTGCGGAACAGAATGATAGCTACCTGGTATTGTCGTTGTAACGGTCCCGTTTGTAACTCTTTTAAATTCTCCAGCGGGAACGAAATATGTAGCAATGGCGCAAAGTAAAGCAATAAAAAATAGTAGTACGTACGCATCAGGCATTTTAAACTTTTGTTTACTAGGTTGTTTTTTTGCCTCAGTTTGTATTTGCATAAAATCCCTCCTTCTTCACTTGGTTAATTTTTAATATTCTGAATTCAATCTGTGAAATAGATTATAATAAAGGTAGCTTCTTAAGGCAATAGTTTTTGTATCCTTTTCCCGCACATACAAATTATTGCAATATTAGACAGGGAAACGATAATAAGCCAAGAATATGTTATGTAAAAAGAAAAAGGAAAAGAGGGAACAAGATGTGGAAAACTACTGATCTATGTGATGAATTTGAAAAGGAATTACAAATATGTCGCCAGTCTTTTCGGTCTTTTGGGAAGAAAGAACAATTCCATGGGAAAATTGCAACTGTAAAAGTGAAAGATGATAATGTACTAGTGAAGGAAGGATTGCAAACATTACCAGAAGGAACAGTATTAGTTGTTGATGGAGGAGCGTCTGCTAATTGTGCGTTACTTGGTGATAATTTGGCAGCTATTGCAGAAGAAAGAAAGCTAGCAGGAATTATTGTGAATGGGTATGTTCGTGATTCTAGTGAACTAAAGAATATTAATATTGGTATTTTAGCGTTAGGAACGATGCCAAATAGAAGTGTGAAAGAAGGAAAAGGAGAACGAAATATTTCATTGCACTTTGGACAAGTAGAATGGAATCCAAATGAATATGTCTATGCGGATGAAGATGGCGTCATTATTAGCGAAAAGAGTTTACATAGTTAAGAGTTAATAAGTTATTATTCTTAGAAAATAAATCCGATAAAGCATGGACAAAATTCTTTGTCAATAGTAAAATAATACAGAAATTTAAAATTTACAGAATGTATAGGTTTATCGTTTTATGATAACTTAAATGGAAGTAAGTTGTGCCAAGAAAAGTGAATGTTATCACAATGATACGTTCATAAACAAAATTATTTTTCCTATACAAATATAGCCGCGAATAATGCGGGTAGGAGGTGTTGTACATTTTTGTTCGACACTTACAAAAAGAGAGTGTCAATCGCACGCCCTTGAAGGGCCTTTTTTTGTGTAAATGGTAGTAAGGGAGGAAATTTTGGGATGGCAATGTTGAAAAAGTGGCTGCTTACGTCGTTAATGGCAGTGACACTTGTATTTGTTTCTTTTGCGAATACAGTACATATTACGTTTGCTGAAGAAAATACAGCAAAACTTGCAATTATTGGGGAATCACAAAAAGGCATTATGTTATGTCCGAAAGAAGAGCAAATTAAAGATGGGGAAACAGCTTTAAGTTTGCTGCAAAAGGTCATGGGGGACAAGGTAGAATCTGAAACGATGTCGTTTGGAACATATGTAAAAGGAATCGATGGTTTAATGGCCGGGGATACAAGTGCTTGGCTGTATGATGTAAATGATAAGTCTGCAGAAGTCGGAGCAGATAGTTATAAATTAAAATCTGGAGATGTTGTTGTCTTTCGCTTTGCTTCAGACTGGAGCAATATAAGCCAGGAAACATTGAAAGAAACGTTAGATAAGTTTGGGACGTGTAAAACAGAAGAACCAAAGACGGATGATCCAAAACAAGAAAAACCAGAAGAGCCAAAGACGGATGATCCAAAACAAGAAAAACCAGAAGAACCAAAGACGGATGATCCAAAACAAGAAAAACCAGAAGAACCGAAGACGGATGATCCAAGACCAGAACAACCAGAACAACCAGAACAACCAGAACAACCAAAGCAAGAGAACATTCAAGATTCAAGTGCACAATTAAACGAAGCCATTTCTAAAACATCAGATAAGATGTTACAAGATGGAATTGAAAGTGATTGGGTAGCTGTAGCGCTTTCTCGTTCTGGAAAGAATGTGCCAATTGAGGCAAAATTAAATTATGTTAAGTCAGTAACTGAAAAAGTAGAAAAGCGCATTAATCGTTTTTCAGCGACAGATTTAGCTAGAACAATTATTATGATGAATGCAATGAGTGCAGACCCTAAAAATGTAGGTGGACATAATTTAGTTCAAAAATTGTATGAGTCAGATAAAGTGAATTCTGTTACAGGTTATGCATTTGCTTTACTTGCATTTGATACGAAGAAGTATGAGATTCCAGTTGAATCAAAATGGAACAGAGTTGCTCTAGTGGAAGCACTGTTAAATAATCAGCATACAGACGGTGGATGGACTTATAATAGTTCAGGTAGTAAAGATAGTGCTAGTAGCGTTGATGTAACAGGTATGGTTTTATCAGCATTAGCCCCTTATCAAGAGCGATCAGATGTGAAACCAGCTATACAAAAAGCTGTTGCGTATTTATATAACGAACAGCTGCAAAATGGTGGTTTTTCAGCTGATGGACAAGAAAATTCAAATAGTACTGCGCAAGCAATTATTGGATTATCGCTTGTTAAAGATGTAGATCAAAACCGTCTTCATAAGGCAATGCAAAACCTATTATCATATCAACTTTCAAATGGTGAATTTAAATGGTTACCAAGTGATCAAAATGGTAACGGAATGGCTACAGAACAGGCTCTTTTAGCATTACTTCAATTTAAGGAAATGGGGAAATCTATTTATGATTGGTCTAATGTAGACATTGGTGATGTAATTAAGCCAAAACCGATTGAAGAGCCAGAAAAGGTCGTTGAACCAGAAAATAATGTAGTAGAAAAAGAAGTTACTGAAGAACCGAAAGAACAAAAACAAGTACAAGAAGAAACAAAAGATGAAAATCTAAAAGTAGTTGTAGATAACGAACCGGTTAAGAATAAAAAAATCGGAAACGGTAACAGTCTACCAAAAACAGGAGCATCTTCTCATAGTCCAGCAACAGAAGTAGGTATGGGTGTATTATGTATTGCTTCTGCATATGTATTATGGAGACGTAAAGCAGCTTAACAAAAAATTAGGAGCAATTATTTGCTCCTAATTTTCGTATGAAAGGTGAGAGATAGGATGAGTAAGGTGAAATGGTTCATTTCTTTACTGCTTTCGCTCGGGCTACTTGCCGGATGTGAAGAGGCAGCTGTAAAGCCTGAAAAGAAGGTAGAACCGAAGCAAGAAGAGGTAGCGAAACAAGAAGAACAAAAAGATGAAGCGAAGCCAGAAGAAAAAGCAGAAGAAAAGCAGCAAGAAGAACAGAAAGAGAAACAAGAACAAAAAGTAGAAGAGAAGCCGAAAGAGGAAAAGCCGCAGGCACAACCAGAGGTAAAGAAAGAAGAGAAACAACAGGAACAACAGCCGGCTGTAAATAAGCAACCAGAGCAGCAACAAGCACCAGAAGAGAAACAACAACCGAAAGCACCAGAAGTAAAAGAAGAAGCAAAGGTTGTGAATCAGCCGAAAGAAACACCGAAGCAGGAGCAAAAGAAAAAGCCAGAAGAGAGCAATAGTGTACCAGCTCCACCAACACCGGTACCACCACCAAACCCAGTGCCACCACCAGTACCACCACCAGTACCACCAGTACCTAAAGCAAAACAAGTAACAATCTCGGTAAAAGGAAATAACGGATATATAATGGGTGCGAAAAAGATGGATGTACAAGATGGCGATACTGTGTATAAAGTATTACAACGTACAGGATTAGATGTTGATGCAAGCGGATCTAGAGATAGTATTTATGTAAAAGGTATTAATGATTTATATGAAAAAGATATTGCGGATACTAGTGGATGGAAATATCGTGTGAACGGTGCTTTTCCAAACCATAGTGCTGGTGTAGCTACGGTAAAACCAGGAGATACAATTGAGTGGGTATACGTATTACAATAAGAAAGGCATTCGGTAAAGGGCTATGAAAATAAGTTTTTCTTCTTTACATCCTTTTGTGAATTTTTTCTATTATATCGGGGTGATGATACTATGTACGGTGTGTCTTCATCCTCTTTTTTTAATTGGAGCAATAGTATTAATTATTATGTTAAATGTGATGCAAGGAAATAGCGAAAAGATAAGAAAGATGCTACCGAGCACAATTGTTTTCTTTTTTATGGTAATTTTATTTAATTCGTTATTAACGCATAGAGGTCGAACTACGTTATTTTGGTTAGGTGATAGCCGTATTAAGCTTGAGGCGATTATGTTTGGAATAGTAATGGGGTTATTACTAGTTGCAGTTATGTTTACGTTTGCGTCGTACAATGATATTATGTCCAGTCATAAATTTTTATATTTGTTTTCAAGAATTTCACCGAAAGTTGCATTGTTAACGATGATTACAGTGAGATTTGTTCCTTTGTTTATAAGACGATTAAAGAAAATCACACTCGTCCAAAAAACGAAAGGTGTGCAGGTAGATTCAGGTTCGATAATTGAACGCGTCAAAAATGGTATGCAATTGCTGCAAGTATTATTAATTTGTTCATTAGAAGATGCACTGCAAACGGCAGATTCTATGCAAGCTCGTGGATTTGGTGTAACGAAGCGTACGACGTATATTCGCTATAGAATGGAAAGGCGTGATTGGTATACGCTCAGTTATTTAATCATTTTATTTATAGCTGCTATTGTATGTAGTAATTATGGCGGAGGGAAATTGATTATTTATCCGAAAGTCGAATCTATTTTATTCCAGCAATACGATGGAATGATGTTTGTATTATTTACACTGTTTATTAGTTTACCAATTATGATGGAAGGGAGAGAATGGATATGGTGGCGCATGCAGAAATAAACAATTTATCATTTGTATATGCTGATGAAAACGAATACGCGTTACAGCATATTTCTCTTTCTGTTCAAAAAGGTGAGTTTATTGCACTTGCTGGAGGATCGGGATCTGGGAAGACGACGTTATTAAAACATTTTAAAAAGGAGTTACTTCCAATTGGTACGCGTTCTGGAGAGATATTTTATGAGGGTGTTTTAATAGAGGAAGTAGCTGATTTGTTATCTGCCCAAGAAATTGGGATGGTATTTCAAAACCCAGAAAACCAGATTGTTATGGATACAGTGATTCAAGAATTAGCATTTTCTTTAGAAAATATCGGATTACCATCACATATTATTCAAAAAAGAATAGCAGAGCTTATTAGCTTTTTAGGATTTCAAGATTTATTGCATCAATCTGTTCATACGTTATCTGGTGGGCAGAAGCAGCTTGTCAATTTAGCTGCGGTATTAGTTATGCAGCCGAAATTGCTATTATTAGATGAACCGACAGCGCAGTTAGATCCAATCGCTGCAAAAGAATTTTTAGGATTATTAAAACGGATTAATGAAGAACTTGGAATTACGATTATTTTAAGTGAACATCGCTTAGATGAAGTTATCCCGCTTGCAACACGCGTTGTTTGTATGGATAATGGCCGTATTATGTATGATGGTAGTCCTAAAATTGTTATTACGGATATGTGGGGAGTAGAAACATTCCGTCCATTTATTCCGCAAATTCCAAGGCTATTTTTAGAGTGGAATGTGAGAGATATTCCGTTTACAGTGCGAGAGGCGCAAATGAAAATGAATGATTTTGCAGCGATATCATATGTAAATGAGCCAATAGCACAAAGTGAAAAGCAAGAGGTAATTTTAAGCGCAGAGCATATTTCGTTCCAATATGAAAAAAATAGTCCGCTTATTTTACGTGATTTATCAGTTTCGATTGAAAAAGGAAAATGGGTAGCACTCGTTGGGAAGAATGGTACAGGTAAGTCTACACTGTTAACGATTTTAGCAGGATTACAAAAAGCGAGAAGAGGGAAAGTAAAGTGGAACGGAAAAGTGATACATAAAATTGATTCGAAAGAACGATTTAAAAGTATTGGGTATGTATCGCAGCATCCGTATTATCATTTTACATTTGATACAGTATGGGACGAGGTTTATGAACGTGCACGTGAATTATACGGAGAACAAGGAAAAGAAATAGCAGAAGATACGCTAAAACAGTTTTGGTTGTATTCGCTTAAAGAACGCCATCCGCACGATTGTAGCGGAGGAGAGCAACAATTACTTGCGTTATGTACGACGTTATTATCAAAGCCGACTTTATTATTACTGGATGAACCGACAAAGGGGTTAGATCCATGGAAGAAAGAAAGAGTAGGAGAGCTATTTAGGAAGCTACAAAAAGAAGGAACAACAATTGTAATGGCGACGCATGACATTGAATTTGCAGCGAAATACGTTGATCAATGTATGATGTTATTTGATGGAACAGTCATTATGAATGATGCACCGAAAGAATTTTTTAGCGGCAACTTCTTTTATACAACATCTATTAACCGATTCATTCGAAAAGAATTGCCATATGCATTAACGTGGGAGGATGTGTACGAAGCTTGTCCAAAAGATATGTTGCATTCATAATATGTATCTTTGCAGTAATAATCGGCACATTACTCTTTACGACACTTGTCATGGACGGTTATTACATGTTAAGTAGTTTGTTTATATTAGCGGTTATTATGTTACCTTTCTATATCCGTTTTGAAAGAAAGGCGTTTGTTTCACGTGAAATTGTTCTCGTTGCTGTATTAGCGGCAATTGCAGCAGTAAGCCGGGTGCCATTTTCTATTTTACCAAGTGTACAACCAACTTCTTTTGTCATTATCGTTTCTGCAATTGTATTTGGAAGTGAAACTGGTTTTATGATTGGTGCTACAGCAGCAATTGTATCTAATATTTTTTTAGGACAAGGTCCATGGACACCGTGGCAAATGTTTTCGTGGGGTATGATTGGTTTTATAGCAGGTTTACTTCGTAATACATTTTTTATGAAAAAGCTATGGGGAAGACTTCTTTACGGAGTAATTGTTGGCTTTTTATTTGGCTGGATTATGAATTTCTGGGGCCTTCTCGGTTTTATACGAGAAGCAACGTGGGAAACTGTCATTTCGTATTATATCGCAAGTTTTTACTTTGATTTGAGCCATGCGATTTCGAATGTTATTTTCTTATTACTATTTAGTACTTCATGGATTACGATTCTTACAAGATTTAAAAAGAAATACGGTATATTAGATGAGCATAACGTGACATAGAAAAGCATACTCATATAAGGTAGGGTCGCGACTTACATATTCGTTTGCCTCTTTCATGCTTCTTACATATTGTAAGGAGCATTTTTTTGTCAAAAAATCGATTTAATATACATCCGTTATTATATAAAATTATTTGTATAATTGTAGGTGAGAACTTCTTTCAAAAGGGAGGTGTATAGTTAATGAAGTTAGTTATTCCGAAGCAACATGGTGCATGGGCTATGCTTGTTATTCCTTTTTTATTAAGTGTCATACTTGGAAAACCTACTATTTATCATATTCCATTGTTTTTAGCGTGGTTCTTTATCTATTTAGCCACGTATCCATTTCTTACGTACATAAAGCAAAGACGAAAAAAAGAGTTTTTACAAGCTGCCATTGTTTATTTCAGCATTGCGTTCCTATTTGGGACGATTTCTTTATTATATGAGTGGCGAATTCTTTTATTCTTAATAGTAATGATTCCATTATTTATAGTGAATATGTATTACGCCCGTCAAAAAAATGAAAGAGCACTATTAAATGATATTTGTGCAATCATTGTGTTTTGTATCGGTGGGTTAATTAGTTATTACTTTTCAATGAAGCAAATCGATCATACAGCTTTATTCATTGCACTTATTTCATTTTTATACTTTTTAGGTAGTACGCTCTATGTGAAAACGATGATTCGTGAAAAAAATAACCCGAAGTATCGTCTTATATCTTGGGGATATCATATCGTATTAACGATAATCATATTTGTGATTAATCCGTGGTGTTCTCTTATTTTTATACCAAGTGTCATTCGAGCAATTGTGTTGTATGGCAAAAAAATTTCTATTATAAAAGTAGGAATTTTAGAAATTGCTAATTCTGTATATTTTTTAATCATAACGGCAATAATTATGAAGTATGCCATTTGAAAAAACTTCCCATCAATTGATGGGAAGTTTTTAATCTTTTTCTAAAATGTGAACGGTGTACTCGCAACGTTGAATAGCTTGTTCAACAGCATAAAGTGATTGTTCAATACGAGCACGATTAAAATCTTTTTCAACTGTTTCGAGCGCTTCTTCTAAACAATTTTTAGCTTCTTGTAATGATTGAAAAGAATCTTGTACATATCCGCGAGCATTTTGATGCATTTCATAATCCTCCTTGCATGTTCGTATATGGGTAGTATGAACAGTAAGGAAGAAAATATAATTTGTTATATTTATTATATTTGTTTGACAATTAAAGTGGAATTACGTATAGTAAGAATTAAGTGAATATTTTCTTATCCAGAGAGGTGGAGGGACTGGCCCGATGAAACCCAGCAACCGCGATGCAGGTGCTAATTCCAGCAGAACATATTTGTTCTGGGAGATAAGACGAAGATATATACGTAACTTCTTCTTATCGGAGAGGTTTTTTTATTGCAAAAAAACCGATTACGAAAATTTATATTAAGAAGAAAGGGGTTGCGCATTACTGTGACACTCGAAAAATACGTAAAACTGCGTAGTACAGTTTATGAATATATGATAGAGCAAGATAAGCCAATATCATTGTTAGATATTCAAGAACATATCGTTTCGCATCATGAAGGAAAATTCACGAAAAAGATGTTGCATCAATTTTATTTATCAAGATTATTAGACGAACTAAAACTGGATGGGAAAATTACATTAGCTGATGAATATCTCTATGCTGAAAAAGGGGTATTGTATAAGGCGAGAAAAGGGAGCTAAGCTCTCTTTTTTTCTTAAAATAACGGAGTATGTAGAGTAAAAGACTGCTAAAGCAGCCTGATACAGGGAATGGTGTTGAGTGTGTAGTGTCAAAAATTGAATGTGCCTGAAAGAGGCAATTCATATCGGCTGCAAATGAAAAGAGACACCTTCGCCGAATAGGTGTCAGTCGTTTTGTCATATAGACTTGCTATTTGACAGTTATTAGAATAACATGCAGGGGTTGTGGAAGTCAAAAGGGAATTAAAGGAAGAGGTGTTGTTATGTATGCTTATTTAATAAAAGAACTATATAAGCATATTCCGAAATATATTATTGATAGAGGATATGAATATTATGAAGATGGGCATGTAGAAGATGTTGAAGTACATGATAATAAAGTATTTGCTTTTGTGACGGGTAATGCAGGGAATTATGAAGTAGTTATCGATCTCGAAGATTTTTCAGAAAGTAACTGTGAGTGTCCCTATGAAAATTATTGTAAACATATGGCGGCAGTTGTTTATGATATTCAAGGTGCTGGTGAGAGTGCAGTTAAAGAGAAACTGAAAGATTTAGAAAAAGAAGAGTTACTTATATTATTGAATCGATTGTTGCAAAGTTCGAAAAACGTACAAATTGTAGAGAAATTGTTAAAGAAGGGGTAACTTTAACTTATAGAGGGAGTTGTTTTGTAGTGAACGTACTAATTGTATACGCTCATCCTAATCCTTCAAGTTTTAACGCGGCGATTTTAAATCATGTGCAAAAAGGACTACAGGAAACAAATCATTCAGTTACCGTACTTGATTTATACAAAGAACAATTTAATCCAGTCCTCGTATTTAATGAAGAGAAGAAAAGACGTGATTTAGTAAATGAAGAAGAAACAGCTCGGTACAGAACGTTAGTAGAAGAAGCAGATACACTTCTATTCATCTATCCAATATGGTGGTGGGGGATGCCAGCAATTTTAAAAGGATTTATCGATCGTATTTTCGTAGCTGGATTTGCTTATAAATATGAAGGGGCTCTGCCGAAAGGATTATTGCAAGGGAAAAAAGCGTGGGTTATTAATACGTTAGACTCGCCTCTATGGTACGTCGCATTGTTATATCGATCAGCAGATTGGATTATGATGAAGAGAGGTGTTTTACGTTTTTGTGGCATTCGCGATATAAAACGTTCAGTGTTTCAATCTGTGAAAACGAGTAAAGTATCAAAGCGTGAAAAATGGTTATTACAAATAGAAGAAAAGGCTCGTACATTATGAATGAAGTCGACCGTATTATAAACTGTATTCAGTATGACGGCGAACTTTTTCGGAAGTATGTTACGTGTTTACTTCAATTGAAAAAATGTAGTAAAACATTTCAGCAAATTCAAATAGAGTTAAGAAATGACTACTTGATAAGAGGAATTTGTGAAAGAGAAGTTGATGAGGTAGTACGGGGAAGTAAAGAATATGAAACATATTTTCTTCCTAAAGCGTTACAGTGGAATTTTTTGAGTGAACATCCACACTTGATCGGAAAAATTTGCGAAGATTTTTTTGCATTTGAGGCATTATATCTTAAGGACATAGAGTGGAATACAGTTATAAATTGCATGGGAAATAAATGATTTATTATGTAAAAAAGCTAGTATAAAACTAGCTTTTCGTTTAAATAAATAAGAAGCATAGACTAATGATAAAACCCGCATATAGTAAGTTCACAACACAAAATCCCATAATGTCACGAGCACCTAAACCAGCTATCGCTAATGCTGGTAATGCCCAGAAAGGTTGAATTAAATTCGTCCAAGCATCGCCCCATGCAATTGCCATTGCTGTTTTTGCAGCAGGTACACCAAGTTCAGCGCCAGCTGGAATCATAATTGGTGCTTGCACAGCCCATTGACCGCCGCCAGATGGAACGAAAATGTTAACAATGCCAGCACTTAAAAATGTAAAGAGCGGAAAAGTCGTTTCATTTGAAATGCTAATAAAGAAATTAGAAATAGCTCCTCCAAGTGAAAGTCCTTCACTATTTGCTCCAATCATCATGCCCATAATTCCTGCGTAAAACGGAAATTGAAGTAAAATGCCAGAAGCACTTTTCGTAGAGTCTGAAAAAGCGCGAATATACTGAATCGGAGTACTGTGGAAAATAAGACCTGCAATTAATAACATAAAAATCACGATATCGAGAGTAAGGTTAAAACCTTTCGTATAAAAGTAATTGAAAATATAAATGAGACCTAACAATCCAACGCAAAGTGTAATAATAATGCTATTTTCCATCTTTTCAGCGAATGTATTTTTTTCTACTTCTTGAGCAGCGGCTTCTTCATGGAACACGCTAGGGTCTACAGTGATCGTATGTTTTTCATCTGGATGCATCGCCTTATTAATGAGAGGCATCGTAATGAGAAAAATAATAACTGGAACGAGAGCGTATGGTGAGAATAACGTTTCTGTTATTGGAATCGCCTCTTTAATACTTCCAGCAGTCGTTTTAATTAACGTTTCACCGCCTGTTGCTAACGTAAGAGGGATAGAGGCAGAAAGACCCGCATGCCAAATGAGAAATCCAGAGTAAGAAGAGGCAATTGCTAGTCTATAATCTAATCCGTCCAGCTGCCTTGCCACTTCTTTTGCGTATAAAACAGATACAACAATTCCAAAGCCCCAGTTTATGTATGCACCAAGTAAACTTACAATTGAAATGGCAATAATGCCTTGTCCATTCGTTTTTGGTAGTCTGGCAGCTTTCGTTAATCCCTTTTTAATAAGAGGAGCATTTGCTAAAGCAGATCCAGTCACGAGTACAAGTGCCATTTGCATAGAAAAGGCGAGGAGTCCCCAAATTCCATTACCCCAGTGATTAATCATTTCTACAGGGGTTTGGTGAGTCGCAAACATACCAAAGAAGATAACGAAAACAGTTAGTAAACATGATAAAATAAACGGTTCTGGCAAGAAGCGTTGCACCAAGGCGACGCAACCATTTGTAAAGGAACGAAACAAAATAGATCACCCTCCTTATGTATATGTATTACAATTATTCGAGGTTGTTTAGGAGATAACCTCCAATATAAAGAAAATTCAGATATTTATAGGGTGGTAATTTATTGATAGGTTGATATAGAGCCTTGTATCAGATTCTGCTTTTAATATACTAGAAGAAAACGGTTGGAAATGGGGTAGCACTTATAGGGATAGTATAGAGAAAGGTTACTAGCTGGCTTTAAAGCAACTGTTGCAAAGGGAGAGGAGATTCAATACAATAGTGTTGCATTACATGAGAAATATGTTTTAGCACAAATCTAGCTAAAAATGTTTATACAAATACATTTAAAATTGATGGGGGAATTATGATCAAAAGTTTTTATCTTTTAAAGCCTAAAATGTTTACGGCAGATATGTATTATAAAGTTTTTATTACAGGTGACTGTATATATTTTATAAAGATTGGCGGACAGTTTCATAGTCGACATGCTTATAAAAAACAATTACCTGGTATTTCAGAGCTATTGTTTTTGCTCTGGTTCAAAAAAATTGAGAAAAAACAATTAAACTTAGAAACTGAAATAGATACAAAAATACATACTGGCGATGTACATGAACTCTTGCAATTAAAGAATAACTTTTCAATTGAAATAAATACAATTGAAGAGGTAGTATTAAATAAACGAGGAACGTTTCATACAGGTTTTAATGATAATGGAACAATTTCCTTTATGTTAAAAAATGGTCAAAAAATAAAGTTCATCATCCCGGAAGAAACTTTATTTTCATCTATAGAAGAAATTTTCGACCAATATGAACAGACAATCTTTGTAAGGGAAGTGTTTTAACGAATTCTCCAAAAGGTGTGGATGTATTAGTTAAACACTTAATTAAACATGTAAACTGCTTATATAAATTTTGATAGGCGTGTTTTAAGCAGTTATTCTTTCAGTATCTTCTAATATGTAGGAGTATAAATAAAATATCCCAACAAGAAAAAGCTTCCACTACTGTGGAAGCTTTTCTAAATAATGTGCAATATCAACATACATATTTGAGTAAACCGAATGTATTTCATTACTTGGCGTTGCGTTAGAAGAGAAGTGGGCGATTACCATATTTGCTTTCGGATCGATGTAAAGTGTTTGTCCGTAACTACCTAACACTTCACAAGCACCTTGTTCATTGTGCGGAATCCACCATTGATTATGATAAGAAATGGAAGCTCCAGGGCCAATTGCAAGTTCACCTTCTTGGACATTTTTTATATCTTCAGTAATAGAAGAAGGGAGAATTTGTTTTCCATTATATTCCCCGTTGTTTAATAGTAATTGCCCAAATCTCGCCATATCTCTAGCAGTTGCATTTAATCCAGCACTAGCTTGTTCTACTTTTGTTTCATCTGTAACGTAATACGCGTTTTCTTCCATACCAATTTGAGACCAAATTCGTTCACTTACATTTTCAGCTAGTGATTTACCAGTAATAGTTTTAATAATCCAAGCGAGCGTTTCTGTTGATCCGTTATTGTAAGAAAAGGAAGAACCAGGCGGTGCAGTTTCTTCGGCTTCTCGTAACATATCATAAATTTTCATCGGACCGTCGTAGTTTTTGCCGCGGGGTAAAATATTGCTAGCTAAATATAATTGTGCATCTTGATTTTCTAGCCCAGGCTGCTCATATCCGTGGGTCGGGTATTCTGCTGACACTTGCATGTCCATTAATTGCTGAAGTGTGGCATTACCGAACGGTGTGTTTTTTAATTCTTTTATGTAAGTGTCAGCTGTTTTTTCTAAGTCAATACGTTTTTCTTCAGCGAGAGATTGTATAATTGCCCCGGTAAAGACTTTTGCTAATGATGCCATACCATGAGGTTCATTCTGTTTATACCCATTGAAATATCGTTCGTAAACAAGTTGTCCATTATGTACAACGACAAAAGCATCTGTTTTGTTATCGTCTAAAAGTTTTTTTAGAGGAGTTGTATTTCCGAATCTACGCTCCACAGCAAAATCGTCTAAGTTTTGCAATGCGGAAGGGAAGTGAGCAATTTGGTCAGGATTGTTTTTTACGTTATTAACTAAAGTGAATTCTTTCATATGGGTATATGACCAACGTAAGTAAGGGTCATTTAACCAGTTTTCTTTTGTCACATTATGTTTTGATGGGGTCGTTTTATTTTGTTTGAAGTAAGTAAACCCAAGCCCTGTAATTACAAATATGAATGTTAGTATAAGTAAGAGTAGGGGAGATTTTTTTAGTTTCATATATGGCCCTCCTTTTTATTTCTACTATAAGTATACGCTCGTCTTGAAAGAAATACAAAATAAGGAAAGTAAACGGGGAAGTTTACTTTCCTTATTAACGTTAAGCGGAAATTTTTCCGTCTGTAGGTTGTTTCTTGAATTTTTGTTTTCGTCCGTGTAATCCATAATATAAAAGTAAAGTGAACGCAACGATAATAGCTGCGATAAAATACATATTATGATAACTGGATTTCGCTGCGACAATACCTAAAATGAAAGAACCAAAGCCAATACCACTATCAAAGAATGAGAAATACGTAGCTGTCGCAGAACCACGTCTATGGTTTGGAGCGGCAGAAATCGCAATCGTTTGGAAACTCGGAATTAATGTTCCGTAACCTAAACCGATTAGCATACCTGCGCCAAGGAACCAAAATGAAGTTTGTGCTTGGCTTAATATGAACATTCCGATTGTGAAAATAATGATAGCAGGGTAAACGAGTACATTTTCACCGAAGCGATCAAAAATCTTTCCTGTAAATGGACGAGAAATGACAACAACAAGTGCGTATAAAATAAAGAAGTAACTTGCAATTTCACTTAAACCGAGTTCTTTCGCATAAATAGGAATAAAGGATAAAATACCACTATAAGAAAAGGCTAAAACAAATCCTGTAAGTGCAATTGGAATAGAAGATGGTTCGATTAAGTCTTTCCATTTCATTTTTTCACGTTTTTGTTTGCTAACAGGTGCTTCGTGTGGAATATCTACAAGTAGTCCTAATAAAAATGCAAGTAATGAAAATACGGAACAAACGATAAATAACACAGTAAACGAAAAATGAGAAATAATTGTTAAACCTAAAAAAGGACCAATTACCATCGGCAGACTCATAAATACGCCGAAATATGCAAGTGCTTCGCCTCGTCGATGAGCTGGCGCAACATCAGTTACGATCGTACCAGTAGCTGTCGTTGCCATCCCGAACCCAATACCGTGTAAGAAGCGAAGGGCAAGTAATAAGAATAAACTTTGCGCACCGAAATACATAACAGTAGCGGCTAAAAATAATGAAAGTGAAATAAATAATATTTTCTTTCTTCCTAAATCATCGAGCCATTTTCCTGTGAATGGTCTACATAAAACAGAAGAAATAAGAAACACAGTTGCAACTAAACCAATTTCCTCAGGTTTTCCTTTTAGGCCGTCTATTACATAGACAGGTAGAGTAGTCATAAGCATGTAAAATGTTAAGAAGAGAAATAGACTACTAAAACAAGTTCCGAGGAAATCCTTCGTCCAAAGTTTCTCACTTTGCATCGTCATCCCTCCAATTTAATCTAAATTTTTAATAATTTGTTGTAACACTTGAAATGCTTGATGTAAATCATCTTCGTTAATACCTTCTAGCGTTTTTTCTTCGAAAGTATCAACTTCTTCTTGCCATATTGGAATCATCTTTATCGCTGTTTCGGATAAAGAAATGAGCTTCTCACGGCGATCTTTACCTTCTGTACGAATAATCCATCCCATCGTTTCCATACGTGTTAACGTACGAGTCATCGTTGGTGATTCAACATTTAAATACTGGCACAATTCTGTTTGCGTACAAGAACCAGTTTGATTAATGCGGAAAATAACAGCCCATTGCGCACTAAATAACCCTGTTGGAGATACACGTTCATTAAATTTCTTCGTAAACTTTCGAGAAGTCTGGCTGACGATGTGAAAAAAATGTTGTTTTTCGTCCATGTATTTTGATCCTTTCAAATTAGTTACCTAGCTAACTATATACTTTTTTATAATAATTGTCTAGTAATAGACATGTTGATTTATGTAAAAAATTCTTATAGGTTTTATGTTGCGAACGTACATTCTACGTGCTATTCTTTAATTAAGTAAAGAATTTTCTTTCTATTAAATAGAATGGGGGAACTTGTGATGATTAAGCCTGCAACAATGGAGTTTGTTTCACTATCGAACGGAGAAACGATTGCATATCAGGAAGTTGGAAGGCGAAATACAGATATTCTTGTACTCATTCACGGGAACATGACATCGTCACAACATTGGGATTTAGTTATTGAAAAGTTGCAAGATCAATACCATATTTACGCTCTTGATTTAAGAGGGTTTGGACAATCAACGTATAATCAATCGATAGATTCATTACAAGACTTTGCAGACGATGTAAAATTATTTATCGACGAGTTAAAACTAGAGAAATTCTCATTAATGGGCTGGTCAATGGGCGGTGGCGTTGCGATGCAATTTACAGCGAATCACCCAACTTTTGTAGAAAAGTTAATTTTAGTAGAATCAGTAGGAATGAAAGGTTACCCAATCTTTAAAAAAGATACGAATGGGCAGCCAATTGTATCAAGTTTAGTAAAGACGAAAGAAGAAATTGCGCAAGATCCAGTACAAATTGCTCCAGTATTAGACGCGATAAAAAATATGAACAAACTATATTACCGTACAGTATGGAATCTATTAATATATACACATAATCAACCTGAACCGGACCGTTATGAAAAGTATTTAGATGATATGTTAACGCAACGTAATTTCGTAGATGTGAATTATGCGCTCATTACATTTAATATTTCAGATGAACATAATGGGGTTGTAGAGGGAAGTAAACAAATTCATCGTATTAAAGCGCCAACACTCGTCATACAAGGCGATAGAGATTATGTCGTTCCGCAAGTAGTCGGTGAGGAATTAGCGAAACATTTGCCAAATGCAGAGTTGAAGGTATTAGAAGATTGCGGACACTCGCCGTTTATTGATTGTTTAGATGTATTTATAAAACATGTAGAGAATTGGTTAGAACAGAAATAATCCCCGAAATGAACAGTATTGCATATACTATAACATTTGTATGTTAAAGGGGAGATTATCAATGCATCAACCATTTTTCATCGCTTATTCGCCATATAATCATTACGCATATACAAAAATGATGATAAAACCGCTGTATATGCAAGTTTCGCCAGCTGTAGTTCCTTTACAAATGCAATATCCGCAGCCACCAATCGCTAACGCACAGCAATACTTATATGAAACTGCTTTTTATAAACATCCATACTTTAAGCAATTTCATAACAATGTGAAAGCACAAGTTTGGGAAGGATAAGGTAACAAGCTAAAAGATTCATTCTTTTAGCTTGTTTTTTATTGCGAATATTCGTACACGCATTTGCAGAAACAGTTTATAATGAAAAGTGGAAGCGTGAGAAGGAGAGGGAAAGGGATGTCAATGCGTTTTACTTTTTGGATTATGGTTGGGATTGTAGCAATCTCGGGTTTATCACAAGGAATGCTCTTACCTGCCATTGCAATGATTTTTGAACAAGAAGGGGTTAGTTCAAGTATTAATGGTATTCATGCGACGGCATTGTACATTGGGATATTAGTCATTTCGCCGTTTCTTGAAAAACCGATGCAAAGGTTTGGAATGAAGCCGATTATTGTTATAGGTGGGTTTCTCGTTATTATTTCATTATTCTTTTTTACACAAACATTTTCGTTTTGGGTATGGTTTATCCTTAGATTTCTAGTTGGAGTCGGAGATCATATGCTTCATGTCGGAACACAAACGTGGATCACGACAACATCAGACCCAAGTAAAATAGGGAGACAAGTATCGATATACGGTGTATTCTTCGGAATTGGTTTTGCCGTTGGCCCGTATTTAGCAAGCACTGTGCAGTACGGTCTTGCAACGCCATTTATTATATCTACTATACTTTGTTTAATAGGTTGGCTTTTACTACTTCCAACAAAAAATGCATTCCCAGCGCAAGATGAAAGAGAAGCGAAGAGTGAATCATCATTTTCTCGTTATAAACAAGTTGTTGGATTAGGATGGATTGCACTGCTAGGACCACTTGCATATGGCGTACTTGAAGCAATGCTAAACAGTAACTTACCAGTATACGCACTTCGTAAAGGGTGGTCTGTTTCAGATGTATCCTTCTTATTACCAGCATTTGCAGTTGGGGGTATTATTACACAAATTCCGCTCGGTATATTGAGTGATAAATACGGAAGGGACCGTATATTAACGTGGACGTTTAGCATAAGTACGGGCATTTTTCTACTTGCCGCCGTATTTGATCAATATTACTGGATCGTCTTTGCCTGCATGCTTTTAGCGGGTATGGTTATTGGATCGTGCTTCTCTTTAGGGCTTGGATTTATGACTGATTTATTACCGAGACATTTACTACCGGCAGGTAATATATTATCCGGAATCGCTTTTAGTTTAGGAAGTATTATGGGACCTGTATTAGGCGGCGTATTTATAGAAAAAATACAGTATACAAGCTTTTTTATTGCGGTTATGATTATAATGGGAATTCTCGCAATGTTATATATGGTCTACATGAAAAATCAATTTGCATCAAGAAAAATAGAAAGTAGGTTAGGGCATGACAAAACAACCTAATAAAAAGAAATTTGAAGTACTTGAAAATGAAACAATTACAGACTGCTTAGCACGTATGGAACAAGAAGGCTACGCTCCGTCTCGTCGTATGGAAGAGCCAATCTTTCATGAAGTAAAGAAAGACGGCAAAACAGTAGTTGAGCCGTGCGGTAGGAAGATTGTTTTTGAAGGGAAATTGAAGTAATCCAATAACAAATTCTCTTTATAGTATAGAGCCATCCAATAGTTGGGTGGCTTGTTTTTTTATTAATAAATGAAGGAATTGAATAGAATGAATCTCTCGTTCATTTGTCCTAATTGGCTTCTTTATATGGGACAAAAGATTGCTACTTTTTTCGTATATTGGTAAAATAAGTTCTTGGGTCTTACTTATTGTTATCGGTATAATGTTTGTCGCTTGAATGAAAGAAATTAGTTACAAAAATTTCGCACTATGTAAAGGGGTACAGCAACGATCCCTTTTTTGGAGGCACTTTAAACATAAAGCGAGAGAAGAGGCTATATGAACGATTCTCCTATCTTGTTTAAATATTAAACGAGTTACTGCAATTGGAATAGGTATATCAAACTAGTCGACATCCTGATGGATCATCTTTTTCTAGTAACCTATCATTTCTGATGGAATCGATAGATTGCTAGAAAGCGGAAAACAATTATTAGTATATTCCGAAGCAGGTGTAACAGAGTGTCCTTCCATAATGAAGGGTAAAACCAAAATACGTTGTTTTAAAGAATGATTTGTTAGAACTGGTTATAAGGAATAAAACAGAAAAGAGGATCACATGTTAGATACTTTACAGAGAAGTAAAAAGTTTTTTTTAGTATGTCTTATTTTTTTAGTGCTTTTAACCGCTTGTGGTAATACAGATGTTAAGACATCTAAAGCTTCATTACCACCGGCTGAATCCAATATAGATACATCATTAAAAGCACCAAATTGGGTAGAGAAAAGTCCTATCCAACAGTCTCCTAATTTTACGGAAGATAAAAAAGTACAATCGGTTGTGAATTTAATAGCAACGGGTGATAATTTATATCATGACGCAGTAATTAAAGATGGCAAACAAAAAGACGGTTTATATGAGTATAATTATATTTATGAAAATATCAAAAAAGCTGTTAAATCAAGTGATCTTGCTATAGTGAACCAGGAGACTCCGATTGCCGGAAATAATTTAAAAGTACAAGGATATCCGACTTTCAATACACCTGAAGAAGTAGGCCAATCTTTAGTGGACACTGGATTCAATATAGTGACTCAAGCGACAAATCACGCTATGGATATGGGTATTAAAGGTGTTGCGAATACAAGAGAATACTGGAAGAAATATCCGGATGTTATCCCGGTAGGTATTAATGAGAGTCAAAACGAGCGTAATGAAATAAAAACGATTACAAAAAATGGTATTCGTTTTGCATTACTAAATTATACATATGGTACGAATGGAATTAAAATTCCAGCTGATAAGTCTTGGGCTTTAAATTTAATTGATAAAAAAGCGATACAAAATGATGTGGAAAAGGCAAAGAGTAGCTCTGATATGGTGATTGTTATGGTGCATTGGGGAGTAGAATATACCTCAACACCTTCAAAGCAACAAAAAGAAGTTGCTCAATATTTAACAGATTTAGGTGTAGATGTAGTAATTGGAAATCATCCACATGTAATTCAACCAATTGAGTGGAAAAAAAATAAAGATGGACATGAAACGCTAATCTATTATTCTCTTGGAAATCTTATTTCTGCGCAAGAAAAATTAGAAACATTGGTTGGAGGATTATCTTATGTACAATTTGTTAAGTATGAAGATAAAACTTTTGGTATACGACAAGCGGCAATCGTACCGACAGTAACCGACTATGCTGATGGTAAGAAACAATTTAAAATTCAATTTTTAAAAGATTATTCGGATGAAAATTCTAAAAAACATGGAATTAAAAAATTTGTCGGCCCGGTTTCTTTGAAGGATTTCAAGGAGATTCCTAGAGACGTGTTGGGAAATTGGTATAAAGACTAATAAACAAAAAGGGAATGAGATACAATTAAAAAATTTATAATTTTAGCATTGGTATTAGCAATGGGATGGAGTCTTGCTGCTTGTAGTGGAAAGCAAACATCTCAGGCAACTACTAATAATAACGATAAAAATAAAAATGAAATACATGCGAAGAAAAAAGATGTTTTACCTATCTCTGATGTTAATGATTGGAGAATTATCCTTGTAAATAGAGAGCATATGTTATCAAAGGAACTAGGAATTGAATTAACAAGTATCACCCAAAATGCGAAGCCAAATATGAAAATAGATAGTAGAATTGCAACTTCCTATCAGGATATGGTAGCAGCTGCAAAAAAAGAGGGAATCAATCTTTATTTAAGATCAGGTTATCGAGCTATAAAATTACAACAAACTTATTATGATGCTTCAGTTAAAAGCTATAAATCTCAAGGTTTGTCGGATAAAGAGGCTAGTGCTAAGGCATTGGAATATCTTCAGTATCCTGGTGCAAGTGAACATCATACTGGATTAGCGTTAGACATTATTTCAGTTGAATGGCAGAATACTGTAGAAGATTTAAATGCAAAATTTGAAACTACCGATGCATTCAAATGGTTAGATAAGAATGCTGCAGAATATGGATTTATTCTCCGCTATCCAAAAGATAAAGAGAATATTACTGGCATTAAGTATGAGCCATGGCACTATCGTTATGTAGGAAAAGAAGTTGCCGTTTATCTAAAAGAAAAAGGGTTAACTTTAGAAGAATATAACGAAAAAATTAAGTCTGGTAAGTAAAAATATGCTTTAATTTTATTAAACATTATGCACTGCTACAAGAAAAGGTGAATCTGAGGATGTGTTAACCTTCCGCCTAGTATTGTAAAAACTGAGTATGATAATTTGAGCACGTATGAACCAGTTATCGTGTAAAAAGATGTATGTATTAAGAAATTAAAGTTAAGGATCTGATATTCATATCAGATCCTTTTTCTATCGTTCTTTTAAGAGCGACTGAGCCAAAATATTGGAATGAATATAGAAATAAAAAAGCCCAAGGAATAGTAAAACGAATCAGGGAGTATACTCGTACGCTTCATTGGGATTATCCAGAAATAGTTGTTGATGAAATAAGAAAGAATTGGTCTTACTCTCAAGCAAGGATTTAATATGAATGAATTGGATAAAAGGTAGTAATAAAAAACACTGCGCCTGGCAGTGTTTTTTATTATTTCTGCACATAAATACATAGTCATATTGATTAAAGTTTCACTTTATTGAAGAAAAATGCGAAAGCCATTCATAAAATATGGAAATGTTAAAATCCCTTTGATAAAATAGCAATATGTAAAAATAATTATTTGTTAATTCTTAATGTAATGAATATTCATGTTTAAATATACGAATTTAACTACATAGTTATTGTGCTAAAGGGGGAGAAAGATGTTAGATGAATTGTACAATGCTTTTTTAAATGCGTCTGGTTTTACAGAAAGTGCGAGGAAACGAGATCGGTATGATGATTTACATGATTATTTAAAAGATAAAGAAAGAGAGTTAAAGCAATTCATTCAAGAGGCTGAATCAGCAAAGAGAGAGTATGAGAGTAAAAGTAATGGTTTAGAAGCTAATAAAATTCCAGCAGTTGAATTTGAACAAAAACGTCATGAAAAGGATGAAGAATTACATACATTAGTATCCTATTTTAAAAGTGCATTAAGCGATATTGGATCTGCAAAAAGTACAGCTTATGCAAAGTATTTGGAATATAAAGCGAAAGCAGAATCGGAGAAAGCGTCAGCATACGCTGCAGCGACCAAGGCTTTTGAAGAAAAGAAAAAGGAAATTGAAAAACTTATCCATTAAGTATACAAAGAATGGAGGAAACGAACATGAGTGGTAAAGAGGTTGAAATTATAGGAAGTAACACTGCAAGTGCCATTTCTTACGCACAAAACATTGAAAATGGTATGAAGGATTCTTTAAACCAAGCGAAAGACTTAAAAGCATATGTCACAGGTGCGAAATGGAATGGAAAAACGAGAGATGCATTTTTAAGTTATCTTGATTTAATCATTCAATATAATTCAGAAATGGTAGAGGCATTTGAGGGGCATACGAAAGCTTTGAAAGAGTTAGATAAAAGCATTCAAACGTACGGAGATAGATCGGAAGTAAGAGCGATAAAACAACTGTGATGGAGAAACGAGGGATAAAAGAATGGGGAAAGAAATGAGTTTTGCACCTGCTGAATTATATGTTCTCGCAGGTGCAGCTGGGGTTACCGATATATTTGGATTGCCAAACCGTGACGCAATTATTTTACTTGATGCAGAATGTGTCACGAAAGCAACTACGAGTTTAAAAGAAAAAGGCCTACTTACAAGTGAAAATGGAATTACCCCTGCAGCTTTTCAAATAATTGAACTATTAAAGGAATATGAAAATTGTCATGAATACACGAGAATGAATAATGTATTAATTGGCTTTTTAAAAGAGGATAAAGACCGAGTGGCTGTATTAACAGAAATAGAACCAAATAAAAAATACGAGATCGACTACATATCAAAACCGGACGTATATTTTTCATTATTAACACGCATACCCTTCTTATTGAGAGAACCGAGAGAAATAGAAGATACATTTTTCTCAAAGAGAATGACAGAGGCAGAACAACAAACATTTGAGGAAAAAGATTTATCAAATAAAGACGTTATAGCGATAGAAACGTATACGAGGCCTCGAAGTAATAGAGGAGGAAAATGGGAATGTTTCTTATATTTCACTGAAGGAGAAGATTTCGTTCAAATAGATGTAGATCGTAATCGATATGACTGGGTGAGCCTCTATGCGGTTAATAAGAAATTGTATGACGTGTTAAAAATGCCATATAAAAAGTTAATTGACCCGAGACAATTCTCGTTAGGAGGTATTCAATAATGCAAGTATCAATGGGAGATAGTGGTTCTGGTGGTGGAGAAGAAGTATTAGTTAATTTTCAAGAACTACTTGATATAGTAATGAAGTTAGAAAATATATATAAAATCCATGTAGACGTCATTGGAACGAATATTGAGAGTTTATTAAGCTGTGATTTTTATCAAAAAGGTGAAGCGATGAGAGTAATTGAAAAATATCCTGATATATTACACAAAACACTAGAATTGGCTGAACACTATTCTAGGTCAGCGACAGTTGTAGGAAATGTATGTGTAGAAATGCTTGAAAAGGACGAACAATTACGTGAAATATTAAGTAAGTTGTAGAAATCACCATACGGCTGGGGGGATGAAAACGAGATGGATGTGAAATATAGACCTGAACCATGGCAAAACATGGGGGATGGTATGAATCGAATTACAAAAGATGCACTCATGAAATTACGGGAAGCAAATGAATCATTAAAAAGAATTGATGGAAGAATACGAGATTTAGACTCGGATGGTAGTATCCATTTTAATCCTAAAGATCAATCGCAAAAAATCGGGGAATTACTTGATAGCTATTCGACATTACAAAAATATTGCGGAGAAGCAGGGCGATTAGTCTCTGAACATATAGATAAACCTTTTTTAGTAGAAATGGATAAATTCGCTCAAAAAATGAGAGATACATCTATTCTCAGTTTTGAAACAAATAACCGAATTGGCTCTACAACAACGACAGTATTACCAGGTGCGCATGCAGGCTACGGAAGTGTACCACAAACAATACAGAAGAAGAAAGATAAAATAACAGTAGAAGATATTTTTAGAGATTCACCTGCATTTGATAACGTACTGAGAGGGGAATACAAAGAACTAAAAAAACAAAATCCAGATGCAAAACTAAATTATGAAGAATATAAGAAAGTAGTCCCATCCACACGAGGATTTGAATACAAATCGATAGAAGATGAACAGAAAAAACTAGAAATGGTGCGAGACATAGGAATAGGCGTAGGAATCATCATCACAACAATCCTTTGTCCACCACTCGGGGCCGCTGCCGCAGTAGTATACGGAGGTGTACAAATAAAAAGCGGTATCGACGGAGAAGACTGGGGAACACATAGGAAATTGAGCCAAGAAGAGCGGGTAGGAAACATCATTTTTGGCGGATTAGATGCAATCCCAGTTGTTGGAGCAGTAGGAAAAGGAGTAAAAGCATTCAAAGGCACGAGTGAATTAGCTGATTTAGCGAATTTATTAAAATTCAAAGAAGGAATGCCTGGTTTTAATCCAAATTTGGGTAAAAATGTGGTACAATCGCTTAAGGAAAATAAGACTTTAAAGAATGCACTAGATGCTGTGAAAAATACTCCTATTCCAGTAGCAGTTAGGATGGTGGATACTGGAATAGGAGTGAAGATTCCTTATGTAGAATCTTCAACTGTTGGAGAAGTAGCTGGAAAGTTTTCAAAGGCAAGTACGGCAGCTAAGGATGACGCTTATCAACTTGCTAAGGGTAGTGGTGGTTCAGGAGTTAGTAAGGAAGGTAGTGTGGCTAAGGGTACGGGTAAAACTGGGGGACCTGTTGAAGTCAAAGCACCACCAGGAGCGACAGATGAACAGATAGCACAAGTTAAGGCTTATGTTGAGGGATCTAATAAAGCTTTAGAAGCGGGTGCTTTATCACCAACAGGAAGAGTATCAACTAAAGGTAAATTAAGACAAGAAGCTTCACGTGCGGCAAGACTAGAAGGCAAGCGTGCTGCCGATAATGGAGAAGCATACAAGGGACATGTTGGTCATGTTCCCGATACAACTTGGATAGGGAAACCGGATCCTCATAGTTGGTTAGACCTTGACCCAAAAGTTAATATGAGCATAGGTGGACAGGCTAATAAATATCCAATTGGTTATAAACCTACAAAATTTAAGTTTGTAGAGGAGGAGTAGACGGTGAATAATTGGAAAGATAAGATAGCTACAATGATTTTAGTGAAGCAGGAGCTAATGAAACAAGATGTAGAAAAAATATGGCCACACCATTTTCCAGAGGTGGGAGCAAATGAAAAATCTATTTGCACTATTGAACAAGAATTGGGATATAAACTTGATTCAATGTATCGAGAATTTCTTCAATATGCCAATGGTTGGGCAGGTTTTTATCAAACGGTGGATTTATTTGGTACGGAGCAATTAAAGGAATCTTCTATAATGGATTATGCTCAGATGCTATTAAAAGCTATAGATGATGTTGTTTTAGAGGGTAGTGGTGTTTTAAGACATGAGCTACTACCAATTGCAGTTTCGAAATTTGATAGGGATTTATTTGTTTTATGTCTACCTTCTTCTTCTAGACCAGGAGAGATTATTTGGTTTGCGGGCGAAGAAATAGATAGATTTGAGAACTTTGACGAGTACTTTTTAGCAATGATTGACTATAATAGAGAAGAAATATTAGCTTTAAAGGGGTAGTTTATACAATTATGCTTGTTTTAAGTGTATTTTACTGTACAGCTATAAAAACATAAATACTGATAAATCTATAGCAAAATAGATATATTGTTACTACAAAACTTACAAATTTATGCTACTTAAAAACATATGAACTTAAAGCACTTGATTGTCTACGAAAGGCAACGAGTGCTTTTTTAATAGATAGACATGCTATAAATCTTTAGAAATTATTTTTTATGAATTCAGGCTAATGAATATTACTATTATTATATAATTGAAAATACATTAGCAAAAGGTGCGGACTTCGTATCCCCATTCGTTAAAGGTGTAGAAATACTGCCAGATGGAAGTGTCGTTAGAACTGGAACGAACTATGGCGGGAAATTCCAAGAAGCCCATGATGCCTCAAAGGCGAGTATTCAGAGTAGGATCTCGAATTTGGAGAGTGGTGGGGTTAAGGGTACGGGTGATATTGGAACACCGCCTCGATACGGGGAAAGAAGAATCTCAAAGGAATTATATGATGAATTAAGAGATGGAACGCCTACTGCAAAGCTACGGGAAAAAGTTAATGAGGGGCATTGAGGATAAAATAGGAACGCCTGACCCTGCTTTACCTGGTAAGTATATTACAGACAGACTTCAAGCTGATCATATCGTATCAATGAAAAATATAGCAAAGATGGAAAATTTTGATGAATTAACGAAAGAACAACAACTTAAGGTTTTAAATAATGAAGAGAATTTTCTAGGATTAAGTGAAGCAGCCAATAAATCTAAGGGGTCTAAATCTTATTCTGATTGGACAATTTATAAGAAAGAAAAAATTGAAGTTGATCCTAAGTTTAGAGAAGAAATGATAAAGAAGGAAAAAGAATTAGAAATGAAATTACAAAAACAAATTGATGATTTTGTTGAAGGAAATAAAAAGGATATAGATAAATAAAGGAGATAGAATTATGGAACAAAAACTTGGTTTTTTAAGAAAATATAAAAGAAATGCACAACTTATATCATGCCATGAGATTAATAAACTTGATAGTGGGAAAATACCAAATTCATGGTATGAATTGTTTCAAGAAGAAAATGTAGACAAGAGAGTTGAGAGTATTTTATCGATATGGAAAGAGCAAGTAGGAGTGGAATTAAGAAACACTATTTCTTATTTGTCTAGGCACCTTGAAGAAGTGGAGCTTATGAACACAAATGGTAGATATTCAATTTTATACACTATTAAAACAGATAATGGGGAAATTCTATATTATGAAGGGGAAGTCCCAAAGATGAGTTTAATAATGAAGAATTAGAAAAATCTTGGGATAAGATTCCTTCAACAATACGAAATTTTTATCGAACTGTTCATAATGGTTTCTATTTTTATGCGAGTCAATCTATGGGTTTAGTTCCTTTAGAAAATGTAACTTTTTTTGATGATGATGAATGGGGTATTATTGAGGAGTTAGAAGAACCTTTACAAATTGATTTACAAACTACTTTTGGTTTCTTTAAAAGTGGTATGGGTGGTTATGTTGCAGTAGATTATAAGAATTCTAATAATGATAATGCGACTTTATGGTGGACGAATAAAGAGCCTAGATATAATATGAATTTTTGGGACATTGTTGATGAATGGATAGTAATTGGATTTGAAGTTTAGTTTAAAGGTTCTGTTGCAAAGTTTTTATATAAACAAAAAAATCCTAATTTAGTAGGTAGAGTTTATACAACTTTGAATAGATTCTCTAATTCATTGTACGTCGAAAAAACGAAGTACGAGCTTAGGTGAGATGACATTTTACTGGGTGATGAATATAATCACATGGAAAGTATATTAAACTAAGAACCCGTACAAACTCGTCAATTTTAACTTAGTAGTTGTCATGGCATGTAAAAGGTGTCTTAATGTTAATACAAAACTTACAGATCTTATAAATCTTACAAATTTATGCTACTTAAAAACATATGAACTTAAAGCACTTGATTGTCTACTTGAGGCAACAAGTGCTTCTTTTTTGCATAGAAATTTAACAGATCACTATAATTTTATTATGTAAACTTTTACATAGTTTTCTATATAACTAACGAGAAGAGAAATGTTTACTATTACTTTCATTTCTGTTATGAAAATTCTACAATAGAAAACAGAACGTATATTTGGTATAATCAAGACATACTATATGAAACGATGTACATGAGTTTGAGATTTATGAAAAAAGGTAAGTAATACATAATAATAAATACGCTATAGGATTCAGTTCATATTATACAAATCAATCGTTAGAAAGGAACAGATGTAATGAATCAAATTTCATTTGAAGATTTATTTGAAGAAGAAAAAGAAAAGGTGGAGGTAGCTGAGGTATGTAAGGTACCAGCCCCTTTATCACCATTACAAAAAGATATTTTAGAATTAATTGATTCTGAAGAAATAAGTGCGCTTGAGCTATGTGAACGATTAATACGATCTGGTAAAATACCCGATGAAAGATTTACTACGAATAAGCCTAAAGCATATGGACAAGTATGTTTACTATTAGAAGGTTTTGTTACAGAAGGAAAACTTATTTTTATCAAAGATGATGAGAAAAGAGATAGGGTATATAAATTGAAAGAAGAAGTTTGAGATGTATAGTGGGAGATGAATGATTGGTTCCCTTTAACTTGCAGCTCCGTTAGTCTAGTAATGTCCACAAAAAAGGTGTCAATCTCTCCTACATTGACACCTTCATACTTTTAACACCTTACATATTTACGCTTAAAACCAAGTCTTCCTCTATCAAGTTCTTTCTGAATACTCTCTGAAGCATGTAGCAAACTGCTTTTTTTATTATCACGTTTCACTTCAACTATACCAACTTCTTTTGCAGTTTCGACTGCTTTTTCATGTAGTGGTACATATGAAATTGCCACGGTGTTTAGGAAATTATTTATAGCAGATTTTGTTCGTTCTGGAGAATGATGAATTGTATCTTTCACCATTTCAAGCATAT
Source organism: Bacillus sp. TH13 (assembly GCF_016651175.1). NCBI lineage: Bacteria > Bacillati > Bacillota > Bacilli > Caryophanales > Bacillaceae > Bacillus > Bacillus sp. TH13. The sequence continues at coordinate 94,371 of NZ_JAEKEJ010000020.1, read as the reverse complement.
CGGAAATTTTACTTTCGGAAAATTCATTGTCTTTGCGATTTCCTAAAAGCCAACAGTAGCAACTCCACCCGGCAGACATTTTAAGCTCGTCCCCACTTGCAATCCATTTATCAGCAACGTCTTGTGCAATATTTGATTCTGATAAAGTGACTGCCACCACATAATCAGACAACATATAGAAATACGCTCCGTCTATCCAGCGATCAAAATCAGACTCACTCATAGCTTTCGGATCGGCAATAATGCCTGCAAAGTACATAGCATCGTAATTGCCTGTCGCATAAAGTTCTTCAGCTAACTCTTGGTTTAATTTTATTTTTTTGGCGATTGGTTTCATAGCACCTGTAGCTACGCCAAAAACTGGCTCATGGGCACCGTTAGATATGTATATTTTTTTCGTACGTTCCTTACCTAGATCTTCAAGTTCTTGCATAACTGTTTTAAAATCCATAGTTGTGCACTTCCTTCCTTCATGTAAGAGCCTTTTTAAGTCTTTCATATTTCTTATGTTAATACTAATTGTATTCAAGAGGTATGTCTACTTTCTAAAAGTATCGAAACTTGGTTTGAATTTTAGATGAAATAAATTAGCTCTTTATTGTAAATAAAGAGCTAATTAAATGGAAGTACACGGAATGGTTTCAATATGGTTCGGTAATATGCAAACGCAAGATCAGTTGGATACATATATAGATGTTACGTATGATGAAGAAGGAGACGCTATACCAGCGAGTTTTTTTGTTGATTTTAATATTGATATGATTGATGTAGATGAGGATTTTATTGAAAAGGAAGTGTTAGAAGAAGCGAGTGATGACATTTCTATGTTATTAACGGGATGTTCATATGATGACAAAATACTTTCTCGAATTAAGGAAGTAGTTAAATTAAATAAATGCTATAATTCTATCGTTTTAATTTATAATTTTCAGTATGACAATTCGGTTAGTAATTTTGAAGTTTTTGATTTTGTGACTGCTACAAGTTATCTATAGTTAGAAGCAAAGTATAGTAGAATAAAAATGCATTTGTATAGTTTTTCCAATGAATATTTGGTATGATGGTGAATGGGAAAAATATACAAGCAGTTAGTGGTTCATAAAAGGGGGATTGAATTGAAAAGAACGCCTGAATTTGTATTAGGTTTAATTGGTGGCATTTTGGGAATTATTATTTCCATAATATTAATAGTTGTAGCGTTTAATATTATGGAAGGTGTTGATTACGAACTTTTAGCTTATTACTCTATTATTTTAACGGTTCAAATAGGGTTGTTCATTTTATCGTGTTTAGTAAACAAGGTTAATAATAAAGTTTATGGAGTTTGTATGATTGTGATTCCTATAGTTATGTTATTTATGTCATTATTCTTTTTACTTATTCCGACAATTTTACAAATTATATCTGGTTCATTTGCATTTAGGACATTAAAGTTAGAATCGAATGTAAGCTAAATATAATTATTAACGTCTGAATATTCGGTTTTTTAAACGTTTTCGTTTGCAGTTCAAATTAACATAAAGTACAAAGTTGTACGCTTTAGGAGGAGAAATAGATGATTATTTGGTCTGGTTGGGGTTTTTTAGTCGCAATTATTGTAATTATTAATACTCTTTTGGGTAAGGCTATCTTTGGATCTATAACGGGGGACGCTACATATTTTCAAGACCATAGTTGGCCAATGGCGGTAATGTTTATTATATCAGGGGTTATGTCTTGGTATTTAGGTAAATATATTAATAAGCCAGATGGGAAAGTTTATATAGATGCCGAAACTGGTGAAAAAGTTATGTTTAACAAAAAGCACTCATTATTTTTTATAAAAATGGAATATTGGGGACCGATTCTAGGAGTTATTGCGATTGTAACTTTAATTACAAGATAAAAAAAGAGGATGGGTATAGTAAGAGTAATCTATTCAAGTAGAAGGAGAAATCAGTCATGAATGCAAAGAAACTACTAGGGGTAGCAGTTCCGGTCATGTTGTTATTTGGTTGTGGAGTTTCTGAGAAAACGAACACTTCTAAACAGGAGAAAACGGAAGAGTCTAAAGTAAAAGAATCGAAGTCTAATAGTAAGAAAGAAAAAGTTTCAAAGGAAGACTATCCTAATAAAGTGTATAAATTAGGAGTAGAGTTTGATAAGTTGTTTGCGGAGCATAACAATATTACAAGAGAGGTTTTTGACGGTAAGAAAAAGAAATCAGATATAGTAGATAGTGTGAAAGAATTAAATAAAACGTTAGATAAATTCGAGTCGATAGATCCCCCTGCAGAGTATGTAAATCAACAAAAGGATTTTGAAAAAGCAATTAGTTATTTTAGAGAGTCTTTTTCTTTAATCAATGAAGTATTCACCCGAAAAGAAAAAAGAGAAAAAGGCGATAAGACTGATAAAGAGTTAATGGAGAAATCCGAAAAGTTAGTGAAAGAAGGAGATATTTACTGGCTTAAGGCATTCAAAGACCTTGAAGGGGATATTAAAATCGGTGACGGTACAGTATCTGTGAAAGATTTGAAAGAGTTAGATAAGAAAGCTGGAATTAATACGGATAACGTTATGAAGAATGTGAAGGATGGTACGGAATTAATCGGTAATTGGGGATTCCAAGGAACAGACGGTTTCAATATGTCACTCATTTTAAAAGGTGATAAGACATTTGAAACGTATGGTAAAGGTGAGTATCCAAATAAAAAGAATTATATTGAAGGAACTTGGGAATATGATAAGGAAGCTTTTACAATCTATTTACATCTCAATAAACGTTTAGTAGACGGTGTAGAAGATACAATTCAAAAAAAGAAAATAGCATATAAAGTTCAAGATTATGAAGGGGAAAACTTGCGATTATTTAATGAGACGTCATTTAATACAATTAAGTATGTGAAGCAAAGTTAAAGTTATGTGGGACTAGGTTTAAATGGCTTGGTCCTTCATTAAAGTGCGAGTATGTAAATAATATGTTATCTTTCGTTCTGTTTACTTAATATCATGTTATTCTTTAATAGAGTAATAAATGGAGTTTTGCATTAAATATATGAGGTTGGTTACAAATGATAAAGAAATTTACTAGATTAGTATTAATAGTGGTTATCCCAATCAGTCTTATTACAGGTTGTGGGGCTGCTGAAAAAACTGAAGCACAAAAGCCGAAAGCGGTACAAACGGAGAAAAAGGACTATATGGATTACTCATATGGTAGCAAAGGTATATTAGTAAGTGGTAAAGCGAAAGAACGGCAACAATACGAGATTGGATATATGGATGATAATAAGTTAATTGGGATTGACGAAAATATTGAAGACTGCATTATTTTAGATAATAAAGATGAAGCAGGTCTCATTTGGAAACAAATAGAGCGTGGATCTATTATTGAAGTGCAATATGGTAAAAATCGCAACGATATCGTCGGCGTACAATTAGTAGAAGATCGTGAGCCATACGAAATTAGTGATAAGTTTGATCGAAATACGATAAACGAAATTGTTGAAAACGTTAAAGGGAATTTGTAATAGATGTATTTCGATAGTATAGGATCTCTTATTATGAAATTGTGAATCAACGGCATTTTTTATATGAAAATGCCGTTGATTTGTGTTAAAAAATAAATGCTATTCTATAGTCTTGTAGAAAAACACGTATTAATCATAAATGAATTATTCTTCGTTCAGCTGTGATGATCGCCGCAAGGTTATTATCCAAAATAAAAGAGCACAAGCACTAATAGATACACCTAATATGCATACGCCATCCCAACCATATTTTGCATACGTATTTGTTGAAAGAATTGCACCTGTTGCACTACCGATAGAATAAAAAATCATGTAACTGGCAGTAAGTCGACTTCTTGCTTCGGGACGCACTGTGAACAGCATACTTTGATTGGTGACATGTACAGCTTGCACCGCTAAATCTAAGAGGATAATGCCGAAAATTAGTAATAATAGAGAGTGATTAATAGATTTAATTAGGAGCCATGAAAGTACTAATAAAGATAAAGCTATGCCAGTTGTTCTTTGTCCTAATCCTTTATCAGCTAATTGTCCAGCTTTAGTAGCAGCTAATGCACCTGCAACTCCAGCAAGGCCGAACGCACCAATAGCTGTATGTGAAAGATTATGTGGTGTAGCACTTAGAGGTAATACTAAAGAAGTCCATAAAATACTGAATGAAGTGAAAATGAGCAATGCTAATATTCCGCGAATGCGTAAGAGTCGTTCTTCTATAAATAATAAGAGTACAGAACGTATTAACTTCCGGTAAGGCATAGTTGTCATTCTGCTCTGTCCAAGAGTAGGTAAATTACGATATAACAAAACAGTTACGAATAGTATAAGGGTAGCGGAAGTGAGATAAACGGACCGCCATCCAGCTAAGTCTGTTAATGCGCCTGCAAATGTACGCGCAAGGAGAATGCCTATTACAACGCCGCTTGTAACGAAACCTACTATGCGTCCACGTTCTGCTGGATTTGCTAAAATGGATGCGTATGCGACGAGTGTTTGCGTAACTGTTGCAAGAATTCCTACTAAGGCCATACCTATAAAAAGTACGATGGCCGAGGGAGCGGTCCCAATTACAATTAAAGCGATAACGGATAAAACCATTTGAACAATAATGAGTCTTTTTTGGTTTAATAAGTCACCAAGTGGAACTAATAAAAGTAATCCGATTGCATAACAAACTTGAGTAATAGTAATCACAATACCGATAGTTGAATGACTAATCTTAAATTCATTTGATAAAGAATCAAGTAGCGGATGAGCGAAATATATATTTGCCACCGCCATCCCACAAGCTATTGCGAATAATAGAGTCATGTAGCGGGACATGTTTGTGCTAATAGGTGAATGTAACTGGGGATCATTATGTTTTAGAGTGGTCATTATCTTTTCTTTGCTATTCATAAAATCAGCTCCATTTTGTATTGTTGTAAATAACGTACCGAACGGTATGTTATTTTGTAAGTAAAATATAATCTTGAGTAAATGTATATGTCAAGTTTATTCTGATTTAATTCCGTTTTCTTTGACAAATCGTTTATAATTTAATACGATATATAATATACTGATTGGTACATAAAGTGTTGGTTTATAATCTGAAAATGTAGAGGAAGGAGATATTTTTAAATGGCTCGACTACGCGAATTTGATGAAGAAAAAGCTTTGGATGCTGCTATGCAACTTTTTTGGGAGAAAGGATACGCTGCTACTTCATTAAGTGATCTAACTGCTAAAATGGAAATACAAAAACCGAGTTTATATTCAGCCTTTGGTGATAAAGAGGGTTTATTTGAAGTGGCATTAAGGAGATACACAAATTTACATGCGGCTAATATACGAACAAAACTTCAAAACGAACAATCTGTAAAAGAAGCAATTCGGATGTTTTTTGAAAATCTGGTGGAAGAGGAATATAAAAAAGAGTTCAGTAAAGGCTGTTTTTGTATTAACACAATGGTTGAGCTTGCTCCTCATAATGAAAAGTTTGAAGTACTGACTAGAGAACATCAAATGTATCTTGCAGTTATCTTTCAAGAATTAATCATGAAAGGAATTCGATCAGGAGAACTACAAAGTGATTTGAACGCTAAAGCATTAGCGCAAACATTAGTCACGTCCCTAATTGGATTAACAGTGTTAATGAAATCACGCCCAGAACGTTCCGTTATAGATAATTCGGTATCTATAATAGTGTCGTTAGTAAAATAATTTTTGATTGAGATGTTAATCAAAAATTAAATGTTAAGAAAGTCGATTCCTTATTAAAATAAGAAATCGACTTGTTATAATTATATATTTTGTAAGTTGTCTTTCCAAAAATTATAGCTATTATCAATAACTTCTTTTAATTTGAAATAATTTTCTCAAGTAACTTGCACGCGGTAGAGAGTTTCTCCATCGTCTGTAAAAACACCCGAGTAATCATCTATATACTTCCACTCATCCTCATTGTTAAAGTAGTACATTGCGAATTGGTTGCCCTCATCATTTAACATGTCGTCTACTAACACGCCATCCCAATTTATATAAATTTGTGTGCCAGTCATTTGTTTAAGTTTAAATTGATTATTTTGACGGCATTTGTAATTAGTTGTAAAATAATGTTTGTTGACGAATTTTATAAAAAGTATGTTAGATGAAATTCATCTGTAGGGATGACATATAAATATTTTCTTAATGGGTATAAAATATAGTAATTTAAATATATAAATAAAAAGAAAATGCATTAGAAGTACATAGTAGATTCATATTTTAAAAAGTTAATGTGACAATAAAGGGAGGTTGAGATACATACACGGCGGGAATGTGTATGTATCTATTATAATAATGAATAAGACAATCAAACAACAAGTAATCGCACTATCAACAAGTCTAGTGATTTTAGGGAGCGTACCTTTATCAGTATCAGCAGAAGAGATAAACAACTCTCAAACTGATCAACTTAATATTGCCCAAGGAGAACACGGATCGGGCGGATTAAATTATTCTAATTTCAAGTTGGAAGTTCCTAATCATGTACAAATTAACGAAGCAGAAGTATCTGAAAATGAAAAAATGCTTTTAGAAGAATATAAGCATAAACATGATGAAACAGAAGAATTAAACAAAATGCAAGATGCTAAGAAGGGACAAGTAGCAGAAAAGGAAGCTATTTCAAACATTGAAAAGGCATTTGAATCTGTAGATGGTCGAAATGATGGGTCTGATCGTCAAATGAAACCTGTTGCAAAGCCAAGAGGTATTCAATATAGCGCACAGAGTACGAAGAAATATGGAACACTTGCAGGAGTTCCATTTGTGGAGTGGATTGTTCCAGCAGGAAATCCTGATATTCGTCCTGCAAATCCGATGAAAGCACGTTACATTACAATTCATGAGACCGCAAATACAGCCGCTGGTGCTAATGCTGAAAATCATGCGAAATATTTATACAAGCAAGCAACTGAAGGCACTTTCCGAACAGCTTCATGGCATTTTACTGTAGACGATAAACAAATTTATCAACACTTACCAACAAACGAAAATGGTTGGCATGCAGGAGATGGAGATGGATCAGGAAACAGGGAATCTATCGGTATCGAGATCGCGGTTAACCAAGATGGTGATTACAATAAAGCATTAGAAAATGCAAAACGACTTGCAGGTTATTTAATGAACAAAGAAGGAATTGGTGCAGATCATATTTACAAGCATCAACAATGGAGCGGGAAAAAATGTCCTGACATTTTAATTTCACGTGGTAATTGGGCTGGTTTCGTACAAGGAATTCAGTGGTATGCAAATATAAATGCGCAGATTGATACGCCTTTACAAGATAAAAATGACTCATTTAATCCAAATGAAAATAATCCAGCTGAACCTAGCATGGAACTAGTGGTAAATGGTAGTGGCATCAATGTACGTAGTGATGCGGGTATTGAACATCGTGTTGTACGTAAAGCTTCAAACGGAGATCGTTACAAAGTATTAGCAGTTAAAAATGGTTGGTATAAAGTAGGTAATGGAGAATGGATTTTCTATGACCCAAGTTGGATTAAAATTAACTACAATGTACCAAAGGAAGAAGTACAAAAGCCAAAAGATGATATTACAGGTGGCTGGTTTGAAGGGCATATTCGTAAATTAAACAGTCTAGGTATTATGCAAGGCGAAGGTAATGGTGTATTTGCGCCATATCGAAATGTAACGAGAGCGGAGTTTGCGAAATTAATCTCCAATGCTCTTAAACTACCAGAGGGAAATAAGTCATTTGTAGATATTAATGAGGCACATCCATCACTTCATGACGGTATTAAACGTTGTGCAAGTGCAGGAATTATTAATGGTCGTGGTGAAGGGATTTTTGATCCTAACTCACCAATTACTCGTGAAGAAGTATCTATTATGATTGACAAAGCATTACGATATAAAGGAATTACAGGTGAGTTAGTAGCATTACCATTTACAGATAAGCATTTAATAACATACAAAGAATCGGTTCAACGATTATACAGTCTAAAGGTAGTTAATGGTATTGGAAATAATGAGTTTGATCCCCGAGGTACAGCAACTCGTGGTCAGGCAGCTGCCTTTATTGTGAAGATGTTAGATTCAATGCAAAAATAAAAGGAAACTTTAATCAGTGAGGGCCACTCGCATTGCAATCGAGCAGTTTATTCACCGAATTTTGAAATGAGAGTGTTACTGCCCGCAAATAGCAGAATAAATTGTATGTAGAAGCTGACATTGGTAGAAGTAAAAAATAAGAAGAATTTGAAAGGAGCTATCCAAAATAATAATTTGGAATAGTTCCTATTTAGTAGGAAGAACAAATTGTATTTCATAGATTGTAATGCAGAATGCCCTTCCAAGCCCCTCATAAGCCCCTACCAAGTAATAAATCACTAAAACAAAAACAAAAACAAAAACAAAAACAAAAACAAAAACAAAAACAAAAACAAAAACAAAAACAACTACAAGAACAAAACAAGCACGAAAAAATGAAACCGGCGTTGTAGTAGTAAAAAAAATTGTAATTCGAATGCCAAAACCATTCCCGCATTCCTATTTTTATAATGAAGGATTAAAATCTTCCTATTTACTAGCAAAGAGTGGAGGGAAACATATGGCGGTATACCGTAATGTGCAGGTGAACTTTTGGCAAGATGAATTCATATTAGATTTAACGCCAGAGGAGCGTTATTTTTACATATATTTGTTAACTGGTACGAAAACGAAGCAATGTGGTATTTACATATTACCGAAGCGTGTGGCAGAGCTTGAAACAGGTTATAGTATGGAGACTGTTGAGAAGTTGCTAAACAGGTTTGTTGAGTATGGAAAGATTCTATATGATACGGAAACGAAAGAGGTATTCATAATAAACTGGTTACACTATAACCCTATTTCAAATACGAATGTAGAAAAGTGCGTATTACGTGAGTTAAAGACTGTAAAAAGTAATGAGTTCATACATATCTTTTTACGTAAATGCCTTGAAGAAGAATACACGATTCCATTATTACTGCAGCATTTTGGTATGCCAAAAGAAGAGGATAATAGTAGTTCACAAGTAGTTATTGAAGAGAAAGAAGAAGCGGAAGAGGTAGAAAGTATAGAAGAGGACGTTCCAAATAGTGAAGTTTATAAGTTTTATGAACAAAATATTAGTAGTTTATCCCCATATATTGTGAAAGAATTGAAGAATTGGATACAAAGACTTTCTGGAGAGAAAGTGTTAGAGGCACTTAAAATTGCGTTTGAAAATAATCAGAAAACGTTAGCTTATGTGAAGGGGATTTTGAGGAATTGGTGTAGCAAAAAGTTAAAGGATTTTAGTGGGGAGAAGTGTGTAATGGGAAGTTTAGAGAGAAGGAAATGTATGTTGAGTAGTGTATTTTAATTTACATTAATTTAATGTAGAATATACGTTCGTTTTTGTGGGTTTTATGCTATACTACCATTAAATAAGGGTATTTTTATAATAGATAAAAAGATGCGGGGGGTACAAAGTTTGACTACTAGTACATCTGAGTTGTTTCAATATATTAATATGACAGAAGAACAGGAACAATTATCACTACGATATTTACAGACAAAAGAAGAAGAGATTTTAAAAGATATTGAACTAACGACGATTCTTGATCAAAAAAGAAGCGATTTTGCGGAGCGATTTATAAACGATTTTAGGAAAGTACATAAACAAGATCCGGGTTTCTTTCGGTTATTTTATCATATACTCGAGGAGCAATTATTAAATGTTCTTGTAGTCCGTTTTGCGCATGTCAGTTTTTCTAAAATGAAGGTTTATTTAGAAAAAAGTGCACTACCTTTGGACAAACTTGTAGCAATTGCATGTAGGTATTTATCTAGTATTTCAAGTTACGTCAATGAAGCAGATGTTTTTCTTAGAGAGTTAACAAAAGAGAAACCGAACTATATAGAGGAACAATTACATACTTTACCAACTAAGCAGCAATTAACATTACTTCTCGTAATGTTTGATGTAGAGTATGAAAAGTTTCGTACATATAGTTCTTTATTGAATGAGAGGTTAGAAGAACATACAGAATTTATATTAAAACTGCTAGGGGAAAAGGAAAAGGTTGAAGCAGTTAAACGGTATTTAAAAGGTGAAGATGATAGTGAAGTATTTATAGGTGGGAATTTACCGGAACATATTTGGCGGCTATTATTTTGTGTTCATAAACATTCGAATGTTGCGAGGCGATATATTGAGATATTGGCGAAGAAAAATGTTTGGGGTTTTATAAACTATGCAACACGTTATATGTGTCACACTCTCGGTCAGTCTCAAAACCACAAAAAAACTGGTAGTGTAAATAGAGAAACATATGAAGAAATTCAAAGTTTTTGTACACAGTTTTGGATTTCTAAGGAAAGATTTTTTGCGCATCGTCTAAGGCAACATGATTTGAATAGTGAGGATTTTTGTAAGACGTATGAATATGGATTGCTATGCTTTATGTTGGAGGAAAACCCTGAATTTATTCAACAAACTTTGCAATATGTAAGTAAAATGAATTATCTCATCATCGCACGAACGCTAGCCGAAAAAGGATATGAGCTAAATAGAGGGAAAATGCGAGAAGAATTTTTTGTTGCTGCTTTGCAAATTAAATTGTCTACAGTGCGGGATACATATTGTGATTATTTACTAGGGAAGTTGTCACTTGAGGATATAAAGCAAATACTTAAAAATCCGAAATATAGAAGTATGTATTGGGGTATGCCGGTGTTAGAGGTTGCGCTTCTTTGGGATATAGATGATGTAGCGAAAAGGGAAGCTGTACTTACACTACAGTTTGGAGATGATGATAGTGTTAATTTATACGAACTTCTTTACGAATGTTCTGTCAGAGGAGTAGAGCCGAAACAAGTATTAGAAGATTTGCTTTCGTATGGGTTAAGTAAGGAAAAACTTATCGCTTATGCAGTTGAAGAAGCTGCATGCTACAGTGAAGAGAGAAATAAGGCGAAGGAAGCGCTTGTTTGTGTAATTGTAAAAGAACAAGCATATATAATTGAACGGTTTGATGAGTATTCTGCTATGGCAAAAGCATATATTTTAGAAGAGTTAGCAAAGGATAACATGGTTAAAATGCGTCCGATTTTAATTAAAAGCTTAGGAGATTCATCTAAAAAAATGCGTGAGTCTGTAGTTAAACTGCTTTCAAAAGATATAGAAGCTGCAGCAGATGTAGCAGTTGAACTTCATAATAAAAAGAAGATTGTTCGTGAAAATGTGATGAAAATACTAATAGAGTATAAGCTTGAAAAATATACGAAACTTGTACAGGAAGCTTTGCAAGAAAGTAAAAATGCATCTTTCGCAGGAAAATTGTCGTTTTTATTTCAAACGGAGGAAGAAAAGATCGAAGAACTATGTGCACGTATTTTAACGGAACAAACAAGAAATTCACTTCTGCAATTGATTGGGGATGAGCCACAAATCCGTTTACGTGACTCTAATGAAATTGCTGATGCTGCAATTCCGTTAGCCTATTTACAACAGTATATTTCAGATGCTGTTATTGAGAAGAAAGAAACGGCAGAAGTAATTGGTAGAGCTTTAAATGAAGAGGACTTAAAAGAATATGTGCAAACAATATATCAAATATGGATTTCTCAAGACGCAGATGTGAAGAAGCGTGGAATTCTTTCGTTATACGGAATGTATAGTGACGACAAAATGGTCGACATACTTATAAAGCAAATTGATGAATGGGTGCTTCAAATGAGAGGAAAGATAGCAGCGGATGCCGTTCGTGCTTTAGGTTTGTCTTCATCTAAGCTTGCACTTATGTCTATTCATGCAATAGCATTTAAATATAAACATAAGCAAGTACGTAATGCAGCAAAAGAAGCCCTAAGTCTTGCTGCGAAAACACGTGGTATAACAGAGGAAGAGCTGGAAGATCAATTGGTGCCGGACCTTGGCTTTACTATACATGGTGAAAAGATAATTGATTTCGGGAATCGAAGTTTTACTGCCATTTTAACTACAGAGTCAAAAATTGAATTAGAGACAGAGGAAGGAAAACGTATGAAGTCACTTCTAAAGCCGAATGCAAAAGATGATGTAGAAAAGGCTGAAGAGGCTAAAAAAGAATTAGCCTCTTTAAAGAAGGAGCTCCGAACTACTCTTTCAATGCAAAAACAACGATTAGAAGCGGCACTTTCGTTAAAGCGTTATTGGTCACATAATGCATGGAAGTCTGTATTTATGGATAATTCAATTATGAAGCAATTTTCTATTTCACTCATTTGGGGTGAGTATAAGGAAGGGAAGTTGCTGAACGCATTCCGTTATGCAGAAGGTGGCGTGTTCTGTACAATTGACGGGAAGAGTTATGAACTTTCATTTGGCACTGTTATTGGTTTCGTTCATCCGTTAGAATTGTCTGGGGCGGAGAAGGAATTATGGAAAGAGCAATTAGAAAGTGCGGGAATTGTTCAGCCGTTCCTACAAATTGAGCGTCCAGTGTTTGTAGTAGAAGAGAATGATGAGAGTGCTATTGAGAGATTTGGTGGTATTTTACTAAATGGTCGTTCGTTATTCGGTAAGATGACGAAGCTTGGATGGATCCGTGGATCTGTTCAAGATGGCGGTGTGTATTATACGTTTTATAAAGAAGATACTCGTACTGGATTAGGGGCAGAGCTTTCATTTAGCGGAGCGCCGATTGGTTATGAAGATGAAGAAGATGTATGTGTATTTGACATTCAATTTTATAAAGCAGGTACAGTGAATCATAGTTCATATGAATACGATGAAATTGATGATGAAAGACGCATTGTACCAAAAGAAGTAGATAAACGCTTCTTTAGTGAAATGTTATATGATGTGCAAGTAGCGACAGATGCAAATCTTGGGCATAATGAAAGTTGGCGTAGCAAACGATAAGAAAGACCCCCTTCATTGGTAGGAAAATGAAGGGGGTTTTTCAATGTTTTTAAAAGGTTCTTTCTCAAAAAGACGCGAATAGTGTGAGAAAGGGGTGGTTATATGGAAGTCGTTATAAAGAAGAAACGAAAAAGGGGAAAAAGAATTTTTATTTGGGCTAGTAGTATCGTTCTTTTTTTAGTTATTTCCGCTGTGATTTTTTTGAACATATATACGCTGAAATCTATGCCAAAGATAGATGGAACGATAAAGCTAGAGGATTTACAACATGCTGTTACAGTGAAGCGTGATAGTAAAGGTGTACCGCATATTAGATCGGAAAATGCACATGATTTATATTTTTCACAAGGATATGTACAAGCGCAAGATCGGTTGTTTCAAATGGATTTAAGTAGAAGACAAGCTTCTGGTATGTTAAGTGAAGTTGTTGGGGAAGCAGCTGTTGACCGAGATAAATTGTTTCGAACACTCGGTTTACGGCGAGCAGCAGAAGCCTCAGTTAGTCAATATGATGGGGAAGTAAAATATGTCCTGCAGTCATTTGCTGATGGGGTGAACGCTTTTATACGTGAGGCGAAAGCGGAAAAGAAATTACCAGTTGAGTTTACTATATTAGGTTATGAACCTGCTGAGTGGTCAATTGTTGATACTTTAACAATTGGAAAGTATATGGCGTTTGACTTAGGAGGACATTGGCATGGACAGGCGTTTCGATATTGGGCGCTGAAAAACCTTCCGAAAGAGCAAGCAAATGAGCTATTTCCTAAATATCCGAAAGATGCTCCTAGATTGCTAGCTGAACTGAAAAATACAAATGTGGACGTAGCGCAAAGTTTTTCAAAAACGATAATTCCCCCGGAGTTTAACGGTAGTAATAACTGGGTTGTGAGCGGTGAGAAGAGTGCGTCAGGTAAGCCGATTTTAGCAGATGATCCTCATTTATCTCTTGCGACGCCTTCTATTTGGTATCAAACGCGACTTGAAATGAAAGGTTTAAATGTGAGTGGCGTTATTTTCGCTGGAGTACCAGGTGTTATATTAGGCCATAATGAAAAAATAGCGTGGGGCGTTACGAATACGGGGCCTGATGTGCAAGATTTATATATTGAGAAGAGAAATCCTAATAATGAAAATGAATTTCTGTATAACGATAAATGGGAGAAAGCTACCGTTGTTAACGAGTCGATTAAAGTAAAAGGCAGGAAGACAATTCCTTATAACGTTACGATTACGAGACATGGGCCAGTAATTTCAGAGTTTGCGGATAAGGGAAAGGAAAAAAAGCAAACCGTATTCTCTTTAAAGTGGACAGCTTTAGAACCGTCAGCTGAGTTAAAAGCTGTATTAAATATGAACAAAGCAAAAGACTGGAATGAGTTTGAAACCGCTCTTCAAGATTTTCATACACCAACCCAAAACTTTGTGTTTGCATCAAACGACGGTACAATTGCTTATAAAGCGAATGGAAATATACCAGTGCGTAAAAAAGGTGATGGTAGCTTGCCTGTTCCAGGATGGACAGATGAATATGAATGGGAAGGGTATATTCCATTTGATCAATTACCGAAAGTTGTAAATCCGAAAGAAGGGTTTATTTCAACTGCGAATAATAAAATTGTTGATGATGATTATCCGTACCATATTAGCGATACGTGGGCGCAGCCATATAGGCAAATGCGTATTCAAGAATTTTTGCAAGAGAAGGAAAAGTATACGGTGAAAGATTTAGAAGAGTTACAGATGGATCAAAAGAATTTATATGGGAAAGAGTTTACTCCTATATTTTTAAAAGAGTTAAATAAAGCATCTTTAAATGAGGTAGAGAAAGAAGGCGTAAACCAATTAACAAAGTGGAATTTTTACGATAGTAAAGATGAAGCGGCACCATTAATATTCCATTTGTTAATGAAAGAGATTTCAAATACGTTATTTTCAAAAGAAATACCGAAAGATGTAATGGAGTTATTTAAAGGGAAGTCACAAGTTGTTGATGAATTGATTCGAAAAGAAGTAGCGGGAGAAAATAGCGCTTGGTTTACGAAGTACGGAGGGTTAACAAAAGTTGTGCATACATCGTACGAGAATGTAATGAAGAAATTGCAGAAGGAATATGGACCCGATGTTGGGGGCTGGAAGTGGGGCGATTATCATCAACTCGCTTTTACACATCCAATTTCGAAATCATCGAGTATGTTAGCATTACTAGCTTTTAATCGTGAGAAACCAGTTCCGATTGGGGGAAGTCAAGTTACCGTTCAAGCAGCGAGTTACGGCGATAACGGCATTGTAAATCACGGGGCTTCTTGGCGATTCGTTATTGATACGAAAGATATGTCAAACGGTTATCATATCGTAGGACCAGGACAGTCGGGACATTTTAGAAGCGATTGGTATCATGATCAAATAGATGATTGGGTAAATGGCACGTATCATACGACTACTTTAAATACAGATGGAATTGAAGGGAAAGTATTAACTTTGCAGCCGAAGTGATAGTAAGTTCTTATTTGTAGATGGCCCAGCTTTATGAAGTAATAATCCTTCGGCTAATGAAAGTTTTGCATAATAAAAGAGACTCTTACGATTGTAAGAGTCTCTTTTATTATGATAATGGATAAAATATCCTTTTTGTAAATGAGCGACAAATTTTGACAAAATATTGTACAGAGACTTGTTATAATAGCTTTTGGAATATTATGTTTATTAAACAGAGGATGAAGTAGTGTACAACAAGGAAAATTTCTTAATAGTCGCAGTGAAATCTAATAGGGGGATTTAATATGAGCATTAAAGTAATGAGAGCAACAGGGATAATGGGCGGAGCAGCAAGAGTTGCTGTAAAGGTAGATAACGAAGTAGTAATAAAACTTGAGAATAACGAAGAATATACGCTTCCTTTTGAATTAGGTGAAGCGAATATTAAAGTAAAACAATTCTTTTTTGGAAGTAAAGAAAAGAAAGTAAAGGATGGCGATGTAGTAGAAATTAAGATAAATAGTATTGCCATGCTATTACTGATAGTGTCAATGATAGCTGTTTTATTCGGTTCGTCAATTGGTATAAATATTGTTGTTTTTGGTGTAATAGGAGCTTTAGTTACGTTAGTATACGGATTGAATAACTAGTTTTGTTTAGAGGTTAAATAATTATTGTATATATATTTATTTCAGTTGATTTACTATACATGGGATGAAAATATTTTTAAGTGGAAAATGGAGAGAATCAGTATGAAGAAAATGGTTGTAATATCTAGTTTGGCGCTAATATTAGGTTTAACAACTGGTTGTAGCAGCGAAAAAACAAGTGGACCTAAAACAGTATCTGTAAAAAAAGAAAAAGAGTTAGTAGCGAAAGATATTTTTAAAAAAGCAGCTGACGGATTAAAACAAGAGGAATATCTTACATTGACATCTCTTATGTCAATGAAGGGGAGCGGCCAATCAGAAGAAATTAAAATGAAAATACAGATGGAGCCGAAACTGAAGAATTCTAGAGCTGAAATGAAAATAAGTGGTACAGATATTGTAACGTATGAAGTAGATGGAAAGGTCGCTGCTCAAGTGAAAAACCCTGATACAGGAGAGTTAGTTACGATACCTAATGATCAATTTAATGTAAATGATGTAATGGTCAGTAAAAATTTACTTAATGAGTTAGATTTACCGGAAGCTTTGGCTAAGAAAATGAAAGCAAAGAAAGATGGAGACACATATAAACTTACACTTGAATTAAAGGGAAAAGAAGCGGTAGATACGTTACAAAAAATTAATGGAGATATGAAAAAATTAACGGAAGGATTTAATATGGATGCGTTTAACATTGAATATATAATAACAAAAGATTATAAATTTGAAGAGATGCGAACAACTATAACAGTGAGTGAAAGTAACTCAGATAAAAAAGCTAGTACAGATAAGCAAAAATTGGATGCAGTTGTGAGTATAAAGATTGATTCATATGAAAAGTTTGATTCAATTAAGTTACCAGAAGGGATTCAATAATTTCAATCGTAAAAGGATAAAAAGGAGCGGAAATCTGCTCCTTTTTTATTTTTCCTACTATTTTTAGAAGATTTATATGAATATAGTTGAACGGCACTTCATTTTTTTCTGGAATAAATGTGAAACGTTGTATAAAATAATCAAGAAAGCCAAAAATTATAGGGGGAAAGTTGTGAAGGAAAATAAGAGTTTAATAAGTTTTTTAGGAGTGTTTATTATGTTGTTTTCTTTTTGTTTTCAAGGAAATGTACAGGCAGATGTAAATACTGTTCAATCTGGAAAAATCAAATCAGGAAACGTAACAGTATGGGAAGTTGGAAATGTAGCGAAAGTATTAGCGGATGTGGAGCGCTTAAATTTAAATACAGTAAATGTACCGATTCAAGTGGATATCCCAAATGTGACTTCTACTAACATGGTAATTAATCAAGCGCAAAAGCAACAAGCTATTATTTTAATTCAAGAATTATTAAAGCGTAATATTCAAGTTATAGTGGAACCGTTCCCGTATATTCAGCAGGGGAATGTTGGAGAGACAGAATGGAACCCAAGTAACATTAATGATTTCTTCTGGAATTGGAAGACGGTTATTCTGCAAGATATTTTTAATTCCATTACAAGTAAATACAATGTGTATGGACTAAAGATTGCTTCTAATTTCGTGAATATGGAGTATGCAGAAGGATACTGGAGCAATACAATTGATTTTGTTCGTAATCAGTATAAAGGAAATGTTTTGTATCAAATGAACTGGTGGTTAACAGCAAGCTGGGATCCTTCTTATGAAGCGAAGTTTAAAGAGAAAATCAATCGCCCGTATTTAAAAAAGGTGGATATTGTTAGCATAGACAGTTGGTTTGAAGTTTCAGGAAAAAGAAATCCAACATATGAAGAAGTGAAGCAAAGTTTATTTGCGACAACAGTATATAATCGTGGGCAAAATGTTGTTCAGCAATTGGAACAATTACATAATGCAACAGGAAAGCCAGTTTACTTCGGTGGATTTAACGTTCCAGCACGTGAACTTGGATTACAAAATCCATGGAATCCAGATGTTTCAAATGTGTTTTCAAAAGATGTACAATTAAATGGATGGCGTGCTTACCGGGATGTATTAGAACCGAAACCATATTTTAAAGGTTTTTCCATTTGGTTTATTGGCTCTAATGATAGTACACATGCGTATCAAATACATAGTAAAGAAGCAGAGGCAGTTATTAACGGGTGGTACCGAAAATAATTTTTATAAAATAGGTAAGTTTTGAAGTTTACTACATATATTTCTAGTGAAAGGCCTTTCACCATCTTATCACCTAGGGGGCAATCATAATGAAATTTTTGTCTTACCTTACAGTAATTTTGGTGATTCTCGGCGGTTTGAATTGGTTATTTGTAGCGTTAGATTACAATGTAGTTGAGAAATGGTTTGGTTCTATGCCGGCGCTTGTGGACACTATTTATTGGCTCTTTGGTCTTTCTGCTATTTATCAAATTTTTGATCGGTTCTTTACGAACGACTAGCTATTATTATTCTATTATTAGAGTGTTAAGTGCGATTATGTACTTAACACTTTTTTATGTATATATAAAAAGTCTGCACTTGCAAGCGATTCCATCGCGTCTTGCGCCGTAATAATAGAAAACAAATTGACCATATATTATATTTCAGGTTATAATTCAGAAAGTTTAAAAAATAATCGAATGAGAAATAGGGAGGTTATGAGGGTGATGGAGAGAGTCTATAATTTTTCAGCAGGACCATCAATACTCCCTTTGCCAGTTTTAGAGAAAGTGCAAAAGGAGCTATTAAATTATAACGGGACAGGCATGTCTATTATGGAAATGAGTCATCGATCTTCTTATTTTCAAAGTATTATAGAGGAAGCGAGTAACTTACTTCGTGAATTAATGAGCATCCCTGATGAGTATGAAGTTTTATTTTTACAAGGCGGTGCATCATTACAATTCTCTATGATACCACTGAACTTAATGAATACGTATAAAAAAGCTGGATACGTACTAACTGGCTCATGGTCTAAAAAGGCACTACAAGAAGCCGAAAAAGTTGGGGAAGTACAAGTAATTGCTTCTTCCGAGCAAGAGAAGTTTACTACGATTCCTAAACTGGACGGTTTACTAAGCGATGAAAAACTAGATTATGTACATATTACAACGAATAATACAATTGAGGGGACAAAATATGTGGATATTCCACATGTAGAAAGAGTGCCGCTCGTTGCGGATATGTCTTCAAATATTTTGTCAGAACAATATGATGTTTCGAAGTTTGGTCTTATATACGCGGGAGCACAAAAAAATTTAGGACCAGCGGGCTTAACGATTGCTATTATAAAAAGAGATTTAATTGGGGGAGCAGATCGCTCTTGTCCGACAATGTTAAATTATGAAACTTACAGTAAAAATAACTCCTTATATAATACACCGCCATCCTTTAGTATTTACGTAACAAAACTTGTACTAGAGTGGTTGAAAGAGCAAGGCGGAGTATCTGCGATTGAAGAACAAAATAGAATGAAATCTTCACTTATTTATCATTTTTTAGATGAATCTAAATTGTTTACTTCACCAGTTGGTCCTGCGTATCGATCACTTATGAACATTCCATTTACAACACCGTCAGAAGAACTTAACAATGAGTTTTTACAAAAAGCGAAGGAACGCGGCCTTGTTACGTTAAAAGGACATCGCTCAGTTGGCGGTATGCGTGCCAGTATTTACAATGCGATGCCAGCACACGGCGTAAAACGATTAGTAGATTATATGAAGGAATTTGAGCTTGAGAATAGATAGGGAGATGGGGATATGTTTCGTGTTCAAACGTTAAATCAAATTGCAGAAAAAGGTTTGCAAGTTTTTACTGAAGAACGTTATGAAGTAGGAGATAGAATCAATCATCCAGATGGAATTTTGCTTCGTAGCTACTCTTTACATCAAGAAGAGTTTTCAAAAGACTTAAAGGCGATTGCAAGAGCTGGCGCTGGTGTAAATAATATTCCTGTCGAGCGATGTACAGAAAAAGGAATTGTAGTATTTAACACGCCGGGGGCAAATGCTAATGCAGTAAAGGAACTCATTATTGCCAGTCTTATTATGTCTTCACGCAACATTATTAATGGTGTAAGTTGGACGAAAAACTTAGAGGGTGAAGAAGTACCACAGCTTGTTGAATCAGGAAAAAAACAATTTGTTGGATCAGAAATTGCAGGGAAACGTCTAGGTGTTATCGGACTTGGCGCAATCGGTGCTTTAGTTGCGAACGATGCGTTAGCGTTAGGCATGGATGTTATCGGATATGATCCTTATATTTCAGTTGAAACAGCTTGGCGTCTTTCTACACATGTGCAAAGAGCATTTAGCCTTGATGAAATTTTTGCAACGTGTGATTATATTACACTGCATATTCCTCTTACGAATCAAACGAAGGGGATCATTGGGGAACACGCTGTAGAGAAGATGAAAAGAGGGATGCGTCTATTTAATTTCTCTAGAGGAGAACTTGTAGATGAAAAGGTTCTTCAAAAAGCATTAGAAGAAGATATTATTACACATTACGTAACGGATTTCCCGAATGAGAATGTAATAAAGATGAAAAATGTAACAGCGACGCCTCACCTTGGTGCATCAACGTCTGAATCGGAAGAAAATTGTGCAGTAATGGCGGCGCGTCAATTACGTGAATATTTAGAGACAGGAAATATTCGTAACTCAGTAAATTATCCAAACGTAGAATTGCCGTATATCGGAAAGAAACGAATTACAATTATGCATCAAAACGTCCCGAATATGGTAGGGCAAATTACAGGATGCTTAGCGGAACATCATATTAATATTGCCGATATGATTAATCGTAGTAAACATTCTTGGGCATACACAATGATTGATATCGATAACGGAATTGATGATATAATAAAAGAGAATATTGTAGAAAATATAAGCAAAATTACAGGTGTTGTAGCCGTTCGAATGATTGTGTAAAGGAGAGAGGAATGTGGCAAAAATACGACCGTTTCGGGCCATTCGTCCAGTAGAGGAAAAAGCGGCACAAGTGGCAGCTTTACCGTATGACGTATTAAATAGTGAAGAGGCAAGGGAAGTTGTAAAAGGGAATCCATATTCTTTCTTGCATGTTGATAAAGCAGAAATTGATTTAGATCCTGAATTGTCACCGTATGATGATCGCGTGTATGAAAAAGCGGGCGACAATTTAAAGCAATTTATACGAGAAGAAGTGTTCATACAAGATGAAGAGCCAGCGCTATATATTTATGAACTGACGATGCAAGGAAGAACGCAGTCAGGCCTTGTCGTTTGTACATCTATTGATGAGTATGAAGATGATACAATTAAAAAACATGAAAGAACACGTCATGAAAAAGAACTAGATCGTATTCGCCACGTAGATGTGTGTGACGCAAATACAGGTCCGATATTTTTAACTTACCGTACAAAAGATGAAGTAAAGCATTTAATTAGAAGCTGGAAAGAAGAGCATGCGCCAATTTATACATTTACAGCAGAAGACGGTGTAAAGCATGTTGCGTGGAAGATTGCAGATGAAGATGTAATTACGACTTTAGTAAACGCATTTGAAGATATTCCTAATCTTTATATTGCAGATGGGCATCACCGTTCTGCATCAGCTGCAAAAGTAGGACTTATGAGAAGAGAACAATATCCAAATTACACAGGAGAAGAGGAATTTAATTTCTTCTTATCGGTTCTATTCCCTCATGATGAATTATCGATTTGGGACTATAACCGAGTTGTGAAAGATTTAAACGGTTTATCAGAAGAACAGTTTTTAAAACAAATCAAGCAATACTTCTATGTAGAAGAAGCACCTGTTTCTCCGTATAAACCAAATGAACCAAAAACATTTGGAATGTATGTAAATGAGAAGTGGTATAAGCTTACTGTGAAAGAAGAAACATTCGATGCGAATGATCTTGTTAGAGGTTTAGATGTATCTATCCTGCAAGATCATTTATTAAGCCAAGTACTTGAAATACATGATCCGCGTTCTGATTCACGCATTGATTTTGTTGGCGGAATACGGGGGTTAGAAGAACTAGAACGCCTTGTGAACAGCGGCGAATACAAAGCAGCATTCGCATTATATCCGACATCTATGGAAGATTTATTAGCAATCGCAGATGCCGGAGAAGTCATGCCGCCGAAATCAACGTGGTTTGAACCGAAACTGCGTAGTGGGTTGTTTGTTCATTCGTTAAAGTAAATATTGACTTCTATAGTTTTGAAAAACCGAAATGATTATAGTTTCGGTTTTTCTTATTTATAAAGTGTTTTTGAGGAGGGGTATAGATGAAATTGCAAGTAGGCGAAAAAATCACCTTTGAGCGAACTTTTACGAAAGAGGATGTTGTTTTATTTACGGAAGTATCGAAAGATGAAGGTGTTCATCATGTTACACCAGATGAGCAGGGGAGATTTGTTGTACAAGGACTGTTAACATCAACGTTGCCTACAAAAATTGGCGGTGATTATAACGTACTAGCTCGCAAGATGGATTTTGAATTTGTACGTCCTGTTTTTAGCGGTGATACGATTCGTTGTGACGTAACTATTGAACAATTTGAGCCCGATGAAAAAAATCGTACAAAAATTATTGCGATGTTTATATGTAGGAATCAACTTGAAAAAGAAGTTATGCAGGGGAGTTTTTCTGGGATTATTCTTTAGTTAGTAGGAAAAGTAATGAATAGGTGGGGGGCACATGCCTCTCGGGCTTAGATTTTTAATTCCCCCCATAACGAAAATTTTATGCATTGCTGGATACTGATAATAAGACGTTATGTAATATACTCTGTTCTTTTCTTAGCTAATAGAAGAATAGTTGAATAAGCTTGTCAACAAAAAAAGGACATTCCTAGTATTATAAGAAATGTCCTTTCCACTAAATTATAGGATATTTTGCTGGAATTCAAACTCTAAAATTAGTTTACTAGTTTGACCTGTAAACTGATAATTATAGGACCCTCTCAGATTTTCTAAGTTACCAGTAGCTTTAATAATTGTTCCTGGGGAATTTAGATTTCCTTTATCGAATATTCCTTGCTCTATAGCTGTAAATGTTCCTTGTTGCCCCTTATAAATTCCTTCAAAGTGTAAAAATCCAGAAATTTTAGCAGTAGCCAAGTGACCATCATTTATATTTAAATCTAAATAATATAATAAATATTCAACAAAAGCTTTTCCTTTTAATTCACCATCAATTTCATATTCAACATGGGCAATATTAATAGGGAAATCTTTTCTAGTATCATCGATTAGTTTTTCATCCCATTTACTTACTGTAAATGTTACTTCCATACACGTAATCTCCCTCCAATTATATACTTTTAAAAAGTATCAATTCACAGTCATATCTCATAGGAGTGTTTTTATTTATTCCACGCCACTCTCTAAAATAGAGAAAGACCCATTTTCACAATCAATTTCTGCCATCGCACCGTAAGGTAAAATAAACTTCGGCTCGGTATGACCAAAATTTAAATTATAAAGAATCGGCAAATCTTCTAAGTTATGTTCTTTCATAACTTGCAGTATTTCGTGTTTATATTCTTCATAATACATTTCGTCTTTTGGCTTACCAAAAATGATACCTTTTGCTTTTTGGAGAATGCCTTGCGCTGCATAATTTCGTAACCAATACTTTATATAACTTGGTTCTGGATGATCTTCAGAAGTTTCAAAGAAGATAATACTATCCTCCCAATGTTTTTTCTCAGGCCAAAGTTCTGTTCCTTTTGCAAATTCCAATACTTCTATACAACCACCAATTAAGCGTCCTTGTAAGGTAGTAGAGCCTTGAAGTAGTTCATAGCCATTGTTTTGTTGCATCGTACGCCTTGTATCTTTATTTACCTCTATCCATTCTAAACGCTCACTCGTCCATTCATGAGCTGGTTGAATTTCGCCAATTGTCTCATTTGAAAAGAGAGTCCGATTTACCATTTCAACCGTATATGGATCCATCTCTATATTTTCGGCAAAATCAGTTAAAATTGCTGGACCGTAAAAAGAGGAAATTCCTGCTTTATGACAAAACAAGTGTGAAATGGTAACGTCAGAGTACCCCATAAAAATTTTCGGGTTTTCACGTATTACATTAAAATCTATATAAGGAAGTAAGCGGATGCTATCTTCACCGCCAATATTCGCAATAATTGCTTTCACGCGTGTATCTTTAAATGCTGTCATTATATCTTCCGCACGGGCCTCTGGGTTGTTATAAAGGTATTCGCTACCTTTTAAACTATTTGGCATTGGGATAATCGTAAGACCAAAAACTTCTTCTAATCTTTTTACTCCTTGCTCATATCGCCATCTTATTTCAGAATCACCTGCTCCTCCCCATGAAGGACTTACTGTCGCCACAATATCTCCTGTTTGTAACCTCTTTGGTTTTATTAACATGTTAACTCCGCTCCTACATAATGTAATGGACTACGGCTATACAAACCGTAGCGCTGAAAAATATGATACATAACATTAGCTTCTTCATCATCAACAATTTAACCTGCTGTAACTCGAGAATCTAGTCTCATTGTTGTATATTTAAAAGTTACAGTATGCAACATTGCATAAGAAAGAGGGTTGATATTTTCTACAACCTGTAACTATAATAGTTACAGATTGGTCGTATCCAATCAAAAATAAAATCATCATGAATGGAGATGTTTCATAATGTGTATGAAAAAAATAATTTTAGCAGGTGCTTTAGGTATCGCAGCATTATCAGGAACGAATGTACCAGGATTAGAACTAACAAAAGCGAGTGCAGCTTCTATTGAATCGAATTTTTCGACGTTAGAAGGACGAGTAGTAGAAGTAGATAACGGTGTGATTGTTGTAAAATCTAAGCAATATGAGGAACCTGTTAGTGTGTATATTGATTCAATTTCAAACGTGAAAGTAGGAGATGAAGTAAAAGCTACTGGATCTATGATGCGTAATTTTACAGAATATATGGTTGCAACTGCAGTTGAAAATACAACAAACAAGTTGGGTATGCACATGAAAGAAGACGGTTCTCCTGATTATGTAATTGGGAAAGTATCAAAAGTAGGAACGATGGAAGATGAGGGAGAAGGTTCTACTAAATATGTCGTAGTTGAATATCCATCGCTAAATGGGAAGAAAGATATTATTGATGTTTTCTTAACGAAGGGACAAGTATTTAATATGGGTGAGAAAGTGAAAATTGATATGAAGTATGTGGGCTGGGGTGGAAGTTCTATTAACTGGAACACAGTTGATCATATCGAAAAAGTTTATGAGGTAAAGAGCAACGTTGAAAATAATGATGATGTTTGGATTTGGTCTTAATTAGAATTCTGTAAATAACAAATGTATCATGCAGTACCCATTGAATCATCATATGTATGATAATTCGATGGGTACTTTTTTGTTTTATGTTTTTTTGAGAATAACGGATTTCCGATTAGAATATGATGTTAACACTGGAGCGAAGGTGAAAAAACAATATGGAAAGAGGTGTTTAAGGGTGGAGCGAGATGAGGTTTATTTACGAGCTAAAAAAAGAATGGAGAATTTAAAAGCATTTTACATTCATTTAACGGTTTATATACTAGTGAACTTAATGCTTTTTTTATAAATATAAGCTCTGATTCAAGTAAATTATGGTTTGTATATCCACTTGCAGGTTGGGGGATTGGTATCGTTATACACGGATTGACAACTTTTCCATTTGGGATATTCGGAAAAGAGTGGGAAGAACGAAAGATTAAAGAATATATGGAGAAAGATAAGTAAATTTATTTCAATGCGTGAATATAAAATTTCATATGAATCTTTATGATCACACGCTTGAGGCGAAGCCTATTCTATAGCTTCGCCTATTTGCTTTGTATTCGAAGTTTGTGCGAGTGAGTATTCATATTCATTTTTAAGCGTCAATTGCATGTGAAATCAAAAATTTAGTTGTAGTACATAATAAATACAGTTATTTTACTTTCTTAATTACAAGTGGATATAGGATAAAGTTGATTTATCATCCTATATTAAAATAAAAACAAACCACTGTTCGATTTGAATATTCCGCGATATAATGGTGAGAGTTTATGACAGAATAAATATTTACATAAGAAGTGAGGTACTGTATGAAAAAAAGAACGACAGACATTATTTTTATTATTATTGGTGCATTTCTTTTTGCGTTAGGTGTCAATTTGTTTGTTATCCCGAACGAGTTTGGTGAGGGTGGAGTAACAGGTATCACGATTATTACGTACTATTTATTTGAGTGGTCACCAGGTTTAGTTAACTTAATTTTAAATGCGATTTTGTTAATAGCTGGTTATAAATTTTTAAATAAGATTACAACAATTTATACGATTATCGCTGTAGTTACGAACTCGCTATTTCTTCATTTGACAGAAGGCTGGACGATTGCTTCGGATGAAATGCTTGTAAATGCCATTTTCGGAGGAATATTTATTGGGTGCGGGATTGGTCTTATTATTCGCGTTGGTGGAACAACTGCAGGTACTACGATTTTAGCAAGGATGACGCATAAATATTTAGGCTGGAGCATTAGCTACGGTCTACTGTTCTTCGATTTAATTGTTGCGTTTTCATCTTATTTCATCATTGGTGCAGAAAAACTGATGATAACAATTATTATGCTATATGTAGCAACGAAAGTGATGGAGTTTGTAATTGAAGGTTTAAATCCGAAGAAAGCCATTACGATTATTTCTGATAACCCGAATGAAATAGCTGGGAAGGTAACTACCTTAATGGGCAGAGGGGTTACTGTGTACTCAGGTCATGGCTATTACACGAAAACTCCGAAGGAAATTCTTTATGTTGTTATTAATAAGCAAGAAGTAGTGAAGCTAAAGAGGATTGTTCAAACTACGGATCCAGCTGCGTTTATCGCTATACACGATGTTCGTGACGTATTTGGAGAAGGATTCGTTGATATTTCTAAAGCTTAGAACTTATTTTTCATTAAAATAATCTTAATACTAAAACGTAAGAATCTATTTTGAATAATCTTTTTTCAAAATAGATTCTTTTTTATTAAACACCATTCACTTTAAGTTCAAACTTTTACATTTTAAAGAAAACTGCCGATAGAACGCTCCAGTCGGTTCTTTAATTTTGAAATGTGAGAGTTGAATAACGATGGATTATATGTGATTTTTTAATCTACTCCCCATGAGTTCCGCCATTTGTTTTGCATCTGGATTTTCTTCATCGTACAATTTCTCAATAATGTTAATATAATCCGTCTTATTTCGATTTTGACTTAATTTATATGCAGCCTGGATGTCTCCCACCTTAATCTTAAATCCAACTATACCTTTCAGTTCATTTTCTAAGAGAGTAGGGGAAAGTTTATCCCATAATACTGGATTTTCACGATGTTCTTCATATTTTTTCAGCATTGTTGTTAATTCATCTATTAATTCCTCTTTACTTAAAATACTTGCTTTACCATATATATGGACCGCTTGATAATTCCATGTTGGAACTTCTTCATGTTCATACCAAGAAGAAGAGATGTAAGAGTGTGGTCCTTGAAATATTACAAGAACATCTTCACAAGTTTCAAATGTTCTCCACTGAGGATTCCCATAAGCCATATGTCCAGTAATAAAATAGTCATCACCTTGTTTAGTTAATCCAAAGGGCAAATGAGTTGCGATTGGTTTTTCTTTTTTTGTTGTGACGATTGTTCCAAAAGAGTTTTTTTGAACAAAATCCCAAATTTCATCAACATTTGTGACTTTAAAATACTTTGGAATATACATAATAGCCCACCTTTCAAAAAAAGTTATATGAGTGTTTTGATCATTATAAGGTCAACTTGTTCGTCATCGCCCATATAAAAGGAATGAGAGCCAGCTTGTACAAAACCTAATTTCTTATAAAAAGCAATAGCATTTTCATTTTTCTCCCATACGCCTAGCCAAATATTCTTTTTATTATGTTCTATTGCAATTTCAATAGCATTATTTAGTAGATATTTACCAAGACCATGTTTTTGAAAGGAGCTCTTTATATAAATTCTCTCTACTTCAAGTGATTCATTTCCCATTTCTTCAGACTGAGCATCATCAATATTGATCTTTAAATATCCAGCAATTTCATCGTTAAAGTAGACAAAAAAGAATTGAGAAGAGATATTGGATAATTCTTTTTCTAATTGTTTTAAGTTAAATGCCTTTTCCAAATAGTGATTCATACTTTCGGGTGAATTCTGATGTTTAAAAGTCTCATTAAATGTTTCATAACTAATATCTTGAATTCTGTGTATATCTTCAAGGGTGCACTTTTCTATATGTGTAGTCATTTGAATAGTTCGCTCCTTTATATAATCAATAATTTCTCTTATTTCCCTTTTTTACAAATTCCCAATCTTTTTCTATATTTTTTCTTACTCTTTGAAGAAGATTAGAAATAGTTTCCGCTTCTGTTTCCGAAAATCCCTCTAATGCAACAGTATTTGAATAATCGTTTTCTCTTTTAATAAAAGGATAGACATTTTTCCCTTTTTCTGTTGGGAAAAGTTTTTTGATTTTCTTGTTAGATTCATCTTCTTTCTTTTCGATAAATCCATTGATTTCAAGCTTTTTGATAGCACGGGCTGCGGTTGTACGATCTACTTTTATCATCTCAGATAGCTTTTCTTGAATGATTCCTGGGTTTTCACATATTCGCACAAGGTACAAATACTGACCTTTTGTAAGCTCATATTCTTTAAATTCTATATTACTAATAGAATCTAATGCCCTTGCAATCATGCCAATTTCACGAAGAATTTCTTTCATAATGAACTCCTGATCTTTTGTTTTTATTGCAAATGCAACAATTTGAAGTTACATTTAATATAAAATATTTTTATTGTAAATGCAACAAAAATGACGATGAAGAGGTTGATTAAAATGAAGTATGTTTTTTATGTATTAGGAATTTTAATATTAACCCTTGGTATTTCTTTCACAATACAATCAGATTTTGGCACTTCACCTTTTGATGCACTTTTAGTGGGACTTTCTTTAAATGTGGGGCTTACTGTGGGAAGCTGGGAAATAATAATAGCTTTATTATTAATATGTTGTAATTCGATATTAAAAAGACAAAGACCAGAGGTACTAGGGTTGTTAACAGCATTCATAACGGGTATTGGTATTGATGTGTGGCTATTTTTATTACGCAATTTAATTACACCTGAAATATGGTACAGTAAAATGATTTATTTTGGAATCGGATTAGTTATTACAGGATTAGGAACTGCAATATATTTACAAACAAATTTTGCTCCCATTCCAATTGACCGATTAACTTTAATCATACAAGAATTAACTAGAACGAATATCTTTATAGCACGAACATTTATTTACCTTATATTCTTAATAATGGCAACGATTTTACATGGACCAATTGGTGTTGGAACTATATTAACTGTTTGTTTAGGTGGGTTATTACTGAATTTCTTTATGCCACTTACTAAAAAAGTAATAGATCACTTATTTGTACACCAGAGTACATCACCAAGTTATAAGAAAAATAAAGCAGCTGACCACAATGATAACAAAAGCATTTTCTAAGGAATCCTTTTCTTTTTCTTGCAAAAAATCCAATTGTTTCTTAATGTAAGGATGTAGAAGGATGAACAAGAGAGGGTTTAATGAACATGATACATATTTTATTAGCTGATGATGATAAGCATATTAGAGAGTTATTGCATTACCATTTACAAAAAGAGGGGTTTAAAGTTTTTGAGGCTGAAGATGGAAAGGTAGCGCAAGGCGTATTAGAGAAAGAGAATATTCACCTTGCGATAGTAGACATTATGATGCCGTTTGTTGATGGCTATACGTTATGTGAAGAAATCCGGAAGTATCATGATATACCGGTTATTTTATTAACTGCAAAGGATCAGTTAGTCGATAAAGAAAAAGGATTCATTTCGGGTACAGACGATTATATTGTAAAACCATTTGAACCAGCGGAAGTGATTTTTCGTATGAAAGCTTTATTACGTCGCTATCAAATGCTGAGTGCTGACATTATTACACTCCACGGAACGACAATTGATCGTAAAGGTGTTGAAGTGAAGTGTAACGGGCAGACGATTTTGCTTCCTTTAAAGGAATTTGAATTGTTATCGCAACTTGCTAGTTATCCTGGCAGAACATTTTCAAGAGAAGAGCTAATTGAATTAGTATGGGGAATGGATTTTGAAGGAGATGAACGAACGGTTGACGTTCATGTAAAGCGGCTGAGAGATCGTTTTTCAAAACGAACGGATGATTTTCAAATTACGACAGTGCGCGGACTCGGGTACAAGTTGGAGTTGAAATAAAATGAAATCACTATATTCTAGATTTGTTTTTATGACAGTCGGTATTATGCTTCTTAGTAGTATTATCGGTTTTTTATTAACGAATGTATATTATCAAGTGAAGTTAAAACCGTATAACAGTGAAAAGATTTTAAAGTATGCTGAGGAAGTTAAATCGTTATATGAAAAGCAAAGTGAAGAAAATCAAGAGGCGTACTTACATTCTATTGCGAAGCTAGGATATGAAATTTATATTGTCGATGATCAAAAGAATGGAAAGCGTATCGGTAATGCGTTTCGTAAGACTTCTATTAGCGACGATACAGTTCATAAAGTATTGCAAGGAGAAACGTTTAATGGTGTTTCCACCTATCCAACGCGCCTATTTATTACAGGTTTTTTCGATAATGAATTAATTAATAGCGTTGGTGTACCAGTGCAACACGGTGATAAACAGTACGCATTATTTATTCGTCCTGACATTCAGAACCAATTTGGCGAGATGAGGATTTTCTTAGCAGTATTACTTGGGTTTATCGTACTATTAAGTATTATTTTTATAGCGATTGCAGCAGGTTATATTGTTCGCCCAATCCGTAAATTTACGAAGGCTACGCAAAAAATTGCGAGTGGAGAATATAAAATTGAATTAGACGTAAAACGAAAAGATGAAATAGGAACGTTATCTACAAGCTTCCAAAAGATGACGAAAAGTATAAAAGAACTAGATGAAATGAGACAAGAATTCGTTTCGAACGTTTCGCATGAATTTCAATCACCGCTTTCTTCCATACAAGGATTTTCGAAGACGTTGCAAACAGAAAAGATGGGCATGGAAGAAAGAAATCATTACTTACAAATTATTGAGGGCGAAAGTAAGCGAATGTCTAGTTTATGTAAACAGTTACTTACGCTTGCTTCACTAGATAAAGAAGAAAAAGTTCTACAAATAAAAGAATTCAATTTGCAGAAGCAAATTAAAGACGTCATTTTTATGCTCGAGTGGAAATGGCGTGAAAAAGATATCGCTGTTGAATTTGATGTGCCGGACATTACAATTCAAGGTGATGAAAATTTACTTCATCAAGTGTGGAGTAATATTTTTACGAATAGCATTAAATTTTCAAACGATGCTGGGACGATTGAATTTTTTGTTGAAGAGCTAGAATCTAATGTCATTATCTCTATATCTGATAACGGAATCGGTATGGAAAAAGAAGAAATGGATCGTATTTTTGATCGTTTTTACAAAGTAGATACAGCAAGGGCAAGAAACATAGAAGGTAGTGGCTTAGGATTATCGATTGTGCAGAAAATTGTTGAACTGCATCATGGAAATGTTTCGGTGTATAGTACGAAAGGTGAAGGGACTACTGTTCGGGTGGAGCTTCCCAAATAGATGGAAGAGGCTGTTTGGAAACGGCCTCTTCTTTTTTTGGCGCTAGTATACGTGTAAAGTGAAAAAATGTGCCCCATTTTAATTATATAATCGGATGAGTTTATGGAGTGAGATCAGGAGGAAGTTTATTTAAAAATGTAGAATCCCTACAGAGTTATAAGGGTTTTATTAAAACTTGAACCGTGTAGGGAGGAAATTAATTTGAAACGAACTGACTTGTTATTAAACGCACTAGATTCAACATTCGATAAAGAGAGTTGGTATGCACCGTTTAAACATGCTATAGAAGGACTTACAGCCGAACAGGCTATGTGGAAACCATCTGGTGAGGAAACGAATACCATTTGGGAGAACGTTAATCATCTCATTTATTACAAAGAGAGGCTTGCTGCAAACTTGGAAGGTCATGAATGGGCACATAACCTTGACGGTAATGACACTTTTTATCTTACTAAGCAATCTAATGATGACACGGAATGGAAGGAAGTCGTTGAACGTTCTGAAAATGCTCAGCGTAATTTAAGACAGGTATTGAGCGTGATTTCTGAAAAAGAGCTTGAACAAAATTCACTTGAAGAGAAATTACTGGACATCATGCTTCATGATGCTTATCATACAGGCCAAATTATTCAATTAAGGAAAATGCAGGGGGCATGGCCAGCAAAGCGTTAACGGAACGTATTAGTTATTCCATTAAAGGGTGCTATTTTGCATCAAAAAGTAAACAAGCATAACCCCGTTCGAAATTTCGAATAGGGTTATGCTTGTTTGAGCTTTGTAATAGAAAGAAAATATTTTCTTTCTGTTACAAAGCAGTACCTTTCACCTGTTCTTCCTTAAACCGAAGCTCAAAAGTATCCGCTGTAATTTCATCAGCTTTCGGCAAAGCCCGTAATTTCGGATGAAGCAGCCATACGAGGGAGATGAATAAAATCCCGATGCTAGCGAGCGCAAAAATGATTTGGCTACTATATACATTCGCAGTGTATCCGCCAATTAAAGAGCCAAGCGGCATAGCAATTGTGCCCATACTCCGTGTGACTGAATTGATACGCCCAAGATATTGGTTTGGAATTACAATTTGACCAATAGTCGCAAATAATATGTTGGTCGCACCAATTGGTATCCAAGCTAAGCCGAATAAAAAAATAGATAACCATTGAAACGGTACAACCGTAGAGAGAAACCAAAAGAAAGCACCAGTCGCAAAGCTAATAATGGAGACACGGCCAACATTATATTTACCAACCCATGAACTGAATAGTGCTCCAATTAAACAACCGGCGGATATGGCGGCTAAAAAGAAACCATATAATTTCACACCGCCTAAAGAATCAGCGAAAGAAGGGAGTATTGCCATCGTCATACCGATTGAAAAATTAGCGACAACGGAACCGATTAAGAAGACGCCCATCAATGAACGAAAGACGATTGAAAAGCCTTCTTTTAAATCAGAGAAATATTGCTTAGTTGAAAGTGGTGTGTCTGTTTCAGTTTGTTTTGGTATTTTTAATGAAAAGAACAACAGGGCGGTAATCGCAAATGTAAAAGAGTCGATCACATATAAAGTGATTGCGCCAAATAGTGCTACTAATATTCCAGAAAGAGTCGTACAAATTAAATCAATGCCTTGGTATGCAAATGAGAAAAGTGAATTTCCTTTTAATAATTGTGTCTTATTCAGTAGAAGTGGTAAAGCTTTTGACTGTGCAGGATAGGCGAATTGTTCGATAAAAGCTACGATGGGCATGATGATGAGTAGTAGGTGGACTGTTAGTAGGTCGAAGTAGTGTGTAATAGGAATGATCAAAATAAGGATGCATTGCAAAACTTGTGTGATGACGAGGGTGTTTTTTATTGACCATCTATCAACGAATGGACCGGTAAGAAATTGAAGTGCAGAAGGTAATAGTGTAAGGAAACCAGCCAATCCAGAATAAAAAGGATTACCACTCAGTTTATATACGAGCCACATCGCCGCTACATAATACAAGCTATCTCCTATGTTTGTAAAAATTCTCCCTAAAAATAATAAGAGGAAATTCCGGTTTTTTAATACGTCCATTTAATCTACTCCTTTATAATAAAGTGAAACTTTAATCAGTGGGGTTTTGTTCATCCCACTGATTATTAGTTGAACCAATCGGGCGTTTATGGGCAGTTGACCTCCCACCTAACTTTTCTGTGCTCCAGCTGAATTTTGAGGTGAGAGTCTTACTGCCCGTTAATGCGGGATAAATTTATTCGGTAAAATAAAATTGACCGTTTATGTAAAAAAAATCGTATTACGATTTTTCTTCTTCTTTAACAAATTGCTGCATTGTTCTCTCAGCGATTTGAAGTGCAGTAGTAGAAATATAATAAGGTTTACTATTCGGATCTTTATCTGCACCTTTTGTGATTTCGTTTAATTCAGCCATTAATTCATAAAACTTTTTTACCCACACTTGAAATTGTTCTGGCGTAGCATCAAATTCCCAGCAGGATGAAACGTAATTCCACTTAGCTGGATTTTCACTTGCATTTTGTAATGTAAAAGCTTCTTCTGGTGCAGCGAGAATTTGGCTTTTCGTTCTTTCTATCATTTGTAAAAAGATTTGGCGACCTGATTCGCTTAATATTTCTAAATGAGGTAATAGATCTGCGGCAGGGGTGAAGCCTTTAGCGACAGATTGATAAAATTTTTGAACAATCCCATTCTTTTCTTCTGTATAAACGATCTCTATAAGACCATTCTTTTCTAATTCTTTTAAATGATAATGAATTTTCGCCCTTGAAATGCCGAATTTCTCAGATAGTAATTGTCCAGTATAAGGACGTTCGCATAGACGTATCATCATTTCGGCACGTAATGGATCGCTTAATGCTTTTAGTTGGCTATAAGTAGTTAGTGTTAATACGGGCTTCAACATGATCAACTCCTTGAATTAAATTACTCGGTCAATATTATTTGACTGAATTGTATCAAGGATCCTATTTATTTTCAATACTTTCAGAAAATTTATTTTTTTGCTCTGTAATCTTCTGTTCATATTCCGTTCATATTTCTTTTTTATGATTAGTGCATAGAAAGAAAGAGGAAGGAGCGAGCATAATGTTTTTAGCTCTGCGTGAATTGAAACAATCAAAATTAAGATACGGATTAATCGGACTCATTATGGTGTTATTATCATTTTTAGTCCTTGTTATTTCAGGATTAGCAAATGGATTATCATATGATAATGCTTCATCGATTCAAAATATGGAGGCAAATAAGTTCGTTTTAGCAGATGATGCGGAAAATAAATTACTTCGTTCACAAATTAAGAAAGACGATGTAGATAACGTAGTAAATCAAGTAGGCGAGAAAGAGGCAGTTCCGTTTCGTGTGAAAGTTTCAACATATGAAAAGAAAGAGAGTTCGAAAAAGGTTGATATTGCTATTTTCTCAAGCGAACGTGATTCATTTTTAGAACCGAACATTGTAAAAGGTGAAAAATTAGGTACAGCAAACAACGAAATGGTTGCTGATGAATCCATTAAAGAAAAAGGAATCGATATCGGGGATACAATTATCGATCCTGTTTCAAAGAAAGAGTTTACAATCGTTGGATTTACGAAAGATCAAATGTTTAGCCATACGCCAGTTGTTTATGTAAATGAAGACGTATGGAGTGCTATTTCACAACCAAACCAAAAAGATTATAGTGCAATTGCGCTGAATACAGATAAAGAGATTAAAAATGCTCACGTTATCGATAAAAAAGAAGTACTGCAAAGTATTCCAGGATTTAAAGAAGAGCAAGGAACATTAACGATGATCATTGCGTTCTTACTTGTTATCGCTGCGTTACTAATCGGTGTATTCTTCTACGTCATTACATTACAAAAAACACAGCAATTAGGCGTATTAAAAGCAATTGGTACGAAGAACTCGTATTTAGCAAATAGCCTAGTCGTACAGGCGTTATTCTTATCAGTCGTTGCGATGGTAATTAGTATCGTTCTTGTACAAGGATTAGAACAAATTTTACCAGCAGGTATGCCGTTCTTATTAACAACACCGATGATTGCACAATATGCCGCAATCTTTATCGTCATTAGTATTTTAGGAACACTTATTTCGTTATATCAAGTATTAAAAGTTGATGCGCTAGAAGCAATTGGAGGTGGGATGTAATGACTTCATTATTAAAATTAGACAAAGTAAGTAAAGTGTACGGAGAAGGGAATACGGAAGTAACAGCCCTTCATCCGATATCGCTTGATGTGAAAGCTGGAGAATTTATCGGAATCGTCGGTCCTTCTGGATCAGGAAAAAGTACGTTACTATCAATCGCGGGTGCATTATTATCACCGTCAAAAGGGGACATTTACATTCGTGAGCAAAATATTACACAGTTATCAGAAAAGGAAATGACAGATATTCGTTTGAAAAAAATCGGCTTCATTTTCCAGTTTGCAAACCTAGTTCCATATTTAAATGTGAAAGAACAATTACTTTACATTGCTAAGCTAAAAAAGGAAAGTAAACAAGAATCCGAAAAGCGTGCAGATCATTTATTAGCGGCATTTGGATTAGGAGAAAGAAAGAATCATTATCCAAATCAACTATCTGGCGGGGAAAAACAAAGGGTAGCAATCGCTCGTGCGTTCATGAACAATCCGGATTTAATATTAGCGGATGAGCCAACGGCAAGCTTAGACTCAAAACGTGCACGTGAAGTTGTAGAAATGATGAAACGCGAGGTGAAAGAGAGCCAAAAAGCAGCGATTATGATTACACATGATGAAAGAATGCTTGATGTATGTGATCGTATATTGACGCTGAGAGATGGACAGTTAATATAAAAAAGGAAAACCGTACATGTATGTGCGGTTTTCCTTTTTTTAATGGATTTATTTAGAAAATAACGTTTTAATTTTATTACGAGTAAGTAATAAAACACCGCCTAATACAGATAGCATTCCTAGAGCCATATTGTTTGATTGCTCGCTACCAGCGTTAGGAAGTTCTTTAGCGTTATTGTTTTTAGTACCATTATCTGCTTGCGTTTGTTTAGACTGTGATACTTCATTAATCTTGTTATCAACATTTTGCTTCGTTGTATGTAACTCAGCTAATTTGTCGTCAATTTTTTTCTCAGTATGCTTAAAGTCATTGATTTTAATATCTAGGTCTTGTTTTTTCTTTGTTAAATCGTCTGAAACAGTTTGTTTCGATTGTTTAATTTCGTTAATTTTATTGATTAAATCTTGTCTAGCTTCTTGTAAAACAGCTAGTTTGTTTTTTACATCTTGTTTAGCTAATTCTAAGTTAGCGGAAAGACTGTCTAAATTGCCTTTAATTTTCTTAAGTTCCTCTAACGTGTTACCAGTATTCGGCTTGTTTTCTTTTAGTTCAGCGAGTTTGTCCTCAGCAGTTTGTTTCGCTTTCTTTAACTCAGCTAATTTTTCATCTACTTGTTTTTTAACTTCCTTAAGTTCATTAACCTTTTGATCAATGTTCTCTTTATGTTGCTTCATTTCATTCACTTTTTCATCGACAGTTTGTTTATGTTCTTTAATCTCATTCACTTTGTTATCGATATTTTGCTTATGCTCTTTTACTTCAGCAACTTTATCTTCTACTTGTTTTTTATGCTCTTTAATTTCAGCGATTTTATCTTCGGCGATTTGTTTGTCTTGCTGAAGTTTTGCATCTAGTTCTTGTTTATGCTGTTTAACTTCGTTAATTTTTTCATCAGCAACTTGTTTACGTTCATGTAGTTCATTCACCTTTGTATCAACATTTTCCTTAACTTTGTTAAGTTCATTTAATGTTTGATCCACGTTTTCTTTGTGTTGCTGTAATTTCGCATCTAACTCTTGTTTATGTTGCTTAATTTCAGCTAATCGATCTCCCGTACTTTGCTGAGGAGTAGCATCATTTACTTCCGCATGAGCAGAGTTCGCGCCAGCAATCATTGCTAAAGCTAGTGTAGACGCAGCAATTGTTTGTTTTGTTTTCATATTTTTGTACCTCTTTTCTTTCATATGCATGAGCTGTTTTGTGTGAAATTGAGCATATAGAAGTAGATTCTTCCATCATTATATACCATCTGCGCCGTCTAGAGGAAGTATTTGTATAATAATCTATGATTATGTAATTTTTATAATCTCTTATTTCGGATAGGGGAGTACTCTTTAGCGATATGAATAATTTTTAATGTAGTAGAGTTTACATCCTTACTATTACGAATAACAAGCAAATAATCAGCTTCATTTTCTACAGGATCTACTACGTCTTCATGTAGTGATTCAGCTTGTTGGCGATGGAGGACTTCTTTGAAACTGGAATAGTTCCCCCTAAAAATATTTGTACTTCGTTTACTAAGGCCCACTCTTTCATAAAGTACATCATCTGGGATGTCAAAGTGAACTAATATGCGTACATATTCATTCTGTGGAAATAATTCGTTTAGTAAATAGAACCTTCCGTTTTTACTGCGATTGGAATTACAAATAATAAGGTGTAAATTTGAATGTTCTTTCGCATAATCAACAATGAATTTTGAAAGACCGTGCTTTAGTGTATTTGAACCTTCTGTCGGCTGTAATTTTTCATAATGTGTGTTAATAAATTCAGCTTGGTTGTCTTGGTCCATAATAAAAGAATTAGGTAACTCTTTTTCTAGCTCTTTTGCAAATGTAGTTTTTCCACTGTGTGTTTTTCCAACTGTAATGATGACTAATCTTTTCATGATGCCCTCCATTTGTATTGTTATGAACTGGAATATTCGGTGTAGATCGAAATCTTCCTGCTAGAGATTACACAAATTGTTGGAGCGTTAGTAGGCTGAAAACTTGACGAAAAAACTTATTTATGCTATAATTTACCAATATAAAAATAAGGTGTATAATAGGGTTCTCCTGGCCAGGGGAACCCTATTTTTGTTGTGAAAATGAAGGAGAGTGTATGTGCGTGAAACAAGGTGAAGCAAGTGTAACGTCGTTAGTATCAGCATTCGGAAGGGCGTATCATAGTGAATTTGATAATCCTAAAATCTTTGATGATTATGTAGCTAAAGATTTCATTTCACAAAAAGAACGTAACAATATTGAAACGAACATGGTTCAAGGGATTCACTTTTTCAATACAGACATTGCAGAGCAGTTTCAAGACAATCCAAAAGAAATATTAAAATGGATTACACAAGTTCAATTATCGCCAACACCTTTAGCACGTGCCGCATATTGTGAAAGAGTATTACTACATGAAATTACATTAGGAGCGAAACAATACGTCATACTCGGTGCAGGCTTAGATACGTTCAGTTTTAGACACCGAGAATTAAAAAATAAAATAGAAATATTTGAAGTGGATCATCCTTCTACGCAGGCGTTTAAGAAGGAAAGAATAAAAGAAGTAGAACTTGAAGTTCCAAATAACCTTCATTTTGTTTCAATGGATTTCACGAAAGGATTTTCCAGTGAACAGTTACGGAATGAAGGATTTGAAAATAAAAAGACTTTCTTTAGCCTATTAGGTGTTACGTACTATTTAACGAAAGAGGAGCTTTCTAGTTTAATAGTACGTTTATTTGCGATGGTTCCAGAGGGGAGTTCTATCGTTTTTGATTATCCAGATGAAAACTTATTTACAGAAAAGGGACTGTCCAATCGAGTGGAAAATATGGTAAAAATGGCTGCAGTAGGCGGAGAACCGATGAAATCGTGTTTTTCTTACGCTGAAATGGAAGCACTGTTAGAGAAGGCGGGCTTACTTATTTATGAGCATTTATCACCAGAGGATATAAATATATTATATTTTGAAGGAAGAAATGATTATTTAGAAGCTTTTGAAACGGTGCATTATGTGCATGCGGTGAAGAGGTAGGAAATTAGTAGGCATGGAGAGGAATCTCTGTGTCTTTTTTTATAAAAAAGGAAATGAGCTGTAGTGGTGGAAAATATAATTATAAATATATTGATATACATATTACATATTATATAAATATATAATATGTATGAATTGATTTTTTGTAGAAACTAAAGGAAAGGGGAAATAGAAGATGTTGAAATTACAAGGGAAATATAATGAAGCAAAAGTGTTTACTACGAATGTTGAAGAAACTGCAGCAGGTCAAATTATTGATCTTTGTAACCAAGAATTCGTAAAGGATAGCAAGATTTGTATTATGCCAGATACACATGCGGGCGCAGGTTGTACGATTGGGACAACAATGACGATTCAAGATAAAATTGTTCCTAATTTAGTCGGGGTTAACTAATCGGCTCAGACTTTAAACTACTCACTCAATTGACTGGGAACCCTAACGATAAAAGGCGAGGGTAATCAGCAGCCAGTGGTTATGGTGACATAATCGAATGGTTCAGAGACTTGTACCATGTTAGCAGACTAAGGTACAGAATTATTCCTCATCCATTTTGAATTGAAGAGGAATAATTAATACGGTGAGCCTACAGTAGAGGCTGCATATCTCGATGACTGTAGAGAAGGTATAGTCCACTCTTTCAGGAAACTGAGAGGTAAGTACGATATTGGTTGTGGCATGGAAGTTGTGATGATTAATAAGAAAAAAGAGGAAATCAACTTCGATCACTTAGACGAAACGATACGTAAATTTGTCCCAAGTGGTTTTCGTATTCGAGATAAGGAACATAGATTTTCAAAAATGATTGATTTTGATAGTGTAAGAGCCCCGTTTACATTGCAACGTGCTCAAAAAAGTATTGGTACACTTGGCGGGGGCAATCATTTTGTCGAACTGAATGAGGATGATAAAGGAAATGTATACATTGTCGTTCATAGTGGTTCGCGTAATTTAGGGAAACAAGTAGCAGAGTATTATCAAAATTTTGCTTACGAGCAACTTATAAACGTTAAATCTATTAAAGAAGAAATGATTGAGCGTTTAACGAAAGAAGGTAGACAACGAGAAATACATGA
The DNA here is from genome assembly GCF_016651175.1 of Bacillus sp. TH13. Lineage (NCBI taxonomy): Bacteria > Bacillati > Bacillota > Bacilli > Caryophanales > Bacillaceae > Bacillus > Bacillus sp. TH13. The sequence continues at coordinate 53,770 of NZ_JAEKEJ010000020.1, read as the reverse complement.
AGCTTTACGTGAAATTAAGAAACCGGTGATTCGCAAAGAATTAGCTTATTTAGAAGGACAAGGATTTAAAGATTACATGAATGATATGAAAATTGCACAAAAATATGCGGAGTTAAATCGTAAAGCAATGATTGATGAAATCGTCACTAAAATGGATTGGAAAGTATCAGATCAATTCACTACAATTCATAACTACATCGATATGGAAAATATGATTCTACGAAAAGGTGCTATTTCAGCTCAGAAAGATGAACGAGTAATCATTCCAATTAATATGAGAGACGGTTCTATCATTGCATTTGGTAAAGGGAATCCAGATTGGAACTTTTCTGGCCCGCATGGAGCAGGGCGTATTATGAGTCGTAAGAAGGCGAAAGAAGTACTTAACTTAGAGGATTTTCAAAATACAATGACAGAGGTTTGGACTACATCTGTTGCAGAAAGTACTTTAGATGAAGCACCAATGGTATATAAGCCAATGGATGAAATTATTGAGAATACAAAAGAAACAATTGATATTAAACATATTATTAAGCCACTTTACAATTTTAAGGCTAATTAAAAGAGGAGTAACGTTTATTAAAGAAAGAGAACTTGAAAAGATAGCATATTTTGTGGCGGTTATATAACAGAGATAAAAAGAAAACATATTAAACTAAGAGATTCATCATATTCATTTACATTTATGTAATGTTAAAGACTAGAAAGCTAGATTGGCGCGAATTGCTAATGTGGAGTGTGAAAAAAAGACAAAATATCTTAAAAAACACTTAATTTTTTATTCCATTAATCTTTACAATCTCCCCTATAATGTGAATTGGACAAGCACCTAAGAGAAAGCAGAACATGTCAGTTTGTACATTCTATTATTAGGGGGAGAATTTGTATGAAAAAGACAGTTGCTTCGTTAGCAGTTATGGCGGCATTATTACCGACGTTTTCAGTGCATGCGGAAGGGAAAGAGCAAGTCCGAAAATCAGCTACAACTTTTAACGTTATTAGTGATATTCAAGGGGATTTAGGGGATTTTGATCATGTGCTAAAAGATATGAACAAAGTGACGCCACTTTCTAGAGCGCTTATTATGAATGGGGATATAACGCCGACTGGACAACAGTCACAATATGATGATGTAAAGCGTGTGTTAAATAAAAATAAGCATCCGGAAAATGTATGGTCTACTGTTGGGAATCATGAGTTTTATGCTGGGAAATGGACAGCGGATGGGAAACTCTCTCAAATTACATGGCCAAATGGTGTAACTGAGGAAACTTTATTTAATCGCTATCTGAAATTTAGTGGACAAGAAAAGGTATATCATAAAAAAGAATTAGATGGATATCCACTTTTATTTTTAGGAACTGAAAAATATATGAAATACCACGATTCAAAAATGTGGGACGAAGTATATATGAGTGATGAGCAATTAGGTTGGTTAAAACAAAATTTAGAAGAGTATAGTCAAAAAGATAAAAATAAGCCAATCTTTATTTTCTCTCATCACGTTTTACCTGATACAGTATCTGGATCAAGACAATCACCATATTTACAAGATTATTTAAACGTGGATAAATTGTACGATATATTAAAAGACTATCCGCAGGTTGTTTTCTTCACGAGTCATACACATTGGGATTTAAACTTACCTGACTGGGCTGGTAAAAAGAAAATTACAGGCGGAGATAAAAAAGGTTTCACTGTTGTAAATACGGGCGGGATTGAAACAGGCTGGATGTCAGCAGGACCAAATGGGGGAGAGAAAACTGCTCCAGATGGCTATTCATTTAAACAAGGGTTACAAGTGAAAGCATATGGTAACGATGTAATTGTGACAGCTTACGATTACAAACGTGATAAGGATATAAAGAAGTTATTAATTAGTGATTCAAAAATTGCGCAGATGGCACCAAATGTAACGGCAGATGATCGTAAAAATATAATTGTCGGTGCAAATGAATATATGGAGTATTCTATAGAAGGAACGAATGAGTGGCATACGTATAGTCAAGCAAATCCTCCGAAATTTGATGGAGATAAAACTGTATACGTACGTCATAAAGGTGAAATGAATTTAGAGCCGGGATTAACGCAGTTACTTCGTTTTTCGGTAAATAAGTGATTGGAGAGAGTCCACATTTGAATGTGTGGGCTCATTTTTTGTTGATGAGAAAGTGTCGTTTTTTGTCGATAGATCGATATATTAAGAAAATCGTTGATATACTGCAAGTTACGATCGATATATTTGAAAAATCGTTGATATATTGTAAGTAATGAACGATATATTTAAAAAATCGTTGATATAAATTTCATGTACCGTAATTAAGTTAAAATCATTAATACGGTTTTACTTATCAAAATGAAATTCTAATACATTTTTAACCGAGAAAGATGACTTCACCATTTTTACGTGTAATAATAGTAACGTTACATATATTGCGAAAGAAGTACAAAAGGAGCGTTACAATGAATTTAGCTAAATTCCCGAGAAAAAAATATACAGAATCATATACACCAATTGAAAAGTTAAACAATTTTTCTGAAGCACTTGGTGGCCCGACTATTTATTTTAAACGAGATGATTTACTTGGTTTAACAGCCGGTGGTAATAAGACGAGAAAGTTAGAATTTTTAGTTGCGGATGCACAGGAAAAGGGTGCAGATACGTTAATTACAGCTGGTGGTATTCAGTCAAATCATTGCCGCCTGACACTTGCTGCTGCGGTAAAAGAAAAAATGAAATGTATTCTTGTATTAGAGGAAGGGCTTGAGCCAGAAGAGAAGAGAGACTTTAACGGAAACTATTTCTTATATCACTTATTAGGTGCTGAAAACGTCATTGTTGTACCGAACGGAGCAGACCTGATGGAAGAGATGCATAAAGTAGCACAAGAAGTAAGTGGAAAAGGTAGTACACCATATGTAATTCCAGTTGGTGGATCAAACCCTACGGGCGCAATGGGATACGTTGCTTGTGCCCAAGAAATTATGGCGCAATCATTTGAGCAAGGAATTGATTTCAGTTCAGTTGTTTGCGTAAGCGGTAGCGCTGGTATGCATGCGGGTTTAATTACTGGTTTTTCTGGAACGCAAAGCCATATTCCTGTAATCGGGATTAACGTAAGTAGAGGAAAAGCTGAGCAAGAAGAGAAAGTAGCAAAACTTGTAGATGAAACTTCAGCACACGTTGGTATTCCAAACTTTATCCCGCGCGACGCTGTTACGTGCTTTGATGAATATGTAGGGCCAGGCTATGCGTTACCAACGCCGGAAATGGTAGAGGCAGTTCAGTTACTTGCGAAAACAGAAGGTATTTTACTTGATCCAGTGTATACAGGTAAGGCGGTAGCGGGATTAATCGACTTAATTAGAAAAGGTAAATTTAATAAGGAAGACAATATTTTATTCGTACATTCAGGTGGTTCACCAGCTTTATATGCGAATACGTCTCTATTTGCGTAAGTGTAAAAAGCATTGGGTATCCAATGCTTTTTTGTTATATACTGGGATTATCGGGAAGTAGGAGAATTAAAATTTAAAATGGATCATATATACGGTACTCGGCATTTTTATTCTATTGATCTTATTTATAGGTTACGGAGTGTATTTGTATTTCACATCTTAAAAGAAAGATCATAATAGAAGGAACCATTTAGTAAGAAATATCGAATGAGAAGTAATCGTGAAATAGTAAAGAATATGTTCACGGCTAAAAGAGGAGTTGTTTAAAAAACTCTCCGCATCGTTATGTAGTGTTAATAAGAAGAAGTAGAAGGTAGAAGTAAATCTAAATCTAAATAAAACCAAAAAGGGATAAATAGGAAAATGTAGAATCTTTATATATAAGATGTTCTGAATTTTTAGATATAAGGTAGAGTGGAGGAAGAAAGATGATTCAATTTCCTATGGAAGATGCTGAACAATTTTTTAGATCCTATAGTATTGGTAGGTTTACAGTTAGTGAAGATGAAGGGAAATTAATTTTTAGTACAAACTTAAATGGTCATTCTAATTTATGGGCGATGGATTTACCCAATTTATCCCCTTATCCATTAACATATTGTAATCAATCAAGCAATTTTATTAAAATGGATTCTTTAAATCAATTTATTTTAGCTGGATTTGATAAAGATGGGGATGAAAATTATCATATTTATGCATTAAAACCAGAGGGTGGTGGATTGCTTGAATTGATTCCAGCAGGAGAGACAGAAAAGGATTACTTTGTGCATTTAACAGAGGATGGGGAACGATTATACTATGTCACAAGTAAAGATAACCCAATGTTCTTAAACTCTCGTTGTTATAATATACGCACAAAAGAAGATACGCTGTTGTTAACTGGTGTGGAGACACCTACATATGTAGAGGCAGTAAGTCCGAATGAATCAAGTTACATTGTTTTAAAGTCATATAGTAATACATATAATGTAGGACATGTAAAAAAGGGAGAAGAACTTATTTGTATAGTACCTTCCAGTGAGAAAGAACATACTATAGGGTCCATTTGTTATATTGATGAAAATACAGTGATTTTTGTTACAAATTATGAAGAAGAGTTTTCCTATGTAGCTTCTTTTGATTTAAATAAACAGGAATTCAAACCAATCTGTAAAATAGAGAAGGAAGATATATCTGATATAAAATGGCATGCTGAAACAAAAAATGGCTACATTGTTTCGTCGAAAGGTGTTACAGATAGGTTATATAAATTTGTATGGGATAAAAAAGAGTTAATTCTATTGAATTCTCCGGTAGATACGATAAGTCAAATTGAAATTACAAAATCGGAAAATTTATATTTACTAGGTGAAAGTGCGACGAAAACAGCAAACATCTATTACAAGAAAAATAGAGATACAGAATGGGCAGCATTAACAAAAAACTATGTTATTGGTCTATCTGAATCTTCTTTTGTTGAACCGAATGTTATAACATATGCCTCTTTTGATGGGTTAAACATAGAAGCATTATTATTCCGGGCGAAAGGAGAAGTACAAAACGGATATACAATATTTTGGCCTCATGGTGGTCCACAAAGTGCTGAGACGAAAGATTTCAGAGCATTATTTCAATATTTATTAAGGCAGGGATATAATATTTTTGCGCCAAACTTTAGAGGTAGTACAAGATATGGTTCAACGTTTACAAAAATGATTGAAGGTGATTGGGGGGAAGCACCGCGTTTAGATTGTGTAGCAGGGATCGAATGGTTATTTGAACAGGGGATATCAACTCCTGATAAATTATTTGTTATGGGCGGTAGTTATGGAGGATATATGACCTTATTGCTTCACGGGCGTCATTCAGAGTATTTCCGTGCAGCCATTGACATTTTTGGACCTAGCAATTTATTTAGTTTTATCGAATCTATGCCTGAAAATTGGAAACCGCTCGCAGTTAATTTAATAGGTGATATTAATAATGATAAAGATAAGCTTATACAAGATTCACCAATTACTTACTTAAATCAAATGAATAAACCACTCCTTATCATCCAAGGGGCAAATGATCCACGAGTTGTAAAGGAAGAATCGGATCAAATTTTTCACGCGTTGCAAGAACAAGGAGTAGATGTAGAATACCTAGTATTAGACGATGAAGGGCATGGATTTTCAAAAAAAGAAAATGAAATATATGTATATCGTCGCATAACAGAATTTTTAGCAAAGCATAAGTAAAAGAAATGGCATTTTATGGGGTATGATCATATCGCTATCAGGCTGAAAATGCAGAGAAATGAAAATGAAATTATTGAATAAATAAGAATGAAACAACTTAATCGTTACGTAACAAAAACGCTATTCTTTCCCTAAAATCATAGGAAAGGATAGCGTTTTTGTTGTGAACTTATTGATTTTGTATGAACTGAAATTGTTGTCTAAAGAGTTGCAACAGATTTTTTTATAAATTGAAAGACAAGGAGACGAACTTGGATGGAGTATTGGAAGCACACAATAAATATATTGAGGAGTACATGTTTGAAAACATTAAATCAATGGAAAATGAAATATTTTGTTGGAATGTCTGAGCTGCGGACCAATTCTATCACTTTAATTAACTAAAAGAAGAACTTCCCCATCCCGATTAGACTACTGATCATTCCTATTCCACTCATGGTGCCTTTTCCTGCTGTAAGTAAGTTTCCAAGCATTCCTAGCTGACCGTTACCTCCGTTATTTCCCCATCCCATTGGGGCCCACGGACCACCCCATCCTGGAGGGTTTCCAAAAACACCCGAGTTATTGGTATTGAAATTAAAGGGCTTGGCTGGCGGCGATAGTAAAGCGGCAAGATGACCTTGTGCGAACATCCCTGTATGATTGAATGGTTGAGCCCAGGGGAAGGGAGGTTTTTGAAAATTAAAACCTGCATGACCTGGTAATGGAGGCCAATTAGTAGGGTGACCTTGTGGCATTATCCCTGCATAATTGATTGGTTCCCCCCAAGAGAAGGGAGGGGGTTGGGGAGTGAATCCCGTATAATTGGCTGATGAATCCCAACTAACTGGATAGACTCGGTAACTCCAATTCTCAGGAATCTTCAAATCATTCATTACCTCAGATTTAGTTATTTCGGGCTGTGAATACAATGAAATTTGGTTAGTATATTGTTCCCTGTTTCCCTTTGAATTCAAATACCAATATTGGTGCATACGCTTATTCTCCTCACTTTAAAAATGTAATGTTAGACTTAGCCTATGTAATATTCCTTTTTATGGATGGTTACATAACTAGATCTACAAGCCTGTATTTAAAGGAATGGGTGTGTGGCCTTGTTGATTTAAAGTTTCACTTTATTTTAGAAGGGTATTTTCAGTTGCTTCTTTTATATATTTCAGCCTAATTTAATTTCCGTTAACAAACGTTTTTATAAAGGTTTAATCAACAAAAAGATTTTAAAATGTTATGTTGAGCAAGTGGAATTGCTAAAAAGAGAATATCCATTCGAAGAGTGTGGCAAAATACTGTAAGAGTAATGTTTTCTTGTGCAAATATGTAAACGATTTAAACGAATCAATGAAATTTATAATGAAGGGGCAATTAAATATATGAGTGAAACATTACATAAAAGAAAACCACCATATTTAATGCTTGTAATCCTTTTTATTGGGGCATTTGTTTCATTTCTAAATAACTCGCTTTTAAATGTAGCATTGCCATCAATAATGAAAGATTTAGACATTCAAGATTATTCAACGATCCAGTGGCTTTCTACAGGGTATATGCTTGTAAGTGGTATATTAATTCCGGCATCAGCATTTTTAATAACGCGTTTCTCGAATAGAAGCCTATTTATTACATCTATGGTGATTTTTATTCTTGGTACTGCCTTAGCGGCTGTAGCGCCAAATTTTGGTTTATTACTTACTGGTCGGATGGTTCAAGCGGCAGGCTCTTCAGTTATGGGGCCTTTGTTAATGAATATTATGCTAGTAAGCTTTCCAAGAGAAAAAAGGGGAACAGCAATGGGGATTTTTGGACTAGTTATGATTACAGCTCCAGCAATTGGACCGACACTATCAGGTTATATTGTAGAGTATTATGACTGGCGTTTGCTTTTTGAAATGATTTTACCGTTAGCAATCATTAGCTTACTGTTAGGGATTTGGAAATCTGAGAATGTCATGAAACAAAACAAAAATGCAAAACTTGATTATCTCTCATTACTATTATCTTCTGTCGGTTTTGGCGGTTTGTTATATGGATTCAGTTCTGCAAGCTCCGATGGTTGGACAAATAAAGTTGTCTTAACAACCTTAACCATAGGCGCTATTGCCCTAATTGCTTTTATTATCCGCCAATTAAAAATGGATGAGCCGTTATTGGATTTACGTGTTTACAAGTACCCAATGTTTGCACTTGCGTCTGTAATTGCAATTGTCAACGCGGTGGCCATGTTTTCGGGTATGATTTTAACACCAGCCTATGTACAAAACGTCCGTGGTATTTCACCGCTGAGCTCTGGGCTGATGATGCTTCCAGGTGCGGTAATAATGGGGGTTATGTCACCAATTACAGGTAAACTATTTGATACATATGGCCCTCGTATTCTTGGCGTAGTAGGGCTTTCCATTACAGCTGTTTCAACTTATATGCTGGCAAACCTGCAAATCGACTCTAGTCACACACATATTATTCTTATTTATACGTTGCGGATGTTTGGGATGGCGATGGTGATGATGCCACTTATGACAAATGGCCTTAATCAATTGCCAACTCGCTTAAACCCGCACGGTACGGCTGTTAATAATACAGCTCAACAAGTGTCCGGTTCGATTGGTACTGCTATTCTTGTTACGATTATGAATTCTGTAACAAAAACAAAAGCTGAAAGTCTAATGTCTGATATAGATCCAACAACCTTTACAGAAACTACGAAGGCAATAGTAACTCAGAAAGCTTTATTATCTGGAATTCAATATTCATTCTATGTAGCGCTTGGCATGAATGTTGTTGCCCTACTATTAGTTTTTTTCGTTAAACGTGTAGATACAAGTGCGGAAGCTGTCGAGAAGTTAAATCGGTAGAGAAGAATAAAACGCTAGATAATGATTCCTACAATTTTTTTTGCTGCTAAGGCGCCGATATTTAAAGCTGGAAAAGAACTGAAAGAAGCAGTGAAATAATTATATTTAGTGAAAGAGGACCTGATGTTCATATCAGGTCCTCTTTCATTAGTAACACGGTATACTTGCTTATCGTATTGGTTTAACTAAACTACTGATTTTTCGAATACTACAATCTTAAGCTCGTCAACTTCTCTATTTTGGGGTGTTTTAGAAGAAAATAAATCAAAATGATCGTTTTATAAACAAATGCAAGAGATGAGATCCGTTTGCAAATTCTCATAAACATTATAATTTTATCTTATCTTTTAACACCAATATTAAAAGGATCCAATTATATTTATTCGCTTCATTTTAATTTAGTATTTTTCTACAAGTTATAAATCTAATTGCCAAGCTTATACTCAATATCATAATCATGAATAGTTAGGGAAAAGATAAAATAAGGTAATCAATTACATATCTATATCCCAGGCGATTAATTACTATTTCCTTTTTATTAAATGGGATATTTTATTTCATGCTTTTTTGAAAGGGTGTTTTAAATGGAAAAAAAGTATCTGTCATTCCTCAGCCGAAAACATATGGACCGCTGGGTAATCTCCCATTAATCGATAAAGATAAACCGACTCTATCGTTTATTAAGCTGGCGGAAGAGTATGGTCCTATTTTTCGAATTCAAACTTTAAGTGATACCATCATTGTCGTTTCTGGACATGAACTGGTAGCAGAAATCTGTGATGAAACACGGTTCGATAAAAGTATAGAGGGTGCTTTAGCAAAGGTTCGTGCTTTTGCTGGAGACGGATTATTTACAAGCGAGACCCACGAGCCTAACTGGAAAAAAGCTCATAATATTTTGATGCCTACATTCAGCCAACGGGCAATGAAAGATTATCATGCTATGATGGTCGATATTGCCGTACAACTCGTTCAAAAATGGGCACGACTTAATCCGAATGAAAACGTAGATGTTACAGGGGATATGACTCGCCTTACACTAGATACAATTGGTCTATGTGGTTTTAATTATCGATTTAATAGCTTTTATCGTGAGACCCCTCATCCTTTTATCACTAGCATGAGCCGTGCTCTAGATGAGGCGATGCACCAATTACAGCGACTGGATATAGAAGACAAACTCATGTGGAGAACGAAACGTCAATTTCAGCATGATATCCAATCTATGTTTTCTTTAGTAGATAATATTATTGCTGAACGTAAAAATAGTGGAGATCAGGAAGAAAATGATTTACTTTCCCGTATGTTAAATGTACAGGATCCGGAAACTGGTGAAAAATTAGATGATGAAAATATTCGTTTCCAAATTATTACCTTTTTAATAGCTGGGCATGAGACAACAAGTGGATTGTTATCTTTTGCAATTTACTTTTTATTAAAGAATCCAGATAAATTGAAAAAAGCTTATGAAGAAGTAGACCGAGTTTTGAAAGATCTGACTCCAACATACCAACAAGTTATGAAACTAAAGTATATCCGGATGATTTTAAATGAATCGCTACGTCTATGGCCTACTGCTCCAGCATTCAGTCTGTATGCAAAAGAAGATACGGTGATTGGTGGGAAATATCCAATTAAGAAAGGAGAAGATCGTATTTCTGTTCTTATTCCTCAGCTACATAGGGATAAAGACGCATGGGGAGACAATGTGGAAGAATTCCAACCTGAACGATTTGAAGATCCAGATAAAGTCCCTCATCATGCCTATAAGCCATTTGGAAATGGTCAGCGTGCATGTATCGGTATGCAGTTTGCACTTCATGAAGCCACACTCGTAATGGGAATGCTTCTTCAACATTTTGAATTCATTGATTATCAAGACTATCAGTTGGATGTAAAACAAACATTAACGCTAAAGCCTGGTGATTTTAAAATTAGGATTGTACCCCGAAATCAAACTATTAGCCATACTACTGTTCTTGCGCCTACAGAGGAGAAACTGAAAAAACATGAAATCGAACAGCACGTTCAGAAGACTCCTTCTATTATTGGAGCCGATAATCTTTCCCTTCTTGTTCTGTATGGCTCGGATACAGGGGTAGCAGAAGGTATTGCAAGAGAACTAGCAGATACAGCTGGTTTAGAAGGTGTTCAAACGGAAGTAGCAGCTCTTAACGATCGAATTGGAAGTCTACCGAAAGAAGGGGCGGTTCTTATTGTAACTTCTTCTTATAATGGAAAGCCGCCAAGTAATGCCGGACAGTTTGTGCAGTGGTTGGAGGAATTAAAACCGGATGAGCTAAAAGGTGTTCAATACGCAGTTTTTGGTTGTGGAGATCATAATTGGGCTAGTACTTATCAGCGAATTCCAAGATACATTGATGAGCAAATGGCTCAAAAAGGAGCAAAGAGATTCTCTAAACGCGGAGAAGGGGATGCAAGTGGTGATTTTGAGGAACAGCTCGAGCAATGGAAACAAAGTATGTGGTCTGATGCGATGAAGACATTTGGATTGGAACTTAACAAAAACATGGAGAAAGAACGCAGTACATTAAGTTTACAATTTGTTAGTCGTCTTGGAGGATCTCCTCTTGCGCGAACATATGAAGCAGTATATGCATCTGTATTAGAAAATCGTGAACTCCAATCATCTAGCAGTGAACGAAGCACTCGACATATTGAGGTATCCTTGCCAGAAGGTGCTACGTATCAAGAAGGAGACCACCTTGGAGTGCTGCCAATTAATAGTGAGAAAAATGTCAACCGAATTTTAAAACGCTTTGGATTAAATGGGAAGGATCAGGTCATACTGAGTGCAAGTGGACGAAGTATAAATCACATACCTTTAGACAGTCCTGTTAGTTTATTTGACCTTCTTAGTTATAGTGTCGAAGTTCAAGAAGCAGCCACTCGAGCACAAATACGAGAAATGGTGGCATTCACAGTATGCCCTCCTCATAAAAAGGAATTGGAATCATTATTGGAAGAAGGAGTTTATCATGAACAAATATTAAAGAAACGTATTTCAATGTTGGATCTTCTTGAAAAGTATGAGGCTTGTGAAATCCAATTTGAACGTTTTTTAGAACTTCTTCCGGCGCTCAAACCGCGTTACTATTCTATTTCAAGCTCTCCACTCGTTGCACAGGATCGTCTGAGCATTACGGTTGGTGTTGTGAATGCGCCTGCATGGAGTGGGGAAGGGACATATGAAGGAGTCGCTTCTAATTATTTAGCTCAGCGTCATAATAAAGATGAGATTATCTGTTTCATTCGAACGCCACAATCAAACTTTCAATTACCTGAAAATCCAGAAACACCAATTATTATGGTTGGGCCAGGTACTGGCATTGCACCATTCCGTGGATTCTTGCAAGCACGTCGTGTTCAAAAGCAAAAAGGTATGAACTTAGGACAAGCGCATCTATATTTTGGTTGTCGTCATCCTGAAAAAGATTATCTCTATCGTACAGAACTAGAAAATGATGAAAGAGATGGATTAATCTCTTTACACACAGCTTTTTCTCGTCTAGAGGGACATCCAAAAACATATGTACAGCATTTAATAAAACAAGATAGAATCAATTTAATTTCGTTATTAGATAATGGAGCTCATCTTTATATATGTGGTGATGGAAGTAAAATGGCTCCGGATGTAGAAGATACCCTTTGTCAAGCATATCAAGAAATTCATGAAGTCAGTGAACAAGAAGCAAGAAATTGGTTGGATCGTGTGCAAGATGAAGGGCGATATGGAAAAGATGTTTGGGCTGGTATATGAATGTTTCTTAATTAGATACATATTAACTAATGAACTTCTTTCGAATAAATTTCACTTTATTAGTATAGTGTATTTAGATGAATAGTGATTAACCGGACTATTTAGTATCTACTAAATAAAAAACAGGACCTGATATTCATCTATCAGGTCCTGTTTCACATAGACATTATACATGGATATTTTCCACACATTATCAATGTTTGTAATGTAGTTAGCCTTGTGGATCAGCGATAAAATCAGATATTATTTTTTCGATATCGAAAGGAGTAATCCCTTTATCCAAAGAAAAAATGCTTTCTGCTTCTTCGATGTCTTGAACGAGTTCACCTCTAGCTTCAATATGTAATCGGAACAAGTCATATAAATTCGGTTTAACTAAATTAGTTAAAGCCTTTCCAACTAGTATCATACCTTTTTGATTAGCCTCGATGGTATTATCATAAGTTAGATCTCTTGTAAGAGACAAATCTGTCCAAATCAATTTTCGTTCCTTTAAGTCTAAAATAACTGGAATAGAGATTTGGGTGTCGGCAGTAATATCCACTTTATCTTGAACAGTAGAAGGTTCAAATATTTCACCTGAACCAGGATATTGACGAACCATCCAACCAGTAAAGCATTCTGGTAAATCTTTATATGGTTGGTCTGTGTAAGAAAGCAAAGTCATGACTACATAGCGTCCACCATATTTCAGCACAGACGGAATATCGAAATCAATGAATTCAGATGCCCCCTTTGGTGCAGAAGTAATATCTCCACTATGGTAGGCTTTGAAATTTTTTGAACGTAAGTTCGTGAAGGATACATGTTCTTTGTATTGCCAATCTTCGTCGTACATTGCAGCAGACAAATCAATGTCAACGCGTCCTGTATGTTGTCCATTCACATAGCCTTCTTTCCACCATAGGAAAAAACGAATTGTATCTCCTTCTGGCAAATCTACTTTACTTCCTCGAGATAATGTGCGAAGCGCTTTGCTGGCTGAACGTTGAGAGAAGGGAACTAAGTGATTTTTTAACTGTTCATCCAAAAATACTTTTCCGAGACTTGGAAGTTCTGCGAAGCGATTTTTTAAAGTATCTTCACACATTTTTACAATCATTAAACAAATATCCTCTGAGATAAATGGAAGTGTATTTTCAATACCTATAGCTTTTGCTACATTTCCCTTTGGAAAAAAAGTACGAAATTCATTTTTATCATTTCGATGCTTAAAATGAGCCGTGAGTTGAAGTAATACAGGAGTAGAAACGTTTCCTATTATACTTAGAAAATCTTCGAGAATATTGAAAACATCTGTTGACTTATCACTACATAAACGGATTAAATGATCCAAACGTCTGGCAAATTCCCCCGGGCGAGTTTTTAAAAGATTTTTCGCTGTCATGATATCACGATTCAACAAAGCTGCTTCTATTTTTCCATTAAATGTTTCAACTTTAATGTTGTTGCGAAGAATCTCAAATGCTCGGTGGGTTTTTGGGAAACGAGTATGATATTCTGCTGGATGAAGAATTTCACCTAAACGAATCCAACGTTTTTTATATCGAAGCATATCTTCGGTAATGTTTCCGCATTGCTCTAACAATCCTAAAAGGAAGCGTCTTTCTGTTCGGTTAAACTTCTTGAATCGAACGGAGGATGCTAAACTCACATCGCCTTCAGATAAAGCAACTGCAAGGCGAAGAACATCAGTTGCCGTTTTAAAATACTTTGCAACAGCATCGGCTGATATTTTTCTGTTTATTAATAAAACCCCAATTATAAAAGACATATTTTCCTTATGAGGAATTACATTAGGTAGAAAACAGGAAACATCTTCAGTGTGTGTAATAGCCCATTCTACATCTGTCTTATCAGTTGAGGAAATAGAGCTGTTTGCACTAATCAATTGAGAAATCATTTGATTGAAATCTTCTTCACTTCCTAAGTCAATAACTTTCAAATCAACTCTATCTAAAAGAGGAAGTCGTTCTTCTACTTTTGATACAGGTAGGCGCAACGTCACATAATGAATAACGGCATTGATGTATAAATCAGCGTCACTTAAATCCATCATTTGTTGCGGAAAGTTTGGATACATAGGAGTAAACTGAATATGTGCACCAACCATTTCTTTTAAATGTTTTACCAACTCTTTGTAAAACGATGTGAATGCATCAATCGAAAGTGTTTGCAACTCTTCTATTAAAGGCTCGGAAAAAGTAAATCCTAAACTTTCCAAGTTTTTTAAAACAGTGGCTAAATAAATGTTCGGTAGTTTATTTTCTTCTCTTTTTATAATTACTTTCAAACTTCTTCTTATGTAAATAGAATTTTTCATGAGAACGCCGATTATTCACTCCTTATAAAAGAGGGGAATAGTCTGACTGTCCTCCTTTCAGTGGTAGATTTTTATTTTTACATGCATAAACACACTAATTGTAGAAAAATGCACAGAGGTTATATAGCTATTTTTTATTGAAAAATTAGGGGTATAACATTTAGTTGTTAAGTGGTAATTTGTTAATTAAGAAAAGAAAACCTCTACATCAATGGTTGATAAACTAAAGTTTATTCAATCCCAAAGAAGAAAGAGGTTTTATAGTCTAATTATTTTCATAGGAAATTGACAACTCTAAAACAATTTGAAATTTCTAAAAAAGAAGGAAGAATTGTCATAGCCTATGTGTTTAGCAGGAAAGTAACATCCCTATTTCGCCAAAGAAGTTAGAAGGAAGGAACGTCATAGCCTGCTTTATTAGTATATTCTCTTGCGAAGAGCAATTCAAGTATACTGTCTGATTTTTTATATTTTTCTTAAAGGGGAATTTTCATGTTTATCCCGCATCAACGGGTAGCCCGATTGGTGAGGGGGTTAAAGTTTCACTTTATAAATAGGGAGACCATCACATGCCCTTTTTATAATACTATTACGGGAGGATTTTTATTTTTGATATATTATACCATTTATTTAATGGTATAATATGGTATGCGTTCTATGGAATGGAGTTGAATGAGTATTATAAATACAAAAGGTGAAATTAAAAAAACAAAAAGAAAAGTATTACTAACTATACTTACTATGTTAGTAATTATAATTGGATTTGGGTATTGGAAACTTTTTAGTTTGCAAGGTGTTCCAAAAGGGGAATTAATTCGAACAGTGAAATCTCCAGATGGAAAATATCTCATCAAGACTTATTTTCATAATGCAGGATCATTAAGTGCGGATGCTGTTAGGGGCGAATTAGTTAACCTTGATACAGATTCAGAGAAAAATATATATTGGAATTATCCAGATACCGATCCATATATTGAATGGGTAAATAAGAATATTGTTAGAATTGGAGATCAAACTTTAGATATTTCACAGAAAGAAACCTATGATTGGCGTGATGATGATAAGCACGTTAAAGAAATGCCTAAACAGTTTAGTAGATAAAGCAAGAAAATTTAAATTTATTTAATCTTATTCGTTTAACTATAGATAGGATTATATGAGTAAAAAAGTCCATTTAGATTTTTTAAATGGACTTTTTAGGTTTCTAGATACGACTCCTGATAAAAATGGAACAAACTTGTTACTTAGGTTGTCTATTAAGTATACGTATAAAACAGGTGTTCATGATAGTTCGCTCATTTTATGAAAAGGAGATGCAAGAAGAGTGATATCCGATACACTTTTTAATTGTATCAATATGTATAACACCTAGAAAAACCATATATTCTTGAAAGAGGTTGAAAATGTATGATAGTCTTAAACAAGTTTTTTAACATTTTACATTACAAAAAGATGGTACCTGTAGTATTTCTTTCATGTGCAACGCTTATAGGCTGTTCCGATGGTAATACTCAATCTGAATTACCTAAACAAACAAATCAAACCAAACAAGAAACTACCGGTAATGATTCTTTTGCTAAACTTGAAAAAGAATTTGATGCTAAACTTGGTATTTATGCATTGGACACTGATACGAATCAAACCGTTACGTATCAATCAGATAAACGGTTTGCATACGCATCTACCCACAAAGCTTTAGCTGTGGGAGTACTTTTACAAAAGAAATCAATAGAAGATCTAAATCAAAGAGTTTTGTATACTCGTGAAGATCTTGTTAATTACAATCCAATTACAGAAAAGTATGTTGATAGTGGTATGACTCTGAAAGAGCTTGCAGATGCTTCTCTTCGATATAGTGATAATACTGCACAAAATCTTATTCTTAAACAATTAGGTGGACCTAGTGAATTCAAAAAATCACTGAGAGAAATAGGAGATACAGTTACGAATCCTGAACGTTTTGAACCAGAGTTAAACGAAGTGCATCCAGGAGACGTACATGATACTAGTACCCCAAAGGCATTAGCTACTAGTCTTCAGGCTTTTACGCTAGGAGATGTACTTTCAACTGAGAAACGGGATTTATTAATAGATTGGATGAAAAGGAATACTACGGGAGACAACTTAATTCGTGCTGGAGTTCCAGGAGGATGGGAAGTAGCTGATAAGACGGGCTCGGGATCTTATGGGACCAGAAATGATATCGCAATTATTTGGCCACCAAATAAAAAGCCAATTGTTCTTGCGATACTTTCTAATCATGATAAAGAGGATGCTAAATACGATGATAAGCTTATTGCAGAAGCAACCAAAATAGCGCTGGGTGTCTTAAAAGCTAAAAATAAATAATAATAGTATTAGTTATTGAAATTTTCCTGTTTTTCCGTCACAATATTGTGACGGTCTTTTTGTGTATTTTACAAAGAATCGTCTTAAGTAAAGAAAAAAGATAGAAACTATCTCTATTAAGTTTATTAATTAAGTAACAACAAATATATGCTTTATTGTATACTTATTGCATTTAATGTGGAGGAATAATATGGAGTCAAAAATTCTTATTGTTGATGATGATAAAGAGATTAGAAATCTTATCTCTGTATATCTGGAAAATGAAGGCCTAAAAACTCAAAAGGCAGAAGATGCTATACAAGCTTTACAACTGTTAGAAGAAAAGGAATTTGATTTGATTATTTTAGATATTATGATGCCGAATATGGATGGCATTGAAGCGTGTATGAAAATTAGGGAAGATCGTAATATGCCTATCATTATGCTATCTGCAAAATCTGAGGATATAGACAAAATTCAGGGCTTAGCCTCTGGTGCAGATGATTATTTATCAAAACCGTTTAACCCACTAGAATTAATCGCTAGGGTAAAATCCCAATTAAGAAGGTTTAAAAAATACAATACGTCCATAGAACATAATAAAAGTATTCTAGAAATTGGTGACTTAACCGTAAATACAGATACATGTCAAGTATGGGTAAGAGGAAAAGAAACAAGGTTGACTCCAAAAGAGTTTGCTATTCTCGAATTACTTGCCCGCAACAAAGGGGTTGTCCTGAGCGTTGCAAAAATATATGAAGCAGTTTGGAAAGAGGTTTTTTATAAATCAGATAATACCGTCATGGTACATATTACAAAAATAAGAGACAAAATTGAAGAGGACTCTAAACATCCTATTTATATTAAAACTGTTTGGGGAATTGGATATAAAATATGAAGAATGTTAGTTTTAGAAATAAGATTATTATAAAACTTCTTGGTGCTGTTGCAGTTAGTTTTTTTATTTCATTTGGTTTAACAATCCTCATTTTGGCATACGTCATAGATCCATTATTTATAAAACACGAAGAATTTGATATGTTTGAATTCAATTTGGTATTGTTGTTCTTATTCGCGTTCGCAATCTTTAACTTTATAATAATTTTTTTGATATTGGTTCGAAAGAAAATAGTATATCTGAAGCTCATTTCGGATAATGTAAATGATATTGCAAATGGAAAACTAGGTCTGACAATTGGGATTAAGGGGAAGGACGAACTGACCCAACTTGCCCAAAATATCAACTATATGTCTAAGGAATTGGAAAATACATTTGAACAGGAAAGACGATTAGAACGTACGAAAAATGAACTCATAACGAACGTATCTCATGACTTACGCACACCGTTGACATCTATTATTGGTTATTTAGATTTATTAAAAAGAGGGCAATACGACAGTAAAACACAATTACAGGAATACCTTGAAACCACTTATTCAAAGTCACAGAGACTGAAATATTTAATTGATGAGCTGTTTGAATATACTCGTTTATCAGGCATAGATGCTAAGTTAAATCTTAATGAAGTTGATTTATCAGGTTTGTTGGAGCAAATAGTTGGAGAATACATTCCTATATTTGAAAAGGAAAGTTTAATCGTTCAAAAATCTATCACGGAAGAAACAATACCTATCTTCATAGATGTAGAAAAAATGGTACGCGTATATGAAAATCTCTTTATGAATGCGATAAAGTACAGCATGAAACCATCCGAATTATCCGTATGTCTTGAATTAATGGATAACAAAGCAATGTTGAAAGTGTCAAATAAAGTCGAGAAACCGCCTGTTAGCGATCCGAATAAATTGTTTGAAAGGTTTTTCAGGGGGGACAAGGCAAGAAAAGATGACCAGGGAAATGGTCTGGGGCTTGCTATTTCAAAAAGAATTGTTGAACTTCATGATGGTAATATACATGCAGAATATAAAGACGGCTGGATGTCCTTTATTGTTGAACATCCAATCAAATAGACTGGCTTATGGAATTACAGATTCCATAAGCTTTTTTTTATAAAACTTAAGAATTCTTAAGAATTTTACAGGGTGTTTCCTAATTTTCATAGATTATCATGGATGTATTCAAAGTGATGAGGTGAGTGAAGAAGATAAAAGGAAAGATTTCATTGTGGCTTAAGGGTGGATGCAACATGACTATTTTGTTAGTAGTAAACAAACATAGTAGCTTATTGTAATGAAATAAAAAAACGTAGGAGGATATATATGATAAAACCAGTTGTAGATGTAAAAAATATTCAAAAATTGTACGGTAAAAAAGGTGAGAATCAATCACACGCATTAAAAGGTGTATCATTCTCAATTCAAGAGGGGGAGTTTGTCGGTATTATGGGGCCATCTGGTTCTGGTAAAACAACATTATTAAATGTAATTTCAACGTTAGACACAGCAACGGGCGGCGTTGTTCAAATTGCAGGAACGGATATTACGAGAATGAAGCAAGGTGAACTTTCTGATTTTCGTTCGCAAAAGTTAGGGTTCATTTTCCAAGACTTTAATTTATTAGAGAACTTATCTATTTATGAGAACATTGCACTTCCACTTTCACTTCAAGGTGTTTCATCTCGTAATATTGGAAAGAAAGTAGAAAAAGTAGCTGATATGTTAGGCATTACAGCTATACTTCAAAAGTATCCTTCTGAAGTATCTGGTGGACAAAAGCAACGTTCCGCAGCAGCACGTGCGTTAGTTCATGAACCAGCAATTATTTTGGGAGACGAGCCGACTGGAGCTCTAGATTCTAAAAATGCAACGAGTTTACTTGATGCCATGACAAGCTTAAATAAAGAGCAAGGTGTATCCATTATGATGGTTACGCATGATCCTTACAGCGCAAGTTACTGTCAGCGTATTTTATTCATTCAAGATGGTGAGTTATATAAAGAAATTCATCGCGGTGGTACCCGTGAAGAATTCTATAAAGAAATTTTAGACGTGCTTGCAAACTTAGGCACACAAAAAGCGTAAGAAAGGAAGTTCAATTATGTTATTTAAGCTTTCTATGTCAGGCCTAAAAAGTAAGTTGCAAGATTACATTGTTTTACTTGTTGGTCTTATTGTCTCTATTTCAACTTTTTATATGTTTCAAACGCTAGCATCCAATAAAACGTTCCTTGAATCTAACTCTTCTATTAGGGATATTGTGGCTGTGTTTAAAATTGGTTCCTTTTTGTTAGCGGTTATCACATTTTTCTATATTTTATATGCAAACTCTTTCTTATCAGCTCTTCGTCAAAAAGAGTTTGGTATGTATATGATGTTAGGTGCAAAAAAGCATAAAGTTACATTACTTATGTTTATCGAAACAATCGTATTAGGCGCTGCATCTCTTTTGATTGGAATTACAATTGGTGTAGGATTTGCAGAAGGTATCGGTCAGTTATTAATGAAACAACTCGAGTTTGCTGGTGAAGGTTATAAAGCGTTTTATCTGCCATCTATAGCTATTACTTGCGTCTTTTTCTTTGTACTATTTGTATTATCGGCAATTATGAATAGTATTAAATTATCTCGTATTTCTGTACTGCAACTTGTACATGCAGATGAACAAACAGAACGTGTTGCCATAAAAGGAAAAATGACAGTTGTAGTTGCATTCCTTGGTATTCTTTTATTAGGTATTGGTTATGCATCACTGATTTATATGTCATATGCAAATTCGCTAATTATTTTGGGATTAATGGCCGTTGGATTAATCTCAGCAACCGTTGGTACTTACCTTATATTTGGATCCCTTCTCCCAGTTATGATTAACAAGCTAAAGAGTAATAAAAAACGTAGTGAAAAAGGCCTCAATGCTTTTACTTTTGCACAATTAAATTTCCGCATTAATGGTCTAACAAATGTGCTTGCAACAGTAACAATCTTAGTGGCTCTTGGTGCTGGTGGAATTGCTTGTGGTATGGCATTTAAAAACAACATCCTAAAAATTACAGATCAAATACAAATTTACGATTCAGTCATTCATAATCCAACAGCGGAAGAAAAGACAATTTTGGGTGATATCTTATTTCAAGAAAAACTAGAATATCATTACAAAGTGGATAATAAGTATGTTTATTATTTAAAAGAAGATGTAGAGAAAAATCACCCTTTCTCGCAAGGTATGAAAAATGAGAAAATTTCAGAGGAATTACCAATTGGTGCATTTTCAATAAAACGGGCGGAAGGAGAGACAGACACAAAACAATGGATTCAGGCTTTCAGAACGATCCAACCAGATTATTTATATCCTGATTATGAAATAAAAATTGTAGAACAAAACATATACGATGGGTTGAAGGGTAAAGAAAGTACTGTGTTTATAGGGAAAACAGATGATTTTGGATCATACATAAAAGAATGGAAAAAACTTGATGAATTACAGATAGCAAAATATAAAAATGTGAAAGCGGAAGAATTGGGTAGTAAGTATCAAACATATATTATGAGTCATGATTTTGCCAGCGGACTAATGTTTATGGGCTTTTTCGTTGGAGTTGCATTTTTAGCAATGATGGCAAGTTGCTTAATGTTTAATGTTCTGTCGGGAGCATCAAAAGATGTAGCACGTTATCAAATGCTTCGTAAAATTGGTGTTCGCCGAGAATTATTAACAAAATCAATCTATAAAGAGTTATTCTTCATATTCTTATTCCCAGCAATTGTGGGGATTACTCACATATCAGTTGGTATGAACATGTTTGGAGCGCTTTTAATCGATCCGTACTCTCGCATTTGGTTACCACTTGTTATTTTTGTAGTAATTTATTCGATGTATTACTGGATTACTGTTCAATTATTTAAAGGAATTGTACTCCCTAAAAAAGATTAATGTAATGATGTTATTTATACGAAGTATCAACATAATCGGCCCCGTGTTATTGATTATACTGATTAGGAGGAATTTTGTTTAGTTAGCTTGATAGCGATAGGGTACCATCAAACACCCATCAAGTTAACAAATATAAATACCCTCAGAACAAAAATCCTGAAAGACACTTTCTTAATTTTCATTCTAGAGAATATCCGTTTCTTAAGTTAATAGTTTTGAGGCATTTCTTTTTCTTAAACTGTTGAATATAAGTACCCTCTAGTATAAATTTTACCATTGGAACAAGTGATTTTAACAACGTTAGGAGTGTTTCCTACAGCACAACGTAATTTGTGTTACATAGCAAGAAAAATAATCAAAATTTAAAGCGTGAAAAAGAAGCACCAAAGCAAGTAACATTGGTGTTTCTTTTTTTTGCTTTCGGGCACAGAGGTTCCTACAGCACTATTATAAAAGCGTAAGGGATTTGTAAGGAATAGGTAAGAAAAAAGAGATTTTCATTGTATATGATAAAAATATAAAGTGGCGCGAAGGGGGAAAGAGGTACGACTTATATATGAAAAACAAACCAGTAACAAGAGTGTTTTAAAGAAAAGAAGTAATTTCTAGAGTTAACATACATGTGGAAAAAGAGAAAGAAGGCATTGTATATTGAAGTTTGTTTATAATAGTTTTTAACCTGCTAGAAGGGATCGTAAAGTAGATTGTTAATCGCCTTGAAAATTTCTATTTCCGTATAATACTATGCATGCCGTATTAAAAATTTGAATTATGAAGGGAGAATTAATAAATATGAGCACGAGAAAAAGAATAGTAAGTAAGTTACTACTTGTCAGTGCAATTTGTACCATAACCATTCCTTCGGTTTCATATGCGGAGGAAGTAATTTTATCTAAAAATCTCGAGGATTATCCAAACTTATTTGAGGGACGGAATAAGGATGTATTGAAAAGAAGTTTATATCAAAATACATTTAATAATCCATTTAGTCACCAAAATAAATCGACATTAAAGGAAACAAACACAAATATAAAAAAAATAGACAATATTGAAGAGGGAAATCCTGTTATATCTACTGCTTTTTCATTTGTCCGTTCTATGCATACTGAAGATTATAAATCTGCATTTGATTTAACTTCTCGATCATTACAGAAAATAATATCTAAAAAGTGGCTGAAGAACTATTGGGAAGAACTGCCTACGCAAGTACAAAAAGGTTCTTTTATAGAAATTGGAGAGGTCACACAAAAAGAGAAAAATTCTATTCATACAAATGTAGAGATTCAATTAGTTTTTGAACAAATGACTGTACCTTTACTAATAAGACTAGATCCATCTGGAAAAATAGATGATTTTCAACTCAGTATGCCGTTTAGTCCTGTTGCAGATCGGCCATCATATAGTAAGCCTGAATCATTTATTGATAAAGGAGTAGTAGTTGGAAGTGGTGCATTTCCATTACCAGGAACATTATCTGTTCCAAAGGGGAAGGGCCCTTTTCCAGCGGTTATTCTTGTTCATGGAGCTGGAGCAGCCGATCAGGATTCAGCAACATATGCTTTAAAACCATTTCGTGATTTAGCTGAAGGTCTTGCCTCGAAAGGAATTGCTGTCCTTCGCTATAATAAACGAACCTATGAACATGGATTGAAAACAGAACTTAGTCCGTTTTATACAGTTGATAAAGAGACAACAGATGATGCACTTCTTGTGACTCATTTTCTTCAAAATGAACCTATGATAGATAAGAATCAAATTTATATTCTTGGTCATAGTCAAGGTGGAATGATGATTCCGAGGATAATTGAAAAAAATCAAAATCAAAATATTGCTGGGGCAATTGTGATGGGAGGAGCGGGCAAGGCATTCACAGACAATGTTTTAGATCAACTGGAGTATCGTCTTTCTATTGGAGAAATGAAACCAGAAGAATATAAATTTTTCAAATCGCAATTTGAATTATTAAAGGATCCTAATTTTTCTAGTCAGAATCCTCCAAAGGATTTTTCTTTAGGACCACCAGTATATTGGGATTCTATCCGTAAAATTAAAGCAGCAGAAATGTCAAAAAAACAAAAAACACCGCTTCTTATTCTTCAAGGAGAAAGAGACTATCAAGTTCTATCAAAAATTGAAATTCCTTATTGGAAAGAACAATTAAAAGAGAGAGATAATATTGATTATCGACTATATCCAAAGTTAAATCACTTCTTTACAGAAGGGAATGGAGAATTAAGTAAACCGGATGAATATTATAGTCCCGCTAATATCCCTGAGTATGTTATAAATGATATTGCTACTTGGGTGCAAGGAAGAGCGAAATGAAATTAGCAACCATATTTTTAAATAGCTATTTTCAGAGATAACTAGTGAATTAGGGGGCATTTGGCTTAGAGGAATCCTCACATGAAAATAGTTCTGTAGGTGGAGAAATTACGAGATAATTATTTCGAATTAGAAAGGAATAATTATCAGATGAAAAGACCTGAAACTGGCTTCCGTATAGCAATAATAAAGATGTTTAATTTCTAATATAGAAAACAATAGCGTTGCTACATTCAATAGGTAGTAACGCTATTTAAAGTTTTTTAAAACAGGGTGAACTTTTTTAAAAAATTACCTATCAAAAATGATATTCAATTAAATTCGTAAGTTTATCCTTTACTGTACCTTGTAACTACATTTTACCTTGCTGTAAAGAAACAAAAAAACATTTTTTTATTCAATAATTCCAATTTCTAGAGCCTTTTGAACAGCTTCTTCTTTGTTACAGACTCCTAGCTTTGTATAAGCTGTAGAAGCATAATTTCTGACCGTACCATTTGACAAATATAACCTTGATGCTATGGTAGTGTATCGAAGTCCCTTTGCTACTAGCTGCAATATTTCTATCTCTCTAGCCGTTAGCTCATAAGCGGTTGCTTTTGATTGTGGTGTCTCTTTTTGCTCATCAAACTTCTCAAATATTTTGTGAGACATTCCCTGATCAATCAGTGTCCCACCTTTGTGAATAAGTCGGATTGTATTAGCTAGCTCCAACGTTTCAATAGATTTGAGTAAAAAACCATCCGCACCGTTGCGAAGCGATTCCAACGCCTGTTCGGTATCTTGAAACGTTGTAAAAATCAATATGCGGATATGTGGCCATTGTTGTTTAATCTTTTTGGTTGCTTCGATTCCATCCATGTGCTGCATATCTAAATCCATAAGTATAACATGGGGTTGAAGGCGCCCACACAAATCGATGGCTTGATTGCCATCCTCAGCCAAGCCGACTACATTTAAATCTTCATATCTATCGAGTAGTGTCCTCAAACTTTCCCGAACAAATGGCTGATCGTCTACAATTAACAAACGAATAAGTCCATCTTTTATTTCAGTTTGTCGCGGTATGGTGCATGTAACAAGCATTCCTTCCTCTGGCTTTGTATATACAGACAAATGACCTTGCAAGTTCATTGCTCGTTCTTTCATCGCATTCATACCGAAGCCTTCCTGCCATTCTACATTTCCTTTTCCATTATCTTGAACTTCTAACCTCGTATATTGTTGTTCAAACTGCAATGAAACTATAATTTCAGTCCCTTGACCATGACGTACTGCATTCGTAAGGGACTCCTGTAAGCAACGAACGAATGTGATCTTCGCTTGCCGAGATAGTTGATATTCCTCTCCGAATGTCCTAAAACTTACATTTACCTGAGCGTGCTCCTGAAATTCGGCTCCAAGATTTTGTAGAGATTGAATCAAGGAAGACGATTGACACGGAGAATCCATTTGATGTAGGTAACCTCTCACGTCCTCAATGCTTTTACGTCCCATTTCAAGCAGAGAATCTAGCCTCTGTATACCCATTTCAGTAGCAAGTTCGGTACGCAGCGTTTCCATCCCCATAATAATAGAAGTATAAGCGTGACCAACTGTATCATGAAGCTCACTCGACAGTCTGTTCCGTTCTTCTGCCAGTGTAATACGTTCAATCTGAGACATATATTGCTCAAGTACCGCGTTTTGTTTACGAATCGCTTCATTTTGCTTATGATTGACGATTAATAAATGGAAATTACATAAGCAAGTCCATAGTAGGTAACCATAATCCAATAGTTATTACTTGGCGCAACCGCATAGAAAATTCCAGTTGTTATAAAAACTGTTGTTGGAGCTGTCCAATAATAGGACAAATGCTGACTATTCGCAGCAATCAGAAAAGCCGATATAAGAAATGTAACGTTAGCTCCCGGAAATAAAGAAGTTAAATATATACACAGTCCACCATATAGCAGTATTTCTGTGAACAAATAATATTTATAATTGAACAGTAAGGCTACCCATGGAATCGAGAAGGCAACAATTTCCCAAAGAATAATAATCCAAAGTGGCAATGTTAAACTATCCTGAAAATCTAATGTGGTTATGGCGATAGAGACACTAACAAGTATACGGACTCCTAACATAATCCAATCGTACCAAAACCAATACTTAACCATATCTAACAAGTCATTTACCCCCTAAATAGCCTACCTTTTTACTTCCTATATTATAAATTAATCCTTCATACATTGTTGTACTTTTTAATTTTACACTACAATTCTCTCATAGAAGGTAAACTTCTATTGATTTAGTTGCCGGATCATGCTATGTGTATAGCCTCCAATTTTCTTTGTCAAACCATCTACTATTTTAATACTTATGGCAGTAAATACTATACCCATAAACATTACAAAGAGTGACTTGGAAAACGTATCTATCTGTATGAAAATAATATTCATTTCGATGTAGCGATACAGTATTGGTGCCAACAGGAACATAAGTGGCATTACATAAAAAATAATTGCACTAATGAGACTGAAAATGCCAATCACAAATTTCTGCATTAACCAAAAGACAGCAGACCAAGTACGACGATCTGTAAGCACTAATTTCACCTGAGACCAGTTTGATGTATCTATTGTTATACTTCTATCATAAGAGTCTGTTGAAATATCTGTATAAATTTTCGTTTGTATGCGCTCGAATTGGATAAAAGGTGTAGTAGTCTGTAGTACGCGTATAACTAGTGGAATTCCAATTACCGTAAATGAAAGGGTGAAGCTGAATAGCAGAGCTATTAGATAAAAACAAAAATAAAACAATCCTGTAACGAAAGTTAGCAATAAAAAATAACCATTCTGTATGAATCTTGATTTCATAAAGTTCATCGCTCCTGTCTATGTAATAACCGAATCATACTGCTCTTTTTGTCATTCTCACTAGTGTAAAAGTGTCATATGACAGTTTTAAATGATGCTAAAAAGGGGAGAGCAACCTACTTCTGGTTAAAAAAAGCTGCTTTTATTAATCCTCTACAAAACAATCCCATGCTTGCATCTGCAAGCATGGGATTGTTTTGTATTTTTATTTAATATGAGATGGACTTGTTTTGCGAATATGAAAAATAATATCAAATTGCTCAAGCAATGACGTATCAAAGTATGCCGATTCGTTGGGTAAAAGTCGTGCCCCTATACTTAGTAATGGTCTTTTTGTTTTAACCCATTTCTCTGCTGGTCCTTTAAGGTGACGGTTATCCAATAAAAACATTTTATATGGTACTTTTCCAAGGGTATAATTGAAACTATTTACATCTTGTGGAATCGGATCCGTTTTAATCTTATCTTGGGTGTCGCTGTATAAGGTGAAATTCCCCTCCGTAGTTGTACTGCCAATTGTGACATAATTATTGTCTAAACGTTCCTTCAAATACTGCCCCGCAACATAAGGGTATAATTTCTCATCGATAATTCCTTTAGCTATATGAATATTGTGTCCCCATACCATCGTTTTACCACCCAATGTCTCTTGTGCCCACATTGCATGATCGGTCAAGTATTGCTCATGTAGCTTTAACACACTTGGATAGTCGTTAGGAATTAGCATTGTGGTATATTTCTCTATTACACTTGCCGTTGCTTTCGCCCAGATGTACTCAGGTGAAACTATTTCTGTGTTGGCTTGCCCATTCTCATCTTTTAGTAATTGGGCTACTCTCTCAGCGTTTGCTTTGAAATTTTCTTTTGTTTCAGGAGCAAGGTCCATATATTCCTTTATACTTCCATTAAAAGCCGACAATTCTTTATAATTTTCTTCTACTTCTGCCAGCAAATCTGGTCGATGTAGCCTTACATAATCAATTACTTTATTAAAGCAATCTTGGTCCAACTCCTTTAAGTCGAGCCCAATAAATTGGATCTTTTTTTTATTGGATGGATTAGCATTATAATCTTTCATCCAGTCAATCATGGCTATAATTTCATCAGTAGGATATAACAAGTTTAAAAATTCTCTAGGGTTTCCTTTTCCTGTTTGGATATATTCATTTAGTTTTAAGCCGTTTCCCCAATCTTCTTCCATTGTGAAATTTGTAAAACCCATCTCAGTAACCAAATATTTCACAAGGCGAAACTTCATAGTGAAAATTTCAGAGCTTCCATGAGTATTCTCTCCTAATCCTACATATTGTGCGCTCCCAATCATTTTCTTAAGTGGTTTTAAATCCTCAAATGATTTTGACGGCTCTATCGTTTTTAATGGGTAAGCCTGTGATTGTATGGATTTAACTATATTTTTTTGTATTGATTGACCTGAATTTTCGACTGCTACTGTTTGAGCCTCTCCTACTTCTACACATCCTGTGACTAATAAAGCTGTACTAACCATTGCAATTATGCTTTTCTTATTCATTTTTTCCACCTCAATTGAATTATTTGTAAAGCAAGATTGATTCATTGTACTTGCACGAATCAATTGCCTTAATTCAATTGTTATCTATTCCATATCATATTTTCTAGTTACATATTGTCATAAGGTTAATTGACACAGGTCATAGACTAATCATTACACTTTTGTACTATCGGTTATGACAACTTATAAATAATAATTACATTGATGAGTCGTAAGTAAGACTAGACTATAAATTGGGGAGGGATTTTAAAGATGAATGAATCTGTATACAAAAATATTTTTATTCTAAGTTGTGTCTGTGGAAATGACAAGAAGTAAATTCGATAAACAAGTGAATTATAGGGGAAGGGCGGATTAAAATGATATTACACGCAAAATCGTTCCACAATAAAGATAAAATCCAACGTGCTAAAATAGGACTTCAACTCTTTCTGAGTATCTTAATCATTACTTCTATTATCCTAAATGTAGTAGTAATAATTACGAAAAGTATGCCGCTTATTGTGGTATATATGTTTACCCCAGCATTTTCTTCTATTTTGACTCGCATAATACTGAAAGAAGGGTTTAAAGATGTATCTTTTAGTCTCGGTAATTTAAAGATATGGAAGGGGATCGGTTTTGCTCTGCTAATCCCTATGATTATTTGTGGAATTACTTATTCTATCGCCTGGTTGAGCGGAATTGCGGGGTTTCAGTATCCCGAAGTTGGTATGTTTATTTTAGAACCGATCTACAATATGCTTGGGCTTCAGTATGTAACGGCACCATTCAGCTTCATTTATCTAGTAGTATTGAGCGGCATTTTCGGAAGTTTGCTTGGCTTAATCCCAGCTTTGGGAGAAGAAATGGGTTGGCGAGGTTATATGCTCACAAGGCTAGTCGATGCAGAGTTTTCACGGCCCATCCTTATTAGTGGATTGATTTGGGCAACGTGGCATGTTCCAATAGTTATTGCTGGTCTATATGTAGCGGGCCCATCTGTCGTTCTTTCAGTACTTGGTATCTATCTTTGTATTGTACCATTCGGTTATATTATAGCTTATTTACGACTTATCACAGGTAGCATTTGGCCTTCGGTTATCATCCATGCTACTTGGAATGCCATTATTCAAGGACCTTTTACACGTGCAAGTACAGGGTATCAAACTGAGATTTGGATTGGAGAATCTGGCTTGATAACCGCTATTATTATCTTGATTACTGCAATAATTACGTCTCGAATCGTAAATTTTACTAAATAGCATACGGATGTGTTTTAAATTCAATTAGTGAAATATGACGAGGCGAAATAAGATGCTCCTAAAAATATTAGAAAAAATCTAGTTGAACAGACTCTTACTTAATCTTAGGCTGCTAGATATGTGGGTACATCAAGCTAAGAAAATAAACTTGGTTGCCATAAAAAACATAATGTTTTCATTTAAAGGCTATGAGATGAAATTTCATCATCTTCATCAAGTTTGACCTTCAGGAAATAAAAAGTTAAACGATTATACAAATACTCTAACTGAAAAAACGATAGTCCTTCTACATTTTAGATAGAAGGACTATCGTTTATTTTTTTGACAAAATTAGGAGGTGATGTTTATAAAATGGATAATATAATTCGTATTTTACGTAAAGAGAAAAAGTTTTCCAAAGAAGATGTAGTTAATTCCTTTGGTATAACGGTTGATTGAAATTTCATTTTATAACTTGTAAAGGGCTGTGCAATGCATCGTACTATTGAAAAATCTAAATTTAATCATTAAATTGCGATAAAATGTGGTCGGAAATAATGAAATTTTAGGAAAAATAAGGTACACTAGTCTATGATTTTAATTGAAAATCGTTTGACGTTAATACATACGGGGGAAAGATTGATGAACAACAATACAACAAATGAATCAGTTGAAGAAATTGATCAAAAACGAGTAAGATCAAACAAAAGTTATACAAATTGGAAGTTTATCGCAGCGGGTATTGGTGTAATTGCACTTCTTATTGGGGGAATGAGTTATTATCAGGCAACTCACTTCAATTCGAATGTTACAATTAATGACACAAAAGTTGGTGGTCTGAGCGCTGATCAGGCAATACAGAAATTAAAGACATCTGGACTAGCAAACAAAGTCTATGTTGATCAACAACAAATTTTAGATGAAAAAGATACAAAAACGGAACTTACGGAAAAAGATTTGCCTCAAGTTAAGAAACTATTAAAAAACCAGTGGACATTTTTCCCTTCCTCAAAGGGAGAAAATTATTCATTGCTACCAGAGAAGGCAGATCAGTATCGTAGTGAAACGATGAAAAAACTTGTAGAAGAAAAGCTCATCTCTATGAATGAAAAGTTAAAAGCGCCTCAAGATGCTATGGCGAAGCTAGAACAAGGAAAAATTGTTATTTCGAAAAGTGTTGAAGGAAAACAGTATGACGTTACTAGTCTACTGAAAGATTACGATAAGCAAAAATATAAAAGCGAAATTCATCTGAAGTCTGCATACATAAAACCTATTAAAGAAGACGATCCGATTGTCAAAAAAGAGGAGAAAGCGCTACAGAATCTTCTTGGGCAGTCTGTTGAGTATAAAGTGCAGAATGAAGTTTATCCTTTAAAAGCGAAAGATTTAATTCAAAATGCTTCTATCTCAAAGGATATGAAAGTTACAATTGACGCGAGCGACATTAAGAATAAAATTACTGAAATTAATAATGCCAAATCAACATTAAATAAAGATTTCTCATTTAAAACGCATTCCGGTTCAGTCATATCAGTAAAAGGGCAAGGCTACGGCTGGGCACTAGATGTTGAAAAAGAAACTAAACAAGTTCAACAAGCCTTTGAGAAAGGCGAAAAGTCGCTTTCTGCTTCTAATATTCACGGAAATGGTTGGGAGAAGGAAGGTATCGGTTATAAAACAACATCGAATAATGGCATCGGAGACACGTATGCAGAAGTTTCAATTGCAGAGCAACAAATTTGGATTTACAAAGATGGAAAATTAGTTGTCACAACAAATGTAGTAACGGGTAAACATAGCACGAGTGAAGATACATCACCAGGTGTGTGGTACGTTCTATATAAACGAACACCATACACGCTGAAAGGAAGCGCAGTAGGTAAAGCTGATTATGCAGTTAAAGTAGATTACTGGGTTCCATTCACAAATAGTGGTCAAGGATTCCATGATGCAGGCTGGCGAAAAGACTGGGGAAATAATGCTTATTTAACAGGGGGATCAGGTGGGTGTGTAAACCTGCTGCCTAACGTTGCAAAAACTGTATATGATAGTTTGAACACGTATGATCCAGTTATTGTGTACTAGAAAATAGGTACGTATCAAGAAATAAGGCAGGAAATTTTACTTGATGGTATATGAAAAAACACCTCTTGAATTCGCATGCGAAGTATGTAAATTCAATGGAGGTGTTTTTTGTTTGAAAACAAGAGTTCATTGCTTATAAGAAACAAAGTAGGAAGAGGTTGAAGTGAAGAAACAGGTATTCAAACAGTCAATAAAATTGACATTGAATATCATTTTCACTTATTATGGAATCATTGCATTTAATTAGACATGACTTTTTTATTAATATAATAGATTTCTAATAAGGTGTCCCATTTAATAATTTAAACGTAGGAAAGGGTAATATAAAAATGAACTGGAAAAAAGGCGGATTATGGATTATTATTTTTTTCATTGTAAAAGGTACGATTTCAACATTGTTAATCGTTACAGGTGCTAAATATTTTGATTTATCATTTATGCAACTTTTTGTACTAATACTGGTCTTATTACTGATTTCTCTCATAAGCCGAAAATTACTGTATAAACATAAACAAAACAAAAAGCAAAAAGAACTAAATATATAATGAAGCCCCAGAGACCTTTGGATTTCTGGGGTTTTATTTCGATAGTTTTTTCGCATGTATATCAATTTAACAGAATAGGTTGTCCAAAATGATAAAATCGATGATGTTTAAAATGCGTCAGTTATTTTTACATAAGGATTGTAGAGAGTCTTTAAATATCAATTTTTATTTTGAAGCGACAGACGCGCATAAATTATGCTGGTTTTTCAATTGGTAGTTTAAATGTAAAAGTACTGCCTTCTCCTAATTCACTTTCAACTGTAATTTTTCCTCCGTGTAGTTCGACAATCCATTTTACCATCGACAATCCTAAACCTGTGTTTCCGGTGCTTGAAGATGTTCTTGCTGCGTCAACTCGATAGAAGCGGTCCCATATTTTCGTAATATGTTGCTCGCTGATGCCTATGCCATTATCGGAGACTTTACCTATTATGTTGGTTTCATCACGGAACAGTTGCATATGCACAGTGCCGTTCGCTTTGCTATAAGCAATCGCATTCGTTAGTAAATTCATTAATAAACGCATCATCAATGTTTGATCTGCTTTCATAAACAGGTCTTCCTCTATATGAGTTGTGATATCAATCGAAGCTTCTTGAACCATTAATGAAAGCTCTTCTACAACGATTTCCGTTAATTCACTCATATTGATACATTCAAATTGGAAAGTATTATGATTTTCTTGGTCAGCTCTTGCTAATAATAAGAGTTGTGAGATTAGCGCGGACATTTTACGTGATTGCTTTAAAATTACTTCTAAAGATTCTTCCATTTCTTTCGGATTATTCCTCAGTGATAAAGCGTATTCGCATTGCGAAATAATAACAGATGTTGGTGTTCTTAATTCATGAGATGCATCAGATGTAAATTGTTTTTCACTTTCGAATGATGTCTCCAATCGCTCAAACATTTTGTCAAAGGTTTGTGCTAAATGATACATTTCGTCTTTCGATGAACCTTGTAAATTAATTCTCTTCGAAAGGTCTTTACCATCACCAATTTCACTGGCTGAATCACTCATTTGTTTCACAGGTCGAAACGCTCTTTTCGTAATAAAATATCCTCCCACTGCCGCAATGAGAATAAGTAATGGAAATGTGATGAGTGTTACCACGATAAGCGTATTCATTGTTGATGATAATTGGTTCATCGTCATTATTCCACGAACCCAGACTTGCTCATCGCCACCTGCATTATGGAGAAAATCATATACTATCCATTCTTTATTACCATTTTTAATGGCTTGTATTTCATCGGATTTAAGCGATACCTTTTTATTAAAGCTTGTTGGACTACTTCCTGCCAATAGCTCACCTTGCTTACTATAAATGAGGAGATTTACTCCATCTTCTAAAGTTTCAAAATCATCGTCAATCTTTAACTGTCCATGCTTATATTTGATATCTTCAATACTTTCTTTTACTGTGCTCTTTAATTGATTTTTCATATTAAAAAGCACAACTTTATCTGAAGAAGCTAAAATAAAAGCTAACACGAGTGCCATAATAATTACAACTAACCCCGTATACCAAAGGGTTACTCTCATTTTTATTGATAGTTTTTTCATGATTCTACTCGCAATACGTAACCAGTTCCTCGTACTGTATGAATTAACTTCGTTTCAAACTGGCTATCAATTTTTTTACGAAGATATCGGACGTAAACATCAATAATATTCGAGCCACCTTCATAGTCGTAATTCCACACATGTTGCTCAATTTTATCTCGTGTCAACACAACTTCTTTATTACGAATCATATATTCTAAAATAGCAAATTCTTTACTGGAAAGAGTGATAACCTGGTCTCCTCTTGTTACTTTATGCATATTACAATCTACCACTAGGTCAGCGAGTTCAAATACATTAGATGTATTTCCTGTTTTTCTTCGCATTAACACTCGAATTCTTGCTAATAGTTCATCAAAAGCAAACGGCTTTACTAAATAATCATCCGCACCTAAGTCGAGTCCTGTTACGCGATCATCAATTGTATCTTTAGCTGTAAGAAGCAAGACAGGAGTTGTATTATTATCCGCGCGTAACCTTTGTAATACTTGTAAACCATCTATTCCAGGAATCATAATGTCAAGCACAATCAAGTCATAGGTAGCCATGTTTATATAATCCAAGGCATCTTCGCCATTCCCACATGCATCGACACTATAATATTCTGCATTTAATCGTTTCACCAATATATTTTGTAAGTCTTGTTCATCTTCGACAATAAGAACTCGCATTAACATTCTCCTTTTCCTCTTATTAATATGTATCACTATAATTCCAAAACATTAAAGAAAGATTAGAAACTATTTAATTATATCATTTTATTTTTTTGTACATTAATCTTCCTTTAATGTTTGTTCAGTAATATAAAGGCAAGGATAAGGTGCACATGTAAAGGGAGGAAAACAGAATGAGAAAGTGGATGTTGATTGGAGCAATGTCTTGTTTATTCTTAACAGCTTGTTCTACTCAAGCTGATAACAATACAGAAGTGCAACAACTGAAAGTGAAAAATGATAAATTACAAAAAGAAGTTGCTCAACTACAACAAGAACCAAATAAAATAGGGCCTGCTACGAATGATACGAAGCAAACACAAGATTTCAAAAACGAATTCACATCTATTGTAGAAAAGGCAAATAACACGAAACCAGTTGGAGCAAAAGAAGAAAACTTAAATACGTACTTAGCAGCAAAAAAAGAAATTGACCAATTGGATGAAAAGATAGATCTATCTGATAATCAGCTAGAAGCAGATTATCACGCTGGAACGATAACTGTTGAACAATATCAAACGCAAGAAAGAGAACACGATATACTGGAAGATCAATTAGAGCAAGCAGAAAATGCACTTGAAGCAAGATTTGGAATAGATGATTAATCATGAAGGAGTGGATGAAAATGTTAAAACATAAAAAGAAAATAATTATAAGTGTAATTGCTATTTTAGTAAGTGGTATTGCTATTGTTAGTGGATATTATGGTATGGGTTACAATTATGCAAAAAAGAATGAAAACTACACAGAGAAACAAGTTCGTGAAATTTCTTTAGCTCATACAAATGGAGAAATTATTAATGTGAAAAAAGAATTCGAATTAGAAGATGACAACTTAGCACAATCAAAATTTGAATATGAAGTGGAAATTAAGACACCTGATAATCTGTTAAATATTTTAAAAGTTAGTGCTAGAACAGGTACAATAGAAATCAATAATGAAGATTAAATAAATATCGACAAATAAAATATTACGTACTTGATTTTTGTTATCGATAGCGAAGAAAAAGACGGTTCCCTAATTTTACAAGGGAATCGTCTTTTTTTTGTTCTATGGATCTATGCATTTTTTATACTTTCCTATCCTGGTGCGGTTTTAGGGTTCTTGTCTGTTATTGGATTAACTGAAAAACTGTATAAAACCTTGTATACCCTTAGTGTGGTTTTTTCTGAAATACTGGCGGTACCCCGTCGCTATCAATCTAAGCTCATACAACGTCAATTATATTAGGGGGTGTTTCAGTTCTCGTTTCTTTTTCATAAGCAGTAATTGCCGCATTTGCAATATATTAGAAGAACAAAGTAGA
The DNA here is from genome assembly GCF_016651175.1 of Bacillus sp. TH13. Taxonomy (NCBI): domain Bacteria; kingdom Bacillati; phylum Bacillota; class Bacilli; order Caryophanales; family Bacillaceae; genus Bacillus; species Bacillus sp. TH13. The sequence goes on along the minus strand of NZ_JAEKEJ010000020.1, from coordinate 17,820 downwards.
ATGGCAATCAATTGCCCATACAAATGGCATTCCAATCGTTCTCGTTTTATCTTTTTACAAGGATGGATATGAAAGAATGACTTCCACTTATAAGAACGTGAAGAAGTGTTGATGCCGGTTGGAACTGTGGTAAAGGTTGAGGGTGGAATCTAAGGGAATATCAGAGATGTGCATGAAAGGTTATTAATCCATCTTCTATAAAATCGTGGGATTATATATGCACTTATTATCCTGGAGATTTTAAAATAAAACCTATCTAATTATAGAAGTGATTTGAACGTAAGGAAATTGTAAGAAATGGATAAGAAAAAAGAAATTTTTATTGTGTAGGATACAAATATAGAGAAGCGTAAAAGAGGGAGGGTAAATAGGATACATTTATACGAAAAACAAACTAGTAATAAGAGCATTCTATTGGTGGCAATTACTGAAAGAACAGAATACTCACTACAGTTCCTACAGGAAAGGGAAGAATCAATGGATATGGTCTAGGAATCTATGAAATTATATTTCCTAACGGTGTCCCGATATGGGAACATACAGATGTTATTCTAGGATTTGATACTTTTGCTGGAGGGGCATATGTTGACGGCAATTTCAACAGTATGGGTAGAGCCGAGAATACTGGTCTTTTTAAAAGTATTTTACTTGTTGAATATAGACAGTAGGGATAAAGCCAGAATAGTAGTTTATGTGATGTTTGTAATTGAACAAATAAAAGATGAAATCGATCATTTATCTAAGGAGGAATTTTTCTTATGGAAAATAAATTATCTGGAGTGTTAGCCGCTACCTTAGCTCTAACGATGAGTCTACCAACAGGAGCGATAGCGTCTTCTAGCAGTAAGGCTCCGGTTGTATCTAGCCAAGAAGTTGCTAGCAAAGATTTGGAGAAGATTGCTGCAGAGAACGCTGAACTACTCACGAAGTCCTATGAGACGACTAGCGTGCAGTATGCGCTGATTGATAATGGTAAACTTATTTTGTCGGGGCAGACAGGTAAGAACGACATAGAAGGGAAAGAACCATTAACTAAAGATACTCTATACGGAATTGGTTCAACCAGTAAAGTATATACGGCTGCGGCTGTTATGAAACTAGTAGACGAAGGAAAAGTTGATTTGGATGCTCCTGTTGCCCGCTATATTCCTGATTTCAAAATGAAAGATAAACGATATAAGCGCATTACACCGCGTATGCTGTTGAATCACTCCTCGGGTTTGCAAGGTTCGACGTTCAATAATGCATTTTTATTTAAAGATAATGATGCTTATGCCCATGATATCTTGTTGCAACAATTGTCCAACCAAAACTTGAAGGCAGACCCTGGCGCGTTCTCAGTATACTGTAATGACGGTTTTACACTGGCTGAGATCTTGGTAGAAAGAGTCAGCGGTATGAGTTTTACTGAATTTCTACATCAAAAGTTTACAGAGCCATTAAAACTGAATCATACGATAACATCGCAAGACAAATGGGAAGATGAAAAGCGGGCTGGACAGTATTCTCCGACATACCAGGGACAGCTTCCAAGTGAAATGGTAAATGTGATTGGTACGGGAGGAATCTCTTCTACTGCAGAAGATGTGGTGCGATTCTCACAAATATTTATGGGACAGGGAAAAGAAATTCTCTCTAATAAAGCAGTCAAGGCGATGGAACAAGAAGAATATAAAAGAGGCATGTGGCCGGAAGATAGCGAAAACGTGTTCAACTATGGTCTTGGCTGGGATAGTGTGAAACTATACCCATTCAGTGAATATGGGATAAAAGCGTTGACTAAGGGTGGGGATACGGTACTGCAACATGCCACATTGGTCGTGCTTCCAGAACAGAAGATGGCAGCAGCTGTATTGTCCTCCGGCGGCAGCAGCACGACAAATCAACTGTTAGCAAACAAATTACTGTTAGCTAGGCTTAAAGAGAAAGGGACAATTAAGGATATAAAACCAGATAAATCCTTCGGCAAGCCAGTCAAGGCTAAAGTACCTCAAGACGTGGTAAAAAAAGCAGGTTTTTATGGAAATATCCAAAGCCATTTCAAAATAGAAATTACGAAGAAGGGAGAACTGTTTTTACCAACTAAACCGGAAGAAAAATATGTATATACGGCGGATGGAAGCTTTATAAATGAGAAGGGTACCTCCAAGCTTAACTTCGTCACAGAGAAGAATGGAAAAGTTTATTTGAGAGAGAGCACATATGAATTATCGCCGGGATTGGGGCAAAATGTGCTGACTCACTATTTAGCCCAGAAATTAGAAAACAATGTGTTACCGAAGAAAACAGTTGCTGCATGGGCGAAGCGTGAGGGTGGCAAGTTCTACCTCGTTAACGAAAAATTTAATTCTATGAACTATCTAGGACAACTAATGCCTCTTAACACACAAATTACGATCAAGGATGGGTATTGGGACGGCAAAAAAATTACAGGTCCAAATTCGGCAATGCATCAAATTCAGATTCCCGTGATGAATGGGCGGGATACGAAGGAAGCACATTTCTATACAGAGGATGGTACTGAATATATGGAGATGGCCAGCTTTTTATACGTCAGTGAATCTAACGTGAAATCCCTTGATGCAGGTCAATCAACGAAAGTTACACTGCAAAAAAATGGGCATGCGAAATGGTTTACGATTCCGCAAGAGGCAGCAGGGAAAACGATGAATGTGGAGTTGCCATCAGGAAGTTCATTCGCGGTGTATGATGGGAATGGAGTATGCGTCAATTTTAGCGTTGTTAGTGATAATAACAAAGTGAAACTACCAGAGAACGGAACGGTTGTATTTGCTGGCGCACCGAACTCCGAATTTACAGTCGCATTGAACTAGCTACAACTCGGGATAGACTTCAATAAAACAGTGCGACATGGAAAAGATATTTTATTTGTATCTTAAGTATTACCTTAAATGATATTACACTTAAATTCTTAGCTTAATAGCAATGGGATAGCACCACATGTCTACCAACCTAAGAAAATAAATCAAACCCATGTCCATCAAGCTAGTAAAAATAAATACCCCAAAAATAGTAAAATTGACATTCTCAGAGTAAAAATGTAAAAAATTATTGTTTAGGGGCAGCATAAAACATTAGTTTGATAGCGATATGGCGCTACTCATAAAATGTAATGAATAGATCCAAAGTAATGATAATAATTAGAAGTAACAAGTGTATAAGTGCATCAGTTTTTCCGTTTAGTAAAGACTTTACAAAGAAATCCCATTCTGTTTCATAGGGAGGTTCTACCCAATTTCGTTGCAGTCGTAACATCATTCCATTTATGAAATAGACAATGCCTTAATAGAACCCTTCCAACAAATAAGGCAGCTGTTTTTATATTCCAATCCTTTATCTTGATTACATAAAGGATTGGAAATAGTATCAGTATCCAAAAAACAATAATAAAGACTGTATTTCCCATTCTCTCCTCCTAACAAAATGATTGTGTTTTTAATCTTGGTAAATTCTTAGGTTGGAGGTATGTTTCATTGTTACTGGTTAAAACAAGGGCCAGAATTCAGGCTCCTTTTCTATCCCGCAAAATAAAGCTTTACTTTATCTCTCCGTCTCAAAAAACTCAATCCACTCTCCATCAGGACCAGCGAAGAAAATGTAACGTGTTCCATCTGGTAATGTTTCGATTTCTTCTCCTAGTAAGAAGGTTACTGCGTGTTTCTTTAGTCTTTCGATTTCATCCTCTAATGAATCTACCTTAAAGCAAATGTGATGTACTTTTCCTTCTGCTGGCAAGGAAGAATTGTAGCCTTCAATTAATTCGAGTATCGTTTCCTTCGATTCTTCCACACCTAAAAAAGCGAGTTTTAAGTCTGGATTCGGGTGCCCCATACGTTTAAGGAGCTGTAAGCCGACTACTTCTTCATAAAAAGTAATAGATGTTTCTAAGTTTGCAACCATAAGTCCTACGTGTTCAATTCTTCTAACTGGCATGTAGATTCCTTCTTTCTGAAAATTATATACAATATATTATTGAAAATTAAGAAAATAAGCAAGATAAAAACCTTACAAATTTTAGCGTGTTATATGGTATAGTGAGAAAGTATGTTTGGGGAGAAGGAAGGAGATTATACGATGAATATACCTACTCAAACTCCTTCATTATCGGAAACGATGAAAGAGTGGCATTATGCATTAGCATATGAAATTAAACATTGGAAAACGATAGGTGGTAGTAAAATTTCTATCATGAACGGTCGTTTTTTATATACAGATTATGAGAATACAGTGTATGTATTTCAGCTTATTTCGGAAGTAAGCTTACCTGAAGGTTCACCAATTCGAATTGAGTTCGATGGTGAGGAAGCGACAGGAGAAGTATTATCTGTACATGGATTAGAAATAGAATTGAAATTAAATGATTATATACAAGGTGAGATAAGAGAAGCAGTTTTATACAGTGAACCGTGGCAACTTTTAGAGCAACTACAAGAGCGATTAAAAGAAGCACGTAAAGATAAATTGAAACGTAATCGTATAAAGCGTCTCGTTGATGGGACGAGCAGTCCGAAGCATATTGAGAAGATGAAAAATCCGAAAAATGAACTAGCATATCGTTCGTTTTACAATCCGACAACGTACGTATGGGGACCGCCTGGAACAGGGAAGTCGTACAATTTATCACGTATTATTTCGGCTCATTACCAAAAAGGAAAATCGGTACTTGTGTTAGCTCATAGTAATGCGGCAGTGGACGTATTAATGAGCGAAGTAACGAAGCAAATTGAGAAGAAAAAGAAATGGACACCTGGCGAAATTGTTCGTTACGGTTATAGTCAACATGAACATATACGAAATCATGAAACATTACTTACGTCGAAGCTAGTTGAAACGACGAACGGATCTTGGGGAGAAGAAAGACTCTATTTAGAAGAAACACGACAAGATCTTCGTGAAAAGATTTTATCATATAAAGCGACTTCTGCTGATAAGAAGCGTATACAAGAGATTGAAAGTGATCTTCGAAAGCAAAAAGCGAAAATTAAAGAAGTAGAAAAAGAATACATTGAAAATGCGAAAGTAATTGGTGCAACTCTATCAAAATGTGCAATTGATGCGCTAATTTATGAGCGTACATTCGATTTAGTTGTCGTAGATGAAGTGAGTATGGCGTTCGTTCCGCAAATCGCATTAGCTGCTTCACTTGGAAAACGTATCGTTGTTTGCGGAGACTTTTTACAATTACCTCCAATTGCGATGGCGAACCATGAACTTGTTCGCAAATGGCTTGGGGAAGATATGTTTTACCATGCTGGGATTGTTGAGTCTGTTAATAAATCAGAAGCACATCCGAACCTATTTATGTTGCAGGAACAAAGACGTATGCATGCGGATATATCGAAGTTTACGAATTCGTTTATTTATAAAAATAGAGTATACGATCATCCGTCTGTTTCAGAGCGTAAAGAACTTGCGCAATTGCAGCCGTTCGCAAATGAAGCGAGTGTTTTATTTGATACGAGCCAAATGGGAGCTTTTTCGTTAAAAGATGCTGCTTCTGGTTCACGTTTTAACATTATGTCTGGTTTAGTAGCGATGCAAATGATGTTAATCGGATTGTTAGACGGTGTTCAATCAATTGGTGTTGTGACACCTTACAGGGCGCAGTCACGCTTTTTATCGACGTGTATTAGAGAAATGTTGCAGAGAACGAAATATCAAAACATACCAGTTTTAGCGGCGACAGTTCATAAGTTCCAAGGTTCTGAAAGAGATATGATGATCTTTGATACGGTTGACAGTTATCCGCAAGAACGACCTGGCGTATTATTCTTTGATCACAAAAACCATCGCCTCGTCAATGTAGCAGTGACAAGAGCGAGAGGGAAGTTCATTCAATTATCAGATTGCCATTATATGCGTAAAAACCTTTCGAGAAAACAAGCGTTATCACAATTAACAGCTCATATAGAACGTCACGGAGATGTGTATGATCGCACGACATCAAGACAATTGTGGGAACGGAAAATTTCGAAACGTTTACGCTGGTTTATGGAAATGAATCTTGAAGAGCCGAAAGGGCTATTAAAAGATATTTTAGCCGCAAAACGAAAAATTATTATTTCAATTCCAAGTACAAAACAAGTGGATAAGCGAGTATGGCAAGCGCTAATGCGTACAAATGCACAGATAACAGTTTATAGTGATGGACCAGTTCCACTGAAAAATGTAAAGTTACAAAGACAAAATAAAGCATTCCCGTTTATCGTAATTGATGATGAAATCTTCTGGGCAGGCGCACCGCTTACATCTCAAATGATGTTTGAAGGTAGTACAGAATTTCCGTACGTATGTGCAAGACTGCAAGCGCCAGAAACAATTGGTGTATTAAAAGGATTTTTAGATATTCGGTAAATTCGGATAGGAATTCCTTGACTTTTATTTAGAATGAACTTAGAATGAATGTAATTTAATATAATTTTATGAAAATTCTTATCACGAGAGGTGGAGGGACTGGCCCTATGATACCTCGGCAGCGGATTCGTTATGAATACTGTGCCAATTCCAGCAAGGTAACTTGAAAGATAAGAAAGAAGCTCATTTTGACTGTATATACAGAAGCCTCTTTCTATCTTTTAGAAAGAGGCTTTTTTACGTGAAAATAAAAGGAGGAAGAACAATGGGAGCGACAGGAGTAACGTCACAAAGAAAAACAATTGAAGAGAGTATCGAAAGAAATAAGGAAAAGTACATAGAAACAAGTCATGATATTCATGCGAATCCGGAGATTGGAAACCAAGAATTTTACGCATCCAGAACGTTAAGTTTATTGCTAGGTAGTGCAGGATTTCAGTTGCAGCACAATATAGCTGGACATGAAACGGGATTTATCGCGCGAAAAAGCTCTGGAAAACAAGGACCGGCAATCGCATTTTTAGCGGAGTACGACGCTTTACCAGGACTAGGCCATGCGTGTGGTCACAATTTAATCGGCACAATTAGTGTTGCAGCAGCAATTGCATTATCAGAAACGCTTGAAGAAATTGGCGGGGAAGTTGTCGTTTTTGGTACACCAGCAGAAGAAGGCGGGCCAAATGGTAGCGCGAAATCAAGTTATGTAAAGGCAGGTTTATTTAAAGACATTGATGCGGCGCTTATGATTCATCCGAGTGGAAAAACAGCGACAACAAGTCCTTCACTAGCAGTCGATCCACTTGATTTTCATTTTTACGGAAAAACAGCTCACGCTGCAGCTTCACCAGAAGAAGGAATTAACGCATTAGATGCGGTGATTCAGCTGTACAACAGTATTAACGCACTTCGTCAACAACTTCCGTCAGACGTGAAAATTCATGGCGTTATTACAGAAGGCGGAAAAGCACCTAACATTATTCCTGACTACGCCGCGGCAAGGTTCTTCATCCGTGCAGCAACGCGAAAAAGATGTGCAGAAGTAACAGAAAAAGTAAGAAACATTGCTGAGGGAGCAGCGTTAGCAACAGGTGCAAAAGTAAAAATTCATCCATTCCAAAATGAAATCGATGAATTACTCGTAACAAAAACATATAACGATATAGTAGCGGAAGAATTAGAACTATTAGGTGAAGAGGTAAATCGTAAAGAAAGAGTAGGGATCGGTTCAACCGACGCAGGAAACGTAAGTCAAGTCGTACCGACAATTCATCCGTACATTAAAATCGGACCAGATGACTTAATTGCACATACGAATGAATTTAGAGAAGCAGCACGTTCAGAACTTGGAGATAAAGCATTAATTACATCGGCAAAAGCATTAGCAAATACGGCGTATCGATTAATTACGGAAGAAGGGTTGTTAGAGAAGGTGAAGGAGGAGTTTAGAGAGGCGCAGAGGAATCAAGGGTAAGGGGATTAAGGTACTTTTTTCGAATAGAGATCTAATTCATATGTAGAGATATAAAAAGAACATTGAAATATCAATGTTCTTTTTCAGAGTGTTGGGAAACCCTTTAGGGTTCCCCGCACTCTGGAATCATTTTGATTTTAGCGAATAAAAACAACATAAAATAATAGAGTTTCAAAAAAATAGCCCTCCACCAGACCTTTTTTGGTCAGATGGAGGGCTATTTTTTTCATGTTTTGACAAGTTGCGGTAAGATAAGCCTGCATTTGGACAGACTTCAGCCCCCGAAATCGAGCATATCGATAGCCATGTAGTTCTTTGGCGTCCGCAAAGCTTCGCTCTATAGTTGAACAGCGTACTTTGTACAACTTTTTCCCTGTAACTGTTAGTTTGTTTTTTCTAGCGATATCCTTATATTTCTCCCATATATGATGAGTGATAACTTTTTGTTTTTGTTTCTTTGAAAAACATACCTCACGTAGCGGACAAACAGCGCAGTCTTCTGGGTTGGATTTATAGTGACGATATCCTTCACGATCCGTTGTCGCATACTCTAAAATACACCCCATCGGACAAGCAAATGCATTCATTTCTTCTACATATTTAAATTGGCTTTTTGGTACTTCTTTATTTCGTTTTCCAAATCGGCGATACCCCATCACCATAAATATATTTCTCTCCGATAATTTCTTACAGATATACCCTGTAAAATAGCCTGCATCAAGAGCTACAGCTTCCACTTTAAATCCGAATTTATCAATTTGAGCTTGTAGACGTGCTAAATATGGCTCGGAATCTGCCATATTTCCAGCCGTTACATAAGTATCTGTAATAATATTGTACTTCGCATCAGTCGTACGATGGTCTAAGAAATGAAAACCGTTCGGTTTTCCATCTCTCATTAAAAATCCACTATCTGGATCCGTAGTACTTATACGAGTTTTTTTAGTGGGAGTATCACTTTCCTTTCTAGGTTTTAATTCTTTTTTTCGTGTACCTCACGATCTTCAATTACCGCAGCTTCTAGTTCATCTATATAAAACTTTGCCTTTTCTTTTTTATATTTATGTACAAACTTATTTTTATTAGCATTGGCCTTAATGTGCGTAGAATCTGTCATCAGCGCACGTCCTCCCACCATCCGGTGCTCTGTCGCTTGCCTCACGATCTCATCAAAAATTTCTTCGAAAATATTTGTATGAATAAAGCGAGTACGACGATTCCAACTGATTGTAGAATGATCTGGAATAGTATCTGATAGAGAAAACCCTAAAAACCAACGGTAGGCGATATTCGTTTTAATCTCTTTTTCCAATTGACGCTCCGAACGAATACCGTAAAAATATCCAATAAACATCATTTTAAATAAAACGATAGGATGGATTGACGGACGTCCATTGTTTTCACAGTAATAAGGGCGTAACTTCTCTTCAATAAAATCAAAACTAATTGTCGCTTCGATCGCACGAAGGAAATGATCTTGTGGAACCAACTCTTCTACAGAAACAGATACACGTTCATCACGATGATTTTTTAAAGCACCCATCATAAAAAATCTCTCCTTTACCTCTTTTTATCAGTGTTGACACATAAAAAGAGGTTCAGACACAAAAACAGGCTGTGGAGAAGACTTTCTCCACAGCCTGAAAAAGAACATTGAAATATCAATGTTCTTTTTTGTTTACTAATCATTGATTTTATTGGCTTTTCCCATAAAGGAAAAGCTTTTACTGTTAGTGGAGGATAATACGTATCCTTTATTAGAACGACAATTTCTCCTCAAACTCACTCTTTAAAACAATTAAAGGAGATGACAAGCCAAATTGCATTAAAGAGTCTAAAAATGTAGCGAGAGAATCCATCGAATCGCTCATGACTTTCATCATATAATTAAACTCTCCACTAATTCGATATAAATCTGTTACTTCAGGAGCGGCATTACAAAATTGAATAAAATCAGAGCATTGGCTCGTTTTAAACATGATGAATGCTTGAATGTTTTTATTAATTTTGGAAGGCTCAAATTTCGTTCGGTAAGCCGCTATAACTCCTTGATCTTCAAGTTTGTTAATTCGTTCTTTTACAGCAGGCTGCGTCATGGATATAATACGTCCTATTTCTGAAACAGAAATTCTCGCATTTTCATACAACAAGTTCATAATTTTATGATCGATTTCATCCAGTTTTACTGCGTTTTGCATTGTGTAGTCTCCTTGTTTTGTTTTCTAAAGTAAATCATAAATTATAAATATAATATCATAAGTGAACGAACTAAATTACCTATAAATCTGTATTTAAAATGATTGGTTTTTGCATGAAAATATAAGTATAGGATTTATCAAAAAGGAATTTAGGAAGGATGGAAAAAATGAAGAACCTTGATGGGAAAGTAGCATTAGTAACAGGAGCGAGTCGCGGAATTGGCCGTGCGATTGCGATGAGATTGGCAAACGATGGTGCATTAGTTGCGATTCACTACGGCCGAAATACGGCAGCTGCAGATGAAACGATTAGTGAGATTGAATCTAATGGAGGAAAGGCATTCTTAATTGAAGCTAATCTCAATTCAATTGATGGTGTCAAAAAGCTTGTAGAACAATTGAAGACTGAATTACAAATAAAAGTTGGTACACCAGAGATTGATATTTTAGTAAACAATGCAGGGATAGGTACACAAGGGACGATTGAAAATACGACAGAAGAAGTTTTTGATGAAATTATGGCCGTAAATATTAAGGCGCCATTCTTTTTAATTCAGCAAACATTACCGTTACTACGAGTAGAAGGGAGCGTTATTAACATTTCATCAGCGGAAGTAAGACTTGGTTTTACAGGGTCCATTGCATACGGTTTAAGTAAAGGTGCACTAAATACGATGACACTTCCTCTAGCTAAACATCTTGGAGAACGGGGTATAACAGTGAATACAATTATGCCTGGATATACGAAGACAGATATCAATGCGAAATTGCTAGATGATCCAGAAATACGAAATTTTGCTACGAATTCATCTGTGTTCGGACGAATAGGGCAAGTTGAAGATATTGCAGATACAGTAGCATTCCTTGCTTCTTCTGATAGCCGCTGGGTAACAGGGCAGATTATAGATGTCTCTGGAGGGTTTTGTTTATAGGGGCACTACTCCATATCCATCAAGCTAATATTTTCATATCCCCCTAAATTTAAATTTTCTTTCTCTACAGATAGCTATTTTGAGAAGCCGCTCATTTTTTCGTTTTGGGGGCATTTCTTTTTCTTAAGTTGATGGGCATGGGGTACCGCCAACAAGACGCGAATTTTGCACGCTAAGCAAAAAAAACAATAAGCTGTCCACATGGACAGCTTATTTACATAATTCTTGAAAGCGGAAGTTAAAAGTATTAATTTGAAACAAAGATGTACCGTTTTAAATTCTATTTATTTCCAAGTTAATGTGATATATTTATATCATAAAGAGCGAAATATATCACACAGGAGGTTTATATGAAAAATAAATTAGCTTATTTAGGATTTCTCGGTTTTTTGGGTTTTTTAGGTCCGTTCTCATTTTTAGGTAATATTTCATGGGCATCTTATTTTTTCGGTTTCTTTTTCTTCTTCGCATATGCAAAAGTCGTACCAGATGAGCTTTTTATGCTACATGTTCGCCTTGCAGCTACAAGAGCCTTTTTCATAGCACTAGTATTAGGTAGTATACTACTCTTAAGTGTTTTTATTCTTGAAAATCTACATGTAATTCGGTTCTTTGTTATATTTTCGTTTTTCATACCTTTAGGTACATTCATAATTAATTTAGAAATATTTGAGCGTAGAGAAAAGAAAGGGATGCAAGATGCCACTTAAAACTCGAATGAAAGAATATAGGGTAAAGCTAAGTATGTCTCAAGAAGATTTAGCCAATGAAGTTGGTGTCAGAAGAGAAACAATTGGCAATCTCGAAAATGGAAAATATAATCCTTCATTCAAACTTACTTATGATATTGCGAAGGTTTTGAAAGCACCTATTGAAGTGTTATTTTGGTTTGAAGACTAGTTTAATTCTAGTACAAGTGAATATAAGAGGGGAAATGATGAATATTCTATTCATGCTCGGTTAACATAACGTCTCATTATCGGTAGCAAGTTTTTCATAGAATCCTTGTTTTTACTAAATTTTTTGTCTCTATGTCTATCTATCACTTATACAAGATTTTATACATCATTGATATAGCGGAGATTCTAGGGATCTTCGCTATTCTTTTTCGCATAAAATCTTGTATAAAAAAGTAGTTAGACTAGTGTGTTTTACTCCAATTCATTTCAAAATATAATTGGAAATTCATCTTTAAATTAAAAAAAGAAGGGGTTACCTATATATATTAATAACTTCGAAATATTGTATAACAGATAATTTTTATTGTGCTAACGAATCAGGATAGTGTGGCGACTGACCAACTAAATAGTTGCTTATCCTCAATTATTAGAAGGAAAGTTCTATCATTTCGCGAATTGATTAGACATAGACGAGTGCTATAATTTTCTATATATACATAAAGAGGTGACTACGCATGAATCAAAGACCGTCAGAAGAAGAATACGCCGGGAACTCCGGTGAATATATCCGTTTGGTGCCGGACGGTAACATCATCGACATTCTGCTCGCCCAGGAAAAGCAAATGACCGAGCTCCTGGCATCGTTGACCGAAAGCCAGGCCGCATATCGGTATGCGGAAGGAAAATGGACGCTGAAAGAAGTCGTGGGCCACATTGCAGACGCGGAACGCGTCATGACCTACCGCCTGCTCCGGTTCGCAAGAGGGGACCAGACGCCTCTGACCGGTTTCGATCAGGAATTGTTCATACCTCCTTTCGGAAGCTGGACAACCGCGCAATTGGCCGAAGACTACCGGGCCGTACGGCAATCCACGGTTACATTGCTGCGCGGGCTACCGGCAGAGGCGTGGACCCGCAAGGGCACAGCCAACAACCTAAGCATTACGGCGCGCGCCCTCGCGTATGGCATCGCAGGACACGAACTTCATCACATGGGGGTCATCCGAAATCGGTACTTGAGTTAATTGTCGGCTGAGGCCTTTGGAATGGAAAAAACACCTCTCATACAGCCTTAGATACCGTTCTTATTGGGGGCCCGCCCCACAACCATCAACTTAAGTATTTAGACTATTTTTGAAATTAAAAGCACGTTACTATTCTCTTATGTTAATGAGAAAGGGTGACGTGCTTTTTATGAATATGCACTAAAAACAAGAGTTATATCGATTTTTCTCATTTTGGGGTATTTGTTTTTCTTAGCTTGATGATGATGGGGCACTACTCTATAATGATCAAATTAAAATTTAAAATAGTTATAGAGACTCCATTTCTCGGAAATATTGTAACTATTAAGTTGTAAAAAGAACCGTAGTTTTTCTAAATCAAAAAAACTTGATTAATAAGTTGCATAATGAACTCACTAGCGTATATACTATAAATATCAAAAAAAGTTGATGAAGGGAAGTGAACTACAGTGGCACAAGATTTTCAGCTCTATGAGAAAAAGTTTAAAGCGTTGGCGGATCAAAAGCGATTAGAGATTATGTATGAACTTTGTCAGCGAGGCCAGACATGTGTATGTGATTTAACTGAAGTTTTTGAAATGACGCAATCTAAGTTGTCATATCATTTAAAGATTTTATTAGATGCAGGTTTAATTGTAAAAGAAACAAAAGGTACGTGGAGTTATTATGATTTAAATGATGCGGAAGTGAATAATTTATTATCAGAAGAATTGTGCTGTATCTTTAGAAAAACAGGCAAAGGTAGCTGCTGTTAAAATTTTGCGTTATTAATCAAAAAAAATTGATTAATGATATATAAAGAGGAGGAATAAGGTATGAGATATGTTCACGTTGGTATAAACGTTACGAGTTTAGAGAAGTCTATTGAATTTTATGAAAAGGTATTTGGTGTATCACCAGTTAAAGTGAAATTAGATTATGCAAAATTTTTATTAGAGATGCCAGGGCTTAATTTTACGCTGAACGTACGAGATGAAGTGAATGGAAATCAGGTAAATCATTTTGGTTTTCAAGTGGATACAGCTGAAGAAATCATATTACATAAAGAAAGATTAGAAAAAGAAGGTTTCTTTGCGCGTGATGAGATGGATATAACTTGTTGCTATGCAGTACAAGATAAGTTTTGGGTAACGGATCCCGATGGTAATGAGTGGGAGTTCTTTTATACCAAAGCAGATAGTGATGTTCACAAAATAGAAGAGTCATTTTGTTGCACGACTTCAAATGAGGTAGCTAAAAATTCTTGTTGTTAATAGGAGATGGAAAATAAAATGAAACGTTTATCTTTTCTAGACCGATATTTAACACTATGGATCTTTCTAGCGATGGCTGTTGGGATTGGTTTAGGGTTTGTGTTCCCTAGTGTAGTAGACGGATTGAATACATTACAGGTTGGAACGACGTCTATTCCGCTTGCTGTTGGTTTAATTGTAATGATGTATCCACCATTAGCGAAAGTTCGCTATGAGGAAATGGGCCGAGTATTTAAAGATGTAAAAGTGTTAGTTCTATCTTTAGTACAAAACTGGATTATTGGTCCGGTACTTATGTTTGTGTTAGCAATTATTTTTCTTCCTGATAAACCAGAATACATGGTTGGACTCATTATGATTGGATTAGCACGTTGCATTGCGATGGTCATTGTTTGGAACGATCTTGCCGATGGAGATAAAGAGTATGCGGCAGGTTTAGTTGCTTTTAATTCGGTATTCCAAATGCTTTTTTTCTCAGTTTATGCATACGTATTTGTAACTGTAATTCCAGAATGGTTAGGGATTGAAGGTGCTATTGTCGATATTATAATGATAGAAGTAGCAAAATCAGTATTTATCTATTTGGGAATTCCTTTTATAGCAGGTATGTTGACACGTTTTGTACTCGTTAAGTTAAAAGGAAGACAATGGTATGAAAAGGTGTTTATACCGAAAATTAGTCCACTTACATTACTTGCATTACTATTTACAATCATCATTATGTTCTCTTTAAAAGGGGAAATGATTGTAAGTGTACCATTAGATGTAGTAAGAATAGCGATTCCGTTATTAATCTATTTTATCGTAATGTTTTTTGTATCTTTCTTTATGGGAAGAAAAATTGGTGCAAACTATCCAGTGACTACAACGTTAGCATTTACAGCAGGTAGTAATAACTTTGAGTTAGCAATTGCTGTAGCAGTTGGGGTGTTTGGTATTCATTCAGGCGCAGCATTTGCAGCAGTTATCGGACCGTTAGTGGAAGTACCTGTAATGATTGCACTTGTAAACGTCGCTTTTTGGTTTAAGCGTAAATATTTTAATAATCAACCAGTCTGAATTTAAAAATAAAGGTGGAAAATACCATGGAAAACAAAAAGACAATCTATTTCTTATGTACGGGAAATTCATGCCGAAGCCAAATGGCAGAAGCGTGGGGCAAACAATTTTTAGGAGATAAGTGGAATGTGTATTCTGCAGGAATCGAAGCACATGGAGTAAATCCAAATGCAATTAAAGCAATGAACGAAGTAAATATCGACATAACAAATCAAACATCAGATATAATTGATGCAAACATTTTAAATAGTGCTGATTTAGTCGTTACGCTTTGTAGTCATGCGGATGCTGTATGCCCATCTACTCCGCAGCATGTGAATCGTGTTCACTGGGGATTTGATGATCCAGCAGGAAAAGAATGGTCTGAATTTCAACGTGTTCGCGATGAAATTGGAGAACGTATAAAGCGATTTTCTGAAACAGGGGAGTAAATAAAGGAAAGAGTCAATCTTCTATTGTGTTGGAGATTGGCTCTTTTTTATTATGTATTTCATTTACTTATCGCATCGCTTTAAAACCACTCTTAAAAATAATACAGAATATTATGTGGAAATGGTAAAGTTAGAATAGAACAGTTAAAAAAAGGGTGTGTAACGTATGATCTGTGAACTAAGCAAGAATGATTTTTATAGGTGTAATAGTTTAGTGAATGAACAAGGTCAATTAGAGGTACGTGCTGTAATTGCAGGAGTGAACCCTGGTCGTATATTTGTAGATAATAGTACTGCTCCTAATTCGGGACTTATTTGGTTAGGTAATAATGATGGATTCTTCTTTATTGGAAATCCTGCAAATGAAGCGTTTAATAAAGAAATGAATCATTTTATTAATAATGTAATAGTACCTGAGGCGAGGAAGGTAGGACTAGATTGCTTTGAAGGAATCGGTAATCATTCAAAATGGAACAAGACAATTGAAAGAATATTTCAGCACCGTAATTTAAAGAGTTGGAATCAAAGAGTGTATACGCTAAGAAAAGAGGATTATGACAATCATCATGAGCCTAAATTTGAACAGGGATATACTGTGCTGAAAATGAGTAAAGCTCTCTATGAAAATAATAACAATACATTTAAGAACATTGATTTTTTACAATCAAAAATTTTAGAGTTTTGGTCTTCACCGGATTGTTTTTTCAATGAGGGAATCGGTTATTGCATTGTTTATGATGATCTAATTGTAAGTGTATGTTTTTCAGGTTTTGTATTTGAAAATATACATTGTATAGATATTGAAACGATAAAAGGTCACCAAGGGAGAAAATTAGCTCAAAAGATAGCACATAGTTTTGTGAAAGATTGTTTGGAGAATGATATTATTCCATATTGGGACTGTATGGAATTGAACAAGCCTTCTGTTGCAGTTGTAGAAAATGTAGGGTTTACAAATGTATTTAACTATGTGGGATATTATTTTTTATTTGAATAATCTAGGTATACTTTACAATTTACACTTTGAGATTGCCCAATTATTATATATATCTACAATTTAAAAAAGAAAGCATATGAGGTGTCCGAAAATGAAAATACAAATAGTATTGTTTGATGGTTTCGGAGAACTTGTCTCATTCGCACCGTTTGAGGTACTGAAAAGAGCGATAGAAGAAGGGGCTCCATTTACAATTGAATTCGTTTCGAGTGAACAAAAACAAGAAGTTACGACTTCATTTGGAGTTACGGTTAAACTACATGATTTTTTACGAATGGATAATCGGCCAGATTTGTTAATTGTACCTGGTGGTGGTTGGAATCATAAAGCTGAACATGGGGCACGAAAACAGGCAGAACTTGGATACTTGACCAAAATGATTAGCGAGATGCACAATGCAGGAACGATTGTTGCTGGAGTTTGTACAGGAGGTATGCTACTCGCTGCATGCGGTATATTGAATGATAAAAAGGCAACAATGCATCATTTGGCGCAGAGTGAAATGAGTAAGTATGGAGCAAAACTTCTTCCTTACAGAATTGTGGATCAAGGGGATGTTATCACTGCAAGAGGAGTCACTTCAGGAATTGATTTGGGACTTTGGATCACGGAAAGATTCGCAAGCTCCCAAATTGCAGCTGCTGTTGAATATAGGATGGAATACGAGCGGCGAGGGGTTGTTTGGAAGTGATTTGACCTTAATCATAGTTTTTGCTGTAGGGCGTATTAAATGTTTTCAAAGAAATATAGTCAACTCATACGAGTAGGCTATTTTATTTATCTTGCTTTTTGCGGGGAAAAAGACTGTCCCTTAAAATTAGGTGAATGAGAGGAAGGTAAGCAGGAATTGGGATGCATGTTAGTCTATTAATCAGTGAGGAATGGCTCCTCACTGATTAAAGTTTCATTTAATAACTTTTTACGTTATTAAAAGTAGATTTGTTAGAAAGGATAATCATTTATTGATATAATGAATGGATGGATGCGTGGCAGGAAATAGATAGAAAGATACTGCTAGTAATTTATACTTAAAATGTAGGGAGATTGAACAGAGTTATGGGGACAAGCTGTTATCGGTGTAGCTTTGATTCAGTTCAGGTGGTGTTGCTAGTCTTGTATTCCCAGTTACAAAGGTTTTCGCATTTATCGTGAAGCGCTTAAAAGCGTTTTCGTCCTTTCA
>NZ_JAEKEJ010000019.1:0-60641 GCF_016651175.1 Bacillus sp. TH13 | reverse complement strand
GGGTAGTGACAGGGTTGCTGTCATAGACCGCAAAGTAAAAACACAGAGATTTGTCACCTCTGTATTTCTTCAAGTTTTCTTTGATTGATTGCTCGATAAAGAGAGCCTTGTGATATGCCAGTTCCTTCTACAATTTCTTTAATTGAGTATTCTTTACTGTCATACATGCGTAATGCAATCGAGAGCTTTTCTTTTTCTAATTTTGGCCTACCTAACTTTTTTCCACGCTTCTTACTTGCTTCTAATCCTTCTTTTACTCGTTCTGCAATCAAATTTCTTTCTAATTCTGCGATAACACACATCATTTGCAACATAGCTTTTCCTGTAGGAGTTCCTGTATCCATATTCTCTTTCAATGATACAAATTGAATTCCTATTTCTTCGAACTGTTGAATAATACTTAGGATATCTAATGTTTTACGTCCTAAACGTGAAATACTTTCAACTACAACAGTATCTCCTTTTCTTATCACATCAAACAAATTTATAAGACCTTGTCTTTCTCGGATTGTTCCAGTGAATTTTTCTTGAATGACTTTTTCACATCCGTATTCAGTAAGTGAATGGATTTGACGATCTAAATTTTGATCGAGAGTAGATACGCGTGCATAACCAATAATCATTTGTTTCCTCCTGTACAATCATATACTTTCATTGTACTGAAGGTTCATTTATTGTAAAGGTATTTTGTAATACTTTTGGTAACTATTTTTTGTAACCTGAAAAACCTTATAAATATAGAAATAGAAGCAGGATGAGAAATGTTACAAAAATATTGGTTTTTGGTAATCTAGTTTTTGCAGGAAATCAAATTTATAATAAGAATTAAAAGTGTACGGCACACTTTTTTTCAAGGAGGATAGATATGATTACGGGTCGTGATCAATTGAGTCAAGAAATTATTAAAGATCTTACTGATAAAACCATAAAAGTTAAGGATGTTCCAAAACGATACGATGTCTCATTAGATCAAGCCAAACGTTTATCACGTTATTTAAAAATCACATTAGCTGCGAATAAACATTTAAGTGAATCAGTAAATCGAAAAGTTCATTTGATGGGATTAAAAGTACTAGCGCTCGCAGATTTGTTTAAGAATGAAGACTGGGAAGGACTTGAAGAAATTTTATCTTCTGTAAATGAAAATATTACAAGAGACCAGCTTAAACAAATGGTATTATCTTTAGAAGAAAAACGTGAACGAATACAGGCATTCCTAGAAGAAACAAAATTTAAAATCAAATATTTAGAAGAAAGTAGAAAAGATGCTAAAGAAAAAATAGAACAACTAAAATCTATTCAAAGTGAAATCAAAGTCTTAACGAATGATTTTCAAAAATACGATGAAATAACAAGAGAATTCTTATTAGAACATGTTGGAATTTATCAACGAACATCACAAGGGAAAAATGGAGCAACAAATACTCTAATTCTCATAAAACGCCTTGATTCTTTGTTTCAAAAAAAGCTAAAAAATATGGGTATCATCACATATAATGACTTGAAATATACTCATGAAATCAATGATTTAGACAAATTTGTAAGAGCTTATCTAGAACGGAAAAATAAGCGGGGAGGTATCATTTGGGACTTCGAAAAAGAAGATAGAAGAGCTGAAAATAAGACGTATTTTGCTCCTTCTTCACCGTACTATAAAAAAGGCGTTCAGTTAATTGGCGAAAGCCTTTTAAAAAAAATAGAACAAACAAAAGAAGATTTAAAAAAGACTGAAGAACAAATAAAAGAAACTGAAAAAGAAATTCAAGATTTAAGAAAAATTAGTGTTAAATCATTTTCCGAAGCCGTTCTTGCATCTAATATGTTATCTGCTAAGGAAATTCAAAAACATGGTGAATTACAATATAAAGCAGGGAAATGGTTGTACTCAAAAGGATATGTAGTTGGATTTGAAGTGACCCTACCTAATGGGAGACGTGTTGATGTAGCTGGTTTTAATGAAAATAGAGAAATTATATTTGTTGAAGTAAAAGCATCTGATAAGGACTTTCAAAATGATAAGAAATGGAAAGAATATCTTTTGTACTGCGATAAATTTTACTTTTTTGGAGATTGGGAGCTCATACCACATAGTAAAGACGATAAAACAGATGCTGGTTTTTTATTGAAATATGGGAATACAATAGAAGTATGTTCTGAAACAGCAATTGAACACTCTGCAAAAAATCGTGATACTATCATTTTCTCCATTTCACGTGCTATATCAAAGAAGTTAGTATATGGATATTAAGAAGTGTACGGCACATTTAATCTCTGCTATCAAAAAGTGTGCCGTACACTTCTTTATTCACATTATTTTGACCTATATAACTATTCGTTTATTGAGTTCCATATGAAATTACTTTAACAAGCTTTCTAAAACTTCCAGTTTGTATTTAAGTATGAAAATTTCTTTCTTGATTTGCTCTTGTTCCCATTTTTCCGTAATCACCCTATGCATGTATCGAGAGCGATGATATTCACGTTCACAACTATAGCAAACATGCTTATTTTTCAATTTACCGTTTACCCAAAAAACATCAAAACAGGATATATGTGTTTCCAATCCACATACCGGACAAATTTTGGTACTTTTGTAGCTTTCGTTCTTTGTTAATCCATATTTATTAGACAAGTATTTCACTCTTCTAGTGCTTATATTCAATGCTTTAGCTATATCAGCTTGTGTTCCCCACTTATACATACTCTTAAGTATTTCTTCTTCTGATTTTCCTTCTTCTTTAGAACGTATCACGTATCTTGTCAAAGAGTGATCCAATATGAAATCCTCCCATCAATTTTGTACTTTTTCAAATCTAAAGTACAATTCTGTATTTCCATACATAGAAATCTAATTTATGAAACTTCAAACTTAATCGGAATTCGTTTATTCATATTAAGCTTGAAAGTTCCGTAAGGATTTACGTGAGTATAAAATAAAGGTGTTAATGCCCGAAAATCCTCTTGTGTCATTTTTTTTAGCCAATATTTATCACGATCATAAAGAACTTCTTGCAACATTAAAGTGTTAATATACACTAAACAATTTTGCAATAAATGTAATGCTAGAACAGATACTTCTTGTCCTTCTAAAGAATTTGTTTGAATCTCACTGTTTTTTCCGTAAAAAATAAAGCTATTTGCTGAGTTCCAGTTTTCTACGGTATTTAATCCTTCATGAATCTCTCTGCGAATTTCTTCGGAATGTAAATATTCACACAGGAAGATGGTTTTAATTGCTTTCCCTAGCTCGCTTAATGCTTGATAAGTAGGGTGTTGAACATCTTTAGTAAAACGTTTTAAAATCGACTCTGCAGATGCAGTACCTAATCTAAGGGCAGTTGCATATTTAACAATTTGTTCATATTGTTGACGAATCAGATCCCATTTTATAGGTCTAGTTAATATTGGTTGTAAACTAGAATAGGCATCTTGCATTCCAGTTTCAGGTCGATAAAGTTTTTGTGAATAAATATTTTTAAACCTTGGCATCAGTTTAAAACCAAGTAAATGACAGAAAGCAAAAGCAACTTCACTCTGTCCATGCGTATCTACGTAATTTTTATCCACAGACATTTCTGTACAATGTCGTAAAACACCTTCAATCATGGCAGCTACTTCTGATGATGAACAAGATTTTAACTGAGAATAAATACAAGTAGATTTTTTATCAACATGCCAATAAATCATGACACCACGTCCACGATAACGAATATGCCATTCTGTTAAAAGATTTTGATCCCAAGCCCCAAACTTTTTTGAGTCTGAAGCACAAGCTGTTGTTCCATCTCCCCAAATATCTTTTAATCGTTGATACATAATTTGATTTACAACTTCAGCAATTGCTTTCCGAAGATTATCTTTATGAATAAACTTTTTACGGATATATAAAAGTTCACGATAGCTATCAGTAGTATTTCCTGAAGAGACTCTTTTAAGACCTGTATTTGTTCCTAGTCCAAATAAACAAAGGATGAGTCTTCGTTGAACGGTTTCTCTATCAAGAATTTCTCGGTCTGCAGTTGTTTTGAAATGTTTCGTGAAATTAGCAAGGAAATCCGCTTCTTTTAATACATCTAGTAAGTTTGTATTTGGCCATTTGTTTCTGATTTCGTTTTTTATTTGAGATAAATGAATAGGATCATCCTGTTTTTCTAATGGAGAAAGACGAATCCATCCATTATTTTTGGAGAGTATACTTACCTTTTGATTATTTTTAGACAACAATCCTTCATCTAAAAGAGAAAGCTTTTTCTTCATCTGTTCAATTAGTTCTGAAATAAATGGTTCTACATCAAGGGGCAATTTTAGTGCTTGAAAATGTTCCTCTTTATAATCATCAAAATCCTGAGGTAAATCTTCTTCTGGATTACGATATCTATTTGCTCCCTGAATCCAAATTTCTTTACAACGGAGTTTACCTCTTAAAGATTGTAAGACAGCGATTTCATAATTAATTCGATTCATCCGTCGAGTTCCATTGGTATCTGTTTCAATAATCGTATCCTTCCATTTTGGTTGAATTACACCATCGATTGGAACATCATCTTTCGAAGCAAAATATCTTTGGCCACTATTGGCATATTCTCGTATTACTTGAATAGCATGAATAACCGGTTGATGCATTTGGTTATTAGATCGAAATTCAAGAATGTCTAATAACTGAGGAATAGCACGACGATAATGATTTCCATATGATGCATGCATTTTTATATAAACTTTCTCCCTGTATATACGTTTATTCCGTTTCAGTTCTTGTAAAATATCTTGAAGAGTTTGAGGATCCGCTACAGAATATAAAATTTCGTTAATAATCCCGTCGGGATGCTCAATCATAGCTTCTAATAGATTAATAATATATTTATTCTTGCCTTGGACCTTTTTCATTTCTTCAATAATTTCTTTATCTGTTTGTTTAGTAGCCCTTTTACCGATTTTATGAGTAATATCGATAAGTAAATCAGCTAAATGGTCTGTCACTTCTGATTGTCGGCACCAAAATAATATAGATAACAGGGTGTACCGAATTGGCTCAGGATGGGCACGTAAATCAGTTAACGTTTCTGTCGCAGCCCTCAATCGATATTTTTTTAATAGTTTGGAAGGTATATGTTGAAATAAATCTAATGGTATTTGAAGATGGCGAATGGCCAATAATTTTTGTATTTCTTGATGAAGGGTTTTTAAACTGGCACGACCTGGATCAGCAAGTAAATCACGAAATGTTAACAGTTCATTTTCTTCTAACTGTTCGTCGTTATTTATATCAATAGATGATTCAAGAAAAGAATCGATTCTAGATCGTGTGGATTCTGATAAGTTGTGACATGTTGATTCAAAGAAGTTGACCTCGTAGGTGTTAATTGCTGAATCAATCATTCGATTCAAGCGACCGAGAGTAGGAGGTTCTATTTTCCAATTGCGAAATTGTTCATATGCTTTTGCTCTTAAATAATCTGTGTCATGAGTAAAGTTCACTTGGTCTACTAACCATTTTTGGAATATAGGCATATCATTGGCCGTGAATTCATGAAAACCAAAAGATTCCCTTATTTGCTTGCGATGATAGGTAAAATTTCGTTCTTCCGCACCCCAACGGTAACTATCGAATAAATCTGGCGAAAGATCTAATTGTTTTGCAATATATGCAATCACTACTTTAGGAATATCCTGTTTTTTAATCGGAAATCTAGCTTCATGTTGAAAATACTTTAAAAGGACCGCAAAACCTAGGCGGCTAGCACCTGTTTTATTACCAATTAACTGTCGTTCCATTGGAACTAAAATAAAATATTCAATGAGCTCATCGTCAGTCCAGTTTCTTTTCATCATTTTTCTCCTTACTTTATTTGTCTGTTTATATTTAGTGTAAGGAAAAATTAGTAATAAAAAAAGCCTTCTTTCAGGCTTTAAATTTTATATTTCAAAAAGTTACTTTGCGGTCTATGACAGCAACCCTGTCACTACCCCTATTAACAAATTACATATTTTCAAAAAAAACAAACTATTTAATTATATCAATAATAAGATTATTTAATATAATGTATTAATCCTAGAAGAAGGGGGGAATAATCATGGAATTAGTTTGTTTTAAAGTAGTAAGTGGACAATACTTCTTAGTTGTAGAAGGTATCGAGATCCCTGTGCCAATTCCAACGTTTGCAGCAGCTCTATTAATTGGTTTAGGAATAATCCCACTTTGTTCTTAATTTGAAGAACTCTAAACAACCCTATCTTTCAATTGATAAGCCCTCAAGTGTATGAATGCTTGGGGGTTTATTATAAAAAAAGACGCCATAAGGCGCCCTCACAATTGGGTAGATAAGACTTTAGTTTTCCAATCTAAAGAAGTTTTGTATCAGCTCTTTGAGAATATATCATAATATCTGAATGTTTTATCGTATATTATTACATACTCCTGAAAACCCCTCTATTTTTCACTTGATAAAGTATATTACCAATATTAACAAGATTTAAATGAATATTTCTACAAATTCAAAATATTTACAAAATCAGTAGGAGTGATACATTTAAAGTGCAAGTTTAATTCTAATACTATGTATTGGAATCCTATCAAAATATTATTTTTCTTAATAAAAAAATCGGTTTTTTAGGAGGTATGGAAATTTGCTTAAGGAGTTTCATATGGACTTTATTTTCTATACAGAAAGTATAAAAGTTTTAGAGTTATTGGGGAATTCTAGTAGATTATCAATTGTTTGTAAATTAATAATCTATGGATCCTTATCGATATCTGATTTAAGTAGAAAAACAAGAATACCAGAATATATGATTGTACAACACTTACGTAAATTAAACTACGGAAATATTGTGAGTCGTGAACGTAGGGGGAAAAGATTTTATTTTAAAATAAAGGATAATAAAACAGTTGAGATTATTAAGGTGTTAGGGTTATTAAGTTAATTACAATCACTTTATATAGGGGTAGCGCCACATATATAAATGATATTTAAAAGGTCTCTGTTATAATTTAATCGTGTACAAGTGCAAAATCACATTTAGCCCACCTAAGTAAATAGGCGGGCTTTTTTATATTGGTGAGCTTGTACTAGTATGATAGAATATAGTTAACTGTATATTGTAGGGTGGGCGGTTACGACTGTCCTTTTCTCATTTAATGAGGAAAGGAGGTGTAGCCAATGGATCTATTTCTTCAAATAGTATTAGAGGTAATTAAGACGATTGTACGAGAACTTGTAGTTTTCGTGGTTAAGAAAATTACTTCTAAAAACAAAAAGAAGAAGACCACCCGTCAGCCTCGCAAGCGTGGGAAGTCTTCTAAATCTAAAAAGTAGTATTTAGTCGCAACCACTCACCTTGCGGTAGCAGTTACTTGAAGAGATGTTGACGCATCTCTTCTTTTATTATATACGTACAGAAACATTGAAATACCTTTAAGGAAATTATAACAAATGTAAAAACAAAAGAAAAGCCCACTGAATTTCCGTAACAGTGGGTTGTTGGTTGGGTATTTCTATCTCAATGCACAAAAGGGAATTTCTATTAAAATTATAGCATGCATTTATAACTCTTATATTGAGAAAAAAGATACTTAAGGTTTAATGATTTAAAATTCTGATATGTACAAATTTGCAAGCATATGCTACATTATTCCAGTAATGATAGTTAATCGAGTGGGATTGTCAACCTACCTCTGGTAAGTTAACTAAAATCAAGCAATCTAAAACAACAATTGCTGTTGATTTTTAGTTCTTATTAGAAGGAGGTGATGCATGTGAAAGAATTGATAGGTACTGTCTTCTTGTTTTTCATGGAAAGGTACTTAATTGAACCTTTTGTTGAATATATAGAACAAAAAACGCTGAAGTTATCTATTTTTACATATGTAAAAACCACTCAAGCTATGAACGTAGCTGTAGAGTGGCTAAGAGTGCTAAAGATAGTTACTTTTAGTTATGTTCCGTTCACTCGCTAATTAGTGAGTATTACATAGAACAGGGTGTCTCAACCACTCTGTTCTCTTGCAATTGTGCCTCTGTCTAATGTATATTATACACTCATTTAAAGAATTTTTCATTTTTCTTTTCATGATGCGAAGGAGGAACTGATATGAAAATTGATTTTCTTAAACTATTTATAAAATCAACAATATTATTTGTTTTAGCGTTAGTTATAGCGGATAAATTCCTAGATTATACAGGTATAAAAACGATGGTTTATGCGTTAAGTTTAGCAATAATTATTCCGTTAGTTAGTCTAGGGATAGATTATATTAAATATCATTTCACCGAAAAACACGTTTAAAAGTTAATTTGACGTGTTTTTTAATGCATAAAGAAAAGACACCCATATTAGAGTGTCTTTTCTGATAGTTTTTTAGCAGAAGCAACTGCATCCGATAATGATTAACAGTATAAAGAGTACAACGAGTAAAGCAAAGCCTCCAGCAAAACCGCAGCCTTCGCCGCAACTACCACCATAGCCCATAACAATAGAACCTCCTTTAATAAGAGGAGAAAACAAGGGTGTACGCATGTATTTAACGGATTTAATATACCTTATGTTTTTAGGCATTAATTGAGCAGGTCCTTTTAAAAATAAAAAAAGACACCCAAAGGTGCCTTCTTCCACTTGAACAACGTTCATTTAGTATAAACTTATCCGTATTATTCCTTTGTTATACATGTAAACACATCCTATAAAACAGAATCATCTATATATATCAGATTGTTAGTACATAAAATACAAGAGATTTGAGATCAAAATTAGAGTGACGTCATATCTTCTATAGTGATTGATATGTTACGTCTTTCAAAAGAATCTGCTTTATAGAATGTATCCACAATATATATTTTACTACATGTAATATTTATATGGTGTATTTTTTTCAAATATGTATAATTGCATAAAGTTTACGAGAAAAATAGAGTATACTTTGGTATTGTGTAATAAAGATAAAGTTCACCTACGGAAATAGGTGGGCTTTTTTTTATATTGGTGAGCTTGTACTAGTATGATAGAATATAGTTAACTGTATATTGTGAGGGTGGTTGGTTATTAGCTTCTTTCCATTT
Organism: Bacillus sp. TH13; assembly: GCF_016651175.1. Classification (NCBI taxonomy): domain Bacteria; kingdom Bacillati; phylum Bacillota; class Bacilli; order Caryophanales; family Bacillaceae; genus Bacillus; species Bacillus sp. TH13. The sequence goes on along the minus strand of NZ_JAEKEJ010000019.1, from coordinate 51,588 downwards.
TTGAATGGGAGGAGGTGATAGCCATGGAATTCATTGTAGAACTTTTGAAGGAAATTGCAAAAGCAATTGTGCGTGAAATATCAGCGCATTTGTTTAAGAAACAATTTTTGAATGAAGACAATGAAAAATCCACCCTCGACCGTGGGAAGTTGATTGGGTGGATTTTTAAAAAGAAAAATTAATCTAACTAACTAACCATCTTCGCGGTAGCAGTTATTTGAAGAGATGTGTCTAGCATCTCTTCTTTTATTATATACATACTGTATTACTGTAATACTAATACAGTAATTATATCAAATGCACATAAAAAATCAATGCGTACGTAATGGATATAATGGACAAAAGAAAAGACACCCTAAGGTGCCTTCCTCCGACTTGAACCACGTTACTTTTAATAATATGCATTGGACGCCAATCCAAATATTATTTTACTATGTTAATTTGTTTTATTCATTGAGAAAAAATATAAGCACTCTTTCGAGTGCTCAATTACTATTCCAACTTCAATGTGATTTCTTTTCCTGTCATACCACCACGAGCTTTTAATACTAATCCTTGTACGTCTTTTGGTACATCGAATATTATTTTACCGGTTTGAGATAATCCAGGATTTAATTTTTCTAATAAGAATTTAGAGTTACCGCCATTTGCTACGTTTAATTTAATTTGAGCAGTAGAATTAGGGGAAAACTCACGATTTTGATTATCAACTAATTTAAAGCTATTACTACTTAATGTGATTGCGTCTTTTTGATTATTTGTAAGTGTTAATTCCACCACTTTAAAGACACCTTGAGCTTTTTCGTTTATATGTTCTGAACCAACTGATTCTAAAGTTTCAACAGATCCTACAGCGATTTTAACTTTAGAGGATTCACCTTCTTTAGAAAGCTCCTTTTTAGGTTCCTCTTTCTTTGGCTCTTCCTTCTTTTTAGGTTCTTCCTTTTTCACTTCTTCTTTTTTAGGCTCTTCTTTTACCTCTGTAGAAGCTTGTTGAGTTGTTTCTTTTGCTTTAGGTTTCTCTTCTTTATCTTCTGTTGGTATTAGTATCATAGCTAACACAAGGCATACAATCGAACTGATAAAAAGTTTCGCCTTAGGTTTTCTTTTGAACAGAGCGATGATAAATAATACAAACAGAACAATTGAAGCTAGAAAGATCAAAACAGCTAGCGTTTCCATGTTTTATCCACCTTTTTTGATAATTTTATGTAAAATGTAAGATTTCCGAGCTTATCATAGCAAACAATCTATCATAATATTGTCATATTTTGTCGAACGAAAATAAAAAAAGAGAACCGAATGGCTCTCTTGGTAGGATTGGTAAAATTATGTAAAATTTTACCTCTTTCCATTGGAAAACATTTCTTCTACAATGTACTTAAATCAGAATATATCTTGATTATCCTCAAGCATATCGATTAATACAGAGACTTGCTTACAAAAACGTACTCTCTGATGTTCATTTAACGCCGTATACGTTGTTTGGACATTGGATAATAGTTCTTGTAATGGTTCATCTTCAAAATTGCTCTTGAAGCCAATAAGCACGTCTACTGAAACATTGAAGAAAGAGGCGATAATAACCAAAGTGTCTATATCTGGTTGATACCTATCTGTTTCCCAGTTCTTGATTTGGCTCCTGCTCAAGTTTAACTTGTGGGAAAGTTGCTCTTGAGTTAAGCCACGTGACTTCCTTAGTTTTTTTAAAATCTGTCCAAAGTGTCTCATAGTTTAAAGTATAAATACTAAACAACTATACTACTATTTATGGGCGTTTAACTACCTTTAATGATAAAATGGTAGTTATAGTTTCTGAAAATAAATTAAAAAACAGAACAAAAGTTCCGTATTATTGTGGTAAAATATGCATGTGAAGTCTTTTATACGTTCCATGCATATTTGCATATTTGCATATTTTATTTTTACATCGCTTAGAAACATTGATATAAAGCTGTTTCTTAACTTTCTCAACAATTGTCTGATAACTACACGACTGAATTTTGGGAAAAATGTGGTATTATGAAAACATTAAAATAAACGGAACGAAAAAAAGACTCACAGCGTGTACAAGAGTGTTCGCTGCACTACTTGTACCGTTCGCCCGACTCACAAGGGGAACATCTGCCATAAGTCTCTTTTCGGTTACTACACGAGTAACACTTACATTATAACATGCCGATATTACTAAATCATTACTATGGTATTAAATTCCTATTTTTAAAGTTGAGAAAAGAGCGAAGCGTCTTTGTTCCAAAAGGGAGGAACAAAAAAAGTGTGGAAGGTTTTAAATGTTCTTGAAGGGGAATTGTATGTAGCTGGTTTTAAGAAGAAGCAGTTAGCTGATTATTGGGGAGTGAAGCCTGCTACTGTGACCAAAGTTTTTAAAGGATCTAACGATATTAGTTTCGGATATCTTTCGAAGACGCTTATTTTATTAAAGAAGAGTATGTTTTCACAAGCGAAAGTTGTTACTGATTATATAATGAATACAGAACCTAAACCTGAAAATTTAAGAGAAGCTATGGAAGACTTAGCTATCAGAGGGAAATTCGATTTGTTGAAGGTAGTTATAGAACAAGAGATTAATTCTGACGTCACTGAAAATAAAGAGTTTGCTGAAGTATATGAAATTATTTATAGAAGATATCATGAAGGCTTAAAAGCTTCAGCTTATTTCAAATTATTACGCCAAAAAAACAAAAACGTTAAAACAATCGAAATGGAAGTTCTGACAGAAATCTTATTATGTCAGGCTCAATATCAATCCGGAAATTATAAAACGTTATATGAAAGACTGAAGTTGGTTGATGAAAAAATAAATGACATAACAAATAAATTTATAAAAGAATGTTTGTTGTTAAGATATAAAGAAGCTATAGCAGTAACTTCTTTACAAGGCGGAGAAGTAGTTGAGTCTCGTTCAAAGTGTCAAGAAATACTCTCTGATTTAGAATGGGATGGATACTTCTCACTTCCCAAGTTAAATGCATATTTAAAAATTGGAGAATCATTGATATTTGAACCTAAAAAATACGAAAGCGCTAAACATTATTTAGAAACGACATTGGAATTATTAGGAGAACCTTCTTGTAAAGGGTTAAAAATCAAATGGGAACTCATCCAACAAACCTTATCGTTCTTGAAAATTCATTATCAAAGAGATTTGGATACACTAGAGTTTGTACATCCAAGCGAAAATGCATACTCAAAGATACTTGAAGGTGATATTTTAGGTGCTAAAAAAATTTTATTAGACTTAAAAGAGAAAAATGGAGAATGGACAGATATCCAAACGACGTACTACGCTCTTACATGTGAAGGGGAAGAGAAGGAACATCTACTACGAAAGTCCTTATTGATGTGCCAAAAGTCTGGTAACATCCATTATTCGCAATTGCCTAAAATTTACTTGGGTTTACTATGAAAAAATGGTATAATTATCTTCGAAAGAAGAGGTGAAAGCATTGAAAAAAATATTAGCTTTATTACCAATTTTATTAGTAGCAGGGTTGTTCACTTTTTCTACTGATAACCAGCAAACAGATAACAAACAAGAGGCATCTAATCCTGTCGTTCAACGCATGATGACGGACCCAGGTGGAGGCTGGTAAAAATTACCAGTTGAGTTGTTTCTTTTAATTAAATATAAATCAAAAATGACATCGTCTTAACTGGCGGTGTCATTCGTATTTTACGGATAAATTTCCTTTTTGGGGAAAGAAGCAAAAAAGTAATTAATTCCAAAAATATACAAAAGAGGATGCAAGGGGGATTTATGATGACAAAAGAACAATTAGCAAAAGAACTAATGGTGAAGTGGTTTTTAGAGAAAAAGGGGACTAGTACTGAAGAGGTTTTAAAAGAAATCACTTCTCATACATATAAAGAAGCAAAATTAAAAGAAGCTAACTGAGCAGTTAGCTTCTTTTATGCTCTAACATTATTTTTGATTTTTAGTGAAATTCACGTACATTGCCGCTTGCTTCCAAGCGTTTTCTTGCTCCTCTTTAGGTAGATCAGCTACTAATTCCATAAATCTTCTAGCCATCTCATCAGTTGATTTGTCTTCTTCTTCAGTTAAACGTGGGTCTGATGATCTTCCTAATAAATAATCCGTCGAAACACAAAACAAATCGGCAATAGAGTTTAATACAGTCATGCTAGGTTCGATTCGGTTGTTTTCTAAATGTGAGTATGTTGCTCTTGATATGTTTAACAGGTTAGCTACATCACCTTGTGTACGCTTGCCCCTCAGTTGTTTTAGTTTTTCTCCAAAAGTCATTTTAAATTTTCCCCTCTCAGTAAATCCTTAATTACATTATAGATACAAATTTTATCACTTTAAACCCCTTTTCGTAAAAATGATAAAAAATTTATAAAATATGTTGACGATAAAAAAATTATCATTTATACTGAAGTCAACAAAGAAACGCGAGTTGAAATGGAAGGTGGTTAAATGAATAACATCTTAAGAATCGAAAGAAAAAAGATGAAATTCACGCAAAAGCAATTAGCTGAGAAGTTAGGTATATCAACGGTTTATGTTCGTAAGATTGAAAGTGGATATATACCAAGACCAGACATAATGGTTAAGTATCAGGATGTTTTTAGCATAAGTGTTAAAGAGCTTTTTCCTGATTATTTTTCGGTATTTGATGATAAAAAAATTATCATTTGAATAGAGGAGGAAACAAAATGAATCAATTACAAGTTTTCAATAATGAAGAGTTTGGACAAGTTCGAACGGTGGTAAAAGGTGAAGATGTTTGGTTTGTAGCAAAAGATGTGTGTGACGCATTAGAACATTCGCAAGTAAGTAAAGCAGTTGAAAGGTTAGATGAAGAAGAAAAGCTGATGGGAACATTATTCCTATCAGGTCAAAACAGAAAAACATGGTTAATTAATGAATCGGGTCTTTACTCACTGATTATGACAAGTCGCAAAGAAGAAGCTAAGAAATTCAAAAAGTGGGTAACAAGCGAAGTACTTCCTTCTATTAGAAAACATGGAGCATACATGACAGATCAAGTCCTGGAACAAGCGGTAACTAATCCAGACTTTGCAATCGGTCTTCTCACTAAATTAAAAGAAGAGAAAGAAAAGCTTGCAGCAGCGCAACAACAAATCGTACAGCAACAGCCGCTGGTAACATTCGCAGAAGCGTGTATGCAGTCAGAACAAACACTGAAAGTTAGTGAAGTTGCAAAGTTAGCAACAAAACAAGGGGTAAAAATTGGTCAACGTCAGTTATTCGCAAAACTTCGAGAATGGGAGTTAATGTTCAAGAATTCTACTGAACCGACTCAGCCAGCAGTTGAAAAAGGATACTTTGAAATCGCGCAAGGTGTTAAACAGAAACCAAATGGTGAAGCATTCACATGGACAACAACATACGTAACACCAAAAGGACAAGCCTACATCATAGACCGACTGAAGAAAGAGCAAGAACAGAAGGCGGTGTAAACAATGGAAGAAAGCACATTCTCACATTTAATGATCCTAGTTATATTCATCATGCTCGCAGGATTCATTCGTTTAATGGATTGGATAGATAGAAGGTATATAAAGGAGGAACAAAAATGAAAAACACATTAAACAAAATGGAAGTAGCACAAATGTTATTAGAAAGAATTAATGAATTAACTAAGGTTTGTAACGATGCAGAAACAGCATTAGTAATCAAAGATTTAGCTGAAGCTAGACGGATTCTTTTAAATGGTTAAGAGCCGAAGTGGCGACTTCGACTCTAACATAAGGGTTTTATCACATTTAATAAGAGGTTGAATTACACAAAAGTTAATTGTCGTATTTGATATTTAAAGTGATATTAATCTCTTCATTACAGTGAGGGCACTTTACAGTACCTTCTTTAGCTACAATTTCAAATTCCTTTTTACAGTTTGTACATTCTACTTGAGTTGTAGCTCCAGATTTACCTTCTTTAATAGCAGTTTCAGCTTTTTCTTTGATAGCTTTTTCAAAATCGTCCATATTGAAATTCATTTTAATCTTCATAAGAGTCCTCCTAGTTGTTAGTTAATTCAACCTCTTATGAAAATTATACCAAATTGAAAGGGTGGTAGTTATGAAGAATACTAATTTAACAGCAAAAGTTGAGATAAAAGGGTTAGAAAGACTCAAAGAATTAGTAGAGGAGTTGAATAACCTTGAATTAGAAGTTGTTGTACATGAAGTAAAACAAGAAGAGGATTGAAGCCGATGGATAAACAGCAGAAGGATAAGGAAGACAAAGCAAACATCATCAAAATGATACGCAGTTTAGGAGCTAGAGGGATACATAACAGTGCAGATAAGATTGAGGAAATGCATAAGGAGTTTATAACTCTAGCTAAATAGGACAAGCTCTTGCTTGTCGGAATATTCAGGAATTTAACGGTATCCCCCACCTAATAAACAGGTTCCTGGATATTCCGATGCGTGAAAGCATCAAAAAAGCCCGTACAGAAGCACAGGCCGGTTGATACACACATCGGTAACTAAATTTTAACAGATTATTGTGATTGTTACTATGAAAATTGAAGAAACGCCCTGTTAGGAGACAGGACGCTTCAAAGAAAGTCGCTTTGAAAAAATTATGATTTTATTGTAACACATAGGTTGTTATTGGTAAATAAGGAGGATTATGAAAATGAAAGATGGCGTAATTCTAATGTATTGCAAGGATGGAGTGCTATATCCAGTAGCATTAACAAATGAACAATACGAAATGCTCCAAATGTCATCAATGTTGTTTCAACCGTTAAAAGTTGTATTTGATAAGCCACAGGGACAAGCTGTTAATTTAATAAAACAAACAAATTAAGGAGCAAAGCCTATGTTAGATAAAAATCAATCGAAAATCGTCCTCCCTTCATGGGTATGGGAGGGCGTAAGAAATGAGAAAGAAGCGAAATTGAAGGCGAGCCAATACATTACTCCTGATCGCTATCCGGGCTACAAAATTATTGAAATACAAGGCGACATAGCGGTATGCGAAAGAGAAAGCGTCTAATGAAGAAGGTGAACTGAATGAACAACAATGTGATGAAAATCGCAAGAATAAACTTACGTGGTAATACGATGGACCAAGGTTGGTTTAAACACCTTACTTTAGATAATGGTAAGCCGTATATGGTCGCTATTACTATATTAAGTGAAATTTTTTATTGGTATAAACCAACTGAGATACAGGATGAGAAAACAAATGAAATTCGTTATAAACAAAAATTTAAGGCGGACAAGCTTCAGAAGAGTTATCAGCAGCTAGCAGATTCATTTGGCTTTACGAAACGACAAGTATTGGAAGCATGTAAATACTTGTTAAAAAAGAAATTAATCACAATTGAGTTTCGAACCATCATAGTTAACAGCACTAGGCTTAACAATGTTATGTATGTAGAACCTATAGCAGAAAATATTCAAAAAATATCCATTTTATATCAAGACCCTATCACATTAGAAAGTGATACCCTCCCACATTATAAAGAGGGAGTCTCCCACACTAAAAAGGGAGAGGCTCCCACATTAGAACGTGGGACAAATACAGAGATTACTACAGAAAATACTACAAAGATTACTACAAATAAAAAGACTTCTCGTCTCAAGTTTGAAACTTGCGACACTAATGCAGCGAAATATTTATTTGAACTGATTAAGGGTAATAATCCTAATCAAAAAGAACCTAACTTCGAGTCATGGGCAAATGAATTTAGGTTACTTCGAGAACGAGACAACAGGGAACTACAAGATATTAAAGATGTTATTGATTGGTGCCAAGCAGATCCGTTTTGGCAAGGGAATATCTTATCTCCTAAGAAACTACGCGAAAAGTTCGACCAGTTAACAATTCAAATGAAATCTAGAAAAGGAGTGAATAACAATGCAGAGAGCGATAGCGGCAGTACCAGACGCTATAGCCAAAAGGGTCAATATGACTATGGCTTCTGATACTTGTGAAAATCATAAAATGACAAAAATGAATTTTAAAGGACAAGTTGTATGTCCTCGGTGCTACCTTGAAAACGAAAGTAAAAAGCTTCAAGAACATGAACAAACAAAATGGGAAGCTGATCAAACGAATAAGCAAAAACATTTATTCCATCAACAAAGCATGATTGCCGATAGTAATATCAAAAAAGCAAACTTTGCTAACTACCAACCTACTAGCGAGGAAGGAGCGAATAACCTTGAACTTGCAAAGGTCATCGCAAAGGATTATCGCAATGGAAAGATATTTAATACGATTATGGCAGGGAATTGTGGCGCAGGGAAAACACATCTTGCTTACGCTATTGCAGAAGAACTTGCAGGAGCTGGTATACCAGTCGTGTTTGTCACTGTCGGTGAATTACTACGGAAGATTAAAAGTACGTTCAATAAAGATTCCTCCTTAACTGAGGATGAAATCATACGAACATTAGTAAAGGCAAAAGTGTTAATAGTCGATGATTTAGGAGCAGAGTTAGGCGCATTAGATGCCAATACAAAAGCAACAAACTTCATTAATAGGGTGCTATTCGATGTTTTCGATGGCAGGCAAGGTGAATCTACTATCTTTACAACAAACCTTACTGGAGAACGTTTAGAGAGCGCTTATGACGAACGAATTGTATCACGCATCTTTAACAACTTTAAAGCTCTTGTTTTCAAAGATACAAAGGATTATAGAAGAAAAGCTCTACCATTCTAAGGGGGATATGAAAATGTTATTCGGTGATGTACAAGCTCCATCCAAACCATATTGCGATATATGCGGTGCCGAAATTGATAACATCGATATTCATGAAGTGCACATTGAAGAAAAAATGATGACAGCTTGCTCAATTTGCTACGGCGATCCAACTGTTAGAAGGATTGAAACGAGAACCTTGTTTGATTTAATAAAAGCGGTGGGCAAATGTTATGGATACCGTAAGTGCATAAGAGAAGTACAACAGCAGATAGAAGCAGAAAAAACCGGAATTGAAATTGATGTGCTAGAAAAAACGGAAGGGCAATTACTGCGACAGCCAACAGGTAAAAAAGATTGAATTTTCAGATAAAGAATTACTATACATCTTCAATAAATTACGTTTAAACATTGCTGGTCATAACAATATGGCTTTTGCGGTAGCTCAGATATCAGATCATGGAATCGAAGTTGTAATTAGAAAGGATGACGATTATGTGCGCGTGTAACGGAACTGGAGTGATTCAAAACGATATAGGAATGGGAATGTATCAATTTGGGCCATGCGTTTGCGAGGCGGCGAACCAGACGCATGAAGAAGTAGATAAAAAGCGTCATGCCGTTATAGCGAGATTAATGAAAATTCATCGTATGCAGCAGAAAGAGAAAAAAGGCGATGTGGCATGAAGCAATTAACGTTAGAAGATGTCGTTGGAAGTTTTGATTATAAAGCTATTAATACATCCGAAAAGTTCTTAAATCAAAATCAGGATCAAGAACCATTAAAAGGATCTGTTTTCGATAAGAAAAAATCACATGTTAAAAACAAACCAGGGAATAAAGGATTTGTAGATGTCCGCGCTATGATTCCGAGGCAAGCTAAGAGTGCGAAAGAGCTTTCAAGCAAGGAAAAGATAGATCCTAAGTTTGATATGTTTATAGACTATGTCACGGCGATATGGCGCTATAACAGGGACGGAAATAAAGACTTTAGTTGGGATGAAGCAGAATCGCTTTTCAAAAAGCATCGAGACCAAGGAAAGTCGATAGCAATGAGAATTCTTTTAGAAGATGGATTTGAACCGCAGTTCGTCACTAAATATTTAAAGTAAATGAGGGATGGAAATGTACTTCATTATCTTGGATGAGCATTATAAAACAGCTAAGTCAAACGGTATTAGTAAAAAGAGATTGCAACAACGCGTATATCGCTATGAGTGGGATGTTGAAAGAGCTATAACACAACCGATTGGCACAAAGAAAATGGACTTTGATAGAAAGCATGGGGAATGGATGCATGTAGCTGAAAAAAATGGTATCTCACGCTATACATTCTATAGCCGATTAAAACGAGGTTGGTCCTATGAATTAGCAGCAACGAAGCCACCGGGCAAGCAAGGGAATCGCTACGATGAAAATGGTGAACTAAAAGAAATTAGCTAAATTAGGAGGGAGAAGGAAATGGCTTTAAATCGTTGGTTAACTGATGAGGAACGTGCAAGAGCAGCTGCTAACGGAATAACTAGGAATTTACTATACTATCGTGTTTTCCAAGCGGAATGGGATGTGGAAATTGCTATAACAGCTCCGCCTGGAACGGTTAAACGTAGACCGAGTGGGAAATACGCCAAATGGATTGAATTAGCTGAATCAAATGGGATAAGCAAAGGTGCTTTTTATAGCAGGTTAAAAGTAGGAATGGGATGTAAGGAAGCAGCGACGGTACCTCTGAAAAAAAGCAAAGGGTTAATGGAAGTATGGTTAGAAATAGCCAAGCCAAACGGAATTGGTTATCAAACATTTATGTCGAGAATCAACACCCGGAATTGGGATATAGAAAAGGCTGCCACAACTCCAACAATTAGGACGGGGAAAAATTGCTCGGTAATAGCTAAGGAGAAAGTACTATGAAAGATTATGCGACGGTTATTACATATGAGGATTACGAGAAGGCTGCTAAGAACGGAATTAGCAAAACAAATGTGTATCTACGGGTGAATGAGAGTGGATGGGATATAGAACGCGCTATAACGGTACCGGTTAGAAAGAAAAAAAGCAGAATCGGGATTAGCGCTGGAATAAAAACACTTGCAGAGAAAAACGGAATTAGTCATACAACTCTATATAAAAGAATTAAAAAAGGTATGAATCCTTATGAAGCAGTAACAACACCCAAAAAACATAATAAATGGGAATCGTTAATAAAAAAGGCACAGGAAAACGGTATAAGTGCAACTTCATTCTACGCAAGAATCAGTAGGGGGATGGATCCTTACAAAGCAGCAACGAAACCGAAAGTTGATCGTGAGTTTTCAAAACAATACAAAGAGTATATCGAGTTAGCTAAACAAAATGAAATCCCATATCAAACTTTTTATTTAAGGGTCCAAAATGGTACAGACCCCCATGAAGCAGCAACGAAACCGAAAGGTGTAAAAGAAAATAAGTATAAAAAATGGATTCGTATAGCACGGGAAAACGGTATAAAAGAGGATACATTTTACGGAAGACTTTATAGAGGTTGGGGCGTGGAGGATGCGGCTACTAAACCGCCACGTAAGTATAAGAAGAAACAAAATAGCTAGGAGGCAACATGGACAGGCAAGACGTTTTAATCAACAAATTAATCGATATTAACATATACAAGCTACCTGATGGGCGCGACTTATTTGAAGGAAGTTGCGAGGAACTGGCGGGGCTACTAAAAGGAGATGGAGAGAATGAGAGAAGCGATTGAAGAGTATATCGAACAGTTACAACAATCAGCAGTGAAAAACAGAAAAGAAGCTGATAAGGCTTACGATAACGAGGATTTAGGACTGGCAGGGTATTACAAAGGGCAATGGATTGCGAATGAAGGGACGGCAATTGCATTAACAACTATCTTATCTAAATACAAGGAGGAAGAACAATGAAATATACAGAGCACGGTACTTACGAGGTAACTCAACTGTTAACTGAAGCAAAGGAGAATGAAGAGAATGGCAACTAAGATCATTGTTTATACGAAAGATAACTGTCCAAATTGTAATCAAGTTAAATGGGCCCTAAACGCTGCAGGAGCGGAGTATGAAGCTAGAAATATTGACGCTGACTATGAGTACTCACTAGAACATAAGTCATATGGGTATAATTCAGTTCCTTTAACAGTGTTTCCGAGTGGTAAGAAATTAGTCGGATTCGAGTTTGGTAAATTCGAAGCAGAATTAGGAAAGTAGGAGGGATCGAATGAAGAAAGAAACGAGAATTCAACTGGAATCAGAATTAGAAAGCGTTAATTCAGATATAAGCAACATGAAACTACATTTAAATATGTTAGGGCTTGAGAAAAAGAAAACAGAAGGTAATTTAGAAGATTTACTTACACGTAAGGAACGAATTGAGAGTTCATTAAAAGGAGCGTAATGGAATGTTAAACATACAAAAGATTTTTGAAGCACAGGACAAGCTAGATCGTAAAGTTGTTGAGGTTCATGGGTTGGAAAGTAAAAACTTAACTGGTGACGTGACACAGGCATTATATACGGAGTTAGGTGAGCTAAGTAATGAGATTGGGTTCTTCAAGTATTGGAAAAAGAACAAAAAAGATGATAAGGCACGTCAGTATGATGAGTGGGCCGATTGCTTACACTTTATGGCGAGCCTTGGTAATAGGTACGGGCATAGTGATCAAGTTAATGAATTTATTACAATATTTGATATTGAAGAGGAATTTTACACTAGAACTTATAGAGAGTACGGAATATTGTTCAGAAACATTTACAGAGCAGATTTGAACGAATTCAGATTATATATGGGTGCATTACTTTCATTAATATCAATAGGTTTAAAGTTAGGTATGGAATTTGAAGACATGGAAAAGGCGTACTTTGATAAGAACCAAGTTAACTATGATCGTTTAGCAAGTGGATATTAAGACAAAATTTGAATTTTGTATAAAAACGAGGTGACCGATGTGCATTTAGATATTGCAAGATTAAAAAAGATTGGGAACTTAACAGTTAGGTTTGTAAATGAAAAAGATCAGCTAGAGATTAAGGTCCATATTAATCACCATTATTACAAGGAAGCAAATATTCAAATCGATCAGCAGCTTCTCATCGATAAGGGAGTAATTAAAAGAAGAGGAGCATTAAAACAAGCTCAGAGTTGGTTACAACGTAATAAACAATTTGTTGTGGATGTTATCAATAAACAGTTTCCGACGTTTTGGTGATTTATAACAAAAGCGTTATTTTAATCAAAAAAAGAGAGGGGAATAAATTATGAGTCACTTTGCAGTTATGGTACAAATTCCAAAAGAGAAAACTGAGGATAAACAGTATTTAGAAAAGGTGTTAGCTCCATTTGATGAAGAGAAAGAGGTAGCTCCATATATCTATAAAACTAAGAAAGAATTAATTGAAGAGTACAATCGTTCGTCAGAAGTTAACGAGAAGTCATACGAAGAGTGGCTGCAATACTGGTACAAAGATGACGGTGTAGAATTCGATGAAGAAGGAAATCATTTGAGCACATATAACCCGAATTCTAAATGGGATTGGTATGTTGTAGGCGGAAGATGGAGTAATTTATTGATCGATAAAGATGGTAATAGTTGTGATGCAGCGTATGTAGGTGAATTGGATCTACAAGCGATGAAAGATAAAAATGTCCGAGTTGCAAAGAATGATTGGAAAGCAATGCAAGAATCTCCGAATGATGTACTAAAAGTTCTTATGTATGGCGCACGTAAAGGAGAAACGGAAGCAGAGTATGTACAAAGAAACTCTAAAACGTTATCTACTTATGCAGTCGTTGATAAACAAGGTAATTGGATTGCGAAAGGTGATATGGGGTGGTTCGGAATGTCGTCGGAAACAAATGCAGAGTCAGATGATTGGGATGGAAAATTTACAGAGCGATTCATTAATCCATTAGAGGATGGCGATGTAGTAGTAATAGTAGATTGTCACATTTAATTTATAACAAAATAGTTATTTGGGAGAAAAGGGGAGCGGAAATGGAAATATACAAGGTTAGTGAAGTTGGGATATACGGTGAAGAAGTAAAACCTAAATTTTATAAATTACTAGATGATGCACAACAAGAATTTCATAAAGTCATGAAAAAGTTACAAGAAGAACTATCGGTAGTTAAAGATCTAGAGGATGTAATGAATGGTGAAAAGCCAGTTTGGATAAAAAATGGTGACGACAGCATTTTCCCAAGTGACGTGTTATATGAAGGTGTAATCAACTATTGGTACAAATGCAGTCACGAACATGATGAGTGGGATGTCGCTTTTACTACAGTCATAATCGAAAAGATAGAAGTTTTATAACAAAATTCTTATTTAGTCATAAAAAAAGAGCACACATGTAAGTATGCTCTTTAAGAAGAAAGGTAGATTTCTATGAATGGATGCCTCCATACAATAATATATGCTTGTCCAGTTAAAAGGTGAAAAGTTTTAATAAAATCTTTATTTTGAATGGAGTGAAGCCAAATGGACGGAACAGAAAAGGCTAGAGAATTTAATGAAATAGCAAAAAGCATCCACTTAACTCAAAAACAAAAGCAAGATTATGTAGATAGTTTAACAGAGAAAGAGATGCGAAATATTTTAAAAGCGGTCACGACTGTTTGGGTAAGTAAAACGGAATAAAATCGTTATTTAATTTCAAATCGAATAATATATGTAAAAATCCTAAGTGCAAAACTCCAAGTGCACTTAGGAAAACATTACTTCTAGCAAATTGTACATTACATCATATGCTTGTTTGATTAAAAGGTGAAAAGTTTCTAACAAAAACGTTATCTTGTGTGGAAGTGAGGTAAAGGTAATGGAATTGGTTTTTTGGATAATTATTGGTATTTTGTTTGGTCACATCGTGTGTATAAAGTTGGATTTAAAACGCTCAAAAGAACGTTTAGATACTTATAAGGAAATGCTGGATATACAAAACGAAAAAATTGATGACGTTTGGGAGTATGTTAAGAAACTTTAACCAAAACGCTATTTTATTAGAAAGCGAGGAAGAGTAAATGCCATTTTCAGATAATGTGTTAGATCATAGACCAAACCTTGAAAATTTAAAGAAGATCGGTAAAGAAGAGGATTATTTGTTTCAAGCGTTAGCATATATGGGAGATGCCTCTAGCAAGATGAGTTGGGCAAATACAGTGTTGGATCTTGTGGAAGAGGTTCCGGAAGAATTAAAAAAAGAAATTAAGAAAGTCCATTCGGGCATCTGGAGAATGCAAGAAAAATTAAGAGAATATAAGAAAGAGGATGATAAGTAATGGCTTTTAGAACAGAGGAAATCAAGTCATATAAAACCGTTGTAATTTGTGATGATTGCAGAAAAGAAGTACCTCTATGCACAACGAATTATCCACCTAGTTTTGACACTAAAATGAATGGTGCAATTTCTACAGGTTATACATTTAAGCAAGAAGGAAATCAATTTAAAAATTACTGTGAGGATTGTAAGTCTAAACAAAACAGTTTGTAATAAAAACTTCATTTTAATAAATAAGGAGGATGAATGATGGTTTTAGAGGCGAAGGTGAAATTTGAATTAGATGAAGAACAGAAATTACATTTTCAAAATATAAGGGAAAACGAAGGGGAACAAGAAGCGTTTTACTTTCTAGAAGAATTGATAATGAAAGGAATCGATTCAGCTGAATTTGTAGAGATGGAGTACAAGGATAACAAATAACATTTCAGTCAAATCGAAAGGGGAATGGAGAAATGATTGAACAAATGGATATTGCGGAGGGGCAGTTATCAATATTCGAAATGGATGAAACGAAAATTAAGCTGTACGAAGTCTTGGAAGCGAATGGCTACCATCACGAGATTAAGAGTTATTACTTACACAATGATTACATCGGATTGGTTAAGTACTTTTATATACGCACAACAGACAATACTATCATTGATTTATGTTTAAGTGAGTTTCCTGAGGTGTTTGCAGTATATAAATATTTTTCAGAGAAAGAGATCCAGAAGATTTATAAGGGCAAATTGTAATTCTGAATCTAATATCGGAAGGGGAATGGATATGAGGATCTCATGGAAAGAAAAAATATACGCTTTGTATAAAGGGGATGTCTTCATCTCAGAAGGGACTATTCCAGAAATTAATCAGGAAACAAACAAATCGATTGATTTCCTTAGGTTTATGACTTCTCCAGCTTATGAAAGACGTTGTGGTGATAGTACGAGAAGATTACGTTTGATCTTATTGGATGATGAAGATTAATATAAAAATTTCATTTTGTAGAAAAGGGGAATGGATATGGAAAAGTGGCCAGAAGAAAGAATCCAAGCTTATAAGCATTATGTAAATACTGATATTGAAGTTAGGAAAGGGTATCAAAATCGAATAAATGGGTTGCAAAAAGAAATTCAAGAACTTGAAGAGCACAAAGAAAGAAAAACGTTTGAAATAGAGAGTCGGTTATTTGATTTACGTGATCAGGGATGGGAACTACATTATGGAGAATGGGTAAAAACAAAATAAAAGAGCAGCTAGCAAAAGCTAACTGCCCGGCTGGTTCTCCAAGGGGGAACTGGGAGAAAGCAACTTAATGGGTTGTCTACAGTATTGACGGAATATTAAGTTTTATTCGGAAGGGACCGAAATATTTTGAGTAATTTTAACGGTGAGAAGTTAACGGAACTTCGGCATTTATTCGGAATGACTCAAGGGCAAGCTGCTGAATTGTTAAATATCGATATTAATAAGTTGATTGAGATAGAGCGATCAAGAATCATTCCATCGTTTAATCAAATACAAGTACTTTGCAAGAGGTTTCATGTTAAACCAAAGTATTTTTATAGCGAATCATTTGTAACTAGCGTGGTAAATACGAGTTATATTTCTTTTCGTTATTAATAAGGAGGTAAAGGTAAATGAAAGTGATTTGTATTGAAGATGCATATATGAATCCTGATAAAGAAAAAGGTGGGAAACATGCAGGGAAAAGAGCTTTTACAAAAGGGCAGATTTATCATGCAAGACACTACACAACGACATTCGAAGATCCATGGACATTGTTAAAAGCATTAAGGGTAACGAATGATTTTAATGAACGACACATTATAAGACGCTGTTATAAAGGTGCAGATAACACATTCTTTGAAACTCATTTTAGAAAATTAGAAAACTCAACAAAATAATCCTTTGGTAGAAAGTGAGGTTAATAGAAATAATGATTCAATTTACTATAATGACAGAACCTGTGGCCCAAGGTAGACCTAGAGCAAGCGCAGTTCACGGGAAAGTTAGAATGTATGATCCAAAGAAGTCCAGGGACTTTAAACGATATGTTAGTGCAATTGCAGCAAAGTTCGCTCCTGCAAGTTTGCTAGAAGGACCGCTACAACTTGAGGTGAAGGTGTACAAGCCTTCTCTCAAATCCTTCTCCAAGAAGAAAACATTAGCAGCAGAAGAAGGGTTACTAAGACCTACAACAAAACCTGACGTTGATAATTATGTAAAAGGAGTGAAGGATGCACTTAACAAGGTCATATGGAATGATGACAGCCAGGTAGTGGATCTAAAGGTAAGTAAATGGTATTCAGAGAAACCGCGTGTTGAAGTGTTTATAAAAGAAATTAAGGGGTGAGCGTTATAAAAAGATACGAAGGTACAAGAGAGTATATGTTGTTCCGAAAAGAACCAGGGTTTGGAGATAATCAGTGCGTTACGATATTCGATGTATTTACGTATCAGGAGTTAATGGAACATTTAAATGATGGGTGGCGATTTAGTAGTGGAATAACGAGTGGCCAAAAGACAGCTTAATGGATAGTGGAACAATGACTAACAGTGTGGTGGGGGCTGTATTGTAGTCATCGTTCCCTTATTCAACAAAGAGATAGTAAAATTTCACGTACCTTATGTGATGTTAAAAAGACAAATTCAGAAATAGGGGGATTCGAGTTTGGGACAAAGACAATTAATTGATGAAAAAGAGATTAGACCATATGTAATTGAAACACTGCAAGACTATCGCGTGCTTAAAGTGAAATATCAAAATAGACAAGAGCGTACAGCATTTGGTGTAGAACTATTATTCCCAGAGTTACGAACTAATAAAGAGGAAGAGAATCAAGATTACTTGCGATATATACAAATCAAACGAACTTTAGATGAAGCATTAGATGAAGATCAGAAATCTATACTTGAAATGAAGTATATGAATATAAAATCGCTAAATGATGATTACATTTATACTGTACTGGGACTACACAAAAGAACGTTTTACAGAAAAAGAAAGGCTGCTGTATTAAGTGTAGCTAAAGCGCTTGGAATGATTTCATAAATCTAAGAAAGTGTCACTTTTGGGCACCTTTTTAAGCACCTTTTAACAATTGAATAAACGGTACGCTATACCTACAGTTAATTGCTCCTTGAAAACAGCATAACTTAGGGGATAGCGTACTTATTCTGTAATCACAATCCGTTACAGAATAACCTCATTAACAAAACGTTACTGCAACAAAATGTATAGGTGCAGGCTGTCGGCGGTAAAAATCCGTGGTGAAGGGTGGTATGATTCCCTTTAAAGAAGAAAAAGGATTGCTGAAGATTTAAAACTAATTAAGACATATTCCAGTGTGGCGGGTGTGAGATAACTCGCATTCGTCATGCTGTTTCCATTGTGTTTAGTGATCAGCTCAGAGACCGCCATGTCCTCTGGGTTGATGGTGAACATAGTACCTCTTATTCTCTGTTAATGTTGTTCTTGAAAATGGAAATGGGGTGATGGTCCATGATTGGATGATTACGCGTTTCTAAATATTAATAGGAATACAGAGCTGCTTCATCAATTTGAACCGGGAATTAATTTAACGAATTACTCACATCTTTCGTTAGGCAAAGAGTTCCGCTCTTTGTTTGAGCCAATACGAGTAGTGCGATGGGTGCCGCTACAGGTTGTGTTGGTTCAAACAGGGGGACGGAATAAACATATTCCCTCTAGATATAATTACATTGTATAAACGAATTGGTCAGCTAAGGTCCTGCGACAACCGATGTATTGACCGACTCTACGGAGTATAAACGAGAAATAGTTTCGACTGTTTCTCACAGGATTAGCACACGTGCTTATAGATTTAATACAAACCATGGTGAAACATCTATAAGGCTAGTCCTGTGAGAAGTAGTTGAGATTAAATTCTTAGTCTTCTCCCAGTCACTGACACAGAGGGCGTGTAGCCATATTAATTGATGCGGTGGCTTGGAGAAGGATAAGAATTAGTTTTTATCCTTAATTGAATCTGTATCTCGAAATCCCCTTTCGTGAATGAGGTTTCTCCCATCCCTTTTAATATTTTTATAAGCCGTAAAAGAGCTGTCACTTCGGTGATGGCTTTTTTTGTTCTTTGTAAGCTATGGATTATCCAATATGTATGTTAGTTCTTAGTTTAGAGAGAATAAAATTCTTTGTTATATAGAAATTACACAACAACATAATAGTAAACCTCATATATTCGTGTGCCAATTTAGTCACAGTAGCAGATATGCCGGTATATGAGTAATTATGTTGTTCTGTAATCACTATATGAGGTGATAATATGAGGCTTTTTATGTGTTAGGCTAACGCGATTGATTATGATCCTACAGGATTAGTTGTTGCAGAAAGTGAAGAAAAAGCGGTGAAAAAGTATGAACAACTATTAGATGAAGATGGCGTTTGGGTCGCGTCGGTACATGCTGAAGAAATCACTGAAGTCGATGGGTATAAGATTAATTTGAACAAAATGGACATTTGGTTAGGAGGATTAGAAGTGGATTCAGTACAACAATTTATCGCGAATAATTCACATCAGTTTGGTTATATAATGCACGAAGCTGCTAAGCAGTGGGCAGAGAAATGTCCTACCGGAGCATTGACGGTCGGGCCATGTAAAGGGACTGTTGATGTATATGGTGAATATCATGAGCTACTAGAAAAATTAGAAGCTATGCAAAAAAGGAACGTTAAAAAATCATACCGTACCTGTTAATGTCACTCTAGACGAAAACAATATCACTTTATTAGCTGAAGAAGTATATAAAAGAATCAATAATGATTTGAAAACAGGAGCGTTAGGAAGACTTTATTAAACAATTAAACCAATAGCAATTATCGTAGGCGCTGCTGTGATATGGGTGGCGTCTTGTTTGTTGTTAAGGAGGAGATGAGGAAATGTTTAAAGGATTAGGAGCAGTATTTACATTAGCTATATTAGGGATTTTGATTCTGTCGTTTGGAACATGGTCAGCAATTTGGTTAGGGGTAGCTTGGATTATTAGTTTTGCATTTAAGCTGGATGTAAGTTATATGACGGTGTTTACGGTTAGTTCGATTGTGTGGGTATTAGCTGTTATTGTTAAGGGACTATTCGCTTATTTAGGTAAGAAAGCAGCAGAAAGATTTTGGGATTGATTGTTGTTAAGGAAAGATAAGCGCAAAGGTGTTGCATGTGGAAGAAGGGGTGAAGGGGATGGAAGAGGTCAAATATACAGAAGTACCTTTTGAAGTAATGCTTCAATGTGATGGGGAAATTATATGTGAGTGTTGGTTACTAAGTAACAGTATTAATCAATACGGTGTAGACCTAAGACAACCAATGCTTTTTAACGAATTTCTTAGACAGATTGGAACACATCTAACTTCAATGAACTGTCAGTCTTTGTTTAAACAAGCGAAGTGGTATGTGATAGATGATGGGATTCAAACAAAACAAACGAACACAACGAACGAAAATAGAGGAGGAAAAGATTTGAGGTATACAACTGTTATTGAAGAAGCTTTAAACTTTGGCGATGCTATGAATGCATTGATGAAAGGCAGGAAGGTAACTCGTGCTGTTTGGGGCGGTTATTGGTGCAAACAAGTTCTATTAGGCAAACAAGATACAAAACTACCTGAGTGGAGTGGACAATTCATTGTAGCTGCATTAAAAGAAGGTGGATATGCTCCTGCTCAACCGTATCAAGCTGATATGTTTGCAAATGACTGGATGGTGGTTGAATAATGACATTTGGACGAGCGATAGTAGCATTAGTAGAAGGTAAAAGAGTAAAGCGTGAAGGTTGGAATGGAAAAGACATGCATCTTTACCTTATAAAAGGAAACGAACTATCACGAGGATTAGGATATGGTTACGGTGAGTATAATGGAGAGCCTAAATTTGTTGATACGATTGCAATGAAAACTGCACAAAATGAAATTGTAGTCGGATGGCTCGCATCACAAACAGATATGTTAGCGAATGATTGGATGATTTTAAACTAAAACTGAACAAAAGTATAGATAGTTAACAAAGTGAAGTTTATGCAGGAAATAACGGTGATTAGGTGCTGAAAATGGCGTTTTCAAGCCAATGTATAAAATAATGAATACCTATTATTCATTGGAAAGAAAGAAAACACTGATACTAAGGTATTTCCCGTCTATCTTATTTACATAATGCATCTTATCGGCAGTCATTCTGTGTATATTATTCATTTCCCTGCATAAATTAGTTTTCGTTATGGATTTTTTAAAATATGATTCTTTTGAGGTGATTTCGTGCTGATCTATACAGTTATGATGTGGGACCATGCTGATACGGATATTATGTTAGCTACCGCAGACAGAGGAGAAGGGTGAAGTACTGATTGAAATGATAAATAGTGAAGGTGAATACTTTGCTGATGGCGGAATAGAAAGATATCTGGAAAAAGGACAACAGTTGTTTAAAGAGATAGTTGAACAATTACAGTAGCTAATAAGCTGATTTTTTATTTTATAAAGAAAAAAGCCCTATCCGGGGCTAGATGATTTTCTTCATGCCGCAATGACGGCATTCTCTTAAGAAGATGAAATTTTTAATGGAACTTTTGAATGTGGAATTGCCGCAATTATCACAGCGACCACTGATTTTATCAGGATGCTCTTCGTATGTGTATATTTTGTTTAAATCGTATTTTTGTTCATGTTCTTTATTTTCCATTCGTTTCACCTGCATATCAATCTGAATTAAAATAATTTAATCATAATTACATGAAGTGTTCACGTAGTGGATGCTTTTTATTTTACAAAAAGAACCTGCAAACCTGCAGATTCTCCTGATAATGATTTATGGAGCAAGACCCGAAAATATAATACAATAATTCGAAAATGAGTTCAAGTAAATAAAAAGAACCCGCTGGAGTTCGGGTTCTTTCAGAAGTGATGATGTATTCTCGGCTTAGGAACTGAGAAAATACAAAAATATAATACATTGAGTTTTAGAGAATTTCAAGACTAAATTAGATTTATTTCGGAGGAGGATGAAGGATGGATAATCAAATTCTTAAAATGAGGGTCGATCAATTAGAAAAAAACGTTAGCGATCTACAAAGAGATAATGAAGGTCTGAAACAAACGGTACTTAATGTTGCTACAAGCTTGGAGGCATTAAGTCGAAAGGTTAGTATGTTAGAGGAAACATTAGCAACGAAAACTGATATAACTCATGTTAAACAATTAATTAAACAATCTGAAGTGGTTAAAAAGATTAACGAAAGCGAACCGTTTGGAATGGATTGTAAAGTTAGTATCAACTTAGATGGAAAGGTTACGGCGGAATCTATAGTTGAACATACAGCTGATTCAATCAAATGTGGCGTAATTAAAGGGAGTGAGATAAATGAAACTAGATAAACAAGAACAAACAGTTATTGTCGGTCATTTAATCAACAATGTTATTGGAATGGAATTAGTTAAACAACACATTGATCCGCAGAAATTAGAGAAGGCTGTAGCTTTACATAATGAGATCAATGATGATATGACACCAAAACAGTGTCGAGAGGCTCTTATTAGTACGCTGAATAAATCAATTGATGAGTTCTTAAACCAATAGCAATAAAAAAGGAAAAGTAACTCGTATTGGGGACGAATTACTTTTCCGGATGACAATGTTAACTTTATTATAACAACTTGGACATATTTATAAAAGATTAATTTGAATATTCCGTAAAATAAATTAGGGATTACCGCGAGGTGGTGAATATGGCTAGGCAACGAAGCCCAGATCGTGATAAAGCATTTGAAATATACAAAGCAAGTAAAGGTGAGAAACCACTAATTGATATTGCAGCTGAATTGAACCTCAAGCCTTCGCAAATCAGAAAGTGGAAATCACAAGATAAATGGGATGAGCAAATGAATGGTAACGTTACTATTGCCAAAAGGAGCGTTACTAATGTTCAGAATCCCAAGACGAAAGAAAAATTAAAAGAGATTTTAGAGGATGAAGAACTGACCGAAAAGGAACGCCTCTTTTGTTTATATTTCGTGAAATACTTCAATGGTACACAAGCTGCGTTGAAGGCTGGATATTCCAAAGATGGAGCTCACGTGCAAGCAAGTCGATTGCTAAGACGCGAGCGAGTTTCTTCCTATATAAAAGAGCTTAAAGGTGAGTTAGTGGAAAATGTATTTGTAGAAGCAATGGACGTGTTGAAAGAGTATATTAAGATTGCTTTTGCTGATATTACAAACTATGTGACGTTTGGTCAAAGAGAAGTTGAATTAGAACCATTAGAAAAAACATCAGTAGATGAAGAAGGAAATAAAGTGACGGAGTTTATTACTGAAACACGAATGATGAACTTTGTTGATTTAGCTGAGTCTGATATGGTGGATGGTTCAATAATTACTGAAGTGAAGCAGGGGCGTGATGGTATTTCCATTAAACTTGCTGACAAAATGAAGGCTCTGGATAAGCTATCTCAGTACTTCGACTTAGTTCCTGACAACTTTAAAAAGCAAATTGAGGAAGAGCGCCACAAAATGAACAAAGAAATGCAAAAGGTACAGATTGAGAAAGTCAAAGCTGATACTGAATTTGCTAAAATACGTGCTGCTAAACTTAAAGGTCAGCAGAAAGATACTTCACTACTCGATGCATTAATAGAAGGGCGTAAACAATATGAGCAAAACAGCGATTAAGTTTTCCCCTAAACAGTTGGAAGTCATCTATAGACCATATAATTACACTTTTGATGTATTGGAAGGTACACCACGTTCTGGGAAAACAACAGCAGGGCATTTTCGCTATGCTGATTATTTGTCGTGGACCAGAGATACAAATCATTTAATTGTTGCTTATAACCAGGAGCAAGCGCAGCGTTTATTTATAGATGGTGACGGCACTGGATTACAACATATATTCGGCAATCTAGCAGAGATTAAGCACAACGAATTAGGGTCGCACCTTGAAATACACACGCCAAACGGAGTTAAACGCGTTTATTATAAAGGCGGCGGGAAAAGTAACAGTGTCGGCGCCATAACGGGTATGTCACTTGGAAGTGTAGTCTTTTGTGAGATCAACCTATTAAACATGGGTATGATTCAAGAGTGCTTCCGTCGTACATTTGCTGCTCAGGACCGTTATCACTTAGCAGACTTAAACCCTCCTGCTCCTAACCATCCTGTTATATCGGAAGTATTCGACGTTCAAAACACACGTTGGACTCATTGGACTCCTAATGATAACCCGATATTATCAGAAAAACGTAAGCAGGAAATACATGAGGTTCTCTCTAAGAATCCGTATCTATTGGAACGAGATTGGTATGGTAAACGAGTAATGCCTCAAGGTGTTATCTACAGCATGTTTGATATGGATAAAAACATCCAACATGTTGTTTTAGGTAATCGATACGAAATGTTCTTTACTGCTGACGGTGGACAAAGTGATGCTACGAGCTGCAGCTGCTACATTGTATCGAGATTCCAAAATAAATTCAGATTGTTCCGTGTCGCTAACTATTATCATAGTGGAGCAGAAACAGGACAAGTTAAAGCGATGTCTGTATACGCAAAAGAAATCAAAAAGTTTATAAATTGGTGTGTAAAACGCTTTGAGATGCGATATACAGAAGTGCAAGTCGATCCTGCGTGTAAGTCTTTACGTGAAGAACTACACCTAATAGGGATTGATACAGTCGGGGCAGATAACAACGCACATGATGTTACTGGCACAGCTAAAGGATTGGAAGTTGGTATCGAAAGGCTCCAAAACTTGATGACGAACGAGCAGTTCTTCCTTATGGAGTGTGAAGAATACGATCATTACCACTTTCTGAAAGAAATCGGCATGTATGTACGTCAAGATAACGGCACGCCTATTGATAATTACAACCATACACTTGACGAAACACGCTACGCTGGCAACCATTTCTACAAGAACTATGTAAAGTAGGTGATAAACAGTGTTTACATGGTTAATCAACAAAGGAAAGGAGCTACTCTACAAAATGGGCTTAATTTCCGGTATTAAGAAGGTCACCGACAATCGAAAGATTACCATTGATGAAGAATCATATAAGCAAATAGACATTTGGAAAGCGATTTATAGCGGCCATTTCAGCGAATGGCACGACCTTAAATATCAAACGGTAGAAGGACAGAAACAGCGCCGTATGGCATCGTTGAACATGGCGAAAGTGGTTACTCAAGAAATGTCTTCTCTTATTTTTAACGAGAAATGTTCTATTAATATATCAGACGAAGCGTTGTTCGATAATATCAAGAACGTTTTAGATGATAATAACTTCTATAGAGAATTTCAGCGATACCTTGAATACATGTTATCGCTTGGCGGCATGGTGATTAAGGTGTATTACAATGAAGGGATTAAATTATCGTTTGTTACTGCAGATTGTTTCGTTCCTGTATCATGGGATAACAACAAAGTAACAGAGGGTGTGTTTATTAACGAGTCTACAAAGGCTGGTAAATATTACACGCTTTTAGAATGGCATTTAATCGAACGAACAAGTGAAGGTCCGCAGCACGTAATTAAAAACGAACTGTATGTAAGCCGTAATAAAGGCGAATTAGGTGTGAAAACAGGGTTAAAAGAACTATACGAGGACTTAGAAGATGAGGTAAGAATCAAAAATTTATCGCGTCCTACCTTCGTATATTTCAAACCTAATACAGCAAATAACCTTGATTTGTATTCTCCTCTTGGAATTTCGTTGTACGGTAACTCTTTAGATGTTCTTAAATCGCTTGATATCGCGTTCGACAGCTTCCAAAGAGAATTTGTGTTAGGTAAGAAGCGTATTATTGTACCTGCTTCTGCTATCAAACATGTTGTTGATCCGATATCTGGTATGTCACATCGTTACTTCGATAGTTCTGATGAAGTGTACGAGGCGATGAAGATTGAGGGAGACCAACGTATCCATGATATCTCAGTAGAATTGCGTGTGGAAGAGCATACAGCGGCTATTAACGCTCTATTAAATTACCTATCAATGCAAACAGGATTCTCAACAGGCGCATTTAGCTTTGATGGTCAAGGAGTTAAAACAGCTACTGAAGTTGTTAGTGAAAACTCTAAGACATTCAAAACAAAACAATCTCACGAAACAATATTAGAAGATTGTCTCAGGGACTTAGTTGACGTTATTGTTGATATCGCAGTTTTATACGACGTATTTAAAACTACTGAAGACTACGAAGTAACAGTAACTTTTGACGATTCTATTGCAGAAGATCAGGCATCTGAAATTAACAAACAGATTCTACTTGTTACAAACGGTTTAACAAGCAAAATAAAGGCTCTGATGAAGATCCACGGAATTTCTGAAGAAGAAGCCGAACAACTGCTAAAACAGATTATAGAGGAAAACAGGATGGCTATGCCAGAGAATGTTGACTTCTTTAATTTAGAAGGGAATCCAAAGCAGCAACCAACTAATAACGGAGGTGAGTAATAAATGGCTTTACCTCCAGAAAAATCACAGCAGCTTTCTTTATTCGTAGTTGAGATTTATAACGCGATAGAAGAAGAGCTGCTTTTAAATATGGCTAGAATGTTAAAGTATGATATGCCTTTATTATTAGTAGCTGAAAACGGCGACCAGTACCAACACTGGCGCATGGTACAGCTGAATAAGTTAGGTAACTTAGATAAACAACAATTAGAGACTCTTGCGAAGCATAGCGGTAAAACAGTAGAAGAAGTAAGGGCAATGCTCAAAGCTGCTGGTTCTGCTGCTATTGCTGATCATGAAGATATCTACAATCAAGCTATTAAATTAGGCTTATTAGAAGTAGCGCCTCCAACAGCCACTAACGCTACTTTAATTGGTATTCTGAACGCATACGTAAATCAAGCGCTCAGTACCTTGAATCTCGTCAATACGACGATGTTAAAACATTCTCAGCAAATGTATCTAGATGTTTTAAATACAACTGTCGGTAAGATGCTTGCTGGCACTATAACGCAGCAACAAGCTGTCAGACAGGCTATTTCAGAATGGTCTAATAAAGGAATTCCTGGTTTTGTTGATAAGTTAGGGAGGAAATGGAGTGCTGAAGCCTACGTAAATACGGTCTGCCGCTCGACTAGTAACAACGTAGCTAATGAAATGCAAGATGAACGCATGAAAGATTACGGTGTTGACCTAGTTGAAACAAGCAGTCATATGGGCGCTAGACCGAAATGCGCTCCATATCAGGGGCGCATCTTCTCTATGAGTGGTAAAAGCAAAAAGTATCCTGCTTGGTCCACAACCTCTTATGGAGATCCAGCTGGAATACTTGGTGTTAACTGCCGGCACATTAAATATCCCTATATACCTGGTATGTCAACGCAAAGAAATAAGCCGCAAGACTTTGCGGAAAATGATCGTGTGTATCAAGAGAGTCAGAAACAGCGCTCTCTTGAAAGAGACATCAAAAAGGCGAAGCGCGAAGTCATGTTATTAGAAGAACTTGGCGATAAAGAGGGCGTTAGACTAGCAAAACAAAAAGTATCGCAGCGTCAAGCTAACATGAGGGACTTTATTAAAGCTACAGGTCGAACAAGACGCCCTGAAAGAGAGAAAATATATACAGTATAGGAGTGTTTCTTATGAAAAACACGATTACACAAGATGATATAAACAATATTTTAGAACGAACACAGTTCACAGTTGAAGAGTTTCACAGTAAATGCACGGTCGTTGTTGCTAAATTACCGAATGGATTCATATTAACAGAGTCAAGCGCATGTGTTGATCCAGTTAATTATGACGTGAATATCGGCACTGAAATATGTAAGAATCGTATTGTTAATAGAATTTGGGAATTAGAGGGATACAGATTACAATGTGAAGTTTCGAAAGGAGCTAATTAATATGAAAAACAAATATCGCTTACGTTTAACAAATATGCAGTATTTTAATGATCTAACACCACCTGCACCGGAAGGAGGTGACCAAAGTGTAACACCGCCAGTAAATCCAGTTACCCCACCAGCTGCTCCACCTGTCGTAGATACGCCACCTGTACCACCGGTAGTCTTTACACAAGAACAGTTGGATGCAGCAAAAGCAGAGCAACAAACAGCACTTTTAAAACAATTAGGAGTGGAAAACGTTGATCAATTGACGCAGACGCTTACTGATTGGAAAGCTCACCAAGAAACACTTAAAACTGATCAGGAGAAGCAGCAAGAGCAGCTTACTAACTATCAGAACCAAGTGAAAGAGCAAGAAGGTACGTTGTTCAATCTTCAAGCTGAAAACGCCGCTATTAAAGCAGGCATTACAGAAGAGAAGAATTTAAACGCGGTCATCGAGCTTGCGAAGTTAAAAGTAACAGACGATGTAGATATCACTGCTGCTATTGCGCAGGTTATAGCAGACTTCCCGCACTTTAAAGGTACAGTGGAACAAACGCCACCAGATAACGGCAAACCGAAACCAACTTTCTCTAGTGGTCAACATCAACAACAATCGATGACCGAATCGGATAAATGGGCTGCTGCGTTCGGAGTTAACAAGCAATAGGTTTTACTAAGTCATCTTTTATAGATGGCTTTTTGTTTTACTAAAAACAATATATCAAAGGAGAGGTTTTATAAATGGCTACATTAAACTACGCTACACAATATCAGGAAGTATTAGTTCAAAAGTTTTCTCAAGGATTATCTTTCGCTGCTTTATATAACACGCCTAATAACGCAATTGTTAAATGGACTGGAGCGAAAACAATCCAAATCCCACGTATTAAAGTTGGAGGTTACACTGACGTTAACCGTGATGCAGCAGGTAATTACACTCGTCGTGTTGACAATTCTTTTGAACCTAAGACTCTTGGTCATGACCGCGAATTCCGTACGTTAGTTGATCCAGTTGACGTTGACGAGACGAATATGGCTGTTACAATTGCGAATATTACTCGTGTATTTAACGATGAAGAAGCAGTTCCTGAACACGACAAGTATATGGCTTCTAAATTATATGCAGAATTCACGGGAGCTGGAAAAACAGCCAATACAACTGCACTTACTCCTGAAAGCTTCTTAGAAGTATTCGACCAAATGATGTTAGAAATGGACGAAGCAGAAGTTCCACAAACAGGACGTCTACTTTACATTACACCTGCTGTTAAAAAGATTGTAAAAGCAGCTAAAGATTTGCAACGTAAATTAGATGTTGGCGGAACTGGTGAAAAAGCTGCTAACCGCGGTATCTATTCTTTAGATGACGTTACAATCATTACTGTACCATCTACACGTGAAAACAGCTTACAACTTTACTAATGGCGCTGTACCTGATGCAACTGCAAAACAAATCAATATGATTTTAATTCACCCATTAGCTATGGTAGCTCCACAACAATACGAATTCGTTAGCTTAGATCAACCATCTGCTACAACTGGTGGTAAATACTTCTACTACGAGCGTAAATATTGGGACGTATTCATTTTAGGCGCTAAAGTAGATGGCGTTAAATTCAACATTACTGCTGAGTAAGAGAGGCTTTTATAGCTTCTCTTTTTCTTTTATATAAGAAAGGAATGGTGTAAATGAGCAACACAGTAAAAGTAAAACGTTTAAACAAAGTATTAAACATTGATAAAGACTTCTTGGCTAGTTATCTGAATGACGGTTTCGATCAAATTAATGACGAAGGTAAAATCATTAAGCGCGCTACTGGAGGCCGTAATATTTCAGTGCAAGAGTACAATCAAGCACTTGATAAAATCGATGCGCTAGAAGCAGAAATTGCTGAGTTGAAGGCACCTAAAAAATCCGTTGCTAAGTAGGTGAAAGTATGCCTTATATAACTGTTGATTATTACAGGAATGAATACGAAGGGACTCCTATTGCTGATGATACGATGCTGAAACGGATGATTAAAAGAGCCTCTGATGTAATTGATCAAATGATTCATTACAAATTAGAAGGTGTTGATTTTGATTCGGTAGCTCCATTCATTAAGAAACAAGTAATGAAAGCTACTGCTGCTCAAACTGAATTCCTTGCGTTATACGGCGAAACATCATCAAATGTCATGATAGAGACGCCTGTTATGCAGGTCGGGAAGTTCCGTTATGGACTATTAAGAGGCGGTAAATCTGAAGGTGTATCAACTGTTGACCCTAGTTTCTCTCATGGTGCAATCAAGTTCTTAGAGCCTACAGGTTTGCTTTACAGTGGGGTGGGGACGCGATGATCAATCTTATTCCTATTCCGTTGCATATGCTCCCCCATACAGTTGAGTATCATGAATACATTGGTGAGGATGACATTTGGGGTGGTGGATCTGCTTCATATGCTGCGCCTATCGTTATCGAAAGAGTGCGTGTGCAACCGAATGAGAAGGTGTATAACGCTACAACAGGCGATAGTGTGACATTCCAATCCATTCTATTCCATGACTCTATCAACTCAGCTCATCCTAATCAGGTTTTCAAAGAGAAATCAAAGATCGTGTGGAATGGAAAAGAAATGTTCATTAAAGAGGTTGAACCGCTTTATACAACTAATCCTAACAGGCCCCATCACACGGAGTTGTACCTGCGATGATTAGGGTTAACGTGCGAGTTAATACTTCTCAAACTGAATCTAACATTAGGAATGCTGTTGAAAAAGCACAGTTCGCGTTAGACCAACAGGTACTAAAGGACAGTAATTATTATGCTCCTGAAGATACTACAGAGCTAAAACGATCTGGCATCAGGTATAGCAGACCAGGCGAAGGGCATGTCGGGTGGGATACGCCGTATGCAAGACGCTTGTATTACAATCCGCAGTACAACTTTTCTAAAGATGTCAATCCTAACGCGCAAGGCTTATGGTTCGAAGCTGCTAAGGCTGCTCATATAGCAGACTGGCAAAGAATCGTCAAACAAACAATGGAAGAAAACATATAGTAGGTGATCACATGAAATGGTTAATAGAAAGCGTGATCAAACATTTAACCTTTGTTTTACCTTCGAGTACTATTTACGCACCAATCAAAGCAAATGTATTGGACGTAGGGACCAATAGCACACCAAGAAAGAGCATTGCTATACGGATAACCCCATCTGCTCCAGGTGAACAGTACTTCGAAGGTGAAACGATACGCAAACAATTTCAAATACTCGTTAAAAGCCCTAATGGATTAGAGGCTATGTCAAGCATCGATGCTATTGCAGACGAGCTTCATAACCTCCACAAACGCAATTTTCATAGTATTGATACATCTTATGAGCTCATTACGATGGAAAAGTATGTGGAGCCTAACTGGGTCGATAAAACAGAGGCTAACGAGCAAATATATACAGCTTTATTTACTGCTGAACTAGAAAAGGGAGGATGACCGAATGTCATTTTTATTAAACCACGGTTACAAATTTAAAGTTAATACGTCAACTACAGGCACGAAAAAAATGGAACCTATCGCAAAAGGTATTACGTCTGTAGATCCTGATAACAACGAAGAGTCTGATGAAAACTACTACTATGACGGTGGCGGCGCTGCTGAACGTGATATCACTGGGTTCATGTTATCTTACGGATTTGAAGGACACCGTTTCTACGGAGATGCAGCTCAGGACTTTATCTTCAGTAAATTAAATAAAGTCGGACCTGAGCGTAAGGTTGACTTCGAGGTAACAGAGCCGAACGGAGACAAGTGGGAAGGTAGAGCAACTTTATCAGAAATCAAAGCTCCAGGTGGAGACGCAAATGCGAAAGGTGAAATTGAATTTACCATTTCATTCGATGGTATCCCAACATTCACTAAAGCTGGTGAAGTAACTCCCTAAGGTATGGATGAGTCGTGTTCAGCGACTCTCCGCCTTTTAATAAACGGAATCATAAAAATATAAAAAATGGAGTGTGGATTATATGTCACAAGTATTTCAATTTAATTTCGAGAAAACGTATAAAGAAGTAGATGTAGCAGGTAAATTGTTTAAAGTAGAATTCAATGATGATGCGTTAAACCGTTACCAAAAATCTTTAAAACGCTTCAAGGCATCTACAGAAGAATTACAAAATGCAGCTACTGATTACGAAAAAGCTACTGATTCAGAAATTGACGCGTTATCAGAAAGACAAAAAGAAATCACAAAAGATGTTGTAGATACATTTTTAGGTAATGGTGCTTTCGAAGAGTTATATGACATCGCAGGACGTTCCGTAGCGAATTTATTAAGTCTTGTTCATTACTTAAATGATCTATATGCAGAAGAAACATTAAAAAAAACAAATGAATCGCAGTCAAAATACTTAGCTAACCTTAAAAAGTAAGGTGGTCAGTAATGTTTAAACTTACTGATAGAAATAGAGATATGTATCATTGGGCAGGTGTCGATATCGAATTGAATCTGTCTTTTGATAATGTCCTGAAAATTATGGAATTATTCGACGATGAGACCATTAGTAACAGAGCGAAACCGAACATCGCTTTATTGATGCTTATCGTTGATCATAATCTTCTTAATCAGCTTAACTGGCAAGGGAAAGAGAAGCTTATTGTTGAAATCTTCAAAGATAAATTGAATATTGATTTAATGTCAGATAAGAAAACCAATGAGATGACGGAAACACTAGAAGATCCGTTAAATGAAGAAGAATCTCCGGAAATACCCGTGGTTAATTTCACGTTAGACGCAGAAATGATATATGCGTCTTTTTTGTATGACTACAATATCAATTTATTTGAACAACAAGGGATACTGCAATGGGGAGAGTTTTTAGCGTTATTTAATAACCTGTCCGAAAAGACGCCGATGCGTACAGCGATACACTATCGAACGTGCGAAATACCTAAGAAAGATAAGCATAATGCTGAAGAACGAAAACAAATTAAGAAAATGAAAGAGCGGTATGAACTTCCGGAAGCTAAAGCCATTAGAGAAGAAATGGAGTATAAGGCGTACCTAAAAAGATTAGAGGCGCAAAAGAGGCAGGTGACTTCAAATGGCTGACGGACGTGTTGATATAGAAACCAGGTTAGAATCAGGTAATATCAGACGAGATGTGCAAAGAGTGAATAACGAATTAGGGAGAATCGGTTCCAATATGAACCGTACAGCTCGTGATATGCGTAACACGATGGGTCGAGAAATGAATGGGATGGTAGGCGACTCAGAGTATTATGCTCGGAAGTATCGTCGCGCCTATGGTAACGAGATAGGTGGGTTAATGCACGACATGGGCGGTTCATTTAAATACATGTCTGCAGAAGCTCAGAATATGGTGTTTGAAATGATGGAAGGTTTTCACGCTCAGAAAATGGCAATGATTCCATTCAAAGAAGATCAAATTAAGGCTACTTACGGATTCTATAAGATGGCCCAAGCCTCTAAAGACTTTCAAGGAACGAATCAAGAGTTCATAAATCAAGCTAATGAAATAGGGAAGGCAATGAAGAAGTCTCAAGACGACCAAATAAACGCCAATCGTTTAGCAATGATGGGGATGCTTGAGACTATGGGTGTTATGAACGCAATGAGTTCCCTGGCATCTAAGACTACAAAAAACTTAGATCAAATGAAAAACCCATTGTACAATACCGCTAGACCAGCGCTCGCATTAGTTGACAGCCTTGATAAAGTTGCGCGTAGTGGTTCAGCTGCACAAATAGCGTTAGAGTTACACGGACCACAGGCAAGTATGAAAACATTAACAGATGAAACAATGAGACTTAATTCAATCATGATGGGAATGCCAATCCTAGCGATGGGGGTTGGAATGTCTGCCTACTTCATGTACGGCGCTCTACACAAGGCTAACATGGAGCTAGACCCTAAATATGCCAAGGCCTATAACGATATGATTGAGAAGTTAACGAAAGCTTTAGAACCGATGAGGCAGGCATTTACTGCTGTTATGGTGCCTGTCTTTAATTTTGTCACAAAGCTTGCAGAAATGACTATAGCATTCAATGAGGCCCACCCTGCAATGGCACGATTCATACAAGGTACCATCATGTTAGTTCCCGCATTGATGGCCCTTATGTTACCTCTAGGTCTTGGTGTCGGATACTTTAGAGGATTGAGAGCAATCCTATTTGCCTTACGACCTATAATAATGCCTATTGTTACAGCATTTGCTACTATGTCAACACCTGTATGGATACTTGCTGCTGCTATAGCTGGGTTAACAGTTGGATTCACGCACTTTTACAAAACCAACGAGAAATTTAAGGGTTTTGTAGATGGGACTATTAAGTCAATCAAAGACTTCAGTAAGAATCTTGTGGAAAATGGCAAGGAACTACTTAACAACGCCTACAAATCTGATATGGTACAAAACTCTATTAAAGCTATGCAGAATGGATTAAATGTAGCAGGTCAGAAATCTAAAGAGTTCGGCCTTAACATGCTAAACATGGGGAAATACTTGTATGAGACTGCCAAGTCAGGTGACGCAATGAATGAATGGGTGGGGCATCTACCTGAGAAGTACCAAAAGGCTGCAGAAGGTGTAGGAAAGCAGTTAGCAAAAATGAGAACTAGTATGATAAATGCAGGTAAAGCATCATTAGACTTTGGTAAAAACCTAGTATCAATGGGTAAGTACTTTGGTTACATCATGGTTGACGGGGACTACTATAACGACTGGATTACACATCTACCTGAGACATGGCAAGGAACTGTAATGAAGATAGGTGCACAGATGTCTAAAATGCGAGATAACTTCTTGTCAACTATTCCTGCTGTTAAGAAGTTTGGCAACAATTTGCTGTCTCTAGGTAAATATTTTGGTTACATTATGGTTGATGGTGATCAATACAATGACTGGGTTACTCACTTACCTGACTCATGGCAAGGTACAGCATTAAAGATTGGCACATCGTTATCTAAGATACGTCAATCTACGATAGACTGGGTTAGTCAAACGGCCCAGCAATCTGTACGACTTGGAGTCACAACGAAAGATATGGCATCATACTTCTACGAGGTAGCTAAATCAGGGGACTTTGCTAATGCTTCCTTAATGAAATTACCAGTTAACATGATTACAACAGTTAAGTCTTTAGGTATCTCATTAGCTGAGATGAGGGCGAATTTCTTAATGTCATTCCCTGTAATCGGTCAGTTTGGTCAAAACCTACTTAACTTAGTAAGGTATATCGGTCAAGTAGTACTAACTGGTGATATCATGAATGGATGGTTAACAACGATGACTGGTGGGTTCCAGAACTTCGCTATTGGTATCGGCACTGCAATTGAACAAGCTAAAGCAACTATAGGCGCATTCATTGAAGCTGTACGCTTAGCGTTAGGTGGAGATACATCACAATTAGCGTTAATGTTCCAACAAATTATTCCTACACTTATATCAATCATTATCGGTGGATTCCCCGCTCTGATATTTACAGCTGGAAGAATCATCTGGTCAATCATTGAGGGTATAGACGTTAATATCCCAATGCTTCTACAAAAAGGTATTGATATGTTAGTCGGATTCATAGCATCAATGGTATCTTACCTACCGCAAATCATTCAGTTTGGCATTGACGTAATTAGTAGATTAATTGACGGTTTAGTTATCGCGATCCCTGCAATGGTAGAGCAAGCAGTAAACGTTATAACTACACTTATTAGTACGTTGATTAATGGAATCTTACCTCATATACCTTCACTTATTAACTCTGGATTAGACATCTTAACAAACATCATTAAAGGTATCTTTGACAACCTACCTAAAGTAACAGGTGCAGCGTTAGACATCATTGATACGCTACTAAAAGGAATATCAGATGTACTACCTGATGTGCTTAATATGGGTGGGACAATTCTTAAAGAATTAGCTAAAGGTATCAAGGACAAAACACCTGAGATGGCTGACGCAGCGATGAAGGCAATTGAGAAGTTCTTAGACCAAGTCAAAGAGAAGCTACCTAGCATCTTGGAGAACGGTATCAAAATTCTTAAAGAACTAATCAAAGGTATCGATCAAACGGTCCCTGACTTAATTGACTCTGCTATGAAAGGTATTACTGCTTTCTTAGAAGAGATTAACAAACGTATGCCTGATATTATGGAAAAAGGTGGGGAAATCCTCACGATGCTTATCATAGGTATAATTGCGGCAATACCTGATTTGATAATTGGTATCGGTGAAGCTATGTGGAACATTCTAGTCGTAATCAATGATAACTATCCTAAAATGAAACGAGCAGGTAAGGAAATGCTGTGGAACTTCATAGAAGGATTCTGGTCTTGGGTAGGTAATCTATCTCAAGAACTACAAAAATTAATCGATGGTTGGATTATAAAAGCGTTTTCCAAA
The DNA here is from genome assembly GCF_016651175.1 of Bacillus sp. TH13. NCBI lineage: Bacteria > Bacillati > Bacillota > Bacilli > Caryophanales > Bacillaceae > Bacillus > Bacillus sp. TH13. The sequence goes on along the minus strand of NZ_JAEKEJ010000019.1, from coordinate 15,375 downwards.
TCGTCTACATGGTTGGTGAGTTCAGGTAAAGATGTTCTTAATGGTTTAATCAAAGGCATGAGAGAAAAATATAATGAACTGAAGGAATGGGTAAGTGATATCGCTAATACAGTTCGTGAAGGTTTCAACTCTGCCATGAAAATTCATTCACCTTCTCGTGTTATGCAAGAATCAGGGAAATGGACTGTTTTAGGTTTAACTAACGGGCTTGCTGAAAATGCATATCGCGCCGAGGATGCGGCTATATCAATTGCTAAAGCGGTAATGAACGGCTTGGATGTATTAACTGAAGATATTCAAATGGGCGATATTGTGTCAGGCGGTATCGATAGCACTGCTTTACAATCTTCATTTGCTAGTTCTAAGCGATTCGTAAACGATATGGTTAATGTTAATCCAACATCTCAACAGGTCGCTTATAAAGCACCAAAGCAAGAGCAACAAGTTAAAACAACATCTACAGATAATAACCAAAGTAATCAAGGTAATACGTACATCGTATTAGATAAAAAAGTCGTTGGAGAAGCATTAGCGCAACCTGTAGAAACTACGAATAACAGGCGAAAACAACGTCTTGCACAATTTAAACCAACTGTAACGCCTTCCTTTTAACTAAGGGGGCGTTTTTTATATAAAAAATATAGGGAAGGAGGTAGCCAAATGCCATCAGGTAGTTTTTCATTTAACGGGATACGTAAAGACTACATTTTTATCTTAATGGGATTTAATCGGCCTGCATGGTCTCCTGTTGAGAGAGATATCTTGAAGGCTCCTTCTAAAGCAGGAGGGTATCTCCTACAAACGAATACAAATGTAAGAACAATAGAAGTTCCTGTCATTATTAAGGCAGGTAGTCAAGGCGAGATGCAGCAAAAGAAAGAAGATTTAGCCGATTGGCTTGTGACAGATCAACCTTGCGAACTAATTTTTGATGATGAACCGAATCGCACATACATGGCTGTAATTGATGGCGGAGCGGACATAGACGAATTGATTTTCAGAGGAAAAGGAAAAATTACTTTTATATGCCCTATGCCATATAAATTAGGGGCTGTTCAAACAAAAGTTATGTCAGTAGAGAATCAGGAATTAAAAGCTACTTTTGAAAACAAGGGAACAGTAGAAACAAAGCCCGTTATTGATATTAAAGTGTCAAACCCTAGTCCATTTTTAGATGTATGGAATGATGATGGATATTTTAGACTAGGTTACCCTACTGGAGTTAAAACTCGTCTAGTAAAACAAAATGAACGGCTTATATGGGATGAAATGACTAATTTAACCCCTTGGACTGCTGTAACTGGTCAAATAGGAGTTTATAAAAGTTCAGGAGCTATGAAGGTATGGCAAGGATATGCTTTTACACCAGAATCTTATGGAACGGGTACAGATTTTGAGTGGCATGGTCCTTTCTTGAAAAAAACTATCCCTAATACAGGAGGAGTTATTCAAGACTTTAAACTGGATGTACAAATGACTTTTCAGTCTGAACACTGGAACAGAATGGGCAAAACGGTCGTAATGCTTTTAGATGCTAATGACAATGTAATAGTTGAATTAGCGATGGCTGATGAATATATGAGTCATGAAATGACAACAGCACAAGCGATTATTGATCCAGGAAGCTCTAGAAAGTGGATTGCTGACGAGATGGGCATGTATTCTGATACATTTAACGATTTTAGAGGACACGTTTCAGTAGCTCGTAGGGGGAAAGAATGGAGCTTCTATTTCGCTAAATATCGTAAGAATACTGAAATAGATGATGCTAGTTTTGTTCGCGCATGGAGAGATGAGGCTGACAGTAACCCAATGACAGCTAGACCGGTAGCAAAGATAGCTGTAGGGTGTATTGCTTATGGGAAAAACCCGCCAGCTGATATCGCTTTTATAGAGGATGTTAAGTTTTGGAAAATCAACACTTTAACAATAGACGAGACTCCTTATATTTTTGATATAGGAGACAAAATACAGATAGACACAGAAAGATCATTAGTAACAATAAACGGTACAAATGCAATAGGTTTGAAAGATATTTTCAGTCGATTCCCGATTGTGAAACGAGGTGACAACAATATCATTGTACGTCCCTACAATATAGGAACTGCTACATTAACTTACAGGGAGAGATACAAATAATGAGGAAAGTAAGCGGAGATTTACACATTGTAGACTTTAAAACAAAACAAATTATCGCTTCTATTCAGCCAGAAGATTATCTCGATGATCTAAGGCATTGGGAGATTAAAGATAATGTTGACATACTGGATTTCAAATTATTAGAGGATTCTCCGTTTCTAGATTATATCCAACAAAAGAATTTAATATTAAAAGAAACTAACCCAGGTGTTATTACTCCTTATGTAATCACTTCTATCGAAAAAGACTCTGAAGCTCACAATGTTACCATCTATGCATCAGGTGAGTGGATTTTACTTGATAAAGAGAATTATATAAAACCACAAGAGATTAAAAGTTGGAGCGCTGAACAGTATTTAACACTCGGTATTACAGGTACTGGATGGGAAATTGGTCTTATCGAAGCTGAAGGTAAGCGTTCTTTTAAAATTGAAAAATTCATAAGCCCTTTACAGTTCATTCAACAAATCGCAACTCTCTTCGACAACATCGAGATCCAATACAGAATGGAAATTGGAACCGGCAAACCAAGGAGATTCATTGACCTTGTTAAGAAGCGCGGCAGAGAAACAAATAAAGAGGTTACGCTTGGTAAGGATTTAGTAGGTATCAAACGTATAGAGAACTCTGAGAACATTATTACTGCATTAGTTCCGTATTATATAGGACAAGACGCGGACGGTAACGACAAGTTAATCACTATCGAATCTGTAAATAACGGATCTCAATATATTGTCGATGATGCAGCGTTTCAACGTTGGAATGTGAACGGAAAGCATCTATTTGGATTCTATACGCCGGAATCTGAAAAAGACGAACTTACTCCGGCTCGATTGTTAACATTAGCAAAAACGGAGCTGAAAAAGCGCGTTTCTGCAATCGTTACTTACGAAGTGAATTCCATTGATATATCTAGCGTATTTGGATATGAACATGAGGATGTAAGTGAGGGCGACACAATACGCATTATCGATGAAGGAATGACTCCAACTCTTTACCTGGAAGCAAGAGCTATTGCGGGAGACGAATCCCACAAGGATAAGCATCAAAATAAGCACACATTCGGAAACTTTGTAGAAATAGTTGACCAAGATGAAGCGTTGCGAAAACTGTATCAAAAGATGCTTTCAATGATTAACGACAAAGTATCGAAAGAATGGTTTGCTGCTTTAGAAGAAAAAGCAAATGACGCTACGAAAAAGGCAAACGAGGCTGTTGAAGAATCGCAATCGGCTAAAGATTTAGCAAATGCCACAAAAGATTACATGGATCAGAACATGGTTGATATTATCGAGCAACCTACAGCTCCTACTGAAAATTTACGTGATGGAAAAACTTTATGGATAGATAGTTCTGATCCTGAAAATAAGGTGCAGAAACTTTGGAAAGATGGCCAATGGCAAAGGGTTACTCCTGATACAGGATCTTTGCAGCAAAGTATCAATGATGCTCAAATAGAGATTGATACTTTAAAAAATACGGTTAAAGACCTTCCTGATACTACTTGGATAAATCAACAATTAGAGGATAAAGCTGATAAATCTGGAGTCTATAATAGGGATTATATTGACCAAAACCTTGTAGGTAAGCAGGTCTATGAAACTGACAAACAAGGGAATATACAGAAGTTTACCGACATGAAAACGGAGATTGACCAGAATGCAGAGGCGATTACTCAGAAAGCTGAAAAAACACAGGTCGATACTCTTAGTAATAATCTGAACCAAGTAACTCAAACAGCTAATACAGCTAAACAGACAGCAGAATCTAACACTAATACTATCTCCAGCTTACAGACTACAGTAAGTAACATTAATGATAATGTAACTAACTTACTTGTTGATTCTGGAACGTTTGAAGGCGCTAAAACAACTACCCCTTTAGCAACTGATCGTTGGTGGTTTAAAAATAATGGTCAAGTTAGACTTTCTGCGGACACTTATCAAGGAAATGCTGTAATAGAAACACAAACTGCTTGGAACTCTTTAGCTTATAACTTTAAAGATTTGGTGAGTCGAGGAGTTGTTAAAGCAGGAGATAAAGTAAATTACTCTGTTTGTGTTAGGGTTAAGAACTTAGCGAATGGGCAATCTGCACAACAGAATTTTTATTTCCGCACAGGTGCTACTGGGATACGTCCACCAAATGCTACTAACCAGTGGCAACGTGTAAGTGTAAGTTTCACGGTTACCCCTGATATGATGACAGTCACAGGGACAAGCACTGATAGTTTTATGAGGATTGAACCCGATGTAGCTCAAACTGGTACAGTGTGGTATCAACAAAGTACACCACAATTGACTATTGGTGATAAGGTTTATACATGGCGTCCTGCTCCTGAAGATAATGCTACGTTCGTAAAGAAATCAAATGAGATTAAACAAACAGTAGACAGCAACGTAGCTACAATACAGAGCATACAAAAGGATCAGGGGTCAATGCAATCTACTTTGAACGAAGTTAAGCAGACTACAGATTCAAATTCTCAAACTATCAAAACGTTATCTCAAACACAAGGACAACAAGGGGAGATTATTCAGCAAAACACGAGTAGTATCACACAGTTGAATAATCAGATAAAAAATACAGTTACTGATACTCAAATGCAGGAATATGTAGGCGAATTAGGAAGCACAAACTTACTATTTAATGCTGCATTTGAAGATCGAGTAATAAACGCTTCTACAGGAGCTGTAACAAATACAACCCCAAGTACAACGAAATGGAGCATTGTAGGTACAGGATCAGGGATTACTATAGTTCCTGAGAGTGCTAGGCATCATGAAGGTTACAATTCTGTCAAAATTACAGCTACAGGCCAAACTGCTAGTAAGTGGTCTGGTATCATGCAGCGTGTTCCAGCTGTACAAAATGGCGGTGATTATGTATTCTCCACTTGGGTATACGTCCAGGATAAGAATACACTTGATAATGGTGGGGCGATTAAACTTCAATTCTTTAATGGGGCAAATGCAGTTGCAACTGCATTTGTACAAACTGAGTTTAAAGATTTATTAGTAAACAATTCTTGGATACTAGTATCTGTTAAAATCACTTCTCCTAACGTAGCGATAACACATTTACAAGGTGATATATGGGTTAGACAGAACGGCACAATTTGGGTATCTCAACCCCAAATACAACAAGGATCTACTCGCTCTACATTCATGGAGAATCCGAAAGACTATGCCAACTATGACCAGCTTGTAGGTGAGATTGGCAAGAAAGTGGCCACTTCTGATTTTAACTCTAAAGTATCGACTATTGAAACAAGCATAAATCAGCAATCTAATCGTATTGACTTAAAGGCAGAGAAAAATGATGTCTACAATAAAGTAGATTCTGATGGGCGCTATGGAAGTAAGGCTATTGTAGAATCTCATACTGCTACGTTATCTGTAATGAGTAATGAAATTAACCTACGAGTTAAATCTGGTGAAATTGCTTCAGCAATTAACCAAACAGCTCAAAGTGTATTGATCCAAGCAAATAAGATAATGTTAGATGGATTTATTGAAGCGAAGCACTTAAAAGCGCAGGAACTTGTGGGCGTTACTATTAAGACTGCCCCTAATACAGAGAATAGATATGTTAAGCTCAATCGACAATATCTAGAGATGTACGACAAAGGTACCTCCCGTATTCAACTGCAATTCTTTAACTCCAATTACACTAAGGCAATTACACCTGGTTTAATTCTAGGTAATTCATCTACTAAAGGTATAGTCGGATCATCTGCATTTTATCATTTTACTTTTCTAGATGCTAACGGGAACGAAACAGGAGCTAGCTCTCAATCTGCAATTGGCATAGTCAGTAGTGTAGACTCAAACAATGCGTTTAATTACGCCTCTCAGGTTAGATTCTTTGAGACAGGGTCTATGAATATCCACGGGGACAATAATATCTGGCTCAAGAGTAGTAAAAATGGCTGGATTGATATTGAGACGGATTCAGTAGGGTCTGCTCAGCCAATATCAATTAAAGCGTCATCGTCAGTCCAAATAACAGCTGGTACTTCCATTGTGACTAATTCTAATACTTTCCATAGGTTCGCCGGTAACGGAGTATTTAACTTTGTAAGGAACGGTGCTCCATCAGCGCAAAATCAGACATCACTTGAGGATGACGGCAACAACGCTGATTTGCGTCTTGCATTTGTTCGTATTCGTTCATCTCACGTTTCTGGCTACAGTGGGAGAATACAGTTAGTCCCTACAGGGGAAAGCACCCCTACAGCAGGCCTAGAAGCTGGTAACATATCGTATACTTCTCTGACAAACCGTAGTAGCCGTACGATTAAAGCTAATATTAGAGATTTAGAAATTGATTCTTTAGAAAAAATCATGGGATTGAAAGTACAACAGTACAACTTCAAGAGTGACGTAGAAAAGCTTTATCAAATGAGAGAAGAAGCGGTAGGGACTGATAAGGTTTATACTACTGCAGATATTCCTTTACAGTACGGACTTGTTCTGGAGGATACAGACGAAACATTCCATGCTGATTTAGGGGATGGAATCAACTTGTACACGCTTGTTTCACTTAATGTAGATGCGGTCCAAAAAATTAAACAGAATCAGGATTTACAAGGTGAAAAGATAAGTCAACTAGAGAAAGAACTTGAAGCACAAAAACTCAAGGAGGTGGATCAAGATAAGCGAATAACAGCATTAGAAGAATTAATAGGAAAATTGATGAATGAAACACCGACAACAGAAAACACAACGCAAACAGAGCAGCCGTAAGCTGGTCTTTTTTATTGCCTAAAAGGAGGTGAACAATTGGAGCGAGTTCATGACATTTTCAGAAATCTTAACATAATCGATATTTTTAATTCAGCACAATTTAAAGCAGCTTCATTTGTAAGCGGTGGAGTAGGAACGTTCTTAAGTTTGGTTTATGGAAAAACTAATCTAATCTGGATATTCATTCTGATGATGGTTGTTGCACTCGATTGGATCACTGGAAGTAAAGCATCAAAGTTAGATGGATCATATTCATCGGCATATGGAGTAGAAGGCATCGCGCGTACCGTGGTGCTTTTTTTATTGCCATGCTTAGCGCATATGTTTGATATTGCCTTTAAATTACCAGATTTTTTCTTCTATATGGTGACAGGCGGTTTAACATATCACATTTTCAATAGTTTCACTGCTAACTGCGTTCGTGTTGGTTGGGATAAATGGATTCCGACATGGTTATTGGAAAGCGTAGCAAGTGAAATTGAAGCAAAAATAAAACGTTCTGATACAAGGAAACGGAGGAAATAACGATGCAAGAGAAATTCAAGAATTATGGATTGTGGGTAGCATTGTTCGCGCTGTTAGGGATGGTATTAATGGATACTGTCCCTCATTTTAATTTAGGGAGATACCAAGAATATGTAGATATGATTCTATACATTTTGATTGCTGCAGGTGTTGTATCTAATCCTACAGCTGGTAAATGGTTTGCGGATAAACGAAATGAAGGAGCGGATAAATAATGGGTTATATTGTTGATATGTCTAAGTGGAATGGTAGTCCTGATTGGGATACAGCAGCAAAACATCTAGATTTCGTTATTGCTCGAGTACAAGATGGATCTAACTATGTTGATCCAGTGTACAAATCTTATGTCGCTGCCATGAAAGTTCGAAATATCCCTTTTGGAAACTATGCATTCTGTCGTTTTGTTTCTGAAAATGATGCACGGATAGAAGCTCGTGACTTCTGGAATCGCGGTGACAAGAGCGCTACAGTTTGGGTTGCTGATGTTGAAGTTCAAACAATGAATGATATGAGAGCCGGCACACAAGCGTTTATCGATGAATTACGACGATTAGGCGCTCAGAAAGTTGGTTTATATGTTGGCCATCATATGTATGCTCCGTTTGGAATGGCGAATGTAAAAGCTGACTTTGTATGGATCCCTCGTTATGGTGGAAAGAAACCAGATTACCCATGTGATATCTGGCAATACACTGAAACGGGAAATGTCCCTGGTATCGGAAAGTGCGATTTGAATGAATTGATTGGTAGCAAATCATTACCTTGGTTTACAGAAGCTAAGCAGCAAGAACAAACTGTTTCTAATGGTGGATATCAATATGTTAAATCTGGAGGTTTTGGCGTTTCGTTGGTTCCAGAAGTGTTAAATGCTATGACTGAACGTGGGATTAAAGGAAAAGTTATTTCTGATCCAGAAACGGGTATAGCATACTTGCAAACGGAAGTATTACCTAATGCTGAATTAGATAAAATTACTTGGTGGATGGATACTCGACCGGAAGGTAAATGGTTCTACGAGTATATTAAGAAGTAAACAATAGCAAAGGCAAAACATACTATATTACAGCAAATGAAGCCTATGTGTATGTGAAGTAAACTAAAAAGAGCATTCCCCTGGCGAGTGAGGGATGCTCTTTTTTACAGTATAAAGAAATATATCTCTAATCTGGTTTGTCATTGTATTATATGAAATATTGTGAAGTAATATGAACATGAAAAATAAAAAAACAGAGAACCCTTGACCAAGGAGCACTCTGTTTTCGTGGTTTCTCTGGAACCATTTAATATATATGCAGAAAATTATTTTGTGTAACTGAAAAGACAGAAAAAGAGCATTCCTGGTTGGATGGGAGGAATACACTTTTTCTGTACCACAGTATCGGCATTTTAATTATATGAATCCACTATATACAATATGAATCAAAAATAATAAAGACACCTTCCCCAGTTGAAAGTGTCTCATGTGATGATTCTCTAGATGTATAAATAGTATGTCCAATATTAGTCAAGGATAGAACTTATTATTGAACGATAAATGTATATGTTAATTTTTTTATACAAAAGAGTAGTTTGATTACCAAAAACAAGAGCCGTCCTATTTGATATGAACCCCCTATAGTAGACAGAAAGAAGAAAGCTTTATATCTTGTCTATTATAAGGGGAATTTTTTATTTTGCAGGAATTTCTTAACCATCATGGAATACTGTCACTAGGAGGTGTTGTGACGTTATGACGGACGAAATTGTTTATTCTGCAAGTGAAGTATATAAACGACTAGGAATATCCGATAGCACCCTTAGAAAGTACATGGAAGTATTGCAACGCGAAGGATTTGCTGTGAAGAAAGATAATCGTGGCAGACGCCAGTACACAGACAATGACATTATGGTGATTGAGAAATTAATTGAACTCAGCAAGCATGACGGTATGACGCTAGAGAAAGCAGCGAAGATGATTGCGCAGCAAATAGAGAAAGTTAATCCGGACCTGATTCAAGAAGCGGCTGAGGAAACGGACTTAGTGCCATTCCACATTAAACAGCAACTACAGGAACAGTACAGCGTTATGGCGCAAGAAATGAATCAGAGTATGTTAGCAATGGAGAAGCGATTGAGTGAGCAGGCCAAGCAAAGTAACGAGGAAATCAAAGCGAGTGTAGAAGCGCATAATGAACGCGTGGAAAAACGATTGGAAACGCGAGATGAGACGCTTATGAAGACACTTCGTGAGATGCAGGAAACCAAGAGAATGATGCAGGAATTTCGTGATGAGGTTGCTGCAGCGAAAGAGAAGAAAAAGCCTTGGTGGCGGTTTTGGTGAAAATCTAATTACTTAAAACAATAAGCCCTACAGAAAGCAGGGCTTATTTTCGTATAGACAATATATCGTTTAGGTTATTTTGTTCATTTGAATTCAATTTATTAGTGGTATAGTAATCTAACATTTCATCAATAAGCTCATAATTTTTCATGTCTTTCATAGTACAAATGGCTTTTATTTTATTAAGTGTTTCAGGTGATACTTTTATATTTTTTCTGTCTGATGCCGGCAATGAAGTCTTTTTTTGCGGCTTAGAATCTTTTTGAATAGGCGTCACAGTTACTAAGTATTGTTTATCCAAATTACTCACTCCTATTTATTCTCTAATACTTCATAAAGACGCTTGTACATATCTTTATATGCTTCAGAATGTCGGTTTTTTAGGTTGGCATCTACATAGTTTTCAACAAGCATATCAATGATGTTGTTAATTGATGTTTTATCCATACCTTCTTGTTCTTGAATAAATGGCTTAAGGGTATTTAGCTTTAGTAAAACAGCAGGTGATATTTTAGCTGTTTTAGATGGGACTAAACGTTGATCTGGTTTCTCTGGTGTCTGTATTTCCTTTTTCGTGTTAGTTTGATCACTTTGAATAGTTAAAGATGAACTATCGGTAATAGGTGTCACAGTTACTAAAAAAGATTTACTTTCATTTTCCAAAGGTACCACTCCTATTTGTGTTTTTATAATTTTATAAAAGTATAACTTTATAATTTTATAAAATTATAAATGCGTTTATTTAGATAGGAATAAAGTTTAACTTCATTCCTATTCTCGACTTTTCTTCGATTCAAGCACTTGTTTTACAGCGTTTTTTACTAACTTTTGTTTGGGTGTAGGTAATGAGGATACTTTTTCTTCGATTAACATATTTATTACTTCATAAATTTTCATATCTTCAATTGTAGCAAGTGTTGATATTGCTGTGTGCGTTTCTAATGAGACACGGAAAGATTTTGGTAATTCTTTCGTAGTAAGTTTTCTCTTTGGTTTTTCAAAGAGCTTATCATCTTCAGGGAAAGTACGTTCCTGCTCTTCTTTACTTTCTGGTGTAATCGTTACAGAACCTTCAGTTCTTTTTCTTCTCATACCAAGTTGTTCTTTGTCTATATCCAATTTGTTATCCATTTACCGTTGTCATTCCTTCCAAAATCTCGATTCTTTTTTCGACTTCACCTGCAATATTTTGGTATACAGTATGAACGTTTTTATCATGAACATCTTTCAGATTATAAGTGATTCCCGTTCTATCAAATCTCTTTAAACGTGCCATCTGTTTAATGATATTACTGAATACATTGGCTTTACCAAAAATTTCTTCGGCTTCTTGAAGAATATCTTTGTCGATTTCATTCCCGTTTTGCATTAGTACAGGTAATGCCCCAATAATTTCTAATGGTAAATTGTAATCATCTGCTAAAGCAAATACATGCTCTACGTATTTCTGAGCACCCTTTAACGATCTTTCTTGTGTTTGTAATATAACCATTACGTAGTCACTAGCGACTAAGGCACTGTCTGCAAATTTATTTAATTGTGGTGGCACATCAATAAAAATGTAATCATAATTTTCTTTGATTGTACTTAACTGTTTTGCAAAATATGTATCTTGTGAGAAGTCATCTTCAAAATTTCTGAATAGGAATTTCTCATAGGTTTGTAAATCCTCGTAAGAAGGAAGTAAATCTAAGTTGGGTAGTACATTAATCAGCGCACTTTGTAAGTTCGCGTCGATAAGAGACATAGCTAATGTTCTTTTGAATTCTGGTTCGATTGAATAAACTTTTTTCATTGTGTTGAATAGTAAATCAGTCGCGTTTGCTTGTGGATCTAAATCTACTAACAAAGTTTTCTTTCCTTGTTTTGCGAATGTATAAGCCAACATTACAGCGTTGGTAGTTTTTCCAACTCCACCTTTGAAGTTCCCAGTTGTGATAACCGTGCACATTTTCCGTCACCTCGTAAAAAAAGTTTTTTTATACTTTTATAAATTTATAATTTGATTTTATAACACAACAAACCAACGGTAAAGTATAAATTTATAATTTTATACTTTTATAAAAAGTTTAAAATTAAGATGTCAATAGATTATAGTTTTTAAAACCTATTTTCAAAACGTTATATTATCAAGCCTTATTAGCGTGTTTTTTATAAAAATATAATTTTATACTTTTATAATTTTATAAAAGTATAAAAAAACTATCATTCTATTTTCGGAAAACTAGATTTTTATAAAAGTATAAATTTATAAAAGTATAAAAATGAAAATAGAATTTTATATAGAAGGGAATGTAACAGGCTCATAGAGGTATTTACAAAGAAAAAAGCTTGTTGTAACGTAGTACACAACAAGCAACATTCTACAAAACAAAACAAGATTTGATATTTTACATAAACGAAGATCATGAAGATCGAACGAGATAGATTAAAGACAATTGAATATGAACACAAAACAAAAAGCCACTCCCATATTCTATTGGCGCCAACCGATAGCGGGAATGACTTGCTCTAGCAAGTGTACCACCACTTGACTAGAAAAACTGTATTGAACCACAGTGTTAACGTTTAAGTAGTGCACCAACACTATCCTTAAACAACTATGCCTTTTCACGAGGCTTCTTTGATATACCCATTTTATCTATTGTTTGACTAAAATTCAACTAGTAAATGCTAGAATTGTATTTTTTGTAGTCAAAAGATATATAGCGGGCATCTCTAAACCTAGAAGTCTTGTGGATCTACAGGCCATTTAGGAGTTGGAGATGCCTTTTTGTTTTTTTGTTCGCGTGGAATTGCCTGAAACCACGTAACTAAAAACTGATAAGCCGTAATTCCGTGCTTCTATATAGAGGGAACGTGTTACGGCGTGGCTAGCTGTTGGTCGTGCAGGGGGTACAGAGTATGCGCCTACAAAAACAGCACCCCTCATTGGAATCCTGTTCTTCTGGTGAGGGCGGGCGAGAACGTGCCCAGGGACGAATCCCTAAAAGGTTCGGGTGGTTATCGTTAGCATCACGGTGCTAGGGAGTACATTCAGCTTGTCGTGTAGGGGCGATATTACAAGGACAAGCCATAGAAAAAGGATGTATGCGATGAAAATCGCTGAGTGAACAGGGTCTATACATACGGATACCTTATAAGTGACCGCATGGCGAAAACAAGACGCTTATCCATCTATTTTGATTGATTGCTTTTTTTGTGATCTTTCAAAGTAGGGGATAAATCTGCCTTCCAGCCGTGTTCCATAATCGTTCCCACATGATAAAAACCTTCAAGACCTTCAGTCAAGCTTAATTACGAAGAAAAGATGAAAAATATGAGATTGTTTAAGTCCTAGGGGAATGACTGACTAAGATAGAGGAATAAATAAGGGATTTACTACTTACTTGGTTAGAGGATAAGGGGATGGATGGTAGAATAGGCCTTATTGTAGAATTAGGTTTTACACATCTGATATAGTACGTGAAATTTAAAAGGTTGATTGCTTGTTTATAGAAATAAAGTTTTATTTTACAATTGATTAATTAGAAGGATAAAATTTAAGGGGAATATTTTATGGCTAATAATCTTATAGAAAAAAATTGGATAGATGATTTTAATAAAACAGATGCATTTTCAGAGGCTTTAGGTATGGTTTGGCGAAATGGTTATGAAACAAATGTGTATGGGTATTGGTATTTTCAATTTACTCATAAGTCACAAACAATAGTAAAGAGGTTTGCTGATTTCTTTGGAAAAGAAATCAAATCAAGGTATCGTGAAGATAAAGGGTATGTAGAATGGTACACATCTATGAAAAGTAGTCACTCGTTTATCATAAAAGCTAAAGAACTAGGTTGGACACCGATACAAGAAAAATCTAGAGCATTCCCCAAAGGTGAGTTTAATAAAGAAGTATTCGTGAAAACTTATATTTTAATGCGACACGACCTCGGTACAATGAGAGAGAAACGAAAAAACAACAAAATTTACGTTAGACCACGTTTGCGTATCCATGGATCTACAGACATATTGGAGCACATAAATGATTTTATATTTCAGGAATTAGAGATTAAAAAGAAAAAATTGCAGACTGATAGTAAAATAGCAAAAGCAAAAACGTTATATTTTCAATCATACAAAGATATTGAGAGTATTTTGAAATATATAGGAGCTTCAGAGACATTAGAAACGTTGTATTCGTTTGATTTAGGTTTTCATGATGCCGAAGAATTCGAGGAGCCCCACCTATGGAAATAGGTGGGCTTTTTAATATATAAAGAAAAGACACCTTAAGGTGCCTTTTCCGATAGTTTTTTTAGCAGAAGCAGCTAGCTCCAACTATGATTAATAAAATAAATAATGCAACTAATAAAGCAAAGCCGCTACCACCATAACTCATATTAATCTCTCCTTTTAGTAAGAGGCGAAAAAATGAGGTCACTTATGTATTTTAATGGATTCTCTTTACCTTATGTTTTTAAGAGTGAATTGAGCAGGTCCTTTTAAAAATAAAGAAAAAGACAACCTTGTCTTCCTCTGGCTATTAGGGGTCCCGCCAACATTTCGCGAATTTCGTACGTTAGGAAGGTTCCACAAACGACCATTTATGGTGCCTCAATCACGGATTAATGTATCGGATGGTCTTTTATTCTGTTCAGTAATCGAATCAAAGTCAAATTTTCAACTAAATAAATTGTGCCAATAGTTGGTTAAATTCCTCGCGTTCTTCCCAGAAAAGGCCATGACCACTATATTGAAACGGAACAAGCTGTGAATTTCTTATCTTTTCATTTAGTTCCTGAGCTTGTGCAAATGGAATAACTTTGTCATGAATGCCGTGAACAATTAAAGTAGGAACATTAATTTTCGGAAGATCTGCATGTAGGTTCTCATCTCTTAATGTAGTTATAATAGCAGCTGTCGACCAACTTGCTGCTTGTAGCCCCATTTGCAAAAACCAGTCCGAAAATGGTTTAGTTATATACTGAAAGAAAAAGCCATCTGTTACGTCCTGCATCATTTTAGGCCGATCATTTAAGGTTTCTTTAAGGTAGTTATTAGCAGTTTCTGCGGTAAATCCAGTTGGAGCGGCCGCGTCAATAAGAATAAGCTTTGATACACTAAAACCATTGTGGCGAGACATATATCGAATTGCGATAGACCCACCGGTAGAGTGACCCACGAGAGTAAAATTGTTTATTTGAAGTGTACCAACTACTATGCGGATATCATCTGCAAGTCTGTTAAAAGTATAGCCGCTCATTGGTTTATCCGAATTGCCAAATCCCCTCCAGTCTATACCAATACAGCGATAGCCCATAGCAGGAAGAACATTAAACTGATATTCAAACTGTTTATGGCTTAACGGCCAGCCATGTAAAAATACGATGGTTTTATTTCCCCCAGGGTTAATATCTTCTACATATAAATTCACATCTGACTCTACGGTAACAAAGTATCCCATGAAGATTCCTCCCTAGTTAATATAGTTTCAACAATATATATTCATTTTGGTTAATATAAATGAGTACCAATTCAATTTATAGGCCAGGGAAGCGAAACAGGACGGACTTTATTGAACTATCCTGCCCCTCATTTTCTTCATAAAATTTTAGCTTAGCGTACGAAATTCGCGAAATGTTGGTGGGACTCCTATTA
>NZ_JAEKEJ010000018.1:0-22166 GCF_016651175.1 Bacillus sp. TH13 | reverse complement strand
TTTTTCATAAAATTTAAAGGGAGTGTAATTTTATGCCACAAGTTGTTGTTGAAGGTCAATACTTAGGTACAAGTATTAAGAAATCAAGTTTTAATGGAGAGGAAAAACAACATGTTCAATTAGATATTTATCAGCCGAATAGTTCTGATAATGATAAAACTGTTGTTATCAAGTGTGAAGATTTTGAGGTTATGAATAAGTTTAAAGATACTAAAATGGGTACACCTGTTAAAGCAAATGTAACCATTAACGCTTATCAAAATAAAGCGTATTTTAAATTGATTGATATAGCGTAATAACGTTATATGAAGACAAAAAAATGAATGTTAAAGAATCTTTGAATGAAATATTTCAAAACTATGTTGTAGAAACAACAGAAGGCACTTTTCAAGTGTTTAAAAGCTTTTCTTATGGCGAGATGGCTATATCTTTTCTACTATTGACTATTATTGTTTTGTACGTGATGAAATGGATATGGGAGGTCGTACGATAGATGATTGAGTTATTCTCGATGTATTCTTATTTAGGACTTCCCGTAGTGATTATTGTTGTAGGTTGTGCATTTGTACGCTTTGGTAAGGAGTTGCTAAGGATATGAATGATTCAACCTTTAATCATGCAGTAGTATGGCTGTTTAGTAATTCTGGTTTTGTAAAATACCTTACTGGTATTACTAGTTTCATAGCCCTCCTTATAGTGTCGCTTTACCTATATAAAAGATGGGGGGAATAACTTTTGAGTTTTGATTTACCAATTAATCAAGTTATTCGTTACGCCTATAATACATTTGCTAGTGCGGATGCAGTTTTGTATCTATGGATCGGTGCGAGTTTTGCAGCGTTCACGCTCGGTAAGATTTTAGGAGTAGTTCGATAATGGGTTTATTTGACCGTCATAGCGATAAGATACCCGAAGCAACCTTTAATGTAGAGAAATCAAATATGAGTACAATTTTTACGGAGTTTGGGTATGCTTGGCATACTTTCAAGCCGTATGTACTTTTGCTTTTAGGTTGTGCTTTTGCGTTTTATGTAATGAGAAAATATAAAAATCAATATGCAGATGATTGAGATGGAGGAATTTTTAAATGAATAATCTTGTTGTAGGTGAAGGAATGCCAGCAGTAAATTTAAAATACGATTTAGCCGATGTTGCTACTTCAACGGGGAATTGGACGCAAAGTCTATGGTTAGCGGCAGCGTTTGCAATTGGTATTCCGTTAGCATTCTTCATTATCCGTAACTTAAAGAGTATTTTTGTATCAGGTTAATTATTTCATCTAACACAATTAGTTAAATAGTAGAAGAGGTTTCCTATATAAAACATAAGGGAAGGGAGTATTTTTCCCTTTCCTTTTTTATTGGATTTGGAGTGTTCGTGTTATGGATGGATTTTTAGAATTTTTTCTCCCGATTTTCTGTAATGGATTAGTAAATTTAATTTTTTTGACTATATTTACACTCTCTATGTTATTGATTTGGAAAAAAGATTTGGAGTGATTGAAATGGATTTAACTAATATTGCAATGACTATTGCTGGTATTTGCGTAATTATTATTTTGATTTTTGTAACTGTTTTTATATGTTCATTAATTTTTATAGGTACTAAAGATATGTTTGACCAATATAAAGCTGATAAGAAGAAACTTTATAAAAGAGATTTTAGAGAATCATGATTAAGAAAATAGCAATTATAATTATGTTCGTTTGTAGTTACATTGTATGTTACTTCTAATACTTCGTGTATATGCTGATGGTCCAACCTTCTATGCAATTAGTTGGGAAGTAGAAGTGTGATCTATCGACTAAACAGACGTTATGGTTAACGGTAAATATATTATTGATTATCAGAGTTAATGATATGATGAATATTTATAGTTTTTCAGTTGAGTGAGTTAATTGCATTTAGTGAATGATTGTACGTTTCAACAGTCAGCGAAATGGGTAATGAACAAGACCAGAACAAGAATGAAAATAAGTTTCGGTATTAATTGGTGATATCGTAATGGAACATATGCATTTTATATTTTTGCTAATGGTAAAAAAGTAGGTCATGTTCGTTTTAAAATAAAAGGATTTGCCGAAAATGGTCAAGCTACAAAAGGTGAAACTAAATGGCGTGATAAGTTAGCTGAATATTATGGAGTTCCTGATGATGGTAATGCTGAACATGTTCAAGATAAAGATGCAATATACAACGGTGTTTGTGTAAATGACAACGTTGATGATAATAAACCAATTGGATCAGGAGAAATAGAAAAGCCAAAGGAAGATAATAACAATGGTGGAAATGATAATAACGGTAGTAATGCAAAGTTGGACAAAGCTTTAAAAGATATAAATGATGCTTTAAAAAACATTGAAACATCTAGTGAAGATACAGCAAAGAATACGAAAGAAATTGCGGATTCTAATAAGAAGATTTCGGATGCTGTTGGTACGATTAAAGATACGGTAAGTGAAATTTTAAAAGAAATGAAGCCTACAACGGATGTTGTAATAGATGAATTGAAAAAGCCTGATTTGATTAGACCGAAAGATGAAAATGAAAAATTTGAAGATAAAAATGAGTATTTTAAAGAAGGAAAAGAAGAAAAAGTTCCAACGGATGCTCTCCCTGATGCACCTGATCCAAAACCTTGGAAAGATGAAGATGGAAAGGAAATGAAGAAGGAAGATAAGTCTGAGAAGGATAAGCCTACAGAGAAGGACAAGCCCTCTGAAAAGGATAAGCCTACAGAGAAGGACAAGCCCTCTGAAAAGGATAAGCCTACAGAGAAGGACAAACCTTCTGAAAAGGATAAAACGCCTGAGAAGGATAAGCCTACGGAGAGGGACAAGCCCTCTGAAAAGGATAAAACGCCTGAGAAGGATAAGCCTACGGAGAAGGACAAGCCGTCTGAACGTGATAAACCATCTAGTAAGGATAAAACACCTGATAGAGATGGTACACCTTCTAAGGATAAAACGCCTGATAGAGATGGTACACCTTCTAGGGATAAAACACCTGATAGAGATAGTCCATCTAGTAGAGATAGAACACCTGATAGAGATAGACCGTCTGGGAAAGATGGTGTTCCGGAAAGGGAGCAACCTGTAGGAAGAGATCCTGTTATGAGTAGAGACCCGTTTCTTACGAGAGACCCTGTTCTAAGGTAAGGAGTGTATATATGTTAACGATTAATGATATTTTCAGTGCTTTAAAGTTGTGCTTGGATTATTCGGATACAACTATATATGTATGTTTTGTTGTAATGCTGACTTTTGCCATTTGTATCAAGTTTAAAGATATTTTGACTTGGGGCTACTAATTTATGACTGATGCTATTTTAAATGGTTTAAGTAAGGTTGGTAACGGAATTGTAAAAGGTTTTCAAGCTTCGATGGAGTTTTTAGCTAAACCATTAGGATATTTACTAGAGTTTTTAGAAGGTATATTTTACTTTTTTGCTTGTTTGTTCAAAGTTGTTGTATTGATCGTTAAAATATTTACGGCTTTGTTTCAATTCTTTTGGGCTACGGCTACAAGTGTTATAAAAACTTTGCTTATGTGGATTGGAGTTACGCCTAGCGGTAAGGTGTATTTGCCACATGAAGCTCAAAATGGTTTCCAAGTTGTTATTGATAAGGTAATGCCTACGGGGTTAATGACTACTGTTCCAATGGTTGCTACAGCCTTCTTATGGTTGTTTTTTGGAATGAAAGTGTTCTCCTTATATGGCGGTAGTATGGGTTTCTCATTCCCTGAGAGAAAGAAATAGGTGTGTGTTTATATGAAATCTGTTATTGATACTATTTTTAGTCCGATTTTTGGTTGGTTAAATAAAATGTTTGACGCAATTATGAAGTTAACTGTTCCAGCATCGCATCCAATTAATCCGAATTCGTTTTTTAAGGCGTTTGCGATGCTTGGAAACGGTTGGGTCATATTTGTAAGTACCGCCTGTGTATTGGCAGCCACTTACGGAATCTTGTTTGTTGTAATGGCGTTTAAGCATGGTGTTATTGAATTTAAAGTGTTCGTGAAATGGTGGTAGTTAGATGATTGTAATTATTATAGGTATTCCTTTGTTTATTTCTTTTTTTGCTTATCTAGTGTTAGAGAATTGGTGGTAGTTATAGATGGGAAAATTAAGTTTACTAGAATCTATGTTTTTATCTAGTGTTGTGCTTTTATTAGGAATTTTGGCTATGTTGCAATTGATTAGTTATATGGAGGCGTTATAAATGGAATTATTTCATGTGAGTCCTGTTGTGGGGATTATCGGTGGTACTATTACTGGTTTAGTTGCTTTATTTATATATAACAAGGTTACAGGGGAGTAAGTTATGTTTGGTTTAGTTGTGTTTTTTATCTGTTTTGCAATTTCATTTTTTGTTTGGATTTATTTGAATACTAGAGAAAGTTTCGGTGATGGTGAAGAAAGATGAATACAAATGTGTTTAGTGTGTTTTTTACAATCGGTGGTTCGGTTGGATTAGGACTATTCTTATTTTTGGTACTTCCAACATTTCTTATATATAGAAAAATGAGCAAGTGAGGTATAGATGATGTTTAAGAAAAAAAAAGGTCAAACTTTTAGTAATCATAAAGCGTTTGTTATTCGTGATGATGTTATGTATGTAGAACGTGTTAAATGTGCTGATAGTGATGTAGTAGAGACGGAGACAGCCATTTATAAAACGGATGATGCAAAGCGTTATTATAACGAGACTGAGGGCGCTATAGCATATGTGTTTAATGTTGATATTCCTAGCAAAGTAGAAGCTGAAAAGTTAAAAACTTTAAGACGTGCAACTACGATCAAAAATATTTTTAAATATGATACGGAAAAATCTTTTGATTTTAAAGAAATGATTCCTTGGGTCATTGTAGTTCTTACTTTATTGCTTAAATAATGTTTGTGATTTGTTTATAAGAAGGGAGAAGTTAATATGTTAAATTTTCCACAAAATGATGTAATTGATGCTTTTTTGAGACTTTCTTGGTTTCTATTGATGTTTACTATACCTGTTGTTTTGATTCCTTTAATTATAAAGGTAATCAAAGGGACTTTTGTTGATGAAGGTTATAAGAGTTCTAGTAAATTTAGTGGTTCTGGTAGTTCTAATAAGTCTTCAAAAGTGAATTTGAGTAAAAGTAGTTATTCGAATTCTGGTTCGAGAAGTTCAAGTAGTTCAAGTAGTTCAAGTAAATCAAGTAGTTCTAGTACGGATTATTTACTTAATACGTCTTTGTTAGCATCTTCATATGATTATGATTCGGGTTCGAGTTCTTCATGTGGTTCAAGTTCTTCATATGATTCTAGTTCAAGTTCTTCTTATGATTCGGGTTCTTGTGATTCTGGTGGATGGTAATAATGTTCGTGATTTAGTTAAAAAGGATCTGGAATTCCAGGATCTTTTCAGCTGATATTTTGAGTGAAATACGAATGTTTAATGAAAAAAATGAGGTGATTGTATGTTTGAAAAAATTAGTTGGTTAAGTAAGTCTAGGAATTATCGATTGATGGCTCATATTGCTATGGCTTTGTTAGATAGTGATGACGAAAAGGAACGTGTTGATGGGATGAAGTTGAAAGAAAGATTAGAGAAAGAGGGGTATTGTTTTGGAGACTATAAACCAACAGTTATGTGAAGAAAATCCTCTTAATTTATCAAAAGAACAACTAGAACAAATGGAAAAGAGTTTGGATCATGTACCTGTTCAAGAAACAATGATAGAAGAATTTTATGAGGATGAAGAAGAAGTTAATAATAATGAAATGCTTGAGTTATTGCATTTTATGCAACAGAACGGTGTTCCTCTTAAAAGTGAACAGGTAAAAGCTATGTTTTTAATGCGAGAAATGGGAGTTGGAGATATTGCGAAATTTATGGTTGATATGAAACCGAAAGTAACTCCATTCCAAAGATTCTTTGAATTAATTAATAAAATTACGCTTGCTGACCGAATTAAGGGTAATGCGAAATTATCAGGTCTTATAAAGGCTCAAGTTGCTAGTGCGAATGGTGTAATGCCTGAAATGAACAAGCATATGAGAGAACAACAAAGGATACAAAGGGATGTGAGCCGATAATGTATATTTACACATTCACTGGTTTCATGGGAACCGGTAAAACGTTAGGTATGGTTCTATACGCTAAGATGTACCAACAGAAAACAGGATGTACATTGTATTCGAATTTTGGTGTAAAAGGTTCTAAGCCTTTTACATCGTTTAAGGATTTTTTAAAGATTGCTAAAGAGCCATCGAGTATTTTGTTATTAGATGAGTGTCATTTAGATATAGACAGCCGAAACTCGTTGTCTAATGCTTCTAAATACTTCTCTCATATTGCTTTCTTCTTACGGAAAATGCGTTGTACATTGATGCTTACAACTCCGTTATTTAGTAATGTGGATAGTCGTTTTAGAGATATTACATATGTATATGTTCCGGTAAGAAAGGATAAAAAATATTTTTATTATCCAATAGTAGATTATCAAGAAGATAGATTGCTAAAAACAATGAAAATGAAAAAAGAGAATGCTATTAAGTTGGTAAATGAGGTGTTTGATACTCATTCAATGGTAACTCCGTTAGAATATCCAGCAAATAAGGCTGAGTTTGATAGTTTACTGGTCGATTTGAAGAAAACGAACGATTTGTATTATGAAACCCTCGACAAACTAAAGATGTTGAGAGAGTTGAAACAAGCGATATAACAAATGCGTTAGCACGAAATGCACACACGCCCTAGCGGGTGGGCATGAGCGGTTAATGTTAAGGGGATGATTGAAACATGAAAAATAGTTTTGTTGTGGAGCAATCAATAAAAAATGTATGTGATGAAATTGATAATTTAAAGGAGAAATTAAAACTTTTGGGTATTGATCCAAGGGATTATTACAAGGTGATTGATAGTTTAACTGTGGTTCGTTTGTACTTAGATAGTATGCGTTGAGGGGTGATTGTTGTGATAGGTAGTAAAAGAGTAAAAAGACAAGTAGAAGGTACTATAGAAGCGTTTGAGTCGTGTATGAGTCATATTAGGCGTTTAGATACGAAATATGAGTTTACAGAACAAGAAAAGCTAGAATTGTATAGATTTGAATATCAATTGAAAAATTTAAGTAAAGAATTAAAAAGAGAGTTAATAAGAGATGTTTAAATCTTTTCCCTTACTTTTGGGGTTGGAAGGCTGGCTTTAAAATAAAACGTGATTGTTAAGAAGTAGGGCCAAGAATATGGACGTTAGGAAAGCGATTAGGCGCTTATAATTGCTAGAACAAGCCGATTAGCGTAACTCTTACTTTTGGGTATATACGGCTTGGCGATAAGCCCAAAAGCGCCTAAAAATGTTTCACAAGGACGTAACGAAGTGTAGAAAGTGGAGATTTTTCAGTGTAGCGTTTTGAAAAATACTACTTGGTTCCTTGTTAAAGATTTAGCTAAATGGAGGTAGAGGTGTGTTAATTGCAAGTTAAGAAGTATTTAGCGGTTTTTTCTTTAATGATGATAATGTGTTTATCTGTTTTGCCTAGTTTTACGAGTGCAGAAGTTAAAGAGGTTTCAATTTTACAAGGTAAAAAAGGATATACAAGTTTAGCTTTTGACCAAGTATTTTCATTTAAAGGTCAACAATTTATAGCAAATAATCCTATGTATTTTAACTATGATATTGGTAATAATCGAACGCCATCTGTTTATTTTGATTTAGGTGTTGAAGCTGAAGTAACTCAATTTAGGATAACTCCTTCTGATGGTAATAATGTTAGGAATTATAAACCGGAAGCAGTCTTTACTTTTTTTGATTCTAATAAAAATAAAATTGGTTCTGATTTTTTAAAGCTTTCTAGTGGTGTGGAATATAAAAAAGATATTAATTTTAAAAAAGTTAGGTATGTAAAGTTTGATTATACTTCTGGATACAATGTTAGTGGGATTGAAAATGCTATTTTAGGCATGAGTTTACTTGCTAAAGCTGATTTAACTAAGTTAGATGATATCTCTAATTTAAATGCTGTTGAAGGTGTAAATGATGTTAATTTTACATGGAATAATCCTAATATGGTTGGATTTACTGGTGTGAAAATTTATAAAGAAGATAAATTAGTTGCTACTGTTGATAAGAATGAGAGTGCTTATAAAGTTGATGGGTTAGAAGCGAATAAAAATTATAATTTTAAATTTGTCTCTGTTTATGCTGAGGGTGAATCTGTAGGTATTCAAAAAGGAGTAAAAACTCTTATTGATCCAAAGACAGTTCCTCCAGGTCCTGTATTTTCTTTGACGGCTGAACCAACTGATAAAACAGTGAAATTAAAATGGAAAAGTCCAAAAGATGATGATTTAGCAGGATTTAAGATTTTACAAAATGGAAAACAAGTTGCTGAAATAGGTTTGGAAGAAGAATTTACAGTGAAAAATCTTCAGCCATTAACAGATTATAATTTTGGTGTTATTGCGGTTGATAGAGATAAAAATGATTCTTCGCCAGTTAATTTATCTGTAAAGACTTTAGAGGAAAATGATGAAGAACCACCACATGTGCCGTCAAATGTGTTTGCTAAGCCTTCTAACGGTGCTTTAATCGCTTCTTGGGACAAAGTATCTGATAAAGATTTAGCAGGATATAACGTCTATTTAGACGGTAAAAAGATTAATAGTAATTTGATTTCGTCTACTAATTTTACGATTAAAAATTTAGAGAATAATAGAAAGTATAAAGTACAGGTTCAAGCGGTTGACCGTTCGGGAAATTCAAGTGAATTGAGTCTTTCAGCGTTTGGGACTCCTGATACAAATACTATACCTATTATCGAGAGTAAATATAGTTTAGAAGATGTTTCTGATGGTGTTGGAGTTATGTTTTCTCAATTATGGCTTGTATTAGCGTTTGCAGTTGGTATTCCATTAGCATTCTATATTATCTACAAGTTGAAACACACTGTGTTGCCATAATGATCTTTGTTTAAATAATAAATAATTAAATGGAGGTAGAGGTGTGTTGATTGCGATTTAAGAAGTGTTTTGTTGTAGTGTCTTTTCTTTTAGTGTTTATGTGTTCGTTTAATGTTTATGCAGAAGAAAAGGAGACTAATATTTTAACTAAAGGAAAAGGTTTTGTTATTGCTAATGATATATATTTTAAAAATACTTTAAATTCTAGATATTTTGATGAAGTGATTGATAATAATGATTCTACAGTTTATTATTTACCATCTCCGTTTTATGTAGATTTAAAGGATAATTATAGTATTAGTAATTTTAGAGCGTTTATAAGGGTTAATAGATATAACAGTACGACTTTTAGAATGCAGTTTTATGATGCTGATAGAAAGTTAATTAAGGAAACAAGAGTATATCCAGCAGGTTCTTCAGTATCAAGTGAGACTGTAGAGTATAAGGAAGAATTTGATGTTCAAAATATTAGGTATCTTGGTATTTCTGGAGGACCAGCCTTATTTGATTTAAAACTTTTTGGTTCTAAGTATGTTCCATCTATTACGAATTTAAATTCTGTACCAGGTGTGAATGATGTTAAATTTACTTGGTCTAATCCTAAAAATGAACTTTATAGAGGTGTAAAGGTATTTGTAGATAATAAAGAAATTGCTACTGTTTCACCTTCTGATACATCTTATAAATTTTTAGATTTGGAATCTGATAAGGAATATAGTTTTAAGTTTGTTTCATTATACGATTCAAATGGTGAAATTCTTGAATCTAATACACTTACTAGGAAAGTTTCGACACTTGTAGACCCTAAAACAATACCTCCTAATCCAGTATCTTCTTTAGTTGCTGAACCAACTGATAAAACGGTGAAATTAAAATGGAAAAAGCCTAGTGATGATGATTTAGCAGGATTTAAGATTTTACAAAATGGAAAGAAGATAGTTGAAATTGGTTTAGAAGAAGAATTTACGGTAAAAAATCTTGAACCATTAACAGAATATAATTTTGGTGTGGTTGCAGTAGATAGAGATAAGAATGATTCTTCTCCTGTTAATTTGTCTGTAAAGACTTTAGAAGAAAAAGATGATGTTCCACCACATGTGCCATCAAATGTGTTTGCTAAGCCTTCTAACGGTGCTTTAATCGCTTCTTGGGATAAAGTTTCTGATAAAGATTTAGCAGGATATAACGTCTATTTAGACGGTAATAAAGATTAATAGTGATTTGGTTTCTTCTACTAATTTTACGGTTAAAAAGTTAGAGAATAAAAGAAAATATAAAATACAAATTCAAGCGGTTGACCGTTCGGGAAATGCTAGTGAGTTGAGTCTTGCAGCGTTCGGGATTCCTGATACAAATACAATACCAATTATTGAAAGTACATATAGTCTTCAAGATGTTTCGGATGGTACAGGAGTTATGTTTTCTCAATTATGGTTTGCGTTAGCGTTTGCCGTTGGTATTTCATTAGCATTTTATATTATTTACAAGCTGAAACATGATGTAATGCCATAATGATCCCTGTGTGATTTATGGCTTTTCTTAGAAAAGATAAATGAGGTGAAATAATGGTTTTTGTAGGTATTCTTATGGGATGTTCAATTTTGTATGTATTTGCTTATAAGAAGTGTCGAAAAATTTCAAAGTAAGGTGATTATATGATGATATTATTTTTTGTTTTAAGTTGGATGTGTGTTGGTTATACAATTTGTTTATTCGTTGATAATATAAAGAAATTTTTTAGAAATATGAAGCTTTCATTTTTGCTTCTATCGTCTTTAAATGTGTTCGGATGTATTGTGTTTGTTGCTCTTGGTTATATGTCATATCATTCGATTTGGGGGATTTAAATGAACGATTTCGATGTTTTAATTAATTTATTTTGGTCGTTTTTATGGATATGTGGCGCTTGTTTTATGGTTTTAATGTCATTAGTGATAATGAAACGAATGGTTGTTGGTAAATCAACTTATAGTGGTTCTTCTAGTAGTAATAAGGATTCGATAGATGTTGCGTTAATTACAACTATTACAAGTAGTAGTAACGATTGAAAGGATTGAAGAAGTTGATTCTATTTGAAGTTATTGTGTTGCTACTTTATCCGATTACAGTTTATTTGATTTTAAATCGGATTATGTTGTTTATTAATACTTATAAAATATCTAAATTTAAGAGAGTTGATATAGATGGATAGTGTAATTATTTATGGTTTTTGGTGTATATCATTGTATTGTTTTTATAAAGCGATAAAAGAAACTATATCAAAGGAAACGGTATCAGAATGAGCGAGTATATGCCTACGAATGAAGAGTTTTTTATGAAGTCTAAGTTTTTACCTTATGTGATAAAAGAGCCTGAGTATGGGCTTCTTATAGCCTCTGTAGGCTTTGTTCTTTTGATGTTGCTATTGTTTTATAAATGTAGAAAGGATAAGTAATAATGAATTTTGTTTTGGATCGTTTAGAAAAATTCGATAAATTTTTAGTTAAATATTTTTTTCCTGAAAGATATAAAGATGAATTATTTGGAGATATGTTTAACAAACTTTCTCCTATTATGGATATTATGTTGTTTTCGATAATAGTTTTTGTGTTTTTAAATGATCCAATCCTTTTATCTTGGGATAGGTTATCTGTTTTGTTAGGTGTTTTATATGGTCTTTTTTATTTGAGTCCACTTTTTTTCTTTAAGGAATTGAGTTTTAAGTTATTGATTAAATTTCGTTTGAAATATGGAATTTTCAAGGCTTTGTTTTATTGGTTCTTATGTGCTTTGGTTATGTTGTTGTTTTTAAAATTTGTATGGTGAGGTGTTTGATTTGTTTGCTGATTTGAGTTTAAATCCTAGACGTTTATGTGATTTTTTGTTTGATATACTTCTTTTATCTTTTGCGATGTGTTATGCAGTTGTAATGTTGCCTAAGGCTAATTTAAGTGATGTTCAATTATTTGTTACGTGTTTTGTTGCTATAGGTTTGGTTTATTTTATGAGAACAAAGGCTCAAAAATGGGTGTTTAAATTATTTGATATGGTAATGAACCGTTTTGGTAAAGTCGTAGGTTGGTTATTGTGGCTAAGTTTCATAGCTATACCAATTTATTTGCTTTTTAATTTATAAGTTTAGAAAAGGAAAATAAAATAGATAAAAATAAATTATTCAACCCTATGTGATTACTTTTTTTAAAAACGTATACACAATGGGTTGTTTTTGTGTATACATTATGATATTATGTGTACATAAGAGTTTGGTAGGAGGTTTTTAAATGTCTAAAGTAGCAGAAGTAAAAAAACATAGATCATTTCGTTTTTCTGATGAAGAAATTTTATTGATTGATGAATTAGTAGATATTGAAAATGATAGAAGAAAAACGGTTGCTAGAGAAATGAATTTGGAATATAAAGCGTTGAATCGTACAAGTTTCCTTTTGTATTTAGCTCAAGAAAGAAGACGTAAGTATCAAGAACAAGGAGAGATATGATATGAATCATGAGGTTGTAGGTAAGTTTTTTTCGATGTGTTTAACGATTTTGTTTTTTGTTATAATTGTTTATTTTATTTGGCATTTCGATTTTGATTCTAGTTTAATTAAGGTTCCTTTTAGTATTTCTTCTTAACTTGTTAATATTAATAGGGGATAGAGTCGCACTTTTTGAAAAAGCTTGTGTTAAATGGATTTGTGTTCGTTTTTAGTCTGAATGTTTCGAGGTGAAAGTTTTGGCACTGGATACGTCAAAGTGTGGGAAAAAGACCGTTCATCTACAGGCAAAAGACACTGGAAAGCATTATGTACGGTTGATGACGTGCAATAAACTTGAGTGTCCAAACTGTCAGCCTGTAATTTCCGCACGTATACAAAAAATGGTTCGTTATTATGCTCAACATGAACGTCTTTTCTTTTTTAATACTATTACATCAAAAGATGGATTTAAAGATTTAGAGAATGTATTTAAAAAGATTCGTAAAGATTTAACTCATAATTCTACAATTGAAGGTTATATGAAAATTAAGAAGGTTTCTTATGAAAAAGCTCTTTTGTGGTATGAAAAGAGGAAAAAGAAATTAATAAAATCTGATTTAGATATTGAGTTGCAAATTATTGCTCGTATGGATGCTTTAATTAAAGTAGCAAAATTAAATAGCGTGTATTATATGAGATTGTCAGAGTCTAAGAAGATAGCGTTTAGAAAACAATATGCTGATTCTATTAAAAGGCAATTTGATGAAAGTTATCGTTTGAAGAAAAATGATAATGATCTTTGTGAGAAATTGAGAGAAAAGATTGAGAAACGTTTTTCCGAAAATGAGCATGAAGATTTTAAATTTATTCGTGTTCTTGAGTATCACAAGAGTGGACAACCTCATTATCACTTTTTAAGCAATAAATACATATCTCATACATTATTAAAGAAAGTGACTGTAGAGGGTGTTTCAGAGGTCTATGATAATACTTATATCGTTGAGGATGCTATTTCTAAGAATAAAGAGTTGAATTATGACAATGTTGATACTAGTGTTGTAGCAAATTATGTTTCTAAGATTACTGATTATGTTACGAAAGATACTATTGAAACTTATTTAGAGGTGCAGAAAGAAAGTGATATTACTAAGAAGTTGATTAGTTCTAGTAATTCTATAAAGATTTTTGATGATAAAGATGAGAAAGATCTTAAATATAAAAAGTTAGCTGTTTTTGATTATCAGTTGAATTCTACTAATTATGAAATTCCTTCGAATGTTGGAGAGGTTTATGAAACTGTAGAAGAGTTTATAAAAGAACATTCAAAAATGCTTCGTGATGAGCATGCTATAAGGTTACATCATTTAGTTAGAGAAATGGATTTATCTGATGAAATTAAATATAGTTATATGATTCATGAACGCTTGTTGCAAATATCTTCTATGGATTTCTTAGTTGAAAGACTTGGTGATTATAGAACAGAAGGATTGACTTTTGATCAGGTAAGATTGATGAAATCATTTATTGATAATCGTATCACTTTGCTTTTAGGAAGAGCAGGAACAGGAAAAACATATACTCTTGGTTAATTTGTTGAATCGTTTAAAACCTGATCCAAATAAGACAATTGTTTGTACTTATACAGGTAAGGCTTCTAGTAGGATTCGTGAATTGTTTAGAGAGTATGATTTACAAGATTATAAATCGTTAACTATACATAAAACTTGTGCTTCTAACTTTAATTCGAAGTTCTTTAGAAATGAATACAACATAATTGATTGTGCTTATCTTATTATTGATGAAGTTTCAATGATTCCACGTGAGATATTGTCAAAATTACTTCAAGCAGTTCCTAGTCACGTGAAAATTATTTTTGCGGGTGATGATGCTCAATTGCCACCTGTAAATGATACGAGTATTATTCCTGAATTAGAAGCGTTAGAATTTGTTAATACAGTTCGATTGACACAAGTTTTTAGAAGTGAAGATGCTGTACTTGGACAAGCTTATAATGTTTTAGGGCGTAAAAGCGTTGATTATAATTTGTTTGGTAAGGATATGAAAGAATTGGTTTTAAAATTAATTTCAGGTGGTTATCAAATTCTTACAAATACAAGGAAATTAGCTAAAGATATTAATATGATTGTTCAAGAAAGTAAGAATGATATTACAAAGTGTTTTGATGATTATAGATATAATTTGAATGATAGAGTCATGATTATTGCTAATAGTTCAGCTAGAAATGTAAGTAATGGTGATACTGGAAAAATTATTGATTTTGATGAACGAGGCGTTTGTGTTCGTTTGGATCTTAGAGGATAGAGAAGTATTTTACAAGTATGAAGATACTGAAGAAATTGTACCGGCATATGCTTTTACAGTTCATAAATCACAAGGTAGTGAGTATGAGAACGTAGCAGTATTTGTAGATAGTCAGCCGAAATTAAATACTAATAATTTGCTTGTATACAGGCATTACAAGAGCAAAAAAAGATATAAAAGTTTATGTTCCTAATGAAATGGTTTTAACTACTATGATTAATACAGTCCCTGAGCCTGTATCAAATGTAACATTAAATAACGTGTTTGACGTTGTACATGGTGTTATGGACATAAAAAAATCATCTTCTATGGCGAGAAGATGACGGGTATTTTGTCCATGACACCAAAAGAAATCTTCTATGGCGTTGAAGATTTGTGTCCATAAGACAAAAAAATGAATATCAAAGAATACTTGTATTATACATTTAAATAAATATGTAGTCCATTCTAAAAAGCCGTAATTTTTATGGCTTTTTTTGGTGGTTTTTGATATGAATATAATCTGAATTTATTCAGAAAGTTGTCCGAATACATTCGGAATTTGTTCGGAATGTGTTAAGATAATAGTATGAAATCATTCGGAATTGGAGTGTTTGTATTGGAATATGAAAAAGTGATTGATGTAGTTGATGCTGTTAATAATGGTGAAAAAGTAGTAGAAATAGCTAAGAAATTAGGTATTAGTAAGGATACTTTTTCGAGAAGATTGTCTGAAGTTGGTTATAAATTCAATAATAGTTTGAAGATATATGAGTATGTAGGAGAAGCTTCGGAAGAGGATAAGGTGAATGTAAGAAAGTCTTCTGAAATTTTTCAGAAGAAAGTAAGAAAGAGTTCGGTGAAGGTTCAGAAAAAAGTCGGGCAAAATGAAGAGGAATTTCAGAAAAATGTCGGACAAGAGGAAAAAAAGATTCAGAAAAAAGTCGGACGAAAGGAAGAGAAAAATGTAGAAAAGGGAATTGAAGTGAATAACTTAAGTTTTTCAGAAGATGAGATTAAAGCTTTAAAGAAGCTTGTTAAAATACAACAAAGTGATGAAGCGAAAATATTGTTTGATTTAATGGAATTGCCTTTTTCGGGGAAAACTATTAAAAAGACGGTTCTTGTTCGTGACGATCTACTCGATGACTTTGAAAAGTTTGCTGAAAAAATCACTGTTAATAATAAGATGATTACAAAGAATATGTTAATTGAATTGGCTTTGTATGATTTTATGACAAAGTATAATAAAAATTGAGGGCGTAATGCTCTCTTTTTTTTATATACTGTTGTTTTTAATGGTTTTGTTTTTTGTTTATAGTATGTATGTAGGGAATTCATGTAGGAAATATATACATATATGTTTTTGGTAGGAAAGGTGTTTTTAGAAAATGGGCAGAAAGAGAATTGATCCAGAAGATAAGAAGGTTAGATTGAATGTTGCAATTAAGCAAAAATATGTTGATTTAGTTAAAGAAGAAGAGAATTCATCTCAATTTGTTGAGGATGCAATTATAGAACATTTGAAGAAAAATAAAAAACTTTAATTTTTTTTTTGGAAATATCTTGTTTTCTGTCCCTTTCTTTTGCTATAATCAGAACATAAAATCTTGCCGCGAATAAGTGTTCGATTTTATGTTCTATTTTTTTCATAAAATTTAAAGGAGTGTGATTTTATGCCACAAGTTATTGTAGAAGGTCAATACTTAGGTACAAGTATTAAGAAATCAAATTTTAAAGGGGAAGAAAAACAACATGTTCAATTAGATATTTATCAGCCGAATAGTTCTGATAATGATAAAACTGTTGTTATTAAGTGTGAGGATTTTGGTGTTTTAGAAAAGTTTAAAGAAACAAAAATGGGTGCACCTGTTAAGGCTAATGTATCTATTAACGCTTATCAAAATAAAGCGTATTTTAAATTGATCGATATAGCGTAAAAACGTTATATAAAGACAAAAAAATGAATGTTAAAGAATCTTTGAATGAAATATTTCAAAACTATGTTGTAGAAACGACAGAAGGCACTTTTCAAGTGTTTAAAAGCTTTTCTTATGGCGAGATGGCAATATCTTTTCTACTATTGACTATTATTGTTTTGTACGTGATGAAGTGGATATGGGAGGTTGTTAGATGATTGAATTATTTTCAATGTATTCATATCTAGGACTTCCCGTAGTAATTATTGTTGTAGGTTGTGCATTTGTACGCTTTGGTAAGGAGTTGCTAAGGATATGAATGATTCAACCTTTAATCATGCAGTAGTATGGCTGTTTAGTAATTCTAGTTTTGTAAAATACCTTACTGGTATTACTAGTTTCATAGCCCTCCTTATAGTGTCGCTTTACCTATATAAAAGATGGGGGGAATAACTTTTGAGTTTTGATTTACCAATTAATCAAGTTATTCGTTACGCCTATAATACATTTGCTAGTGCTGATGCAGTTTTGTATCTATGGATCGGTGCGAGTTTTGCAGCGTTCACGCTCGGTAAGATTTTAGGAGTAGTTCGATAATGGGTTTATTTGACCGTCATAGCGATAAGATACCCGAAGCAACCTTTAATGTAGAAAAATCAAATATGAGTACAATTTTTACGGAATTTGGGTATGCTTGGCATACTTTTAAGCCGTATGTACTTTTGCTTTTAGGTTGTGCTTTTGCGTTTTATGTAATGAGAAAATATAAAAATCAATATGCAGATGATTGAGATGGAGGAATTTTTAAATGGATAATTTTGTTGTAGGTGAAGGAATGCCAGCAGTAAATTTAAAATACGATTTAGCCGATGTTGCTACTTCAACGGGGAATTGGACGCAAAGTCTATGGTTAGCGGCAGCGTTTGCAATTGGTATTCCGTTAGCATTCTTTATTATTCGTAACCTAAAGAGCATTTTTGTATCAGGTTAATAGTTAACACACATTTAGTTCAATAGTAGAAAAGGTTTCCTATATAAAACATAAGGGAAGGGAGTATTTTTCCCTTTCCTTTTTTATTGGAGTTGTTGATGTGGATTTACTTGAGAAGAAATTTTATGTTCTTTTTGTTATTTTCTCCTTAATCCTTTTTTCAGTAACAATTTATTCGTTTTGGTCGAATGAAGAGTTGTTGAAGAATGGTAAACGTTTAGAATCTGTGATTGTAGATATGGATCATAAGGAAGCTACCTCTGATTATATTATTTCTGGTGGTGCAGTAATTGATATGTCTAATCGTGAGGAATATTCGATTAAAGTTTATGTGAATAAGAAACTTTATGATTTGTCTGTATCTAATGATTTTTATAATTCTGTAGAGATTGGTAAGAAAGTGAAAGTTATTGAGTATAAGGATAGAGTTGTTTTAGATAATTGAGTGGAGTGATTGAAATGGATTTAACTAATATTGCAATGACTATTGCCGGTATTTGCGTAATTATTATTTTGATTTTTGTAACTGTTTTTATATGTTCGTTAATTTTTATAGGTACTAAAGATATGTTTGACCAATATAAAGCTGATAAGAAGAAACTTTATAAAAGAGATTTTAGAGAATCATGATTAAGAAAATAGCAATTATAATTATGTTCATTTGTAGTTACATTGTATGTTACTTCTAATACCTCGTGTATATGCTGATGGTCCAACATTCTATGCAATTAGTTGGGAAGTAAAAATGTGATCTATTGACTAAATAGACGGTATGGTTAACGGTAAATATAATATTGATTATCAGAGTTAATGATATGACGAAATGTTTATAGTTTTTCAGTTGAGTGAGTTAATTGCATTTAGTTAGTGATTGTTCGTTTCAACAGTCAGCGAAATGGGAAATGGACAAGACCAGAACAAAATGAAAATAAGTTTCCGTATTAATTGGTGATATCGTAATGGAACATATGCGTTTTACATTTTTGCACAATGGTGAAAGTGTTAGGTTATGCACGTTTTAAACTTCAAGGATTTACCAGAAAATGGTCAAGCTACTGGAGGAGAAACCGTATATTGGCGTGCATAAGGTAGCTGAAGTATTACGGATTTGCCTGAAATTGAAAAGCTAAATCCTGAACATGTATGCAGGATTATGATGGTAATACATGACGGTATTTGTACTAAATGAGCGACGTTGACGCTGATAAACCTAATTGGTAGTCAGGAGATATAGATAATTCGAAAGGATGATAATAACAATGGTGGAAATAATAATAATGGCGGTAATAATGAAAAGTTAGATAAAGCTTTAAAAGATATAAATGATGCTTTAAAAAATATTGAAACATCTAATAAAGAAATAGCAAAGAATACGAAAGATATTGCTGATTCTAATAAGAAGATTTCGGATGCCGTTGATACGATTAAAGATACGGTAAGTGAAATTTTAAAAGAAATGAAGCCTACAACGGATGTTGTAATAGATGAATTGAAAAAGCCTGATTTGATTAGACCGAAAGATGAAAATGAAAAATTTGAAGATAAAAATGAGTATTTTAAAGAAGGAAAAGAAGAAAAAGTTCCAACGGATGCTCTTCCTGATGCACCTGATCCAAAACCTTGGAAGGATGAAGATGGAAAGGAAATGAAGAAGGAAGATAAGTCTGAGAAAGATAAGCCGACAGAGAAGGACAAGCCTTCTGAAAAGGATAAACCTACTGAGAAGGATAAACCATCTGAAAAGGATAAAACGCCTGAGAAGGATAAACCAACAGAGAAGGACAAGCCTTCTGATAGGGATAAGCCATCTGAAAAAGATAAGACGCCTGATAGAGATAAGCCTTCGGAACGTGATAAACCATCTGGTAAGGATAAGACACCTGATAAAGATGGTACACCTTCTAGGGATAAAACGCCTGATAGAGATGGTACACCTTCTAGGGATAAAACACCTGATAGAGATGGTCCATCAAGTCGAGATAAGACACCTGATAGAGATAGACCTTCAGGTAAAGATGGGGTTCCAGAAAGGGAGCAACCTGTAGGAAGAGACCCTGTTATGAGTAGAGACCCGTTTCTTACGAGAGACCCTGTTCTAAGGTAAGGAGTGTATATATGTTAACGATTAATGATATTTTCAGTGCTTTAAAGTTGTGCTTGGATTACTCGGATACAACTATATATGTATGTTTTGTTGTGATGCTGACGTTTGCTATTTGTATCAAGTTTAAAGATATTTTGACTTGGGGCTATTAATTTATGACTGATGCTATTTTAAATGGTTTGAGTAAAGTTGGTAATGGTCTTGTAAATGGATTTAAAGCGACAATGGAGTTTTTAGCTAAACCATTAGGATATTTACTAGAATTATTAGAGTGTATTTTTTATTTTTTCGCTTGTTTGTTCAAAGTTGTTGTATTGATCGTGAAAATATTTACGGCTTTGTTCCAGTTTTTTTGGGCTACGGCTACAAGTGTTATCAAAACTTTACTTATGTGGATTGGAGTTGTCCCTAGTGGCAAAGTGTATCTACCACATGAAGCCCAAAACGGTTTCCAAGTTGTTATTGATAAGGTAATGCCTACGGGGTTAATGACCACTGTTCCAATGGTTGCTACAGCCTTTTTATGGTTGTTCTTTGGAATGAAAGTGTTCTCCTTATATGGCGGTAGCATGGGGTTTAATTTCCCTGAGAGAAGGAAATAGGTGTGTTATGAAATCTGTTATTGATACTATTTTTAGTCCGATTTTTGGTTGGTTAAATAAAATGTTTGACGCAATTATGAAGTTGACTGTTCCGGCATCGCATCCAATTAATCCGAATTCGTTTTTTAAGGCGTTTGCGATGCTTGGAAATGGTTGGGTCATATTTGTAAGTACCGCCTGTGTATTGGCAGCCACTTACGGGATTTTGTTTGTAGTAATGGCATTTAAGCATGGTGTTATTGAATTTAAAGTGTTCGTGAAATGGTGGTAGTTATAGATGGAATTGTTGTTTTTTACCCTTGCGGAATATTTTTTCTATACTTCGTGTGTTGGTATTTGTTTATTATGGTTAGTTTACTATTTATTTATTGAGGAGTGATTATGAATGGAATTATTTAATGTGAGTCCTGGTGTTGCTATTGTTGGTGGTATTATTACTGGTTTAACCGCTTTATTTTTATATAACAAATTTACAGGAGAGTAATTTATGAATACAAATGTATTTAGCGTATTTTTTACAATCGGTGGTTCGGTTGGATTAGGACTATTCTTGTTCTTGGTACTTCCAACATTTCTTATATATAGAAAAATGAGCAAGTGAGGTATAGATGATGTTTAAGAAAAAAAACGGTCAAACTTTTAGTAATCATAAAGCGTTTGTTATTCGTGATGATGTTATGTATGTAGAACGTGTTAAATGTGCTGATAGTGATGTAGTAGAGACTGAAACAGCCATTTATAAAACAGATGATGCAAAACGCTATTATAACGAAACTGAGGGCGCTATAGCGTATGTGTTTAATGTTGATATTCCTAGCAAAGTAGAAGCTGAAAAGTTAAAAACTTTAAGACGTGCAACTACGATCAAAAATATTTTTAAATATGATACGGAAAAATCTTTTGATTTTAAAGAAATGATTCCTTGGGTCATTGTAGTTCTTACTTTATTGCTTAAATAATGTTTGTGATTTGTTTATAAGAAGGGAGAAGTTAATATGTTAAATTTTCCACAAAATGATGTAATTGATGCTTTTTTGAGACTTTCTTGGTTCTTATTGGTGTTTGCTATACCTTTTGTTTTGATTCCTTTAATTATAAAGGTTATCAAAGGGACTTTTGTTGATGATAGTTATAAGGGTTCTAGTAAATTTAGTGGTTCTAGTAGTTCTAATAAGTCTTCAAAAGTGAATTTGAGTAAAAGTAGTTATTCGAATTCTAGTTCGAGAAGTTCAAGTAGTTCAAGTGGTTCAAGTAAATCTAGTAGTTCTAGTACGGATTATTTACTTAATACGTCTTTGTTAGCATCTTCATACGATTATGATTCGGGTTCAAGTTCTTCATGTGGTTCAAGTTCTTCATATGATTCTAGTTCAAGTTCTTCTTATGATTCAGGTTCTTGTGATTCTGGTGGATGGTAATAATGTTCGTGATTTGTTTAAGAAATGGAACGGCAGCGGTGCAAATTTCAGCTGATATTTGATGTGAAAAACGAATGTTTAATTAAATAATGAGGTGATTGTATGTTTGAAAAAATTAGTTGGTTAAGTAAGTCTAGGAATTATCAATTGATGGCTCATATTGCTATGGCTTTGTTAGATAGTGATGACGAAAAGGAACGTGTTGATGGGATGAAGTTGAAAGAAAGATTAGAGAAAGAGGGGTATTGTTTTGGAGACTATAAACCAACAGTTATGTGAAGAAAATCCTCTTAATTTATCAAAAGAACAACTAGAACAAATGGAAAAGAGTTTGGATCATGTACCTGTTCAAGAAACAATGATAGAAGAATTTTATGAGGATGAAGAAGAAGTTAATAATAATGAAATGCTTGAGTTATTGCATTTTAT
>NZ_JAEKEJ010000017.1:0-2545 GCF_016651175.1 Bacillus sp. TH13 | reverse complement strand
AATAAACTTGTAATTAATGTAAGCTCTATGAGTAAGTTTATCTAGCAAGAAAAAACTTTATTTTATTAGAATTTCACATTTAAGTAGCATACCTTCAGGAAAATATGGCTAAGCTTTAAAGTCTATTTGCTAACAAGAATATATATACGAAGTATTACCCTCTGGAGCCTACTCACACCCTCTTTTATTTCTGCAGTTGTTAAATGTCCATACCCTATAATAATTCGATTGTAATGTTTTCCTTTTTCAATGGCGTGATCTTCCACAGGATATACTTTCACTCCGAGTTGTTGGATTTTCTCAAGTAATTCTTTTGTGAATTGAACTTGATTGAATTCAACAATCAGATGTAATACTGTAGAATAACCGAAAATATTGATTGTATTTGAGAATGCTGATTTTAATTGCTGGATAAGGAAGTCTCTTCGATTTTTATAGATTTTTTTCATCTTCATAATATGCCGTTCCAAATAACCTTCAGTAATAAATTTAGAAAGGATAAGCTGATTTAAAGAAGGTGTATGTAAAACGGAATGAACATATAAAAGCATATGTTCAACAATCCAATGAACTCTATGCGTTATTGTTACAAGCTGCGAAACGCTTTGTCACCGGAGAAACGAGACATGAGGGGATTGGGACGGCAAAAGAACTAATTACAAAAGGTTATCATACTTCACTAGAATACATAGGGGAAAATACTCTTGATATAGAGGGATGTTATAAAGCAAAAAATGAGTTTTTGAATCTTATTGGGGACATAGGTACTCTATCTATGAAACAAACAGTATCACTTGATTTATCTCATATTGGATTGTCTATAGATCCAGAAATATCTTATATTCATTTAATGGAGTTGGCAGAGAAGGCGAAAGTACATGGAACTACCCTTATGATAAGTATGGAAGAATCATCTAAAGCAGCGGACATTCTTTCCATTTATAAAAAGGTAACTGAGCAATATCATAATGTAGGGATAACAATACAGGCACATTTATACCGCTCAAACAATGATATTCAAGAACTCCTTCATTATCCAGGAAAAATAAGAGTTGTAAAAGGTGCCTATCAAGAAGTTCCGGATATTGCTATGCCTAGATCAACTGATTTAAATCAACAGTATCTTCAAATTGTAGAAAAACTAGTTGAAAACCATCACCCTGTATCTATAGCTACACATGATGAAATTCTTATTAAAGAGATGGAGCAACGTCAATATTTTAGTCACCCTAATGTAGAAATAGAAATGTTATATGGAATTCGTCCGGATATGTTAAGAGATTTGAAAAACAAAGGACATAACGCTAGAGTGTATTTGACTTATGGGAAAGAGTGGTATTTGTATTTATGTCATCGGATAGCCGAACATCCAGAAAATCTATATTATGCAGTGACAGATACGATACATTCACCTTTACCAGAGCAGAGTAGGGAATATTGAATAGACATTTAATACTGAATGTAAAAATGATTTTGGTTGTTGCCTAAAAATAAGAGCCGGATTTTTCTTAGAATAGAAATTCCGGCCCATTTCATATTGAAATTTTTTTAGTATATATTTGCGTTAAAGGCGGACAGCGCCCCTGTAGGTATTGAGGGGATTATGATTTATAATTGTGCAGCCGTCGTATACCTTGTTGTAGAATTGTTTTTTTGTGTGGTTGTGTATTCTTAGGGGGTTAGATAGAAAAAAAGGAATTTATGATTCTATATGTATTTCAAAAGGTGGATATATACTAGAAATAAAACTAAATGCTTTGTTAGTGAAATGATTCGCTCTTTTAGCGGTAAAACGTAAATATAGGTATAGGATAAAGATCTATTAATGTTATATAAAAAGTGAAACAATGAAAGGAACGGGTGTTCTGTATATGTTTGTTCGGTGCACTTGATCAATTGAGGTACGTATTTTTAATCCAGTATATGTGTTTAAAAAGGAAATGCTATTAATCAATTCAAATCTTGAGCATATCTTAAATGTTTATTAAGAGAATATAGCTGTATGGAAATAGATGATACTAAAGATGAAGGAGATATAAGGCTGATATTTCAGTGAAAAAGGGATAGTTAATAAATATATTAGTGTGCTTCTATATATTTACGAGTAAACAGATAAGCAATCATTACTTCATATAAGGAGAACTTGGGACTCTATAACTAGAGTAGTATATGAGTGTATTATGGATTTTTGTATCGTTGTCTGTTATAAGAATACGTATATCTTCAATCGTTTCTAATAGAGGGTGTGATAAACAAAGAGGTATTAATATTTATTAAAATAAGATTGTTAGTTTCGCTAGGTAAAAACTTCTGTACAAATTAAGTCTAGGGTTTAAATTAACTTGAATATATTTTGGAAGAATAGGTTAAATAGAAGCAGAAGGTAGCTTTTCGGTAATGAATCCTTGGAGAGGCGTATCTAGTTAAAAGAGCATAAAAATATTAACTTGAATATCTTTATAAAAAGGTGTTGACGATTATACAAATGAAGTGTAATATAGAACAAGTCGCCGATGACATTAACGTCGCAAGCGACAAACGAAAT
>NZ_JAEKEJ010000016.1:0-29233 GCF_016651175.1 Bacillus sp. TH13 | reverse complement strand
CCACATAAACTCCAGATAGTACGGCTATAATGACTACCAGAGGTGATATTATGAAAAACTATCATATTCTCGTGGTAGAGGACGATCAAGAAATTCAGGAATTAATTAAACAGTTTTTAATGACACAGCATTATACAGTGGTAGTCGCTTCAGATGGACTAGAGGGTATGACACAATTTAATAAGCAATCCTTTGATTTAATTCTTCTAGATGTCATGATGCCCAATCTTAATGGGTTTGAAGTTTCTAAAATGATCCGAAGTCAGTCAAACGTACCAATTATTATGCTAACTGCGTTGGAAGAAGAGGAAGATCAAATGAAAGGATTCGACCTTGGGATCGATGATTATATAACAAAACCCTTTTCATTTCATGTTTTGATTAGACGAGTCGAAGCTGTACTTAGAAGAAGTTATGATAAAAATGTAAATAATCATTTGATATTTAAAGAAGTGCGTATTGATGTGGATGCATATAGAGTATATGTAAATGACGTTGAAATTATATTAACGACAAAAGAGTTTGAAATTCTACAACTACTACTTCAAAATGAGAGAAAAGTACTCACAAGAGAAAATATCGTAGAGAAAGTTTGGGGTTACGATTATTTTGGAGAAACACGAATAATTGATACACATATTAAAAACCTACGCAAAAAATTAGCTATCCCTTATATTAAAACAATAAAGGGTATTGGTTATAAAATTGATGAATAGTATTGTGAAACTCATGAAGATGAAGCGAATTACTTATAAACTCTTTATGACTACATCTCTCATTTTATTATCCTTTGCAGTATTGATTTATTTAACTTTATATTTCTTTCTCCCTACGTTTTATGAGCAATATAAAACAGATCAACTTCAAACAGGGATAAACGAAATCATTGATAAGTCTAAAGATCTTACGTTTCAAGATGCGATACCACTTTTTGATGAATACGCAAAAAAAAATAATGCGATGCTTTATCTTCAAAATAAAGAAGGAGTAATTATTTACTCTCCTTCATTTTCTTTTATTCAAAGTGGTACGCAAAAAACAGTAGTTACTAAAGCCACACGATTCGAGAATGCAAGTACCCTCAGCAATTCATATAATGTTACGAAACCAATTCAATTCCAAGATGGTAGTTTAACGCTTGTAGTGTTTGCTACATTTCAACCGATTGATGAAGCTTCACAAGTTTTAGTACGCTTTCTCCCCTATATTAGTATCATTGTGCTCATTATTGGTATAGGGAGTGCTTATTTTTATTCCAGGTTTATTACAAAGCCACTTATTTATATTAATGAAGGTGCACAAAAGATGGCAAATTTAGATTTCTCCGAAAAAATTGAGGTTCGCTCTACAGATGAGTTAGGAGAATTGTCTAATAGTTTGAATGACATGTCTATTAACTTACAACAAGCTATGTTTGATTTAAAAAAAGCAAATGAACAATTAAAAAATGATATTGAAAAAGAAAGAGAAATAGAAACAAAACGCAGAGAGTTTTTTGCGATTGTAGCACATGAATTAAAGTCCCCTCTTACTGTAATGAAAGGCTACTTAGAAGGGATGATTTACAATATTGGCCCTTATCAAAATCGCGATCAATATTTAAAGAAAAATCATCGAATTATTGAAAGTATGGAACAATTAGTTCGTGAAATTTTAAGCGTATCGAAATTAGAACAACACACCTTCAAACTAAAAGTAGAGGAAGTTAACCCTTCAAAGTTAATAGGTACAATCACAAAAGATCTCGAATTTTTTGCTTCTCAAAAAAGCATCGAAATAATAAAAGAAATTGATTCTGACCTTTCTATTTATACAGATTGTGCTCTTTTAGAAAAAGCATGTAAAAATATTATCCACAATGCGGTTATGTATTCACCACATAATGAAAAAGTCTATATAAAGTTAAGAGAGAATTCTAAACAAGATCAAATCGAAATGAAAATTATAAATACAGGTATCAATATTAAAGATGAAGATATTCAACAAATTTTCAAACCATTTTATCGAATTGAAAAATCAAGGAATCGAAATACTGGAGGAAGTGGTTTGGGGCTATATATTGTTAAACAAATTCTTGAAACGTTAGATATAAAGTATTCAATAAAAAATATGGAACATAGTGTGCAATTTTGCATGAGTATTCCGCTATCTAAACATAAAAACAAATAAACTCTCCTTTAAATAGGATGAGTTTATTTGTTTTTGTAGTAAGTATAAACTTATTAACAGGCTTTTCGTTTAATGACGTATGCTACTTTTTAAATGGCGATTGTCATAAGTAGCGAAAAACTGTATTCACCTTAAATATTTACCTTCTACTATAACAGCAGAAAAGCGAAATTACGCTTAGCAGCAAATTAGATTCTCTTATTTGAGATACATTTCATCTATGAAACTGAAAAGGAGGATGAAAAATGTATATTCACCTCCATTTTCAGATTAATTTGGAATTCTTTTATGTTAAGCTATATATAAAGATTAAACATAAAACAAAAAGGATGATTCGTATGCAAATAAGACCACAAGCAAGTGAATATAACTCCTATTATGCAACGTATACCAACTTGGTATCAGACGGAAATATCATACATATTCTAGAACAACAAATGAAGGAAACGAATCTTTTATTAAAGGGAATTTCTGATAGTGAGGGACTTTTCCGGTATGCTCCTACTAAATGGAGTATAAAAGAAGTAATCGGTCATATAGCAGATACAGAACGGATTATGGCGTATCGATTGCTATCAATCGCTCGAGGCGAGACAGCAGAACTTCCAGGCTATAATGATGATATGTATGTTCTTAGAGCTGCTTTTGATAAGCAATCTATGCAAGATCTTCTTGAGAATTTAATAGTTGTTCGCCAATCTACCCTGCATTTACTTAGAAGCTTAGATAAAGAAGCTTGGTCACAAAGAGGAAATGCGAATAATTCTGAAGTTACAGTTCGTGCATTAGCATACATCATTGCTGGTCATG
Source organism: Bacillus sp. TH13 (assembly GCF_016651175.1). Classification (NCBI taxonomy): domain Bacteria; kingdom Bacillati; phylum Bacillota; class Bacilli; order Caryophanales; family Bacillaceae; genus Bacillus; species Bacillus sp. TH13. The sequence goes on along the minus strand of NZ_JAEKEJ010000016.1, from coordinate 26,254 downwards.
AGCTTCATCATCTTCAAATTATAAAAGAACGTTACCTTGGTTCTAATCTATATCCAGCAACTTAATATTTGAAGAACAAGAGTCCTATTTATGTAGGGCTCTTGTTCAGTATTTATAACGTATTAGCGCTTAGAACCATGGCAATTAAATGTCTTTATTTATAAAATTCACCACATAATATTTATGCTATCCCCTCTTATTCTGTACATAATTTTCTTTAGGCTGATATACTATAAACACAATAGTTCTGGAAAGGTGATGATATTATGCATGAACAACAAAATAATAGAGATAGAGATCAAAAAATGATGTTTTCTATGCAAGGAGTTCCCACAAATAAAATTAACATGCATCAATTACCTAAATGGATTAGAATTTTTGGCTATTGTGCGTTTGGTTGGATGATAGTATTTAGTTTAATTATGATTGTAGGTTTAATTCTGCAATAACTATACAGAGTAGGTAAACGGGACGATATTTAGATTATAAATCTAGGTAATGTTCCGTTTTTTATGTGTGATTATCCCATGATATAGGTAACCAATTATACTAAAAAGAACTTGTAGAATATCCTACAAGTTCTTTTTCAAATATTATTAAAACGGGAACAACAAACTATTTTAACATTCAGTACAGGGAGACCATTTTGGTTATGGCTTGATTTTATTATAAAATAAATATAAGCTTTTGAAAGGTCTGGATTTTGAAAATTATGTGAATTGAACAACTACGATGTTTATATTAGATTTCATTTACGACCAACTTCTTCTTACTTAAATACACTGCACGATCTGATTTTTTAGCAACCTCCTGTGAGTGCGTCACAACAATAATGCATTTATTCTCTTTATGTGCAAGTTCTTGAAACAGTTCTATAATATCCATTGCGGTTTCCTCATCAAGGTTTCCTGTCGGCTCATCCGCAATCAATAAATCAACATTACAAGATAGTGCTCGAGCAATTGCTACACGCTGTTGTTGCCCACCGCTTAGTTGCAGGACGTTTCGTTTCGCTTCAGCTTCTGAGAGTCCTACCCTCTCTAATAATTGTAATGCTCTTGCTGTTTTATTTTGCACTTTAACACCTGTAATTTCCATTGCTGTTAAGACATTTTGAAGAGCTGTCATATAGGTTATTAAGTTATAAGATTGGAAAATTACAGATACATTTTGATTACGGTATCGATCCAAACCAATTTTTCTAATATCTTTGCCATTATACAGTACATAACCATTTTTAGGGACATCTAGTCCACAACCTAAGCTTAGGGTTGTGGTTTTACCAGATCCAGATGGTCCTAAAATCGTGTAGAAATGTCCTTTTTGAAAAGAAAAGTTAACATTTTCTAGTATCGCTACATTTTTTCCATTACTTTCATAATAATAATCCAAATTTTTAAACTGTAAAATTGTCTCCATATCGAGCCTCCTCATTCATCTTTTAAAAGAATTTGTTTTGGGTTTAAACGTAGAATAGATAATGCTGGAAGAAGCGTTGCTATTATAGCAATAGCTAGTCCAATTCCACCCATTTTCCCTACATCTTCTCCTGTTACACTTACATCAATTTTATCAATCGGATCTTCTTTTTGATTTTGTAGAGTACCACCAGGTCCAGCCATCATTACAGTACCATGTTGCGAGGTATCTGTTTCTTCGCTTGAAGTAGCAATTTCATTCGAAAGTAAATTATCCCCGATATATTGAGAAACTTTAGCTCCTGTTGTTATGGATAATCCAAATGCTAAAATAGCGACACACACTACTTCTACTACGAATTGCGCCATCAGCTTCCACTTTTTCTCTCCAATGGACAATAGAATTCCCATTTCTTTACGACGTCCTTTAATTGATAGCATAATGATTAATCCTAAAATGATCGCACCTGCAATCGATACAATATAAATAATCATTTGAGAAGTCGAAGAGATATTTTCGATAGGACCAATCATTTGCTTGTACAATGAATCATGCGCATCTAATTTATAATAATTAAAATCAATATTAGATTTTCTTGCTTCTTTTTAAATGCATCAATATATTGTGGATCATTCAAGAAATACACGACTTGAACACTACTTATACCTTGGTCTACTTCTAATTTTTTCATAGTTGAATGCGGCATATATAGTTTATTAGCTGGATCCATAATAGGAGGAGCCTGTTGACCCATTGCTTGCTCATTTGTTTCGTAAATACCGATAATTTCAACCTCAAGGGTTTCCTTCTTATCCCCTGATTGCACTTTAACTTTGTCTCCTACTTTCAAATTGTTTAATTCCGCTAATCGTTTTTCCATTAAAGCTACATTCTGATCCTTCATTTGCTCTGTTATTGGTTTTCCATCAATGATTTTACTTTTTCCGTTTTTAAAGCTTTCTTGTAATGCAGTCTTGCGAACTCCCTCAATCATAAAAGAAGCATTCATATCTATTTCTGTACCAGAGCTTGAACCGCCTCGCGCAGCCGCCATTCCCACTTTACCTTTTCCTTCTTCTTCTCCTTCTGAAGCTCCTACTAGTTTAAGCCCATCAGAAATACCGAAAGTGTTAGCTATGTAATTATAATCTTTTACATACTTGGACTTCGCTAATTGATCTGTTTCTTTTGCATCGAGCTGCGGCGGATTTGGCATTTCTCCAGTTTCCTTAGCTTTTTGACCTAATTTGTCGAAATCAAGACCTAAAGTAACATCTGCACCAAGTTTTTTTCTTGCAGCATCCGCTGCTTTTTTTGATGCATTTTGGATTGTGAAACCTGAAAGAACCAAATTTGTAACAATCAGAAAAACTGCCATCAAAATTAATGATGTTCCTATCCTTTTTTTCATACTGAGAATTGCTCGTTTCATAAAATTCATTTTTTCTTACCTCCTTGATAACTTGTATTCTATATAGGTTATCTAGAGTTTATATGGAGCTAATCGGTAGTTTAACTAGAGATATAAGGAGTTTATGTGTAGTTATTCAGAATATTGGTAAGGAGTTAGTCAATTTAAGAGACTTATAGAAAAAAGAGAGGTTAAGCTTGATTTAATGTATGTAACATAAAAATATTTATTGTATAATTTCTTTACAATAAATATAGAGAACCTATTTGTGAATATCTATATGGGAATTGTTAAGTTCCTCATAGAAATTACATCTTTTAATAAGAAAAGAAGCAAGTTAGCATTCTTTTATAAGGATAAGAATATTAATTTGCTTCTTAAATTTTAATATAAATTATTTATAGTTTTATTTTATTGCAAGATTTATAATATAATATACAAATTTATCATCTATTTTTATAATTCAAGCACCTACTATTAGGAAAAGAGAATATTTCCTAATTAATTTAAAACATAAATTTTGTCTGTGTTTTAAACAATATGTATTTTGAAGGAGGTTAATTTGATTTTTTCAAAACTCATTGATCGGTACGCCTTATATGATTTACACAAAAAAGAAGTGTAGCGTTTCAGTATACTTCCCTTTCTAACACTTCATTAAATATAAAGGACATAGAATCTTTTTATAAAGTAAAACCATCCTATATTCATTTTGACATTAAGCATTTAAAGCAAAAAAATGAATACATGGTTGGGCAATTCAAATATAAAAGCTCGGTTCAATCCGGTGATTCATGCAACGACTCTGTAACTGGGGAATTATTCTTACATAAAAATGAAAATGCACCTCATGTTATCTTTGTTCATGGTTGGAGAATGGATTCTAACGAACGTGTGAAAAAAATATTCCACGATCATATGACCAGCCTCAAGTGGAATATGTATTATTTCACTCTACCCTATCATTTTGAAAGAAAACCCGATCAATCCTTATTCAGTGGAGAGTATATGGTAAGTGCAAATATTGAACGAACAGTACAAGCAACTAGACAAGCGGTAGCTGATTTACGAGCTTTGATTAAATGGATTAAAGCAAATAAAAATGGTCCCCTGATTCTAATAGGGGTTAGTTTAGGTGGATTTATTACTAACTTAGCCTCTCTTGTTGAAGAAGAAATTGATGTGTTAGCATCCATTTTCTATGCAAATCGACTTTCTTATTCTATTTGGAATACAACTCCAGGTAAATTTATTAGAGAAGACTTGGAACATCATGGTGTTACGTATGATGATTTAATAGATTATTGGAAAATCACTGAACCGAGTCAAGCATTGCCAAAAGTAAAAAAAGAAAATATTTTATTAATTTCAGGTAAGCACGATCTATATGTGCATTCTGAGGATACAGACTACTTGTGGGAATCTTGGGAAAGACCTACACGATATATTTATACATGTGGGCATGCGGGGATCGTTCTTAAACGTAAAAAAATTGCAACTGATACTATCAATTTTATTCAAAATAGATTGAACTCCCCGCACTTATCCAATGTCATGCCTTAAAGTGAGAGGTTACTAAGTACATAATCTTATACTTGTATTGTTAGTTTTTCTCTTTTTGTTTATTTTTTAAGCTAACTATCTATAAATTCTTCATGAGTCTAGATAAAGAAAAAGAATCTACCCCTTTTCTAAACTCAAAAAGAATTTTTTCTATTGTTCTCCCATATTAATACTTGCATATAAGGATTTCATGAAATTATATATATATGCATGAATTTTTTCCGAGTATGAATTCGAACAAGTATCACTTAGTTTAATCAGACAACTAAATGTACATAAATGCAATGACATTAAAACACTTTGCTCTTAAATCCACAACTTGTATTATTAATTGCATGAAACTCCTTCTTGAGAAAGGTTTTAATTTCCGAATATTCTGTTGACTGTTATAACATATCCAATTTACAATTTAATTGTGGTGTTCTTTCACAATTAAACTACTTAGAATACACTTCATTTATTTGAAAACAATTACAAATAGAGGTGCTAAAATGAAAACTAGAGTAAATCCAGAATTATTACAAGGGTTAGAGATGTTTCCGGATCTCGATTTACGCCCGGAAAACTTGCAATCAATCAGAGAAGGGATAGCTCAAATGAGACCACCTACCGTTGTTGATGACTCCCTTTCGTTAAAAGATAAAGTCATTGTTGGACCTGATGATAATCCGTTACCATTAAGAATTTATCGTCCAAAATCAAATCATGAATCTTTACCTGTCTTATTATGGATACATGGTGGTGGTTATATCTTAGGTTCTATAGATGATAACGATGATACTTGTATGAGGTTTGCAAAAGAAGCTGGCTGTGTGGTTGTATCTGTAGACTACCGCTTAGCACCTGAACACCCTTACCCAGCACCAATTGAGGATTGTTATTCAGCTTTAAAATGGATTGCTGATAATGCAAAGTCATTAAACATTGATTCAAATCGTATTGGGGTTGCAGGAGTAAGTGCCGGCGGTGGACTAACAGCAGCATTATCATTATTAGCCCGAGATCGAAAATATCCTTCAATTTGTTTACAAATGCCACTATATCCAATGATTGATGACAGAAATGATACACCTTCAGCGAATGAAATTAAAGAGGGATTTGTTTGGAACCAAAAGGCAAATGAAGCTGGCTGGAAAATGTATTTAGGAGAAATGTATGGAACGGATCAAATCCCTGCCTATGCAGCACCTTCTCGAGCTGAGGATTATAGTGACTTACCGTATACTTACACATTTGTTGGTCAATTAGATCCATTCCGCAGCGAAACATTAACCTATGTAAGCAAACTAGCGCAAGCTGGTGTTGATGTGGAGTTTCATTTATATCCAAATGCCTATCACTGGTTTGAAGGGCTAAATCCAAATGCCGATGTATCTATTTATGCTGTGAACGAAATAGTACAAGCAATAAAGACTGGTTTCAAACGAGTATCCAAGGTTGAGGCTTAATCCCATTACAAGAGAAACACTTATAAATAGTATATATATATTTATCATTTAAACATAATAGCCGATTCTAAATGAGAACCGGCTATTAATATGTAAAATCCGCCTAATATATCAAGGTTGAGAAACAGATATAAGATGTTTAGGCGATGTGTTTATTTCCTCTGCCAATGCTTTTATGTTCATCATGATTTGAAGTATTTCTTCTTTTGTTGTCCTTGGGTTGATAGAGCAAAGTCGAATTACTACTTTTTCTTTTAATTTAGTAGTACTTAGCATAGCAAATCCTCTTTGATTAATTTCTTCCACCAATTTTTTGTTTATTTCATGAATTGTATCTGTAGATGTTAGCTCACATGGAATATAACGAAAAGTAACAATTCCTAATTGGGCAGGTGTTACTACTTCCCAATCTTTTTCTTTCCTTAAAAACTCTTCAACTTGTTCAGCTAGCATAATGCCATGATCAATTGCCTCACGAAAAGCTGTAACACCGAATGCTTTAAAAGAAAGCCATACCTTTAATGCTCTAAATCTACGAGAAAGTTCAATTCCACGCTCCCCAAAATTCACTTTTTCTTCTATATTAGTTTCTGTATCCTTAATATACTCTGGGATCATACGGAATGTTTCACTTAAATATTGGCTATTTCGAATGAGTACACAACCAACATCATAAGGCTGAAAAAGCCATTTGTGCGGGTCTAACGTTAAAGAATCGGCACGATGAATTCCACTTAATAACTCCCTTCCTTTTTCACTGAGAATTGCTGCAGCACCATAAGCTCCATCCACGTGTAGCCATATATCTTCATCATTACAAAGATCAGCCAATTCGTTGAGGGAATCAACCGCTCCGCAATTGGTTGTCCCTGCATTAGCAATAACACAGAATGGTTTTTTCCCTTTTAGTCGATCTTCTTTTATTTGCTTTCTTAAAGTACTAACTGAAATTTTCAAATCTTCATCTGTCTCAATTCGGCAAATTTGATGCTGCTTAAAACCTAATACTTTAAGTGCTCGATCTACAGAAAAATGAGTTTGGTTAGAAAAATACACAATCGCATTTTCTATGTCATTATTCAGCTTGACCTGTCTCGCTACAGTAAGTGCAGTCAAATTAGCCATGGAACCGCCACTGACAAATAGGCCTTCAGCTGAATCAGGGAATCCTAGCATTGATTTTAACCAGTTAATTGTCGTTAATTCAATTTGTTCAGCACCTGCACCTACTATCCAAGCTGTAGGAAATACATTAAACCCACTTGCTAAAAAATCTGCTAATACACCAACATAATTATTAGGACCTGGCACAAAAGCCATAAAATGAGGATGATCCACATGAGTAATTTGATTAAACACATTGTTATTAAGAAAATGAAGTAATTCTTTTGGATTAGATCCGTTTTCCGGAATCGTTTCAATTAGCTTGTCTCTAAAAATATTACTATCAATCGTTTCTGAAACTGGTTTACTTTTTAAATGATTCATATGATCAACAATCAAGTCAACCGCTTGATATCCTAACTGACGCATCTCTTCGGCTGATAGCTGCAGGTTTTTTGTCATTTGATTTACCCCTATTCTATTTAAAAAGGCGAGTCCTTGCTCGCCTTTTGATTTTTTATAATTTGTAATCATCGATTGCCTGTATTGGATTTTGAAGAATCATGTTGATTAAGCAATGGATGTGATTTAATATTTCCTGTATTTTCTTCGCTTCATATACAGTTTGATCATATCCAAACTTTATTGTAAGTTTTTCTTCAGGGAAGCACATAATTCCATACTTTACATGTGGCTCATCAACAACTTCGTAATCCGTGATGGCAAAATGTCTGTTTTCATTTGAAGAAAAGATTGCTGGATTAGTTGGATAGTTTTCAAAAACCCAAAGATGATCAGTCAAGTCAGTTTTTAATTCACTTTGCTTTTGTATATCAACAAATGAATAGTATGCATACTCATTACATTTCAATGTTTCTAGTTGTACTTTTTGCAGGAAATCTACAAAAGTTTGCGTTTCTGTCCATGCTAGTCGGATAGGCAAAACATTTGTGAACAGCCCGAACATATTTTCAATTCCTTCTACTTCGGGAGGTCTGACTGATACGAGATTAGGCAATACTACTTCTCTCGTTCCGTTGAATTTGCCAAGTAATATTCCCCATACAGCTAGTAGTGCTGTATTCATAGTTATATTGTTTTTAGTTACAAATGTCTGTAACTGATTAGTCAACTCCTTGTCTAATGTTAAATCCATAAAAGTGAAGTTTAACCCTTCACTTTTAGATGGGACTTTCTTTTTAGGAATACTAATTTTCTGATTATATCCTGATAAATAATCCCGCCAAAAATGACGTGCTTTCTCATGATCTTGTGCCAAAGTCCAGTCTATGAATGTTTCAAAAGGTTTTACCATAGGTAACTCCGCCGTAGTTCCCGCATTTGTTGTTTCATAGAGCTGGAATAATTCGTCTATCAAAATGCTGACGCTCCAACCATCACATAATAGATGATGGGAACTCCAAATTACCTTATGCTCGTTATTACCTAGTTGGAATATACAGAGACGTGTCATAAGTTCATCATTTTTGAATCCTCGGCTTAAATTTTCATTCATCCACTGTTTTAGGAATTCTTGCTGTTCTTGTTTCGTCATCTCAATCAAGTTTTTTATTTCTAAATTTATTTGAACATCATATAGAACAGCTTGCCAATGTTTTGCTTGTTCATCTTGCACAATTATTGTTCTTAAAGAATCATGACGATCAACTAATTGTTGGAAACACTGAATAAAGAGTTTAATATCCAGCTCCCCCTCAAGTGCCCAAATTGTTTGTTCAAAATATGCATTTGTATCAGGTTCATTCGTAGCATGCTCATAAATAACTTTCTGGAAAGGTGCTAACGGATAAATACGCTCTATTTTTATATCCGGCATTTTTTCTTGTATTTTGGTAAGTGTATATTGATTAAGTTGTTTATCTTTAACATTTAGTAATGTAGCTTTATTATCGTTCATTATATTTACATCATTTGTTTGTGAACTTGAAAACTGGTCTAGCTTTTTAACAAATTGAACCATGTCCCTTAATATAGGAAATGAAAATAGATTTTTTGGTTCAAGCTCGAATCCTTGTCGATACAGTCTGACGGACACTTGAATCGCTTTTATCGAATCTCCACCTAAGGCGAAGAAATGATCATTTACTCCAACTTGATCTATTTTGAGTACTTCTTGCCAAATACTAGTTAATATTTTTTCCATTTCAGTTTTTGGAGCAATAAATACTTCATTTTTTTGTTTCTCCGGAGTAGGGAGCGCTTTTCTATCTAATTTTCCGTTTGAAGTCAGGGGTAATTGGTCCAAATAAACAAAATAAGAAGGAATCATATAATCTGGCAAGTAATCTCGCAAATGCTTTCGTAGTTCTGTTGTACTAATATTTTGCTCAGTTACCACATATGCAACTAAAAATTTTATTCCGTTCTCATCTGTTTGATCAATTACGACAGCATGTTCGACTTGTTTATAAGTTAGAAGACAATGAGAGATTTCTTCTAACTCTACTCGATATCCCTGAATTTTCACTTGGTAATCTTGGCGGCCTAAAAATTCAATATATCCCTCAGAATGCATTTTTCCACAATCTCCTGTTTTGTATATAAGACCAAAATCAGGATGTGACACAAACGCTTCATTTGTTTTCTTTTCATCATTTAAATATCCTTTAGCAAGGCCCACTCCCCCGATATATAAATCTCCAATTACACCAACAGGGCACATTTTCTTTTCATAGTTCAACACATAATACGTTTGGTTTGCCAAGGGCATCCCGTATGGAATACTGTTCCAATGTGATTCCACTTGTTTGACCGGATAATAAATTGACCAAATCGATGCTTCTGTTGCCCCTCCTAGTGAAACTACTTCTGCAATCGGAAAATGTCGTTTTATTTTTTCTGGTAAAGAAAGTGGAATCCAATCTCCGCTATGTAAAACTAAACGCAAAGAAGAATGTTCAAAATGAGAACCTACTTGATCCAATGCCAAATCCATGATTGCAGGCACTGTATTCCAAATTGTAATCCCTCTACGTTCGACAGTGTGGATTAATTCTTGCATGTTTCTTGGATCACGAATCATTACCAACATTGCACCTGTGCTTAAAGCTCCGAAAATATCGTATACAGATAGGTCAAAACACATGGAAGAGATACCAATAATACGATCATCTTCATTTACCTCATATTTTTGATTTATGTCTTGAATCGTATTTGTAACCGCTTGGTGAGTAATAATTACTCCTTTTGGTTTCCCTGTACTTCCTGAAGTGTATATAATATAGGCAATATCTTCTGGACCAGCAATAGCGGGCGTATCTTCTGTTGTATAAAATGACAAATGATTTTCTTCATAAAGACTAGGTTCTAATAAAAGTTTGCATGAGCTATTTTTTAAAATATATGTTTGGCGATCTAAAGGATGATCGGGATCAATCGGAACATAAGCTGCTCCTGCTTTTAAAATACCTAACATATTAACAATTGTGTCAACTCGCCTTTTTGCTAAAAGACCCACTTTGTCACCTAGACCAATGCCTTGCTCTTTTAAGAAGTGGGCAATTTGATTGGAGCGTTTATGAAGTTCCGAGTATGTTAACCATTCTTGTTCAAATACCACCGCTACTTCATCCGGTGTACGTTTTACTTGGTCTGTAAATAATTGATACAGAGTAGTTGAAGGTATTTTTTCTGTTGTTTCATTGTATTGTTTAATTAAAGTTTGATCCGATTCTTTCATCTGCAAAGATGTTATATCGCTTTGTTTCACCAATTGTTCCAATAAGTAAACAAATTGGGAAAACATTGCTTCTATTACATCAACATCAAACAACTCTTCAACATAGTTCCAGCTAATTAATAACTCTCCATTTTTTTCAATTACTACATTATCCAAATACACTTGTGGAGTCCGAGCATGAATATAGCGAAGAGAACCAAGTTGTTCCCAAGAGAAAGCACCTGCACCTGCTAACATCGAGGTGAAAACGATTGGCATAACTGCTTTTGGCGTCATTTGATGATATCGAGTAAAATCTCGAATAAAGTTAACTCCATCGTAATGACGATGTTCAAGGCCATCTAATAAAGTAGATTGCGTTTCTTTTACTCTAGTAAAGAAAGTTTGCTCTGGTTTTACATCAACATCCAACAAAATAAGCGATGTGAAATCTCCAACAATCTGTTCTACTTCATTATGAACAGGATAACGGTTAAATACAGTCAAATTAATTGCCAATTTACGTTGATTACTCCAATATGCCAACACATCACCATATATTGTACAAAGTAGAGCGGAAGGTGTTACCTCTTTCTCTTGTGCTAACTTTCGTAGCTTTGTCCATTTTTCATTGTCCAGGATTTTTGTAAGTGATTGGAATTTAGGAGTAGCAATCTCTGCTGGTTCCTTTTTTAACAGCAAAGAAGGTGCAAACGGAAAGTCAGGAAGCTTACTTGTCCAATAATCTTTTGCTGTTTTATATTCTTCGCTTTGTTCCATTTCATCATAGATAAACATGTAATCTTGAAAATCAAAAGATAGAGATTCTAATTTTTCATTTGGTTTATAATAATAATGCAACAAATCCTGTCCAACAATGTTCATGCTTGCTCCGTCCATTAATAAAGCATCGTATCGAAAACATAATAAATACGTGTCTTCTTTTAAAAGAAAGGCTTTTAATTCGAACAAAGGCCATTGCCCCAAAGGGAATACATGATTAGTCATTCGAGAACGCTCTTCTTGTAAGCGAGCATTTTGATTCCTATCATCTAAACCTATGAGACTCACTATTTCAATCTCGTAATCAGAAACACTTTGTAATATTTGCTGTTTTCCCTCTGGTAAAATTACAGCTCGCAACATTGGATGACGATGAATTACCTTTTGAAAACTTTTTGAAAGACGATTGATATCCAACGCTATTTCATATTCAAAATATGTTTGAGGTGAAATACCACTTAATTCAAACTGTGAATTCCGTCCTAACATATACGCTGTCTGAACTTCTGTTAAGGAAAATGGCTTAGATAAATCTTTAACACGAGTTGGTCTACTTTCAAGGTTTTCCTCTTTATGCTCTAACTTTACACAAGAACTCAGTTGAGCAATCGTAGGGTGCTTAAAAAAATCTGTTGTACTTATTTTTAAGCAGTCTTTTCTTAATAAATTAATTACCTGAAGTGCTTTAATGGATTCTCCTTTTAATGCAAAAAAATTATCATGAATACCGATTCCCTCAATCTCCATAACTTTTTCCCATGCACGCACTAATTTTTGTTCAATTTCATTGCGCGGGGCAACGTATGGAATTGATACATAATCCGTTTGTGTTATATCCAACAACCTTTTTCTATCCACTTTTCCATTTGGATTCAATGGAATCTCTTCTACCTGAATCATTTTTTCAGGAATCATAAACTCAGGTAGTTTATCACTTAAATATTTTCTGATTTCACCAAAAGACACCTTGTTATCCGAAACATAGTAGGCAGCTAATAATTTCCTATTTCCATACACTTGATCAACAACGATAGCCTGGTTTATTTCTGGATATTCCCTTAATTGAGTTTCGATTTCTCTTAATTCAATCCGATACCCCCGAATTTTCACTTGATGATCCATTCGACCTAAATATTCAAGTTCTCCATTAGGCAACCAACGAACGAGATCACCTGTATGATACATCATTTCCCCTGCCGTAAAAGGACTCGGTACAAACTTTTCATCTGTCAGTTTATTTTTACCAAGATAGCCTCGTGCTACCGCTACGCCAGCAATGCAGAGTTCCCCGGGAATTCCAAATGGTTTTAATTGGCCATACTTATTCAATATATAGGAATGATAATTCGGGTTAGGTTTGCCAATCGTAACTTCTTTGGAAGTGCTCAAGTCTTTTACTGTTGCACAAATGGTTGTTTCTGTGGGACCATAAATATTTAAAATTGTTGCTTCACTGATACAACGAATTTTTTCAACCAAATCAATGGAAAATGATTCTCCTGCTAATAAAATAGATTTTAAATCTTTTAGAAAATTTGCCCCTTCTGGATCACTCAAAATCACTTCCATTCGCGATGGCGTTGATTCCCATAAATCTACCTTATGTTTTTTGACTAAATGAGCCAATTCTTTTGTTGCAAACTGGTCCTCTGTAGCAATTACTACTTTTGAGCCTTGCGTTAAAGGAAGACATATTTCTAACAAGGAAATATCAAAAGATACACTAGCAAGAAACAAGAATGATTGATTAGCCTTTACTTTTTCTCTCATTACATTTAAAAAATGAACTAGCGATTTTTGTTCGATCATTACCCCTTTTGGATTTCCTGTCGATCCTGATGTGTAAATAACATAAGCCAAATCATTAGGATTATGTTCTCGTACTAAATTACTTTCTTCACCTTGGAAAAGATATTCTTTATCAAGATACAGTACTTCACCCGCAAATTGCGGCAATACTTCCTCTGTTCGCTTACTAAGTAAATATTTTGCTTGACTATCTTGTAACATATATTCAATTCGTTCAGTTGGGTAGTTAGGGTCGATTGGTAAATACGCTGCTCCTGCTTTTAAAATCCCCATCATACCAATAATCATTTCTAATGACCGATCTACCATAACGCCAATAATACTTTCTTTTGAAACACCTTTACTTTGAAGAATAGAAGCCAATTGATTCGCTTTCTTATTCAATTCTCTATATGTCAAAGATTGATCATTACAAACAACAGCAATTTGATCTGGAGTTTTTAATACTTGCGCTTCAAACAAATCTTGAAATGATTGAAACAAGTCTATGCCCGTTTGAAAAGTATTCAATCCTTCTAACAACTCTTTTTCTTCTTCTGCAATAATACAAATATCTTTCAATGCCAAATTCGGGTTTTGTGAAACTTGCTTTAAAACATAACAATACGAATTGGCAAACTGTTGCAAAGAAGAGAATGAACGGGACTTGCAAGAAATTTGAAATTCAAATTCATTATGTATTTCATTCCATTTTCTTCGTATCCATAGGGCTAAATTATTCTCTGCGTATTCTTCTAGCGAATTTTCATTATGTAATCCTTCCATCCCGATTACAATTTGAAAAGGAGTTAAATTGTGTTTAACTAATAATTCAGAGAGCGAATACTCCTGATTTTCATACCCGAATAAAGTCGTTTGTTCAATCTCATTTACTAATTGTTTAAAGGTGTGATGCGGATGGATTTCACTTCCTAAAGGAATCAACTTATTAAGATTCTCACTTTGTTCAAGATTCTTTTCAATTATAGGAATACCAATAGTAATTCTTTCTTGATCTGTATAATGTGCCAAACAAACCCTTAAAGCGGCTTGAAACCAGCTAAATAATAATAAATCTTGAGACTTACTTATTTTTTGTATACTTTTACTAAATTCTACATTCACTATGATTTGAACGTACTCACAAGGTGTTTCTTTATTTAGTTGGTAATCGCTATTAAATACAGAAAAATCGAGAATCTCGGAAGATAATTGCTCCTTCCAAAACGCTTCTACTTCTTTATTTTCATGAATCGAACTTCGATCTTTAATGTGCATTTTTATCTTTATCCCCCTAATATTCATTTCTTCTACTCGTTAATTTTCAAGCCAACTTCAAGCCCATGGAGAAACACTTGATGGTTATCCAAACATAAAAATTGCTGAATCTCTTCAAATTTCATATGACCAACTGAACAAACCCCTAAATTTAATGTCTCAGCAACCATATTTAAGGTAGCAGTGATAATGCCTGACTCAATACAAGCAAATAAATATCCATCTGAACCGTATTTCGGGATGGAAGCGTTCGCATTATAAACCAAATAAACTGAGAAGGCAGATTGAGTAAATAAATCCTGATTAATTAACTCATGATCACTTTTGATTACTTGATCAATGTTGTTTACAATCACAAGACTATTTTTTGATGGGTTATAATAATAAAATCCAGCTCTCATACCCTCTATACGTTTTGGTTTTACATAAACAAAGATATCAATGGGATAGAGCCCGCCTGCACTTGCGTAATGATAGTATATTTTTTCTTCCCTAACCTGTTTTAGAGTTGATAAGAATTGGGAAAATTCCGAAAAACTAATATGTTTTTCCATATCAAATTGACGACAAGACCTACGTTCCTTGATTATAGTAGGTAGCTCATCTGTTGTTTCAAGTTGAATTTCGGTTGACCGTGCAGCAACGTGCGTGCGATTTAATTGTTCACTCATATACTTATCTAACTTTTCTTTAGAAAAGCGAATCTGGTTGCTATATGGATTTGAAAAAATCTTTTCTTGTGAAGAAAATACTTCTCTTGGGTGTAATATGTTACTTACTAACACACGATTTTTTATCATGAGCTCTATATTTTTTTGTGTCTCTTCTACATTTCCTAACGAAAAGCGCTCTACTAGTTCACTGATTTTCACACCTTTTTGAGCCATAAAATAAAAATCAGGAAACCACTCAGACAGAATACCTGTAAATCTCATTTCCCCTATCAAAACTTCATTATGCAACTTCTCCCAATGCTTAATCGGAGACCAGTAATAAATTTTCTCGCTCATATAACCCTCCATAAACGTTTAACTTATTTTTGAAATGCAATTTTCTAATCTACAAAATTTTTTTAGATTCTGCTCCTTGTCTCATAGTGATTATAAATACATGCACTTTAACGAAACTTGAAAATAATGAAATAACTTTTTCTTCATTAAAATTTTTTATTTCATCATAAAAAATGATTTTTCTTTGGATATTTCACATCCTTTCCCATAGTAATCCTATAAGTTATAAACCATTTATAACATTGAGAATATTCATGTATTTCCAATGTGAAATTATTGTAATGGATTGGAGAGCGGTTGAATATAGTTATTAAATCAAATAATGTTGAGAAAGTTTTATTTATTATATCGATAAAATTTTATGATGTAATTTATTACAAATATATTAAGAAAAGAGTTTTAAATTTTTCTTAATCAGTTAGTGTGAAAATATCACATACTATTACATACAATCGAGTTACTTACATTTCATATTCAAAATAGAGAAAAGACACCTTGAATGGTGTCTTTTCTCTATTTTAATTCCATATACTTTTTACGCCTTTGTTATTTTTAAACGATTTGTAGGAATTAATACAACTCGAACATCTAGTTCGTTATATGTTCGAATATATAATAAACATTATCTGAATTACGAATGTATTTCAGATAATGTTATAAATAAACTCAAAGATATCTTCTCCTCCTACTGTCACAAAAGAAATAATCTATTGCTTATTTCTTTTATTAAATTGTAATATAATTACAGTATGTGAAATTATATTACATTAACTTTAAAAACGAAGTGAGAATAATCTTCACTTCGCTTTTTTTATTTGCAATCCTTATTAAATTTGCTCAATGCAGTATTTATTTCCACATTCTTCGCTTTTATTTAATCGGTTTCTCTGTTTTTAAGACAAATGAACTTAATGCAGGAACTTTAATTTTATTGTCATGGACAACATAAAGTGGTTTACTTCCCGCCTGCTTGCCGTCTACTAGTACTTTCCAAGGCCCTTTCGATGGAAGTGTTATTTCAACAGCTTCTCTATTTGCATTGTGAGCCACTGTAAAGTATTCATTTTTATTCCCCTCTATTGTATAAGCTACAGTATTTTTCGGAGCATCAATAAATGATACGTGTGTTTTTATTTGCTCTGCAGATGTCATTCGAAAAGCTGAGTACTTTTTGCGTAATTCTATTAAACCCTTCATATAATCTACTTCATTATTAAACGTTGCACGGCGCAGCCAATCCATCTGGTTAATTGAGTCTGGAGATTTGTAACTATTATGATCACCGTATTTCGTCCGCATAAACTCTTGCCCTGCATGTAAAAATGGAATTCCTTGTGATGTTAATAAAATCGAAGAAGACAATTTGTGCATTTGTGTTCGCACTTCATCGCTGTCACCTGGATTAGTTAACTCAAGTTTATCCCATAATGTATGATTGTCATGTGCTTCCACATAAGTTAATACCTGTTCCGGATCTTGATAGGTAGACGAATTTGTATCGTAGTCAATACCTGCCGTAATACCTTTTTTAATACGATCTTCCATATTTTCCTTTCCATTTATAAAACCATTTTCTTTCTCCTCAAATACACTACCTTTCAACCCATCACGTATATTATCGTTAAAATGAGCAATCCCTTTCATTTTCTCTGCATTTTTTTGATTTGCTTTCAGCTCAGCTGCAAGAGGTGTATTTAAATCCCATCCTTCTCCGTGTAGTATAATAGAAGGGTCAATTTGATTAACAGCTTTACGTATTTCATTCATCGTTTCATAATCATGAATACCCATTAAATCAAAACGGAATCCATCTAAATTGTATTCTTTTGCCCAATATGTTACGGAATCTATCATAAATTTCCTCATCATTTTTCTTTCTGAAGCAGTATCATTTCCTACTCCAGTTCCATTTGCAAATGTTCCATCTTCATTGTAACGATAATAATAACCTGGAACTAACTTATGAAAATTAGATTCAGCAGCGTTATACATATGGTTATATACTACATCCATCACTACTCGAAGATTATTATCATGTAGTGTTTGAACCATTTGCTTTAATTCAGTTATTCGAACAGTTGGCTCATAAGGATTTGTAGAATAGGAGCCTTCTGGAACGTTGAAATTTTTAGGATCATATCCCCAGTTATATTGCGGTTCATTTAAAGTCTCTTCATTTACTGAAGCATAATCAAATATCGGTAAAAACTGAACGTGAGTAACACCAAGCTCCTTTATATGATCAAGTCCTGTTTTTACACCTTCTGGCCCTTTTGTCCCTTTTTCTGTTACACCTAAATACTTCCCTTTCTGTTTAATACCACTTTCAGGTTGAATGGAAAGATCGCGTACATGTAACTCATAAATAATAGCATCTTCCGGAGTTTTAAATTTTGGCTTTTTGTTTACTTTCCATTTTTTAGGATTTGTTTCTTCTAAATTAACGACTGCACCTTTATCCCCATTTACAGAAGCAGCACGCACATATGGATCAACCGCTTCAGTCCACTTATCACCAATTTTGACCTTATACGTATAAAGGAGCCCTTTTTGGTTCCCCTTTAGTTCTGCTGTCCAAGTTCCCTTTTCACCTTGTTGCATGTTTATTTCAGCACCTATTTTATCGTTCCAGTTTTTATATGTAACTAACTTCGCTTCGCTTGCAGTAGGAGCCCATAAACGGAACTTTGTATGTTGCGCGGTATATGTATTCCCTAAATCGTTACCACTATAATAAAATAAATTATCAAATTCCTCGCTACGAATGACTTTACCAATTTCAGTATTCGTATCAGCTAAGTTTTCTATTTTAACTTTGTATGTTTGCTTTAAATCAATTTTCTGTTCCGTAATTATTTTAACCTTATTAGTAATATCTCCACTGTTTATATCATAAGGACTAATATTCTTAATTTTAATGCCTTCAATTTCAATTTTCTTTTCCCTAATATGAAACGGGACATTAGTCGTTACGGTAATTTCATGGAAACTATCAATAGTTGCTTTTTGAATTGAGAGATCTGAAGAAGGCTTAGAGTTATATACTTTTTCATCGCCCGAAAGAATCCATACTTCAGCACGACCGCCCTTTATATTTTCAATCCAACGATCCCCACCATCTTTTTCCCATTCATTTGTTCGAACTATAAATCCTACACGATTATAGTCACCGTCTATTTTTATCTTAGCGTATTTTCCAAATTCATCTTCACCAGTAAATTCATAAGATGTACCATTTGCATTTTCTCCCCATAACCAAAGATTCCAGTCTTTTGTATTTCCAAGCTTCTCTTTGTAATGAATGATAACTTCAGTTGTTTTCGAATTTGAAACTGCCTTCACACCCTGAAAGGAGAAAACAGATGATAACATAACGATTAAAGTAAGTAATAAAACTGTTTTGTTAATTAATCTTTTTATAATTTGCACCACATACACCCTTTCTTCAAATATTACTAGCGATTTATTATGCTTACACTGAATAACACTGCTTAAATTAATCTAGAAATCTCTTTTGCTTCACCTCCATATTGGCTATTTTCACGTATGTATTTCAATGACCTTTTAATACGAAAGCGCTTGCGTAAATACTTAAAAAAATAGATTTGTGTATGCCCTCATATATTTGTGTATGCCCTCATATATTTGTAAATGCTAAAAGATCAGGGAAATCATTTTAAAGCAACCGTTTGTTATCGCTTTCATTTTATAGACTTTCTATCAAGAGGTCAATATATTATTAATTTTCTGTTTTTATATACTTTAAGCCTTATTTATTTGTCGCAACTTCTTACAGATAACGCGCCTAATTATTGCTTAGTCAGTTTATTTTCAACAATACATTGCTACGTAAAAAAGCTAATATCCTTAAAATGATATTAGCTTTTTTCATAATGTATTAATATATGAATGAGAACTATATTTCTAAATTACTTAATTTTTGCTGCATCAAATGCTTTTTGAACTGCTTGAACTTCAGCTGTATTCGCACCATATTTATTAGTTGCCACTCGAATACATGCTGATCTCAATTCTTTGAAATTAGAAGTCATGTTTAACTCATCTGTATTTGCATAATAGAAAATATCAAACATTTTATCTTCACCAATTCCTTTAACAGTTACTCCGTTATGAGTTCCGCCTTTTGCAATGAGATACGCAACTTTATTAATAATACTTGAATTAAAATGAACACCGCCTTGATCCCATCCATTAAAATCGTTAAATTCACTGTAATCATCTGGATAAGGTACTCCTAGTGAAGATGGAACAGAAGCTGGGTTTTCCATATCACGGAAAACAGATCCCGTTTGTTCTCCCATTGTCCAGTTAAAGTTTCCATTATTTACGTATTTCTCAATAGATGTTCCCATAATATCAGATAGCGCCTCATTAATCGCACCAGATTCCCCGAAATATTCAAGGTTAGATTCGCTAGAAGTAACAGCATGTGTAAATTCATGTCCAGCTACGTCATATGCTTTAACAATAGGATCCCCATATACAAGCATACTTCCATTATTAGCACTTAATGCATTCTGCCAATTTTTTGGATCATTCGTCTCTTCAGAATCCCAAGCGTGTACAACTGAAACTACCTTTTGTCCCTTATTATCAAAGCTATTACGCTTGTATTTATCTTTATAAAAATCAAATACTTTTGTTGCTAAGTAATGAGCACTTACCGCTTTCGGATCGTTAAATGTTGCCGAAGTACTAGTCGCTAATGTACCAGGATAATAGCTTTCTTCTTTAGTAATATCTCTGTAATTCACATCATATGTTTCAATTCCTTGCCCTCTTGTATAATCAGCCAGAGCATATTTGCCATTACTTTGTTTAGAGATACCAAATGAACGAGAAATACCTAAATCATCTTTTCCTGTTCCAGTTAATGATGTAAGACTGCTTTGTTTACTTTTCTTTAAAGCGCCAACTAGTTTGTCACTAGCCTTTAAGTTAGATTCTTGTACCATATTTTTTAACATATCACCATTTTGTGCATTTACTAAATAAGTACCAGAAACATAGTTTGGTGTTGCAGCTTCAAAGGTAACTTGGTATGCATTTTTAGCTTGTCCATTATTTTCATCAACAAAAATAACCTCTTTAACTTCTGGCTCAGTAATAAACTTGATATCGTTCCCGTACTTCGTATAAATAAATTGTTTTGCTTCATCTTTTGACAGATTAATAGGTTTTTTCAATTCTTCTTGTTTTAGATTTTGCGCGCTATCACCTGAAACACTTTTAATAACACCCTTATTATCTACGTGTGCAGTTAATTGATGGCCATATACTTCTTTTCCTTCGTATGTTTGCTGCATACGCACAAGTGTAGTTCCATCATACGAACCACGTTTTTGAAGGACTTTATAATCTACTCCAGATTCTCCATTGACTTGTTTTTGGGACAGAGCTTGTTCTGTTTTCTCCTTAAGTGCATCCTTTACTACATTTTCTGGTGCCTTTTGTGACGGCTGTGTAAGTTCACCCGAACGGAACGATTCCTCCTGAATTTGAACTTGTAGTTGATCTGTTTCCTCTGCATGACCTACCCCATATGGTGCCACAGCTGTTAAAGCTAATCCTGTTGTTAATGCTACCTTAGTTAATGTCTTTTTGTTTTTCATTATTTCACCTCGTATAATTTTTGAAATAGAAAGCTTGTACAAAGTATACTGTCTATTTCTGTCGGAAAAAGAGAAAATACAAAATTTATGTAACATTATGCAAAATTACATAAATTGTGGTCAATATTATAAATAATGAACGGAACACATATGTACATTAATTTGAATAAAAGAGATTCCTTATAGGCGCTCATCCAATTGGTTAGTTATTAATTATCTATATTCATTCTAATAAAAGTATACTTACATCTAAATAACAACATAAAAACCCACTCTTAACTATTTTAAGAGTGGGTTTAATGCTATTAAAATAACAATTACTATAAGAAACCTTATAATTTATATTTTTTTAGTAATCCTATTAAGTTTTTTATAAAATTCACCTTTTGTCTTTGCATGATTAAACTCATTTGGATTAATATTTGCTTTTTGTGAGAGTGCTACAATTTCTTCTTTTGAAATTGAGTCTTTCGTATTTATAGATGCTATATTTGTGTATTTTCCGTCTTCTGTTTTTGGAATTTCTAAAATCCCTTTATTCACGAGATCAACTACAGCCTTATGCTCTGAAGAATGTAAATCTACACCAGTAATTTTCCAATTACGCATAACTTTTGGAGTGTATACACCATTCTTTACCTCTTTTAAATATGTAATAGCAAGGTTACGAATGGTTCCGCCTGTTTCTCCAAATGCATTCTCTTGTTTAGATGACCAAATTTGTTCAAACTTACGCCCCTCTAAAGCTCCCCCTTTTGCCTGAAGAGCCTCCATTCTATATGCATTCATTCCCAACGTCATAACATCGCTCATTTTGATTGGTTTGCTTGTACGAATAGAGCGTAAATTTGTAATTCTGCTTCCATATGGTTTTGTTAAGTCAATTTCGTATTTTACGCCTCCAAAGAAATCGTTCGTACTGTATTTAGATGCACGGCGGGTTTTATCAAAGCTAACGGTTACATCTCCGGCACGAGATGAGTTAAAATATCCTGCTGCCCATTCCATATAGTCTTTTAAATCTTTTCCAGAAATCTTATATACTGTAATTTCTCCCAAGGCATATTGGTAATTGTACGCAATATCTTTTTTCTTAATAGGACCTGTATCTAAACGGGCATAATCATTATCAATTTGATGGGCTACTACATCTGCTTTACTGTAGTAGAGCATGACTTCATGAAAGAAATCTGATAAAGGTGTTTCTTGAATCTGAACACTTGGAATACCCTTTATTTCATTTTCAGGAACAAGATTTCTACCCTTTAATTGAGCAACTACAACATTTGCATCTCCTCTCGCATATTCGTGAAAAGGTGTTAATGTTTCTTCAAGTGTAGGATCAGATAATATCGTTGTTCCATCAGCATTTTTTACAGGTATAGCGGTAGCAGTTTTATCTTTTAAAACCAACTTCCCATCTTGCTTTGTAAAAGTAAGGTCAATACGTGAAATATGTGTTCCATATTTATCTGGTTCTGTAATAATTACACCATTTACAACTTCTTTTTTTACAAGTTTATGCATGTGAGCCGCAAAAATAGCACTTAGTTCCGGACAAGCATTTGCAATATCTTGAACACCAGTACCAGGGATACCATTCTCATTTTCTAATCCCATATGCATAACTCCTACCATTACATCTACTTTACCTTCTAATTCTTTAATTGCCTTTTTTGTCTCTTCTACCGGATTTTTCACCACTAAACCATCTAAATGATCAGTTCCTTTTTCAAAGTCACTAATCATTGGGGTATTCATACCAATAATCCCGACTTTAATTCCACCTTTTTCAACAATTGTATATGCAGGAAGAAAGCGTTCTCCATTTTCCTTATAAATATTATCTGCTAACGTTTTTCCCTTATATTGCTCACTAACTTTTTTCAATGTATCTAATCCAAAGTTGAATTCATGATTTCCAAATGCCCAGGCGTCATATCCCATTGTATTCATCGCTACCATCATTGGCGATTGTGGCTTATCGTTGAATAATTCTACTGAGTTTCCTTGAATTGTATCCCCGGCATCTACTAATATAGTATTTGGATTTTCTTGACGGACCTTCTTAATAACCGTATAAAGCTGCGTCAAACTTCCACTCATATTTGCTCCATCAAGTGCATAATCCCAAGGCATAAATCTACCATGAATATCTGCAGTACCTAACAATGTAATATTTACTTCAGATTCCTCAGCCTTAGAGATAGGTGGTTTGACTATTACTGCTGTTGCAAGCAGTAATAGAATTACAAAGTAACATACATAGTTCTTCCATTTCATTTTTTGCATAATAATAATATTTCTCCCCTTTTTGTACTTTCATAAAGTTGTTTGAACTTTAAAAATGTAACTTATTATTCAGGAAACTTCAACTACAAAAGATAATTTTGAAGGTGGTTCTGTTGCAAAAATAAAGAGAATAAATTGCATACATCCCCTAACAGAATTGTATTTTATCATTTCCTGACAGAATACCCCTTCCTTATGGGTGTGAAGTATACTTTCAAAATAAGGACATATCATTTATCATCATAAAAATCATCAGTTCAATTTATTAAAACGGGCATATACAATATGTTATGATGCTAATTTTTTTGAATTTCGTTGCTGATTTATTTCCTTCTAAATAAAAACACTTTCAAAAAAATAACCCCGCTCTTCATTGAAGACGGGGTTACACTTATACAGAAAATCGGATAGTTTCATATTTTCTTAAGCTTATTGGTTACTTTCAACTAATTTCATTCTATTTTTGTTTTCTTCTGAATCAATATGAATCAACCGTTTTCCCTGTTTATAATACGTATCAATAAATAGGGAATGATTTTTACTTTTCAATTTCACAAAGCAATTTTATCTCTTTGATTTGTAACATATGACGCTGTTCATGCAAATAGATCAGTTCTATCCACTGGTCAAGCGGTAAATCTCCAAGCGCTGGATGCATCACTGATTTTTTCGCTAATATAGACTCATCTTCTATTGTACTCAGGAAACGCATCAATTCTTTTCTTGATTTGCTTAGCATATTGAGCATTTGCTGCACTTCAAATGGTTCTATACTTGGTTCAATCATTTCTGGAGCTATAAACTTTTTCGTTCTATCTAATAAAATAGTGTGAATTTCTTTACGCTCATTTTGGGTACTATCTAACTTTTTTAATCCTGAGGAAATAACTGTTATAACTCTCTCATCTAATAAAACTATATGATGACAAACTTGTGCAATACTCCATTTATCCTTATCTGGTTTCCTATTAAATTGAGCATCACTCAACAAAGTAATTTCCTCAACTAATTGATTTCTCGTTTCATAAAACTTACCATTCACAAATTTATCCATGCGGATTCTCCTTTCATTGCAACCTACATACTTAAATTCCTACGCTAGAAATATTATCTTCGAAAAATTTTTCTTTCACTACTATTCCAATTTCATTTAAAGCGACAAATGAAGTTATTTGTTTTTTTGTATATTTTTAATTGACACAAATAAATCAACCTTTAACTTTCCTTCTAGATCTTCAGCAACATTATTTAAGCAAAACTCTAAATTATCTCTATCATAATCTGCATCATACTCACTATTTGGTAGCCACTCTGCATACATGTATTGATACGCTTCACTTAACTTGTGAGGTTTATCATAAAACTGGTATAGACCATAGTTACCTCCATCTAATCTTTTAAATTGCACATCATGATACTTTTCTTTATCGAAGTTTTCAGGAATCGTAACACATGCATCATGCC
The DNA here is from genome assembly GCF_016651175.1 of Bacillus sp. TH13. Classification (NCBI taxonomy): domain Bacteria; kingdom Bacillati; phylum Bacillota; class Bacilli; order Caryophanales; family Bacillaceae; genus Bacillus; species Bacillus sp. TH13. The sequence goes on along the minus strand of NZ_JAEKEJ010000016.1, from coordinate 1,382 downwards.
GGCACTTATGGCTTGCAACAAGTTCAGGATTATCTAATGATATTCCGATAAATGATTGCTCTGGTGGATAAAGGTTATTTTCAATTGACCAGTTCAGTAACTTTCCCCAGTGATTTTGCGGTTCAAAGTAGCTACCAGTTCGTCTTATATACGCTACTTCTAATGGTGGTAATTTTTTTATAACAACTTTCATTTACATCTTCTCCCTATAAATACGTACACTGTTTATTTAGCTTTCTTTAATATTTATTCCTTCTTAAATAAAAATAATTTTCTAATCACATAAAGTGAACCTTTAATCAGCGGGGGATGAATTTTAATTGTAATATAATGGATTACTACTACTAAAGTAGTATGTACTTTCATACTTTTATTTGATTTTAAATTCTTTTTAAATCGATATATTAATTGTAAGAAAATAAAAAGGTGGAGGATTTTAATTGATTAAAGGAATATACGAAGCGCATTTACCAGTGAGTAATTTACAACAATCTATCGAATTTTATGAAAAACTAGGATTGAAGTTAGCCTGGAGCGATGAATCAACAGCATTCTTTTGGATTGAGGAAGGGAAAAGTTGGCTAGGATTATGGGCGGGCTCTGAATACGAAACAAAATATCATCCTTCTTTACGTCATATTGCATTTAGAGTTTCATATGAGGATTTAAAAGAATCATTACATTGGTTACACTCACTTCAAATTAAAGCTGTTCCGTTTGGGAGTAATGAATCTATTGAACCCTTTGTCCGTCCACATCAAGGTAATGCATCTGTTTATTTTATTGATCCAGATGGTAATAGCTTAGAACTTATTTGTCATATTGTTGTACCTAACGCACTAAAACATATAACTGATAACTTATCCTTTAAAAATTGGGAGACACTATTAGCTGAAACATTTGAATGAATATTAGTTATAAATCATAATGGCTCGCCTTTATTTTTATAACATGTATAACAATCTTGAATAATAATGTCCTATCAATTTATCATTAAATAAATGTAAAAAATGACCCTATTTATTCATTTTTAATGCGTATGTATGTACATTTGTTAATTTATTCGATATATTATGGGTATTGAATGATTACGTAAAGTGTATAGGTCGCTTATATAACACCTTATATTTTTATATCCGTGAAAACTACAAAGTGTATGAAAATCCATTTGTCAAATGAATTTAGTGCGGAAGGAGGTTTGTGGTTACTTCATAGGGTATAATAATCAGTTTTTTACTGATAAAAATATAGGAGGCGACATAATGTTTCGTACGATTTCAAATTTCATGAGAGTAGCTGAGATAAGAAGGAAAATCCTTTTTACACTAGCGATGTTAATCGTTTTTCGAATTGGCACGTTTATTCCAGTTCCTCATACTAAC
>NZ_JAEKEJ010000015.1:0-27284 GCF_016651175.1 Bacillus sp. TH13 | reverse complement strand
TAAACAATTATCTTTCTTACCAAAAATTGATAGAACAGCGACACAAGAGGAATTAGAAGGCGTGTTGGAAAGTGTACGTATACATAGGAAATGTGAAAATTAGAAACAGATTCTTTCTTCTAGTAGAAATTGAAGTGGAAGTTGGAAATGTAGCCATAGAGGAATTTGTTTTTATTCGAATATCTGAGCAAGAAGCTAGAACATTGTTAGCAGGGGGTATTCAACGTTGTACTATTTCTAATTGTGTTCCTAGGTCTCATGATGATTTAGAAGTAGAATTCATTTGTGTTTTAATCGTGGGTGGGGAAGCATTTGCGGTTTTTGATGTAGAAGACGATGTTGATGAAGCTGTACTTGTTCCAATTTCATTAAGAGAAGCCGAGCGTTTAATCTGTAGAGGAGCAAGACGATGTACAGTTATTAATAGATAAGAGTAAGCCTTTCGGGAGCTAAAGAGGTTTCATTTTGTGTGGCTTCTTTTAAGAATGATTATGTAAATATGAATATCCTCCAGAGTACTTAACTGGAGGATACTTTTGTAGACTTCTAGATGTATTAACTACCAATAATTGATAATTATGTAAATAAGCTGTCCATATGGGCAGCTTATTTTATTTTTCAGCATAGCGTAGGTTATTTTGCAAAATGCTGGTGGTATCCCATCGCTATCAAGCTAAGAAAAAGAAATGCCCCCTCAAATGAAAAAACGCGCTATTCTTTCTGTAGAATCATAGGAAAGGATAACGTTTTTTTTCGTTTTATAGATAGTGCAAAACCTTAGTGTAACTTTAAAATAAAGTTTGATTATTTCTGGTTATATAACCATAGTATAGCAATGGACAAATCTTATAAGTTTTGTCCATTATTACTATATTTCCAATAAATTAATTCTGTATCTCTGTGATCCATTTGGAACCCTAATTTCACCAAAACATTTTCTGAATTGATATTATCAAGTTCACATCTGGCTGTGATATATTTGACCTCATCATGATTTGAGGCCCAGTTTAATAATTTTTGGGCAGCTTCAAAACAATAACCTTTGCGTCGTTGACTTTCATTAATAGCAAAGCCAATCTCAATCATACCGTCTAAATCGGGATTACCAAAAAATCCAATGCCGCCAACTATTTCTTTGGTATCTTTCGCCACAATGATCCAAGAGTCAAATCCTTTAGTTCCATTATTTTTAATCAGAAGTTCCCGAAAGTAGGGTAAAGCTTCAAAAAAATCTGCACCTGGCCACTCACCGTTGGTTTTGTATCCCATTGCTTTGATTGCCTGTATATCACGCTGGGCCGCAGCCTCAATTAGATTAAGATCAAGGGTTTTTAAAATCAGTCTATTAGTTTCAAGCTTCATATTAAGTTCACCTTTCTTTTAGATACTAGTTTCATGGAAAATCCTATAGAGGGGAGATAACGTGCCAACTGTTTCTCATATAGCTGTCAATGTTGCAATGAATTATAAATCGAATAATCTACTTCACCTGAAATATTCTCCAGCCCATTTTCATACAACTCAATAGCCATTAAGTTTTCCACAGAAGGCGGAAGATTTTTCTTGGACGCATAGATACCGAATTCAGTTGATGTACTAAATCCAAAGCGTTGATAATATTGATAATCTCCCTCAACAATAATTCCCTTATATCCCATTTTAGTTGCAAATTTAATACCTTCCTGCAACATATACTTACCAATACCCTGGCGTTGTTTATTAATTGCCACTGAAACAGGTGATAACATTAGTATTTCATTTTCAAATCTATTACTAATGGGAAGTTTTGAAAGCATAAAGTGTCCTATAATAATCCCTTCTTCCTCAACAACTAAATCAAGTTCAGGAATATAAAATGGTTTTTCTCTGATTTCCCTCACCAAAGCTTTTTCAGCTATTCCATTTGAATATTTAGTATTTTTGAATATCTCGTATACAAAGTCATCAATAAAACTATATTCTTCTTTTTTAACGACTCTTAACTTCATTAATTCACCTCTCTTGATGCCTTTTTAAGGTTATTATTAATAATTCTTTAAAAGTTGGAGAACCCCTGTTTCAACCGCCCTATATTTAAATAAAAAGGGCGTATACCGTATATTTTTTTGTTTTAGGGGCGTTATAAAATTCTTAAGTTGATGAATATAGTGTAGCGTCAGAAAAGTGCGGCTCTACATCGTTAAGGAAATTTCAATATTAAAAAGCCAATTTCTCAATTTAATGCGAAGAAATTAGGCTTTTTACATTGCTCCATTAAAGCGCCAGCTAGGAAAAAAATAACGAACAAAAAACTATCATCTAATAGGAAAGACTAACCTCTGTCCATTAATGATAAATATTTATGTACAATAGCTTGAGAGAGGCATGTTGATGAGTCAATAATGGAAATATCATTGGATTTTTTATCTGTAATAACATTTAAATCTGTACATGCAATGATAGCGGTATCAATCGTTTCAGCTAATTCTGAATAGAGTTCATCCCATAATTGAAGGGACTCATCAATTTGGCCTTGTTTAATCTGTGCTATTATTTGATTCACACAGGTTTGCCAACGATCTTGATGTAAGAAATCATAACCTTCTCTCACTAAAGCATCTTGAAATATTCCAGACTGAACCGTTGGATTGGTGGCTAAAAGAGCTACCTTTTTTGAGTTTTTTGGTATTTCCTTTATTGTTTCATCAATCATGTTTAATACGGGAACTGAAACGGAGTTTTTAATTTAGTTAAAATAGATATGTGCCGTATTACATGGGATAGCAATAAAATCAACATCTGTTTTTTTAAGTCTACGAGCCGCTTTAATAATTGCCATTTATATGGACAACTCATCGGCATTCTCCTCTGTTCTTCTACGATGTTTCTTTCTGCTTGAAAAGAAAAAGCAGGAGCTGAGTGAATACAAAGCGATTTATATGATTAAAGATTACTTTCCGTTACTGTTTCAAGCGATAGCCGTTGGCACAGAAGAACTTTTAAAAATTCTGCATCGGAATTGTTCTAAAGGAAGAAATATCTGAAATATAATTGAGGGGAGTGAAATAATAATGGAAACTAGTACTTTTTTAGGGTTGTTCTGGGGGGTGGATGACGGTTATCGTATCGGGAATACTTTTCGTCCGTCCATCGGTGCTACGTGACTTAAAAAGATTAGTGGTTGAAGACAGAGGGTTTGGTATTATGTATGGTTTTCTATCGATTTTCCTAGGATTAGGTACTGTAATTCTACATAATGTATGGGTATTCAACTGGCATGGATTCCTAACGATTATTGCATGGCTTGCATTATTAAAGGGAATTTACATAATTGCATATCCTGAACCCTTCAAGAAAACAGACTTTGAAGTAAGGATACTATCTACACGTATAGTACTCGCTATCATTGGTGCTTTGGCTTTATGGATGCTTATAGTAATCTATATAAAATAATCTTTTTTATAAATAAAAGGGCCTGATGTGAGAGAAAAGGCCTTTTCAAAAATTGCATATGTGGAAAATCAATGTCAATAGTTTAATACCAATAAATAAGAATTAATTCCAGGTATTAAGTATTGAGAAATAAAAAATATTTAACGCAACAAATTGGTTAACTTTATGAGCTAACCAATTGTTACACAAAAGAAAATTAGGTCCTCTAAGTAATAGATGTGTAACTTAAAGTTACAGTTATAGTGTAAGCGAGATTGAAAATGTTATACGAAAGTAATTCTGTTAAAAAGTTTCATTTTGTCATAAATAAAAGAGCAGTTAGCCCAGCCTAACTGCTCGATACAGAGGTAATAATCTAGCTACATAGATATTATATGCTGAGTTATTGATTTTATTTGTGTAAAACACAAAAGAGCAGCTAACAAAACCTAGCCGCTCTAAACAGTGATGTGTCTCTAGATGTAGTTGTAGTATAAACAGAATGCTGAGTTTTATTCATGGGGAGATAGAAATGGACTTGAAAATAGAATATAGTCCGGCTAGAAAACTAGAGGACACCAATTTTTAGAGCCGCGATAAAATTGTTTTAAGAAATGGTGTTCTCTTTATTTTGAAAGGGGATTCGGGAAATGAAGGTATTAGAATAGAAATGTTTAAAAAACGCATAGATTGATAAAAAGTAAAGGGCGAATTCCTTATGAGAATAAGGAATATTATCATTTTTGTTACCATTTTCTTCTATCCTTATATATAATTAATTTGTATTTTATATATAAATTAGGAGGGAATTTATGACTACAAATAAGGACTACATTCGTTATATCCGGGGAAAAGTAGGGCATGATTTAATATTTCTTAATTTTGCTGGAGGTATTGTTTATAACGAACGAAATGAAATTCTTTTACAAAAACGGGGAGATAGAAATGAGTGGGGTCTACCAGGTGGTGCTATGGAACTTGGAGAATCTCTTGAAGAAACCGCTAAACGAGAAATATTTGAGGAGACAGGATTAAATGTTGAGGTTGAACATCTTATAGGTGTCTACTCTAAATATTCTGGTGAGTTTCCGAACGGAGATAAAGCTCAGACTATCACTCATTGTTTTCAATGTAAGCCAATTGGCGGAGAACTTACTGTAGATGGTATTGAGACTTTGGATTTAAAATACTTCCCAATAGACCAAATACCAAAATTATTCACAAAACTACACGAAGATGCCTTAGAAGATTGGCTTTCCAAAAGAAAAGGTGTATTTAGATAAAACACTTTCAAATTAATTATCCATAATCTTTAACTAACGGGCGCTTTAATTGAGTAAGAAAATAAAAACTTTTAACTTCCGCTAAAGATAATTATGTTAATGATTTAGTGATGGCAGTCCTGTTAAGGACAAGAAGAGGAACGTATAAAAATAGAGTTGTAGAAATAGAAAGAGTGGATTCCATGTGAGAGAATAGGGATCCACTTTTTTTCTTGCAACTGATAAAGAGACACTATATCTGACTTACATAAATATCCTAGTTGTTCAAATTTGTCCTTGCTAATGGTACCATTAGCGTCATGGAGGGATATTATGTTTACTTTTAGATAATGCTTTAAGTTAAGTCTTTACAATTAAGCCCATTAAACGAAAGCCTTTAAATATAGAGCGTACAACTTTCATGAAGATGCGCCCTAAAAGAAATATTAAGTATGTATTATTTCTTTTCTTTAACTTCGTATTTAGCTTCAATAAAATTTAATAATTTACCTTTTGGATCATCATTTTCTTATATTCCCTTATCGTGTTGTATAATTGATTACGAGTTACTCTTTCTATTTTGATGTTCCTCTACTTTCTTATCATATACCTTAGAGAAGTCATCCTTGTTTTCTTTAGCTAATTGATAAACTGCTTCTTTCCACTGTTCTCTATCCATGCCTAACAGGTGGGGAGAACTATTCGCAATAACTACACTAACTTCTTTTACATCTTTACCTTTAGCTTCTAATATTGGTTTTGTACCTTTTCTTGCATCCTCTACCCCTTCTAAGATGAGTTTATGCGTGTCTTTATACTTATCAGGTACTTTTACGTTCTCCATTCGGTCTAAAGCTTCATCCAAAATACTTGCCGTTTTGAATACCTCTTTATACTTTTCATCACCTTTTAGTGCATAACCTAAACCTATTATTATGTCATCCTTATTAAAGTTAAAATCTAGTAATTGTTCATACATGTAACTTGGATACTGTTCCTCAGATATTGTAGTTTTCAACATTGCTTTACTAGTTTCTTCAGTCTTAGGAGTAGAATCTTTATCTCCTAGCCCACAACCGAACAATAATAGAACTGGTACTGTCAACGCTATGAGTTTCGTTGCTTTCATTATGTATTCCCCTTTTAGAAAGTATTGTAATTAATTAACATATTGTACCATAACATAAATTATGAATATTAGATATATATAAATTCCCTATATTTACCGTGGAATGCATTTATTGTAATAATGAAGAATATGATACACATGCTTGGAATTGAAAAAAATTTATAGCTCGTGAAATAAACATATACAAGGAAAAAGACATATTTATATTGTCCTCACCCTTACCGTCCATTTTGTCTAAAATATGGGTAGTCAAACCCACACATTAGTACACAATTTGAAACATAATCAGTATATTAAGAAAAAATGTGTGAATTATTTAAACAAAAAAGTGTTAGCAAGTTTGCAAACGAACTTGCTAACACTTATACAAAATAGACATAAATTATCGCTGATATGTCTTCCTCAATAATAGCCATAATCAATTAGAACACACTAGTACGAAACGCTCATAAAACTATTTTTAATATACATGACAATAGTATAAACTCTTTATTTTTTTAATAATTTAGGGTTATATCCTTTCTGCATTAGCCGCTTTTAACCACGCTTCGTAGAATTCTATAACTGATGCATACCGTTCTGTCCGATTGTCACTTACAGCACGATGGGCTACCTCATATAATTCCTTACTTGCTTCCCATTTTATAAAAGAACGATCTTTTTCACCGCCTAAAAGTGAGAAAGCCATTGCTCCCATATTAAATACATTTGTTCTTTCATCAATTATAGCATTTAGTTCAAATTCTTCTGGTGACATAAAACGGGAGGAACCCCATAGCCGGCCCATTTTATTTATGTAAGGTTTCTTACTGTATAAATCTATATCACAAATTTTTGTTTCGTTTGTATTAAAATTATATAAAATACTACCGTCATAAAAATCTATCGCTACATAATTTTTCTTTTCTACATAAGTATGGAAAGAAAAATGGAATGTAAGGAATGAATTCGTTCTATAGCAGATAAATGTCTAAATTTATAAAATGGTGAGTTTGGATTTTTATATTTTTCAGGAGATGGGAAACGCCAATGCGAATGAAGACATTCCCCATCAAACCAATCGAAAATTAATACATATCCAGATTGAACTGGAAAATGATCAATTAATCTTATGAGCGATTCATGCTTTAAATCTTCATAGATAGTAACTGAATTTTTTAGCCTTTTAATAGCATCACCCGCTGTTCCTTCATATGCAATTGTTTGTGCTCCTGCGTATTTGATAAATTTCTTATGCCCATCTTTTTCTACACCAAAACTTATATTACCTGAATCTTGCTGGTCAAAAACTGCAAATACGGTCCCTAATTTAATAAGCCAATCAAAATTATGATATTCTTTCAATTGGAATATTACGTTATTTAACTGAATTTCCACGGAATTATCTTTCATAGATTACCTCACATTTAATATAATTAAGTTGTACATTCCACTATTTCGACATATTTTATGGAAATCCTATGCTAATAATATAAAATTTTATAAATATAATGATAAACACTTATAAAGAGGTGAATATAATGGACCAACAAATTGTTATTAAAGCATATCAAAAAGACTGGGTTGAAGAGTATATAAAAGTAAAAGAGAAATTCTGTTCCTTGTTAGGACAAGAGATAATCGCTGTTGAACATATAGGAAGTACTGCAGTAGAAGGATTAGGAGCTAAACCTCTTATTGATATGATGATTGGCGTAACAGACTTGCAAATTACTGAAAACTGGATTGAAGTTCTATCGGAAATTGGATATGAGTATGTTCCAAAAGATGCAACCAATTGGCGTTTTTTTAGAAAGGGAAAATGGAGAGCGGGTACTCATCATTTGCATGTTTATCATTATAATAGCGAAGAATGGAGAAACAATATTTTATTTCGGGACTTTCTAATAAGCCATGAATGGGCACGTAAAGAATATAGAGAATTAAAAGAGATGCTTGCTATTACATATGCTTTTGATCGTGTTTCATATACAAAGGCAAAAGCGCCATTTATTCAAAACATAATAAAGTTAGCTGAAAAAAATCAATAATAATTGTCAGTGATATTGAAATTCTCATTTTATTTTAATCTTTCTCTCATTTTACTTTCTTTTTATTTGATAGACTGCTTGTTACAAAGTCTTTATTAGTAAGGAGATTAAATAAAATGGAGAAGATATTAAGAAATAAATATTTCCATGTGTTTGTTAAAATTATGGGCATTACTATTATTATTTGTAGTGTAGAGATGCTATTTATTAATGTTATATACGGCAATGTTCTGAATGTAAAATGGTTAAATAAAAAATTAGGCTCGTTTGGTGAATATGGGGCTATTATCGCTGCTTCACTATGGTTTTTACGCCGTATATGGTTGCTTTTAAAGAAGAAAAATATACAAGGATTTAAAAAAGTTAAAGAAGTGTATCTATTTGCAAAAAAATTTCATGTATTAATTGGATATGCTGTAATAGCTGTTACGATTACTCACGGTGTTTACTTTTTAATAAAAGGGAGTCGTCATATTTTACTCATATACAGTGGTATATTTTCTCTATTAGCCTTACTTGTACTAGGGATTGTTGGGTTTTATTTACAGCGAATAAATAAGAAAGAAACATTTATGATGTATAGAAGAGTGCATCAAATCATTGCAATTATATTTGGAATAGGATTATTTATTCATTTAATCGTCTAGGAGGAACTACCGTTGCAACACATTTTAATTATTGAGGATGAGGAAAGTTTAGCGGATTTTTTAGAATTAGAACTAAAATATGAAGGGTATAAAGTAGATATACAACTTGATGGAAGAAAAGGATTAAGCGCAGCACTTGAAAAGAATTACGATCTTATTTTGCTGGATTTAATGTTGCCTGGATTAAATGGGCTAGAGGTATGTCGTCGACTAAGAGCACCTATTATTATGCTGACTGCTCGTGATAGTATTATGGACCGTGTGACAGGTTTAGATAGTGGAGCGGATGATTATATTCCGAAACCATTTGCAATTGAAGAACTGTTAGCGCGTATGAGAGTGATATTTAGAAGAGAAGAACATATTGAAAACAAGCAGGTTTCATTTCTTACATTCAAAGATTTGCAACTTCAGATTGAATCTCGAACTATAACTAAAGGAAATGAAGAAATTGAACTTACAAATAAAGAATTCGAGTTATTACTTATGTTTATGAAAAATATTAATCGCGTACTTACCCGTGATGTTTTACTGGACCAAGTATGGGGATATGATGCAATTGTTGAGACAAATATCGTTGATGTATATGTTCGTTATTTGCGAAACAAGTTACATAGTGTAGATAAGGAGGAATATATCCAAACAGTGCGTGGTGCGGGATATATAATGAAATGATAAAAAATATTATGTTTCGAATTCGAAATCTACCTATAAAGTGGAAACTAACACTTTGGTCCACTACATTAGTATTTATTTTATTCATCTTATATAGTGCTTTGCAGTTTATTGTAATAAATAAGTGGACTCTAGATTATGAACAGAAACAAATAAATAGGCAAGTGACGGAAATAGCGGCATATTTCCAAGATAAAAATGATACCCTTTCGAGTAAAACATTTGAAAATAGTAAAGATTTTCTAAACAATATGATTGATAAGCATCAAATGATTCGTATTATTGACATGAATGGGGAGCCGATTGTTACTGTTTCACGAGATTTTAATGAAACGTGGATAAAGCCGAAACAGGTTATAAAAGATGAGTCATTTATAAAAAGGCATTTAGAAGATCGAATATTAGTTAAGCGTATACCAATTAAAACGAAAGAGTTTATTGGCACTATTGAACTTACGAAAAACCTAGAGACATTTGATCATTTATTAAAAATTATTTTAGTGGTAATGGCTATTGCTGGGATATTCGGGTTGATATTTAGTTTTTTAGGCGGGATACTTATAACGAAGAAACTATTATCAAGTGTTCAAAATATAACAGATACGATGAAACGTATTAAAAAGAATGGACTAAATGAACGGGTCCCAGTACGAGAAAATAATGATGAACTTGCAAAATTATCATTTCTCTTTAACGAGATGATGGATGAGGTAGAAACTGCTTTTACACAACAGAAACAGTTTGTCGAAGATGCTTCTCATGAATTAAGAACACCGTTAACAATTATTCATGGGCACTTAGCGATGTTAAATCGATGGGGGAAAAGTGATCCAGCAGTATTAGATAAATCTCTTCAATCTAGTTTAAAGGAAGTAGATCGTTTAAATAAATTAGTTTCGGAATTGCTAGAACTATCAAGAGCTGAATCTGAACAATTGCATCCAATAGCAGCTGAGCCAGTCCATGTAAATAGCGTATTAAAACATGTTACACAAAACTTTGTAGTACTTCAAAGTGATTTTCAATTTGATATGAAATTTTGGGATGATGCAGCTTATGTGTCAATGCCATCATCTTACTTAGAACAAATTATTATTATCATAATGGATAATGCAGTTAAGTATACCAAAGAGGTTAATAAACATATTTGCATAGAATCCAGTTTACAATCAGGGAAAGTTAAAATTTGTGTAATAGATCATGGAGCGGGAATACCTGGATCAGATTTACCATTTGTTCTTAATCGCTTTTACCGTGTTGACAAAGCGAGAAGTCGAAAACAAGGTGGAAACGGACTAGGTTTGTCTATTGCCAAACGACTTGTAGAAAAATATAACGGAGCTATTCAAATAGAGAGTAAAGAAAATGAAGGAACAATCGTTACGATTACATTACCTTGTATAATAAAATAAGCAATCAAAGAAGGGATGCTTTTTGCATTCCTTCTTTTTTACGATCAAATCATTTTGTTTATTTCGAAATTTCTAGTACATTAAAATTATTAAGGGGGAATAATAATGAAAGCTATCGTACATCAATATAAAACTGGATTTGACGGTGTAGAATATAAAATATCACCTGGGAGAGCACTTAATGATGGGGAAGTTAAAGTGAAATTAAAATCAGCAGGTTTAAATCATCGTGATTTATTTATTATGAATAATAGAAAAGAAATGCAATTACCTTTAATCTTAGGATCAGATGGTGCAGGTATTGTTAAGGAAATTGGAAATGGTGTTTCTGATAACATACTACATACAGAAGTTATTATTAATCCTAGTATTGGATGGGAACATGCTACTGAAGTACCGGAGTTACCGGAAGTGCTAGGTGGACCAAAAGATGGAACGTTTGCTGAATATGTAATTGTACCAGCTGAAAATGTAGTAGAAAAGCCGTCATATCTTACTTGGGAAGAATCAGGTGTTTTATCTTTATCCGCACTAACTGCATATAGAGCGCTTTTTACAAAAGGTAGATTGAAGTGCGGCGAACACGTTTTAATTCCGGGAATAGGCGGTGGTGTTGCTACATTTGCCATGTTATTCGCGAAAGCAATTGGCGCAAAAGTGAGTGTTACTTCAAGGGTAGAGAATAAAAGGGAACTTGCTGAGAAATATGGTGCAGATATTTCTTTTCATAGTGCTGGAAATTGGGAAGAGAGCTTACAAGGTGAAAAAGTAGATTTAATAATAGATAGTATAGGTCCGGCAACTTTTTTGAAATATTTTGATGTATTAAAAACAAATGGAAGAATCGTGAATTTTGGTGCAAGCTCAGGAGATAAAATTGAATTACCATTACGCGCGCTATTTTACAATCAAATTGATATTATGGGAACATCCATGGGTAGCGGTGAGGAATTTAATGAGATGATAAAGTTTATAGAAAAACATCAAATTAAACCAATTATTGATAAAGTTTACTCGTTAGAAGAAGCAATTCGAGCACTAAGCCGTATGGAACATGGAGAACAATTCGGAAATATTGTACTTCAAATGAATTAAAAAATATGATTTTGCAATTAGTATATTTAAATGAATATGTTATGTATCCCAAACATGAAAAAATACGAACAGCCTTATTATAAAGGCTTACCAGCTTTATACATAAATAGCGTATAAAATTTGTTTTATAATTGTCATATGATTAATAGTAAAATGAGAATTAGATGAAAAAAGTTTAAGCCTATTTTCATAATGGTATTGTATACTGTGTAAATCAAGAACACTTGTATGTAAGGAGAGAGTTTAATGAATTACACAGTATTTCAGTGGTTTAATAATTTTGCTGATTCATCCAAACTATTAGATACGTTAATGGTTGCTATTACAAATAGCGCTGCATACGTAGCCGTTCTATTTATGCTTATCTTATGGTTTAATAATGGAAAGAAAGAGAATGCAATTAGAAAACAATATACAGTTTTATATACGACGCTTTCGGTTATTTTTGCATTATTAGTAAATGTTCTTATACACGCAGTATATTACCATCCGCGTCCGTTCGTATCACATGATGTACATCAATTAGTACCACACGCAGCAGATTCATCATTCGTTAGTGATCATTCTGTACTTGTATTTTCAATCGCCTTCGTATTTATTCTTAGAAGAGAAAAACTGAAATATATCGCGCTATTATGGGCAGTGTTAGTCGGTATATCACGTATGTACGTAGGTGTTCATTACCCTTTAGATATACTTGGTGCAGCATTCTTAACACTTGTTACGAGCGTTTTAGTAATGCAAAGTACACGTATGTTTGAACCAATAGCGAAACTTGTATTCAAAATGTATGCATTAGTAGCGAGACGAATTCCTTTCTTAGCAAAATATAACCATATTGCATAATTTTCTTATAAAAAGTTCCCCTTTGGAAATCCAGAGGGGAACTTTTTATAGTAAATAAGAAAGGAGTTTAGAGTGCTATGCAATCAAGTTTTGGTGAAGTTAATATTCAGAAATTTCACGCACTGTATTTTAATTAAATAAAACAAAAACAAAAAATAACAATAGTTAGTTTCGTATTGTTTTAAAGGAATTAAAAAGAAAACTTCGAAACATATAGTATCACAAACAAAAACTATAAATTTTCAATCGCATCTTCGTACGAATCCATTCCAAAAGAGAGGAGATAAGTATGCAGAAACTTCAAACGAATAAAGGCGCTCGATATATGATGATTGCTTTTATTATTTTGTTTCTTATTATGATTTTGCGTATATTCTATATTCAGGCAGTAGGAGTCGTGCATAATGTGAATGTAAAGGATCTCGCGAATGAACAACATAATAAAAAAGGTGTTTTAGAAGCGAATCGTGGTACTATCTATGACCAAACCGGAAAGGTGTTAGTACAAGATTCTACAACGTATCGAGTTGTTGTGAATTTAAAAGGAAAAGATAAAGTGAAAAATAAAGATGAAACCGCACAACAATTAGCCGATGCGCTTGAAATTAATAAAGAAGAAGTATTAAAAAACTTTCATGAAGGGCGTACGCAAGTTGAAATTGGGAAAATTGGTCGGAACTTATCTAGGGAAAAGAAGGAAAAAATTAATGATTTAAAAATACCAGGTGTATCTTTTATGTCGGAAAAAGCAAGAGTGTATCCGAATGAAGACTTTGCATCCTATATACTTGGTTTTGCTAGACCAGATGATAAAGGGAATACGGAAGGGAAGTTTGGGCTTGAAAAGAGTTTGGATAAATATTTGCGCTCTACAAACGGGAATATAGAATATGTGGGTACACGAAGGGGGATTCCGCTTACAAATGATATAGGTAAAGTAGAACCAGCTAAAAATGGGAATAATGTATATTTAACGCTTGATAAACAAATTAATAGTTTTTTAGAAGAAGCGATGAACAAAGCACAAGAGCATTATGATCCTTCTATGTTAATTGGCATTATTGCTGATCCAAAAACAGGAAAGGTTTTAGCGATGTCTAGTAAACCTAGTTACAATCCTAATGTAGGTGATATCGAATACTTTTTAAATGATCCGATTGCAAATGCATATGAACCAGGTTCAACAATGAAAGTTTTTACGTTAGCAGCTGCCATTAATGAAGGTGTATATAACGGAAAAGAATATTTTCAATCTGGAAAATATTCCGTTGGTTCATCTGATATAAAAGACCATAATGGTGGATTTGGATGGGGATCAATTACATTTGATGAAGGTTTTGAAAGGTCATCAAACGTAGCTTTTTCTATTTTAGAAGATCAGTTACTGAAACCAAATAAATTTAAGCAATATATGAATAAATTTGGATTCAATCAAAAAACAGGAATAGATTTACCTGGAGAAAGTAAAAATACTTTATTATTAAATACGCAAATTCAACAAGTTACAACTTCTTTCGGTCAAGGTTCTACAGTAACTCCGATTCAATTAATCCAAGCGGCTACTGCAATAGCAAATGACGGGAAAATGATGCAACCATATATCGTTGATAAAATTGTAAATCCAACAAACAAAGAAGTTATTATGGAAAATCAACCGAAAGAAATTGGAAATCCGATAAAAAAAGAAACAGCGGACAAGGTTAGAAGCTTAATGGAGCGTGTTATAACATCTTCAAAAGGAACTGGTACAATGTATAAAGTGGATGGTTATCCAATTGGAGGTAAGACCGGAACAGCACAAATCCCGAATCCTGAAAACGGCCGATATATGGAAGGGAAAGAGAATTACATTTTCTCCTTTTTAGGAATGGCTCCAATTGATGATCCGGAGTTAATCGTATACTTAGCTATTAAGCAGCCAAAGTTAAAAGGAGATGAGTATGGAGCTCAGCCTCTTGCTGAAATATTTAAACCTGTTATAAAAAACAGCCTTGAATATTTAAAAGTGAAACCGTATACAGAAAAACAAATAGCTGATGCAGCGAAACAATCTCAATTAAAAGTACAAAATTATGTAAATCAATCGATGGATACAATAGAGAAAAGTGTAGAAAAAGAGAAGCTACAGCCGGTAATTTTAGGAGAAGGAAAAATACTAAAACAATATCCACAGTCTGGCGAGGTAATGAGTGAAGGAGATCGTATATTTTTATTAGGAAATAACGCACATATGCCAAATGTAAAAGGTTGGTCCATGCGTGATGTTATGTATTTCTCTAAGCTTTTGAAATTAGATTTGAAAACTTCTGGTACGGGTTATGTAACGAGCCAAAGTATTGAAAAAGGACAAGGTTTACAAGAAGGAGATATACTAGAAATAGAATTAGAACCGCCGTTACAACCGTTAACAGAGGCGAATACGAATTAATTCAGGCATTTGGAAGGAGCTATATGAAAATGGCTCTTTCTTTAGAGTTGTAAGTAATTTCACGCACCGTAATTTTTAGAAAAAATAATAAATAAACGAATTAACAGTAGCACATTGTTAAATATCTGATTATTTTTTATTTACAGTTAAAATCAATTGTGATAATATGGAAAAAACCAAATGCAGTGAAGAGAATAGTAAATAAAATGAATTTTTCACAGAGAGCTCCATTTAGCTGAAAAGGAGTAAAAATTCTTTATTGAATCAAGCCTCTGAGCAGTACACCGGAACCTGTTATGAAGGGGGTGGTGTGACGGGAGCTCCCGTTATAGAGCTATGGTATAAGCATGAATTAGAATGCAGTACCTGATAAGGTTAGTATGGTGACATATTAACAAACTAGGGTGGCACCGCGATGATAAATCTCGTCCCTAAGATTAAAAGTCTTGGGGGTGGGATTTTTTTATTGTTGTAAAACAATTTGGAAAGCGGGGGCCAAAAATGAAAAACTTACTTAAAGATTGGAAATATCCTTTACTACTATTGTCCGGAGTTGGTATTGCGAATTTAGGGGCATGGGTTTACTTAATAGCACTGAATGTACTTGTCTATAATATGGGCGGCTCAGCTTTAGCTGTTGCTACTTTATATGTAATAAAACCATTAGCCACTTTATTTACAAACGCTTGGTCTGGGAGTATGATTGATCGTTTAAATAAACGGAAGTTAATGATTCACCTCGATATATATCGTGCGTTATTGATCGCTATTTTACCTTTTCTTCCGTCACTTTGGATTGTTTATGTATTCGTATTCTTTATAAGTATGGCCAGTGCAATTTATGAGCCAACTGCTATGACGTATATGACGAAATTAATTCCAGTAGAGCGAAGACAACGTTTCAACTCACTACGTAGTTTAATAGGATCTGGTGCATCACTAATTGGACCAGCAGTAGCGGGAGGATTATTAATTGCGGGTACACCAGAATTTGCTATATATATGAATGCTATAGCATTTCTCTTATCAGGATTAATTACATTACTTTTACCCAACCTTGATAAGAAAAAAGATTCGGATACAACTAGTAATACATTATCCCTTACAGTATTAAAAGAAGATTGGAGCACTGTTATAAATTTTAGTAGAAAACATGTGTATGTCGTATGTGTGTATTTCTTATTTCAAAGTATGTTCGTATTAGCAACTGCTACTGATTCACTTGAACTATCGTTTGCGAAAGAGGTATTACTACTAACAGATAGTGAATACGGTTTTCTAGTTAGTATAGCTGGTGCAGGCTATATATTAGGTGCCATAACAAATACAATCTTGTCAAAGAAATTAGCACCTTCATTTCTAATTGGAATAGGATCATTATTCATCTCAATTGGTTATTTAATTTATGCTTTTTCAAATGTATTTTTAATAGCTGCTATTGGATTCTTTATTTTATCTTTTTCGATGGCATATGCAAATACAGGATTTTATACATTTTACCAAAATAACATCCCTGTTCATATGATGGGACGGATCGGGAGTATATATGGGCTTATTATTGCGTTAGTAACAATTTTTATTACAATATTATCTGGTGTTGCGACTCAGTTCATTTCTATACAACTTGTAGTTATTGTAGGGTCATTAATAATGTTATTTATCACTATCGTATTGTGTGTGTTTACTTTATTCCCATCGCAATCTAAGTTGTATTCTACTGAATCAATAAAGTGAAACTTTAATCAGTGGGGGTTTTGTTCATCCCCGCTGATTATTAGCCCTCACCAATCGGGCTTTTACGGGCAGTTGATCCCCCACTTAACTTCTTTGCTTCCACTGAATTTTGAGGTGGGGGTCTTACTGCCTGTTAATGCGGGATAAATTCGAAATGAACTTTGTGTTCTCATTAACAATTTATCGTATTCAATAAGAGGGTTCTTTCCCCTTTATATGGAAAAATCAATAAGGGGAAAGAACAATATCGAAAGACAAGGGTGGTTGTCGTGATAAAAACAAAAGATGAAATTAATAAAATTGTAAAAGAAATACAAAAGAAAATAGATTTCTCTGGGGTAGTTTTAGTAAAAAAAGAAAAAGACTTAATCTATGAAAAAGCATTGGGTTACGCAAACCAAAGTGAATGTATCAACAATACGATACAAACAAGATTCGGCATTGCCTCAGGATGTAAAATTTTCACTGCAATTGGCATCTGTCAACTTGTTGAAAAAGGTTTTATTTCTTTTCATACAAAATTAAAAGATTGTCTAGAGATAAAATTTCCAAACTTCGATGAAGATATTACAATACATCAACTACTAACGCATAGCGCTGGTATACCAGATTATTTTGATGAAAGTATTATGGATAACTTCGAAAATCTTTGGAAACAAACACCTATGTATCTATTAAAGGGCTTAAAAGACTTTTTACCATTATTCCAAAACAGTAATATGATGTTTACACCTGGAAGTAAGTTTCACTACAACAATGCAGGTTTTATCATACTTGGATTAATAATAGAAGAACAGACGGGACTTAAATTTACGGAGTATATAGAAAAGAACATATTTAATCCAATTGGTATGAATGATTCTGGCTATTTTTCTTTAGATAGATTACCAAGACATACAGCACTAGGATATATAAAGGATGAAACTAACCAAAATTGGAGAACAAACACCTACTCTATACCAATAAAAGGAGGTGCTGATGGAGGTGCATATGTTACTGCAACAGATATGTTGAAATTTTGGGCGGCACTATTTAATAATGAAATTTTAGGAAAGGAATATACAAAGTTACTTTTAACTCCTCACATTCAAATAAATAATAAACAGTCTTACGGTTATGGAATATGGATTGAAACAAGAGAAAACAAAATATTCAAATATCATGTAATGGGATATGATCCAGGCGTCAGTTTTCGTTCGGTCGTATATCCAGAATTAGGAATTACTTTAGTTATTCCATCGAATAAAGGGGCAGGACCCGAAAAATTAATGACAGAAATAGAAAGAGCTCTGTAATTATGTGGATATTAAAGAAGAGATACGAAAACAATTTAAACGGGTTCATGACTGTTTCTGTTTTGAAAATATTTTAGTTAATGAAGAACCCTTTATTTGGTAAATAAAGGGTTCTTGTAATTCTGCATAATTACATATTAATATATGGATTTTTAAATTAAAAAACATTACTATATAGTTGTAAATTTTAATTGTTAATTCATATGAAAGGATGTGTTAGTAATTTGTATATGATCAACGGTAGTTTGTTTATTATTTTAGCGGTTATTTGTTATTTAATTGTACGTGGAATATTAATTGGTACCAAAAATAAAAAACATGTGATTTGGTGGAATGAAATAATTAGTTTTTTATTCGTGGTCTACATTTGTATGGTTGCTGCAGTAACTTTATTCCCTTTACCAATCGGTTTTCCTTCTAATATTGAAAATCTGAAACGCTCGGTCAATATAATACCATTTACATCAATTATTAAAGATATCAATCAAATTGGTAGTGCTTATGATGGGGATGCCCTGTTTATGATTGGTCTAATTGTAAGAAATGTAGGCGGGAATATTTTATTATTAATGCCTTTAGGATTTTTAGCACCAATCTTATGGGGTAAATATACGAAATTCAAAAATACTATTTTATTAGGATTTGCTATATCAGTTAGTATTGAATTGCTACAATTAATTGAGTCTTTATTTAGTGGATGGGCACGTGTTATTGATATTGATGATGTAATCTGTAACGTTCTAGGTTCTATTTTGGGATATTGTATTTATAAAATCTTTTTAAAAATAGCTACTAAATGTAACATTCGAGTGTTAGATAAAACTAATTCTAAAGGTGTTACATTAGTTGATAAATAAAAATTCAAACGAGGTTATGATTATATTAATAAAATTATTGAAGATGTATTTTTTACTCATATGTCTTTTTATTTTTAAAAATAATGCTTAAGGCTGATGAGGAATCACATTCCCCATCTTACAATTGGAAAGTAGCTATCGTATTTCAAGTATGGAATGAAAAGCGGAGAATATAATTTTTAAAGATAAACAAGTTTATAGGAGGATTCTAAATGGATATTCTACTTGTTGTTCTTATTATTGTTTTGATGCAAAGTAAAGAACGAAAAGTGAAAATAAACCGTATTTGGCTCATTCCGGCTTTGTTGTGCTTTGTAACAATCCAGTCCATTATTCATATGGGACAAATAACTTTGTTGCAAGGACTACTGTTTGTTGTAATGTTTGGAATCGGCTTAGGTCTTGGAATTATACGAGGAAGAGCTTTAACATTTCGAGTAGATAGTGAAACAGGTCATGTACTACGAAAAGGAAATTGGGTAAGTACAATAATCCTTCTTGTTATTTTAGGAGCAAAAATTATAATTAAACAAAGTATGTTTTCGGGTAGTACGCACCAGACATTAATGGTTGTAACAAATGCCTTTTTATGTATTACAGTAGGTACTGTGATTAGTAGACGATATTATATTTTGAAAAAATATAATGAATTAATACAAAAAGCGTAAATACATGCATCCTTTGTTTAACATTGTTGCGAACGGTAATACTAAATAACATTGAACTTTTACAACAAGGGATGATAATATGATATACATTTACACAGATTTTGGTGGCACACATACAACTTCACTAGCTGCAGCGTATCATTTAAATAAATTACCAACGGATCGGAAGTTAACGAAAGAAGAGATTTTGAATGTAGATTACTTTAATAAATTAAAAACAGAAGATATGGGGAAAATTATTTTTCATGGCATAGACGAACATGGTAATCCAGTATATACGATTGGATGTGGTGCATCAAAAGTTGTTGTACCTGCGATGAAGCATTTAGGAGAAATCTTGCAAAAACATTATCAAAGTCATGATAAAATTATTTTTTCTAATACATCACCAACAGTGCCTTTACCAATGACTTTTGGTGGTCTATTTTCTAGAAGGTTCCACATCGACTTTATCGGCGTACCGTTACTCGTATGGGGAGCGAAAATTTGCTGTGATAATATACAAAGGCTTGTTAGTTATACAAAAGAGGCAGGAAGATTAACGAATGATTATGTTGTAATTTTAGATAATGAAACTTTTAAATAGTATATGAATAAGAAGAAAATCGAGCAAATTCCTTGATTTTCTTTTTTATTTGTGGAATAGACAAGGAATAGTCACATTTAATATACATCTACTATAGCCAAAACAATAAAGTCCTGTTACTATTACAGGGATATTCTCTTTTTATAACATAAATATATAGAAAAATTAGAAAAGAGGAATTGAATTAAGGGAGGAACAACATGAAGCGTGTTGCTTGGATTACTGATAGTACAACTGCGAATTTTAAAACAGAAGGAGATAACTTTGTTATCCCAATCGAAGTTATTATTGATGGAATTTCGTACAAAGATTGTGAAGAAGGTGTACGTGAACGTGTTTATAATGCGTTAAACGAAGGTAAAACAGTCACTACTTCACAACCTAATATTGGGGAAATGGTAGAGTTATTTACAAAATGCAAAGAAGAATATGAAGAAGGATTTGCAGTTGCTATTAGCGGAAAAGTAAGTGGAACCTATCAAAATATGAAGTTAGCTGCAGAAATGGCAGGTTTTCCATTAACGGTATTGGACAGTGAAACAACAAGTTATCCAATGGATGAACTAATTAGAAAAGCGAAATCGTTATACAATGATGGTATGACTTTACAAGATA
This sequence comes from Bacillus sp. TH13, assembly GCF_016651175.1. Classification (NCBI taxonomy): domain Bacteria; kingdom Bacillati; phylum Bacillota; class Bacilli; order Caryophanales; family Bacillaceae; genus Bacillus; species Bacillus sp. TH13. Next base: position 6,594 of record NZ_JAEKEJ010000015.1, on the reverse strand, counting down.
TACACAAAACATTAGTAGATGAAAAAAGAAGACCTTTCCACGTATTCCCGAAAAGTTTAAAAGGCCTTTATGCAAGTGGACGTGTAAAGGGAGTTCAATTTTTACTTGGAAGTTTATTAAGTGTCAACTTAATATTAGAAGTAAAAGGTGGAGAGCTTTTACTTGAAAAGAAAGTTCGTAAAATCCAAAAATGTCGAGAATATATTAAAAATGAACTTGAAAAAGAATTACCAAAAGTACTTCACATGTTCCATGCTAACGATAAAGCTGGAGCTGAAGAATGGATTGCAGATATTAGACAAGCATTTCCTGAAATGGATTTCAAATTATATCCTTTACCAATTTCATTTGCGGTTCATGCAGGTCAAGGTACAATAGCAATTAGTTATTAAAGTAAAACCCGTGAATAATTCACGGGTTTTACTTTAATTAAAATTAAATTGGATCCCGGCATATCTCCAGCGAGCTTAGAAATCGATGGTTCCCCTTAACCTAGCAGTAATTGAAAGACTTGTACTATGGAATCTACAAAATATCCGTATTCTTTTCTTTGTACAAACTATAGGTATACTTTGCATTCTCGGATAAGATCTGATCCATGAAGGCTTTGAACATATACAAGACAATCCCCTTTGGATGCTATTTATTATTACTTCGGTCGTATCGGCTTATCTATCCATGAGCATTAGTACAAGGGAGGGTTTATTATTAGGTTTTATCTAAATTTGAAATAAAGTCGCGACGTTTTGCCCCTTTGAATCAGTTTATCTAAAAGGATGTTTTTATAGTGAAAAGAAGATCTGCACTGTAAGGCGAATTAAGGAACTGCTGGGTAGCAATAAAGTTTCTCCACTAAAGGCCCCATTTAATGGAATAAGGCTTATGAACAAAATGAATTTCTACCATTCGATTAAATCCCGAAAACTGAGGCTGTACTTAGGCACCATTTTATGGTTAATAAAATAATATCAGGTTGATAATGTTTCCACTTGAATAGATTTTGCTTTTCCACACTTAACATGTCTTTTTTTAGAGTACTAGTATCAGTATGTCCAAGTATGGGGAGGTACTGCAGATATTTTGAAGGTTTGCACCAGAACCTAAAATCTTTTCTTTTATCTTCATAAAATCAATTCTTGATAGGCATGTGATGGGACCCCAATAAGGTTGTTTAAAAGTCGGCTTGGAGATATTTTTAAATATGTTTAACATCCAAACTAAGCCAAGGTAATTAAAAATGAAAGTGTCCTATTAATATTAAAAAAACACCTAATCCCATTCTCTTGCTATATTTTTAGTTAACTCACTTGACTATAACGCAACGTCATAGTGCATAATTTTAACTATATTAAATAAGGAGTGAAAGAAATGAATATAAAATCATTACGGTCAGATAGAATATACCGAAAAATTTTACAAGCTCCAAAAGAGGAAAAGGTTGAGTTATACAGGAAAGAAATGTTGGCTCCGTTTATGGGGAAATGGGAAATTCAATATGTTCCTTTTAAAGCTGAGGAGCCAAATGGTTTTGATGTTATTACATTGAATAATATAATGAGCATTTCTCCTAATCAGATTACAAATGAGATTACACCAGAACTAGAATTGATTTCGTCAGATTCTTTTTGGTCTGAGTGTAAAGAAGCTGTTAGGAAAAGCCTTCATTTATTTAGAGAGTATGATGTGAACCTTCGTGTATCTGATTACGTATTCACGATTCTATTAGGGAATCCCAATAGTCCTTCATTAATGTTAAATGAAGGGTATAGTGGTGATGGAGGTATTCCTGGTTATATTTTGTGTACATTTTTGCCAAATGAATACACAATCCCTCGAATGAAAGCTGCTTTAGCACATGAATGTAATCATAATGTTCGATATCAATTTATTCAGTGGGACCATACTGTTACTTTAGGTGAATTAATTGTTAGTGAAGGTTTAGCAGAAAATTTTGCTACTTCTATTTTTGGGGAAGATCTACTCGGACCTTGGGTATCGAAAACAACTATGGAAATGCTTAATAGACGTATCAAACCCGTGCTCAAGGATCAATTACAATTAACAGGATTTGATAAAATTGCACCGTATCTTTATGGTGATGAATTAGCAAAACTTCAAAACTATATACCAGTCGATATGCCTTATGCTGCTGGTTATGCCTGTGGATACTATTTAATTAAATATTATTTAGAAAAAACAGGTAAAAATATCTTTGAAGCCACAATAACTCCTGCCAATCAAATACTAGATGAAATAAAGGAATTTTGGGATGAAGAAACAATTTTTAACGGTTAAAGATATTGTGCAAATTACAGGCATAACAAAAAGAACCTTACAATACTACGATAAAATAAATTTATTAAAGCCAATTTACTTAACGGAAAATGGTTATCGACTCTATGATAAGAACAGTTTAGCAAGACTTCAAATGATACTATTTTTTAAAGAAATGGACTTTTCTCTAAAGGAAATTGCGGAAGTTTTGAAACTTACAAGAGAAGAACAGCTACAATTATTAAAAAAGCATAACCAAACTTTATTGTTAAAAAAACAACATTTAGAAACAGTTATTACTGCGGTGGATGAGTATGTATCAGGAAAGGATATCTACAATTTAAATATTTTTAATAATTCATCTATTTTGCCATTACAAGAACAATATGCTCATGAAGCGAAATTCATCTATGGAGAAACAGAAAAATACAAAGAATTTGAGGAGAAACTGAAAGAACTCTCTCCTAGTGAAAAAGCGGACTTATTTCACGAATTCGAACAAAAAATGGAAAGGGTGTTTAGAAAAATTGCTTCCTATATTCATCAATCACCTACTTCCGATGAAGTACAGCAATTAATTGTAGAGTGGAAAAGTTATCTCGAACAATCTATTGTATGTGATTCTGAAATGTTGACATGTATTGCAAATACGTATAAATTTGATAATCGATTTAAAAATTATATAAATCAATTTAGTAATGAAGACTTAGCTGAATTTTTATATGACGCTATTATACATTATATCAATCAAAAGAAGTATTAATGTCGTACTTTTATAATAGGGGTCACCTTACATAGCCATTAACTTAAGAACAGAATTAAAAAAGGCTTTCGTTTACTAAAATAAAAGCATTTAAAAAAGGAGTATTTTCTTATAAATGTGCATGATAAATAAGCACTGGCTAGTTCTAAAAATTATACAGTTTTTTGCCCTCTTAATACAGTATACTCGTAAACAACACCTAAAATATTCTCATATGGGTGAGTTTTTCGTCCGTTTTAGCTAGAAATATGTCCATAAACTGTGTATATAAATCATGGAGGGTAGTTCAAAATCTAGAACCAGGATTTGTATCACAAATAAAGGATATTTTCGGGAAAAATTCACAAACTCCATTGTGAACTGTTTGTTATGTTAGAGTTTCTTTAAGTTCCTTTTATGAAAAACTGTATTTTACAAATACTACAAGTTCATTTAGAGCAAATAATAATGGAAAATCGCCGTTGTATAATCAATTTATTATGAGCATGCAAGGAGGCTTGTTAGGAGTGAAAATAAGCGAACTAGCACGATTGACCAATGTCAGCATACGATCCATCCGGCATTATGACAATAAAGGACTTCTAAACGCCGATAGGTTGGAGAACGATTACCGGGATTTCGACGAATCGGCCATAGAACGAGTCAAAGCGATTCAGTTATACTTGAAGCTTGGATTAACAGCAGATGAGATTAAAGTATTGTTCAAGAGCGAAGCGGCAAATCCTGACGAATATCAATATTGCGAAGAGATGCTGGAAACGTATGAAAAAAAGCTAAGTAATGTGAATTATCAAATCGAAGCACTTCATGGATTAAAGAGATTACTGGAGAGGCAAATCGCTTTAACGATTAGGAAAAAGAGAACTGTTTAATGTAGAAATGGTCCCGAGCATGATAAATTGCTCCGGGGCCATTTTTGTTTGTGTTGACATTGACACTAGTGTAATCCTTTATGATTTACTTAATTTCATCTGAAAGGGGTTTTTTCATTGAAAAGTAATAGCCAAAATGAGAAAAATGGTTCTGAAACTACAAACGCGGTTGGGAACCGAAAATCAGTAACAGTCATAGGGTTAGGGCCGATGGGTCAGGCGATGGCAGACGTTTTTCTGGAATACGGGTACTCGTTGACCGTGTGGAACCGGACTTCAAGTAAAGCAGACCAGCTTGTAGCAAAAGGAGCCATCAGGGTGTCCACGGTCAACGAGGCGTTAGCTGCTAACGAGTTGGTAATCCTTAGCCTTACAGATTACAATGTGATGTACTCTATTCTTGAACCCGTCTCTGAGAACTTATTCGGTAAGGTGCTCGTTAACTTGAGTTCGGATACTCCGGAGAAAGCTCGTAAGGCGGCTAAATGGTTGGAAGACCGTGGAGCCTGGCATATTACTGGAGGGGTGCAAGTTCCACCGTCAGGCATAGGTAAGTCGGAATCTTACACATACTATAGTGGTGATCGAGTGGTCTTCGAGGCTCACAGGGAGACCTTGAAAGTGTTAACAAGTACCGATTACCGGGGCGAGGACCCCGGATTAGCCATGCTATACTATCAGATACAGATGGATATATTCTGGACAGCAATGCTGAGTTACCTACATGCTCTTGCAATCGCTAACGCAAACGGCATTACGGCGGAGCAATTCCTACCATACGCTTCGGCGATGATGTCGTCACTGCCGAAATTCGTAGAGTTCTATACCCCGCGTCTCGACGAGGGGGAGCACCCTGGTGACGTGGACAGACTCGCAATGGGCTTGGCGAGCGTTGAACACGTTGTTCATACTACCCAAGAAGCCGGCATCGACATCGCTTTGCCAGCAACTGTTTTGGAAGTCTTCAGGCGCGGCATGAAGACTGGTCATGCCAGTGATAGCTTCACCAGCCTCATTGAAACCTTCAAAAATTCCGATATTCGTTCATAACAAGAATTACGTGGAAACTGTTTCATTGTATATGTCTTATGAAAATAAATGTATCTTTGAAGCCGAGATGAAATCGGCAAAACGAATCTATACTCGTAGTAACTCCTTATATGTTCAAGGCGGTGTAGAAAACAAAACAATCGAGGTAAAATTTAAGCCACATTTTACTATTCAAATAGAGGTATTCCAGATATAGTAAATAAGAAAACACCTTACATACTATAAGGTGTTTTTACAACAAAGATGCCCATATGGGCGTCTTTGGTACCTCTTAACATGACTTGAATAGCGTTTATTTGAGGTCATTAGGTAGTAAGAGATGGATAGACTATCTTAAACGAAAAATGTTGATTAGTTCTTATTTATTATACATCATTATATATTGATTTAAACATGAAACATTGCATGTTTAAATCAATGCTCAGCAAATCCTAAGCAAATTTACAATTTTTAATGTCAACACTACAAACTTGACATGTTTATTAAGAAAGAGTGAGGATGAGAATTATAACACTTATCCGATATATTCAGGTGATATTAGAATTGGATTTATTTTTAAGGGGGATGTTTAATGAAACCGGAAATAATTATTAGAAATTTCTTTAAAGAAGTGCGTTCAGGGAGTAATCCGGATTTTTCAAATCGATATATGGCAGATAAAGTATTGGCACATCAAGTTATATCTGAAGAGGAACAAACAGTATACAGATCGCCAAAAGATTATGCTGAGCATGTAAGAGAGATGATAGGAATATATGGAAACTTTTCATTAGAAATTCAAGAATTATTAGTACAAGATAGTAAAGTATATGTACGCTGGAAGCAAGTAGGTACACACATAGGAGAAATAGATGGGTATGAACCTACAGGCCTCCCTATAATTCAAATAGCAAGTGCAGTGTATAGAATAGAAAACGGGAAAATTTCAGAGTATTGGATTCAAATTGATAGATCAGGAATTCAAAATCAATTAGAGTACAATAAGAATATTCAATAAATTATCTTTAAGAATAATAGAAAAAAGCATAAAAACAAGATTTTTAAAACGATTATTTTTGTTACATAAAGGATACAAATCAATGTACTTTTTTACTGAAAGATTCATTCAAATTAATAAAAGAGAGCATGTTTTAATAAATCTTTTAAAATATGCTCTCTTTTATTGTTTCTATGTGTACTGATATCAGTTTGGTGTAACATTATTATATAGTAACAAGAAATATAGGCATCTGTTTATGAACTAAAAAAATAGCAACAATGGTTCATAGGGTTTAAATTCGCTATACGCTAGCTAATAATGAAAATAATAGAATCAATTTGTAATGTGTATTTCGTTTTACACTGTAAATCATTCATATTGAGTAATAGAATTGTAGAAATATATAATAGAATATTCGCACTAATATTTATACAGCTACAATCCATTTACATATAAGGTTATTAGGATTATATTGAAAATGAAAGAGAAAACAATAGATGGAAGGGGATGTTTTTTATGTTTAAAAAAGCAGCACTAGCGATTTCATCGTTAGCAATCACAGCGTTCGTCGGATTAGGAATGGCAACAGAAGCTTCAGCCGGACCAGCAGCACCACTTACTTCACTAAACGTCGTACAAGTAGAGTCTGAGCTAGG
>NZ_JAEKEJ010000014.1:0-27965 GCF_016651175.1 Bacillus sp. TH13 | reverse complement strand
TACTCATTTAATTACAATACTGAAGCATTAATTTATTTAGTAATTCATTGTTATTAGCTGACACCTTTTCAGTTAACCTAGCTGCAATAATAATAGGAGCCCATTGAAAGATCTCATCTCTTGATAAGCCCGTATTTCTGCAATATATATGTAAATACATTTCAGCTAATTCTACTGAAGCTTGAGCGTACAATAAATATGTACGAAATACATCTGCACGAATATCACCTGAAGTAGCATCTACCCAATCTATAATTTTCACATTACCATTACTGAGAATTAGATTAAATGGATGGAGATCACCATGACATAATCTATGTTCAAATTTGATTGCATCTAACTTATTTAATATATTTTCCTTTTGTTTTTCATCCAATTTATGTACAGATTTAATTTGTCGTTTTAACTTTTCTCTCATTGATTCCATATCATCGATATTCACACATATAGCATGGATCTTTTTTTGCTCATTAACACAAAGTCCGATATAACGCTCTGCCTCATTTAAATTATTAAGTAGGAGATCACCAACACTGTCCCCTTTTACGTATTCCATAATAATTGCCTGTCTATCGTGTATCTTTGTCACTTCAAATACGTTTGGAATTGGCAGCCCGCATGAATAAGCATATTTTTGTTTTTTTGCTTCATTCATAGACTCTGTACCTGGAAGATATTCTTTAAATAACTTCACAATCTTATTATCATACAGATAAATTTCCGCTGTATTTCCTTTAGCCATTGGCTTACCTAAGTTCAAGTTTCACCCTCCTTAAACCATATAGTATTCTACACTCCTATTTTAAATTCACTGCAATGTTAGGAAATCCTTCTACTCACATAAATCCTATTATTACAAAAATCTCTGAAATGCTAAAAGAAAAGTACGTATCGAAAACAGCCCTATAATTTTTTAGCATAATTATAGGGCGACTTTAATGATGTTGATAATTTTTTGTTTCGTTTGACTTAAATAATTGTTATTTTTAGTAGAAATTAATATACCAATCGGGATTTTAGAATTAAAGTCCTTAATCTTAAAAGATAGTATTTCTTCATTCAAAATTGTACCTTTCGGGATAATTCCTATCGCATTTTCAAAAGCATTTCTGGAATGAGGTTTAAAGCACTACAATTATAAACTCTTTTAAAAGATAAATTATTTTTCGCTAGGAGAGAACTTACAGATTGATACGAATAACAATTACTTTCTCCTACAATAACTGGATAATCTATAATATCAAATGCTTCAACGGATTCTTTTTGTAACAAAGGATGCTCGGGATTATTCACTATAAATTCAATCTGTTCATCACATATTGGGGTGAATTTTACCTTTGATTTATTTTCATTATTTCCGCACACCGCAAAATCAATCTTATTATGTTCTATCATTTCTGATAAAATTGCTGTATTTCCCACTACAAAATCACAATGTATATATGGTTTTTCAGCATTTAAAAACTTTAATATTATTGGTATTAACCTTTTAGCAACGGATTCTAATAGACCTATTCTCAAACTCCCTTTCTCTTCATTGCTAATACGTTGTGCTTGAGTTATAGAATATTCCCAATGTGTTACTAAGTTTTCTACTTCCTCTGCAAAAAGTTTTCCTTCTTCTGTTAATCTTGCATCCCATCCTCTTTCAAATAACAGAAAACCAATTTCATTTTCCAGCTTTTTTATATGTGTTGTTACTGTTGATTGTGCATAGTTTAATTGTTTAGCAGCTTGTGAAAACGTTCCTTCTTCAATAATTTTTTTAAATGTAAGTAACTCTTTCATTTCCATTTCATACACCATCTTCATCGATTTTATTGATAATTAGTTAATATATTTTCAATTATACAAATAGAAATATTGGAAGTAAAATGAAATCAAAAGGAAAGGAGTACTCTATTATGCCATTTGTTACTGTTTATCATCCTGAAAAATTATCCGATAATAAGTTATTAAAAAATATAAGCAATCAAATTCACCATTCGTTAATTAAACATTTCAATATTCCCGAAAATGATTATTTTCAAATGTTTTTACCTTATCCTTCTCATCAACTTTTTTATAATTCATCTTATCTTTTAGAAGGTTCATTAAAACGATCCAATAATATGATTTATATTTCTATTACATGTGGACCTGGAAGAACAATTAATCAAAAAAAGATTTATATAAAGCTATAGCCACTAATACAGCTAATATTCTACAAATCTCTACTGCTGATGTTTTCATTACACTACACGAGACACCTATGGAGAATTGGTCATTCGGTCAAGGAATAGCTCAAATGTTAAATTAACATAATAACTAGGCTTTAATTTTCCTTAAAACAAAATAAACTTACCGCTTTCTATAACTATATAGAAAGCGGTAAGTTTATTTTACTAGGAATATCCTCATGAAACTCTGGTGTATACACAATAGAAAATGAATATCCCTGCTCAATAAATGATACTTCATTATATTTACATTCAAAGGGAACATTATTTTTCTTAAAGTTATTTTGGATGCGCTGTAAAAATGCTGGATCCGGTGTTCCAAAAGAAACGTGTACTTTCGGTGGCAAAGCTTTCATCGCGATTGGGATCCACGGCCGCTGCCACCAAGTCGCGACGATATATGCAGTGCCACCTATAACAAAGTTAAAAATATCCCCATCTTCCATCGTTTTCATATTTAGATTTGATTTTAACCATTCCGTAAAAACAGGTACACTTTTAACAGGAAGACCAATTTCCCTTACGTATAAAATGTTTAAAGGTGAGTGTGGTACTAATACATCCTCTTTAACATAACTATGTGCGATAATTTCGAGTAGATTTCCATCTCCGTCTTTAAAGTATAAATTGAATAGACCATTCTCTTCACCAATTACATTTCCATTTTGCCATTTCACAATGAGTAATCCAGAGTCCTTTAACCATCTTGCTGTTTCATGGAATTTTGAATATGGGATTTCAAAAGCAAAATGTGCAGGTGCAATTGGTTCATACACTTCTTGAAAACTAATTGTTGTATAGGATGTTACTTCAAATTGAATGAAGGATGCTGTTTCTTTTTTTATTGGAAAAGATAATATATCTCTGTATACTTGTTTTACTCCTTCTATAGAAACTGTTTGTAGTTTAATATCTGAAATGTGTGTAATCATTATAATAAACCTCCAAATTTATTATTTCTATTAGTATTGTATTTCAAAAACTAACAGGAAAAATCCATCTGGAGATTGAAACTTTAATTAACAAACTACTACTTTTGTATTAGAACTGTTACGTTAACATTTTCAGCCAATGCAATACGATCTGAATTTTAAACAGTTTGTAATTGGTATGAACGACCACATCAAGATATAATGAATACCATCTTAAGCTAAAAGGAGTGTTGTACTGTGACTCAAAGAATTTCTTATTATGATGCTGCACCTGATGCTATGAAGATTATGATGGACATGGAAAAATACACAAAGCAATCACCAATTAATCAAACAACTAGAGAGCTTATTAAAATTAGAGTTTCTCAAATCAATGGCTGTGCTTACTGCTTAGATTTACATACATCTGATGCACGAAAAATGGGAGAGACTGAGCAAAGAATTTATTGCTTAAGTACTTGGGATGAATGCACTTTTTATACAGCAGAGGAAAAAGTCGCTCTTGAATTAGCTGAACATATTACACTTATTCCTACTAAAAGAGTTCCTGATTCCCTATATAAACGAGTACGTGAACATTATGATGAAAAACAATATATTGACCTTGTCTTGATTATTAATCAAATTAATAGTTGGAATAGAATTTCTATCGCGATGGGAAATACACCGGCAAAAAAATAACACTTTAAGCAAACAACTTACTCAATACGTTTTATTACATACACTTCAAAAAGGTTGATTCTAATACATTACAAGAATCAACCTTTTTAAGTTATATTGGACTTTACCAATGTTTTCTTATTTCTTCTACTATAACTTCCGGATAATCCCAATGTAACAGATGAGTAGAATCTGGGATTAGTTTTACTGTCGCTCTCGTTCTCTCACTAAAAATACTCGCTGTCTTCCCTCTATATTCATCCCAAATTTCTGGTACTGTAGCACGAAGTAATATTATATTAGATGGTAACTCCTCATATATATCCATTGTTTCATCCTTGTGCATACCTCTTACGATATTACCAGCTGTTGTACCCCTCGCATGCCAACATACTTTATTATCTATTTCTATACCAAGATCCTTAACTGCAAGTTCTAATAATGGAGACCACCTTGTATACACTTCTTTTTCACTTTTAAAGAAATCATCCCAACTATCAAATACATACTCTTCAAAGTCCTTTTCATAATAAGCAATTTCTTCTTCCAAGGTTTCTTCTTTAAACCTTTTCGTTTGGTACCCTCCATCAATAAGGATACTCCCTAATACCTTTTCTGGATGATTTAACAAATAAAATAACGCTACAAAACTTCCCCATGAATGTGATAGAAAATAGAAGTGTTCGATTCTCAATTCATTTATTATTTCCTTTAACCAATTTGCTAAATTGTGCATCTCATAATCTTCCGTTCTTTCAAAGGGCGGTGTTTTACCATGTCCAGGTGCATCAACGGAGATAAATCTATACTCTTCTTTTAATTCCTCAGCAATTTCTATAAAACTTAAACTCGTACTACCTAATCCATGTAAACAAAAGATAACGGGCTTGTCATTATTCCCCCATTCAGTAATATGTACATTTATTTTTTCATTGCTAATATAGTAACGTTTCAAAACATTTATCCTCCATATTTTGATTTTTTAATTTACACTTTATTTATTTCTATTATTTTCAAGTATTTCCTGTATTCTTTTCCACACAAAAAGCTGCTTTTCTTTAAATGAAAAGCAGCTTTTACACTAAAATATATTATAATTTAACAGCAATAATCATAAATCTTTTTGAATTAGTACGAATCCCTTTTTCAGAACTATACGTATCAATGAACTTTTGTAAAATAGTAAAATCCTCTTCCTGTTCTCCGAATCTAGGAATAATAGGGGTATGTTTTAATAAGAAAATGAGATCTTCAGACCTACTGTAATAATCAGTAACATCATATTCACGTACTTGCACGAGATCAAATCCTGCACTAATAAGTGCATTCATATACTTTTCTTTTAAAGTACCATCCCGTTCACCTAAGCATTGTCCTCTACCAAATGCTTCTTTCAGGTTTAATTTATCATTCTCACTTACTTGTTGTGTTAAGAAAAAGGCACCCTTTTTCATTACTTTTGCTAACTCAGATGCCAGAAACGGGGCATGACAACTTGAAGCAATATCAAAATGTGCATGTGGAAATGTTAAAGCTTCAGAACCCATTTGAAGAAACTCAACATTTTGTACACCTGATTTTTTCAAGTTAGAATGTGCCGTTTCAATCATGCCGTTAGAATTATCAATTCCAATCAACAATTTAGCTGATGATGCTATGTTAAGTACATTTTCTCCTCCGCCTGTACCAACATCAAGTAAAATATGTGATGGTTTACACCTTTCTTTTACCTCACTATAAAAGTCCCATGTATCTCCTACAGTTTCACATTTTATTTTGCTAAAATCCCATCCATTTAATCTTCCTACTTTATCATAGAAGCTTTTATACTCTAATTCGTTCATCTTATTACTTCCCCTTTTTAAAAATAAATTAAATATGTATAATAACCTACGACACTCCTTAATTATATATTATAAAATACAAATTATTAAAACAACATTTCCCTTCACACTACAATAAGTTTACATAACATTTTTATGGTTTATCTTTATCTATATATTCTAAATGCCCTCTTCCCCAACTACACATACTATCCAAAACAGTACTGACTGTTTTTCCATGTTCAGTTAAGCTATATTCTACTTTAGGTGGTATTTCTTGATAAATTTCGCGTTTTATTAGTTGATCTTGCTCTAATTCACGTAATTGCTTCGCTAACGTCCCTTGAGATATATCTGGTATCAATCGCTTTAATTCACCAAAACGTTTCATTCCATCTGTTAGCAAAATAAACAAAATGAGTGGCTTCCATTTCCCACCGATTATTTGTAATGTTGCTATTACCCCTTTTAACTTCGGTTCTTGTAAATCCATTTTTCTCACCTCTCCTCAGATATCATAAAGTGAAACTTTAATAAGTGGGGGTTTTGTTCATCCCACACTGATTATTAGTTGAACCAATCGGGCTTTTACGGGCAATTGATCTCTTACCTAACTTCCTTGCATTTTCCTAACTTTGAGGTGAGAGTTTTACTGCCCGTTAATGCGGGATAAACCATATTTAGAAATTTTTCCTATTACTTATCCGCATGTATAGCGATTAGTACGAAATTTGCGACTATGTACATATAAAGTGCGTACTTTTCACTTGCTCCCTTTTAGCGAATAATAAAAGCATAGCACAGTTAGTTATATTCTAAATTTTTTATTAAAGGAGTGGCTAAAATATGTCTATTACTACATTAAAAGATAGTCGTATCGTTATTATTGGCGGGAGTTCTGGTATTGGATTAGCAACAGCAACACAAGCAATTAAACAAGGCGCACATGTTATTATTGCCGGACGCTCGGAAGAAAAATTAAAAGTTGCTCGAGAAGTAATAAATAACAATCATCTTCAAACTTATATATTGGATAATCAAAATAAAGAGCAATTACAAAATTTTTTCAAGATAGTTGGGAACTTTAATCATTTATTCACACCGGGAGCCTCTTACACACTTGGACCGATTACCTCTACAGAGGAAATTGCTGAAAGTAGCTTCATCGGAAAGTTTTGGCCTCAATATTATGCCGTAAAATATGCAATTCCTTTTCTTTCAAACTCTGGATCGATTGTATTAATGTCTGGTGCATTTAGTCAAAGACCACTTAAAGGGGCACCTGCTTATGGAGCTTGCAATGGGGCTATTGAAAGTTTAGGGAAAGCTTTAGCTGTTGAATTAGCTCCTAAAAGAGTTAATGTTGTTTCTCCTGGAACGATACAAAGAGAGAATGAACAAAACGAAAATAGACTAGCTGCTTATTAATCTTATAAATCTCTTTCTCTTGTAAAAAGGCCTGGCCATAATAATGAAATTGCACATACTGTTCTATATTTAATGCAAAATAGTTTTACTACGGGTAATGTATTATTTCCAGATGGAGGGTACACATATCATTAAATTATTTAAGACAAAAGCCCCTTGTTACGATGGCTTTTGTTGCTCATTTAAACATTGCTGAAATTTCCAAATAGATGATTACATTACTTTAGTACCAACTGGTTGGTTTTTAGATGATTCATTACAATCCGCTCATTTTGTACATTTGCAAATAAAATTGTGCTAGTAGTTGACGAATCGAATCTAGAAGTAATTTGTCTTGAGATTTACGGATAAGTTTACAAAGAAAAAAGGCATATAAATAATGCCTTTTTTCTTTATCATCATTTAACTGGATAACAAACTTCTGTAACCCACTTATTAGGATCCGATTCCATCGCTGGGCTCACATGATAAATATTAAACATCGAGCCTGCTAATTTGTAACCCTCTGTCTCAATCCATTTTGCCGCAGCTTCATTTACAGCTGTCATCTGTTCATAACTTCCATTAACTGTTATAGAAGCTACATTGGTTGATTTCATATTTTTAAATGTAACGTCTTTTGTATTTTCGTGCTTACCTAGAATACTTAGCTGTATTTCTATATCTACATCATTTTCTTTGTATTCACGATCATGGAAAACCGCAATACTATAACTCGGTTGGGCAATACTAATATTTTTCATTTGAATTTCTTGCATTAATATACTCCATAAATCACCTTCGCAATTATACGATGGAATAATCTTTCTAACACTAGCTACAGTTCTTTCTGGAATTTCTTTTATTGAAACATGATAATTCATCTCAACAACATCCTCTCTCATCGTTTTCATTGAGTCTTCGAGGAGACGTAATTGTTTTTGGAGGTTATTCATGTCTTCTTTAATTTGAGCACTACGATTTAAAAATTGCTCTTTTATGCTATCTATATTATCGCATTCTATTATTTCTTTGATGGTAGCAATATTAAACCCCATAGCTTTTAATGTTTGAATTTGATTTACCTTTTTTAATTGGTCAGCTGAATAAAATCGATATCCACTCTGCTCATCGACTTTTACTGGTTGTAATAATTCCACTTTATCGTAGTGTCTCAACATACGTATGCTAATGGAAGATAGTTTAGAAAAATCCCCTATTTTAAACATGATTTCCTCCTATAAATTACATCTACTTTGAAGCTCAACTTCATCATAAACAATGACATTATGTGAGGGTCAACTGTTTTTAACGATTTAAATAACAATTTAACATGTTATATTTATATAATTAAAAACCCATATTCCTGTTTTTATGACTACTGCAATTGACAAAATCATCACTAGTTATTTTTCTCAAGACATTCATAAACCGCCATCATATCTCGTTTATCCAACTCACGAATACGATTAAAAATTGGTATTTGCCCAACAGCTTCTGTTAATAAGCTTTCATTCACAACATCACTTACTTTTCCAGTTAACCACGTTTGTACATCCACGCCCTCGACAACTTCTTTTAACCCTTCGTCATTAATACCACTTGCATTACAAGTTACACATGGAATTGTTAGTTTAAAGACACCATCATGTAGATTATCTTCGGTTATCACTTTCTTACCTTTACAAAATGGACATGGATTACTTTTTTTAATTTTATTAATTTGGGTAACTAATTTTTTGTATCCAAACGCTTCGTATACATACGTAAGTTTTTTATATTTACCATTTGTGAAATACTTATCTATAATGTTTTCTCTCGTTTCATAAACATTAGGGAAATCACAAACAGTTACTTGATTATTAACACTAATGGATTCGATATTTCCTTTTATTTCACCCCAGAATGGTAAAACATTTTGTAACACCATTTCATAGTTTGAAAAGCTTGCTTGTTCTAATTCAAACATTTTCAATGCAACTTGTGCTTTTCTTGGCAATAAAGAAACATCTTCTGTCAATACCATATCGCCACCAACAATAGACTTCAATTTAACAAGTGCCGGTAAATCACCAACTGTTTTCAATACTTCATTAATAGGCTGATTAATTATTTCACGAATATCTACGTTACCAAATTTAAGTGGTTTATGATGATTTAAAACCGTCCCCTCGCAAATTGGACATTTCATCATTTTTTTTGAACTTTTAATTTCTTCTTTAATAGGTGCTTTTGAAATAACAATATATCCACCAATAATTGTATTAAACCCTACCCATGTTCTGCGTGTCTTTCCTTTTTTATCATAAAATGATTTTTCAAAATATCCGTACCAAAACGTATGCTTTTCTTCTTCTGACATATCATTATAGCTCTTTGACAAATCGTGACCAAGCTCATTTTT
Source organism: Bacillus sp. TH13 (assembly GCF_016651175.1). Taxonomy (NCBI): domain Bacteria; kingdom Bacillati; phylum Bacillota; class Bacilli; order Caryophanales; family Bacillaceae; genus Bacillus; species Bacillus sp. TH13. The sequence goes on along the minus strand of NZ_JAEKEJ010000014.1, from coordinate 18,520 downwards.
TATTTCTTCGAATAGAAATTCTATTTTTTCATGCTGATAAAATTTTAATACCTTCATGATTTCTTGATCGAATAGCCCATCCCAAAATGGAACACTTTTATCTTGAATGGCAATATCTTTATCAAAAACTTCAATTTGAAGACGTCCAGAACAAGATGGACAATGATTGTCCTGTGAATAGAAATCAAAACTTCTCGTATCTTTATTAATTGGATGAGCAGCTACAATATGATTAATTAATCCACCAATCTCATATAAGAAACTATATTGACTATATAAATGTCTTTCAAGATCAATAGCAATAACAGGTGCGATTGTATCAGATTCATATTCACCATAAATTAACCTAGCCATTGATGATAAACTTTTTAAAATACCGCCCTTATAAACGTTTTCGGCATTTTTAAAATAGTTAATATGATTCCCTTCTAAATAGTGAACTCCTTTTTTCTGCGTAAGCATTGAAGAGATGTATATTTTCTCTGTGCTATTCACATTACTTTTTTGACGATAGTAATCCTCATGATTAACAACATCCAAATGCTCTACAGATTCATTCTGCCTTTTTCCAAAATCAACTATATAATCAGAGCTTTCTAACATGTAACGATTATGCTCAATCATAATGATTGAAACTGATTCATCTTGCAGAATACCTCTAATACTATCGATAAATTGATTTAAAATATTTTGTGATAAACCTTTTGAAGGCTCATCAAAAATGAATAATGTATGTGGATTTCTAGTGTTTGCAAATAATTCTGAAACTAAATGAACACATTGAAACTCACCTGTCGATAATGTTTGTGTTTTTCTCTCTAATGTTAAATAGCCAAGCCCTAATTTAATTAGTAGGCTCAAACGTTTATAAGCGATATCTTCATTTGGAAGTTCATCAATAATATCCTCAATCGAGCGCTCAAAAATATCATCAATGTCTTCACTATACTTTGTGAGTTTCTTTTTAATATCTAGGAAAGTTGCTACAGTTGATCGACTTGTAATTGATTGATTTCGGTCTTGTCCCACCATAACTAATTTATCTTTTGGATATCGTTTCAAGAAATCTGTAGCTAGACATTCATTGACAAGTGTAGATTTCCCACATCCTGATTCTCCTGTAACCGTTACAAATCTGTTTTTAGGAATTTGAAACTCCGCCATTTGGATATTACGGCAATATAAATCATAGAATGTATAATATTCTGTTGGTATTTCTTTATTTCGATCCCACAGTATTGACTGTGGTCTTGGTGATTCTTTCACAATTTTCCCGCCATATTTTCCGCTACCAGGTCCAAAGAACAATTGCTCATCAGTTGTATCTAGTACCGTATCTGAATGATCAATAAGCCAAATTTGATTTTTACACCCTAATCGTTTAATCTCTTCTAAAATTTGTAATAAAGTTTCCTGATCAAGTCCAACTGAAATCTCATCAATAATAATTACAGCATTTTCACTTACTGCCATGAATTCGGCCAAATAAAGTCGTGTTAACTCTCCACCTGATAACGTACCCATAATTCGATTTAATGTTAAATAACCAATGTTCATATTAATAATATTTTGCAGTATATGCTGTTTTTCTTCACTAATATTTAACTCTTTTGCTAGTGAAAGAATAGATTCAATACTTAAATCATTAATATTTGAGATTGAATGTGGCTTTTCCAACAAATCAATTTCATGTTGTTCAATTTCTTCACTATAACGTTTTCCCTTACATTTTTTACACTCAACATTTTTTGTAGTACCACGGCCTTTACAACCAGTACACCAGCCTAATTGATTATTAAATGAAAAGACCTCTGGAGAAAGATTAAATACCTCAGCAAGTTTTTCCCGAACCTCTGTAAAAACACCAGTATGAGTACCAATCGTTGAACGCGGATTAGACGAAATCGATGATTTTCCTAGAAAAAGTACTAATGGCATTTCTTCCATCTTAATAGCACTAAAATTTGTTTCCATAATGTTAGGAAATAAATATTGATATTCAGCCTTTGGTAATAAAGAAACTAATCGTTTTTTTGACTCTTCACCAATTGTTTGGCAAAAAGTTGTTTTACCCGATCCAGATAACCCAGCAATTCCAAACGATTTATTAAACGGTATAGTTGCATCTAATTTATTTATGTTATTAGCAATTAATTGATTTACTTTCATATTAACCTCTATTCTTATTTATTCACAAAAGCATTTTTAAAATATAATAATTACATAATGAATATTACCTATTATGCAATTATCCTCTTACTTCATGAATCTTATCCTTGTATATTTCAAACCACTGTTGCCATTCATCTTTAGAAAATTCTTTCTCTTCTCCTTCTAAAACGTAAGAAAAAAGATTTAAACAAATATGCCAACCAGCTATATCTCTCGGTGTATGATCTGTTAATTCATTAATGTACTCTTTAAGGAATAAAAGAGTACTATTTTCCTCTTTATGTATTTCAAATCGGACACGGTCTTTATCCCAAGTAAATTCAAGTACTGAGTTTAGTTGACACTCTAAAATATCAATGTTTATGAATGAACCGTCCATCATGTCGAACTTTATTATTCCACCAGTTTTAAGGCTTTCAATCTGTAAATTGGACATCCATTTTTTCAGCTTACTGTTTTCTGTTAATACAGACCAAACTTCCTCTACCGTATATGGAAATTCGCGTTCAAATTTTACAATATATCCACCAGTTAGTTTCCCAATTTCAGCTATCATTTTGATTGCCTCCTTATATAGAATATATGTTCTCATTTCATTTTACACGAATATAAATATAAAATAAATATTTATGTCAACGAAGTGTTAATTTAAAGTGAATGACGCTGAGAAAAACTTAAATATTTTCTAAATCGAGTTATATAGTATTGAAAATTAAATATAGATTTACGTACAAATAAAAAAGCCGCATTTGCGACTTATGAAATCATAGGATTAACTCCTTTTTTGGTTGAATGATTAGCGCTTAATCGCATCGACAATTAGCGATGGAAAACCAAGTTTATCGCCTTTATTTCTAGAATCATACCTTTTCGAACGGAAAATAACACCGTCGTTTGCATCCCATTCGTTGTAATAAAACTGACCATTTTCATCACAATATTCAAGTAAAACTACCTCGAATCCAGCAGTTTCAAACATTTTCGTTAATGTTTTATAATTATGAACGATTTTATGACTTGCTGCTGGATGATCTTTCGGACCGGGTCCCCCTATTTGAACTATATTTTGATATACCTCATCCTGAAAGAATGCATCAGGGACTCCGCACCGAATATGACCAGATGGTTTTAAAAATTCATAACAGATTTCAGCTGCTCTTACACCTTCTTCAAAAGTAAGGTGTTCCCATACATGCTCAGCTAAAATAGCTGAAATAGAGTTGTATTCAAATCTTTCTTCCCACGTAGCTTTATCTAGTAAGTTAAGTTCATCTTCTTGCGTTTGAATCCAGCCTGGATTATTATTAAACACTCCAGCTCCGACAACTACTTTAATTTCGTCTTGTTTTATTGCCACCATGTTCACCTCTTAAACATTTTAATTCATTAATATATTCTATGTTTACTATTATCCTTCCTCCTTCAACAAATGTAGTAACATGAGTCCAGTACAATACCGAACTCATGCCCTAAAAACTCTCTAACGCAACAATCTGTCTAACTCTATAAAATTAGTTCATAATATACGATTTTTCTTACAGAAATATAGCACACCAAACATTAGCATAATACCAATTACGTAAAAAATTGTTGTTCCGCTCCCACCAGTATTAGGAATTCCCCAATTATTCTTCGCATTTTTCACTGTTATTTTTTGTGTCTTTACTGCTTCTGTAATTTCTATTTCTATTGGATCTCTAAGTAACATGTATCCGTTCGGTGCTTTTATTTCTTTAATCGTATACTTTCCAATTGCTAATTGGTTGGAAATTACCTTTCCTTTTTCATCCGTTATTAATCTACTAACTTCTTTCCCTTCTTTATCTAACACTTGAAATACAGCGCCTTTTAGCTTTAATTCACTATCCTTATCATCAACTTTTTCAATTTCAAATTGCCCAGTCGGATCTGGCAATTTCTTATTTTCTATTTTAATTTCTACTACTGTATCTTTTTCTATTTTTACAGCTATTTTATCTTTTAATAATTCATAACCTTTAGGTGCCTCTATTTCCACTAGGGTATAGTTTCCTATTGGTAAGTCCTTTGATATCATTTCTCCTTTTTCATCTGTTATTAACTCTCCAACTACTTTTCCTTTTGCATCTTCTATATGAAACTTTGCCCCTGCTAGTTTTTTATTTTTATCACTTATGTCTACTTTCACAAGCTTCATTTTCCCCATTGGATCTGGCAATTTCTTATTTCCTATTTTAATTTCTACTTCTGCATCTTTTTCTATTTTTACAGTTATTTTATCTTTTAATAATTCGTAACCTTTAGGTGCTTCTACTTCCACTAAGGTATAGTTTCCTATTGGTAAGTCTTTTGATATTACCTCTCCTTCTTCATTTGTTACTAGTTCTCCAACTATTTTCCCATTTAAATCTTCAATTTTAAACTTTGCTCCTGCTAGCTTTTTATTTTTATCACTTATGTCTACTTTCACAAGCTTCATTTTTCCCATTGGATCTGGCAATTTCTTATTTCCTATTTTAATTTCTACTTCTGCATCTTTCTCTACTTTTACAGCTATTTTATCTTTTGATAATTCGTAACCTTTAGGTGCTTCTTTTTCCACTAAAGTATAGTTTCCTATTGGTAAGTCTTTTGATATCGCTTCTCCTTCTTCATTTGTTACTAGTTCTCCAACTATTTTCCCATTTAAATCTTCAATTTTAAACTTTGCTCCCACCAATTTTTTATTATCATTATTACTATCAACCTTTTTTATTTTTACTTTTCCTGTACTAGGCTTGTTCCAATGTTTCCAGTTAAATTTAAAATTGTGAAACTCAAATCCACCAGTTTGTTGTACCGCACCAACAAATGCTTGTCCATTAATCGAACCGCCTTTTGTTTCTAATACAGCATTGGGAGCAAACACACTTCCAACAACACCATATCCTTCTGTTGTGATCTTTTTCGCATTAGGAAAAACCCAAATCATTTTACTGTATAGCTCAGTAAATGGTGAATTAGGAGAATAGGGTTGTGATGTGGGAATTATGTCCGTAGCCCTTCCAATATTGTTCTTGTCATATAGAATAGCCCCATTTTTAAATGTAACCTCTATCGCATCCGAATACATTACAATAAAATCTTTGTCCTTAGCACTCGGTAAAAATACATCTCTTATATCTAAATTAATTTTCCCTGTCAATTCTGATGAAACATAAATATTAGGATTGTTTATATCTTTTCCGATTCCATGACTCATATTTGGAATTGGGGTATTCGTTTTATATTGACCTGCATTTTTACTGACTTGGTTTACTATATTGCGAAATTCATTAAATTTCGCGTCAATTTCTAGTTTTTCTTTATAAACGATACGATCATAAGAAGATTGTATGATGCGATCTGGATCACTCTCTTTTGTCATTACGACTATTCCGTTTTGAATGATAAAAGATTCTTCTCTTGATTTCTTAAATTTTCCAGACAATAACAAAGACGGATATCCCTCATCAACCCATTTTTCACCTACTATATTAGATGTTCCCGCTGCAGCACCTACAATCGTATACCCAGATGCATCCATGTCACCTTGAACTGCAATTGCTCCTTCAATGTCGCCACCTACTGCTTTATGGTTACCAAAAACAACAGCATTATAACGCGATATATCACCTAGACCTTCTAAGTTTGTCGTGGATCCATATGCTTCTTTTGGTACATATACGACAAAACTTACACTTAACATTAACAAAACAATAAAATGAATAATTACCAGCTTTAATCGTAGCCTCAATTCCTTTGTTCCCACCTTTACCGTATTTTTTCTATAGTCGAATAAAATAAAATTTTTATCAATGAGGATTTACTTCATCCCCTATATACCTTCTTTACTTATCTCTGAATTTCCGGTCCCATTGCCCATTAATGCAGGATAAATACATTCTATCGAGTAAACCTTTTCTTATAAATTGCGACTAGAAACACACATAACAATAGGAGTGGAACTATTACAGTCCACTTATTAAACATAAATATCTCTGTACTCACTTTTTGTTTTTCTTTCTCGTTTAACTCCACACGCTCACCTCGAACTAGCAATCTATTGGTGTTTACTCCATAAGGCGTACACGTAATTAAAGTTGTATAATCTTTATTTTCTACAATTTGTAGATCGTCCGTTTCGTATGGTAACACTACTTTAATTTGATCTACTTTATAAGCAAGAACTTTGTCTAAAGAATGAATATAAAAAAGATCTCCTTCACTCAACTTATCTAAATCTGTAAATAATTTTGCTGATGGTAAACCACGATGCCCTGTTAAAATAGTATGCGTATTTTCTCCACCTACCGGGAGCGAAGAAAAATCTAAATGACCTATCCCGCGACTCAATACTTCCTCAGAGGTCCCTTGATAGATTGGCAGTTTTATATTAATTTTCGATATTTCAATATATCCCATTACATCTCCTAAATTTAACGCATCAGCATACGCTTGATGATTACTTTTTTTTTCAGAAAATGGATCAGTAAATGTTTTCGTGGAAGTTTGAACTTGTTTATTATATTCGGCTGCTTCTTTTTCCCTACGTTCGACTTCTTTCTTTTGTAGCGCTTTGATCTTCTTATCGTAAGAGCTAATCTCAGAATAATGTGCACGAGTCGCCAGCCAATTACTAATAGTAGGATATAAAAAAATACCTAATCCAAATAAAAAAATACCCCCCAAAACAAGATTTCGTTTCATATTTCCACCTCTGTATATGCTTAAATATCGAAAAGAGGGAAGCATTTTGCTTCTCCCCTTTTCCCATAGTTACATGTTCCTAAAATCTTAATTATTAGCAAACTTTTTTCTAAAGAAAACAAATGCCACTGTAACCATTAACGTAAGGCCTATTACAGTAAAAAGAGTCGTTCCTATGCCACCCGTTACCGGAAGAATCCATCCACTTTTATTATTTTCAATCGTCAATTTAACCGTTTGATTATTTTCACTAATCTTTACATCAATGGGGTCTTTTAATAATTGATACGATGCTTTTGTACCATCTTCTTTTGTATATGTTGGTGCTTTCGTTTCAAAAATTTGATAGTCTCCATATGGAATGTTAGACCATTTAATAACACCATTTTCATCTGATACACCTGTTACTTCTTTTCCTGCTACAACAACTATTTTTCCATTTTTATCTTTAAGTACAAACTCTGCACCTTTTAATTTATTCTTATTAGCACCATCAATTTTTGTTAACTCAATTATTCCAGTTGTTGGAACAACAACTACAGGTTTAGATTCCTTTTCTCCAATTACATCATTTTTATTTGTAAAATGTATTTTTGCTGTATTTAAAATTTCCGAACCAGATGGTACTCCTTCTTTTACTTGAGATTTAATTTGCAAATGAAATTCTTTTTTACCATCTAATTTTGTGAAATCTTTTACTGTAGCTGTTACTTTTTGACCTTCTATAGCTACCTCTACAATGCTTGCATTTACTTCTGCTCCATCAATTTTCACGATTGGCTTTCCTTGAATCACTAAACGATTATCCAAAGTATCTGTTACCACATATTTTTTGTATTCCTTAATGTCTTCTGGAATTAATGTTTTAATATCATAATTATAATTAGTTAACGGATTGATTGGTAACGCTTCCAATTTTCCGTTAATCTTTTTATCAATTGTTGGTTCTTCATAGTTTTTCACTTCTAATTTAACTACTGTACCAGAAGTAATAGTTCCATCTTCATTAATTGTTCCGGAGTTCTTAACAAAAAACTCACGTTTAGTTGGATCTATTACATAGCCTTTCGGAGCTTTTGTTTCTTGGAAATAGTATTCTCCATACTCCAATCCTTGCACTCGAATATGACCATTAGCATCTGTTGCTAACTCTTTTTTCACTTCTGTACCGTCTTTTTTAAATAAAGAGAATACTGCACCTGCTAATGCTTTTTCATTTACACCAGTTTTTATTAAATCCACTGCACCACGTTTAATCTCATTTTTGGGATACATGTGAACATCATAGTTTAGCACCTTACCCTCTTTATTCGTTAATGGAATATCCACTGTATACGTATTTGGATTTAAGTTAACATGTGGAGGGCCTGCCACTTCTTTCACTTCATAACGTCCTAGCGGAAGATCTTTTAATACAGCTTGTCCGTTATCATCTGTTACTACTTGATTTGGAGTGGCTCCCATTACAGGTTTCACGTCTTCTTTTACGATTTTCCCATCGTTTGAAATTTTTTCAAAAGAAGCAACCCTTTTCACTTCAAACGTTACACCTTTTAATGGTTTCGCATCTTTTGGCACCTCTTGATTTGCAGAACCGTCACCTTCTAGTCCCTGCGCTCCATCTTTTTCTTGTTCATACTTATGAATCGTTAAAGTACCTTTAGATGGTGAATCTGCCTTTACTAATACACTAGACCATGTAGAAAATGTTAAGAAAAACACTAAAAGCACACTACATATTTTTTTCATTTCTCTTATCCCCTTTACTACTTCTATCATTTTAAAAATCTCTTTATTACTATTACCTTCTTAAAAGCAATAGTGTGCCAAGTATCAGATTTAAACGAATAACATAAAACATAGTCGTCCAACAATCCATTGTTTACAATCACTTATTCACTTTTCTTATCTTCTATTATTACGTTGTCTCTCCGCATGATATATGTAATTTTCTCCCCTAAATTACTACTTATATCCCTACTTCAAGAATCATTACATTTGTTACATAATAGCTTTCACTGCTAATTTCGACTAGTCACTTACTGTCAATCCATTCATTTCTCCCTTCCTATCCCTATTTAAAATCCAATCTTAATCATTTTTTAATACATATAAGTAATAACCAACAAATAAGTGTGACGATTCATATTTTACGCTACTGCCCAAAACTATTACCTGTATATTCAAATAATATGTGCTATCCATGTTAAATTATGGTATTATTCTTAGAAGTTTATAACTTTTATTTATATTTTTTATTAATAAAGGTTTTCCCTTTCTACTTATGAAAAAAGGAATATATGTTTATTTAACTATTACGCATAACTGTAAGGAGGAAGAATATGATTAAAAAGCTCAGTCTAGTTGAGATAGAGTACATTTGCAATGTGTTTTTCCAATCTTTTGAAATTCCAGTTTGTTTTTTAGATTGTAACAAAAATATTCTTTTAGAATTCACATCAAAAAATGATTCACATTCGTTGTATACATCAAAAATAGAACAGTTACATGTGCTTTTTCAAAGAAATGATACATATAATTCCCCCATCTTCAGAACTCACGAACATCTAGGGCACTTCATTTTAATTCACATAAAGAGCGATTATATGGTGAACGGTACTGTTATTATCGGGCCCTTGGCACATGTAAACTTTTCTACAAGTAAAGCGGATAGTAACCTTAATTTTATTCCGAATTATAAAAGAACAAGAGACCATTATTTCTCATTGTCAGTCAAAGATCAAAATTTCTTTATAAATATAGCAATATTGTTCTATAACATTCTCTATACAAAAAATTCAGATGTAAGCACCTTTTCAAATAATAGTGACTCACTTCATATAAGTCATAGCAGAATCTTAAACGAAGATGTATATATTTCAATGCAAAAAAGCGAATCCATTTATCATAATTTATATATAGAGCAGCAACTACTTAGGTCTATAGAAAACGGGGATAAAGAAACCGTACTCAAATATTATTACGAATTCCAACAAGAGACTCTTTCATCTTTATCTTCATTCCATCAATTACGACGTCATAAAAACATTTGTATTTCATCCATCACGCTCGCTACTAGATATGCGATAAAAGGGGGACTTCCATCTGGGATTGCTTACAAAATTTATGATTTACATATTCAAAGAACAGAAGATTTAAAAGACAAAGAATCTGTTTGGGATTTATTAAAAAATGCTTTCTGTACCTTTGCAGACCGTGTAAAGGCACAAAAAACACAGCAACATTCACAAAATATTGCTATTTGCAAAAACTATATTTTTAAAAACATTTACAATCCAATATCTGTTAAACAACTTGCTAAATTTGCAAATGTGAATTCAGATTATTTATCTATATTATTTAAAAAAGAAGTCGGTATTTCATTAATTGAGTACATTCAACGTGAACGAATCGAAGAAGCAAAGAAATTATTAACTTTCACCACCTATCCCTTATCAGACATATGCGCTTCGCTTAATTTTAGCGATCAAAGTTATTTTACTAAAATCTTTAAAAAATTCACCAATGAAACACCTGGTAAATACCGAAAATCTCATGTTGTCATTTAGAGTGAAACTTCCATTAAAAAAAGTGTTTTCAGTAACTCATCAATGGCAGATTAGAAGCACTCCCATATTCATGAACTATAGAATTCATGCTATTTTCAAATCAAAAAACACGTTACTATTCTTTTATTTTAATGAGAATAGTAACGTGTTTTTTATGTAATGTAGTTCAGTAGACAGAATAACATCCAACTGCAAATTTTTACAGAAGTCAAATGTACCGCTTAACTACTAAAATCTTAATAAGTAAAAAATCCATATTTCATTTTACTTACTTTCTACTTTATTTCTTCTGGATAATGAACTCTTTTCTTCAAACGAATAATCCCTACTATTATTTTTGTATCTTTCTAAATTTGCGAACCAAAGTGAGTACTGTACCTGTAATAATCATTAATATGCCGATTGCTGCACTGTTAGTGGTACTTACACCCGTCTTTGGAAGCTCCTTATATGTATATTCTTTTTTATCGGTATTACTGTTGTTTGAGATATTATTCTTAATTGTCTTATTTGCAAGGCCATTAGCTTTGCTAGTTTCTTTATGTTTCACTAATACTTTTTGTATTGTATTTACCTCATTACCCACGGAATCTCTAACACTATATAATATTTCATAAGTACCAGCTTTAGTTATATCTATAGTTCCTTCATACGCTACTTTAGAAGTAAGGTCCCGATCCTCTTTATCAGTAGCTGATACTCCTACCCACGGATCAAATTGATCACCCTCAGTAATTGAAGTTGTAGCAGGTACTTTTAGTATTGGTTTTTCATTTGTAACTTCTTCTCTAACTTTGACCGTTACAGTTTGCTTCGCCGTTACTTCATGACCTTTAGAATCTGTTACCGTGTATGTTAATACGTAAGTACCGGCTTTAGTTGTATCTACTTCACCATCAACTCTGATTTTAGCAGTGAGATCACCGTCTTCTTTATCTATAGCTAATACTTCTTCCATTGGAACAAATGAATCTCCTACATGAATTGTCGCTTCAACAGGCACTGTTAATTTAGGTTCTAAATCTGATATTTCTCCATTTCCCTCTACAATTACAGTCTGTGTAGCCGTTGCAGTCTTCCCTTGAGAATCAACAACCAGGTATTCTACAATGTATGTACCTGGTTTTGAAGTATCTACATCGCCTTTATGCTTTACTTTATTTGTTAAATCTCCATCTTCTTTATCAACAGCTTTTACATTTCTCATTGGATCAAACGTATCACCTACACGTAGTGTAATCGTAAACGGTACAGTTAACTCTGGAGCTTGGTTTTCTGCTGTTTTTTCGTTTTCTTTCACTTTTTCTATAATTTCTGCAGCATCAAAAGCATTTTGGACTGCTTGAACTTCAATTGAGTTCATTCCATATTTATTAGTTGCCACTTTAAGACATGCCAATCTCAATTCAGAGAAATCAGAAGTCATGTTTAATTCATCATTATTTGCATAATAGAAAATATCAAACATTTTATCTTCACCAATACCATTTACATTTACACCGTTATGAGTACCACCTTGTGCAATTAAATACGCAACTTTATTAATAATACTTGAATTAAAATGAACGCCTCCATAATCCTCTCCATTTAAATCATTATATTTACTATAATCATCAGGATACGGTAGTCCTTCTGAAAAATTAATTGCAGTTGGATTTTTCATATTACGAAAAGTCGATCCCGTTTGTTCTCCTATTGTCCAGTTAAATTCCCCATTATTTATGTATTTCTCTATAGCCGTTCCCATAATATCAGATAATGCCTCGTTAATCGCCCCAGATTCTCCTGAAAATTCAAGGTTAGATTCGCTAGATGTAACTGCATGTGTAAATTCATGACCGGCTATATCGAATGCTTTTACCATAGGATCTCCATATAAAAGCATACTAATGTTATTAATATTAGTACTAAATGCATTCTCCCAATTTTCAGGATCATTTGTTCCTCCAGAATCCCACGCATGTACAACTGAAACTACTTTTTTTCCCTTATTATCAAAACTATTACGATTATATTTTTCTTTATAAAAATCATATACCTTTGTTGCTAAGAAATGAGCGCTTACCGCCTTTGAATCATTAAATGTCGTTGAAGTGCTAGTTGCTAGTATACCAGGATAATAACTTTCTTCATTTGTAATATCTCTATAATTTACATCATATGTCTCAATTCCTTGTCCTCTTGTGTAATCAGCAAGCGCATAATTCCCACTGGTCTGTTTAGAAATACCAAATGTACGAGTTACGCCTAAATCATCTTTTCCTGTTCCAGTTAATGATGTGAAATTGCTAGTTTTATTTTCCTTAACGGATTGAACATACTCTTCACTTATTTTCAAACTTGATTCTTGTACCATATCTTTTAACATTTCACCATTATGAGCATTCACTAAATAAGTTCCAGATACATAATTTGGTGTTGTAGCAGCAAATGTAACTTGATATGCATTGCTAGCCTGCCCATGATTTTCATCAACAAAAATAACCGCCTTAACTTCTGGCTCAGAAATAAATTTAGTGTCGTTTCCGTACTTTTTATAAATATATTGTTTCGATTCTTCTTTTGATAAATTAATAGGTTTCTTTAAATTTTCTTGTGTTAAATTTTGTGCGCTAGCTCCTGAAATGCTTTTAATAATACCTTTTTTATCAACGTGAGCAGTCAACTGGTGGCCATACACTTCTTTTCCTTCATATATTTGTTGCATGCGCACAAGTGTAGTTCCATCATAAGAACCACGTTTTTGAAGAACCTTGTAATCTACTCCTGTTTCTGCACTAACTTGTTTTGGAGACAAAGCATGATCCGTATTTTCCTTAAGTGCATCTTTCACTACATTCTCTGGTGCCTTTTGTGATGGTTGTGTAAGATCACCTGTACGGAACGAATCCTCTTGAATTTCTACTTGCATTTGACCAGGTTCCTCTGCATGACCTACTCCATATGGTGTTACACTTGTTAAAACGAATCCTGTTGTTAATGCAACTATAGCTATTTCTTTTTTATTTCCCATGATATTTACCTCGTATAAATTCCTATTATTTATATGAAACTGCTAAAATATATACAATCAATTCCTAACATAAAAAGATGACTTTTGTAATCAACAAAAGCCACCTCTTTAATATGTAATATCCCTAAAATGTTTTTAATACATAATTTCTATACAAAAAGCATTCATTAACGAGCATTTTGCAATACTTTTATTAGGTCATTTATATTTTCAACTTTCTGCTGAAACTGATCAAGTCTGCTATGTAGCAATGAAGGATTTTTATCTTCAGTTGAAATAACTTGTTTTAATTCGTTTTCTAATTTATCATACATACTAAAGAAATTATCAAATTCTACACTTATTAGCTCTTCATTTTCGCGATAGAATCTTTTTGCTTCTATATAAGTCATATATGATTTATTTAAAAATCCTAATGAAATTAAATATTTAGAAGTGTTTTCTTGATAAATAGCAATATCACACGCTATTTTAATATCAGAATAAGTCTTTTGAACAAGACAATGCAATTCAAAAATCTTAAACTTTAATCCATTATTCATTTCATCCTCTCCCATCGTATCTATTCTACATAAAATTAGAATATTATACAAAGAAAATTATTAGCATGAAATTGACAATTAAAAAAATAACTTAAGGATAAACAAAATCCCTCGCATTATAAATTATAGTTACGGAGCATTTACCAACATAACAGCAAAATAAAAAGCGAAAAGAATAAATCTTTCCGCTCTTAGAGTAATAAATACATTTCATATTGTGCTAAAGAATTCTTTTCAAATCTACATTTCTTTAAAAAACCCTCCAGTAAATTATTGTTAGGAAACCCAATTGATAAACTTGATAAATGTAATTCTTCTCTTGCTACTTGTAATAATGTCATCCCAACACCAATATTTCTATAATCTTTGTCTACGAAAATAAAACTAATTTTACCTTGTTCATTTACACATAGAGAGCCTTTTAATTCATTATCGACATATGCACCATAAAATACATTATTTGTTTGTTCGATATAACCAACATCATTTTGCCAATTTATATGGAAGTTTAACCATTTCTGAATTTCATCTTTAAAAGTTGGAAATTCTAATTGTTTTACTTCAATATCCTTACAATCTTTATTCATTATTTTAGTCAAATCATTTAAATTATAATAAGAAAGATCGTACACTTTTACATAGCCCAACTTATTATAAAAATGAATCGCCCGGTCGTTCCCTACAATGACTTCGAGAAAAAGTTGCTTACATCCATGTTGAAGTGCCTCTTCTTTATGCAGCTCAAATAATTTTTGACTCACACCAATACCGCGATAATTAGGATGAACCGCTAATGTTCCGCAGCGCATAGTCTTTATACTTTCATAATCCTTTATACCACCAAGTATTACGCCAACAGATTTGCCTTCTTCTAAAGCAAGAAAAGAATGTTCTAGCAAGTTACCCTCTGGCCCAAAAAAACGGTGTATAAAATCCCCTTTTGAAACTTCCATTTTAATAATGTAATCTGAAAATCCCTCTTTAAAAGCTTCATATACTAAATCAATATTTACTTCACTACACCTTTTATATTGAATCATATAAAATTGTCCTCCAATTGCTTGTATTAAACTCAACATGTAAGCATATAATAAATTCCATCTATTATTAATTTTATCTCTTAATTTGAAATGAACGGACATTTCCCTACATATAACTCACTATTAATTTGTTTTATAACAAACTATCTATTATTTACTACATTAATCTCATAAACACGTAAAAAAGCAATTAAATGCTCACATGCTCTTTCGCATGCTAGCATTTTAAAGATTTTTTGTTCTTCTTTCGTTTTATCATTTGCTTGATCTGAAGCAGCTTTTAAACATAGAAATGGTTTTTTATTTATTTGACACACATAGGCGAAAGCTGCTACTTCTTGATCAACTGCCAATGCTCCGTATACAGTATGAAGTAAATATCTCATTTCTGAACTACGAATACGTTGATCTCCAGATAAAAATGTACCGAAATGTATCGGATCATACGATCGTATTTTTTTTATTCTTCTTACAAGTGATTTTGTTGTTTCAATAGGTGCTGTTCTACCGTTATATAAATTAAAAACATCTTCCCCTGAGCCAGCAGCAGTAACATCATGTTGTATTGCGTTTAGTGCGACTACAATATGACCGTTTTTCACCTTGTTTGATAAACTTCCGCATATTCCTGTCATAAACAACTCATCTGGCTGAAACTCACTAATTAACAATTGTACACAACTAGCGCAGCTTACTTTACCAACACCAGTAACAACTGATATAATTTCCAGCTCATTAATAGTATGAAAATGAAATTCCCAAGCTGCTCTTTTTTCAACACGTTCACTTGGATAATGTTGATGCAAATACGTCAGTTCTGGTTCCCATGCAGATACAATTGCAATACGTTTCATTACACGCTTCACTTCCCCTATTGTCATTTAAATAAGTTATCTATACTTTCTCGTTCATAATCTGGAATCCATTCTTTGTATTTCTTATATAAATCTCGTATTATTTCTTTATTCTTCGCAATTACTTCACATCCTCTATCATCATACATAAACATGACAATATCTTTCGTTGCATTTATGAGAAAT
Source organism: Bacillus sp. TH13 (assembly GCF_016651175.1). Taxonomy (NCBI): domain Bacteria; kingdom Bacillati; phylum Bacillota; class Bacilli; order Caryophanales; family Bacillaceae; genus Bacillus; species Bacillus sp. TH13. Next base: position 2,437 of record NZ_JAEKEJ010000014.1, on the reverse strand, counting down.
ACATCTGGATAAGAAATTCCTTTTTTCCGTCCAAATCGAGGATACAAATCAGAAAAATCCTCATGATTAGCAGCTTGTATAAGCAATTTATACTTAATATCTTCCGCAAGACATTTTAAAGAAAATTGATATGTACAATATAAATCTGCTTCTTCATCTTCAAATAGAAACGGTAACGTTTCTTGTCTTATATGAAATCTTAAATCTCTTTTCTTAATATATTTATTGTATACATTTATTTTCTGTGGAGTTTTTATGTTTTCCTTTTTAAATCTATAAACATTTGTCACTACAAACACTACATCTTCTTTTGAAAATATGTCTTCAAATAAGAATTTATTATATGTATATAGTTGAGAAAAGTATTCCATATTTAAATCGTCGGTTCCTTCTACAATTTGATATTTATCTTTTCCGAAACCAAAATGTAAATGATTTCCCCACTGAGAATATAAGTAGGGTCCTAATGTAACTCCTGGAAATGTTTGATTCATATATTCTTTTAATTGCATTTCCTTGTCCTTTCTACTGTACAATTCCTTTTAAATCCCAGTATGCTTCTTCTAGCCACGGATGTATAACTTTCAATGTATCTTTCCTTTCCCACAAATATGAAATATATACAAAAGCTGCTTTTTCCAAAGATTTTGCCAATCCTTTTTTTATTTCTATTAAATATGGTGGTGTCCCTTTTTGATCCCATTCTATTTTATCTGCAACAAATAATACTAAATCCATCTTCGTTGCATGTTTACGCAACGTTGTGTGGCAACAAATTGCATTTAAAATTTCTTCATCTTCTACTTTAAATATTTCTTTTGCGATTACTCTCGATAGTTTTTGATGAATGATCATAGGAAACTTTCTTTCTGCTTCCACTATTTCTATCCCAAATTCTTCAGCAACTGCAATCCGCTCCTCGTTCGGAAAAATGCCACTAATATCATGTAAATATCCTGCAATTGCTGCTTTTTCTTTATCTACGTGAAACTTTTCTGCAATCTTTTTTGCCTCATTTGCCACACGAATTGAATGTTTATATGTAAACTCTTTATTATATTTTAGTAGAAAATCTTTAATATCATTGTCTATTTTTCCAGTTGGAGTAAATGAATATATATCATTATATAACATAGAAAATCCCCCTTATAACTAACTTTCATTATAATGCAGAATTTAAATATCTTTGTTATTTTATATTCGTTATTAATCTTTTTACTCCTTTTTAATACGTTACATGAAATTTTATACAGAATCATTGCTACAAGTACATAAATGTTTGATATTATAGTAATGTTGATGATTTGTAAGGAAAGGAACTACAAAATGAATAAAAACATATTAATTATTGATGATGATAAAGAAATTGTTGAATTACTTGCTGTTTATTTGCGAAATGAAGGCTATAACATTTATAAAGCTTATGATGGCGATGAAGCATTACAAAAGGTTTCTACATATGAAGTTGACCTTATGATTTTGGATATTATGATGCCAAAACGAAACGGATTAGAAGTTTGTCAGGAAGTACGTGAAAATAATACTGTACCAATTCTAATGCTTAGTGCAAAAGCAGAAGATATGGATAAAATATTAGGTCTTATGACAGGTGCCGATGATTATATGATCAAACCATTCAATCCATTAGAATTAGTAGCTAGAGTGAAAGCTTTACTACGAAGATCATCTTTCCAAAATGCTACTTCGCAAAAGAATGAAGATGGTATTATTCGTATTCGCTCTGTTGAAATACACAAACATAATCATACTGTTAAAGTAAATGGAGAGTATATTAAACTAACCTCTATTGAATTCGATATTTTATATTTACTTGCGAGTAATACAGGAAGAGTATTTAGTTCAGAAGAAATTTTCGAACGCGTTTGGAATGAAGATGGTTATGGTTCAAATAAGACGGTAATGGTCCATATTAGCAACTTACGGGATAAACTTGAAACAGTAATGAATGGAGAAAAATTGATTCATACTGTTTGGGGAGTTGGCTATAAAATTGAGAAATGAAGCATTTGATATATTAAAAGATATTCCTAAATGGAAACTTATTTTTTGGCTCTTATTAGCTATCACACTCACTCCTATTACTGAATTAATTATTTATCGCCTCGTTACGAGTGTAATTGAGAGTTCACTTACTCTAACCGAACTTGGTAAAGAATTCATTCGAATTTTTGGTTATGAAAAGTATAAAGGGATTAAAGAGTCGTTATGGATGATGATTGTTTCTTATTTGTTTTTATTTTCTATTTTTTCATCCTATCTTTACATTTTTTATCGTCACGAGAGAAAACTTTACTATGAAACTTGTATTAAAAAAATGATAGAAGAAATTCGTTATATTGCAAATGGAAACTTCAATCATAAAGTTTCTATTGTAAATCATAATTATCTGGAAGAGTTAGCAATCGGGGTCAATGAA
>NZ_JAEKEJ010000013.1:0-23125 GCF_016651175.1 Bacillus sp. TH13 | reverse complement strand
TTATAATCGGCGTTATAGCATCGAATATACGCAAACAAATGGAAGAGTTAAATCGTGCCCAAGAAATTATCGATGATTACTTAACGTTTGCCAAACCTGCTCCAGAAAAATCAGATCAAATTTCAGTAAAACAAGAGTTAAATCGAGTTATTAATATGATATTTCCATTGTGTAATATGAATACGATACATATTACACAGGATTTTTCTGAGGCAGTCATTGTTGGTAATAAACAGCACTTTCAACAATGTTTTTTAAACTTAATAAAAAACAGCATTGAAGCAATGCCTAATGGTGGTACCTTAAATATTTCCTCATCTATCAATAATAGTAAAGTTGAAATACGAATTGAAGATAGCGGAGTTGGAATGTCACAGGAGCAAATACATCGATTCGGTGAACCGTATTTTAGTACAAAAACAAAAGGAACCGGTTTAGGTACGATGGTTGCTGTTAAGATTATTGAAACGATGCATGGAAGTTTAAAAATCCGAAGTATCGTTAGTAAAGGAACGACTTTAACGATTACGTTCCCGAAATATAGTAAGAATACGCATTAAAACAAATAAAAAAGGAGCATAGTCGCTCCTTTTTTATTTGTTTCGATACATAAGTATCTTCAATGTTTTTTTAGTTTACATTTGTGAAGACTAATTAAAAATTAGTATCCTCCGCCCCAGCAGCTGCATCCTACAATTATTAATAGAATGAATAACACAACTAATAAAGCGAAACCTCCACCAAAACCACAAGAACCACCGTAACTCATATTTTCTCCTCCTTTTGGTTTGAAAACTAATAGGTAGTTGATCATTTTAACTGGTTCGTATTATACATTATGTGTATATCCCTTTTTTGAGCATGTCTACATAAAAATAAGTAAAAGCACTCGTTTAAAGAGTGCTTTAAAATGGATACCAAAAGTTTTGAAATACGTTTAATTTTAAATATACGGCAACAATGAATATGAAAACACCGGCAAATAAAGCGATGAAATCTTTACGTTTCGCCTTACTTGTATAAAACCATGTACGTTTATCCTTCTTTCCAAATCCTCTTAAATCCATTGCATTTGAAACCGTATCTATTCTTTCTAGAGAATGAATGATTAGTGGCCAGAAAATTAAAACACGGTTCTTCATACGAACCCATAAACTTGCTTCTCCTTTTTCAAAAGCCACTCCTCTCGCTTCTTGCGCGTGTTTAATAATTTTATACTCAGACTGGATGTCAGGAATATAACGCAGTGCAATATTTATTGCATATGTAATCTTATAATGAATACCAAGTTTACTTAAACTACTTACAAATTCACTTGGATCTGTCGTGTAAATAAAAAGAAGTGTAAATGGTAATAACGTAAAATACTTTAATGAAAGTGTAGCTGCATAAAATAATGTTTCATATGTAATTTTTGCATATCCAATATGCAAAAATGAAGTATATGATTCAGTTAATTCAGATCCATGAGTTGGTGTAATAAATAAAATCATGACAGAGTTTAATAAACTAAATGTAAATATGAAACTAAAAATAATTAAAATTTTACGAAATGGAATTTTAGCAATTCCAAGTCCGATACACCCAATAATAAATAAAATTAGCAACAACCTAAAATCAAAAAACAAAAAAGTAATCGTCATACAAAAAATAAATAAAAACAATTTCACTACCCCATCCATACGATAAAAATATGTACTATGCACCTTCCTCCCTCCTATTACTGTCTAAATAAAGCTCCATAAATTTTTCTGGACATACAATCCCACTAAATTTAACAAGCTTGATTAAAGAACTCTCTCTTAAGTTGGCTCTTTGTAACGTTTCTTGATCGCCAAATACATTAGACACTGTATTATCCGCAATAATTTTCCCTTCATGTAGAACTACTGCACGGTCTGCATATTCTAGTGCGAGATTCATATCGTGAGTGATAAAAACAAATGAGATTCCCTTTTTAGCTAGTTTTTTAATAAACAACATAAATTGTTTATAATGATAATAATCTTGTCCCGCTGTCGGTTCATCTAATATGATAAGCTTAGGATTTGTTGTTAATACAGACGCGATTGTTAATCTCTTTTTTTGTCCATAGCTCAGTGCTTGAATTGGCCAATTACGAAATGGATATAAACCACAAATTTTTAAAGTTCCTTCTACTTTATTCTTAATTTCTTCCTTAGAAAAATTATGTAATGTCAATGTAAATGAAACTTCTTCAAAAACAGTAGGCTGTGTAATCATATGATTTGGATTTTGCATCACGTAAGATATGATTTCCCCACGTTTACGAATAGACCAAGAACTAATATCTTCACCTTTTAACAAGATTTTCCCATTTTTCATTTTGTTTATGCCTATAAGACTATGAGCTAATGTTGATTTCCCTGCTCCATTATGTCCTAACAGTGCCACAATTTCTCCTTCATATATTGAAAGGTTTACATTTTTTAATACTTTTTGTTTATTAGGGTATGAAAATGATAAATTCTCCACTTTAAGTAATTCCTTGTTTTTAGCATTCCCTTTTAATATGACTTGTTTCTCCATCCACTCTTTTATAACGTTGCTTACCTTTTCCTTTTGAAGGTTTTCCATTGGATATATTACGTCATTATTACGATCAAAATGTAATCTCTTTAATGCTTCAATGTAAATAGGCTCTCTTAAGCCAATACATGGTAATATATTTGACGCTAAGATTTCTTTTGGTGTTCCTATTGCAATGACTTTACCTTCATCAATTAATATAACTTTGTCTAAATCCAGCTTTAAAATTTCTTCTATCCTATGCTCGATAATAACAATCGTTTTATTATATTGCTCATGTATATCTTTCATAAGTTCTATCGTATGTAAGGCGCTTAGCGGATCTAAGTTCGCTAACGGTTCATCGAACAATAATATATCCGCATTTGTTGTTAATAAACCAGCAAGAGAAACTGTTTGCTTTTGACCTCCTGATAATTCATGTGGACTTTGTTTATGAAACGTATGCATCTTCACCTTTCTTAATGAGTCCGAAACAATTTTTTTCATGTCATCTTGATTTACACATTCATTTTCTAAATAAAAAGCTACATCTTCTTCTACTGTCAGACCAATAAATTGAGCATCTTGATCTTGCAAAATGGTTCCTACCTGTTTACTTTGCTCAAAAATACTTCCTTCCCTCGGGTCTTTACCGGCAATTAATACGTTACCTGTACTAATCCCTTCATAAGAAAATGGAATTAGCCCATTGATACAATGAGCTAATGTCGACTTTCCTGAACCACTTCGTCCAGCAATTAGCACTTTTTCCCCAGGGTATATATGAAAGGTAATATCACTTAAAGTAGGCTGCGCAGCATGCCCGTATTGAAAGGTGAATTGTTCAAACGAAATAATTGGTTGCATGTTAACATCCCTACTTTTCAATTTTTAAATGTGTATGTTTCTTATTGGATTTTGCCAGGCCAATTGTAAGTGGCAATCCAAGTACTAAGAAAACGATAACATCGAAAATTGTCGCTCCTAATACTTGTATAACAATTTTGTCAAATGGTTCTCCCATCACAATAATATCGAATGCCCCAGCAAATATAATAGCAATGACAATACCAACTAGCCCAGTAATTGCTAAATAAGAAATATCCCCCTTGTTAAACGACCCGTTTTTCACACTAAAACCAACTCTTTTTTGAATAAGACCCATTGAAAAACCAATAATACCTGAACTAATAACCCAGCCCCACCAAATACCCCAGCCAGCAATCGTATCTGTTACGGTATGACCGATAAGTCCGATTAACAGTCCTGCCACTGGACCAAATAATGCTCCAAAAACAGTTAATATAGCTAATGCTGGTTTAATAAATGTATTCGGTGCAATAGAAAATCCCCAAAGTCCTAATATCCCGTATAATGCTGCTCCAATACCGATTGCTACTACTAACTTTGTTGATAATTTGTTCATGACAATTCTCCTCTCATATTAGTTAACTTTTATTACTCTATATTTAATTTAAAAATGAATTATGCATCGACACTCCCTTTCTATACAACAAAAAAATGACCTCTTACATAAGAGGTCATTTTCTTTCACGTTCAAGAATCCTCTTATCTTTCAAAAAACACATCGTGTCCTCTGCGGAATTAGCACCTTCCTATAAAATTGCATAGGGGTTGCTGAGGTTTCTTAGGGCCGTTCCCTCCACCTCTCTGGATAAGTATTAATTTGTAATTCGTATTATGGCACTAAAAAATGTAAATTTCAATACTTTTCTTACTATTTTTATTTTTTATTAAACAGTGCATTTAAATCATTGTATTCTTATCGGAATTATGAAATAATAAATTCAAAATCGTTTCGGGAGGAATGCATTATGAAAGTTATTGGTTTGATTGGAGGATTAAGTTGGGAATCTACATCATTATACTATAAACATATTAATACACTTACACTCTCTCAATACGATCAAAATGCAAAGTTAGTTTTATATAGTATGGACTTTGGAGAAGTAACTACTTTATTACAAAACCATCAATATGAAGAAGTGAAAAATGAACTAGTTACAGTTGCAAAGAAAGTTGAAAAATCTGGGGCTGAATGTTTATTAATGTGTTCAAATACCGTACATCTATTTGCCGAGGAGGTAGAACAAGCAATATCTATCCCGCTTCTTCACATTGGTGATGTAAGTGCTAAAGAAATGGTAGAACAGAATATAAAACGTATCGGACTATTAGGAACAAAACAAACGATGGAGCAAGATTTCTATAAATCACGATTAGCGAAATATAACATTGAGACAATTATCCCAAATGACGAGGAAAGAACTTTTATCCATCATGTCATATTAGATGAATTAAGTAGAGGGATCATTTCAAAAACATCTAAAGAAAAGCTATTACAAATTACAAAATCATTAATTCAAAACGGCGCTGAAGGCATATTATTAGGCTGCACTGAAATACCTTTACTCATCTCCCAAAATGATCTTGCTGTTCCCGTTTTTGATACTGCTTTTTTACATGCAAATACTGCTGTGCAATTTGCTGGATAAGAATATACAAGCATAAAGGTGAAAACCTCTATGCTTGTATACAGTTACGACTATTTATCCTGCTTTTTGCGGGCAGTAAAAACCTCAACCGATTAAAGTTTTACTTTATTTAAAAGAGATTCAATAACTATAATTGCTTCTTTTGAACCACCACATTCTATAAAGCTATCATTAAGTTTTCTTATACCATGTTTATACTTTTCATTTGAAAGAACATCTGTTACGGCCTCTTTTAAAGTGTGCACATTAACATGTTCTTTCAATAGTCTATGTGCTGCTTCCAGTTCAGTTAATCTTTGCGCTATCATAGGCTGATCTTTATCATGCGGTATTATTACAAATGGGACATTATAATGAATGGCATCGTGTACGCTATTCATACCGCCATGTGTAATAAAAACATCTGCTTCACTTAATATTTCTGATTGAGGTACGTATGGAGCAATTATAAAATTATCTGGCGCTTGCTTTATTTTTGAAATATCATTTCTATCACAAATTGCCATTACGACTATCCCATCAAAATCTGAAAAAGTATCAATACAAGTATTAAAGAATGGTTCGAGTCCTTCAAGCAGTGTTCCCATTGAAATGTAAATAACTTTCTTCTCTTTAAGTGATTCCAGTGGAAACTTTATATTTGTTTTACGCTTTGAAATACTCGGTCCAATAAAAATGTTATTTTCTCCGAACGATTCGCTATTAGGTTGGAAATAACGACTTGTGTATACGAGACAAACATCACCCTTATTATTCATAAATTGAAGATTATTCTTTGGTTTTACTCCAAATTTATGTTCCATCTGATTTAGTAATTTTTCAGAGATTTCCTCTGGTTGGAATAGCATATCTGCATTTGGATGAAAAGGTAATGTCTTCAAAAACTCTGAAGGAATTAAAAATATAGGTGAGGAAACTACACCTGGAACTTGTAAATACTCCTTTACTAACTCTCCGCACCAAATATATCATAAATTACGAAATCAAAATTTATGCTTTCACATAATTGTTTCGTAATTTCTAATATATATAAAGAAGTTTGAACATGCACATGAAAGAAAGCATTTAACCCAGATAAGCTTTCAGCATCAATAGAAATCTCCTTTAATAGATCCGGATGAGTATGTACAGTAGCTCCTAAATCTTCAATTCTATCCTTAAAGTTTGCCGTTGTAATATAATGTACGTGATCCCCTCGTTCAGTAAAGGCTTTTACTAAATTTAATGTAGGGTTTACATGTCCTTCTGCTGGAAAATTAACCACTAAAATATTTAGCACTTATTCCTCACTCCTTACATTTCACTGTTTTAATTAAGCATACTGTTATTTGTACAAGTAATCTTCCCCTAATAGTCCTAATATGCTTGCTACATTATGTTGATAAATAATTTTCAGTCATCAACATAAAAAAAGCATCTACCTATGTAGATGCCTAACCGTGATAAGGAGTGTTCTGTGAGGTTAGAACAAGCGTTTCTGCTTGTCCTATGCTATCAATATATGATTTATTTTATAAAACGTGAATAGTTAATAGAATTATTTTAGCCCATTAAAATAAAAAAAGAGTTATTAATAAATATAATCCCAATTATTATTATTATTATGATATAGCTACATATATTCCTCCAATATTTTAGAATAAACGGCTTCATATATACCTCATTTCTAATCTATTCCCAGATAAAAACGCCTCTAGTTCACATGAATGCTAGAGACGTTTCGTACATTTTAATTCTCTTTAGAGTCATCTGTTTTTGGCGCTTCACCATTTAATCGCTTATTTTTCAAATCAAAATAAGCATCTAAAACTTCTTTTCCAATATCGGAGTTAATGCCCGATTTATCATTTTCAACCCACGGTACTACAACAGAAAATGCTACTTCTGGATCATCATATGGCGCATATCCAGCTAATGTTAAGTTATAACATTCTCTACGATCGCCTTTCTCATTTCGCCCAATATCATTTTCTCCGCCATATACAGTTTGTGCGGTCCCTGTTTTACCAGCTGGTTTATATGGTGCTTTTTGGAACGCTCTTACTCCCGTTCCATCTCCTTCTTGAAATACTTTTCTAAACCCTTCTTTTACTTGATTAATATATTCTTGTTTCATATCGATTCTATTTAAAACAACGGGTTCTATTGATTGTACTACTTTACCAACCTCATCTTTTTGAACGGTTTGTTCTCTAATCTCTTGAACAATTTGTGGTTTCATTCGATACCCTCCATTTGCGATAGTCGAAATATATTGCGCAAGCTGAAGTGGTGTATATGTATCATATTGTCCAATAGAATAATCTAATAAGAAACCAGGCTGATTATCTTTTCTTCCGATTTGTCCTGCAGTTTCATTTGGTAAATCAATACCAGTTTGTACGCCTAGTCCAAATTGCCTGAAATAATATCTCATTTTATCAAAATATTCTTGTTTAATATCTAGTGAACTATTTTTCACATAATCCACGCCAGCAATTTTTAATGCTATATTAAACATATAAACGTTTGAAGAAACTTGTAACGCTCTTAGATCGTCTATATCGCCAAAATTTTTCCAAGACTTCTTCTCCTTAGTTCCTTTAAACTTCATAGGTGCATCATAAAAATGTGTTCCAGGAGTTATTGCATTTGTTTCGAACCCTGTTAACACTGTCGCACCTTTAACCGTTGATCCAAGCTCATAAGAACTAGTCAGCGTGCCTAAAGCATAATCTTCTACTTCCATTTTCCCGTCTTTTTCTACAAGCTTTTTCCCAGCCATTGATAATACTTGGCCATTTTTCGGATTCATCATTACTACGAAAGCACGGTCTAACATTGATTCTGAGCCTTTATATTGTTTTAATATTTTTTCTATGCTCTCTTCAACTTTTTTCTGTAATTCCATATCAATTGTTAAAGTTAAATTCTTTCCGCTTTTTCCTTCCGAAACCGTTTCCGTTCTCATTGTATTACCTTGTTTATCAGCAATACTTCTTACTTCTTTTTTCGTACCATGAAGTACATCTTCATATTGCTGTTCGATATAACTTTTGCCGACCCTATCATTTCGGCTATAATCACGCACTAAATAATAATCTAATCTTTCACGTGGCAATCCTTCATCAGCATTTGAAACGTTACCAAGAACAGAACGGAATAGCCCATCATTTACATAGATTCTCTCCCAATCAACTGATGCGTCTACCCCTGGAAGCTTCGCTAAATTTTCACTAATCACCGCATATTCCTGTTCACTAACGTCCTTTTTAATAATTTGAGGTGCCATTTGAAAACCTGAGGTCATTTTACTTTTAATAGCTAACACTTCTATATCTTTAGCCGTTAGTTCTTGAAGATTTTTATCTGTAACGCGCTTCCTTTTTAAATCTTCTATTTTTTTGTCTAGTTCTTTTCCGGTAATATCCTTATCTCGAAATTTATCTATTTCTTTTTTTGATACTAAGTCTTGTGTAAGTTCTGGATTTAATTGCATCCAAAAGTCTTTCTTATCAGTCTCAGTTAACTTAGCTATATCTTCTTGCGGCATTTCAATAATGTCTGCAAGTTGTCTTGCTGATTTTAATATTTCTTCTTGTTTTACACCTTTCACCTTTGTATATGTAATCGTACGTAAAGACTTATTATCAACTACTGGATTTCCTTCACGATCAAATATTTTTCCACGTGGTACAGAAAGACCCACGGTTGTATTTGCTCTCTTCTCTACTTCATTTTTATATGTTTCTCCATCAAAAATTTGCACTTTCCCTAACTGAATAACGATGCCAGAAAATAATAAAAATACACAAAGGAATAAAATATTTAACCGGAGAGGTACTACTCTACCACTTTTCTTCTCTTGCTTTTTCACCTTGTCATAATCTCCTCCTTACAATATTCCAAATAATAATCACATTTCTATATTAAAAGTAATGTACAATTTCTATACATTGCTTTGTACAAATAATAATATAATGTTTAAAACTTAATAGAAATTAAAACAAAGGTAAAGAAAAGATAAAGTTTACTAAATTAAATATAAAAAATACCCAATAACAAAAAGCTTAGCTTTCACTAATCGCTTTGTTATTGGGTATTAATTGATTTAAGAATTACTACTAGTGCGTATTGCTATACATTTATCGTCACAATTAGAAAAAGATTGTTTACTTTGTACTTTCGGTAAGTAAATAGTTACTGTTGTCCCGACACCAACCTCGCTCATGATACTAATTGTCCCTTGATGACTTTCAATAATTTTATAACTTAACATTAATCCAATACCAGTCCCTTTTTCTTTCGTACTATAAAAAGGTTCACCTAATCTCTTAATTCTTTCTTCAGGTATTCCTATTCCTTCATCTATTACATGAATGATGACACCATCATCATTTATTTCTTTTATGTGAATTGAAATTTCCCCACCATTTGGCATAGCTTCGATTGAATTTTGCAAAATATTAATAAATACTTGTTTCAATTGATTTTCTGAGCATTCAATAATTATATCTTTGTCATCCGTAAATAGTTCAACTTGAATATTTGTCATAATTGCTTTTGTATTCATTAACGATACGACATTTTTAAAAATTTGATAAATATTTTTCTTTTCTGTATTTATCTCATCTGTTTTAGCAATTGACAGAAATTCTTGCAGGATTGCTTCTATCCTTTCAATTTCAGAAAGCATAAGATCAAAATATCTTTCTTGATCTTCTTTATTAATTTGGAATAACTGTATAAAACCTTTAATTACAGTTAAAGGATTTCTTACTTCATGAGCTACCCCAGCTGCTAATTGACCAATTGCAGCAAGCGTATCTGATTTGTTTAGCAATTCTTCTGTCTTTTTTCGCTCTGTAATGTCGCGTACAATAATCATAATTTTATCATGTAATAATGGTAAGCATCTAGCTTCAAAGAAATCAATACTTCCATTAAGTGTGAGTGGATATTCTACAATTACATTCGTTCCTTTTTCCTTCACTTGATTAATGGCTTCCTGAAACTGCTGTGCTACTGAAGATGGTAATACTTCGTAAAACTTTTTTCCCATAAAAGCTTCTGCGGGTACGTAAAACTTTGTAGGAGATCCTGCCTTGTAATCTATAATTGTGCCATCATCTTCTGTTAAGAAACATAAATCTGGTAAAGCTTTAAAAATTAATTCTAGTTCAGATGTTTGTTGTTTTAACTGCTCTTCTATCGCTTTTAAATGTGTAATATCTACACCAACAGCCCAATAACTATATCCTGTTACAGGAAACTGTTCTGATATATTAGACCACATTATTGTTTTGATTTCACCATTTTTACATGTTAAGTGCATTTCCCAATCTCTGAAATTTTTTCCACAAGTTAAAAATTTCTTTTGTATTTTCTGGCGATAACTATGATCAGGATACAATAATTGCAGTGCATTTGGATTTCCAATTATTTCTTCAGCGGTATAACCTGTTACAATTTCACATTCTCGGTTCCACAAAACAAAATCTCCATTATAATCAAGCGCATCGACCATAACAGGCATGTTTTGTAAAATCGTATGTAGTTCCTCCTCTTTTCGAGAAAGCAATGTTGTATTTTTACTTTGAAATACTTTTATTGCGCCATCTAAAATTAAACTTGAGAGCATTTCAAAGTATTTTTGACAACTGAAAATTTCACTTTTTTTGGACCATACAACAAAAGATCCTAAATGTTGATTGTATAAGAAAATGGGGATTTCAATCTTTGGAAGTTTACTCTTTTTTATCTCATTCATTCCGAATGAAAAAACACACTCTTTTTCAGCATCAAGAAGTTGATGTGATATGTTAGTTAATTTATAAAATTGTTCTGCCATGGTTTCTATTGTACTCACATCAATAAGTTCCATTAGCCGCGAATTCATTCCTTTTTCACCTCAATATGTAAAATTAATACAAATCTAAAATTCATACTTCTCCATTATACGAAGAAAGCTAGTGTAGGTATATAGCTGTAGAATAATTATTCGAACAAATTTTATTTTTCAATTAAAATAAGAAAAGAATGTATATACTGAATACACCTTTAATTAGTATATATTTCGTTCATTCCTCTTACATTCACTGAATTTTTCCTTGAGGGTCATACGCGTCACTAATAGCGGTATAAACATGCAATAAGTGTAAAGTTCATAAAATATTCACATTTTTTATGAAAAATATAAACATTTATTCCAATATATTCTATATAATGAAATGTAATAAGGCTTCTATGAAACTCATAGAATACCTTACCCCTAATAAAAAGAAAAAGAATCCATTTGGATTCTTTTTTCTTTTTTAATTACATTACATATTTATATAAAGCATGTGCCACACCATGTTCTTCATTTGATAACGTTTCGTATTTACACATTGCTTTTATTTCTTCAACTGCATTCCCCATTGCAATTGATATGTTCGCTTTTTCCATCATAGAAACATCGTTCAGCCCATCACCTATCGCTACAGTGTTTTCAACTGGAATATTAAGATGTTCTGCTAAAGTATATAATCCATTCCCTTTTTGAGCATCTCGATGATTAATCTCTAAATTGTGCCAATATGAAGATGTAATTGCTAAATCTGTATTATGAAGAAATGTTTCTTTTAGTTTTTTTAATTTCTCAATATCATAAGAAAATGGTAATAGTTTATGCACATGTATATCTGTTTCTACAATTTGTTTACAACTTTTCGCACTATGAAACGCTGTATGCTCAAGATACAATGCTGCGATTGTTTCTAACTCTTTCAAGTCGAAATTTTCTTTTGAATTCTTCACATACTCAATTTCATTACGTACACTCTCAACTCCATAATCCGGTACATATACACCTTTATCAGTATAAAGTTGATAATACAAACTATTCTCTTCAAGATACTCTACAATTTCAAGTGCCTGCATATTTCGAATTGGATATCTCTTCATCATTTTCTTATCTTTATATATAAGCGCACCATTTTCCGCAATGATTGGACATTCTAAATCAACTTCTAACAATAATCGTTCAATATCAACAATAGAACGTCCAGTACAAATTGCTACAACATGGCCAGCTTCTTGACATTTTCGAATTGCTTCTGCATTTTCATTACTTATCATTTTATTCCCCGAAAGAAGAGTTCCATCTAAATCAATTGCGATTAATTTCATTATTTCTTCACCACTTTCTATAAATACACGAGTTCTAATTAATTAATAGGTATCGTTTTCATACAATCCTCGTGCGGTACTTCTTATTTATAATTTATGAAAAGCGTTTCAGGTCAAGAAATAATTAAAAATAAAATCCAAAGCTTTTCTTTTAAAAAAGCTTTGGATTTTAAACTATGAATTATAACTAATATATTTTGTCTCACACATGTACACATTTTTTTCTTCAGTTGGGATATATACTTTAAACTTTTCTAACTGTTTACCATAGACATGAATCGTAATAACGCTTTCATTTTTGCTGATTTCAAGAATATGACAATCCGCTGGTGGAATTACTTTATCTGTTTCTCCTTCTCCCAAATAAAGATTGCCTTTATGTGTTAAATAAACAAGTGAATTACCAAGTTGTTTCGTTTGTATAAAGTTCTGCACCATAATCCTTCCTGAAAAAACGCCTTCTACCCCCCATGTGCCATCATGATCATGTAAAGGTGTAGATTGTCCATCTTTCCATACGAGAGCTAGTACTTCAAAACGTTTGAGCGGATCTTCATACAATAAATGTCGTGCATATTGAGTCAAATTCGCCTTCTGTTTATCTAACGGGAGCCATGTTTTCTTTTCTAAAAGTTCTTCTAGTAACTTTTCAATGCCACACACTATTTCTTCTTCAAATAAACCGTTTTCCATAAGATCTGTAACACCTTTAATAAACTTTTGAAATGATTTACTTCCATTACAAGTCAACATAAGAATCCTCCTCTACGTTTTATACAATTCCATATTAAGGTAATCACCGAAAACTCACAATTGAGAAACAAAAAACAAGATGCAAATGTATGCACCTTGTTAAGATTTTTATTTGGCTTTCAATCGAATAGGTAAGTATTTTAATGTTTGTTCATTTTCCAATATACATTTTTCTAAACAGAAAGATGGAGATAGCTCTATTTTTTCAAAAGCATTTATAAAGGTAGTTAATGCAATCTCAGCTTCTAAACGTGCAAGTGGTGCTCCTAAGCAAAAGTGAGGACCTTTCCCAAAGGTTAAATGCTTTTCATTTCCTGTTCGATGCACATTAAATTGAGAGGCTTGTGAAAATTTTTTCTCGTCTAAATTCGCTGCACTAACCCACGCAACAATCATCTGATCCTTTTTCATTAAAGAACCAAATATATTTGTATCCTCTGTAATCCTCCGGGCTAATGTAACAGGAAAGCGATAGCGTAATACTTCCTCAATCGCTTTTGAAATTAAGTTAGGTTCTTTTCTTAACTCTTCATAAATTCCAGGTGAATCTACTAAAAAGCAATAAAAGCTATTAATAATTAAATTTGTAGTGGTTTCATTCCCAGCCGCTAGTAAACCTAATGAAAAGGTTACAATTTCTTCATCGGTTAATCTTTCGCCTTCATATTCAGCTCGAATTAAATCAGAAATGATATCATCGGTTAAATTATATCTCTTTTCCTGAACAATCGGTAGAAGATATGCTTTGAATTCATTTAATGCTATCCCTTTCTCGGCATCCAGATCATTAAACTTTTCTTTACTATACGGCATAAATAAAATATCAGACCATTCTTTAATTTTTTTACGATCTGTTGTTGGGACTCCTAATAAATCGGAAATAACGGTAACAGGTAAAGGTGCAGCAAACTGTTCAACGATATTAACTTCACTACATTTTTCGATATGTTGTACAAGTTCATCTGCGATAGCCTGTATTCGAGGTTTCCACTGTTCTAAACTTCTTGGAGTAAATGCCTTAGAAACAATGGAACGTACATTGCGATGTTCTGGTGGATCTGTAGAGTTTATATTTATTCTAGTTTCTAAAGGAGGGATTGAGAATTGTCTGCGCTCCCTTCTACTTGAAAATAAGCGATAATCTGATAAAACACGATTTACATCATCATATAAAAAAACATTCCATACATCCTGCTCTTCATCATAATGAACTGGGTGATTATCCCTCATCAAACGATACCATTCATATGGATTCCATAATTCTTCTTTTGTTTTCAGCTTTGAAATTTCATGAACTAAAATAACATTTTCAGGTGAAGCCATAGTTCTTTCCTCCCTTTTCTTTTACAATAAAAGTGATAGGTCGGCAGTTCAAAGTTGTATAAACTATCATATGTTATTTTAACATATATAAAAGGAGATTTTTCATTAGAGAACTTGAGAAATATATAAGGGGGATTTTTATGTACGTTGACATTTTACTGCTAGCAGAATTAACGACAGGACCAAAACATGGATATGAAATCAAAAAAAATGTTCAAAATCGTTTAGGTGAGAATTTTGAATTAAATCACAACATGCTTTACCCTGCCCTTCGGCGCTTTGAAAATATGGGCGCTATAACGAAAAAAATACATAAACAAGTCGGAAAACCAAACCGAAATATGTACAATATAACAGAAACAGGAGAAGAAATTTTTTCTGAAATGTTACGAGAGTTTCCCGAAAAACTTGCGACAAACAATACAGAATTTCTTGTTCGTATTGCGCTATTTGAAAAACTTGACTATGAGGATAGAAAAGAGATTTTGACTGTACGTCAAAACGTACTACATAAACAGCTTACTGCTATTCAGTCTCTAGATATTACCTCATCTTTTATTACTGAAGTCATTGAATTTAGTAAATCACGAATTGAACATGAATTGAGTTGGATTACATCACTTATGAAAAAAATATAAAAAAATAACAAGAAAAGTTAATAACAATGAATGAAAATGATATTTATTATCAATACTATAATTAATAAAAGGGCAACCACGATTTGGCTACCCTTAAAAAATTTACACTTCTGGATCGAAAGTTTTGCAATCTGTTTCTTCCGTTGTAGATGCATGTTTACCTTTATGACTTACTACGTAAATTGCCTCTGCACTACATTTATTACCGTTCGCCCAAAATTTACAGTTGTTTACTTCACATAAAACGTCTTGTGCCATAGTATCACACCTCCTTGTTCTATTATCATTAACAAATTTCGGAGGTATGATACTCTTTGTCATGTATTTTTTATTACCTTTTTAGCTTTCTTAATGGTTCAATATCTCCTCGTACAATCAAATCTATATTTTCAGTTATTTTTTCAATGTCAAAATGCCACCATTGAATTTGCAATAGTTCTTCTATTATTTCATTTGAAAATCTCTCTTTTATTTTATTTGCAGGGTTTCCACCAACGATTGTATAGGGTGCGACGTCTCTAGTCACAACAGATTTAGCTGCAATGATTGCACCATCCCCTATTTTTATTCCGGGCATAATAGTTGTATCCATACCAATCCAAACGTCATTTCCTATAACTGTATCACCTTTGTAAGGTAAATCAGACAAACTAGGTGTATGCTTCTCCCACCCATTTCCAAAGATATTAAATGGATATGCCGAAAATCCATCCATCCGATGATTCGCTCCGTTCATAATAAAGTTTACTCCCGATGCAATGCAACAAAATTTTCCAATAGTTAGGCGATCTCCAAGAAATTCATAATGATGTAATACTCGATCTTCAAATGTTTCTCCATCTTTTGCATCATAATAAGAATAGTCACCAACAAGTATATTAGATTTTGTTATTGTATTTTTTATAAATTGAACGTTTTGATTTCCTTCAATAGGGTATTTAATATTTGGATTAGGATTCATGTTGTACAGCACTTCCTTTACCATTTATTTCACTTTCTACCGCTATTACTGGCTTTAAATTGTATATAGGTAAAATAAATAATAATCCAATTATAAATAGCAAAGCTGTGCCTTCATACATCGTACTTAATGAGAACATTTCTTTTAATGAACCAGCAATACTCATTGTTACTACCATTGAACCGGTGAATAGTGGACTTAAAATGCCATTTACACGACCAATAAAATCAGTATCACTATTTTGAATAATGAGCGTATTAATACCAATTTGAATACATGGAAGAGCTAAACCACTAAAAAGTTGTGCTGTGAGTGTTACCCATAAATTTGTGGAATAACCTATAATCCCAATACCAATTGCCTGCCCAAGCATACCCATAATTAACATCTTTTGCGGAGCAACGTTTTTCGCAAATACCATTGCTAATGCTCCGCCAACAATCATTCCTGCACCATTTACCGTTAGTAACCACTGTAAACTCTCTTTTGATAATCCTAATTGCTCAGTCACAATAAATATACCCAATGGTTGAATTAATCCTATACCTAGTCCTGCAGCCATAAAACAAAGCCCTAGCAAAGTTAATGCCTTTTTCTTTTTGACATACTTAATACCATCCTTCATCTCCTGCAACAGAGTGATATCTTTCTTTTCTACGTCGTTTTCAAGATCTTTCGGAAGAAATAACAATACAACTGCCGCAAGTAAAAACGAGATACCTGTTATGATGATTGAAATATAAATTCCAAAACTATGAAAGATAAATGTCCCTAGGATTGGTCCTAATACCATAAATATTGCAAATATCGTTTGATATATAGACATTGCTAATTGAATTTGTTCCGTTGATAAATGTTGTTTAAACAACTTCATTCCAGATGGTTGTGAAAACTGTGAAAGGATTGCAGAGATGAGTGTCACAAAAAACACAATTTTCCACGTTCCAAACATAAGCGTAATTAATACAGCGAATACTGAAATGGAACTTAACGTTTCACACCATATCATTGTCTTCTTTGGCTTCCACCTATCAGCAAAAGTACCGCCAATAAATGAAAAAATAAAAATTGGAGCGAATTCAGCAACTGAAATCATCGAAATAGCAAAAGCATCACCTTTTGTCATTTCCATTACATATAATAATACTGCAAAGTTTCGAACCCATATTCCTATTTGTAAAAATAATGCTGATGCTAAAATCCCTTGAACAAACCGATTTTTTAATACTTGTGATACCCCATTGTTTTGTTTCGTTACTACATTTGTCGACATAAAAAAGCCTCCTATTTCATGTTCTGAACAGGAGGCAGCACAAATCATATAAAAAGACTATATATTCGCAGAGCGAAATACATCCCTTTTCTATAAATGTACAGACTAACCCTATTCAGAAGAATATTTCGTTTTTTAACGAAGGTCTCTTACAAATAGAATTAGTTGATCATTGGGATGTTTTCACCCTTCCATTTCGAATTTAAATAACACATACATACTCTATGTAAACCATGTTCGATGTATGCATGTCTCCCTTTAACTATTCTAGAAAGTTAAAGGCAATTCCTCTAAAGAACGCATTAAATAGTTACCTTGCCATTTAATTTCTTCACGATTTCCTTTTATTTGTAGTTCAGGCATTCGATTAAACAAAGTAGTAATAGCAATCTTTGCTTCCAACCTAGCAAGTGGAGCGCCTAAGCAGAAATGGCTACCATGACCAAAGGCAATATGACGATTATTTTCCCGATTAATATCGAATACTTCTGGGTTTTCAAATACAGTTTCATCACGGTTTGCAGAAGCTAAGGCAATGACAACCATATCTCCTTTTTCGATTGTTCGGTCGTGAATTTGAAAAGGTTCATCTGCCCATCTTGAAGTTGTAACTTCAACTGGAGAATAATATCGTAATCCTTCCTCAATAGCGGCATCAATTAATTTTGGATTTTCTTTTAATAACTGTAATTGATCTGGATTTTCGAGCAGCGCTAATACTGTATTTGTTATTAAATTTACCGTTGTCTCGTGTCCCGCCACAATTAGTAACATTATCATTGAATATAGTTCTCGAGCGCTAAGTTTATGCCCTTCACTCTCTGCAAGTATTAAAGCACTCACCAAGTCTTCTTCTGGCTCTTTTCGTTTAATATCAACTAAATATTGAAGATATGTAATAAACTCAGATAGTTGCTTTTCAGTTTCTTTTATTTCTTCTGGTGTTTCTGGGTAAGCAATGACAGCATGAGACCAAATTCTAAATTTCGCTTGATCTTCTTTTGGAATGCCAAGCATTTCACTTATTACAATAATTGGTAAAGGGAACGAGTAATCATCAACAAGATTTAATGAACCCTTTCGCTCGACTTCATTTAACAAATCATCTGCAATATCCTGTATTCTTCCTTCCAATTGCGTGATCATCCTCGGTGTAAAAGCTTTTTGTACTAGTGATCGTAAACGATTATGGTTAGGTGGATCTGAATTTAACATATGAGTAGTTAAATAATCACTATTGTCAACAGTAAGAAACACATTCAATGTATCTTGAGAAAATACATTGGCTGGATCTTTTTTTAAGCGACTATCTTTTAAAAGTGGCAAGGCATCTTCATATCTTGTGATAAGCCATTCCGCACCTAGTTCAGTTTTATTCACAAATAAGATAGGTTGCATTTTTCTAGATTCTTTATAAATTTCATACGCATCTTCTTTAAATTGAGCTGAAGCTAAATTAATGCCATCCTCTATTTTTAGTCCAACTTTGTTTTTCATTGACATTGTATTCCCTCACTCTCATTTGTTTTTGAAAACCAACCCAACATATGCATTATACTCTAATAAAAACGTGAAAATTGTAAATTTTTAACCAAAATCTTACTTGGTATATTGAAAAATAAAAAAGTGAGAGAGTAAAATCGTTTCACTCTCCCACTACTCTTTATGCGAAGCACATAAAATTACTAATTTGTTGATAGCGATAACTTACTTTACGACGACGACCACCTTGCCAAGTGTAACCTGATACTCCGTTTCTTCTCACTTCAGTCGGAAAGAACCATAAGTCCCTTCCGAAAGGACCAGGACGATGTAAACGTAAATAGCCCCATCTTCCTAGACAATTACACATCCATGATTTCATATTGCCCGCTTGAGATGGAGACGCAAAGGTAGACGGTAACGACGGAGCTTGCGACGGCGGTGGTGACGTTGGAGCATCTTCCGCATCATCTGGTCTGTAATCTTCTTGTTCCATATCTCTCACTTCATCTACAGATTCATACCCGTAGTTTTGTGGATTATAATACATTCCTTGATCATATGGATAATTTTGTTGGTTATACATATTAACAAATCACCTACTTTTCATTCATTACCTTTAACATTTATATGTGATATGCCCTCTCTGGGAAGCTTATGTTATAGCCCAAATTCAACTTAAAAAGCTCGTATTATTAAAAATACGAGCCTTTCAAAAATAGAAGGTGTTTATTATTTCCTTAACTTCACACTATAAAAACGCATTTCATCTAACGAACCTTCAAATTCAAATACTTCTTGTTTAATTAATTGTTTCAAGCGATATTCTAAGAAAGTATCTCCAACCAATTGTTCAACAAGACCAAGTGCTTCACCAATTACTCTAGGAGCTTTGAGGAATTCTCGATCAGCACCCACACTTTTCGCGCATTCAATTATAAATTGATCAAAATAATCTTCTTGTACAGAATACACTTCATTTTCTTTCCACACTCTTAAACATTTTACGCTTTCCGATAATCTATCCCACTCATGTTCAAACTTCATTCGCTTCTCTTCAGTTAAATAAGATAACTTTGCAAAACTTTTTTGGAATAGAGCTAAACTTTCAGGTGGTAATTCTCCAGTTCCACGAATATCATACTCTTGTTTTAATATTTCTCGACTTGCTTCAGACGTATTAATAACTCGAATGTTTTTCTTATCCTTTAATTGTGCCATTACAAAACTTAGGCCTACATGTTCATGTGCATTATCAGCCTTCCAAATTGTAATAGGCGTTTCAACAGGAATAGTATGTAGTTCTTCTATAGTTGCTATAAATCTTGATAAATATTCTTCTTCAAAATAACTATCATAAGCAGTTAAATTATTTATTAACCACTTCTGTCTTGCTAGTTGCCCCCATTCGTATGCAACTTATATATCGGTCCAATTGAAAAGAATTCAGAAAAAGCAACAACACTCTCTTCAGATAATTCTTCTTGACTTAACATATATGTTAAGCAACCAGCCGTTGAGTCATCAAAAGCAATATGTACGTGCGTACTTTCTTTTACATTTCTTTTATAAGTAGGATTACTCTTTAATTGTTTCGGAATATCCATCAAATTTTTAATTGTATCTTCACTATAGTTTTCTTCTAATAAGTTTAACTGTATGAGAATACTTTGAAGTAAATCTTTAGCCTCATCCTCGTACATATCCTCTACAGCATTTTTAATTTTATTTATCACACAAATCCCTCTATTCATTTCAAAAATAACGTAGATTATAGTGTATCATTTTAGTATAGTTATTTAAAGTCAAATCCAGATTGCTAGAGCAATCTGGATTTTCAACAAATACTTTCCTTATATTTTTAAATTGCTAAATATTTTCACTTTGAAAATCCTTGTATCTAAATGTATAATTATATAAAAACAAAAATATAGGAGCTACATTTATGGAGAAAGTACTTACTAATTATAGACATTACTTAAAAAATTGGAGATTTATATTTATTTGCATACTACCTGTTATCGCCTTATTCGTTACTTTCTATGTCATCTTCGAACTACTGTTTCATCAAGATTTCTACTTATCTAACTTAATTTCTGCTATCATATTATTTTTAATATTTACTAACGTTAAAGATAAATTTAAAATTAAAGGCTAAAGAACATTATTTAAAAATAGCCCTTTATTCTTGCATCCTACTATAAAATAAGACTCGTGGTAAATTTTTACAAAAAATAAGAGCACCCTGGAATTGGATGCTCTTATTTGATTAGAGGTTTTTTCTGAGTATTAAGTAGGACACGAAGATCTTGTCCTACTTAATAGTATATGCTTGTACTTATTATTTCGTGCATGTATTAAGCACCATGTTCAGGTACTTAATATATGCATAGTCATTGCTAAAAAATCTACTCAAATATCCACTATACAATTTCATATTTATAAATTAAAAAACATCCATTGGGGATGTTTTTTATCTAACGATTTTAAGCTTCCATAAACTTAGCCGGTACACCAATTTTTTCAACTACAGAAGATATATTAGTAGGGTTAATCATTACATTTTCAATACATACTAATTTATTTTCTAATATCCCATTCTCTGTAGTAATAAGTTCTTCAAACCGATCTAAAGTCATTGAGAATTTGTGTTCACTTCCACCATTCATACTAACTTTTACATACTTCATAGTGTCACCGCCTTTCATAATAATTTACATTTCGACAAGAAGACGCTTACATCCTTTTTATTTACTCTTAGATTCTCACGTTTACATGTATTTTGAGAAAAGAAACTACTATTATTTACTCACAAAATTATTGCTAATAAGAAAGATAAAGATAAAAATGCACAAAGTGGAATATATAAACCGGTATCCATTCTAGCGAAGTGCGTATCTTTTTGTCGTTTAAAGATACCAAAGTAATTAAACTCACCAATTACTCTAATAGAAAAGACAATCATACAAATCCAGGAACCGACTTGAATAATAACATTAGGAACTGCAAAATGAACAATATTTGCTTGTTGCAACAAAATTATCGCTGCCATACTTAATAATAATGCAATGAACAATGTCATTCCGGCACGAGGTGTAAACGCCTTTTCCCCTAATTTAGTTGGTATAACACTATTTGTCCCCCAATTACCTCCGAAACCCCAATATACATGTAAAAAGCTAACTAAGAATAATATACAAGCAGATATATATGTAATGATAAGCATTTTATCCTCCCCTTATTTTATTTAACTTCTCACCTATAAAATATGCTATCCCCCCTCATTAGCAACCTTTATTTAATTACATAAAAAAACCGTAATGATTTATCAATCTTAAGATAAGTCATTACGGGGTTATTAAACTTCATTATGCATTAAACCTATTTCTTCGGCGTTCCATCCTTGTTTGACCTTGAACTTCATTTTCTTTGTATGGATCTATTTGCTCTGTCATTTTATATGTTGCAACTGGTTCTTCGTACTTATGCTCATGTATCTTTTCTGGGATTTTACTTTTAGATTCTTTCCCACCAAACTTAAATAGTTTCATCTTTAATTTCGGTAATCTCGGAAGACGAATCTTAAATGATAATCTTTTGCGTTTCTTTTTTGGTCCAAGTAGATTTATATTTTCTTTATTATTATCTTTCTCTTTGCGGTGAATGAACATCGCAAGTAATCCTCCTAATACAAGTCCTCCAATTAATAGTAATATATATACATAATGGCTTGTCATTAAACTCGTCATGCGTTCAAGTATGACTAACGACTGTACTTCTTTTATATCCCATAGTAAAGCGGCCCATAATGAGAATAATCCCAAAGTAAGTCCATATGTACGAAAACGGAATAAACATGGAATTAACGCGACACATGCAGCAATTTTCGCATTTGCTATGATTGAGCTTGTTGAAATATCCTGATGCCAAATAACTAATAGTAATGTTATAAATGGCGCATACGCTATCCAGCTGCATATACGTGAATACATCTTTTTAGCAAAATAACTACCGAAACTAGTAAAAAATAAAAGCCCTCCAATATATATAGATTGTTCTAGAGGGATTTGCTTTGTAAGTCCTGCAATTGGAAAGAGGACGCTCAGTAGCATTAAGAGCACATCTAATTTCTTCACCATTCCCCATTCCTTTCAAATTTTTTCAATTAATAAAAATCGCTTTTCCATTTGATATAGTTTTTGTATTTCTAAAAAACATATTAATCCTGTCTGCACATAAAGTAAATATGTAAACGAAAAGATACTTGACAAAGGATATCCTTATTTGCATAAAAATGACAAATCCTGATCGATATAACGAGCAGGATTTGTTTACTAGTATTTAAAGTAGAATAATTGAATCTTTCTTTTCTACTTTTACTACATCTACATCCAATTCATCATCAAATTCTTTAAATTCTCTTGCATCTATGTCAGTAATATAACTCTTTATTACTTTTTCCATATGTACGGAATATGTCATGTGTACATTCTTTTTC
>NZ_JAEKEJ010000012.1:0-33707 GCF_016651175.1 Bacillus sp. TH13 | reverse complement strand
GTCCAACGCCCGTAAATAACAAGGCTGCCACCGTCAAACCAGAACAATCCGGTCGGGTTACACCGCCCGGGGGTGTGCCCCGGGAGCGCCAGGCCCCGCCGGGCCCGGGTAATAATACGGGTAAAGGTCCGGGTACCCGGGTGGGAGGCCGTAAAGCCAATAATAATACGCAACACTGCCGCCCGGGAATAAACGACGTAACGAATAACAAAAATGAATAACACCGCCGGCCCAACGCCAACAATACGGTAATACGGGCTAATAAATGGGCCGCATAATGCCATAAAGGGTTTCCCGCACCGAACAAGGTGGGGGCGGGCAAAGGGGGTTTATGGTAACCACTATCAAACGCCCGAGGTAAGGTTAAATAAGCCACAGCAATCAGTAAATAACAGTAAAGGCGAAGAAAAGTTAGAGATGAATATACGGACTGTGTATCGTTATATTGATACAATTTCAACAAGTGGTGTGCCTATAATTTCAGAACCAGGACATAACGGTGGATACACGTTATTAAACAATTTTATTGAGGCTCCTCTTTTTTTTGATTTTGAAGAGCAAACTTCACTATTTCACGCTGCTGTTTTTGCAGAAGAAGCCGGATATTATGGAGGTGAAGCATTAAATAGGGCCATTTCAAAACTAAGTAAATACTCAAATCAAGAGCAGGAAGCAAAGATAAACCGACATTTAAGTAGTCTAGAAGTAATAAGTCGATTTAGTTCATCCTCTATGGAACATTTTTTGAAGGAGTTGGAGCAGGCCGTAACTGATGGGTATTCAGTAAAAATTCTTTATCATAAAAGTGGGAAAAAGCAATTAAATTATAGATTGGTCGATCCGTACAGAATTATCTATTGGAATAATAAGTGGTATGTGATTGGATTTTGTCATCTTAGGAATGATATCCGTAGTTTTAGGGTAGATCGAATTGAAAATTTAATGCTAACCGAAAATAAGTTTAACCGGCCAGAAAATTTTTCAGCACGTGACTTTTTTATAAAAAATCTTCTTCCAACTATAGAAGATAAGGAAGGGATTATTTCTTTGGTTATTAGTGGGGATAAAAGTGTATTAGCTGATATTTGCCAACATTGGTTTTTAGGACATTATTTACAAGTGCGGACTTCAAATCAAGCAGTTTTTCTTCTTGAAAAAGATATGATACATACATATGTACCTTATTTACTTTTACCGTACAATAAATCTATTAAAGTTATTGAGCCAATAAGTCTTAAGAAAAGACTTATTGAAGTTCTGTCGGAATTAATAAAATTTCATGAAGTATGATAACTTCCCTGACGTTAACTGTCAGGGAAGTTATATTATAATATCCATATCAATTGTGATTGGAGTGATATGGGATGCAAACAAAAAAAGTTTTTCTATATGTATTTAATACAATGTCGGACTGGGAATATGGATATTTAATTACCGAACTAAATTCAGGAAGATATTTTAAAAAAGATTTAGTACCTTTAAAAGTAATTACAGTAGGAGCTAATAAAGAAATGATTACTACTATGGGGGGACTGAGCATAAAACCAGATATTTCCCTTGATGAATGTACTTTTGAGAGTAAAGATCTTTTAATTTTACCAGGAGGGACTACTTGGAGTGAAGAGATTCATCAACCTATCTTGGAAAGAGTTGGCCAAGCTTTAAAGTTTGGTACTATTGTTGCTGCAATTTGTGGTGCAACTGAGGCCCTTGCAAATATGGGATACTTAGATACTAGAAAGCATACAACTAATAATTTAGAATACACTAAAATGGTATGTCCTAACTATAAAGGAGAAAAGTTCTATGAGTTGGGATCTGCGGTATCTGATGCGAATTTAGTTACTGCATCAGGAATAGCTCCTCTGGAATTTGCGATGGAAGTACTGAAAAAATTAGATGTATTTGCACCAGATACATTACATTCATGGTATAACCTAAATAAAACTCACAAACCTGAATACTTCTTCCAGTTAATGAATTCAATAAATTGCTGAACTAAAAAATCAACTAAGCAGATTTATATTAGTTTAAAAAATAACCATGTTCTAGACAATGTCAAAGCATGGTTATTGAATATAACTTAAAAATGGTTATAAAGTAATGAAAATTCCTTAACGTTGTATATTCGTATTTTCCTGACGTTACCTCTATAAAAGGAAATATGATAACAATCATATACCGGAAGTGATAGAACTGAGTTATAAAAAGTAGAAGAAAAGTGTTACTATAATACTTTTAGAGCACTCAATTGTTGAGTGCTCTTTTTGTTTATGTAAAAACAAAATGGAAATAAACTACCAATAGGTGATATCCTTAAAGTATAGCATTTATTTTGAATAGGAGGGTGATGGAGTCTATGGGGGTACATATAGTCGATGATTTACAGCAATTATCGTTATTATTAATGTTTTTAAGTACATTCATATTTTACAGATACTTAAAGAAGGTTAAACGAGAGAGAAAATTGACTGGCTTTGAATGGACAATGTATTTTGTCACTCAATTTGCGACATTAATTTGGGCAATTACTTATTTTATTAAACACTTAGCTGAATCGTAAATACTAATCATTCAATCTAGTATACTGTTATCTATTTGGGATATAAATGTAGTCCGTATCTAAATCAATGACAACATCGCTTATGATGTCTACTTGTAGTAACTTTCGGATTTTTTTGTAATGATATCGTACACAAAATAAGCTTAGCAAATCCTCATTAGATATCTCTTCATTTTTTACATTTAAATACATCGTTATTAATTCGTTAATAGAACAGTTACAGCCAATAACATACTCGTTTATTCTATAGCCATCAAATTCAATTATCATGTTATCACTGTTGGGTGCTAGCCAACGTTATAGCTTTAATTTTGGATGAATCTATTATACATTGTTTGAAATTTAGTGAGAATATATTTTTATAAAGTGAGAGGATATGAATGGAACAATATAAGTTAGTTTTAGAAGGTGCGAAACAACTTAAGTGGAAAACAAATGAAATTAAGGACATACAGGACGATGAAATTATCGTTAAAACAATGGCAGGAGCGATAAGCATTGGGGCCGAGTTACCACAGTATAATGGATCCGATGTTACAGATCCGCATCCTTTTTATCCAAGAAAAACTGGATATGAAAGTTATGGTGAAGTGATTGAAGTTGGTAATAAAGTAACACATGTAAACGTAGGTGATAAAGTAGTTTCTTTTTATGGACATGAAACGATAGGGATAGTTAAGGCGCATAAAGTAATTCGAGTGCCTAGTTCTATACAACCTAAAGTTGCTTTATTATCTATTCTTTCGTGTGATGCCGCTAAAGGAGTATTGAAACTAAACCCGCGACAGGATGAAAAAGTACTTATAACTGGAATGGGAGTTATTGGTTTACTCGCTTGTTATTTCTTAAAATACTATATAGGTGTTGAGCATGTGGATGTTGTTGAGCCTAATAAAAATAGAAGAGAATTTGCAAAGAAGTTTGGTGCGAAAAACCTCTTTGATTCAGAAAAACAAATAATAGAAACATATAATTACGGTTTGGAATGTTCTGCTACAAATAGAGGGTTTCACACATTACAAAAGGCTATTAATAGTAATAGAGCGATATGTATTCTTTCTGATGGTAATATAGAAGACTTAACATTAACCGCCGACTTTTATCGAAAAGAATTGAAAATCATTGGTTCAAGTGATGGATATGGTTACCAAAAACATGCAGATTGGTTTTTTAGTCAAATAGAACAGACGCCATGGATAGAAGAGATTTTTCAGCATGAAATTCATTATACTGCACTTGAAAAATGTTTTGAGGAATTAAGTCAAGGAATAATTACTCCTTTAAAAGTATTTGTCTCATATGAATAAAATGACAACGTACTTGTCACGTAGCTCACATATATTTTGTCATTAATATGATAATAAAACGAGGAGTAGCATGTACGTGTTAATTTTTAATAGGCACAACGGGTTGTTGCTCTTTCATTATGTACAAATCGTATATTATCTTTCTCAATGTACATATTAAGTAAAGTATTTAATATCACGTACATAAAAGGCGGGGTAATATGGATGGAAATAAGAAAAATGAAGAATTGAGTAAATTTAAGAAACAACGGTTTAATGAAGATAATCAACCAGTAGCTGGTATAGAGCTAGCTTTACCGCCTGATATAGGCAGCATGTTAGACTCGAAATCAGTTGATGATCAAAGTGGAGAAAGTAATAATGAATAAGTTTAATCTATACGCATCCATTTGGGTGCTTTTGTTTTTTTGACAATAGAAAATAGATCATCAAATTCTTATTGAAAAAAGATGGATCTAAATAGATCCATTTTCTATATATGTAAGTTTTAATTTTCACCAAAAAGTTTAAAGTGCATCTAGAATGCTAATAACATTTACCATTAAAGGATTGGGCTATTATGCATATTATTGTTGAAAGCATTATTTTAATTCTCACTGGGATTCTTGCATTAAAAATGACAGGTAGTAAATCTGTTAGCCAAATGACAAGAGCAGAAATCATCATAGTAGTATCAATTGCGCGTATTATTGTAGAGCCTGTATTAAGTAGGAAAGTAGTCCCATCTATATTTGCAGCTGTAATATTTGCAAGCGTACTTCTTATCATTCATTTCTTTGAACTGAAATCAAGGGAGGCGGAACAATTCCTAAATGGCAGTAGCTTTGTAATTGTTGAAAATGGAGAGATTATTAAAGCGAACTTGATGAAGGCAAAAATGTCTGAACAACAACTTTATATGCAATTAAGAGAAAAAGGAATACATGATTTAAAGATTTTGCAGCAAGTTACAGCTGAGCCGAATGGACGTATTGGTTATCAATTAATAGAGAAAGCTCAACCGATAACTTTAGAAATGTTAGAAAAAACATTAGATCAGCACAAAATAAAAAGATAATTTCTTATGTGAAATGCCAATATACAATTGAATTATTGGCATTTTTTATTTTTCTAAATGTAAAAGTTAATATTTAGAATAGATATTCAGCCAATCTTTAAATTAGATATAGGCTTATTAATATGCTATATTCAATGGAGCTATAGTGACTGTGGTGAAAAAAGCAGCGTTAAAATGAATAGGTCTTTCATGTGATATTAAACATGAGATAAGAATAAGGAGATAAAAATAAAATGGAATTTTGGGAATCAAGTTTTATCGAAAAACAAACGATGTGGGGATTTGAACCTACAGAATCTGCAATTTTGACAAAAGATTTTTTTCTTGAAAAGAACGTTAAGAATATATTAGTTCCGGGTATTGGATATGGAAGAAATGCAAAGGTTTTTATCGATAATGGTATAAATGTAACAGGTATTGAAATTTCGAAAACAGCGATCGATTTAGCAAGAGAAAACGGACTAGAAGATGTTAGTATGTATCACGGTTCAGTAAACGAAATGCCTTTTGATAATAAACTGTATGATGGGATATTTAGTCATGCACTTCTTCATTTGTTGAATGAACAGGAAAGAGAGAAATTTATTGAAGATTGTTATAATCAGTTAAAACCAGGCGGATATATGTTTTTTACAACTGTTTCTAAAAAGCTCCCATGTACGGAAAAGGAAAACAGTTGGATAAAGATTATTATGAGATAATGGAAGATGTAAAAATGTTCTTTTATGATTCTGAATCTATAAAAAAAGATTTTAATCAATATAGATTAGTAAAAGTTTCGGAAATTGATGAACCAAATAAGAACATGGCAAATAAACCTTCAATCAATTTCTTAATGATAAAATGTAAGAAAGAACGATAACTAAAAGTTATTAAGAATGATTAAAGATGTTTATATATTGATTATGCACAAATAAAAAGGACAAGCATATAATATAAATACCTTTTAACTTTAAGTAACCTTAACTTTCGTTAATAGGGTATCTCAAAATCCCAAAAAGAGCACTTGCGGAAACAAGTGCTCTTTTATTTTTTGTTTCATAAATATTTATAGTTGCAAATTTCGTGCAATAAAAATAAATCTGAGAGAAATAATCATATCTTTATTATACGATTATTTCTGAACTACAAACGATATAGCATTTGTTTTTAATTGAATGTGTCTTTCATTTCGAACAATATCATAAGCTAATTCTTTTATTTCAACTTTTAGTTCTTTCCATTCTTTATAAATGCTTTTTAAAGTACTTATCATTTCTTCGGTTGAAAGATTAATTTCAATTAAAGCTTCTAATTCTTCATTCGTTATTGAATCAATTTCTTGTATGTTAGAGTTAATAATTAAACAATTAATACCGCCGTTTTTTGTACCTCTTTTCATAGAGTGGAGTACATTTTTAAAATCTTCTTCTGATCTGACATGTTCTAAACTTGATACTGCAACGATATAATCATAAGCGTTAGAGTCAATATAATAGTTTTCAATTGCTGATTGTTCGGTTTTTATAACCTCGAATACATCATGCTCTTTGCTATAAATTTGTAGCTTTGTTAAAGCAGAATTAAGTAAATCAACACATGTAACCGTGCCGCTAGTATTTTTTATTTTTTGTGCAATTGGAATGCTATTTCTACCGACGCCAGAGCCAAGGTCAAGTACTTGCAAGTTGTTTTGTCCGTCAAAGTGGTTCATCAAGTCCATAACCGTTTTAACTGGTTTGAAAAGCCAAGAGCCAGCTTCAAACAGTTTATATTGTTCATAGCAAAGATCGTGATAGTTCTTTTCTTCTTGTCTTATGTAATCGATACGGTTCATCTTGTTTCGGCTCCAATATTTTTATTGCAAAATGAATAGGTGGGGCAGCCTTTAACATTTGTTTGAATTCGAAAAATACCACCAGCATGTGGATACTCTTTTAATTCGTCATCCGTCATTCTTGTTCTGGCTGTTGTAACATATAAATCTGTTAAATTAGGTCCTCCAAATGTACATGATGTTACATATAAAGCTGGAATTGGAATATTTAATATTTGTTCTCCAGTAGATGGATTCCATCTAGTTATTTTTGAACCTCCCCAATGTGCAATCCATAAACAGCCGTCTTCGTCAATTGTCATACCATCAGGTAGACCATCATTTTCAGAGAAAATGATTACATCAATTGGATTATGAATGTCTCCAGTACGTATATTATATTGATAGCGAACCACTTTTTTAGTAGGTGTATCTATAAAGTAAAAGTATGTATGATCAGGTGACCAAGCAATTCCATTTGATGTATTTACATGTGAAACTTTTTTCTCTACACTTAAATTATGATGTAAACAATACAAGGAACCTGCAGCATTCATACCGTATGTATCTGTAGAACCTGCCCAGAAACGACCAGCTGGATCACATTTTCCATCATTGAAACGATTTTCTATTAAATGTGGTTCAGGGTCAAAAATATGTGTCAGTTTTTCGGTATTTATATTAATAGAATAAAAGCCTTTTTCCATAGCTAAGAGTAGTACATCCTCTAAATATGGAACAACACAGCCGATTTGTTGATCGAGTGCAATTACTCGGTTCGTATTAGCGGTAGGATTGTATATGCATAATTTTCTCTCCATAATATCAACCCAATATAAAAGTTGCTTTTTTTCATTCCAACATGGTCCTTCAGCTAAACTTGCTTTAGCATCTAAAACTAATTCTATATTACTGAACAAGATGTTCACCTCGCGTTATAAGATATTAATATAATTCGATAAGAATAGAGGTAAACCTTTTAGTCAAAGGATATTAAAATTTATGCTGTAGAAAAATGACCTTCTCACAAGTGATTAAAAAAGTGTATAAACAAGGAGAGGAAAATGCATATGATGTTTTATGAGATTGTTTGCTTTTCTTGTAAGAATATATTTCGTGTTTACGAAGGCAGTGAAAAATATAAGCGATTTAAAGAAAAACCAAACGGGGCATATTGTTGTGATGAGTGTAGTCATAAAATTCAATTAGAAGCGATAAAGAATTTTTTTAGGTAATTATATGTTTTTGATTCGGAAAAGTTTGACAATAAAAGTGTTATAAATTATCATATTAAAAAACTAATATTTAAAATGGCATGGAAGAGAAGAGTAGTTAAGAAAGAATACGTACAGAGAGCTCTGGTAGCTGAGAAAGAGCGGTATACATCTTAACGAAAAAAGACTTGGAGCTGCGCAAGGAACTAATTTATTTAGGGATGGTGCGACGGGTTCTCCCGTTATAGAGATAGGGTATAAGCATATTTTGCCGTACCTGAAGAGGTTAATATGGTGACATATTAACAAACTGAGGTGGTACCGCGAAGCTAACAACTCTCGTCCTCAAGATGAATAATCTTGGGGGTGGGAGTTTTTTTATTGCATAAAACTGAGAATACGAAAACAAAAAATAATTGAGGTGAGCAATAAATGCATTGGGCGTATGAAGTAGCACATGAATTAATTAGGAAACATCCAAATAAAGAAACGTTTGTTTGTGCATCTGGAATTAGTCCTTCAGGTTCTGTTCATATTGGGAACTTTCGTGAAATCGTAACGACTTATTTCGTAGTAAGAGCACTTCAAGGTTTAGGGAAAAAGACTCGTTTTATATTTTCGTGGGATGATTATGATCGATTTAGAAAAGTTCCAAAAAATATTGATCCATCTTTTGCAAAGTATATTGGTATGCCATACTGTGATATTCCAGATCCGTATGGATGTCATAACTCGTATGCGGAGCATTTTGAAAAAGAGTTTGAAACATCGCTTCAAGCATTTGGAATTGAAGTAGAATTTATTTATCAACATGATGAATATAGAAGTGGAAGGTATAACAAAAATATTTTAGAGGCTTTGTATAAACGAAAAGAAATATATGATATTTTAATGGATTTTAAAACTGGAGAGTGTAGTGAAGAAGAGCGAAACAATTTTTATCCAGCTACATTATATTGTGAGAGGTGTGGAAAAGATACAACAACTATTACACATTTTGATGAAGTATTAAAAACAGTCCGGTATGAATGTGAATGCGGAAATGAAAAAGAATTATCCGTATTAAATACAAATAAAATGAAACTAAACTGGAAAATCGATTGGCCGATGAGATGGATGATAGAGGATGTTATTTTTGAACCGGGTGGAAGAGATCATTCATCAGAAACGGGTAGTTATAATGTATCAAAAGAAATTGCAAGGAAAATATTCAATCGTGAAGCGCCTCATTACGTTGCTTACGATTTCATTGGTATTAAAGGGAATCATGAAAAAATGTCTAGTTCTTCAGGGAATAGCATTACACCAAGCGATTTATTGAAAGTGTATATACCAGAAGTAATTCTCTTTATGTTTGCCAAATACAAACCAGGCGCTGCTTTTCATATTGGGTTGGATGAAGATGTGATTCGTAATTATACAGAGTATGAACGATTGAAAGATAGCTATGAAAATAAAACGCTCAAAAATGAAGATTTATTTGATGCAATTAAACTCTCTAAAGTTGATAGGCAGTTTAAAGAATATCCGAGATTTAATCAAGTAGCAGGAACGTTACCGCTATTAAATTTTGATTCATCTATTTTACAAGATACATTAGAAAAAATAGATAGAAGTTATACATTAGATGCTATGATAGCGATATGTAACCGCGCAGAGTATTGGATAAAAAACTTTCAATCTGAAAAATTAATTGCGGTAAATCGAGAGAGAAATACAGAGTTTTACAACACATTAGATGAAAGACAGAAAGAATGGTTAGTAAAAGTTTGCAATATACTTCGTTCTAACAAAGATTACTCTAACTTAATGGAGCAATTGTATTCGATTTGCCATCATGACAATAAAAAAATAATGAAAGAAAATCAAAAACAATTATTTATTATTATTTATAAGCTCATTATGAATCAGTCTAGTGGCCCACGTATATCGTTATTAATACATGTGGTGGGCATCGAAAAATTCATCTCATTACTAGATTTCTAAAATAAAGCTAAAAGAAACGC
This sequence comes from Bacillus sp. TH13, assembly GCF_016651175.1. Taxonomy (NCBI): domain Bacteria; kingdom Bacillati; phylum Bacillota; class Bacilli; order Caryophanales; family Bacillaceae; genus Bacillus; species Bacillus sp. TH13. Next base: position 23,765 of record NZ_JAEKEJ010000012.1, on the reverse strand, counting down.
AAGTACTTAGACATCTAAGTACTTGCGTTTCAAATTTTGCTAGCGTGAATACATTTTTGGACATTCATCACCACTTGGTTCATAAAAACAATGGCTTTTAAACTGTCCTACAAATGGCTGATTATACCATTCAGGTGGACAAGCTCCAACTGGACGGAAATACCAAAGAGCCCATCGTGCAGGCCAGCGCCATTCACCTTGTAAAACTTTTCGTGCAATTTCTTTTTCTGATTCACGAGCGCGTTGATAAAAATATCCATATTGTACTGCTTCAAATCCGCCGGGGCTTTGATATACAGCGTCGCGTACGGTACGGAGTTGTTTAAAATCTAAGCAATCACAAAATACACGGTTTACTACAACGCATCCAACTAACTCCTCACCTTGGCGACCTTCGCCTTCAGCTTCAGCACGAATTAAACGAGCTAGTAAATCAACATCACTTTCGTTGTATGGAATAAGGGGCATAGTGATACCACCTTTCTGTTATAGTAAAGAGTGTATGTTATAAAACAATCTGCGTGCTTTTTTACATAAAAATAACATTTAATTTTAAGAGGAGCTTGTATAAAAAGAGCTAATTAGTAATAGTAGATAAATATAAAAGGGAGAGGTATTATGTATCGAATTCATAAAGACCATATCATTTACTCAATGTCACCAGAAAATAAGCCTTGTATGGAAGTGGAAATTGGGAGCAGTCTTGTATTTGAAACATATGATTGCTTTGAAAATCAAATCGATTCTGAAGATGTTGTGTTTCAAGAATTAGATTGGAACCGAATTAATCCAGCGACTGGACCTGTATATGTTAAAGGAGCAGAACCTGGCGATATATTAGCCGTAACGATTGAAAAGATTAAAATTGCAGAGCAGGGCGTTTTAACTACAGGTGCAAACCTTGGTGTAATGGGTGATGAGTTAAATGAAAATACAGTGAAAATTGTCCCAATACATAATGAATATGTTTTGTTTTCAAGTGAACTACAAATCCCGATTAATCCAATGATTGGGGTAATTGGTACTGCACCGAAAGAAGAGAGCATTTCATGCGGCACCCCACATGATCACGGTGGGAATATGGATTGTAAAGAGATAAAAGAAGGGACGACATTACTATTACCTGTAAATGTTCCTGGCGCTCTATTAGCATTAGGTGATCTACATGCAGCAATGGGTGATGGTGAAATTGGTGTTAGTGGCGTAGAGGTGGCTGGTGAGGTAACTGTAACAGTTCAAACTATAAAAGGAAAGAAATGGCCATTACCAATGGCTATTCAAAAAGAAAAAATAATGACGATTGCTTCAGAGAAATTGTTAGATGATGCAGCAAATCGTGCTGTACATAATATGGTGATATTTTTACATGAAGTATTAGAAATGTCTAAAGCTGATGCAACTCTTTTATTATCGGCAGCAGGTAATTTAAAAGTTTGCCAAGTTGTTGATCCGCTGAAAACGGCGCGTATGGAACTAGGAATGGATTATGTGGAGAAACTAGGATTTACTTTTAGTAAATTTCATATTAAATAGATAAGGGAAGAAAAAGGATACTTTTGTATAAAAGCATCCCTTTTTTAATTTACGGATTTTGTGAAAAGAGGTAGTATTTATTTTATATAAGTATATTTAAGATTGTGGATTAAAAAGGAGTTCAATAATGGTCAAAATTATGATTGTAGAAGACGATATGAAAATTGCAGAACTATTATCAACACATGTTGCGAAATATGGTTATCAAGGAGTTATTGTATCGGACTTTCAAAATGTATTAGATATTTTTTTAGAAGAACAACCAGAGTTAGTTTTATTAGATATTAATTTACCGAGTTTTGATGGGTACTTTTGGTGTCGTCAAATTCGCGGTGTTTCTACATGTCCGATATTATTCATTTCGGCCCGTGAAGGTACGATGGATCAAGTTATGGCGTTAGAAAACGGTGGCGATGATTTTATTCCGAAGCCTTTTCATTATGAAGTTGTAGTGGCGAAAATTCGTAGTCATTTAAGACGTGCATATGGAGATTATGCACCGAAACTAGAAGAGCGAATGATTGAGCAACAAGGCCTTTGTTTATATCCTGAAAGGCTTGTATTGAAACTTAGAAACGACGAGATTGATATAACGAGAAACGAAGCTATTTTATTAGAGACATTAATGAAAAATTATCCGCGTGTTGTGAGTAGAGAAGTGTTACTTAATAAATTATGGGATAGTGAATCTTATGTTGATGATAATACATTAAGTGTAAATACAACACGTGTACGTAAAAAGTTACAAACGTTACATATAGAAGGTGCGATTGAAACGATTCGTAGTGTTGGATATAGATTGCACATTACTTGGGATAATGGTATAGAAAAATGATAAGGTTGTTTATACGTGATCATATACCACTTATTTGCTTTACCATAATTCAACTACTAGCTATATTTCTCGTATATTGGTTTGATGGGCATAATCATATTACAACGGCGTTATATGCAATGTTTCTAGGTGCTTTCTTTATGGGAAGTTATTTAGTGTTTCGTTATTTTACACATCGTTCTTTTTATGAGCGCCTAGCAAATCCGATGCAATCTTTAGATGAATCTGTTCAAAAATCTGATTTTGCGGCTGTATCGGCTGCTCTTCAAGAACTACTTGAGGTGCAATATCGACATTATCAAAATCAGCTGCAAATACAAGAGAGAAAAAATAATGACCATTTAACCTTTATGAATCAGTGGATCCATCAAATGAAAACACCTTTATCTGTAATAGAATTAATTACACAGGATGAAGTAGATTCACGTTTTGAAAGTATAAATGAGGAAACAGACCGATTAAAAAAGGGATTGGAAATGGCTCTATATGTCGCACGATTAGAAGCGTTCACACAAGATTTTTATGTAGAAAGGGTACAACTACATAAAATAGTGAATGATTCGGTACATGAACATAAACGTTTCTTTATACGGAATTTTGTATATCCAGAGCTTGAAATTGATAAGGACATTACTGTAGAAAGTGATGTGAAATGGTTACAGTTTTTAATCGGACAAATACTATCGAATGCGATTAAGTATTCATCAGGTAGTAGAGAAAAGATTAAAATGAAAGCTTGTAAGGAAGGTAATACCGTTATACTTGAAATTGCTGATAATGGCGTAGGTATACCGAAGCAAGATTTACCAAGAGTATTCAAACCTTTCTTTACAGGAGAAAACGGTAGAGATTTTAAAGAATCAACAGGAATGGGGCTATATCTTGTATATGAAATTACAAAACAATTAGGACATAGTGTGGAAATCCATTCAGAAGTTGGTAAAGGTACGGTAGTGCGAGTAATATTTTTTAATGTGTAAAAAGTAATCAAGGCTAAAGAACTTTGGAGATAAGTTTTTTAGCCTTGTTTTGTACCCTTGATAACATTGGAGAATGAAATATTCTATAGATAAGAGAGGCAAAATGAACCCAATAAGAATAAATGTAAGACTACATACATGAACCATTTTTTATAATAAAAATAGAATCTTATAGAAGTTGCGAATGATAGGAGGCTTGAAATGGATATTCGTAAAATGAAATATTTCATAACGGTGGCAGAAGAATTAAACTTTAGTCGTGCAGCAGAGCGTCTTATGATGGCACAACCGCCTTTAAGTCAAGAAATTCGAAAATTGGAAGAAGAATTAGGAGTTCAACTTTTTCACCGGACAAAAAGGATGGTTGAGCTTACCGAGGCGGGGAAAGTCTTTTTAGAAGGTGCTAGGCAAACATTACTTCAAGTAGATAGAACGATTAAAGAAACACAGCTTGCAGATGAAGGGAAAATCGGGCATTTAATCATCGGTTTTGTCGATTCTACAGAAACAGTTATAGGCATATTAAAAACATTTCGAGAACGGTTTCCGAAAATTCAGCTCATATTACGCGAGATGACAACAGACCAGCAAATAAAAGCGCTTTACGAAAAACAAATTCATATTGGATTTATTCGTTCGGAGCAAAATAATAAAATATTATCTTCTGAAGTTTGTTCTGAAGAGTTTTTAAAATTGGTTTTACATGAAAATCACCCTTTCGTTTCGTTACCTAATATTTCAATCAAATCATTAGTAGATGAACCATTCATTTTATTTCCTCGCCATTTCGGTACAAATTTTTATGATTTAATTATTAGTTACTTTTGGGAACATGGAGTAAGTTTAAATATTGTTCAAGAAGCAGTTCAAATGCAAACGATTGTAAACTTAGTTGCAGCTGGAATGGGGATTTCAGTCGTTCCATCATCGGTGGAAAGCTATAAAAAATCAGGAGTCATGTATAATGATATTCTAGAAAATACACCGAAAATAAATTTATATGCTGGATGGAGGAAGGATGAAAAGTCTGTCGTGTTAGAGAACTTTTTAACAGTTGTTAGAGAGGTTTATATGACTTCACAATGTGAACTTAACAGATAAAAATAAAAGCCCATCTTTATAGGATGGGCTGTGGGAAGTTGGCAAGGAGTGTTTATTTATAGGTAAAACTTACTCATGATTCAACCTGTTTTACTAGTATCATACTCAGCGAAACCTTTTAATACACTATCAATCTGATCCATAATTTCAGGTTGCAATTTAACACTAGAAGCAATTACATTTTCTCTTATTTGTTCCGGATTTGAAGCACCAATAATTGCAGAAGAAACAGCTGGATTTTGTAATACCCAAGCAACTGCGAGTTGAGATAAGGTAAGGTTATTTTCTTGTGCGATAGGTTTAATTTCCTGGATAGCGGTAAGCACATCATCACTCATCCAACGTTGCACGAGTTTGTCAAAAAACGGTTTTCCAGCATCGGAGTTAGCACGCGATTGATTCGGTAATAGTTTACCAGGTTGATATTTTCCTGTAAGAATACCTTGTGCAAGTGGCGACCATACGATTTGGCCAAGTCCCTCACGTTGACATGTTGGAATCACATCAGTTTCAATAACTCGCCATAACATCGAATATTGAGGTTGGCTAGCGATAAATGGAATGTTCAATTCGCGTGCAAGTGCTGCACCACGGGTAATTTGTTCTGATGTCCATTCGCTTACGCCTAAATAGAGAACCTTACCTTGTCTTACAAGATCTGAGAAAGCTAACATTGTTTCCTCAAGAGGAGTTGTTATATCAAATCTATGTGCATAATAAACATCGATATAGTCTGTCTGTAATCGTTTTAACGATGCATTACAATTTTCTATAATATGTTTTCTTGATAATCCACGATCATTTTTTCCAGGACCGGTCGGATGGCATACTTTTGTACATAGTTCTATACTTTCTCGGCGTATACCTTGCAAAGATCGGCCAAGTACTTCCTCAGCTATCGTGTCCGAATAAACATCAGCAGTATCGAACGTTGTAATTCCAACATCTAGTGCGGCTTTTACACAATCATTTGCAGTATCTTCGTTTACTTTTCCACCATGGTTTATCCAGTTCCCGTATGCGATTTTACTTACTGTTAATCCACTGTTTCCTAGTTTACTAAATTCCATTGTAGAACCACCCCTTAAAAATGATACCTTTATTATAAGAACTGAAATTTAGTATGTATAATATATGATTTATTATGAATTTATATAAAATTTATATAAGAGGGAATGCTTACAATTTTATTGCTAGGGAAAGCTAAAGCAAGTAGTACAACAAATGTGGTTGATACTTGTTCGATATGAAGTGAAGAAATAATGAATAGACCTTAAAAGAAAGCAATCTTTTTTAGCAGCACAAATAATTGCATTTACTCATACAGTACTATTATGGTACAATATGGTTACTAATGAGGGGAAGGAATGATGGGTGGACGATGATTAACTAATCTTATTTTTAAATGTTGAAATTCAATAAATTTCAATTTCTAAAAAATAGGATTAGTCTGCCCGATTTCCATACAACGGTATTGCTATTTATGTTGCGTAATAGCTTATTTGGGTGTAAATATTTTAACGACTAATCCTGCCAAATTTATTTGGGAGGATTTTTTTATTCTCCCTTAATGAAAGGGATCGGTATTATGAAAGAACTATTAAAATTAAATGATGTTTATGTTGAAATAAAAGAAAATATGTTGTTAGAGAAAATGAATGTGACAGTAAAACAAGGGGATGTTATCGGATTAATTGGTAAAAACGGTGCTGGTAAATCAACGTTACTTCAATTAATAAATGGAAAGATTGAGCCTTCAAAAGGGATTGTTGAATGGCAGCAAATGAATATGACAACCGCATATGTTGAACAAGAAATAGAATCTTTTATTAGTAACGATGTAATTGCAAAAGAAGCAGAACTGCTTGCGAAATGGGGCGTGCCAACGAACGATTTTCATACTTTAAGTGGTGGTGAAAAGTTAAAAATTCGATTAGCAAAAGGATTTGCTAAAAATCCTAATGTCTTAATATTAGACGAACCGACAAATCATTTAGATGAAATGAGTACGGAATTTCTCATTAAACAAATAAAAAATATGAAAGGTACAGTTATCGTTGTATCGCATGATCGATATTTTTTAGATGTTGTCGCAACAAAAATATGGTCAATTGAGGACAAAAAATTAATTGACCATAGTGGTAATTATACAAGCTACATGAAAGCACGTGAGCAAAGAAGGAAGTCGCAGCAGCGAGAATATGAAAAGCAGCAAAAAAAGATAGAACAAGTAGAAACACATATAAAAGAATTAAGTTCATGGTCACAAAAGGCACATGCGCAGTCTACAAAACAAGAAAGTTTTAAAGAGTTTTATCGTGTAAAAGCGAAACGAATGGATGCGCAAGTGAAGTCAAAAAGAAAACGTCTCGAAAAAGAGCTGGAGAAAACGAAAGTAGAACGTGTGAAAGAAGAGTATTCAATTGAGTTCTCTATTCAAGCGAGTAAAAAAGTAGGAAAACGCTTTTTAGAAGTAAAGCAATTAAAAAAAGAATTTAATGGAAAAGCATTATTTGAAAACGTTAATTTTACAATTCAGCACGGTGAGAAAGTTGCAATTGTTGGACCAAACGGTAGCGGGAAAACAACATTACTGAAGATGATTATGGGAGCGGAAACTGCTGAAGGAGAAATATGGATTTCACCATCTGCAAACATCGGTTATTTAACACAAGAGGTTTTTGATTTGCCACTGGACAAAACGCCAGAAGATTTGTTTTTTAAAGAGACGTTTGAAGAAAGAGGAAAAGTCCAAAATTTAATGAAACATTTAGGGTTCCAAGCTTCTCAATGGAAAGAGCCGATTGAACATATGAGTATGGGAGAAAGAGTAAAATGTAAGCTAATGGCTTATATTTTAGATGAAAAAGATGTACTCATTTTAGATGAACCGACGAATCACTTGGATCTACCTTCACGTGAACAACTTGAAAATACATTAGCTGAGTATAACGGAACATTAATAATTGTTTCTCACGATCGATATTTTCTAGAGAAAACAACTAACATAAAACTCGTGTTTTCAAACAATACGATACAAAAGCAGCTAGAAAAACCTACTAAAACAAGAGATAATATTGAAGAGCTACGTTTAACGTTAGAAACAGAGAGACAAGAAGTATTAGGGAAATTAAGCTTTTTAACTTCTAACGACAAAGAATATAAAGAACTTGATGAACGATTTATAGAACTTACGAAGCAGATAAAGGCGTTATAACGTAAGTAAGGGGAATTAACATGGGAGAAGAGAGTTCAACTAAGTTATTTAGAATAGATTGTGGAGATATATACTTGCAAGAGTTTATGGTCAAAGATGCAGAAAGTATTTATAAAATAGCCAATCAACCGGAAATAGAAAAGTTTTTACCAGACTGGAAATCAACGAAAGAACAAAGGGTGGATTGGATTGCAAATTATGAAATACCAGCAAACAAAGCATTTCTTGAGGCAGTGAAAACTACGAATAACATAGATAATCATATGTTAAAGCTAGGAATATTTAAGGAAGCTACAAATGAATGCATTGGATGGTGCTGCACAGGCATGAAAGAAGAACTCCCTTCACCAAACAGAGAGATAATGTATGCTATCTCAAATAAACATCAAAATCATGGCTATGCTACAAAAGCGACTAAAGGCTTAATTGACTATTTGTTTAAAGAAACAAATTTAATTGTCCTTAACGCAATTGCTTTAATTAACAATGTACCATCAAATAAAGTTATTAAAAAATGCGGGTTTACTTATTTGAGTGAACACAAGATAGCAAATCAACTATATAATCATTATGTATTGAGTAAATCTGAATGGATAAAAAATATTGTTCAGTAAAAGGAATTAATACGAAATCATAAAAAAGCTTAGAGCTAAAACTCTAAGCTTTTTATATTCATTTTATCCCGCATAGGTACCTTAATCTTTATCATTCATGAATGTTTACACATTTTAGTAATAAGTAAAAAAGGGATATTAGCTTAACATTTAGTAAAAGCTTTTTTTGGCTAAATACAAATGCAGTCTTATCCAAAACGAGATTTTGGGTCTTTATGAGCTTGCCTATTATTGTATTATCAGTAGTACCTGCCATGATGTCGTTCTTTGTATCAGGAAATATTAAATCAATTTTATTATTTATATGTTGGATAAACACATTCATTTCCGCCTCAGATATTTACAATTCGTTTTTGATTGCAATGAAACCGAAGAACTCATTTTTGCAGAGGTTATTATCAAGTGAAATAGTATTTAATGGGTAACTCAAATATGCTTTAACTACACACAACAGTTAAAATATAATATTTGAAAGTAAAAAGACCGATAAAAATCGGTCTTTTTATATTAATAAAATAAAGATTAGAAAATAGCATTGTAATTCAAACCAATATGCAAATATTATAAGATAGATATGCTTTGTTTATAGATTGAAAATAGGTTTGTTATCAGTTTTTTTAGAAATCTTACAAGCGTGTAAGATAAATGAAAGATGAATCAATATGAGCTGTAAGACAATTCATTTACACTCTATAGTGAGCAGTGGAAACGAAGGGAGAATATAAATGGAAATTTTGCAGGCAAATAGTATTAGTAAAGTATATAGAGGGAAAGTACCTTTTAAAGCATTAGTAGATATTGATTTATCAATTCAAGAAGGTGAATTTGTAGGAATTATGGGCCCGTCAGGTAGTGGGAAAACAACGTTATTAAACATGGTATCTACTATTGATTCTCCATCATCGGGAGAAATATTTATTAATGGTACAAATCCTTTCCAATTATCATCAGAAGAATTAGCGTTATTCCGCAGAAAACAATTAGGATTTGTTTTCCAATCATTTAATCTTCTTAGCACACTTACTGTAAAAGAAAACATCGTATTGCCGATGACTTTAGATGGTGTTTCTGTGCAAGAAATGAACAAACGAGCGGAAGAGATTGCAGAGAAGTTAAACATTACAGATATATTGAGTAAAAGAACGTTTGAAATATCAGGGGGACAAGCTCAAAGAACAGCAATTGCTCGTGCGATCGTTCATAAGCCGCAATTGTTACTTGCAGATGAACCAACAGGGAATTTAGACTCTAAATCTTCAAATGATGTAATGGAGATGCTTGATACTCTAAATAAAGAAGAAAAAGCAACGATGATGTTAGTTACACATGATCCGTATGCAGCGAGCTTTTGCAGCCGAGTAATCTTTATTAAAGATGGTCAACTATATAACGAAATTTATTGTGGTGAAAGCAGGCAAACTTTTTATCAAAAGATTATGGATGTCCTTTCTTTGTTAGGAGGGAAAAGGCATGACTTTTCGTCAGTTCGCATTTAATAATATTTTTCGCAATAAGCGTACATATGCTGCCCATTTTTTAAGTAGTGCATTTTCTATTATGATTTTCTTTACGTATGCTCTTTTATTATTTCATCCTGATTTACAAGGTGAGTTGAAATCGACAAGTGCAACAATAAGTGCATTTGGTACATTGGGATTTTCAGTTTCGCAAGGATTGATTTTTGTATTTTCATTTTTCTTCATTTTATATTCAGTTAGTTCGTTTTTAAAAACGCGTAAGAAAGAATTTGGCATTTTAATGATGCAAGGTATGTCAATGAGACAGCTTAAGAAATTATTATTAATTGAAAATATGTTGATTGGACTTGGTTCAATTTGTATAGGGATTTTCATTGGACTCATATTTTCTAAACTAGTCTTATTGATAAGTGCAAGTGTATTAATGATTAATAATGGTTTGCCTTTTTATATACCAGTGCGGGCTGTATTATTAACAGTTATCACATTTCTTTTCTTGTTTTTAATTGTTTCATTATTTACATTTAAAATGATAAAAGTAACGGAACTTGTGGAACTTATTCGAGCAGAGGAAAAGCCAAAACCTGAACCGAAATCTTCAGTTTTATTATCGCTACTTTCTTTAATTAGTATAGGATATGGATATTTTTCAGTATTTCGCTTCATACCAAGTACCAATTTTATTACGCTTGGAATAGGTGTGCTCCTAGTAATTATAGGAACGTACTTTTTATATACACAGTGTAGCGTGTATATATTGTACCTTGCTAAAAGGAGAGAATCTTTCTTTTTAAAGAGAACAAATATATTAACATTTTCTGAATTAATTTACCGTATGAAAGATAATGCAACGATGTTTTTTATAGTATCTATTGTTTCAGCAGTTGCATTTACAGCAATTGGTACAACAGCCGCAATTGGAAATAGGGATTTGGTAAGGATGACAAATCCCTATACATTTTTGTATGGAAGTTTTGAGAATGACAAAGTATTGAACAAAAATCTTTCTATTATAAAAAAACACCTTTCTGATGCTAATATTCCGTATCGAATGGCTTCATCTTCATATATATACACAGAAAATGGCGTAAATGTAATGAAGTTAAGTGAATACAACGATCTTGCTAAAGCACTAGGCTATCAAAAAGAAACAATTGAAAAAGAAGATGAAATTTTATTAATTCCTGGGGTCGTATCACAAAAACAAGAATTTAAAAATGGCGAGTATAAAAAGAATATAGAAGTCATTCAAGGTGACTGGACAAAGACATTTCATGTGAAAAAAGCTGTAGAAAATTTAGTTTTACCACATGATTCTAGAACTATTTATATCGCTGTTCAAGATCAGGTATATGATGGAATACCTCTTACTAGTGACCCAGTTAATAAAGAAATTCCATATCGTACTTACGGATTTGTTGTAGATGATTGGATAAAAACGAAAGAGATTTCCAATCAATTAAAGAGTATATTCGATAAAAATCTTAGGGACAGAGATTTCTACTTTGAAGCTTTAACATTAAACTTGTTGGAAGCAAAGCAAAAGAATGGTTTATTACTTATGGTAAGTATTTTAGTCGGAATCGTCTTCTTTACATTCGCCGCTAGTTTTATTTATTTCCGATTATATACAGATTTGGATCGCGATCAACAACAATATAAAATGATTTCGAAAATGGGATTAAGTAAAGGTGAGTTGAAAAAAGTTGTAACGAGGCAGTTATTATTAATGTTCTTTTTACCAATTGTCGTTGCAGTGATTCATACTGTAGTCGCTTATATAGCATTACAGCAATTAGTCAATTTTTCTATCATAAATAGCTCTATCGTTATTCTAATTTCATTTATATGTATACAAGTTTTATATTTCTTTATAACCCGTTGGCGTTACCTGCAAAAGCTTTATAAGGTTATGGAGCAATAGAATTTATTAGCTTGTAAGACTACACTAAAGTATGTGGAAAAATGAACTGTATGATGAAAGGAAACGAGATGAAAAGAACTTTAACTATTTTTATGTTTACGATACTGCTATTAATAAGTTTTAGTGCATGTTCTAAAAAGGAGAATCCATTTCCGGCAAACGGTGTATTAATTATTGGAGATGAAAATAATATTTCACCAATTATTAATCGTTATCAGGAAATTACGGAAGAAAATGAAGTGTTTTCTGTGAAAAAAGGGGAAGTTGGAAATGGAAATGTCTTAATTTTAAATGAATCTACAGCACAAGCATTGATTAAAGAAAAACTTTTTCGAAAACAAGATAATGGCTCCAATTATATTATAGATACGTTACCGAAATTCTCAAAAGAAGGGTCACTTTTATTTACAAGTGAAGACGATAAGACTATGAAAAGTATTAAAATAGGAGGGGAAGAGATTCCTGTTACATACGATAGTGATGCTTGGATAGGTAACAATCGTAAATATTCAACGGAATGGTATATGATTGTAGCAAAAAATAGTGTGTATAAAGAAATAAAGGCAAATGAAATGAAAATGCATCTTCTTCATTTGAAAAAATCTCTAGGTGACGAAAAACCTAAAATGTCGACAGATAATACATTGGTTAATGAAAATGTCAAAGTAAAAAAACTAATTAAAGGTTTGGAAGGAAAAGTATCTTTCCAGTTTGTAACGATTGGAGAAAAATCATAAAAAAAGAGTTCGAGGTTGATAAAAACTTTATCACCCCCGAACTCTTTTTAGTTTGTAGACCAATCAAATATTATGCTTTACATTACTTCATTTAATCGAGTCTCGTTTGTTTCCTCAATCGCATTTGAATTTTGAACTGAATTATTTTGGGCTTCTTTTTCTTTACGAGCCTTTTGTAGCATTTCAAGGATGATCCATAAAGGAACACCTTTATCCTTTAACATCTTCCATAAATCTAATTCATTAAATTTATGCTCAGGCTGTTTCATTTCTTTTTCAGATGAACGAATATCAAACTTGATAGGATCATTTACTTTCTTACTTTCAAGTTTAGTAGAAGAGATAGTATTATGCTCAAGAGTAGATGGAGTTATTTTAGTAGGTTGAGATAATGTATGAATATTTGATCCGATTTGCATGCTTTTTCCTCCTTTTCAAGCAATGAGATTAGTTTTCTTATGGTTTTTAAATCTTTTTAACATGAGGAAACTATATCTAATTATAAATTCAAATAAACAGATTTACAAGTTGTATTGTAAAAAGTAAATGTTCACTTGAATTAATATTTATCAACATTTGTATATGTTTTCTATATATACAACGTATATAAAATACTTTACATTATGTTTAAGTTGTTAAAACATTCTGTTATTTTTGGAAGAAAAATGTAAACGTTTTATTAGGGGGAGAAAGTATGGGGAAGTTATTTTTAAAAATATGTTTTTTCGCATTAGTGACCTTATGTTCATTCGCAGCGAAAATATCATACGCTGAAGAGGGACAACAAAATAATTATCCTATCATATTGGTGAATGGATTTGCTGGATGGGGTAGAGAAGAAATGTTTGGCGTAAAATATTGGGGTGGTGTTCATGATATACAGGAAGATTTGAAACGAAATGGTTATACGGTACATACTGCAGCTGTTGGACCTGTTTCTAGTAACTGGGATCGTGCATGTGAATTGTATGCGCAAATTAGGGGTGGAACAGTAGACTATGGTGCCTCGCATGCTGAGAAACATGGACATAATCGTTTTGGCAGAACTTATAGTGGTTTTGCACCGAATTGGAGTGAAACAAATAAAGTTCATTTAGTTGGACATAGCATGGGTGGACAAACGATTAGAACATTAGTACAGCTATTAAAAGAAGGTAGTTTTGAAGAAAAGAATTATGTGAAAAATCACCCAGACACCAAAATATCACCACTATTTGAAGGCGGAAAATCATATGTTCATAGTGTTACAACATTAGCAACCCCTCACAACGGTACAACACTTGCGGATGGTAGCCTTCTGCTGCCGTTCGTTAAAGATTTACTCATTACAGCTGCGAGCTTTGGAGGAAACAATAATTTATCTTTATATGATTTTAAATTGGATCAATGGGGTATAAAGAAGAATGCTGGAGAGTCCTTTTTCCAATATAGTAATCGTATTCTAAATAGTTCACTTTGGAAAAATACAAAAGATATAAGTCAATGGGATTTAAGTACAGATGGTGCAAAGGAGTTAAATAATTGGGTAAAGACACAACCGGATGTGTATTACTTATCTTATAGTGGACATGCATCACAAGCAGCACCTATAACAGGTTTACATTTACCTCATATAACGATGAATAAAGTGCTGATGGGTAATGCATTTTTCTTAGGTTCTTATGCGAGATATGAAGAAAACCGTCCGTTAGTTGATACTTCTTGGTGGCAAAATGATGGTGTAGTAAATACAAATTCTATGATTGCACCAACTTCTAATGTTGCTGTAAATAATAATGAGTCATTACAGATTGGAAAATGGAATCATATCGAAACGAAAGCGAATTGGGACCATCTCGACATGGTAGGATTAAGTGTTTCAGACTCGTTAGGTTTTTCTAGCATTCAAGAGTTTTATAGAACAATTGCTGAAAAGCTATCACGTTTACCGAAATAGGTAATAATAAAGCGCTCTCGATGGAATTCGAGAGCGCTTTATATTATATTGAAAGAGGGGTTTGGTAGAAAAATATGGGGGGATATTATGAAAACTCAAGTTGTATTATCAGGATACGGAACAGTAGGCAGAGAGTTTATAAAATTATTAAATGAAAAGTATTCATATATATATGAAACATATGGGATTCAATTAGTTGTAAGTGGCGTATTAGGGAGAAATATTGCAATACATAATGAAGACGGCTTATCTCTTCATCATTTATTGATGTATGGTGGCGGTACCGCTGCAATTGAAAAATATTTAGAGTATCATCCGAAGGAACGTGCAACAACTAGCATAAGTGGTACTGTATTGGTAGAATCAACAGTTACAAATCTTAAAGATGGAAATCCAGGGAAACAATATATGAAACAAGCGATTGAGAAACAGATGGATATAGTAGCAATTTCAAAAGGTGCACTCGTTACAAACTGGAGAGAAATAAATGAAGCAGCAAGAGGCGTAAATGTACGAATTCGATATAGCGGTGCAACAGCCGCTGCACTACCGACACTAGATATCGGACAATTTAGTTTAGCCGGTTGCAGTATTGAAAAAATAGAAGGAATATTAAATGGAACAACTAATTATATTCTTACGAAAATGTATGAGGAAGATATGACATTTGAAGAAGCACTGAAAGAAGCGCAAAATAAAGGAATTGCTGAGACAAACCCTATATTAGATATAAGTGGTTCAGATAGTGCGTGTAAATTGTTACTTTTGACAAACAGCCTAATGGAAACAGAGAAAACACTTACTGATATACATATAAAAGGAATCGAGCACGTTACAAAACAGCAAATACAAAATGCTAAGGAACAACATAAAATTATTAAATTAATAGCATCAATATATAAGGATGAGGGTGGCAATGTGAATTTAAATGTTGAACCGTGCGAAATAGAAAAAAATCATCCGTTAGCAAAAGTAAATGGGACCGAAAAAGGAATTACGTTCTTTACAGATACGATGGGACAAGTTACTACAATTGGTGGGGCTTCTAATCCACGAGGCGCTGCAGCTGCAGCTTTAAAAGATGTAATTAACTTATATCGAAAAGACTTGTAAGACCGTACCGCCCTTTATAAAAAATACATATGTCGTGGACCTTTTGAGAATGAAATAAATATGCAAAAATGATTGCAGGGGGTAAGGAATTGTTTAAGGATTTTAAAGTTGTTAAAGATCGTCCCGTTTATATTCAATTGAAAGATTATTTGAAGAAGATGATTATGAAAGGGTATTTGCTCGGGGATCAAAAAATTCCATCAACAAGGGAACTAAGTGAATTACTAAGTGTGAGTAGAAACACTGTACTCGCTGCTTATGCAGATTTAGAGCAAGAAGGACTCATTTATGCAGTTAAAGGAAAAGGGAACTTTGTTGCGAAGGTGGATATATCTAACACTTCGTCTGTTGAAATAGATTGGAAAAATAAACTTAATACAGTGACCGCATTAGCGGATGAATTAGATTTAATGAAACATGGTGTTCGTTGGGAAAAGGGAATGATTGTTTTTAATAGTATAGCCCCGGATGAGAAGCTATTTGATGTTGAAAATTTCAAAAGAGCTTTTCTTACTCGTATGTCCATTGAAGGGGACATCGTATTGAACTACGGATATGCAAAGGGATATAGACCGTTAATGAATTATTTACTTCATTACATGGAAATGAAAGGCGTAGACATTTCGAATAAAGATATTCTAATTACAAATGGATTTACAGAAGGATTGGATATTGTACTCTCTTCTTTATCAAAAAAATCCGGGCGTGTCATTTGTGAGAATCCAACTCACCACGCTGCGCTAAAGTTGTTCCGCTTACATGGACTTGAAGTTCATGGGATTGATATGGATGAGGATGGTATTGATACGAATGAAGTTGAAAAAAGCTTGTGTGAAAAAGATTTTGATTTTACTTATTTAATTCCTTCTTATCATAATCCAACCGGTATTGTTACGAGTTCAGAGAAAAGAACGGAATTGATGAGGTTATTCTCAAAATACAAGGTTCCTATTATAGAGGATGGATTTAATGAAGAATTACGTTATTCAGGTTCACATTTAGCTCCATTATTAACTTTTGCTGGAGCTGGCAATAATGTGATTTATATTAGTAGCTTTTCAAAGGTACTTTTCCCTGGTTTACGTGTAGGCTGGATTATTGCAGATAAAGAGCTGATTCATTATTTAGAAAGCGTAAAAAGAGCAAGAACGATTCACACATCTACGCTAGATCAAGCTGTTCTGTTTCAATATTTACATGAGGGATATTTTGAAAAATATTTAAAAAAGGCAAGATCTGTTTATAAGAAAAAATATGAGTTAGCTGTCGGGGCATGTAATCAGTACATTCCTTTCAAAAGAATGACTGGAGATGGTGGACTTCATTTATTTATAGAGCTAGAAGAGCATATGAATGCCCGCACACTTTTACAAAAGTGTTATGAGAAAGGCGTTACGTTTTCACCTGGAGATGTTTTTTACTCTGATGGAGAAGGAGCAAATACTTTCCGATTAGGGTTTTCGCGTTTGAAAGAAGAAGAAATAGTTCGGGGAATTAAAATAATTGGTGATACATTAAAAAATGAAATTTGGAGTTGAGAAAATGAAAATCGGTGTTATTATGGGCGGGGTATCGTCTGAAAAACAAGTTTCAATTATGACGGGGAATGAAATGATTGCTCATTTAGATAAAAATAAGTATGAAATAGTTCCAATTACATTAAACGAAAAAATGGATTTAATTGAAAAAGCGAAAGACATTGACTTTGCATTGCTCGCATTACACGGAAAATACGGAGAAGATGGGACAGTTCAAGGAACACTGGAGAGTTTAGGGATTCCTTATAGCGGAAGTAATATGTTATCTAGCAGTATATGTATGGATAAAAATATTTCGAAAAAGATTTTACGTTATGAAGGTGTAGAAACGCCAGATTGGATTGAACTTACAAAAATGGAGGATCTAAATCTTGATGAGTTAGATAAGTTAGGATTTCCATTAGTGGTAAAACCAAACTCTGGCGGATCGAGTGTCGGAGTGAAAATCGTTTACAATAAAAATGAATTGATCTCAATGCTAGAAACTGTATTCGAATGGGATTCTGAAGTAGTAATTGAGAAGTATATAAAAGGTGATGAAATTACATGTTCCATTCTGGATGGAAAACAGTTACCTATAGTTTCAATTCGACATGCAGCCGAGTTCTTTGACTACAATGCAAAATATGATGATACTAGTACAGTTGAGGAAGTTATCGAACTTCCAGCAGAAATTAATGAACGTGTAAATAAAGCGTCACTGGCTTGTTATAAAGCCTTAAAATGTAGTGTTTATGCAAGAGTTGATATGATGGTGAAGGACGGAATTCCATATGTAATGGAAATTAATACATTACCAGGGATGACACAATCAAGTTTATTGCCAAAAAGTGCAGAAGCAGCTGGAATTAGTTATAGCAAACTATTAGATATGATTATTGAAACGTCATTAAAAGTGAGAAAAGAAGAAGGTTTTTAAGATAGTTATATAACGAATTCTTTTGACAGTTTCATGAAGTATGCTATGATGAATACATTATAAAAACAAAATATTTATCCACTAGGGGGCCTTTTATAGGCTGAGATCAAATGTGATTTTGAGACTCTTAGTACCTGATCTGGTTAATGCCAGCGTAGGGAAGTGGGAAAGACGTTGCTATTTAATGAGTAAATAATTACTGTCAATTTCACTTTCTTTACGCCTGTAAAGAAAGTTTTTTTATTTTACAGCTTTAATAATTGTGGATAAATACTTATATTTTATACATTATTGGAGGGATTTAAATGACTTTTTCACAATCATTACGTAAAGAAGTAGATTCAATTTGGGAAGCGAGTTTTAACCATCCTTTTGTAAAAAAACTTGGTGAAGGAACGTTAGATTTAGCTAGTTTTCGCTATTATGTGCTTCAAGATTCATATTATTTGAGTCATTTTGCTAGAGTACAAACTTTAGGAGCTGCGAAAGCTCTTGAATTAGAGACGACAGCTCGTATGGCACATCATGCTCAAAATACATATGAGGCAGAGTCATCTTTACATGAGAATTTTGCTAAAAAGCTAGGGATAACAAAAGAAGAAAAAGATAATTTTATTCCTGCGCCAACTGCATATGCGTATACTTCACATATGTATCGTGCTGCGTATGAAGGGCATTTAGGAGATATCATTGCAGCAATTTTACCTTGCTATTGGTTGTATTATGAAATTGGCGAACGCTTAAAAGAGTGCCATCCGGAAGAGCCAATTTATAACGAATGGATTTCTGCTTATGGATCTGATTGGTTCCGTACGCTAGTTGAAGAACAAATTACACGTTTAGATACTATCGCTGAAAAAGTAACAGAGGCAGACCGCAAGCGTATGAAACAGCATTTTATTATTAGCAGTCAATATGAATATTCATTTTGGGAAATGGCTTATACATTAGAAAAGTGGCCAGTGGATACAGACGTAAAAGACGTAATTGGATAAAGAATAGAAGTAATGTTATAGATAGGTATGGATCATACCTATCTATATATTTTTTCTTGTCAAATTTGCGTAAAGTCATTAGTGCTACGGATATGGCGAAATAGAATATCGATAATTTAGCTCATTTAATTGTCTACGCATTAACTGGATAAACTTCTGTCACATTTATTTTACAATCAAAGAACGTAAATGTTGGTGGTATGAAGTTAAATAAGAAAAGAAACCCGAGCTGTTAGCTGTAACGGAGTTGTTTTTTCTTTGCAGGAATTTCTAAGTTAACATGAAGTGCTGTTCATACAATATGCAAATTTGCATATTGTATTTTTTTGAGTTCTTTGTGTGTTAAAATCAAATATAGGGATATGGAAATATAAAGAAGCAAAAGCAGGAATATCCAATGAATTTTGAGAGGTGTTATATGTTTACAAATAAGAAATTAATTCGATTTGGTTTATCGTTGTTTGTATTTTTAGGGATAATTAATTTTACAATCAGCTATTTTCAAACATATCTTGAAACAGCAGCAGATATTAAATGGGTAATTCCAGAAATTTGGAAAACTATTTTACTAGATGTTCCTCAAGGTATACTTGTTCTTTTAGGCGCAATTGCATTATATGATTTCACAAAAGAGGCATCACAAAAAGACGCATCAATCTAAGTGTGTCTTTTTTCAATTAGAAATTTCATAGAGAGCTTTGCTGGAGAAATAGAATAAAAAGCCCTAATTAGGGCTTTTTTCTTTGTAGGAATTTCTTAACCGTCATAGAAACCGGTTACTTGGAAGTGTTATAGCGAAAGGCATTTACAGTACAGAAAAATCTAAGCGGCAGACGGAAATATATAGGATATGGCATCATAATTATTGAGAAATTAATTGAGCTTAGTAAGTATGAAGATATGACGCTAGAATTTATATTTTATAATTTCTATTTATAAAAATGAGCCCATAGTAAAAATAGGTATATGAACAAGGTGCATCATCTAGTGATAATTCATACTTTGTTGGTGTACGTATTGAACTTAGTTTATAGCGCTATTTCTACTTAGATGTAACGAACAGAAATATAGGAAAGCATCAATGAGGTTGTATTTTATAAACGGAGGTTATGAAAATGAATCAGTTTCAACAAGAAATACAAGCGTTAAGCCTTAATGATTACCAGTCTGGAAATATTGTCTATTGGGACCAGCAAAACCAATATCCATATTACTATATTGAGGATACTGCTCGTCGCTGTGGCGGTTGCGGCCGTTGTGGCGGTTGTGGTGGTTGTGGTGGAGGTCGTTGTGGCGGATTCCGTTGTGGTGGATTCCGTTGTATTGGTTGCTTCGGTTGTTTTGGTTGCGGGGGTTGCGGAGGTTGTGGCGGCTGTGGTGGTTGCTCTAATTGTTTTGATGGTTTTAGTGGTACTACTGATACAATTGTAACATATGAATATTGATTACATTTATCCCGCTATTTGCCGGGCAGTAAGACCCAAAAAAATTCAGTGAGAGCAAATAAATTAGGTGGAGGACGTGCTGCCCAAAGTTGTACTTTATCGACTAAAAAACATTAGTTATATATATGCCGACAACGAATATAGCCATTGTTAATGGATATATTCAAACATCCAAGTGAAATGGTAACAATAGGATATATAGGTGTAAATTAGGATGCATGGATAAAGCAATGACTAGGTTTAAAATCTAATCATTGCTTTTTCTTATGCTTTTATCATCAAATATCTGTCTGGTTTAGGGATTGATTTCTTCTAGCTAATAAATTTATTACAACTTTGTAAGGTTAATGTAATGTTAATCGATAGTAAATTAAGATGCTTGAGTGTAATTTAAATAAGATTAAAAAGTACTGTTTATCTATAAAATAATTGGGTAAATAATATGTAATTAGGAAGTGTATGAATATGATTGAACTAAAATCTATTATCCATTCGTATAAACTAAAGAGAAAAATAGCTAAAGATTTATACGGAAAAAGAGATGAATTGACACTGTTATTAAATGAATTTAATACTATGAAATGTACAGTAACATCTGAAAAGAAGAAAAACAATATATTATCTCGTTTGCAACTAATTTATCAAAATATGAAATTAGATAAGCAGTATCCTCTATCAGTTGCTTTTGATAGTAAATTATTGGAGCAATTAGAAAAAGAACCTCTACATACTATTGAGGATGGTGTAACATGTTTACATCTAATTTTAGATGTGAATTATGAGAAAATAAAACAATATGGTTCGAGTACAAGTAGGTCATTTGTTCCATTATCGCAGTCTTCTATTTGTCTTGCTGATTGTATTTGTTTAACAGGAGTTGTAGTAGGTTTACTAGGAGCAATTTCATTTGGAGGATTACTGTTATCTATATGTTCAATTACATAAAGGTTGATATTTGTAAAAAGGGCACCGATTTAAGGTGTTTTTTTTTGTTTTTTTGTAAAGTTATTGTAAATAATAAGTACAATATATTATATACATTGTATAATTTAAATGTATTAAAATACAAATGTAAAGAGGTGTTGTATATGATAATTACTTTTAATCTTTAAAAGAGTCGGTTTGATAATGTTTTATGTAGATAAATAGTTTTTACTTTTCTTTTAAATACTTGGTTTAAATGGATTAGATTAAGTAACTATTGTTCTAGCTTTTTGATAATCAAGACAACTGAAGAAAGGAAAGAATCATTTTATGAAAAAATTAAGGTTGTTAACATTTGAAAATATAGTAGAATCCCTTTTAAATGAAAAGGTATCATTTATATACTTTCCTATTGAATGGCTGGACATCGTAGAGATACATTATAAGACATTTTTATTAACGAGTAATTTGAAACGTTTGAATGAAAGATTGTATGATATGTTTTCAGATATATTGTTTATACAGCATAATCCGTACGTATTAAATGAAAATACACCATGGATTGTATCGAAAGAACCTATTAGACAAGAGCAGCTCGATTATATTTTTCAAAGTTGGTATGAGATTATTCATGATTGGAAGCCAAATAGATTAGTAGAACCACCAAAATATGAATGGCAATCCGATTTGATTTCTAATTTGCCAGTACTACATGATAATGAAACGTATTCTAAGTGGGTGCCCGCTTTAATCTCACATGTTTTTTGTGAGCGTCCTATATATTTAGAAAATACAAATGCAGAAGAAATCTATTTTTCTCCTCTTAGATCACAAAATATTTGTGAGGCGATGTCAGGGCCGATAAAAGATGAAAAAACACAAGATTTTTTTTCCTATGTATATCGATTCGAATGCATAACCCGCGGTGGTGAGAACGCTCCATTATTAAATATTTCAATAGGGATTCGGAGATTTTATCAAGAATATAATCATCCAGATATTCCTTTACTTTTAAGACGGAAACGAGGCCTGATATTGATTTCTACCTCAGAGTTTGCGTCAAATAATAAAAAAATCCGGTTTGTAAAACTAAAAATACAACAAGCTACAACCGGCATGAAATGGATTAAGATATTTAGAAATTTAAAAGATGATTTTCAAATAGGTGGAGAGGTGGATTTAGACCATATTCTCCAATATCCGAAAGATTATATTGTCGGGGAAAATAAAAGGGTGTTATTTCCATACAATGAAAGAATATATAGAGTTCAAGGTACTAAAATAGAACCAGGTATAAAAGCAAAGGAAAGAGAGTATTTATTTAAAGAATTCCAGCGTAAATTCTCTTATTTCACAATACTTCCAGAATGTAAAAAGGTAGCAACAAATAACAAAAATGAATTATTTCCTTTATTTGCACCAAAAGGATTAGAGACATTAACATTAGAAGTTTGGTCTGAAAATATAGCGCTGGAAATAGAACAAGCATTACTTGATAGCGAAATTGTTTTGACTAAAATTGGTGGAAATTCTTATGTATTGAATACAGATTTTCCAGTATTATTAAAGATTGTGAGATACAATATTGAAAAGGTGTTACAAAATCCATATAAAATGCAATATTGTCAAAAATATAAAACAAATCTTGTAGATGATGTTACGAAAGCTGTCTATGCTACCGCGGGTGAGCGCAGTGATGCGACATTAGCATTAATCGCAATGAAAAATTGTGATGGACGCGAAAAAATTGATCCAAAACAAATCATTAGAGAGGGATTTGCACGAACAAATCGTATTTCAACATTTATTAATTTATTTATAGGCCAAAGTGTATCTCGTAAAACAATTGTAAATAGTGTTTTTAGTCTATTAGAACAAAAAGGATTTTTGAAGCGTAGTTGGAATAAGATAAATTTACCTTGTACATATGTTAATTTATCAATTGAACGAATATCGAAATTTGATTTCTTACCTATTCTTTCAAAAATAAAAGGAAAAGAAATTTTATATAAATTATATGGGAATACAGAGTGGCAAACGATTGATTACGTATTATTAAATATAAATAAACATAATGCATTTTTATCACAACCATCAAAGAGAAATGATATGGGGGCTCTTTTTAAACAATATGTTTTCGAAACATTAATGGAAATTGTACAATATGCAAAAGAACAAAATGAACAAGTTTACTTCATTGTAGATGCAAATTTGAGAAAATATTGGATAAAAAGAGTTACAAAATAAAGAAATTAATACAGATATTTTACCTGATATTGTTCCAGAGGTATTAAAGGTTCCCAACTTAAATATTGTTAGAATAAATACAGGTTTTGATGTACCAAGCTACGGTGTAATAGAATGTGATGATGCTCTAGATAGAATTGGCTTATATGCAGATCAAAAAGGGATGTATTATAGCACTGGTGAATATTCACTTAATTGTAGTGAAGTTTTTCAGCGATATATAATTGAA
>NZ_JAEKEJ010000011.1:0-1164 GCF_016651175.1 Bacillus sp. TH13 | reverse complement strand
GAGTTGTTGAAGAATGGTAAACGTTTAGAATCTGTGATTGTAGATATGGATCATAAGGAAGCTACCTCTGATTATATTATTTCTGGTGGTGCAGTAATTGATATGTCTAATCGTGAGGAATATTCGATTAAAGTTTATGTGAATAAGAAACTTTATGATTTGTCTGTATCTAATGATTTTTATAATTCTGTAGAGATTGGTAAGAAAGTGAAAGTTATTGAGTATAAGGATAGAGTTGTTTTAGATAATTGAGTGGAGTGATTGAAATGGATTTAACTAATATTGCAATGACTATTGCCGGTATTTGCGTAATTATTATTTTGATTTTTGTAACTGTTTTTATATGTTCGTTAATTTTTATAGGTACTAAAGATATGTTTGACCAATATAAAGCTGATAAGAAGAAACTTTATAAAAGAGATTTTAGAGAATCATGATTAAGAAAATAGCAATTATAATTTGTTCATTTTTAGTTTTTGTAGTTACTTCTATACCTCGTGTATATGCTGATGGTCCAACATTTACATTGTTGGGAAGTAAAAATGTATCTATTGAAAATAACGGTATGGTTAACGGTAAATATAATTTGATTATCAGAGTTAATGATATGACAAATGTTTATAGTTTTCAGTTGAGTGAGTTAATGCTTGTTAGTGATTGTTCGTTTCACGTAGGAAATGGGAAATGGACAAGACCAGAACAAGAAAAAAATGAATTTCCGATTAATTGGGATATGAATGGAACATATGCGTTTTACATTTTTCACAATGGGAAAGTGTTAGGTTATGCACGTTTTAAACTTCAAGGTTTAAAAGAAAATGCAGGTACTGGAGGAGAAACCGTATATTGGGGCAAAGGTGCTAAGTATTACGATTTGCCCGAAATTGAAAAGCCAAATCCTGAGGATTATGCGGATTATGATGGTAAACATGACGGTATTTGTACTAATGAGCGAGTACCTGATAAACCTAATGGTAGTGGAGATATAGATAATTCGAAAGATGATAATAACAATGGTGGAAATAATAATAATGGCGGTAATAATGAAAAGTTAGATAAAGCTTTAAAAGATATAAATGATGCTTTAAAAAATATTGAAACATCTAGTAAAGATACAGCAAATAATACAAAAGATATTGCTGATTCTAATAAAGAAATAGCAAA
>NZ_JAEKEJ010000010.1:0-962 GCF_016651175.1 Bacillus sp. TH13 | reverse complement strand
GATTTTTAGAATTTTTTCTCCCGATTTTCTGTAATGGATTAGTAAATTTAATTTTTTTGACTATATTTACACTCTCTATGTTATTGATTTGGAAAAAAGATTTGGAGTGATTGAAATGGATTTAACTAATATTGCAATGACTATTGCTGGTATTTGCGTAATTATTATTTTGATTTTTGTAACTGTTTTTATATGTTCATTAATTTTTATAGGTACTAAAGATATGTTTGACCAATATAAAGCTGATAAGAAGAAACTTTATAAAAGAGATTTTAGAGAATCATGATTAAGAAAATAGCAATTATATTATGTTCGTTTGTAGTTACATTGATGTACTCTAATATTTCTGTTTATGCTGATTCACCTTCTATGCAATTAGTTGGAAGTGGTGGTGTGATTATCACTAAACAGACGTTTGAAAATGGTTCTTATGTTATTGATTTGAAAGTTGATAATGATGAAATTTATGTTTTTCAGTTATCAGAATTGCATTTAGTGAATGATTGTACGTTTCAACAGTCAGCGACGGTTAATAAAAGACCGGAACAAAATGAAAATAAGTTTGGTATTAAGGTGAATCGTAATGGAACATATGCATTTTATATTTTTGCTAATGGTAAAAAAGTAGGTCATGTTCGTTTTAAAATAAAAGGATTTGCCGAAAATGGTCAAGCTACAAAAGGTGAAACTAAATGGCGTGATAAGTTAGCTGAATATTATGGAGTTCCTGATGATGGTAATGCTGAACATGTTCAAGATAAAGATGCAATATACAACGGTGTTTGTGTAAATGACAACGTTGATGATAATAAACCAATTGGATCAGGAGAAATAGAAAAGCCAAAGGAAGATAATAACAATGGTGGAAATGATAATAACGGTAGTAATGCAAAGTTGGACAAAGCTTTAAAAGATATAAATGATGCTTTAAAAAACATTGAAACATCTAGTGAAGATACAGC
>NZ_JAEKEJ010000009.1:0-2312 GCF_016651175.1 Bacillus sp. TH13 | reverse complement strand
CGAAATTAAAATTAAAAATATGAACACATATTTCAAATTAATTTTTATATCCCTATAACAACACAAAAAAGGACAAATACAACTTCAAATAAGAAGGCATACTTGTCCATCGTCACACTACATCTATAAATACAGATATACAACAGTTAACAAAATGTGTATAATAACATAGATAGTTGTAGTGAGCTTTATGCTTGGTTGTAGAAGTCTGCCAACTTCTCAGCACCTATACGATGTTGACGCATCATATAGGACTGCAACTTATTTTATTTTGTTTGGAATATATCTCGAATTATAAATAATATTCAAATGTTTTTCCACAAAATAAATAAGCCAAAATTATTTTGGCTCAAATCAAATCTAACAAAACAATAAATTATATTTTTAAAAAATGCAAAAAAATCAACATAATAATTCTACGATCAAAACAAAAAAAGTTAGAATTTTTACATTCTAACCCAAAAGTTTCATTTTCTTTCTTATCATTTTAGTTACTTTAAACATCAAAACACCCCACAGAGAAAGCATAAACAACATATATATTAAAACAAAAACATCCCCTGCTAATCCTGTTAATAATTGCGGAGTATGGAGTGTTTCATTAAAAAAATCATAAAAAGAAGGAAACCATAAACAAACAGAAACACCAAATATAATTGCCCACAAATCATTAATTCTTTCTTCTAACTTAATTAACTCATTCATAAAAACACCTCGAATTTATTTATACAAATAAAACAATTACTAAGATACTTTTTGCACCATTTCTAACACTTTACTTCTCCATCTGCTGATATCTTCATGCGAAATTCCTAAATCAACTAACTCTTTCGGCATAAAATTTTGGTCCAACAACCATAAAGATAGTCTTTCTAAAGCAACATTTTGATTACCAAAGCTATAAAAATTCTCATACTTTTTACAAGTATGTTCTTTTTTACCTGTATATCTTGATAAATAAAAATATCTATTTCCCGCTGCCTTCGTGCTATTTAAATATGCCACAAAAAGCACCTCCTGTAATTTTCTCAAAAAAAATACACAAACGTGTATTCGCGCACAGATAAACCTGTTCGTATTCAATTTAAAAAAAGAAAGAAAATGATTAATCTTTTTTCAAATTATTGTTGTAATAATCCATTATGATCTTACTAGCTATTTCATTCTTATTTCCTAACTCCTCAAACGCCCAAATTACTTTCTTCGGGACTTTTACAAATATCGTATCTATTTTCTCTTCCAAAGGTTTTCTAGGTCTCGGCAATGTTAAATCCTCTTTATCTCTTTATTATCATCCTCTTTTCTTTTTATTTTTTCTTTTTATTTTTTTATCAGTATAGCAAACGAACAAATTACAATCGCTATTTTTTCAAAGAAATTTTTTCTTCAGATTCATTTCGCTCAGCATAATACTTTTCCCAATACCTTTTACTAACATCTCTTTCTAAAAAACAATCAATAATTAATCGCAAAACAAACAACACATTACAAAAAATCAATAAGATAGTTAATGGTAAAGGTAATGAACTAAAAATTTCTTTGGAATATTCAATAACACGAAAAAATGAAAATTCATCCACAAAATCACATCCGTTATTTATTATACTTTTTCAAAAAATCTATCAAAGCAATTTCTACAAGCATAGACTTTTGATTTTTAAGTTTTGCCTTTTTAAGAAATTCTGCAAATTCATCATGAACAGATTCAGACAAGAAAATGCTATTACGTTCCCTATTTTCATCCTCATCAATATTTTGAATACGTTCAAATAAACTTGGTTCATTTTCTTCATTAACAACCTCATTAATAATCGTATCTCTCAATTCATTTTCCATTTGTTTTTTTGCAAATTTCTTTAAAAACACAATTTCTTCTTCTGTAAACTCTTCTTTATCCATCACTTTAATACCCTTTTTTTCAATCATTTCAGTAACCTCTCCAAACTTCCAATGTCCATTTTCATGAACATAACCCTCTTTTTTTAGTTTTCTTCTAATCGTAGAACTATTTAAATTTAATTCTATCTCCAATTCTTTCATTTTCTTCCCTTGTTCCAATTGAACTACAATTTCACTAGCTTTCATACCATATTCCTCCCGACATCTAAAAATTAGGATTATACAATACATTATACCATAACAGCATTATCAAATGATTATGATTCGTTCGACAAAACACGACATTAACACAACCATACAACACCATTAGCAAAACGTTGTATCAACAAAACGATTTAATTATCACAACAAAATCACATCATTATCATTCAGAAATTATAAAATGGAATTTCAATATTTTTTTAAAAAAACTA
>NZ_JAEKEJ010000008.1:0-1146 GCF_016651175.1 Bacillus sp. TH13 | reverse complement strand
ATAGAACATAAAATCGAACACTTATTCGCGGCAAGATTTTATGTTCTGATTATAGCAAAAGAAAGGGACAGAAAACAAGATATTTCCAAAAAAAAAATTAAAGTTTTTTATTTTTCTTCAAATGTTCTATAATTGCATCCTCAACAAATTGAGATGAATTCTCTTCTTCTTTAACTAAATCAACATATTTTTGCTTAATTGCAACATTCAATCTAACCTTCTTATCTTCTGGATCAATTCTCTTTCTGCCCATTTTCTAAAAACACCTTTCCTACCAAAAACATATATGTATATATTTCCTACATGAATTCCCTACATACATACTATAAACAAAAAACAAAACCATTAAAAACAACAGTATATAAAAAAAAGAGAGCATTACGCCCTCAATTTTTATTATACTTTGTCATAAAATCATACAAAGCCAATTCAATTAACATATTCTTTGTAATCATCTTATTATTAACAGTGATTTTTTCAGCAAACTTTTCAAAGTCATCGAGTAGATCGTCACGAACAAGAACCGTCTTTTTAATAGTTTTCCCCGAAAAAGGCAATTCCATTAAATCAAACAATATTTTCGCTTCATCACTTTGTTGTATTTTAACAAGCTTCTTTAAAGCTTTAATCTCATCTTCTGAAAAACTTAAGTTATTCACTTCAATTCCCTTTTCTACATTTTTCTCTTCCTTTCGTCCGACTTTTTTCTGAATCTTTTTTTCCTCTTGTCCGACATTTTTCTGAAATTCCTCTTCATTTTGCCCGACTTTTTTCTGAACCTTCACCGAACTCTTTCTTACTTTCTTCTGAAAAATTTCAGAAGACTTTCTTACATTCACCTTATCCTCTTCCGAAGCTTCTCCTACATACTCATATATCTTCAAACTATTATTGAATTTATAACCAACTTCAGACAATCTTCTCGAAAAAGTATCCTTACTAATACCTAATTTCTTAGCTATTTCTACTACTTTTTCACCATTATTAACAGCATCAACTACATCAATCACTTTTTCATATTCCAATACAAACACTCCAATTCCGAATGATTTCATACTATTATCTTAACACATTCCGAACAAATTCCGAATGTATTCGGACAACTTTCTGAATAAATTCAGATTATATTCATATCAAAAACCACCA
>NZ_JAEKEJ010000007.1:0-347285 GCF_016651175.1 Bacillus sp. TH13 | reverse complement strand
CGGAAAATAACTTTTGGTTGAGAAGTTTGGCTAATACTTTCTGTAGAAACTGGACGGCTGCAGCGTTAAATCTTTGATTCAGTCCTTCGGGACTGATGAGTATTTCTGTTGATGCTTCTAAACAACTACATAGCTGGTTTAAGGACGTTTTTGCTACACTTTGGCTTATCCATACACATAAAGCTACTAAATCTTGTGCTCGATACTTACTTGCTCGTTGTACAAACCCAACATCTCTAGCTAGATTCTGTAAGGTATTTGGGGATAAAAGATCCTGAATCTCCTGGGCAAATAGTTGTAGTTCGTCAGATACAGAAATAGACATACAAAAAACGCCATCCTTTCCTATGATTCTACAGAAAGGATAACGTGTTTTTTGCTTTATGGATAGTAAAAAACCGTAATTACTTTTATATAATCGGTGTCGTCAGAAGTGACTTGATTTTTTAAGTATGAAAAAGTTTTCCCTGTAAAGCTTTTATATACCGATCAGCCGATTTTTGAACAGACTTATTTGCATCCTCGACTATTACTCTATGAAATGCATTATACAAGCGATTAAAAGGTAAGTCTTTAATCTTATCTACCATTTCTTTTACTTTATTAGCTGGCAACGGAATTAAATTTGGATAACTATACATAAAACTTACCCACTGACGATCTGCAACAACTTGGATGATATCACCTGTCAGAAGAAGACCTTTTTTGTCACTGCCATCTTTCCAATGTAAAATAGCTCCACCTTTAAAGTGCCCTCCCAAACGATAAATTGTAATCGCATCAGTTAATACCAAAGATTCTCCAGACCAGAAAATAATTTGTTTACTTGAACGATTTACCCACTCTTTATCATCTTCATGAATATAAATTGGAATATTAAATGTTTCTGCCCATTCTACTTGTGTAGAATAATAGTGAGGATGGGAAAGTACAATTGCTTGTATACCTCCCAGTTTATGTATCTCTTGTATTGTATTTTCATCTAAGTAAGTAATACAATCCCACAAAACATTAAAATTTTGACTTTGTATTAAATAAGCTGTTTGCCCAATTGCAAATTCAGGTTTTGTAGTAATACTATATAAACCAGTTTCTTCTTTTAAGATTTCATTTTTATATAATTTACTTTTTTGCATTTTTTCAAGAGTAGTCCATGATTGTCCAGATGGATTAACATACTGCCTTTCTTCATTACAAATTATACAATCAGAAGGAACTTCTTGACTTTTAGAATATTGAACGCCGCATGTAGTGCAGATGTAATTTAACATATGTATGCCCCTTTGTTATAAACTTTCCCACAAACTAATTATAAACTTTAAATTGAAATTAATCTATTTGTATATTGAGAATCTTTGAAAATGTTTATATATACTCACCTTTTAGTTAACAAAACACCATTTATCAACAGTAAATCTCATTAGCAGGTACCAAATTATATACTTGTTCTCCTTTTCTAATAAACATTTTATATCATTTCTAAAGAATTTAAGTTCATTTTTTGTTTTGGGGGTGACTTAATTTCTTAGCTTGATAGCGATGGGGTAGCACCACATCGCTATCAAGCTAAGATTATACAATGTCAAGTATAGTAGAGATTATTTCTTTTTTCTAAAAGCCATGCTTAGAGAATTTAAAGGTTTGCATGCGAAATAAACCCTATCGGGTTTCATTTTTTGAATTAGGCCGCTTGATCTTCAGAAATGGTATAATTGTAAACGACACCTAATATATCAAAGACTGTTTTCTTCTCATATCGATGGGATTTTTGTCCGTTTTTCTGTAAGCAATTAAGCAGACGAAAGAGAATCTTTGTTAATTCTTGGGTATCTTTTTGTAAAGTTTGATAAATAAGTGGAAAATAATTTTTGATGATATAAATTACTTTATATTCACTTAATTCTCGTTTCTTCTTGATGAGGAGTAATTGGCGCATTTGAAAGATAGTGGAGGAACAAAGAAGGATACTTATTAATTGTCCGTATAAGTGACATTCTAGTCATCCCTTATTATTCCTAACGGTTCTTATAATGATTGTACAAAATAAAGTTAAAAATAAGCAAACTTATACAAAAAAAGATAGGCACATTCTTTCTCTGTGTCTACCTTTTTCTTTATTCCATATTTACTTCTGTTCACGTAAATTTACCACACATACACTTATGCCACATAATTTGCTCTTCGAAATCAAGTATATCTTATATTTACATACTGTACAATTTAAATCGATTTGGAAATGAAAGTAAGCCTATAACTCGAAATTACATGTATCTCGGCTGTACCCCACATGATTTCTCCCTTGAAAAATTTCAGTATAGAAAAATTCCGTTCGGACTGAAATTTTTACTACTCGATTATCTTGTTTATATTTATAATATCGATTTGAATATTTCCCCAAAGTGGCCCTTCATATCCAAAATCCTTTCCGTACCCCTACAGAAAGATAACTATTTCTAATTTTCCTTTTCTATATTTATCACATACCTTCTCTAAAGTTGGAAGAGTTGTTTTCCATGCTAAAGAGTTTTTTGCATCAGAACCATAAATTATAAAATGAAATTTATCCCCATCCTAATCCTATAAATTAGGCTTTAACTTTAAATTTTGGATATAAAAGTATAGTTATTATTAAAAACCCTAAAAAGGATAGCATTGGAATGGTTATAAAGCCAAATAAGTTTAAGCTATCCGTAGTACAAGAAACCCCAATAGCACATGAAGAAACACTTAAAGATGGGAATGTTTGTATTAAGATATGATATAAAGATATGCTTAATCCTAAAATTGACAAAGGTAATGCATAACTATTTATATTAGAATCCTTTTTATAAATACCTACACCTAAAATTAGTACAAGAGGATACATAAAAATCCTTTGATACCAGCACAAATCACATGGTGGAAGATCTAAAATTTCACTAAATAAAAGACTAAATGCTGTTCCACATATAGATA
The DNA here is from genome assembly GCF_016651175.1 of Bacillus sp. TH13. Taxonomy (NCBI): domain Bacteria; kingdom Bacillati; phylum Bacillota; class Bacilli; order Caryophanales; family Bacillaceae; genus Bacillus; species Bacillus sp. TH13. The sequence continues at coordinate 344,330 of NZ_JAEKEJ010000007.1, read as the reverse complement.
TTATCCAGGCCAAGTGAATATTAAATTTTTGCATCATATTCATTTTGATATCTCCTTCAAATGAAATAAAATCAATCCATCTTTTAATAAAAGAACATCCTATAAAAGATAGATTGATTTTAAATTAATAAATAACACTACTCTTTGATTTTTTCTTTTACAAACCTTACAAAGACTTCCAAGTCTCCGTCTTCAATTAAATTCATCATTTCACGATTACCATTATGATAAAAGACAATTTTCGGACCGCTTAACAGTCCTTTCTCCACTTTTATAGAATCAATTTTTTTATACTCAAATACTTCAAAAGTTTCGTTCCCCAAATATTTAGTATAGAAACACAACCGTTCATTCGTAGCAATTAAAATTCCTTTCCTTTGCCCACCTGCGCCAAATAATTGAAACTGAAACATTCCATAAACACTTTTTTCAACAACCTCTTCTGTTCCCAAGTGTGGCTGTACTAAAGTCATAGCTTTTTTTAAGTTTTCCATAATTATTTCACCTCTAGATTTTCTATTATTTTAAAAACTTTAGGATATACCTAAAGTTTTCTTTAGTTGATAAAATGTCTTTCTCAATTGTTCTTGCAATTCAGGATTTTTTCACTCAAGTTTTCTTTACAATATATTTCTAAAGCCCTTTCATTTTCTCCCATGCTTAACAAGGAAAGAACTAGTAACGAATGTAAGTGACTATTAGTCGTATTGATATAACTTATTCCAATATCATTATTAAGAACTTCCTTTTCTATCTCTTGTAAAGAATTATATATACTTTTCTTACAAATTAACAAATTGATTATCAAATCAAAATAGTAAATATCTGAGCAATTAGGGAAATTATTTCTTAATACCTCTAGGAATTCTTGTAATTTATCGATATACCCCATAGATAGATATGCATTACAGACAATCACTAGGGATTCACAAAGATACCTTTGTGACAACTCTCCTAATTCTAAATAATGATTTATAACCTCAACTAATACATCTATACTTGCAGGATATTCCTCAATATTTCCATTCGCATATTTTTCCCTACCAAGGAAAAATTTCCACTTGTAATTGCTAGGTTCTTTTTTCACCATATCTTCTATTAAAGTTATATTCCTTTTAAACTTGTTCTTCTTCTGTACTACATTTAATTCATATCCATCATGTATAAAGGTCATATCCACAATCATATGACTAGGGACATTTTTATCATCTTTTAAAGGCTCTTCATGAACCTTCCCATAATATCTAATATTAGCTTGTTTATTAAATATTCTTTTTGTGTCATTATACGTGTGTCCATCCGTATTGCGGATAAACGGACTAATACAAAACTCTTTATCTTCAAATATTGCAGCGAACCTTATGACATTTTTTATCTTTCCCCGATCATGTTCAGATAAATATTCATCAGCATCTAGAAATAAAATCCAATCATGACTTGTTTGATTTATTACATAGTTTCTATGGTAAGCAAAGTCATTTTTCCATTCAAGGGACACTATCTTAACATTTGAGAATTTCTCTTTAATTATTTCTAAAGTCCTATCAGTAGAACCCGAATCTAGTACCACTACCTCGTCAACTTCCTGATAAATACTGGAAATACATCTTTCTATACATCTTTCTTCATTAAAAGTTAAGATACAACACGTAATTTTTGGAAACGTTTTATTATCATAAAGATTTCGGATGTTCTCTCTTAACACTTCTAATTTTCCTACTGTAAAATTATCATCAACAAGAACATTAGACGCTTTTATTAATTCGTATCCTTCTAAAATCTCTTCGTTGTATTTTATGAGCGTTTCTTTATGCTCAAAAATTGAGATTGGCATTGGTTATTCACCTCCACATAAATTAATCAGTTTTTAGCTGTACCAACATTTGTATATGGCTCTAGAAATTTCAATAAATCTTTTTTTGATAAATTTCCTTCTCTTCTATCCTTTTCTTCTCCTCGACTATAATAAATAAGGGTAGGCGTATGCTCTATTTTATATTTATTAAGGAAGGTATTATCTAAATTCTCACTAATACTGGTATCTAAAGCTAATATTTTCAAGTCCGTTTCTTTAATTGTTTCATTTAATGTAGGTTTAAATGACTTACAAAATGTGCAGGTTGGAGAATATATATACATAACAAAATCCTCTTTATTATTCATTTTTTGTTTATATTCTTTCATACTTACATTTTTATATAACGGTTTTTCATCTTCAGTTTTTTTAAAAAGAAAAAACATAGAGCCAATTGTTACTATTAATGCCACAGTGACTAAAATCCATTTCTTCATACTAAAAGCTCCCTTTCCTCTACTAACATGATTTCTGTATCAGAAAATAAACAGATTTTATCGAAATAGTCCATATTATTTCTCTCATGAGTTATTATTATTTTGGTACAATCAATTCTTTTTAAATTCTCTAATATCTCTTTGGATGTATTCTTATCTATATTGCTTGTTGCCTCGTCTAGAATCAATATATCTGGTGCATGTAATATTGCCCTGGTTAGCATAATCATTTGTCTTTGTCCCAAAGAAATGTTAGATGCATTTTCTGTGAGCAAATGATTATATCCATAAGGAGTTTTATTTAAAAATTTATACAGCCCAGACATTTCGCTGGCACGTTTAATCTCTTCCTCTAAAAATTCCTTTCCTAAACATATATTTTCCAATACAGTCCCCGTAAAAAAGAAAGGACTTTGGGGAACATACAATATTTTATTTCTCAAAGAAACTTTATTAATATGATTTATATCCCTACCATCAATAAAAATACTTTGCTCAGGCACTTCATATAAATTTACTAACAACTTCGCTAAAGTACTTTTACCTGATCCACTATCTCCAATAAATGCAATCGTTTCTCCTTTTTTGATTTCTAACGTAGCATTTTCAAATATCTTCTCATCATTATACGAGAACGTAAGATTTTTAATATTAATTGTTTTAATTTCATCAAGTAATGTACTTTGTTTTTTTATTTCTTTAATGGGATACTCTAAAATCTCAAATAATCGTTCTGCGGCTACTATTCCTTTTTGTATCAATGGCTGTAAGTTCATAAGGTTTTCCGTTGACCCTAAAAAGTATCCTAATAACATATTAAAAGTTAATAAAGATCCTAAACTCATATTATCTGAAAATATTTCTTTTACACCCAGCCATAGAACAATGACTTGAAATATTGATTGGAGAACCAATTTTAAAGAATTAGATAAATTAATGGTATTATTTAACTTAACTATACTCGAGAGAAAGTTATTAAATTTATTATCTTTCATGTCTTGCACAAATGGTTGTTTATTAAACGATTTAATTCCTTCCATGCCCTTTAACATTTGAACCAAATAACTATTTACATCCGCGTTATTCTCCATGGTATTTTTACTCTGTCTAGCCAAATTTTCATAGAACAAATATGTTATAACTAAATACAGGAACATCGGAACTAAAGATGCAAAAAATAGATTCTCATTTTGCAAATACAAGAAAACTCCAGATATAAAAATCAATAATATATCTACAACAGCAGATACTACGCTCGTACTAACAAGGTCTCTTAAATCTCTCGCATCATTAAACCTAGAAATCAATTCACCAGTATTTCTCTTTTGGAAGAATGTACTAGGAAGTTTTAATAAATGAGAAAAATATTTGTTGAAAAGCCTCTTTTCTACTTGAAATCCAATCTTAATTATTAGTCGTCCTCTAATATATTCTAATAAACACCTTCCAAGAGCAAACCCTATAAATGCTAAAGCAATTGTAGAAAGGCCATCTTCCCAACGATTTGGAATAATAACATCTACAATTAACTTAATAAAAAATGAAAAAGCAATCGTTGCAGCTATAATAAATATAGAAAGAATAAGAACAAAAAGAAGAGCAAGTTTATTATCAAATATCAATTCTAGTATTTGTGATTTAACATTTCCTTTTTTTAATGGATTTCCCTGTTTAGTAGCCCCCTCTTTGGGATATACTGTAATTATAACCCCTCCAAATTTCTGCAAAAATTCACTTTTTTCAACCTTTTCTATTGTATTATTAGAAGGATCACTAATAATTATTTTGCTTTTCTGAGTTCCATGAATTACTACAAAATGTCCCCCGCTTTCCTTTGTTGTATACGCAATACAGGGAGCATTTAATGTTTGAACAACCTTAAAAAAATCACTAGATTCTAAATGAAATGCCTCTGCTTTAAAATCTAATTTTTTGAAACCATTTATAATATTTGAAGCTGTAGTTCCATATATTTCTGTATTAATAATATCTCTAATAACATTAAGATTATAATGAATATTATAATCTGATAAAATTGTGGCCACACAAGCAGCACCGCAATCATACTCACCATTTTGTTTTGTATGAGAATATTTTTTCTTTGATAACATAAATTTACACCCATTCATTTGCATTCTTTTATAAAGAAAGCCCTACTTTAAATTAAAGTAGGGCTTTTTTACTTGTTAGCAGTTTGCAATTGCTAGTCTACAAGTGTTTTCAATCCCAACACTACCAAAACGAGCACCGCCAGTACCACATAATGACCATAGATAAGCACATTGTGCTTTAGACATTCCACCAACTACGTTATTTAACTCTTCTTTTTTAACTGATTCTAATCCTTTTACCGCTTCTAAGTTTGGAACTTTTACTACCATAATTACTATCCCCTTTAGTGTTTTTTCAGGATATATTTTCTTTTTTTTGAATATATACCCTGGTAAATATTAGTTTAATACAATTATATATATATTTCAATATCTTTCTATTAAAAAAATAATTTTTTCTAAAAATAGATAATAAATTATTATTTTTAACTTCAATTAAATTCCTCCTTTTAGGGCTAGTACCCCATCGCTATCAAGCTAAGAAAAGTAAATACCCCCAGAACGAAATTTTGTGCTAACTTGTAGCAAAAAAGCTCATTTTTTTGTTTTGGGGTAATTCTGAATTCTTAAGTTGATGGGCATGTGACGTTACCCCATCGCTATCAAGCTAAGAAAATACAACTCCCCCAGAATGAAAATTTTATCCATTGTTGACTACTGATAAGATGGTTATGTTACCTGAAGACAATAGATTTATATCGCGAAATTTATATAAAAAAGATAAAATGGAAGAGTGTTTGGAATATTTGGATAAAAAAGGGGCGAGATACGGTGAGTATAATTGAAAAAAATTTAAAGTTAGATATTAATCGTATTGTATTTATTGGTAAAACATTTGAGGAATACATTAAAATGTTTGATTTATCTCCTGAAAATTTAGAGAATATGAAAGTTTTAGATTGTGCAGGCGGAGCATGTTCTTTTACTGCACATGCCAATAAATTAGGTATTGATTCTACGTCTTGTGATATTGCTTATTATCATGAGGTAGTTGACTTGGAACAAAAAGGATTAGAAGACATTGAACATACTATAAAACATATGGAAAAAGCATCAGGAAACTATGTATGGGAGCATTTCTCGTCTATTGATGCATTAAAAGAAGAAAGAAGCCGTGCTTTAAAAGATTGTGTTCAGGATATGAGAGAAAATCCGCAACATTATCAGGCTGTTACTTTGCCTGTTTTACCATTTGAAAATAAACAATTTGATATGACAGTTTGTGCACATTTGCTGTTCATGTATTCTGATCGTTTAGATTATCAATTCCACTTAAATAGTTTAAAAGAGTTGATACGTGTAACAAAAGGTGAAATTCGTATTTTTCCTTTAACAGATTTATATGGAAAGAAATATGATCAATTATCTCAATTGATGAATGACTTAAAAGAACATGTTCGTTCGATTGAAGAAGTAAAAGTATCTTATGAGTTTCAGAAGAATGCTAATCACATGTTAGTAATTAAGCTGAAGTAATAATGTAAAAAGAAATCCCTTTACATTTTCTTAGTTTATTTACTACTACTGATGCGTTATGTACACAATACTTGTATAGATAGGGTATATAGCCCTTTTTTAGTACTCTTTAATAAAAGGGGGAGAAAGAATGGTGAAAGCAGTTATTTTCGATTTAGATGGAACTTTGTTGGATAGAGATAGTTCCCTTAAACTTTTTATTAAAGATCAATACACGAGGTATATTAATGAACTAAAACATGTACCTGAAGAACAATATGTAAACCGATTTATTGAGTTAGATAATAAGGGATATGTTTGGAAAGACAAAGTATATGAACAGTTACTTCAAGAACATTCTATTACTAGTTTAACTTGGGAGCAATTATTAGAGGATTACATAAATAACTTTCAACATAACTGTATTCCTTTTTCTAACATGGAGTATGTATTACAAGAGCTTAAAAGTGGAGGGATTTTATTAGGCATGATTACAAATGGATTTACTGAATTCCAACTACTGAATATCCGCGCTCTAGGAATTGATAAGTACATGGATATCATTTTAGTGTCAGAACAAGAAGGGATAAAAAAACCTCAAGCTGAAATTTTTCTGAGAGCTTTAGCAAGACTAGGTGTTAGTCCGGAAGAAAGTGTGTACGTAGGAGATCATCCAAATAATGATGTAATAGGAGCTCGGGATGTGGGAATGAATGCAATATGGAAGAAAGATACGTTTTGGGGGAATCCGTTTACAGATGAGCATGTAATTAATGATTTAAAAGAGTTGCTGCCTATAGTTAATACATTCCAAAAGGCTTAATGGAATTCAGCTGACAAAGATTATGTAAATATATATAACAGAAGTAATGATTAAACGGTTATATAAAGCTAAGGTTTTGCACTATCCATAAAGCAAAAAAGACGTTATTCTTTCTGTAGAATTATAGGAAAGGATGGCGTTTTTTATGTCTGTTTCTGTGTCTGACGAATTACAACTATTTGCTCAAGAGATTCAAAGTGCCCTATCTCCAAATGCCTTACGGGATCTTGTTAGAGATGCTGGTTTTGTACAACGAGCCAGTAAGTACCAAGCAAAAGATTTAGTCGCTTTATGTGTATGGGTGAACCAAAATGTAGCTATGACTTCTTTAACTCAGTTATCTAGCTGTTTAGAAGCATCAACAGAAGTACTCATCAGCCCTGAGGGCTTGAATCAACGATTTAATAAAGCGGCTGTACAATTTTTACAACATCTATTAGCTAAATTAATAAACCAAAAACTGACCTTATCTATGCCGATTTCTTCTCCATATTCTTCTATTTTCAAGCGTATTCGTATTTTAGATTCCACTGCATTTCAACTTCCAGATATATTTTCATCAATTTATCCTGGTGCGGGAGGATGCAGCCATACAGCGGGAGTAAAGATACAGCTTGAGTATGATTTATTAAGTGGACAATTCCTTCATATTCATACAGGTCCAGGTAAACAACATGATCGAACCTACGGTTCCCTGTGTGTCCCAACTGTAACAGCGAATGATTTATGTATCCGAGATTTAGGTTACTTTCATTTGAAAGATCTTCAACATATACAAGATAAAAAGGCTTATTATATATCACGTATCAAGTCGAATACACGTATTTATCAGAAAAATCCTAATCCTGATCATTTTCAAGATGGAAGAATTAAGAAAGGTACAGAATATATACAAATAGATATGGAGACATTAATGAACTCCCTTCAACCAGGACAAACATGCGAAATATCCAACGCTTATGTAGGAATAACTGATAAAGTCCCAACTCGTCTGATTGTTCATCGACTAACAAAAGAACAACAACAAAAACGATTACACAATCAAACGGTAAGAGAAAAAAAGAAAGGAATGAAGTATTCTGCTCGTAGTAAACGACTTAGCGGTATCAATGTATATATGACAAATACTCCTACAGATATTGTCCCGATGGGACAAGTGCATGATTGGTATTCTTTACGTTGGCAAATCGAGATTTTATTTAAAACGTGGAAATCATTCTTTCATATTCATCATTGTAAAAAGATAAAACAAGAACGATTGGAATGTCATTTGTATGGGCAACTAATTGCCATCCTACTTTGTTCTTCTACCATGTTTCAAATGCGGCAATTGCTTCTTATGAAAAAGAAACGAGAACTGAGTGAATATAAGGCCATATATATGATTAAAGATTACTTTCTTCTTCTTTTCCAAGCAATACAGAAAGATACCCAAGAGCTATCAAAGATTCTAATTCGCATGTTCAACCTACTACAGCAAAACGGGAGAAAATCTCATCGATATGAGAAGAAAACAGTCTTTGATATATTAGGTGTCGTTTACAATTATACCATGTCTAATAATAAAGCAGCTTAATTCAAAAAAATGAAACCCGTTAGGGTTTATTTCATATGCAAATCTTTAAATTCCCTATATGTATCCTCTAGAAAAAAAGAAATAACCTCTACTATAAGTGACGTTGTATGAACTTAGGTTGATAGCGATGTGGTGCTACCCCATCGCTATCAACCTAAGAAAAGCAAATACCCCAAAACGAAAAAATTGGCATCCTCAGGTGAAAATGTACATTTTTTGTTTGGAGGTACTTCAAAATGTTGGGTTGATGGGCATTTGATACTATTTTTTATTATGCATCTCTAAATTTTAGAGAATGTTTACAGCTGTAATTTTGCAGGTTGAAATAGCAAACCTAACGATTGTAGTTGGATTTATAGGTAAAGTACCTAGAACTATACCAAGACCTGTTTGTTCCACGTTAAAATCTACTGCAGTAGAACCAGTACTTGCTAAAAGATTCACTGTAGAACCAATAAGCGTATCTAGTAATTCCCTAATTGGTCGTTCGCGACAATCACATTCACATCCTAAGTCTACAGGTGGAAGTAATGTTATAGATGGCCCCGGCGGTAAAAAACCTACCCCTGTTACATCAGAAATATTGACTACAAAGGATGTGAAACCATCTGTAACTGTAACTAAAAAATCATTTACAGAAGTAATAGTAAATAAAAAGAAAAGTGGTGGAGCGTTTGGTGCATCTGCAATAGTGCCAAGAAGCACTGTTTCCCCAATAAGTTGTTGTAAAACATTCTGCATAGGTAAAACACAGCAGTCACAAAAGCAACCTTCAGTTGCTCCTGTTGGACCTGTTGAACCTGTTGGACCTGTTGAACCTGTTACTCCTGTTGCTCCTGTAGGGCCTGTTGGTAGAGTAAATGGTGGAATTGGTGGAAGTGTAGGACCAATTAAATTTGAATTAAATGCATTAGCTTGAAGTATTTTGTTTTTATCAAACATGTAACTACCTCCTACAGATATACTTTATTATAAGAATATATACAATTAGCCTTCATAAAATTTATTTATCACCATATAATATGCTATATCTTTACTATTGTGTGTTTTGTGATGATCAAATGATAGTATTTGTGTATTAATAGTAAATTTGGTTCTGACGCAAAGAGTGCACCCATTCGAAAGAGGTATATAGAATTTTAATGAAGCCTGTTCTTGTGGGCATTTCACAACATGCCTATCAAATTAAGCGATTTTAATAGCCCTAAGTAGAAAAAATACGCTATTCTTTCTGTAGAATCATAGGAAAGGATGGCGTTTTTTATGTCTGTTTCTGTGTATGACGAATTACAACTATTTGCTCAAGAGATTCAAAGTTTTTTATCTCCAAATACCTTACGGGATCTTGCAAAAGATGTTGGCTTTGTACAACGAACCAGTAAGTACCAAGCAAAAGATTTAGTCGCTTTATGTGTATGGTTGAGCCAAAATATAGCTATGACTTCTTTAACTCAGTTATCTAGCTGTTTAGAAGCATCAACAGAAGTACTCATCAGTCCTGAGGGACTGAATCAACGGTTTAATAAGGCGGCCGTCCAACTTTTACAACACCTACTAGCCGAACTACTAAGCAAAAAATTGGCCGCATCTATGCCGATTTCTTCTCCATACACTTCTGTTTTCAAGCGTATTCGTATTTTAGATTCAACTGCATTTCAACTCCCGGATGTATTTTCATCGGTTTATCCAGGTGCAGGAGGATGCAGCCATACAGCTGGGATAAAAATTCAACTTGAGTATGATTTGTTAAGTGGACAGTTCCTACATATTCATACAGGTCCAGGTAAACAACATGATCGCACTTACGGCTCTCTGTGTGCCCCAACTGTGACAGCGAATGATTTATGTATCCGAGATTTAGGTTATTTTCATTTAAAAGACCTTCAATATATACAAGATAAAGAGGCCTACTATATCTCTCGTATCAAGTCGAATACACGTATGTATCAAAAAAATCCTAGCCCTGATTATTTTCAAGATGGAAGAATTAAGAAAGGTACAGAGTATATACAGATAGATATGGAGACGTTAATGAACTCCCTTCAACCAGGACAAACATGTGAAATAGCTGATGCTTATGTAGGAATGATTGATAAAGTGCCAGCTCGTGTAATTGTTCATCGATTAACAAAACAACAGCAACAAAAACGATTACAAGATCAAGCTGTAAGAGAAAAAAAGAAAGGAATGAAGTATTCTCCTCGTAGTAAACGACTCAGTGGTATCAATGTATATATGACAAACACCCCTACAGATATTGTCCCGATGGGACAGGTACATGACTGGTATTCTTTGCGTTGGCAAATCGAAATTTTATTTAAAACGTGGAAGTCATTCTTTCAAATTCATCATTGTAAGAAGATAAAACCAGAACGATTAGAGTGCCATTTATATGGTCAATTGATTGCCATTCTACTCTGTTCCTCTATCATGTTTCAAATGCGGCAATTGCTCCTCATGAAGAAAAAACGAGAGCTTAGTGAGTATAAAGCCATATATATGATTAAAGACTATTTTCTTCTTTTATTCCAAACTATACAAAAAAACACCCAAGAGCTATCAAAGGTGTTACTTCGCCTGTTCAATCTCCTACAGCAAAACGGGCGGAAATCTCATCGATATGAGAAAAAAACGGTCTTTGATATATTAGGTGTCGTTTACAATTGTACAATGTCTGAAAATCAAGCCGCTTAATTTAAAAAAGTGAAACCCGTTAGGGTTTATTTCGTATGCAAATCTTTCAATCATCTACACTTGCCTTTTAGAAAAAAAGAAACAATCTCGCTTGAAATTGACTTTACATAAGCTTAGCTTGATAGCGATGTGGTGCTACCCCTATTCCACACTTTCTTCTTATTTATATACTTACCTTCGCTTCTCCAATATCCTGTTTTTTAATTAAATCTAAGTAAAAATGGGAGACAGTTGTATTGTAATAAGGGGAAATAAAAATAAATGATAGATTAAATGTAAACATTCCGATAAATGTGGCTAATAAAAACCAACCAATAAATGATAACCAAAGAACAAATAACTTTAGCTTTTGTCCTTTCAGTATTCTTTTACTTTCTCTCAATGCTTCACTTGCTGTATAATCAGGATTCTCTACTAATATGTAATAAGACATGGAATAAGAAAAATATTTAATAATACCTGGAACAATTAATAAGAGACTCCATAAAAAAAGAAAAATAGCTTGCAGCAACCCCAATTTCATTGATTTAAACACATTCTTCTTTTTAAATCCCGAAAATACATCGTCTACCTTAGCATCTTCTTTTTTCCCTAAGTGTAAAGTAAAAACAGAATATCCATAATTGAAGATACCTTGTATGAGACTATAAATTAGGAAACAAACCCCACCTAAACCAATATAACTTAGAATAAGTACAGCAAGTGCTGTTGGATCTACTTGTGGTTCTCCACCAATTGAATAAATAAATAATGCATCAGGACCAATTATCCCGATAAACAGTGCAAATATTAAATACATAAAAGTGGCGATTGCTGATGCACTTAAGGTTGGTACAAAATAGAATAAAGCTGATACTCCTATACCTACTCCCCATTTCCCATCTAACGAATTAAGTGCTGCTTTCTTAAAATTTCTTGTCATACTTGTATTCCCTCCTTTTTTCTTATTTTGTCTTACTAAAAACATAAAAGAACTTGTAGCAGGCCCCGCTACAAGTTCTTTTAACCAAATACTTTAGCTCATCGAAAAATTATTTATTCTACACAATCGGGGGTAATGCCTAAAATATGGTTTGTTAACATCATTATATAACATAATTATGAATTTTTGTTAAAAATTCTATATATTTTGACAAATAACTCTCCACATTTTTACTTTTTTTATTTTCATGTAGTTTTATCTATTGAAAAAAAGTATAAAACCTCTGTGCGATTTTCCATCTTCTACATGTAGTTATCCTATCGTAAACGTTGATGACATGAGATTCGAAAACGGAAGACAACGTAAACTAACCAAAGTTTACATACGTAAAAAGGGTTGTTTTTGTTAAACAATCGACCTGATTAATTACCATAATCCTTCTTATAAGAAGGACACTTTAAATGTTATTTTTATTTTTTAGTAACATATTTAATTCTTTAGCATCTTTTTTTGTATTTAAAAATGATATTAACCAAGAAAATGCATATATCAAAACTATACTTTCAAGAAAATCAGCAGTTGGGAATATTTCTATCCAATGGTTATATGTAGATATAAGAAAGACAACTATAATCATCATGAAAAAATGGATTACCAAGGCGAACGAATAGCTGATTCTTTCAATATCAAAAATGAATGTAAAAATGCCTGCACAAGCTGAGATTATAAGAACACTTATTATCTCAGCTCGTGTAATAGATATATTATTGTTTCTTGATAGTAAAACTATCATGTATATAAATGAACCAGTTCCTAAACCTGTATACAGTCGATTTTTTAGTTTCAATAAAGTCTTTCCCTTCTTTTTTTATGATTTTAAGATAAGGTTATTTAATTTTGATTGTATATAAAATGTGTAGAATATTCCTCCAAAAAATAAGCCTACAGATAGTCCACTTATGGCAGAATAAATTATATTAAACGAAATATTATCATAAAATGATGAGTAAATTCCTAAAGTTACATTTAAGAGATATTTTACAAAGAAATTAATCAATATAATTATTAATGGAAGGTAACATTTCTTCCTGAAAGTAACCGTCTCTTGCTTGAAGAAAATTTGATATTTTGTATATAACAAATATCAAATCAAAATGCCTGGAAGAATGAAAATCGTATAGCTTATTAAACAATATCCTAAGTAAGAAAATTTAGTGATAATTTTATCTAACCCCCATATCATAAAAATCATGGGAACAAGGAACATTTTAGATAAATTAATTGGTCTTTCTTGAGAAATAGCAATACCCCTTTTTATTAAAACGAATAATAATATCCATACCCATAATGGAGTTCTTATAAATACTTCTTTAATCATAGTATACATTGTATATCCTCCTTTGTTTTTATTAATATTTACATCAAAGGGGATATAAAGAAATACTTTTAAACATAAGTGGTAAAAATCAATACATAAGTGGTTATTGGGAATGTTTTTTTAGCTGTTTTTTTAATGAAGAAACATATTTTCTTGACACAATTACTTTTTCTCTGTTTGAAAGCAGTGCTTCCAAATTTCCGTTTGCTTTAGCGGAGAATTTGTTTAAAAAATAAATATTGATAATTATAGTTTTTGAAATTCTAATGAAGTTATCTGGAAGTTCAGATTGTAATTTATATAAAGGACTTTTTATCTCAAATATATTTTCTTTTGTATAAACAAAAATTTTCCTTTCAAGATATTCCAAATAAATAACAGTTGAGCAAGAAATTTTTTCTTGTTCACCTTTGTGAGTAGAATTAACTATTAAATAGTTATCAGAACTATTCTCTAGTGTTGATACCATATCTAAAATAAAAGATGTTACTTTGTGAATGTAGAAGGTACAAGATTCTTCTTTAAGCTTTTCAATAATTTTAATGTTCGCTTTCATTTTCTACCATATTTCCCTTTCTTTAGAATAGATTTTAATGTTTGTTTGAAACAAAGTTTAATCAAAGTCAAAATAGTATTTAATATGAATATTATTTAAAAATCTATTAACATATTTCTTCGCATATTTTTTATAAACATCGTAACATTATTTTTACCCCTCCATAATTGCCATCAATTTGAGAAATGTATTCTTCTCAAAAATGAAAATCGCCCTAAGATCCTATGGACAACTATGAAAGGATGAAATTTTCGTTTTGGGGATATTTCAGAAGTTTAGCTTGATAGGTATGTGGCGGAACCCCTGTACTAATTCAATCAAAAGATTATTTAATAAACATTAAAAGACCACCTATAAAATTTAACAGGTGATCTTTTTTGTGATTTTGCACTTGTGCACTACTTTAAAAATATATCACAAATTCATCTAGTATCCTAAACATTTGAATCTACAAATCGGTCAAACTCCCACACTCTAGACGAACATCAATTAGAACTTTCTAATAAAACTTTATTCTGTAAAAAAGTTTCTAGCTTACTAAAATCTGTCGAAGAATATAATAAACTCATTCCATTAATAAAGTCATGTTCCACTCGTTTCTCTCCCTCATGGGGATCACAATGATTTGAATCCTTATACAACTGAAACATATTCCACGGTACTGCATCTGAAACCTCAAATTTACTTAGTAGTTCTGGACAAAGACCTTTAGTTGCTCCACCTTGAACAGGAAAAGCAAAATTTTTATAAAGTACGGCTGTTTCAGCAGAGTAGTTATCCACTTTAGTTGAGAAGTAGCTTACGCCATCAAAAAATCCATCATATCTTATAAACTGCAATAATAGTTGTGGGATAATATATTCTGGTTTGAATGTGTCAGTGGTATTTTTTACACGTACAGAACATGCTGCCATTAAAGGCCAAATAATTAGATAAGAAATTACTTCATTTGGTTCATTTAACTCCTTCGCAAATAAACGGTTTTTCATAATTGTACCGAAATTATAAAATTTCGTAATTATCTTCTCTATAAAAACAACAGGTGGTGTAGATAAATCTATATAACTTATATCATCTGATTTAAATACTGAAGTCTGGACCGTATTTAAATCCGGTTTATTAAGTTCTTCCCAGCAGGTTAAAGGTGAGCTTCCTAAATAGATACAAGGTAACCCAGGAATACTGTATCTATTTGTGCTGACTATTCCCCGAAGTTCTAACGGAATATGAAACATTTCATCACTTGTAAATACATGATCGGTACCGACTCGCATTTTATAGAGGAATTCATTGTCAAAGTTTTGAAGTGTTTTTATATCATTAAAATGATTTGGCTTAGATACATTATTTTTTAAAACCCTATAAAATTCATTAGAAGCCTTTGAAGGAAAACCTTTATAATATTCTTGTAAGGAACAAATAATTCCTTCACACAAATTCTTTACGTGTCTCAAATCCTGTTTTTTAATAACTGCTGCTAATGTTGCACTGCAGATACTCTCTAACCCTGAGATATAAGTACTGAAGCAATCTTCAAGATACTCTACAAAGTCGTCATTCTCCCTAGTTAGGGGTAATTTTCCAACCTCCTTATACAAATCAATAATAGGCAGCACTTCTAAAACCCAGTTTCTTAAACTAATAATTTTTTTAGCGTCTTCCGAGAAATCAGCTAGTGAGAATTCACTGGCTTCCTTTTCATTGAAAGGATAAAATTTAAATTTCTTAGGTTCGTTTATTTTTTGTAATTCTTCATATAAATTAAATGCAATATTGACTTCCTTTTTACTAACATTGGTGTCTTCTTTTATATGAGTTAGTTTAACGGCTTTCTCTATTAAATCTGTTCTTAATTTTAAAATAGTAATTACTTCACTTTTCAAACGAAAATATTTAATTAAGGTTTTACACTTTCTCAATATTACAGTATGAAATTTCTTATATAATTAAATTATTCTCTTTATTTATTTTATGTATCTGTTCCCTTTGAACCCTACTATTATAGGGTTCCTTTTTTTATAACCATATATTTATTAATTAACTTATCAATTTCTTGACTTAAATAGAGAACTTTCGTATGGCTAAAGCCGTGTTTATTTACCAGTTCAACTAATTCCATTTTTTTATTTTCCATTAGATCATTTAACTTCGCTACAAACATAAACTTTTTTATTTCACACTCCCCCTGAGCAAAATAAAAAGAGCTGCTCCCAGCTCTTATATAATAAAAACCTTTATTATTGCAGTGTAAAATTTTCCATATTCTATTATAAATGAATATATATAACGCTAACAACAATAATTTTAGTGTATTAATAAATAAAAAGCAGCAATATTTCATTACTGCTAAAGCTTCTTTATAAATTCATTATTAATAAAAACATATTCTTCTGGTTCATCAGCTTCACCATACCAAGCTTCCAGCTTTATAATATGTTCTGCTACTTCTTTTAATATCAAATTCATAAATAATGAAATAGGTGTCACATTATATTCTGGATCTCTGTAATTCTTTAAATTGGCTATAAATGACCATTCATTACCTTTTAAAGTTGTATAATAGTCTTTCTCTTCTTCCCAGTTTCCTACGTGCCACCTCATATATAGAAAATCATCTTCTGCTAATGCTTCATTTATCTGTTCCATTGTAAATGGAATGTCTGTACTACGATTAACTTTTATATATTCTTTAACAAATGGAAACTTTAACGCTGCTTCTTCCCATCTTCCTGTATTTATTAATTCCACCAATTCTTTATATTCATCCTTTATAATTACTTTACCTCGAAAGGCTGTATACATTTCAAAAGACAAATTTATCACCTTCTTAAATTCATTATGAATTTAATTAACATATATACTTAACTACACAATAGATGGTTTTAGAAATCGTACTACGTTTCCCTTTTCACTAAATTCACTCTCATTGTTACAATTTTTCGAGGTGAGATCCACTATATAACTCTCTGAAATTTTAAAAGTTCTTTCCTCATTAAACATTGTCAAAGGAACTGATACTCCAACATTATTATCTAAATGACTTAGTACCATTACAGGGATAGTTTCTCCTTTTAACAAATCAACATATGAGGTCTTAACTTTATAATAATGTCCTTCTAAAAAATGCATTTTTCCGTTTATTAAATCCACTGCAACTCCATTATTACAATACGCTAAGCTTTGATTAGAAAAATGAATATCGTCCGATACTTTAATGAATTTCATCGTTTTATTATCAAATATATAGTAACCTTCTCTTACTATAAAAAGATTATGTGGATTGATAAACTCTAGCAAATAATGTGTGATTTCAAAGCTAGTATCCCCCTCAATCATTTCTCTGTATTCTACATAAAGTTTCTCTAATTTTTTAAATGTACTTAGTTTGATCCCCTGATTCGGTCTTGATGCAAGTGTTAAGTCATCTAATACCCATTTAGCCACATATGTTGACGTTGGAATCATTTACAATTTACCCCCTTCAAAATTCTATATATGAACATATAAACTATTTAAATTTAATAAATTGGGCTCTACTTAAAGTATAGGCAGAATCTATTTAATAACTAAGATAATTCTCTAACTTTTTCATATTTACTTCTTATAAATTATATTTATCAAACTCTAAAATGAAATCTTTATAATCAATTTACATTTTCAGAAATTTGAGATATTATTTGTTATATACACCTTTTTAATTTTTTAAATCAATCTCAATACACATAAGCCCTTCGGGTTACTTGAAAGAAGAATATAATGCAAACTGCATTTGTTCTTACTATCCTGTATCCTTGAAGGGCTTTTTGTATTGTCTAGAAAGGAGAGAGTAAATGAGTTTTAACGAATTCGTATTAGATCAATGCGGAAAAACATGGCCAGAATTAAAAAATGAAACTCTGATTGAAAATCAGTATCTAACACATGAAGACATTCAAGAAATCATCTCAAAACAATATCTACTTTTGAGGAAAGACTACGAAGAATTTCTACTAAAAGCACAGTAAGAAAATATTAAACGCATTTATGCGTAATACACAGACTTCTCAATTTTGAGGAGTTTTTATTATGGAGGGAGTTATGATGAATAATTTTATTGAGCTGCTAAATGAAACTTACTGGGATAGTTGTATAATTCATGAACATACTGAAATCCAAAAGTTTTCTAAAGCAAAAATTGAATTTACAAAAACTATGCTTTTTTTAGATTCCTATAATCGCATCTACAAAAAGAATCCAGAAATATTTACTTTTATGATGGAAGTACTCTCTTCTAGTCTAATTAAAGTGATATATCGTTTTATCGCCCCAAAACTTGAAGAAAGAAAACTTCTCGAAAAAACAGAAGTACGACATAAATTCCAAAACACACAGCAAAAATCAACTTTCTATTTCAACAGTAAGATCGGGCAATATGAATTAAGCATTAACTTTGAAAGTATTACATCAATTAGCATGTACTTTGGAAGTCATGTATTTGACGATATTATTCTCCTAGACAGACAAATCCACTTTCTGTTGGACCAATTTTCAGATGCAGCAGCAAGTCATTATGAAGATGATAGAAATATTATTAAAGATAATAAGGAGGAATTATAATATGTTTGAAAATAATAATGAGTTATTTAGTTTATATTTAAATGGTGAGTTTCAAGGGTATTTAAATAGCGAAGATTATCGTCAAATAGCTGCAGCAATTCGTGTTTATGGAATGAAAGGAGATCTGATTATTACTTCTTTCATGGATACTATGGTTATTTCGACAATAGGCATATTTTTAGATTATTGCTTACCAGAAATACGTCAACCGTTAACGCAGGAACTAGTGCCAATGCAACAGAGTTCAGAGACTCCGGAACTAGTCCTTCTTGGAAACATTCAATTTTACGCTCAAGATGATGAAACCATCGAAGAATTTGCTGAATTTCTATTAGAACGGGTTAAAGATACTCCGAATTATCCAGATGGGTTAATTCAGGGCGTTATATATGGAGTTGTTATTCCTGTCGGGATGGAATCAACTAAAGAATCAATAATAGAAGACCTAAATGAACAACTAACTATCAGTAATTAGAACCTGGGTGAGAACCTAATTTTATAGTTTCAAAATGGGGTTATATTCAATTAGAATATGCCCCTTTTCTGCTTTAAAAAATAGTCAAGGGGGTACTTTTATGTTAGTGGCATTTGCATCTAAGACAAGTAATGTTGAACGGTTTATAAAATCATTTCCTGATATAAAGTCAGTAAAAATTACTGATAATTTACTCCTTGAAGAAGATTTTATACTCGTTACTTACACAACAGGTTTTGGTCAAGTGCCACAACTTGTAGAATACTTCTTAACTAAGAATTCTAAGCACTTACGAGGCGTTGCAGCAAGTGGCAATCGCAATTGGGGAGACATGTTTGCAAAGAGTGCAGATGTTATCTCTGATAAATACAACGTACCCGTATTAATGAAATTTGAGTTATCTGGAACGATAAATGATCGCAAGAAATTTGAATCTATTTATTCACAAATTGTATGACGGATATTTAAGAATTAAATCATGCAAACCAGGGGGAATAAAAATGGCAAGTATTAATGGAATAGAAATCAAGACTTACACAATTAAACGTGGACATGAGGGTGAACCACTTCAACAAGCAGTGGTATATATAGATGGAAAAAAAGCTGGCTATATATCTGATGGTGATTGGGGCGGCCCAATGGTATTGGCATTTAGTAATTATGATTTAACCGTTATTAAGCAAAGATTAATTGCATATGCCAAACATGAAAATTTCATTTCCAGTATGTCTGGTGATATAGAAATGCTATTTGCATTACTACTTGGATATGTAAATTTGGAAAAGTTATATAAGAAGAATAGTAAAAAGAATAAGGATTTCATCTTATTAGTAGTTGGTCTCCGCGAAAATTATTTAAAAGGCTGGTCGATCAACAGTGAGTTAGTATATTGGAAATTAGAAAATTATGATCAAAAAAATTTAAATAATTTTATAAACAAAATAAAAAAGAGTGAAGGTTGTTCTGAGGTAATTTTGTTTCAAAAACAAGAAGATTTCCATATTAGCACCCATGACTTTATTCGTATTTAAGAAAAATTCGCTTTCACTTATTAATAGTCAAAATATCCTTTTTTAATTAAACTTTGATGAAATTTTAAGATTAAATACTTGGATAAAGCTTCTGATTCACCCAGATTATTTGGGTGAATCAGAATTATATTAAGGAGGTCCTTCATGCTTAATTTAGTTAATGTTAAATCCCAAACTCCTACTATGAAATTTCCAAGAATCAAAAAACTAATACAATTTGATGTAGATATTTGGCTATATAAAAATAAATTACCTATCGATCAATTGGATTTACACTTTAAAAAATGTACAAATTGTTCTTATTATGTGGAGACAATTGAACTATTTGAAAAGAAAACCATACACGGTAAATCATATAAGGATATATGTAGCGATTGTGATTATGTTTTACGTAATTACGTGTGAAATTCCGAATGATATTTCCGTCCTTTCAAGGACAGCATTCCCTTGATTACCATATGTTTAAAAATATATTAAACATATGGTACGTGAAATTTTATAAAGAATACTTTAGGAGGTATTAAGCACATGGCAAATGTTGTGTTAATTATAAGGCATTCAGATTTATTGAGATCTATGAATGAAATATTAACTAATTCTGAATCAGTAGAAAAAGTGCACGAATTACTGAATAAGGCAAAGACAAAAAATACACTGCCACACGGTCTGTTATGGCATTGGACGGATTTCAAGTGGGATATGCCAGAGGAACTAGGAGAAAACAAAAATGATACTAAAAATAGCGAATCTATTTTACTATTATTTTATTGGCTAAATTGCATTGGAAATGAAAACTATTATTTAGCAAGAATTGAGGAAAGATATGTTATAGATGGGCATGATCCATTAGATACATGGGGTAATTTACATGTACCATCATTAGATTTAACCTTAAATGTTTCAATCTCCTTTGGTTTTGAAAAGGAGGATACAATATGAAAATACGTAATATTTACCGTCATAGTTATGGAACTGCAAGTATAGATAAAAATCTTCCTTCAATAATAACTAAAAGCATTTGGGATTTTTTTAAAACACAAATACTTTCAAGAAACAATTCTTTATTAAGCTATAAACACATCTTTGATTTAAAATTGGAAGATAATTATTTGGTATTAAATTATCAACAAGAAAGTCCAGGTTTTGAGATACGTTCCAAAACAGATGTAAAAGTGGATAAACTTCCATTAGCACACCGTATATGGATTATTGATAACGGTAAAAGTTTTATTATGATGTTACCTACGGATTATTGATAGGAATTAGACTATACACTTATTTTACTAAGTAAAATAAGTGCTTCGAAATAATACCACTTAAAATACCGGTTCTAATAAGAACCGGTATTTTTATTATGTATGAAGCTTTAGGATCAATTAATTATAGGATAGCCTATAGATATAACACACTCCCCTATAGTTAGGTTACTTAGATTTTTTCAATTCTTTGTTTGCTTTATCAATTAACTTAGAAGCAGTCTCTAATCTTTCAACCCCAGCATCAACTTCATTTTCTTTACCCTTATCTAAACCTTCTTGTATGATTGCCACTCCATCTTTTACATGAATCATCGCTACACCTACATTATGTTGTACTGGGTGATCTTTTTCTTCATACTCTAACTTACTTAATTTGTCCACTAACTCTAAATAAGGTTTAGATACTTCTTTTAACTTTTCTGATTTTTTCTTCATTGACTTGCTACTTTTTACAATACCGTCTATTTCTTTAGATTGTTCTGAGAAATCTTTCATTAAATATTCTAGGTTCTTACTGAAGTCTTCTTTTTTATTCTGTTTAACAGAAGCTTCCATTGCTTCATCTTTCTTAACCTTTGTCTCACATCCACCCCCAGTTAACATTAACATTGGAACTACTAAAAAAGATAATATCTTACGTTTCATTAACATATACCCCTTTGTTTTAAAATGCTTTTTCTATTCTTTCCACTTTTATATTTGTTTCCATTTTATTCGCCACTACGAATATCGTTTATTTTACCTATTTTCCTAATGTTTCAGCAATATCTTCAATCTCTTTTAAATATATATCGTTTACATCACTTATCCCCTCTAAATACTTATCAAATGGTTCATTCATACTATCTGTAGCTTCTTTAAGTTTACTTGAATCTTCTTGTTTAATAGCGTCTAATTGCTTATTAAAAGATTTATCTATCGCTGTAGTTGCTTGAGATACCTTTTTATGGGCATCTTTATATTTTGAGCTTGGTGCTAATCTTCTCATTTGTGCTGTAACTGACTTTGCTTGTTTAAATTTCTCTTCAAACTCAGCTTTGGATGATTCAGAACTATCCCCCT
The DNA here is from genome assembly GCF_016651175.1 of Bacillus sp. TH13. NCBI lineage: Bacteria > Bacillati > Bacillota > Bacilli > Caryophanales > Bacillaceae > Bacillus > Bacillus sp. TH13. The sequence goes on along the minus strand of NZ_JAEKEJ010000007.1, from coordinate 322,100 downwards.
TTTCCTCAGCTATAGCTAGATCTTCAATAATAGTGTTAAACTCATTATTTAATTGGAGTAGATTTCCTGCATAAATGTCTTCCTTTTTTGCATCTTCTTTCGAGACAATAGCGTGCTCTTCATCTATTGCATTACTTCCACAACCAACTCCTCCTAATAATAGCATGAAGGGTAACGCAAGTTTTAGTGCCTTTCGTTTCATATCTTTTCCTACTTTCATCAAACTCATTTTCTAGTAGTTCAGAAGCTAACTAAATTACCACTGTCTTAATTTATCTTTCTATTTGATGTCTTTCATCATCTCGTTTGCTTCGTCTATCTTCTTAGAAGCTTTAACTACTGCATCATTACCTATTTCTATTAATTTTCTATCTTTTAATTCTAGACCGTCACCAATTGATTTAAGTGACATATCTAGTAAACCCATAGCCGTATCCATTGTAAATTGCACATCTCTATACTTTTCGTCATGCTTTAATTTTTTAACCTTTTCTGATGTTTCAAGTAAGTCCTTAGAAGCTAAATCAAATTCTTTCTTCTTCTCTTCTACCGACTTTTGGCCTGTTAATATGTCACTTACGACCTTGGACTGTTCAGAAACATCTTTCATCAGATAGGCTAAGTTTTCTTCATAGTCTTCTTTCTTATTTTGCTCAATAGAAATTTTACTATCTACTTGTTTTTCTTTTGTAGTACACCCTGCTGCTCCCCCTGCTACAAACATAAGTGAAAATGCTAATAATATTAGTCCCTTTACCTTCAAACTTCCATACCCCCCGAAAAATTGTAAGTAATTAACATATGAAACCATAACATAAATTACGTAAATAGACTATAAAAAATAGTAATTCTTACGGTAAATTTTGAGTATTTTAACAACCATATAATATGTATTACAGTTATAGGGTGTCTCACTCCATATACTATTTTAATAATCCTTAATTTAAATTCTAAAGTTTATTGTTGCTTTTTATGTTACATGGGATACAGTCAGCATCTCGGAAAAAATCACGCTAAGCAAAAACATGAAATAAGCTGTCCATATGGACAGCTTATTTACATAATTATCGTTAGCGGAAGTTAATTATATAATCTGAAGAACCTTTTTGACCGCATTTATTACATATTGTGGCTCATCCTTTTGGATATAGTGTCCACTGTTAGGTGCTATAACTAAGGAACTATTAGTTGATAAATCCAATAATTCCTCTTGCATATGCAACCATAAGTTTTGTGCATCAGTGGAATAAAAAGCTTTTTTTCCTGCAGAAAGAATAATAACGTTTGTATCTATAAGTGTTTTTCTGTGTAATCGTACTTCTTCAAGACTCTTCATAAACTGATCGTATGTACCTTCATAAATAAATTGTTTATTATAAGCTTCTTGGAAATCTGAAGGCATGATGGGAAGAAATCGTTCTCTATAGCCCTCTGGGGTTGAATCTACAAGTATTAGACCTGCTACCTCGCTTGGATATAAAGATGCGTATAATCGAACATTTACTCCACCAAAGGAATGTCCCACAAAAATATAAGGAGGCGTTAATTGTAATTTTTTTAGTAATGTTCTTAGCTCTTTTACCATTTCAGAACTAACTCTATTGTTGGGACTAGAATCACTCTTTCCTAAACCAGCTCTATCATAGACCAGAACTTTTGTAAATTCCGCAATTTGCGATACTATTTCATTCCAAGCTTTAGAGTAATCACCATAACCCGCGTCCATTACTACAGTTGGAGTTTCTTTATCACTTCCAAATATTTTTGTATATAATTGAAATCCACCTATATCAACAAATTCCTCACGTTCTAAAACCTTCTTCATTCAGATTTAACTCCTTCCATCTTCCAAGGTACAATAAGTAAATTATTTAATAAATTGTATCATGGATGGAAAAGGAAAATCAGAAATCTATTTTGAATACCGTATACATGATCAGTTAACATAACGTCTCATTATCGGGAGCAATGTATTTTAGAGACTATCAAAAGCCCTTCAGTTTAATTGATCTGGAGGGCTCTTATGTTCACATAATCAGGTGTTATCGGAAGTAAATACATGTGTTTTGCTTAACATTAGATAGATGAAATAAGGGAATTAAGCACTGATTTTAATTGTTCTCTCGTCGTAGGATCTAGGATTTCTGCTTTACTATTAATCTTGGTTCCTACGACACCAATTTGTAAAGTGCTTTCTTTTGGGATACTTGCTTCAATCATTTGTAATGTGAGCATTATTGATTCGTGTGCTTTATCTCCACCTGTAATACGTGAAGAAGCACTAATAACAGCTACTGGTTTATTCATAAATTCTCCCGATGATACAACCCAATCAAGAGCATTTTTTAGAACTCCTGGAACTCCCCTCGCATACTCAGGGGTACAAATTATTACACCATCAGCTAGTTTAAGTTGTTCACGTAAGTCCTTAACTGAAGCAGGAGGATCCTCTGTATCTGCTTCAGGACTAAAGTATGGGAGATGTTCCAATCCTTCATAAAATTGAAAATCAATATTTTCCGATTTCAGATTAGAAATAGCATATAAAACGTTTGTATTAGAGGAATTCTTCCTTAGACTGCCTGAAATAGCGAGTATTTTTATTCTGTTTTCATTCATAGTATCATCCATTCTATTTACAAATTTGATTTTTAAATTTCTACTTTTTTCAAATCCCTTAATATTCCATCCTTCATAATCATACTGTTTTTGAAATGTCGTGTTCAACTAATTTGTTCCATCAGTTGAATAAAGAACCCTGTATATTTTATACATGTCAAGTTTACATAAAGCCAAATTATCGGTAGCAAAGAAAAGGAGGAACCCTTATGAGAGTATGGGTTCCTCCTTTTTTGTTCTAGGGATCTATGCATTTTTTATAAATTCCTATCCTGGTACGGTTTTATGGCTCTCATTTGTTACTGGGTTAGCCAAAAAAATGTATAAAATCTTGCATAATCTTAGTCTGGTTTTTTCTGAAATGCTAGCGATACCCCCTACCCATCAAGTTAAGAAAATAGATTACCCCAAAACGATAAAAATGAATTTTTTTGCTATAAAAAACAACAAAAAATTTCGTTTTGGGGCACTTCAAAATGTTAGCTTAATGGTGATGTCGTGTTCCCCCGTAATGGAACGGTTTGGGGAGAAGAGTTTTAAATTTTGATATAATGAAAATAAAAGATAGGTATAGGTGGGACATTATGACAGAAGAACAGTTACTAGAGCTTGCTGAAGAAATTTACCAACAGTCATTTGAGGCAAATAATTTTTATGAAATAATGATGCAATTAGAAAGAGAAAAAGTGGAATACTTTGATGAGATGAGAGCTTCCTCAGCTTTTTATTCTTTCATTTATAATTCATTAGTAGTTTCAACGTTTGCAGTCGTGTCCAAATTGTATGAAAAAACTACACACAAAGATGCAATTAGCGTTAAAAAATTTCTTGGTCGATGTATGGAGTATAAAACATTTTCAACTGAATTGACAGTAAGTGGACCAGCACCAGAATCCTTTTTTAAATCAAAAAAACAGGAATATGAACAATTCGAAAAAAATAACAGCTTAGACTGGTTGTATACTCAAAGAGATAAGATATATAGTCATAATACTAAGAAAGCTATGAAAAACATGGATAAATTGATTGAAGAAAATCCGTTAAGAAAAGAGCAGATAAAACAATTTATTGATTTCTCACTTGAACTAAGTCAAGCTGCCATTGCTTATTTGACAGGCACATTAAAAGCTTCATCCGTAGCCAATATTTCTGATTTAAAAAATACATTGATGTTAGTTCGTATAGGGAATGAATATAAAGAGACTTATATTAGTGAAAAGTTACATGAATAAATCGATGAAAAAGAAAACAAAATACTAGTTTTTAATACAAATATAATAACCATCTATCTGTTATACGATAGATGGTTATTATATTTTTAAATAGGTCATTAAACAATTTTTAACCTTATACATTTATTATTTAATTATTCTTTTTACATCCTCTACACTTACTGAAGTTGCTTCCGCTATGATTTCAACTGAAACACCTAAATTGAAAAAGTTTTGGATTAAATGGACTCTTTCTTGTTCTCTTGCTTTTTGATCAACCTCTAATAATTGTTGTAATATATCTGTACTCATTATAAACACTCCTCTTAAATTTTTTAATAAAAAAACCTAGTCAACAAGGTTCTCTGTTTTCATAGAACATTTTTAAATAATAAAGAAGAGCTGGTGGATAAAATCCACCAGCTTTCCTTTTTCTTGCTATTCAATTAGAAGCTAACCGTCGCTGCTTCCTCTCCTGAACTAATCATTCGTTGTTCAATCTTTCCTAGCAGTTCCTTTATCTTATCTGAATAAAGTTTGACTGCTTTCGTAGATTGAGCATTCTTAAGCTCTTCTGTCCATTCTGCTAAATCTTCTTTTTCTTGATCATCTAGATAATCAAAAACTTCCTTTCGAGACATCGGGCTCACCTCAACTCAACTCACTTTATTTGGCCGTTACATAACCAAATCTCCTCATCTCTCTATTTCTATTTATACCAGATTACTCCTCTATTATTCCTTATTCTTTTTTTCGAGTTCGTTCAATTTCTTTGAAATCGACTGAATCTCGTCGGTTTTTACTTGTTCCGTTGCCAAGCGATTGTGCAGCAGGAAAGCTTGCCCTGAAATTCCAGCAAGAATACTCACCTTAAGAATATCCATCATTGTTTCAGGGTTAAACATTGCAACACCAACGAGTGAAGCAATACTTCCTACAAACATCTCTCCCAAGAAACCCGGGTGAAATGCAAGCTTGCTCTTACGAGGCAACAAAAACTTTTTGTTTGTGATGTAATGACTAGCCAATCCTGAGACCATACCAGCCACAACTGAAACAATTACTGTAACCAACATAATATGCACCCCTTTTCGAAAAACTTTTGACATTGCAGCAGCAGTTTCTATTTAATAATTAGTTGCTATAACATAGCATCACCCCTTTCAGTCAAAAACAAATAACCTTCCAGGAAAATGAATTGTTTACACAATGAAATAAAGTAACATAAAGTTCCTTTTTGTGTAATTTCATTAACCCGAAAGGTTATAAGTAATTAGTGATATAAAAAAGAAAAAGAAAAAGAAAAAAATGCAACTAAATTATATCACATTGAAGTTTATTTAATCTTTAAATTCAGAAAATTTATTTTGTTATTGTACTTTCTCAAGTTAACAAATCAAATTCTTTGATATCTTTACATTTTCTAATAATTCTAATGCCTGATGGTTATTTATTTTTTTCAATCTCCCATCAATTATGCTATAGATTACACTACAATTTTGATAAATATAGAATTCCAATATTTCAAATGCTACCTGTTTTTCTTCAAAGTTTTCATAATTGCATAAATTTATTATTCTCGTTCCTGTCTCTCGTACTAACCACAATACCTTTCGCTCAAATAAGAAATAATAATAATATATATCAAAGAAATAAAAATCTTCTTGATATCCTATTAACTTATTTCGTATTATATTTTCCATCTTTATCAGCTCTGGATAATTTCCCAAATCTATTTCTGACGGTGCAATACAGGTATTCCCTCCTAAATTTTTTTCAAGAATTTGCAATGTCTTCAGTACTTCGTTAAAACTGTTGTTTTTTGTTTCTTTTCTTTCTTTCCATTCTTTATTTTCGCGATTATAAATAGACACATTCATCAATATACACTCCTCTTTTTATCGTTTTTATTAAAATAAAGTTCTATTACGAATGTTACTAGTTACCATCTTATTGTAACTATCTTCAATTACATGTTGTTCTTTTTGATACTGATCCCATTCAGCGGCTGTGATATACGAGATAACATCTCCTACATGAATATAAACCGTATCACCTACTTTAACGCCTTCGAGTTCTGTATCGATGCTTAAATCGATATTTTCAATTCTAATTAATCTTTTGTTAATTAGTTTCCCTTTAGTTATTTTCCATCGATAAGCATTTAAGGTAACAGGATGTATTGTTTCTGAAATTCTCAATAAATGATTCAAATTATCACTCCTTTTTTAAGCAAAATAAAAAAGCAACCTAAAAGGAGAAGACATAACACATTAAAAATGCGTACTCTTCAACCCGATAGGTTGCTTTAATTACAGAAAGGAAAAAGGAAAAAGAAAAAAGATTATATACTTATTATATCATATCAATAACCAAAATCATCCAATTCATATATAAAATTAATGTAGCCACTTTATAATTTTTATGAACATATAATTCTTAATCCTCAAAATAAAAAACCAATATTTTTATCTTTTCATTACAATACATGTAAATTTTATTTCCATTTTTTCTAGTGAGAACCCAATACCAATCAAACAATGATTTTAAAGCATCATCCACCAAACGCTTTCACTCTCCTCAATTATTAACTTTAAGAAGTTAGTTAATTATTACAGAAAGAAAATATTAAGATTTTATGTTACAATAATGATTTGTTTCGTATATTAGAAAGGAGAAATTTATGAATCTAGTTAAAATTAAGATGACTGCATTATGCTTTATATTATTTTTATCAGCATGTTCATCAGCTCAAAATGACTATGATTATAAGAACGACAAGGATGGTTATCTAGAAGCTATCGCAAAAAAGGAATATGAAATTGATAAAGAGTTGGAAGAAGTTGAAGACACATCAATTTCAGTTGATGAAAGAAAAAAATATGTCGATAAAGCAATTTCTATTATGAAAGAAGCAAAAAAGATTTCTCCACCTTCTGAATTTAAAACTGCAGATAAAGAATATGAAGAATATCTAGATTTATTTGCTAAGTTGGTGGATGAAGCAAAAGGAAGCCTTAAAAATGTAACTGCTGTACATGAAAGTTTTAGTGAAAAGGATTTAGAAAAGTTAGTGAAGCAGATTGAAGCTTATGAAAAATCCTTAGGTAGTGATGCGAAAGAGAGCCTGATTAAAAAAAAGCGGGAGCATAGACGAGTAACACAAGAGGAATATCTCAAGATAGTTAGCGTAGAAATTAGGCAGTTTTATGATTGTTTTGGAGATGGAAACCTATCTGATCGAAGCTCATATGAAATAGAAACTCTTGTAAAAGATGCTAGAGAACACTTACATAAAATATCTGGTACTGCTCCACCTAAAAAGTTTGATAATGCTGAGAAAAAATATAGGGAAGCAGCAGAAAAATTCTACGAACTATTTAGCTTACTTAGTATTGATCCAGAGATGAAAGAAAATAATACGTCTGAAAAAGTACCTGTTTTATTTGATGAAGGCGTTAAATTAAATAGTGAGTTTATGGATATGTTAAAAGAGGATAAATAATAGAGTAAATTCAATTAGATTTATTAGTTTCAAACAATTTATTTTAAAAACTAATGAAGTGTATGGACTTAAAAGTCCATACACTTCTACTTTTGCGATTACACTCCCTAATGTAACGTTTTAACTTTTAATCTTCTTGCCCCGATAGAATTTCTTCTTCGCAATCAGTGCAACATGTTAATATTTGTTAACCTCCTACAATTTTAGTTTCATGAAAATCTGATTCTCTTCCACAAAATGTACATTTATTCATTTTCATTCTCCTTTTTTAAAAATTCAAAATCCAATTACATATTTCAAATAATTATTCTTTACCACTCTTATTTTTTAGATTAAACAGCTGCCTTTGTTCCTCAGTTACAGGAAATGCCCTACTATATCCTTTTTTCGCATGAAATACGATATGATGATTTACAATCAAATATTGATTGATAATAAAATTCAACATATTATTAACTGCCAAAGCCGAATATTGATTTGTAATACGTCTTTGCGGCTGTGATTCTACTACTCGATCACAAGAAATATCGCTAGGTGCAATTGTATCCTCATCTGTTAAAACATCTGGATACAATTCAGCAACAGGCGCTAAAATTGTTTCACCTTTCACTCTTAACCCTGTTACCGTTTGCCCTGTATAACCGCTCTCTTCTTGCTGTTTAATAATTTCCTCACTTGGATCTCCTTTTATTAAATCTACTGCATCATTGCCTGTGTCTATATAAATAATATTTTCTTGTTCATTGAAAAATTGATGAAATTGTTGTCTTGAAAAATTATTGTCGACGCAGCTTATAAGAATTTTTATTGATTCCTTTTTATTGTTTGCTTTCAGTGAATCAAATAAATCCATTAAAAGATCAGTAGTTTCAATATACTCTTCAGAATATGACCGCAAATCAATTCCAAATGGATTAGAATATCTTTTAGCTAATACGTCTGCTTTTTTCTTACCTATCTCATTTTTAATGAAATACTGATTTCTTAAGTTTTTCTCCTCTATACTATCTGCATCTGCTAAAATCCCCTTAATTTCCGTATTTCTAGAAGTAACCATTTGCTGCGCTACATACTGAGCCACTAATGATCCCGTACCGCCAGTACCAACTTGAACAATATGAATAGGTATATCTACATTAAATGGATATAATTGAATCATATTTCGTCCACCTCATGAATTGCAGACTCTACAACCTCCACTTGTTCCAGCGGTCCATTAAGATTAAAAGGTGATGCAAATACCTTTGTAAGGTCTACTTGTTGATGTAACCCATCTTTATAAATCCTCGCATGAATTGAAGGAAAATATCGATGTAATCTACCTACAATTACATAAATAATATTTGGAACAACCTCATTTTGATTATCCAAAACACTTGGCATTTCACTCATATTATGATGTGAATGTATTTGAAGCACTAATCTCTTCTCCATTTGCATTAAAATATCAATCTCAGGTTTAACCCAATATTTATTTACTTTTTGCTTTGGAAATACTATTTCATAACACCCATTTTGATCAAGATATACTTCTGCATGTAACTCTAACTCTTTAGTAGCGTAAAATTTTGCATTCTCTATAAAAGTTTGAAGTATATACTGCGGTATTGGAAAGAAAGGTGTTATTTTAGTACTATTCCCCTTTTTCTTCATGTCAATGGATACTGTGATAATATTTTTATCTTTGATATAACCCATTATTACATGACCTTTTACCAATTCATCGTATCCTGAGTTCTCCATTCTTTCTCTCAATTTTTCTCCACTTATTTCCATGAAGTCTGGTTTTCCGTTATTAAGAATCTCTTCTTCACTAAAGTACTCTATTATAGCATGTGTGTTACCCCAATACTTCACTACAGTTTCATTATTAAGCTTCCACAATTTATAATCTCTAATTATTGCATCGTTATCGGGTTTCTGTTTATTATCTTTTTGCTCATTCTTAGATGCCTGCTGCTGTTTTTTTCTATTAGGTTCTTTTAATCTTGATGCTCTATTTTCTTCGCTGGCCCTTTTTTGTTCCTCCATCTTTTGTATTGCCAAAATCGTTCCTTCATCTAAGCTATCTATTGTTTCCGCTCCATTTTTTTCACTTTGTTCATTTTCCTCTAATAAATAATCAAAAATATCAAGTTCTTTTTTACTCATAATAACTTCCTCCTTATTATTTTGAATTCTTAAATTCATTAACCAATTGCTTATATGTTTTCTTATATGAAACTAACCAGTTATCATTAAATTCTTTTCCATCTAAAAAACTAAAAAGTTGGAAAACATCAGATTTATTTTTTAATTCTAGATCCTTCGAAATTCTATCAGGCGTATACATATCTGCACCGAATGGTAATTGGTGAAACCATCGTTCAAAAGCTGTTAAATTTTCTATTGTTGGAGGTTTATTCCCACCCATGCATACATTCCCACTATAGTAGACATTCGGAAATGGATATACATATAGTGGAGAATCTAATTTAATAGGTTCATCTTTCATCGCATATGCAAATGCACTCTGAAAAGATTTAACCCCTTTTGGATTTTGTAATACCGCGAGTACTATTAAGACCTTTGGAAAACCCACAATATTAAAAGTTAATTTTTCTTTATGATTACCTCTCCACAACTCAACTTTTCTATTTGCTTTCTCTAATTCCAAAAAATAAAAGTGCTTAATTCCATCTTTTGTACCAACAGAAAGATGCTGCTTTAAATTCTTAGGAATAAAACCTGAATCATAATTAAATTCAAAATCTAATTCTTCCTTTGCTAGTGAAATAGACCTAGCAATAGATTTTCCAAGCTCAACCGCAGGAAATTTAAAATCCTTTTTTATTACTCCTAAATCATCCACAATCTTTGCTTCTACTATTGGAGAATGTTCCTCAATTTTTAAATAAATTGTCAAAGTAAGTCCTCCCAACAATCTCTTCTTTATATAGGCTTAAATTAAATTTTTCTTTTTCTTCTTGAACTTTTTTTATGAAATACACCACTTCAAATAGTTCAATCCAAGTAAATACGTCAAAATATTCAAATTGACTACACATAACAAAAGCAAATTCATTATCGAATTCGTTATCCACATCTTCTATAAAATGGATTACCTTATCCTTAAATACATTCTTAATATCATTCATTTCATATCCTGAAGGTAGGGGAATGAAAACTAATATAATAGGTTCATCAAAATCTCCTTCAAATAGTTCATTCGCTTCACATTCTAGATACTCTCTAACAGTAGCTTCTTCTAAATATCCAATACAGTTAAGTATTCCTTCTACAAGCTCTGTATATGGATTGAAGCCATTATAGGAATAGAATTCTGCATTCCAATCTAATTTCTGAATTACAACCTCTTCAAATAATTCCGCTGGTACCCCTTCATTCTTCATTGAGATAAATAAAGAAATAAGATTTATTATTGTTAGATTAGAATTTTCTTCATGTTCATCCATCTCTAAACGTTCCCATATATCTATCATAATCAGGACTCCTTACTCTTTAATTAATATCAGTAAATCTATATATCGATTCAATTTCTTTGTATCTAACACATCATGAATGTCTTCATGGATTACATAAAATATATCTTCATTAGCATAGTCACTTATTAAAACTAAATCCGGAAATATATCCTTTACATTTTTTAAATCGATGTTACTTTTAATTTGTAATAAACACGTATCATTTAAAAATAGCTTTTTATTGTATTCTCGAAATACTGAGTCTTCTAATTGAAATAAATATACTTCTTCCTCATCCATTAAAAATGCTGCTTGAAACTTACATTCATCATTTATCGATTGCAATAACGCATTAACAAAATTAATATGGGCGCATTCACTATTAAACTCAATATCATGATCCTGAATACAAATTTCGTAATCATCCATATTAACTTTTGCTAGCAAGTCTTTAGAACTACAAATGAAATAGATTAATTGAAAAAAAGAATTGTACATGTCGTATATACCAGTAGTATCATTTCCAACAAAAAACTGTTCAATATCATTCCACATATAATCCCCTCATTTTCTACCATTAAAAAAATGGGAAGTCTTCATCTGTTGTATCTGCATATTCAACATTTCCTGTAATTTCATCTAAAATAGTTTGATTTTCGAATAATTCAGGTCTCATGTAATCTGCAGCTGCTACTATTAATTCAAGTTGAAAGTTCTGATCCAATAGCTCTTTAACCGAGAATGAATCTTTACGTATAAACTTTAGAACTTTCGCTAAATCAATAGGTACCATTAAATCATCCACATCTAATTCACGATTATTCATCTCTAACAAAGAATTCTCAAATTCTTTGTAATTAAAGACGGCCACTTTTTTTATTATTTTCATAGTCAATTTATCCACCCTTCTTAGAAAATAAAAAAGACAAGGAATTGATCCTCGTCTTTTTCATAACTGCAGTTAATTTTTCTCTTCATAAACAACTAAAACTGTTACAAGTGGTTGGCCTTGATCATATTCACGATTAATGATCCCACCTGGTTTTATTTCTTTAACTATTTTCCCGTGATTATCACAATACTTCAAAAAACCATTCACTTCTTTATCAATATTTAATGCATCAGCAATAACAGTTCTAATTTGTAACATAATAAGTTCCTCCTAATATTTTTTTATTTTAAATATGTAATCTCAGAAATTCGGAATCCATCTATTTCTGGTACATATTTAAATTTCAGAATTAAGTCGTTTTGTTTTACCAAAAACAATCCTTTTTTTACTTTTGTAACAGTTCTTGGTTCTTCATAATTAAATAGACTTGGTTTACTTTTATAAGTAACTTTGTAGTTCTTATTTGTACTAAAATAGTCTGATGTAAATTCATCAGCTAATTCTGCAGTAGTTACATGATTTCCTAAAAACATTTCTAGTTCTTTTTTATTTTGATAAATGGTTAAGTGGCCATTCTTATCAATATCATCAAATATTAATTTGAATTGCCCACCTAAGTCATTAATCACATTTTGTGATAATTCATCTTCAAACAAATAATCGTATTGAATCTTTTGTTTCAAATCTTCTACTTTGATTGGAGTTAAAGCATCAGTTTGAGGCTCATCTTTTATAAAGGTGTTATAAAAAACAAACATCATAGCTAAAACGCCTAACACTAAAAATAATCTTTTGATCTTCATAAAATCTTCATCCTTTCACAATGTGATGTTCTCCAAAAAACGCAAAAAGCCCTTTTCGGAGTTATATTTAAAAAGAAAGTAAAAGTAAAAAACTTAAACTATCTTTGAAAATCGAAACCCCGAAAGGGCTATAGTAGTTATGGATATAAAAAATTGAAATTAAAAAAAGGTATACTTAATTTTAACAAATTACACCTACAAAAACAACAATCTTCAGAATATTCAATCCATTAAATTTATGTTATGATAAATATTATAAACCCTCAGAATGGAGTTTGATTTACAATTGAAAAAACGTCTAATTTCTATTTTTCCAATATTAATATTTATAATTGGCGTTACCTTACTTTTATTTAGACAGTTCGTTTTTTTCCATATAAGGTTTCTGGAGTCTCTATGGAAAATACCTTATTTAATAATGACAAGGTTTTAATTAATCACCTCTCCCATTCAATAGAAGATCTGCAAAGATTTGATATAGTTGTTGTTAATTCCCCACTAGAAAACACTTCTCATAATAAAACCATTATAAAAAGAGTAATTGGTTTACCTGGAGATACAATAGAATATAAATCACAGCAGCTTTATATAAATGGACTTGTGGTAAAAGATCTATACTCAAAAGGTAAAACAGCTGATTTTTCATTAAAAAGTATTTACGGTTTCGATAGGGTTCCAAATGATACAATTTTTGTATTAGGAGATAATCGCGAGGAGAGTTTAGACAGTCGATTTAAAGAAATAGGATTTGTACCTTTGAATAATATAGAAGGCAAGGTTGTTCTACGCTATAAACCATTCGACGGATTTGTGAAGTTTTAAGAAAACATTATTGTAGATACTTTAAAACAATGTCCTGTAAAAAGTGAAATACCCTATCGAATATATTTTTTAAGTATATTCGATAGGGTACATTTTATTTTTTTATGAGTTACATTTAAATAAAACTTTTGAAGTATTTAGCAATATCCGTAGAATATAAAGTCATAATTGCAACGACTATATACATAGCTAATAGGGGTTTAGTTTTATTTTTTTCTTTAATTTGGTCTTTATTTAGGGAATTTAGATAAAAAGAAGTGAGCACCATTCCAATAAGACTAATTACTAGTAATATTCTTATTAATATATCATCTTGCTCAAATGCAACATGTATTAAATTAATACTAAATACTGCACGTACAAACCACACTACATATAAGACTACATATAAGGTAAATACAAGTAATTGAAGTAGCTTTATGATTTTGGGTTTATTCATAATTCTTCATTCCTTTCATTAGTAACCTATCCACTGATACAATTAATAAGTATCAATGATATTCGGGTGGTATTAAGCTAAAAAATTCGAAGTTTGTTTATCTTAAACTAGCAGTAGGACTGCCAATTCATTTTAAAATAGCTTTTTAATAAGTTATTTATTACTGATATAAAAACTTATAAATGAACCTTCTAAAATCCTCACTATTATAATTTTCAGCTAGACGAATTTTTGTCCCGTCATCTACCTCATTAATTATTTTATCTTCTAAAACAGTAAAATAATCTTTAACCTCTTCTCTTTCCTTTTTAATTTTAAAATCTAGTAATTTTTCATCCTGCTTTTGATTTAATGAAAAATCCCCTTCTACATCTAAAGCAACATATAACGCTTCCTTTAACGAAGACCTAACTATTGAGTTAAAAAACAATAAACTTAACTGTCTCTTAATTAAGTTCTCTTTCCTACTCATTAGTACTTCATTAAATTTTTCTATTTCACCCTTAGTACAATTTGCAAAAACCACATCTCGAATGTAGTTTACATACTCATTTTTTTCCCTTTCCTCTTTTGCTTTAAATACACGATTTGGTAATTGTATTACGTTCATTTTCATTCCCCTTTGCTTTTGAATTTACTAAATTCTTTTTTCAAAACAAAAAGCCCTTTGGGATTTGTCATATTAGTGGACTACATAGAGTAATCTAATAATTCAACAAAACCCGAAGGGCTAAAAGTCGTTGTTATGATTTAAAAAGAAAAAAGAAAATAGTATATATCCATTATAGGTTGCAATGATAGAATTTTCCATATATTCATCGATAAAAAAAGAATCCCAACTAATAGTGTTGAGATCCTTTACTTTTACTAAATTAACATTTTACTAAGGTCTTATTTAGCTACATCATTAGAATTTGATGCAAGCATTCCATTCCCTTGCTCTTTAGATGTTGTTTCAGCTGTTTTCTGTTCTGGCTTTTGTTCTGGCTTCTGCTCTGGTTTCTGTTCTGGCTTTTGCTCTGGCTTTTGCTCTGGCTTTTGCTCTGGCTTTTGCTCTGGTTTCTGCTCTGGCTTTTGTTCTGGCTTTTGCTCTGGCTTTTGTTCTGGCTTTTGCTCAGGTTTTTGTTCTGGCTTTTCTTTCTCAAGAACTACCACATTTACTGTTGCAGTTGAGCTGTTTCCTGCCTTATCGGTCGCCGTTACTTGAACTGATATAGCACCTGGCTTACTTGTATCATATGTTCCTACAGTTACTACTGGATTTGAATCTTTATTATCTTTTACACTCACTAGACTTCCTGGACTCAATTTATCTCCCACAGTTACGGTTACACCTTGTTTCGCTGTTATCACTGGTGCTTCCGTATCCTTCTCTTCTTGCTTTTCTACTACTTTAACTGTTACAGTTGCAGTTGAGCTGTTACCCGCATTATCAGTTGCCGTTACTTGAACTGTTAAAGTACCTGGCTTACTTGTATCATATGCTCCCACTGTTACTACCGGATTTAAATCTTTATTATCTTTTACATTCACTAAACTTTCTGGACTCAATTTATCTCCTACATGTACGGTTACACCTTGTTTTACTGTTATTACTGGTGCTTCTGTATCTTTCTCCTCTTCTTTTTCTACTACTTTAACTGTTACAGTTGCAGTTGAGCTGTTACCCGCATTATCAGTTGCCGTTACTTGAACTGTTAAAGTACCTGGCTTACTTGTATCATATGCTCCCACTGTTACTACTGGGTTTGGATCTTTATTATCTTTTACTTCTACTAAATCTCCTGCATTTAAGCTATCTCCTACATGTACGGTTACACCATGTTTCACTGTTATTACTGGTGCTTCTGTATCCTTTTCTTCTTCTTTTT
The DNA here is from genome assembly GCF_016651175.1 of Bacillus sp. TH13. NCBI lineage: Bacteria > Bacillati > Bacillota > Bacilli > Caryophanales > Bacillaceae > Bacillus > Bacillus sp. TH13. The sequence goes on along the minus strand of NZ_JAEKEJ010000007.1, from coordinate 306,474 downwards.
CTACTACTTTAACGGTTACTGTTGTACTTGAGCTATTTCCTGATGCATCTGTTGCCGTTACTGTTACTTGAATTTCTCCTGCCTTACTTGTATCGTACGCTCCCACTGTTACTACTGGGTTTGGATCTTTATTATCTTTTACTTCTACTAAATCTCCTGCATTTAAGCTATCTCCTACATGTACAGTTACATCTTGTTTTGCTGTAATTACTGGTGCTTCTGTATCCTTTTCTTCTTCTTTTTCTACTACGTTAACAGTTACTGTTGTACTTGAGCTATTTCCTGATGCATCTGTTGCTATTACTGTTACCTGAATTTCTCCTGCCTTACTTGTGTCGTACGCTCCTACTGTTACTACTGGGTTTGGATCTTTATTATCTCTTACGTCTACCAAATCTCCTGCATTTAAGCCATCTCCTACATAAACAGTTACACCTTGTTTCGCTGTAATTACTGGTGCTTCTGTATCTTTCTCTCCTTCTTTTTCTACTACGCTGACGGTTACTGTTGTACTTGAGCTATTTCCTGATGCATCTGTTGCCGTTACTGTTACTTGAATTTCCCCTGCTTTACTTGTATCGTACGCTCCCACCGTTACCACTGGGTTTGGATCTTTATTATCTTTTACTTCTACTAAATCTCCCGCATTTAGACTATCTCCTACATAAACAGTTACACCTTGTTTCGCTGTAATTACTGGTGCCACTGTATCCTTTTCTGGTTTTGTTGTACCACCATCGTTACCATCTCCGCCCGTTGGTGGTTTTGTACCGCCCCCACCATCGTTACCATCTCCGCCTGTTGGTGGTTTTGTACCTCCTCCACCATCATTACCATCTCCGCCTGTTGGTGGTTTTGTACCTCCTCCACCATCGTTACCATCTCCGCCTGTTGGTGGTTTTGTACCTCCTCCACCATCATTACCATCTCCGCCTGTTGGTGGTTTTGTACCTCCTCCACCATCATTACTATCTCCGCCTGTTGGTGGTTTTGTACCTCCTCCATTATTACCTTCACCACCTGTTGGCGGTTTCACTTCCTCGCCACTAGTGTTACCAGAAGTAGGTGGTTTTTTATCATTATTAATTGGAGGTATTGAGTTATCTGCAATAGCTACACCATCATTAATATTTAGATCGCCACCAAATACAAAGTTCTTACTATCCTTATTATCCGAGACAGAAGGATTGTTTGTTGCTGATGCTATTGAAGTATTTAAATCTGAAAAACGATTATTTGATTTATCACCATCAATAACTGACGCTAAGTTTCGATCTGAGTTTATAGCTGCGGTTGCAATTGAATCTGTTAAGTCATCAAATTTCTTTTTGGTTTTGTTATTTTCAATGATACCGGCTAAATTTTGGTCAGAGCTACGTTTTGCATTATCAATGATTTCATCGAAATCATTAGTATTTAGATTTTCAGTCTGTTCATTCTTACTTTCCTCTTTTTTCTCATCTTTTTTCTTTTCTTTTTCACTATCTTTTTTCTTTTTAGATACTGATGCTGTTTTAGTGCTCTTCTTTTCAGAAGAAAACAGTGAGCAGCCTGTAACTACCCCAACACTTAAGGTAGTTACAGTAGTCGTAAGTAACACTTTCTTTAAAATTTTCGAATAATCTAAAGGCACAATTAATTCCTCCCTATTACCTAACCTGCACTTATAGTTGCTACAGAAGTAGCAGAACTATTAGGTGTAGAATTATTAATTTTTTCGAGTAAATCTTTATTTCCAACCTTTTGAGCAAACTTTTTAGCTTCCTCAGATTTATTTAATTTCAAATAACTATTAACAATAATTCCTTCTCTTCTGCCATCTAGTGGCACTTGATCTCTTAATTTGATAACTTCTTCATGTTTGTTATCTAATGCAGCAATTTCAAAATTAATTAGTGGATTTTTTGTTTTTAATTCTTTTACTTTTTTCAAATTATCTACAGCTATATAATATGAAACTACTGATTCTGCAAAATCTTGTTCTAAGTCAATTGCCTTCTGTGCTTTACCACTTAATAGATACGTAAATAAAACCGCCTTTTTATCTTCTTTTCCTAATTTTTTATAATCGACTTTATCAAATTCCAAAGCAGCATCTTGATATTTTTGAACTGCAGATAACCTTAACCCATTTATTAGATTCACATTAACTTCTAAACTATTTACATTATTTGCAGATGCAGCCTGTGAATTTTTCATATTGCTAAAGGCAAAACCTGCTACTACTAATAAAACAATTGATGCGACTCCTATAATAGCGTACTTATATTTTTTCATATTATTTAAGATTCCTTTTTTATCGATTGCGACTTTCTCTTCTTGTTCAAATTTAGTTTCATTTGGTTGATTTCTTTCATTATTTAAATTAATTTCATCACTTTCGGGTTCGCTTTTAGCTACAACTATTTTTTGTCTCTTTTGTGCATCTTTTATTTTCTTTTCTTCCTCTAGTCTTCTTTTTCTTACTTCCTCAAGTTTTTTCTCTTCTTCCTTCCGTTGTGCTTCTGCCTGTTTTCTTGCTTCTTCCTCTGCCTTTCTACGGGCTTCTACTTCTGCCTGTTTTCTTGCTTCTTCCTCTGCCTTTCTACGGGCTTCCGCTTCTGCTCGTTTTCCTGCTTCTTCCTCTGCCTTTCTACGGGCTTCCGCTTCTTCACGCTTCCTTGCTTCTTCCTCTGCTTTTCTACGGGCTTCCGCTTCTGCTCGTTTTCCTGCTTCTTCCTCTGCTTTTCTACGGGCTTCCGCTTCTTCACGCTTCCTTGCTTCTTCCTCTGCCTTTCTACGGGCTTCCGCTTCTTCACGCTTCCTTGCTTCTTCCTCTGCTTTTCTACGTGCTTCTACTTCTGCCTGTTTTCTTGCTTCTTCCTCTGTTTCTTTTATTTTTAAATCATTTTCAGAAGTGCCTGCCTGTTTTTGAATTGTAGTAATCCAATCAAGAGCTGGGTTACTATTTGAAGATTCATTTTTAGGTAAATTTACATTTACACTTTCTTCACGTTGGTTCTGCGGTTGTTCTGAATGCTCTTGTTGTATTTGCTCACTTACTGGATCTTTATAGACATCCTCATACTGTTCTTCTTCCTCTGCTAGTAATCGCTCTCGTCGTTCTTTTTCTTGTCTGATCCTTTCTTTAATTACGTTTTTTTTTCTATTATTTTGCATATATCAACAATGGCCTCCTTTCTATCAGTACCTCATAAATGAGAGTAATTAAATTATTTATCCTTCATAATTAATCATGAGATATTCCCCCAAAAAAACTAAGGAAAAATTAATATAATATTATTTTTTTAGCGTGATAAACCAAAAAGAAGGATAAACGGGCGGCACCCATTTATCCTTCTTCTTTAAAATTGTGATACATTTAAATGTTTTATTATAAGAGGTTAAAAACTACTTTCTAACCTCTTTCTTAATAGCTTTTCTCATTTCTTCATGTACATAAATTAAATTTAGCATGTTTTCTTTTATTTCTTTGATAACACACTCACTTAACTTAATTTCTAGTTCTATAAAATGTGGAAAATCAAATGGATTAAATTTATTCTTTTTAACATGACACATAAATTCAGTTCCATCGTTCAGTTTAATTTCAGCCGAACCATCTCCAATCCATCTAACATCATGAAAATCAATTACACCTTGACTAAACGAACTATATTTCTCTATTTCTTTTAAAAAAGGTTTAATTAGTTCATTTCTTTTTTATAAGCCCAATATGGTTTCGATCTTTCGCACATCGTATTCTCACATATATATTTTGATTGCCCATAATCCCCTTCTCGAACAGAGGAACCACATATTTCACAATAACTCATTATTCCCCTCCTAAAGTATATAGTAGAGTCTTTAATTTAAATTATAAGAGATGTTCTTAGTAATTCACTGATTCTGCTTATTAAAATTTCCATAGTAAGATATGAATCTTTTCCCATTTTCATATTATTATCAGCTTCTGTTAGTAAACATAAGATATTACCTAAGTCATCTTTTGAAAGATTAAATTCCTTTATTTGTTCTTTAGATTTTTGTAATACATATGGATGGCAACCTAATATCCCAATTAGTTCCTTGTCCTTTGTACCATTCTGTAAAACTTTAATTTTGAATAACATATCAAATTTATATATAAGGGTTGCTAATATTTGAATAGGGTTATGCTTTTTCAAAATTAATTCATTAAATAACCCAATTGCTTTATGAGTATCATGACTTAATAGATACTCACTTAAATTAAAGATTGACTGCTCTAGACTCTTAACAGTGACAGCTGCTACAGCATCACTAGTTATTTCTTTTCCACCATTACTATACACATACAATTTATCAACTTCATTTTTCAAACATCTTAAATCACACCCAATTGATACTATCAATTCCTGAACCAATTCATTAGATATTTGTATATTTTTGTCTTTTGCATAGTTTAGTATCCAAGTAGCTGTTTCCGCCTGATTAAGTGCCTTTGCCTCAAAAATAATTGCTTTCTTTTTTAATTCCTTTACTATCTTTTTTCTTTGATCTAATTTTTCATAATCAACAATTAATATTAATACCGAATCTTCCATGTTCTTTTCTAAAAAACTCAATATACAATCAACATCATGGTTTACCTCTTTATTATTATCAGTTGTTAAAAACTTTGCATTTCTCGTTATTACAATTTTTGTACCTCCGAAAAAAGAATACTCTTCTGCTTCATTTATAGCTGCCTGAATTGTTTCTTCTTCCATATCGAATTCAATGACGTTTAAATCTTCATTTGTACTATTCGTAAATCCACGGACTATCTCTTTAACCTTATCTTCTAATAAATATGTTTCTTTTCCATACATCGCATATGTTGGCATTCTATCCACCTCCAGAAAATTTTACTAAAACAAGGTAAGCTGGCCGTCGCTGTTAATAATGTATTCCAATGGAGCAGCACCCACTGCATCCATGTTTGAATTCATGTTATTTAAGATTTTCATAATTAACCTTTCTTTTTTAGGTTGATTAGCTTTTAATTTTCGAAATAACCAATTAAAGTAATCAGTTATCATATTCATAAACTCTTCACCTTTTGGGAAAACAATTGAATTATAAACATCATACAAGAATGATGTTTCTATCTTTGCGATATAAAACAAATACATTTCACCAGCACGTGCGAATATCTCCGAATAATCCAAGTAATAATCTTTGTTATACTTCTTACTACTAAACCACTGGGCTTTAAAAGCATCTCCACTTTTTAATGAATCCACATTTTGTGAAACTAGTTCTTTATACTTATCTACTATTGGTCTAAACCGTATACCTTCACTTAAAAGAGTTGTATCATTCGTCATTGTATAGTCGATAAGATGCAAGCATTCGTGTGCAAAGGAATTAGGAGCAGCAATGTCTATTATTAATGCCTTAACCGGAGAAGAAACGTATACACCATCAGCCTTTATTCTGCCTAATTTTTTCACCCTAAAGCTATGATCGTTCAATTCTGGTAAGGGAACGACTTTTTTGAATTCCAAGAACTCCCTTTCAATTTTCTTAAATTTTATTAAGTCTACATCATTGTCTAATTCAACATACCCGAAATTTTCTTTGAAACAATTGTTCTCCATTACCCTAAACGTTGATTTGTTTATATACTTTTTTGTTTCAAAAAAACGAGCATATACCGTAGCTTTATCTCCTCTTAGCTTAATATGCTTTTTTATATTCTCCTGTCTATCTATAAACTCAATAAGCATGATTTTATAATGTAAATCGTTAAAATTATGGATTACATTATACTCTGGATTTAAGTTAAGTTTATAAAAACTCCTTGTATCATCTTCTACAGGAATTATATTTAATTCTGCATTTGTATTAATATATTTAAATTCCTTTAACTTCTCAAAAATCATTATTCCTTCAGCGGTCATATTATCAATTTTCATATCCACATATACATCAACTATATTTTCATTCTCTATCTTGTTTTTAAAGCAAAATTTTATCCCCTGATATTCATACAACTCCGAGTTAGAAATAATAAATAACTCAAACGAATTCTCTAGAAATGCTTCAGCTAATAACGTCCCTAAATCTATGAGTTTATATGTTTTATAATCTGTTTTAAGTCTATATGTGCGCATATGAGCACTTTTTCGAATAGGATTTTTCGCAAATGCGATACCTGTTTTTTCAAGGAATTGCTGTTTATTATTTGAAAACTTCTTTACTTTAATATTAATCGGTAATAATTCTTTAAAATTCTGAACTTTAAATCTCTCTTTATAATCCTTACGTCTTTCTTTCAATTTTGGATTAATATCCGTCAATAAGTGTATTGCACTTGAGTATCCCTCCTCATCAATTTTAGATATTTCTATTGATTGCCTTGAAAAAGGGATTCCTTCTATTTCCTTATAACTTGTTACTTGCTCAATTTTTCTTCTGTAATATTTTATTAATGCTTTTAGTGTCTCTTCCTTCAGCTCAGCAGTTGAATATTGATTAATTGGCTTCTTAAATTTTAATTGAATATCCATAAACTCCTTAGAAAATCCGTTATTCTTTAATTTTTTTCCTAGTTCTTTTCTTAAACTAAAGATCTTTTCTCTTTTCTTCATCACATGGTTTCCTCCTTTAGACACAAAAAGCCCCTCAAGGTCTCGTATTATTACAAACTTAAATAACAAATTTGTAATTCACGTTACCCGAGGGGCAAAATTTTGTGAAATAGATTTAAAAATAAAAAGATACAATATGTACATTATACTGTATCTTCTGATAAATATGAATATTCATTTTCACGCCATATTAAGTTCATCCATTACTTTCATCTTTTCATGAAGTAAGTTGAAGATTTCATTTTTATATTGACATTTCTTTAATTTTTTTATTGCTTCATCCTTAATTTGTGAAACTCTTTCAGTTGTTATCATAAGTGCCTTTGCAATTTCTTTATGCAAATACAACTTACCATCAAGTAGACCGAAACATAAATTTAGCACCATCTTTTGCTTCGGATTTAATACCTCATCAAATATTAACCATATTTCGTAATTTAAGTCCTCTATTATCATCTCATTTGTTGAAGGAATTGCTGATTTATCGTCAAAGAATGGATTTGATATACCGACATTTTCATTTATTGTATCTATATCCAATGTCATAGTAGTAGCTCGTTTATAATATACTTTGTGCCTTATAACCGTTTCTCTAGTTACATTTAGCTCTTTTACTACTTCTTCTACCGATGGAGTCCTATTGTACCTTTGTAAATATTTATCTTCCAATTCTACATATTTTAAATTAAATTGATTCACATGAGTAGGAATTTTAAATGGTCCGGATTTTTTTTACGTATAATTCCTAACATGCTTTTTTGTATCCACCAGAAAGCGTATGTGGAAAAACAGTACCCTAAATCTGGATTAAAATCTTCCATCGCCCGCAGCATTCCTTCATTTCCTTCTTGAACCAAATCATCAAATTCTATATCAGGATGCTTGTTTTTATAATTTCTTGCAATAGATAATACTAAACCTTCATTTACATGGAACAAATAGTCGCGAAGATCTTTTTCTCCATGCTTATACCGCTTAAATAAATGCAAACTCTCTTCTTTTGACAGTACCTTGTAATTTCCAATCCCCCTAATATTATAATTATTTTCTTCAGTATTAGGCATTGGCTTAATATTTATTGCAGCAGAACCATACGTTATAGTTTTATTCAATGATTCATCGCGATTCAGTCTGCTATATGATTGCTTCATACCTATTCCTCCTCTCTCTTTTTTACCGTATTGTTTCTAAAAACAACTTTGTTTCCTTTTGTACACTACTAATTAACTTACATTCTTTTGCGCATGTATTAGAAACTTCCTTATGCGCTTTCGTTTTTCTCAGTTCTTTATATATATCGCACCCTTTACAGATGCTACTAATACCTTCCATTATTTCTAATTGTCTTTTTCTTTCATATAAAAATTGCTCTTTTGTTTTCTTCTCGTTTACTCGTCTCCCCATTGGTTTCACCTCGTATACATGTATAGTATTTAATAATTAAAAACTATCATCGATATGACATAGATACGAAACTTCCTCTTCAAAACTCTTCCATTTTTCCCCTGTATGTATATGATATAGGATTATAAAAAAATGTAAAATCAATTCTTCAAAAAATTTAAAAAAATTACCAAGATATTAAAATATACATTATTTTCTTGTGGTCTAACTAATTATATTTATATAAACCTAGCAAAGTAATTACACACCATTTCACATATATTTTACTCTTCATAATCACCAAAATTTAAATATACAATTTAAACCTTGATGATTATGAAGAACAAATTTAAAGTGATGGATGCTTTGTATTTTTAATACAAAACATCCATTAAAAAAAGTAAAAAATAGTTTACCTTTAAATAATTCGTATTTTTTTGTATATTCGATAAAATTCACACTTCAGTAAAGATAACTTATCTGACCTTCTCCACTGCCGGAATGTAATCCAATAAAAGCAAGTCGTCAATTCCCTTACCAAGATTGATATCCCAACTTGCATAATTAATACTTATACCTTCCTGATATAGTGCTTGTGCACATTCTAATAATGTTCTTTGAACATCAGGGTTTGTAATCATATCCATATCTAAAGCGAAAGTCGCCTGCTTAACACCCATTTTTTTTAATAGCTCAATTAATATTCTCCAAACTTTAACTCCTGGTATCGATACAACTGTAGTACCATACATTAATTTTTCTTCATTTGTTAGAAGTTCATCTAAATTCTCTGCAGATATATCGGCCTTTAGACTGCCTTCTGTGATCCATACGTTATCCTTTTTTATTAATTCTCCACGTTCCCAATATTTCAACTCACGACTCGGCACTGCTACATGTATTGGTAATGGGTTTCCTGCTCCCGTTCCATGAAATTTTCCACCGGAGCTAACCCAAATGTATTTACTTTCCAATTTCAGCTGTACTTCACCTATTTTTTTACCTTCGTAATCAATTTCATACCATTCTTTTACGTCTACTTCACCCTTAAACAAAGACTCTATCTTACCATTGATTTTATAAGTAACTTCAATGATATTAGGTTGCTCAATAACAGCTGCTTGAAAGCTAGGTTTATGATCTCTCACAACTGTCACATATTTTGGATTATCAATCCTATACTGAAAACCACATATTTGATTATAAATATTCCTTTGTGGAATTAAGAGAGAATCTCTCCTACCTGCAAATGTAAAATACCTTCCATCTTTCGTTTCTTTTGCATAGAATCCAGGTATCCCTACAATCAAACTTGTTTTACCGCCAGCTTTCTTGATTATTTCTTTCGTTACATCCCAAGGTTTCATAGGAAAACTTTTATAATTTCGTATATTTATTGTTTCTCTTGCAATCCTACGCTCAGGACCAGTTAACATTTCAATATGTTCTTCTCGTAGTTCTAGTTCTTGCAGAAACATGTAATATAAAACATCTAAAGTATAATCATTTTTCTTTTTATGTTCCTTTACCATCTGATCCGGTGAAAAATCATATCCCCTTTTTTGATTTTCATTGACTAAATGCAAATAGCCAGCTTCACCTAGTTTTGTATCTGATTCTATTCGCCCACAGATTATTTTTGACTCTGATTCATTCACCATACACCATCCCTGATGACCACATATTGGGCAAGTTGTTCTATAGTACTCAAACCATCTTTCATTGCTACCTTTGCTCATACTTCTTGCTGGCCTTAACACTCTACTTACCGCTAATTTTTCTATCGACATAATATCTCTCCTTTTCCATTAAATTAATAAAAAAAGCCCTTTGGAATACGGAGGTTAAATACCACACAAATGTGTAATTTAATCCGTAACCCGAAGGGCTTTATGTAATCACTAGAAAATAAAACAAAAAATTGAAAAGAGTATATTAAAAATATACTAAATTTTCCTAATTTAATCTAGGGATTAATTATAATTTTCTTCATTACATTCCAAATCCTTTTTACATTAGACTCATCGTTATAACTGCCTTTAAAATTCGATTCAGGTATTAAATAATTCATAATTTGCTCGAATCCAGGCTTTATCTTTTCAAATGTTGTATCATCCTCGACAAAAAGTTTATTAGAGTATTGTATTTTAGCTACTTCCTCAAAAATAGAAGGAAATTCAAACAAAATATCAGATTCAAACATTTTCTGAATTATTTTCGGTTTACTAAACTCAAACTGATCTATGAAGATGAGTTTAGTTTCAACTTTAGGATTTATTTTTTGAGTAATAAATTTCGAAGCAAGATTATAATTATATACATCGTTATTGCATAGGATCCATAATTCATCAATGTATTTTAAACTTTCAATCGTATGCTTTACCATAGGACCAGAAGGAATATCTAAAAAGACTAAATCAAAAAAACGTAGCCCTTCAATGTAATAGCGGTTCATTATGTTATCTGTAAAGCATTTATAATTATTACGATTAAAAGGGAAAAAGGTTACTCCCTTATAATGAAGTGGAATTTGTTGTGTTGTTAGATTAGGGTTAATTAAATAATCACTTAATGATATCCAACGTTCATCTATCTTCATAAATTTTTGAACATAAGAATATAATTTTGGTGTATTTGATACACCTTCTAACACAGAAATTGAAATTGAGTAATTAGCCATAAACACAGCGAGGTTAGTCAAAAAGCTTGTAACGCCTACACGATTAATAGGTGACCATACACCAATTACTTTTTCACCTATTAGTTTTCTTCTATGAACAGGGATATTTATATAATTTCTAAGATTTAATATTGCTTTTTCATATGTCTCTTCGCTTATTGCAAGAACACTTTCCCTTTTTATAGTCTCTTTTTTAATTTCTTCACTTATCGAAGTACCCTCTCTACTACATATTTCATCCTTAGAATTGTTATCATTTTTACTTTCAAGAGGTTTTTCTAAATAATCTTCTTTGCCAGCAGCTACATTTCCATCGTTATATTTCTCGATTACCTTGGTTTCATTTTGAATAATATTGTCCTGTTCATTTTTAACAGTATTTAATTTTCGTATTTTAACTTCCTCTACAATATGAGGTTCTATTTCTATATCTTCATTTTTGTTATTACGCGATTCATTACTACCGGACTTCTCCTGGTTTCCCTCACCTACATCGCTTCTTGAGTTAACCATAATCATCTTTTGTAAATAAGAATGTAAACTACCAGGTGAATTATCAACTACTTTAAAAGGATGTGTAATAAGATCTAATTCTAAACTATCTAATTCATCAGCTAAGCATACCTTGTAATTCGCTCTTAAGTTCTGCCGCAGCATTGCAATATAACTACTTCCATTTTCGCCTATTATTTCTTCTGAATCCACGAAAACTGCAAAAACCTCATTATAATCGTCTATGTTGGTATACGTAACTTCAATGATCTCATCACCAGGAAAAAATTCTTCAATAACCTTTTTTAATTCGGTAGCAATTGATTTTAAAACTAAAACTTTCAATTCAAGCACCACCTTGCTCTCTACTCAAATTAAATTCCTCTAATAAACGACATAACTGTTTCCTCATTTTGTATGATAGCTCATACTTACCATTTTCTATATTAGATAAATGGCTAGGAGTTACTCCTAATTCTTTAGCTAATTCGTTTTGTTTAATTCCTAATCTTTTTCTACAAAGCACCAATATTTCAGAATCATTTTCTGGTATCAATGTATCAATAAGCAACATTCTCCCTCCCTCCTTAATTAAAATTTATAACGAACTATTTAAATTCCTTATCATAATAAGAATATTCTTTTTCTATTAAATTACTAAGTGTTTCTCCCGAAAAAAATAAATTGAAAATACAGACTATAAAACATATACTTAAAATGTACCATTATTTTTTATTTTATTTCAAAAAACACTCATGCCCTTCGGGTAATCGATTTTATTACACTAACTTCGTGTAAAAAATTTGATTCCTTCGAAGGGCATTTTTGTGTTTAAAAGGAGGAAAAAAGATGTTCAAAAAGAGAAAATACAAAAGTTTAGAAGATGTACACGACGCTTTATTAGCTCCATTTGAAAAGAATGAATTGAAATACAAAGATGGTAAACCATACATTCCTCATTATCAAGCTAGAAAAAGATTAATAGAGATTTTTGGTGTTTATGGATTTTCAATTGAATATCCGATTCAAGAACTTTATGCAGAACCAAGTAGCGTTCCCCCTATTATGTGGGCAAGAACAACATGCAAGTTAACTTTAGACTTTTCAGAATGGGGCGGCGAGAAAAGAATTGTTTGTGGCACAGATGCAAAGAAATTGAACAGATTTTCTAATAAAGAGAAAAATATAGAAAATGGAGTTGTGGAGCAAATTTGTGATTTAGGTGATGATGAAAAATCAGCAATGGCTAGAGCATTTGTAAAGGCATGCGAATCTGTTGGGATCGGCTTATACCTATGCTTAAATCCGAACCACCAACAAACAAGTAATACAACTCCACCATCAAACAGCAATTACAATGAATTATGGAACATCGTAAACAATTATGAAAAAGCGTTAAAAATTAATATTGATGATCGAAAAGAGATATTAACACCGTCATACCCTAAACAACGCGATTTTAAAAAGTTAAATGAAAAACAATTAGAATTTTACATTTCTATAATAAAACATTCTGCAGAAATTGCAGTAATGGCTAGTAATTCAAATACTGAAAAACATATATTAAATGAGTTATCAAGATGCTGTAATCAACAATTTACCAATTTTAAAACTACTATCGGTTTTATGAACGAAGCAGCTGTTGAATATACAGATAGCTATTTAAAACAAAGCAAAAACGCAATCTAACTATCAATTTCATGTTAACATCAAGTGAAATTCAACGAATCAAAATATACAATTAACATTAACATATCATCTGAAATTAACATGTTAAGTATAGTGAAACACCGAAATATCAATGTTATATCAACTGAACCCATTAGAGATTGACATAACATTAACATTTTATATTTTTGAGGAGGAAATATCTATGCACATTGAAATTTCAAAATCTAAATTAGTTGAAAGCTTATCTGGTGTGGTGAAATTTGCAGGTAAAGACAAAAAAGAGCCTATTCTTGAGAGTATTTTGATTGTAGCTGAAATAGATAAATTGCGATTTATTGCCACTAATTCAAAAGAAACAATTGAGCGGATTGTTTTTTGTGATGAAGACGTATCAGTAATATCAGAAGGAACAGTTTTAGTTGAAAAGAAAATAGTAGATGTCGCAAAAAAATTAACAAAAGAACCTATTAAACTAAAACTATCAAAAAATACTCTTCAAGTAATCTCTGGTAAAAGTAAATTCACTCTAAATACCTTTAAAGTAAGTGATTATCCTGTAATTAAACCGAGTCAAGCTGAATATTTCGCTGACATAGAGTGTTCTATATTAGAAGAAGCTATAAACAGCGTTTGCTATGCAGCGTCTACCTCAAATCAAAGACCTATTTTAAAAGGCATTCACCTAACTGTATCAGAGAACCTCATGACCTTTCAGTCTACAGATAGCCATCAACTAGCATATAAAGCTATTAAATTACAGACAGCCTTTAAAGAAGAAATTAAAATGACAATTCCAGCCATCGCTTTAAAAGAAGCTATCTATAGTTTCGATACAAAAAAATCGATTAAACTGAGCAAACTCGATAATACTTTTATTTTATCAAGTGATACTGAAACATTTAGAACCCAAACACTTGAGGGCGATTATCCCGATGTCTTAGTTAGATTACTTTCGCCACTATACGAAAATGTAATTTTAGTTAACAAACGTGAGATATTAGAGGCTCTAGAACAAATAATGCTATTTACATCAAATAAACCAACAGGCATCTTTACATTGAATAATAATGCTATCACTATAGAAAATGAAGAAAAATCCGAGGGCAACGCACAAATCTTAATACAAACTGAGGATATTACAACACCTGATCCATCAGTTAAACCTGAAGACTCAATAATAAAATTCGGTTTCAATGTACAATTACTGTATTCTTCTATAAAAGTTATAAACTGTGATTTAATATCTATTGGCTTTAATGGTGAGAAAAAGCCTATTAGTATAGTACATGAAGATTATTACAATAACCTTGGCGTCAATTCTACTGAGCCATTACAACCGATTCATTATTCAGATTTTAGATTCATATTACCTAGCATTATTAATTAAATAATTAAGCCTATACTTTCAAGTATGGGCTTTTTTTATTTGTTTTATACATAAACTTTAAGTTTTTTATATTATAAGTTTAATATTATATCTTTATAATTTATTTACAAATCACTTTTATTTACTTATCATTAATATATTGTAGACTAATTTGTTAATTTCATAGCAACAATAAAGCGGATTAACACTCCAAATAGAGCATTACAAACAACAAAACATTAACATGACATTAACACTTTTATAACGTTATTATATAAACATTAATGTCATGTTAACCAATAATCGATTACATGTTAATGCTATATTTTATGTTAATTTCATTTTGTGAAGGTATTTTAATTAGTATTGCCGAAAAGTACTTAACATGTCAATTCCACTTTCTATGTTAATTTCACTTTCTACGATTAAATTCCAAGGAGGTATAACAATGGTTGAACAAGATAAACAAACTACCACTGAAAATGGTGAAGAAACTAATAAAAGCTTTATTCATGAAGACGCTTTTGAAAAAGCATGGCGAATAACTGAGTTTTCAAAGTTAGTAGGCCGCCATCACAATACTGTATATAATTGGTTCAACACGTTAGAAGAAAAAGGGTTACATGGAACTCTTAGAACCAATAATACAAATGAAAAATTATATAATAGTCTTGATTTAGATATTGCTTTATTTATCAAGCAGAAGAGGGATGAAAAATGGTCACTAGATGCAATTATTGAACTTTTACCACTTCAATTTGAACTAAGGCCAGTTTCACTAGAAAATCAAACCAGTGAAGTTTCAGCTCAATTAAACATACATGAAGCAGCTGCAACAATCGAAAAAATAGTAGAGCAAAAGCTTGAATTGCATTTACAAAACATTGAAATGGAGTATCGAGCAAAATTTGAGGAAGCTGTACGTTCTGCGTTACCTGAACCAGAAGACCCTGAATCCTTAAAAGAGCGCCAAAGACAAGAAAGACTAGATAATATGATTATTCAGCACAGAGCGCGTACAGAGTTAAGAAAACAAGCTGAAAAAGAGTGGAATACTCTTCCTGAAGAAACCCGGATTAAAAAAGTTGGCTGGTTTAAAAAAGAAGAAGATCTTGCGCGGAAGCAGCTTTTCATAGAAAACTATATTGATGAAAACATGATTGAGTACATACAAAATGCTATGAATATAGAAAAATAAGCCTGGAAAATTCCAGGCTTATTTTTTATTATGCTCCAAACATTTTATCTGGATCCATAAATGCCGCTAATTCTTCATCATTTTGTACATTCTTTTCTTCATCTTTAGCTGGTTCCATTTCTAAATAATCACCAAAATTAATGTGGAAATCATCATCTGAATCTTGTTCCTCAATAGTTGTAATTTGAGACTTTGTATATTGAATTTGGCTTTGCTTTTCTTTAAATTCATTGTATTCTTCGACTAATCCTTTAGATAAGCGAGATGGTAGTGCATCTGTTTTATAGAAAGTATACACGCTACCCATAAAGTCATTCTTACTAACTAGATATCCATTAAAAACAGTTCCATTGATTGGTAGTTTATTTGTTACTTCTACCTTAGCATCATCCATAAATGAATCATCAATATTTTTTTGTTCATCTAAAATTGCCAACATACCAAAATGATGCACTTTAGATGCCTCTAAATCTCCATTTTCATTTGTTTTCATTAGATCAATTGGGTGGTGGAATGAGCTTCCTTTTAATGATTCCGAGAACATATCTACAATTTCTTTACTATTTTCAATTTGGTTCATGTTACGTGAAACCTTATTAATTACCAAGCAGCCAGTTCTTTCTAATAGAATTCGTTTAAAGTCTTGAGAATCTAAAATTACAGACGTTCCAGAACCGTTTGCAGCTGTGTTTAACTCATGAATAATATCTCCAATGCGCTGGTTTGCATAGTCCCTTGAGTTTGCAATTCCTTTTTTCTCATTTTCATTTAATCCTTTAAACTCATCATAAAAATGTTGATTATCTGCAAACACAACAAACGCTACACCTTTAGCCGGATCATTAGCTAATTTCCAAATTTCTTGTGAGAATTTATTTACTTGTCTTAGTACGTCTGGTCCATCGGCTCTAACTGGAAGTGTAACTACAATACCCATTTTAATGAAATCTTTACGTTCAATTGCATTATTGAAAGCAATTCTTGCATACTTTTTTTGATTTGCTATTAGTTCTTCTCTAGGGATTTTCATTGCCATACTTTTAAGTTCTTCCGCGATAACAGGCTTATTATGAAAAGCAGAGAATTCTTCAATTGCCTTAATAATTGTAGATGTACCTGTTCCACCGCCTAAACCAGCAAAAAATAACACTAATTCATCAGAAGGTCTTACTCGTTCTGTAATAAACTCTTTTAATTTATCTTTAGCATCGTCATTAGATTCTAAAACCTTTACAGCACGTTCAGGATTTTTACCTAAACCACCTAATTTAAGTGAAACCTGATTGCTTTTTGGAACATGCTTCAGTTCAGCTAAATCTCCGTCATTACTATTTAATGCAAGACAATTATATACTGCTGTACCATCTGTATGCTTATACTCAGCAAACCTATCTACCATTCTAGTTCCAGCTTGCCCAAAACCAACCATAGTCATCTTTACAGCAACTTCGTTTTTCAGAAAGTTTTTTGCCATTTTCCATCTCTCCTTCGTTCTTTTTACTTATTTTTACGTTTCTCTAATTCAATTAAAATTTGTTGTCCTCTTATTGTTGAAATTAAAAACTTATACGGATGCATAATTTTTTCTGTTATTAATGACATGGCAGCTAAAGTACCCACACTTCCCTCTGCTGATCTTCTTGAAATATTAGTTCTTTCAATTTCTAACGAATAGGATTTTCCCTTAGGTTTCTTTACTCTCCTATCAATAACAACATTTTCTACTATCTCATTTATTGAAATACCTCTCATATACTTTGTCTCTTGGTATTGTTTGTTTACTTGAGATCCTATGTAATGAAATACATTGTATAGTATTTCGTCTTCTTCAATAATGTCTGCGAACATTTCTACAACTTCAGGAGTAAATTTGTTCTGTTTATATTTTTCACTTAATACCTCGTTCAAGTTGTCCCCCCCTTAAAACGTTGGTTAATTATTCCTAAAAACATATTACATTATTATAAGACGTATATCAAGTCATTATATATAAGTCTTATATAAGGTTATTATATACAAGACTTATATAAGGATTTCATTTCAAAAAACGAATTAAACTCTTACATATCAATACTTTATATATAAGACGTATATGTAAGTCATTTATATGCGTAGTAAACAAAACATGTTAATTTCAGTTTTCATATAACTAACAATAACTATCGGATACTTAATAAAAAGGCAGTATTTATGTAGATTTTTATCCAGATTTATAGTTTTAACATTTGATACATCTAAAATATATTGCTAATAACACCTCTATCGTACTTATACAACTTACATAAACGTACTATATATAAGACTTACATAAAAACACCTACAAATAAAGGTTTTATTTACTTTTATATTAATTTCATGTCAATACAATATTACCACAAATCTTTATACGTCTTACTTATAAGTCTTATGTATACACGTTATAAATAAGTTTATAAAAAAAGAGTAATACTTAATAAAGTATTACTCTTCTAATTATAAATTTTTATATAAAATACTTAGTTTATTGAAAAGAACTTCATGATCCTGTTTCTTATTTACCAACTTATTTCTCTCTCTATTGTCAACAGAAAGGAAAGGGGATGTTAATGTCATATTATATTCAGCTATTTCTTTTATTAATTCCGTAGTTATTTCTGATATTTGCAGGAATAACGCATAAAATTCTGATTCATTTTCATTTAATTGGCTAGTTTTATAGTTAAGTTCTACAAACTTGTCAGTATAACTTGTCAATTTCATATCAATATAATCGCTATAACTAACATGTAAAGTCATAATGTTGTTAAATTCAGCTAAATTAACTAATTTCTTTGTTAAACATAGATTTACTAAATAAATCCTGTATAAAGCTTTAAATGAAATAGCATATTTGGTTCTTTTTTTATTAATTGGATGTATTCACCGTATTTGTTGATTAAATATCTTAATTGATTAGATTTTATCCTCAAAATTCTACTGACTTGTGCCGTAGTATACGTTCTATAAGGATCTAGAGCTGCAAACTTTATTGGGATTATCTCGTGTTCGATACTTAATGTATTGATTACTTTAGTATAAAGAAAGTCCGTTTCAAATTCGCTTTGTATTATCTTTGTTATTAACCCATATTCTGTGTTCCAATTCCGCATTTTTTCACCCCTTAAAACAGATTGTAACATGCAAAATATAAAATATACACAATTTTCATTTACTTTATAATGTTTATTTACTTATTTCTTTTATGATGTAATTTTTCCTTCTGATAAACAAATAGCTCTATAGAATTAAATACAATTCTGTTTAACACTTAATATCATCTATGCAAAAGAATATTCACTGTATATTTTATCTATTTTTGTTACTCTACACATATATGACGAGATACAAATGACGAACCCTTTTTTCATCATTAGAGTTCGTCATATGTTCTTTTATCTATGTCAAAGTACAAATGACGAACCCTAATAGTAATTTTCCACTTGATATCATTGAATTTAATTACCCACACCTGACGAAATAATATGCGTTTTTAAATCGAGAGTTCATAGGGGATAATGGGTTACTTTTTTGTAAATTTCAGTTAAAATATACACTAATCATTTTTATGTACTGAATTGCTTAATTTATCCAACGTTAATTACTTTCATTTCATGACAATTGCACCCGTTTTTATGCAGATTTCCGTATATTTTTTCCATATCAAGGGAGTGTTTTAAATTGAAAAAATCATTTGATCATGCCGTTAAATATATCGTCGGAGAGAATGACCGCGGAGTTTATTTTAATCGTTCTGACATTTTTACAGTCTTATTTTTATATGAACAACGAACAGTATCTCAAATTCAATTACGAAAATTTTATGAATTAATAAGTGGGGAGCCTATAAGTCGAACTACATTTTCATCCAAGTTAACTAAGTGGGCAAAAATGAAATTAATAAAAAAAGAAAATATAAGTGTGAGAAAAAAGCGTGGCTTTACATTAGATTTCGTTTCTATAGCTTCAAAGGGAGCAGAAATATTATATCGTTTAAAATTAATTACTGATTGCAACACATCGTTTGTTACCAAAAGGCAATATGAACACAATATAGCTATTACACAATTCGTGCTAAATCTACTTGAAGCAGAATCCCAAAATGAACATACCGGTGCAATTGTAGGTGGTAATGGCGATTATCTTTTTCCATTAAACTCAATTGTTAAGCAAAACTTACATTTACCCAACCTAATGTATTCCGATTCAAATGATGTCTACTTCTTATATGAAGATGAAGAGTATCGCGAAATGTTTCAACCAGAACTTCAACCCGTTTCCTTCCAACCAGACTTACCTCAACTCGTTTATTCATTTCGTCCATCTAAAGTGTTTTATCCAGACCTAAAGGGAGACCTATTAATCATTCCTGATTGGGTTCTTACATGTAATGATTCTATTATCAATATTGAAGTTGATACAGGAACGGAAAACATTCCATTTCTAGAAAACAAACTAAAAAAATATCTTGATATCGCTGCTTCTAATGCGTCTAAACAGTTTTACGTTTTATTTTCAGTAATCGATGATTCCTATCACACAATTTCTACTTACAAAAAAAGAACTACACGTGTAACAAATTTAAAAAAGGCATTCAGCAATATACCACGTTTAAGTGTAGTGAATAACCTAAATGTTTACGTAAGCAATATGGGTGGATCTGCACTTGTAATAAATAATATTCTTCATGAAATTCGCGAAATTAATAGTTTAAACAAAAGTCATTTGCTAAAAAAAATCGCTGAACGTTTAAACATAAATTCTTCTTTCCCTTATTCGGTAGAGTGGATTTCTAATAAAAATGAAATTCAAGCGAAAGGGATTCAACATTCTAAACTACTTGAGCTAACAGATGACATTTTGGTATTACGAAAAAAAGCACCTGATGAAGAAAAAAAATCTTTAGATTACTTAGAAATATTATGTATATTAACAATACTTAAGGTAGGGGAGGTTAACACACACTTTAAATTACAGCAATTATCAGGATTGTTGGCCATGCAAAATCAACACCGAACACTAAACCCAATTAAAATTTTGGGGATATATGAAGCGGATGAATTAGAGCATGGGCAGCAAGCCATTTTTACTGATTTGTATCACAATTCCATAGCACCAGAGAATATATTATTGGCTACATCTGCTGAATTGCTTAATTTCACCGCTGCTTTTTATTCGTTAAAAGAGAGGGTGAAACAAGAATTTGGAGAATGCAGTTCAAAAGAATGCTGAACTCAATAATGGACCAGGTAATGGGGAGGATCCAAAAGCCGGAAAGAGTAAAAAAAATTCCTATACAGTTACAATCGACGTTACAAAAAGTTGGAAATATCGTTTAGCAGCCCGCTCATCTTACTATGTTATAACATTACTACTTCTGCTAGCTTGGTATTTTGCTTTTAGAGGAATATATAAATACGCTTCTTTCTGGTCAATACAAATGGGCACTCCATTGCCTACTTTAAGTATCTTCGGTAATCCGTTTGAAACTAATTATTACATTGAAACCTTTTTTAGCTTTTGGATTTTAATTTATACTTGGCAACTATCAACCAAGGTTAAGACCTACCAGGAGATAAAGCGCAGATGGTTTATCTTCTCGATGATGTTAATTGGTATAGTTGCCCAGTACTTATGGGCGTTTAGTGTTCCATTAGCTAAAATATTTATTCCATTCTTACATTCGAAAGCTGGAGAGGTTTCACTAAATGACAAAGGATTAGAGGATACCATACTTTCAAATTTTAGTAATATTATGCACCTTGTATTTGCTATACCTGTAATTATTATTATTCTCGTACTCTTATGGCTCTTTAAGATTTTTTATGAACATAAAAAAGAGCTTATAGATGAATTCGGAAAATGGGAATACGTATTTAAAATACCTGGTTGGATGCTTTCCTTTTTGAATGATGATCGTCAACGGAAACTTGCTACTTCATTACACAGATTTTTCACTGAAAAGAATCCATCAAAATTGCCTGAACCCGATATCTTTCTTGGTCCTAACAGTGCTACACGGGAAATGGCAGTAATACAGGGCAAGTCTCTAACGCTTAATATAATGATCATAGGTAACATTGGTACAGGTAAATCAGCTGCACTAGGTTTGCCAATTGCCAATCAAATTCTTGACTATATGGCTTCCATGATTAATAACTTTAAAACCTTATATGCAAGAAAAGATTATCATTCAGAGGATGTAAAAGGTACGCAGGTTAATGGTCTTACAGTTATCGAGCCATCTAATGACTTCTGCGAAAAAGTATATAAATTGGTATTAGCACACAAGATTCCCGAAAGTGTTATTTTCTATTTAGACCCAACAAATCCTGATACCCCTTCAATAAATTTTGTACGTGGTCCAGTTGATAAAGTTGCTGAGATGTTATGTTCAGTATTAACGGGTCTCTCTGATAATGGAGCAGTGAATCCGTTCTTCGTTCAATCTGAGCGTTCTCATCTTAAACAACATATTTATCTGTTAAAACTCCATGATTCTAACTTTGAAGCTAGATTTGAGCATTTAATTGATATGTATAATGATGCTAATCTTGTGTTTGAGATGCATCTCAAATTAAAAGAACGACTTCCGAATGATATTGAATCTATTCCGGATAGGGATGAACGAAACCATTTCCGCATTATGAAACAAGTAGATGAATGGTTTGATTTAAATTATGTTCCTGAAATTTCTGGTGGCCGTGGGGGAGGGGAAGTTGTTTATCATACTGAAGGGAAATACTATGGTCAACCAAAGATTATTGATAAACAAGAAACCTTTGTTCGCGGTTTACGAAACACATTAAATGATATTTCTGCTCAACCTCTGCTCCGACGTGTTTTATGTGGTCCATCGGATTTCGATTTCGAGAAACACCTGGAATTTGGAGGTATATTGTTAGTCAATACAGCAAAAGGGGAACTTTCTGATCTATCTGATGTATTTGGCAAATTGTGTTTATATGCCGTACAGAATGCTATTTTCCGTCGTAAGCCTAACGTATCTCCTTACCATCCGGTTTTAGTCGATGAGTTTGCAGATTACATTTATAAAGCATTTAAAAGTTTTCCTGCTCAATCCCGTAAATATAAAGCACCTTTAATTGTTATTGCACAAACAATTAGTCAATTAGCAATTGAACATGGCCCAAGATTCATGGATATCCTATTAGGGACATTTCGTAACAAGCTTGTTTATGGTGATGTTACTAATGAAGATGCTAAATTGTTTAGTAAGCTAATGGGTACGAAAACAATTTATGAGGCACGTGAAGGTGATCAAGAAATTGATATGGTAACTGCAGAAACGAAAACTCAAAGTACACGTAGAACATCCTACTCTTATTCGAAACTAGAGGTACCCATTCTTTCTGAAAATGATATCTTAATTCAAAAAGCATTCCAGTGTGCGGCTAAAATTGTAAAAGATAATGCTCCACAAGGAGGAATACAAGTAAATGCTAACTTTGTTCCTGCCTCTGAGTTTAAAACAGCTAAGATTCAAGTTGATGCAGAAGCAGCTGCTTATTGGTTAAAAATTCGTGAAGAGTCATTGAATACGGAAATTAAATATGATGATTATGTCACAGATACAAATGTTGATAGTGAAGAAGCTGTAATTGAGGAATTGAGTACACCTAAAACAGCACCTACTGCAATAGAAGGCTGGTTACAAACGTTAAATCCTGATACTTACGATTTTTATAATAATGAAGATGATACTGACAATGAAGGAGAATTAACTAATAGTCAGTCTGTGCAAGATTACTCAAGAAACTCTGCTCCTAAACTAGAAAAGGAAAGCACTACAGCATCAATTGCTACTTCTAATAAAACAGAACCCGCAAAAATTACTGAAGTAATCGATGTTCCAAAAGAAAATGTACCAGATACAAGTAAACATAGAGAACCTATTGAACTTAACAACAAAGCATCAGTTATTACTGAATCTCCAATAGAAGTGCCAAGGGCGAAGCATACACCACAATATAGAGAACCTGCTTACACGTCAACTGTTACCCATAATCAGCAGGAACAGGAAATTCAACGAACTGCAGAAATCAATGGTAAAAATACAACATCTAACTTAACAATGCAATGGTTACAACAAATGGCTGCTACTGTTCCTCAAGAAGAAGAAAATACATTACCTTTAGATGAAATGGAAGGTGGCTCTCGTCTTCACAATCGTAAAGTAGCAGAAGTAACCCCAGAAAGTGCGGCAATTAAGGATAAACTCAGTCAATATATCGAAGGTGACATTAATCATGATTGATGCACTAAGCATATAACGAATATTTATAACGGTAAAAAGGTGTGGGTTGTATACTCATACCTTTTTATTAATTCATATTCTACTTTCCGCAAGAAGACCATTTCTTTATGCTAAAATTTAATTAAGTTTGTGTAGAAGCAGAAAATGGATTACATAATAAGGGTTGGAGGAATGACATTGGAAATAGCCAAATTGAATTTGCCCATTGATAGTATGCACTTTTTACTTAATCATCAAATTAAAGGAAATGAATTCGAATGTCTCAATGTAGAATTTTACACCTATTCAAATGGTTTTCTTTTAGATGTAGTGGAATGGACAAAACAAAATGATTTTTCATTATCGATATTGGATAAAGAATATACAGAAGCGTTTTTAACGAGTTTAGAGAAGTTTAAACCATACCTTGTTATTGGGAGTAATATGGATTCAGGTAATCTAATTACTATCTACCAGCCCACAGGGGAGATATATGAGCTAGAGCATGAAATTATAGAAAGAGTAGAAAGATATTTTGTTAATTCTTCTATAGAGAAAATGCATTCCTGCTTCAATTGCTTTAAAAAGTATTGGGTTCAGCTAATAGAGCAGGGGCACTACAAAGATTGTGATCTAATAAAGACTTTTCATGATTTGAAGAACAAATTAGTCGAGCTTGATAATAACATATTAATTAATGATGATAACTACAATAGACAATTTTGGAATTGTTTATATCATGGCAATTTAAACTTTCTTTTGGAAAAGTCAGGCGAGAAATAGATTATCTCTAATTGAGATACTTACATAAAATAATTGTCTGCTCTAAATAAAATGGATGCACTGATGAAATGACGCTCATTGTTCTTTCTAATGGCAAATTTGTTTCTTAGTTGTTTCTTGCATTTTATATCCTTCACCAATCGTGTAGTGTTAAGGGAGATGACAGAAGAAGGGAAGGATGTACAAATGAGGATAGTAAAAAACGGAACATTGCAAGTACATGGAGCGAGCATCTACTATGAGGTGCGTGGCTCAGGTCCAATTCTTCTTTTGATCCATGGTGGGGGTGGTGATGCCGATAAGTTCCATAATATCGCCGACCATCTTGCTAATTGGTATACAGTTGTTACTTACGATCGTCGTGGTCATTCACGTAGCAATCTCGCGAATAAGACTGAGGATTATCATGTGAACACACATAGTGAAGACGCTCACCGACTGCTAGCCAATCTGACCGATGAACCAGCTTATGTATTCGGAAGTAGTTCTGGTGCTGTCATCGGACTTGATCTGTGCATACGCCATCCTGAGCAGATACAGTTACTAATCTCACACGAACCAGTTTTATTACAACTTTTACCTGAAAATGAGTTCAATCAAGCTATAAAATTCATGGAAGACCTTAAGAAAAATCATCGAAGTGAGGTTATGAAGTTATTGTCAAATATTGATGATACCAATTTCAGATTATCGAAAGATGTACTAACAAAGCGGCTACTCGATAATTCGACGTATTTCACTGAGTATGAAATCCCAGGAATTCTCAAATATACTTTAAATATCGATGCATTAAAGACTCCATTAAAATCTGTATTGATACAAGTACTTCCAGCCGGCGGAAGTGTTTCACAAGAATTTTTTCCTTACCATTGCGCAGTCAACTTAGCAAAACAACTCGGAACAGAGTTTGCTGAGTTTCCCGGACACCATACGGGATACAACACAGTGCATTATAAAGAGTTTGCTGAGAGGTTACACGACGTTCTTGAGAATAATTAGTGAAATATATTGTGAACAAAGTTTATTTCAAAGCAAAAGCAGAATATGAACAAACTAAAAAGAAGCAGGTACCTCTCCAGTTAAAGGTAACTGCTTCTTTTTACATAGACTCTATAATCATTTGTCTTTCATACCACTTGTTTAGCTTTTCATTAACACTTTTTGAAATACGCTTCATTTTGTTATTACAGAATCTTGATAGTGTAGCAGGGGATAGACCTATTTCATCTGCTATCTCACGCATTGTTTTATTTTGATGCATATGCTGATACATAATTTTTTCTCGTATCACATCTTCTGATCCCTCAGGAGTTTGTTTTACTGTCCCTGCAATATAATGGTCTTCCTGCTTCTCTTGCATACCTATTACTTTTTTCTTTACCATACTATCTATATTATTCATCAATTCTTTGGGTGGTAAGATAATGATTCCTAATTTGGAATAGTAATTCTTAAACCAATTACGTTCTCCTATCTTTGTTTCATCCAATTCCTCTGCATACGCCCAATGTGAAATTACATTTTCTTTTTCTAAATCAATTAAAACACTTTCTAGTTGTTCACGAATTCGAGTTGGGCGACCCTTTGTGGTTGTAATACCCATTACAGATAATAAACCTTTTTCTCCACCAATGGAGTATGGTCTTTTTAAAGTACTGTATTGTTGACGAATTCGCCACTGCCAGGATAAATAACGTATTAAACGTTTATGAAACTTGTGTCTATAGCTATTATACTCTAATGCTTTTTTCGACAATAAAGCAGTTGTGCTATTAGATCCATACAAATAGCCCGATAAGAAACTACCTGGTTTAATCTTACAGGATTCTATCCCCATATATTCATTAGTATTCTTATCTCTCCATAACACTACAGAGTCCAGTACGAATAGCCTTTTGATTACTTCACGTTTTACTTCAAATTGTTCCCCAGTTTCAGCTTGATCGTTCAATACTACAACTTCATTATCATCATTCAAATAAATAAAGATGCTTGCTAACGCTGCAATACGTTGTGCTACTTTAATCTTATCTTCCGCACGATAATACTCTACACCGTTTGCTGATGCTTTTGGCATATTACATAATTCCAATACATTTTCATAACTAAAATCTATGAATTCATCTGGAGATTTAGCTTGATTTAACCATTGTATTGTAATGGTATCCAAACAATCTGCTGTAAGATCATCCATATTACTAATTACCCCATCAACCAATATAGACCATCTTTCTGCTTCATTTGTATTCACTAATCTCAAATCCTCATCTTTATGTGAAGATAGTTGTGCAACTCCGCTTGAATTCTTTGTTTCTAATGGCAGTACCTGTTTTGCTGCTACTTCATCTTCTTCAAACTGATTTTTTGCTATTCCATCACGTAATTGATAGTACATTGCGTCATTAGATACGGGATAATAGTCGTCAGGTATATCTGCTATATGCTCTTTTATATGACCATGTTCAGGATTTGAAATTTGAGTTGGTTCAACTGCTTCAAACTTTTCTCCAAACTCTTGTTCAATGATTTTATCTAATACATTTTGAATCTCAATTTTATATTTATCTAGATTCGCATAAATGTTCAACAACGATATTCCTTGTTCTTGTTTCTGACCCAACCAAGAAACAAGTGTTGAGAATGAAGGGGATATATTAGCTGATGTTACTAATTTATCGTGATTCTCTTGTACTTCGTTATAATATTTTTTCCATTTGGCCCATAACTGCTTATTTTCTTCATAGATTGGAGCAGCAAGTAGGAGGGCGTCACTGAACAATACTAATACTTTCTCCATATTTAAGTACCTCCTAACAATGTTAATAACCAATATAATTTAAATCCTAAAACTATGAAACGTCATAGCTATATGATGGCTACATAACCTTTAAGTTGAAATGTTATCTGAATAATCCGCGCAATTACTGATTTTTACTCGTTCTATTGTGAATCATTTAAATTCTCTTTACTTGTCTTTAATTATATAAAACTGCTTCTATTTGTAAAATCATTACTTTACAATACAATTTCAATTTTTGAAAGTTTTTA
Source organism: Bacillus sp. TH13 (assembly GCF_016651175.1). Taxonomy (NCBI): domain Bacteria; kingdom Bacillati; phylum Bacillota; class Bacilli; order Caryophanales; family Bacillaceae; genus Bacillus; species Bacillus sp. TH13. Next base: position 278,985 of record NZ_JAEKEJ010000007.1, on the reverse strand, counting down.
ATGCTCAAATTCAGTTACTGTTACATTTTTAACATCTATATTTATGATTCAAAAAGTTGTAAACCCGAATGGTAAATATGTTGATGTAAGTCCTTGGATATCATATTCTTCAGTTTTCCATTCCCTAAATCTTCTCCATCAATAATAATAGTTTTTGGGGCGACTCGACTTGTTAGCTTATTAATTATGGGGTTTTCCTCTAAAAGAACCAAAGTAAACAATAAAAGCGCTTGCATAATTAAAAATCCAAGTTATAATACTTGTATACAAGTATACTTGATTAACAAGAGGTGGGTTTATGACAAAATCAATGGGATTTCTTTATCCTGAAAAATGGCTTTCAAAAGCTTCTACAGGTGATCGTGTTGCGAGCGAATTGAGAATGCGCATTATTGCAGACGTAATTGAAAGCGGTACCATCCTGTCAGAAAATAAAATAGCTGCCGATTTTTCTGTAAGTCGGTCACCCGTTCGTGAAGCATTAAAATTACTAGCTTCTGAAAATATTATTCGCTTAGAAAGAATGGGCGCAGTTGTTATTGGTTTAACCGAGAAAGAAATCGAAGAAATATATGATGTTCGTTTACTTATAGAAACATTTATCTTTGAGCGACTTGGAAAGATGGACACAAATGATTTAGTAAGAGAACTAAATAAAATAATGGAAATGATGAAAATCGCCATTAAATATCATGATTCTGATGAATTTTCTTATCAAGATCTCTTATTCCATGAAACGATTATTCGAACCATTGAGCATTCCTACATCCTGATGATTTGGAATAATTTAAAGCCTGTTATGGAAAGCTTAATCCTTTTATCAATGCGTACTCGTTTCAAGGAAAAATACGAAGACTTTGAACGGATTATTAAAAATCATGAGCTTTATATAAAAGCAATCGAATCAAAAGATCGAGCCCTCATGATTGAGGCCTTACATCAAAACTTTGATGATGTGCAAGGGAAAGTCGAAGACCTCTGGATGTCACAACAAATGTTATCTAAAGGAGTTGAGCAAGGACATGAGTAACTATATGTTAGGTATAGATATCGGTACAACAAGTACGAAAGCAGTTTTATTTACTGAAAAAGGCGAAATCATCCAAACCGAGAATATTGGTTATCCACTTCGCACACCGGATATATCCACAGCGGAACAAGACCCAGAAGAGATTTTCCAAGCTGTTTTACAAGCGATATCAAATATAACGAAACAGCATTCAGATAAAAAACCATCGTTTATTTCATTTAGCAGTGCTATGCATAGTGTCATTGCCATGGATGAAAATGATCAGCCGCTGACACCTTGTATTACTTGGGCAGATAATCGCAGTGAGGCATGGGCACATAAAATCAAAGATGAACTGAATGGCCATGAAGTTTATAGACGAACAGGAACACCTATTCACCCAATGTCACCATTAAGTAAAATTACATGGATTGTGAATGATCATCCGGAAATTGCTATTAGAACGAAGAAATATATTGGAATCAAAGAATATATCTTCAAACAATTCTTTGATCAATATGTTGTTGATCATTCCATCGCCTCATGCATGGGTATGATGAACTTAAAAAAACTAGATTGGGATGGGGAAGCTTTAAAAATTGCTGGTATAACACCAGCTCAATTATCTGAACTCGTACCAACCACCCAAATATTTAGCAACTGCAATCCAGATTTAGCCCAAAAGATTGGTATCGATTCACAAACACCGTTTGTCATTGGTGCTAGTGATGGGGTGCTTTCTAATCTAGGTGTGAATGCAATTCGAAAAGGTGAGATTGCTGTCACAATTGGAACAAGTGGTGCTATTCGGACCATCATTGATAAACCACAAACAGATAAAAAAGGAAGAATATTTTGTTATGCCTTAACGGAAAAGCATTGGGTAATTGGTGGACCGGTAAACAATGGAGGGATGGTCCTTCGCTGGATTCGTGATGAACTTGCTTCATCAGAAGTAGAAACTGCGAAAAGACTAGGAATTGATCCATACGATGTATTAACTAAAATAGCTGAACGTGTGAGACCTGGTGCAGACGGATTATTATTCCATCCATACCTCGCAGGGGAACGTGCACCATTATGGAATCCAGATGTACGTGGCTCCTTCTTCGGTTTAACGATGTCACATAAGAAGGAACATATGATTCGTGCAGCTTTAGAAGGCGTTATATATAATTTATACACTGTATTTTTAGCATTAACCGAATGCATGGATGGTCCTGTAACTCGTATTCAAGCAACAGGCGGCTTCGCAAGGTCTGACGTTTGGCGACAGATGATGTCTGATATTTTTGCATCTGAAGTCGTTGTTCCAAAGAGCTACGAAAGCTCTTGTCTAGGTGCATGTATATTAGGTCTCTATGCCACAGGAAAAATTGATTCTTTTGAAATCGTTTCCGAAATGGTTGGGAGTACCTACAAACATACACCGAAAGAAGAAGCAACAAAAGAATACAGACAATTACTGCCGATATTTATTAACCTATCAAGGGCACTAGAAGATGATTATACACGAATTGCAAATTATCAAAGAAATTTAATAAAGTAAAACTTTCATGAGTAATTCCCCACGCCTCGCTTCTATCTAAATCTCGAGGTGGGGGGCCTTACTTCCCACGAATAGCGGGATAAATACAAATACAGCTAAGATTAGGGGGAACTACGATGCCATTAGTCATTGTAGCAATTGGGATTTTAGCATTACTTTTACTGATTATGCGCTTTAAATTAAATACCTTCATTTCATTAATCATTGTATCGGTCGGGGTTGCTTTAGCACTTGGAATGCCACCAGAAAAGATTTTTAAAACCATTGAAGCGGGATTAGGCGGAACACTTGGGCACTTAGCACTCGTTTTTGGACTTGGTGCGATGTTAGGTAAGTTGCTTTCAGATTCTGGGGGTGCACAACGCATTGCCATGACCCTTGTGAAAAAATTTGGTGAAAAGAACATTCAATGGGCTGTTGTGACTGCCTCATTTATTATCGGGATTGCATTATTTTTTGAAGTAGGATTAGTATTATTAATTCCGATTGTATTTGCAATTTCAAGAGAATTAAAAGTTTCTATCTTATATCTCGGTATTTCGATGGCAGCTGCTTTATCTGTAACACACGGATTTTTACCACCACACCCAGGACCAACTGCTATCGCTGGTGAATTGCATGCAAACATCGGTGAAGTATTACTTTACGGTTTTATGATAGCGGTTCCAACTGTTGTGTTAGCTGGACCTGTATTTACTAAACTTGCAAAAAAACTAGTACCTGAGGCGTTCACAAAAACCGGTAATATCCAATCATTAGGTGAGCAGAAAGTATTTAAACTTGAAGAAACTCCTGGCTTTGGAATCAGTGTTTTTACCGCTTTACTACCTGTTCTTTTAATGGCAGTCGCTACAATTATTACTTTGCTGCAAAAAACAATGGGATTTAAAGATAATAGTTTACTAGCAACGATCGAGTTTATTGGGAATGCGGATACTGCCATGTTGATATCCTTACTAGTTGCGATCTATACAATGGGATTGGCAAGAAATATTCCAATCAAAAACGTGATGGAATCTTGTACAACAGCGATCTCGAATATTGGGATGATGCTCTTAATTATTGGTGGAGGCGGAGCTTTCAAACAAGTATTAATTGATGGCGGCGTTGGTAACTATGTAGCCGAATTATTCAAAGGAACTTCATTATCACCGATCTTGCTCGCATGGATTATCGCTGCCATCTTACGTATTTCATTGGGGTCTGCTACGGTTGCTGCATTAACAACTGTCGGTTTAGTGATTCCGATGTTAGGTCAATCTGATGTTAACCTTGCTTTAGTTGTCCTTGCAACAGGGGCTGGTAGTTTAATTGCTTCACACGTGAACGATGCTGGTTTCTGGATGTTCAAAGAGTACTTTGGTTTAAGCATGAAAGAAACATTTGCAACATGGACTTTACTTGAGACTATCGTTTCTGTAGCCGGATTAGGGTTTACCTTATTACTAAGTTTATTTGTATAGATCTTTCTAAACAGTAAAAGGGATACGGAAGCTGTTTAATGTGATTTTTCATAATTAACCGGTTATTTTTCATGATTGATTAATAAGGATGACAATTTCTCTTTATTTTTTAACTTGATAGTGATGTGCCGTGTCCCTATAACCTTATGTACGAATACTGGCGGAGCCTATTGAAATGAAAAAGATTGATTATTTGATTAAAGTGATATTTTAGGTATATATACTATAATACAGAGTAACATACATGGAAAGGAACGATGGAATATGGAAAAGTTACAAATTGGAGTTGTTGGTGTGGGCGTTATGGGAAAAAGCCTCGCACTTAACTTTGAGAGCAAAGGGTATTCTGTTGCCCTATATGATATTTCAAAGGAAAAAGTTGATGAAATCATTGAGGAAAACCGAGGTAAAAACTTAGTTGGTACTCATATAGTTGAAGAGTTTGTTAACTCACTTGAATCACCTAGAAAGATTTTATTAATGGTTAATGCAGGGGAAATTACAGATAAAGCAATTGATTCTCTAGTCCCTCACCTTGATAAAGGTGATATTTTAATTGATGGTGGTAATACATACTTTGTCGATACAATTCGCCGAAACAAACGTCTTGCCGAAGAAGGAATCAATTTCATCGGGGCAGGTGTGTCAGGCGGCGAAGAGGGTGCATTGAAGGGACCATCTATTATGCCAGGCGGACAGAAGGATGCATACGAAAAAGTAAAGGATATGCTTGAAAACATCTCTGCAAAAGTGAATAACGAGCCTTGCTGTTCTTATATCGGACCTAATGGGGCAGGACACTATGTAAAGATGGTTCACAACGGTATTGAGTATGGAGATATGCAATTAATTTGTGAAGCATATTTCTTCTTGAAACAAACACTTGATTTGACTGCAGAAGAGTTCCATGAAATATTTGCTGAATGGAATAAAGGTGAATTGAACAGCTATCTAATTGAGATTACAGCCGATATCTTCAAGAAGAAAGATGAAGAAACTGGTAAGCCATTAGTGGATGTTATTCTTGATACTGCAGGACAAAAGGGTACAGGTAAATGGACAAGTCAAAGCGCACTTGATTTAGGTATCTCTCTGCCTATTATCACGGAATCTGTATTTGCACGTTGCATTTCTGCTTTAAAAGAAGAGCGTGTGAACGCAAGCAAAGTTTTATCTGGCCCTAAAGATAAAACAGCAATTGGAGTTGAAAAAGCTGAATTAATTGAAGCAGTGCGCCAAGCTTTATATATGAGTAAAATTTGTTCTTATGCACAAGGATTCACGCAATTGAAGGCAGCTTCTGAGGAATATAATTGGAACCTTGATTTTGGCAGCATTTCTATGCTTTGGAGAGGCGGATGTATTATCCGTGCTGCCTTTTTACAGAACATTAAAGAGGCTTATGAGACTAACACTGACCTACCGAACCTTTTACTTGATCCATACTTTAAAGAAATTGTAGAGTCATATCAAGGCGGATTACGCCAAATTATCTCAATGGCGGTACAACAGGGCATTCCGATACCTGCATTTTCAGCAGCAATTTCTTATTATGATAGCTATCGTACTGCCAAACTACCGGCAAACTTATTGCAAGCGCAGCGCGATTATTTTGGAGCGCATACGTATAAACGAGTAGATAAAGAAGGTACATTCCATACAAAATGGATATAAAATAATAAATGGACTAAGATTAAATTCTTAGTCCATTTTTCATTCCACCATTCGCAGGCTATAAGACTCCCACTGATGGAAGTTCACTTTAAACGAATGTATGAATCAAAATGCGTTTACTTTTCCCATTTAGAAAACCACATAACCTTTAATTTGAAATGTTATCTGAATAATCCTCACAATTGTTGGTTTTCACAGGTTTTATTGTGGATCATTTAAATTCCCTTTACTTGTCTTTAATTATATAAAACTGCTTCTTATTTGAAACTACATAGCCTTATCTTGGCTATAAGGTTTATTTGAAACTGCATAGCCTTATCATGGCTATTACTTCTACTTGAAACTATATAGCCTTATCTTGGCTATAAGCTCTTACTTGAAACTGCATAGCCTTATCTTGGCTATTACTTCTACTTGAAACTATATAGCCTTATCTTGGCTATAAGCTCTTACTTGAAACTGCATAGCCTTATCTTGGCTATTACTTCTTACTTGAAACTATATAGCCTTATCATGGCTATAAGCTCTTACTTGAAACTATATAGCCTTATCATGGCTATAAGCTCTTACTTGAAACTATATAGCCTTATCTTGGCTATAAGCTCTTACTTGAAACTGCATAGCCTTATCTTGGCTATAAGCTCTTACTTGAAACTGCATAGCCTTATCTTGGCTATAAGCTCTTACTTGAAACTGCATAGCCTTATCTTGGCTATTACTTCTTACTTGAAACTATATAGCCTTATCTTGGCTATAAGCTCTTACTTGAAACTGCATAGCCTTATCTTGGCTATTACTTCTTACTTGAAACTATATAGCCTTATCTTGGCTATAAGCTCTTACTTGAAACTGCATAGCCTTATCCCGGCTATTACTTCTTATTTAAAACTGTATAGCTTTATCACGGCTATACTTCTTACTTGAAACTATGTAGCTTTATCGTGGCTATAAGCCCTTATTTGAAACTGTATAGTCTTATCTTGGCTATTACTTCTTACTTTTAATAATGAATAGCTATATGATGGCTACAATTTCGTGATTTATGAAACGTTATAGCTATATGATGGCTACAACTTTAAAAAAATGAAACGAGAATCTCCTGACAATTATTCTTCTAAAAAAAATTTTATTTTATGCGCTTTAGTGATAAACGTTGATATAAAGCCATTTCATAAAATATGAACAAAAACTCGATAAAATCATTATAGCTATATGATGGCTACAACTGACCTCATAAAACCTCACAAAAACCCTTATACACCAATGGTTACAGCGGTTTTTTATATAAATTTATTTATTTTGAAAACATGAAACGTTATAGCTATATGACGGCAGGAAACATGAAACGAAGTAAAATGTTTATAGCGGTATGATGGCTACAACTTTTCATTTAAAAACAGTTATAACTCCCTATATATCAGTGTTTATACGAAAACTATGGAAATTTCTCATCCTACAAAAAACATGAAACGTTATAGCTATATGATGGCTACAACTTTGAAAAAGAATTAGCCTAAAACCCTATGAAATCAATGGTTTAGAAAGATTTATCCTACTGTATACCACGTTTCATATTCAAAAAACTTCATAGCCCTATGGTGGCAACAAACTTTTTTTCATGAAACGTCAAACCCCTTGTCGCACAAGGGATTGAGGCACGTTTCATTTTTTTATTTTTCCTCTTAAAGGGACAGATTTCACCAGTATTCGATTTGATATAATCAAAAATGAAATTCTATATCTAATTGTGGGGAAAACTGCAACTTAAAATAAAAGGAGGTGAAAAAGATGGCAAAACCTTTCGTTATAAAGAACAAACGTAGTTTGAATGGTGAAACAACAACACCGGTAATTGTAACAATTAAATCATGGCAAAGGTTAGTAGATGCTTTAGAAGGTAAGTATTACAGTTTTAAAGATACTTATCTAGAAGACATTGTGAAGTCAATGTCCTATGAAGAACGAATTGCAGATGAAGAGGGATTTGTTGCTAAAGCAAAGCCATCTTTTTCACTGAAAATGAAAAAGATTGTAGATAAAGTAAGTGAATTTGATAAGAACGAAGGCAGAAAACATAAGCTATACGGAATTACAAATGCTGATTTAGAAGTATTTCTATTTCTTCATAAAAAATGTAATACATATGGTGAGCTTTCACATGTATCGATTCATATGCTTTGGGAAGATTATAAAAATTATAAAGAAGCATTTGCACATATTCACCACTCACAATTTTATGTGGCTTTGAAGAAATTAAGCTTCCATAACATCATTACAATCGAAAATGAGTACAGTGGTAAATATAAAATCATCTTAAATGATTTCATGAATAAGGAAACAAATAAAGCAAATGCATATACATTTATCAGCCCAATAGTATTTACAAAAGAATTCTTTGAGTTATCTATTGCAGCTAAGAAGCTATTTATGGATGTAGCAATGCAGCAGAAACGCGAAACTACCCTGAAACGTTCTTTATTCAAAGTTGACGAACAAGGAAACTCAACACACTTTGGTGGTATGTATCGTTACTTACATAAGAAATACCCACATCAGATTCGTGCTGTACTTGAGGAACTAGAAACAAAACTATCTGCTACCGGATCTCCTTTATTTAAAATTTGCAAGTTAGAAAAAGGGAAAAAGAATAAAAAGCAATACACAACATTGCACTTATCTGTACATCCTGATTTCTTATGCGCAAAGGAAGAAGGAGCAGAATACCGTGATCCATTTACACCACGAGATACATATAAGCGTAAAGCTAAATTTATAGAAAACTTGTTAGTTGAAATGAATATTGCTGAATTTGCCAAGGATATGAACCAATTCATTAATGTTTTAAAACACTCTTGTCACCGTCAAATTCGCCAAGTAGTTCGTGGTTTACGAGAAATGATTGATCGACAAGAAGGATATCCTAAAAAGCTTGTTTATACACTAAGTAAATTATTAAAGCAATCTTCTCAATATCGTGTATTAGACACAGCTGCTAAAACTGGAATTTATCCTTTAATTACACACAATGTACCTAAACATAAACAAGAAGAGGCCATTTTTAAATTTGGTACTCATTTTGCTATATACTCTTTACGCAATGTTCAAAAGCTATTCCGTAAAGCGCATGACCTGCTTCATGCGAAATATGCTGTACCTGTAACTATAGATACTTATCATCGTAATTACCTGCAGTATCAAGAAGAATCACTATTTAGAAAGTATGCTTATGAGCAAGGCGTAAACATTAACGCATATACAGCATTAGAAATTGAAATACGCGAACTCTTAAAGTCTAGTGGGCATAAGGGAAATCAAATCCCTAGTGAAATTCGTGAACTGTTCATTGAAAAAATTGATAAATTGCCGAAGGAAAAGATTCGTGTAATTGAGGTCCCTGAAGACTTTAATTTAACTCAGTTTCTACAGTCCTTAGAAGCATATTACCGTTCAACAAGTGAAGTACCACATACGGTTGATCAGCTGCTTCCAGCAATGTAATGATACAGCTCTCTACTTTTGAAAAAAACAAAAGTGGAGGGCTATTCGTGTTGGAGATAACTTGTGGAGTGTATTACTTCAAGCAAAGTAGAGAGTCAGTTTTCAAATTTAATGATCACAACTCTCTATTTTTTATGCAATTACATACAGTGCATGTGAAACAAATTGAGATATTCACAATTTCTAAGTTATTTATTCTGAATTATCAATCTTCTTTCAACTTTTCATCTACAAAAAAGCAGAAATATTTTTCAGTATTCTGTTGATATCTTAATAATTTTGACCTGATGTGTATAATATAAAGCCTTAATTACTGTTCTTATCATGTTCTTGCCTTTAATCTACTTAAAATCAGAAAAACATCTGTTAATTCTGTTTAAAAAGTGAATTCTGTTCCTAACTTTAACCAATTTGTTAATAAATTGTGTACAGTTTTTTTATAAATGTGGAAAGTTTGTTCGTAAGTCATTAAAATATGCACTTATTATTTATACAGTTACTTGCATCAAACTAACGATGATTATATGTAGTTTTTATATACCTACTTTACGATAATTTGTAGTTTTAAATCCTCATCCAGCTCATTAAGTACGTTCCCAGTATTTACTTTTTATGATTTTTTATGGCTAAAGTAATTACGAATCCTTACCACAGCAATGTTTTAGGACGATTTTTTCTCTGTATAAAAGTTTTATCTTTTTTCTTTATATATATTAAAGATATATATTATATTAGGTTTTTATATTGTGTAATACTTACTATAGAGAACAGATCCTGTGTAAAACCAATTTCATTTCTTAATGGAATTGGTTTTTTTATGTACTTTAATAAACATTATATTTAGTTTTAATCATTCTAAAAAAATTTTGATATAAAACATAAATTTTTTTTATTTCTCTTAGATTTTCGAAAAAAGTAAATCATACTTAAATTAGATAGTTGATTAGTGGAAATTACAATGAAATTTGTAATCTCCTAACCATTTAAAAAGAGAGGTGAAGACATGGTAAAAAAGAAATCCCAGAAAAACCCCGAAAAAAAGAAATTTACATTCTTTAAAAAAGCAAAGACTAAAACAACCGAAATATTAGATATGCAGCAAGAAAATTCAGAAGCACTTAAAGAAAAGAAGAAACGTAAAACAAGGGAGAAAGTTCCAGCGATAACTGGAAGAAAAGTAGGTAAGGTTACATTTTGGTGTGTGATGGGATTCGTGTTTGCAGGAAGCTCCCTTTCATTTATCCAACTTGCCGGTCCTCCTAGAGCAGTAGCTGTTCAGGAAAAGAAGGAGGAACCCGTAAAAATTAAAATGTCAGAAGCTGAATTAATTGCATATGCAAATAGTTTTGCCACTACTTATTTTAATTGGAAAGTTGATATGAATGTAGCTGAAGAGCGAAGAAAACGATTAGAGAAATTTTTAGTTGAAGGATCCGACGAGCAAGGTGGATTAAATAGAGATACTTTAAAAAACGCATCTAGTACTTTAGTTAAATCGGAAGCAGTCGAAGTCCGGCAAAAAGGAAATGAAGCAGAAGTTACATTGAAAATCATTCAGAAACTAGAACCTGTAAATAATCCTGCTCCTGGAACGACACAAGCTCCAGACACACCAAAAGAACCAAAAGAAGTTACAAGGTACTTCTCTATACCAATTTTAATGGAGAAAGGGAAGATGGTAGTCCCTAATAATCCTACAATCGTTCATGGAGAGAGAGAAAAGGCATCTTATAAAGTAGCCACTTTCAAATCAGAAGAACGAGAAATTAATACAGATACAGAAATAAAAAAAGTAGAACAATTTTTACAATCTGTATTTAAAGTGTATACAGAAGGAACACCAGAAGAAATTGCTTACTACTTTGAAAAAAGTAATATAACAAATGGACTAAAAGGTATTATGACATTTAGCAAATTAGAAAACCTACGAATTTATGAAGATAAGGATAAAGGATACAGAGTCTTAGTTGATGCTAAGTTAAAAGACAATGATAGCAGCTTAGAGTACACATACACATATGATTTAAATCTTGTAAATAAAGATAACAAGTTTTCAATTAGCTCTATGAAGAAATTTGAAAACACATTAGAGAAAGTGGAGGGTAAATAATTATGGAGCTTTTGGGATTAGATATGGTTGCTCAGCAATTACCTGCTATTACGGATGCAGCGGTCTTAGGCAACATTAACTTTGGAGTGAATGCAAAAAACTGGTTAGTAGCTCAGTTAGGTCCCATTTTTTTAGTTGTAGCAATCATCGGTGTAATAGTTTTACTTGTAAAAAGACAAATGGCTGGTCTAATTGGTTGGTTAGTACTATGTGCGATTGTATCTGTGTTTGTATTCACTCCAGACGTATTCAAAGACCTTGGAACAAAATTATATAATTTATTATTTAAATGATCATTTGTAAAAAATAGAAATTTTAAGGAGTTGGTATAAGTGACTCAGAAACCGACTCGCAAGGAAGTAAGGACTTACAACTCTATTTGGGATATTCCTAAGAGTTTATATGGGATAAGGGATATAACACTCCCTTTCCCTGTACCTTACAGACAGCTGGGGATTTTTGTTGGAACACTATTAATAATAATATTCTTAGAACAGATTTTACCACTAGGAAACAACGTCTTTTTCAAATATCTAATATTACCTGGTGGTATAGCGTACTTCTTTGGAAATGTAGAATTGGATGGAAAAAGTCCACACAAATTTATATATCGATTCTTTGTATTTACATTTGAAAAAAAGAAGTTGAGTCGTTATAAAGATACAACTGGCAATATTGGAAGCTATCAATATAAGACAGTAGTTCGATTTAAGGATGATTCAATTAAGAAAAAGTAATTAATTAATCTATACGGAAGAATTAGTTTAGTCTCATATTCTTCTCTAAGGAGGCACAAATGAATCAGGTTGAATTTCCAGTCAAATATTTTCATGATAATTTGATTTTTAACCAAGATGGTTCTTGCTGGGCGTATTATGAGGCATACGGTATTCCTTATGAATTTAAAGGAGACGATGATAAAAATACGTTGTTTATGCGCCAACTCGGATTATTTTGGAATTACGAAGAAGAAAAACACCTCTTAATGATACCTGTTTATCAGAATTTTAAAGAGAAAGCCGATGAGTTTAAACAAACAATTAGTGGAGAATTAAAAGAGCTGGCAATAGATCATACTGACGACGTTGTCCATGAGTTAGAAAGAAAATTTGGTAAAAATGCTGTAGAGTATCGTTACTTTATTGGTGTGAAATTAAAAGTACGTCACGTACAAGAGGGACTTAAGGAAATGCTTTACACTGCATTTCATACCTTTAAAAACACTGCAGAGCAGTTTGGATTGCTTGGTGATACCAAAATATTAAAAACTGATTTGGAGATGTATAAGCGGGAAGCTAGTGCCTTTAGAAACAAAATAAGAAAACATTTAGCAGTAAGAAGTTTAGAAACAAATGAAACACAATGGATTGTATTACGAAACTTCTATCGTACATTAGAAGCACCAGTTACAGCAGGATGGACACCACCAGTAGTTGATGACGATTCTGCAATCTTTCCGAATCAAGAGAGTCTATTACGTTTAACGGAATCAGAAGTAGAGGTTAAAGGAAGACATATAGAAATGAACCAAATTGGTTCTGATGGATTAGATTATCCAGCATATATGAGTTTCTTATCAGCATCCAAGATTCCATATACAATGGAGTTTCCAGACCAAGAGTGGATGTATATGATTCAAAATATCGATTTTCCAATTGAACTGAGTGTACGCACAGAAAATATTAACCATCGCAAAGCACTATCTAAACTAAATAAAAAGAAAAAAGATTTAGAAGATCAAGAGGCACATGCAAGGGAAAATTCACAAACTGTTGGACTAAACGTATATGAGGGTGTTCAAGAAGCTACTGAATTACAAGCCCTTATACAAAAGACACGTATGCCACTAGTTAAGACATCAGTATCTTTCTGTATATGTGCTGAAGATTTGGATACAATGCGTCGAAATACCAATTCACTCATTTCTATTTATAGAGAGATGATGATTGAACTAGTAAGACCATATGGAGATCAGTTCCTGCTGTTTAATGAATTTATCCCTGGTTCTAGAAGGTATGTAAATGATTATATACACTTTATGGAACCTGGAGTTCTAGCAGCCGGTATGTTTGGTGCAACACAAGATTTAGGAGATAATATTGGGTTTTATATTGGAACAACTGGTATTTTAAATAAAGCAGTTTATATGACACCCTCACTTGCAGCAACTAATACCGTTGCAAATCAAAAAACAAGCGCACTTTCAGTTGCAGTAACAGGAAGTACTGGTTCCGGTAAATCATTTGGAACGAACTTAATTGTTTACCTAGCCGTACTTGGAGGAGCTCAAACACTGATAGTCGATCCAAAAGGTGAGAGGGGGAACTGGACAGAAGATTTACACGGTCTAGAAGGTAAAGTAAACGTAATTACACTAGGAACTGATAGACGAGATGAAGGGAAACTAGACCCATTTATCATTCATAAACATAGCCGAAAAGATGCAATTGAGTTAGCCATGACAATTCTTACTTTTATTACAGGTATTAAACCAGATAACTCGGAGAAATTTCCGCGTTTAGCTTCAGCCGTAGAATTCGTAGCAGGAATGGAAGAGCCGTGCTTAACAGCTGTGTCACAATACCTTGAAGATAGTGAGGATAAAGTGGATCAACAATTAGCAGCTCATATTCAAGCATTTGAGAATTTATCATTTGCACACTTAATCTTTGGTGATGGAACAAATAGAGATATTGAACTTGATACAGCAGTAAATATCATACAAATTCAGCATCTTGACATGCCAGATATTCAAAAAGATCCAAAAGATTATACCTTACAAGAAAATTTATCAGTTAGTATGCTGATGTCTCTATCTTCTTTTGCAAGAAAATTCTTTCAAAAGGATCCTACTAAATTCAAAATTGTTCTATTAGATGAAGCATGGGCAATCATGGGAACTTCTCAAGGACGAGAGTTAGCTCGTAAGCTAGTTCGTGAGGGTCGTGCTTTAAACTCAGCAGTATACTTTGCTACACAAAGTGCAAGTGACCTTGGAGATGAGACATTTAAGAATAATATCGGTATGAAGTTCTCATTCCGTAATACCGACAGTAAAGAGATTTCTTCAATCTTAGATTTCTTTGGATTACCTGATAATGAAGAAAATCATGCAATTATTACTAATTTAGAAACAGGACAATGTTTATTCCAAGATATCCAAGGAAGAACAGGTGTTGTCACAATGGATGTAGTGTTTAAGGATTTATATGATGCATTTGATACTAGACCAAATGCGAGGAAGAATTATAGAAAGTCAAATGATGATGAAAAGCAGGAAGTTAATGCAACCTTTGTCGAAGAAGGGGGAGAAAAAATAAATGTAGGAGTGAGTTAATATGGTAAAAACTAAACTAAAAAAATTAATGCTATCTAGCCTATGTGCTGGCGCTCTAATTTTGAGCGCAGCATGTGGAAATAGCGAAACAAATGTAGGAGAAGAAAAAGATAAACAGGGGCACACTCCTAGAGAAATGATGTTGGATTTTGTAAAAGCCGACTTACAACATGATAATAAAACAATTAGAAAACTTATCGTCGATGGAGATAAAAATAAAATTTTAGATCCGAATCAAGGGCCACAAAATAATTTATCTTACAAAGACTATACAGTAAAAGAATATGTGGTAGATAAGGATACAATTATGTATAACTTTATTTCAAAGAAGCCCCCTAAAAATATCGATAAAGCAGTGAAATGGGTAAGAGTAGTTCGTACAGAAGATGGATTCAAAGTTCGAAGTTATTCTGGCCCTCAACGAAATGAAATTGATGAAGTAGCAAATACTAAACCGACAAATGAGTTTAGTTCGAAAGATTAATAGGTTTCCCATCAAAGGGGGAGTAACATGTAATGAAAAAGTTTATTACCCTATTGTTATTAATTTGTACTTTGCTTTTAGCATTTAATTTACTTTTTAAAGCTGCTCCAGTATATGCAGAGGAAGAGCCCAGACCTTCTCTTATAGACGATATCATTCCAAAGAATAAGGAAAAATTAAAATATGAAGAACATCCTGCAAGTAGCTATGGAATTGACATCTATACACCAGAAGGTGGATTTGGTGAATCTCTTAAGTTTTGGAAATGGGGAGACAAAGTAAAAGAACAAATGGTTGCTGTGTTATTTAGTCTTGTAAGTATTGGATGGACCATTAATCTTGCAGTTAGTACTTTTGTTACAAGTATGGTCGGCCAATCTATGAGTCTCAATATTGTAGCTGATGTAGGAGATAAATTAGGCGATGTAATATCTAAAGCAGCAGGGTTCAATGGTTCTTGGGGTAATGGAATATATAGTGAATTAATTGGACTCATGTTAGCTTTATTAGCCTGCTGGGTTATATGGGTAGGTTTTGTACAACGACGCCAGTCAGAGATGTTAGGAGGATTGTTAAAGGCATTAGGTATTTTAGTTTTCACTTTAGCTTTCTTCGCAAATTCAAGTTATATTATCAAAGGACTGAACACTTTTTCGGAACAAGTAAATAAAACTGTTCTTGATTCCACTCAAAGTATTAGTGGAGCAAGTGAAGGATATTCAAGCGGTGTCGATTCCATTACAGATTTAACACACACTCTATTAATCAAACAACCTTATACATTACTACAGTTTGGTACAACAGATATGAAGAAGATCGGTGATGAAAGAATTAAGAAAATGTTAACAACAACAGGAGCAGATGAAAGGCAAGATCTATTAAAAGAGGAAGTAGAACAGAAGAAAAATACGATATTAACTTTGGATGCTACTTTTGAGCGTGGAGCTTTAGTATTACTACTTTTCTTAATCAACGGACCTTTATGGGTTGTCTTAGGATTATGTAGTATGGCGATGTTGTTCTACCAATTAATGTTTATCATTGTAGCGCTAATGTCACCAGTAATGTTATTGATGGCTTTAGTACCTGCATGGACTGGGACAGCTAAGAAATTTTTAGCTGAATTGTTCCGAACGCTGCTTATGAAAGTTGCAATTGGCTTTCTTATAACTTTAATGTTTTGGGTTTCTTCAATCTTATTTAGCGCAACAGATAAGTATGGTTATTTAGTAGTTGCCGCATTACAAGTACTTTCATTCTTAGGTGTTTGGTTATATCGTAAAACTATTTTCGATGCTATTACTACAGTACCAGCAAGTGCAGGTGCAGCAAAAGCTTCAGATGCTATGAGCAATATTAGGCAGAAATATGGTGATGTTAAACGTGGATCTAAGACAGTTGGAAGAGGTGTAGCAACTGGTGCTGCAGTGGCTAGTAATGTGGGTAAATCAGGCTATAGTAAATTTAAACAGATGAAAGCAAACTATACAGATAGAAAAGAAAAGGGAGGAGAAGGCAAACGTAAGGAAAAAGAACAAATGCAAGCAGAAAAAGAAAAGAATATTAATCAAATGAAAAAAGAGGAAAACTTAGGTGTCCGCGATAGAAAAGGAAATCAGGAGCAAGAAAGGGTTAAGGAAGAAGTAGCCGCAACTAAAGAGAATCCAGAATTAGCAGTACGAGGGAACCATGAAGATAATAATCCTGAAATGCAACAGGCAGAACTAAAAGATAAAGAAGAGGATGTAAAAGCGGATGTTAAACCAGTAGCGCAATTAAATGAGGAATTAAAAGATAAAGAAGAGGATGTAAAAGCTCAAATTAGACCAGTAGCAAGTCAAAATAATGGTGGACTTGAGAATAAGCAAGAAGATATAAAGGCGGAAGCAAAACCAGCAGCAACAATTAAAACACCAACAGTTCAAACAAAGCCAATCACACCACCACAGTCGGGAACAACACCATCACCAGCGAATCCGATGGGGAGCAAACCAATTACACCACCACAGTCGGGAACAACACCATCACCAGCGAATCCGATGGGGAGCAAACCAATCACACCAACACAGTCAGGAACAACACCATCACAACCAACTAAAAATGTCCCTAAAGTAGATAATCAACAACAGGTAAAAGAAGGGGCAGCAATTAAAAAAGTTGAAACGAAAGCACAAACACAACAAGAGGCTTTAAAAAATGTAAAAGCAAAAGAAACTATAAAACCGAAATAATTCAGCTCATGAAGGAGGGTTTATACATTGAGTGCGGAACCAAATCGCGACTTTGAAAATGAACATCATCCTGAAGCTGAACTAGGGAATGCTAAGCCTGCCTTGAAAAAGGCAGGCCATTCTTTAGGGAAGGCGGCTGGTAAAGGTACAAAAGTAGCGGGTAAAGCAGTTGCACAAGTAGGGAAGAAAGTAGCAGTTAAAGTAGCTCAAAAGGCAGCTACAGTTGCTGTTGCAAAACCATTATTAATAATAGCCGGTGTGATTTTGGCTGCTGTTGCGGGTTTAGGTATAGTGATATTTTTATTAACTGCTACAATGGGTGAGGATGAAGTCAGTCCTGGGGGGATTGGTGGCCCTTTTACACCAGGTACTGCAAGTGTTAGTCCTGAAGTAATGAGATGGGAGCCGTTAGTAAGGAAATATGCAGCCCAACACGGCATAGAAGCGATGACCCCGTTAATATTAGCGCTTATTCAGCAAGAAAGTTCTGGAACCCAGTTGGACGTTATGCAAAGTTCCGAATCACAAAATCATCCTCCTGGTTATTTTACAGATCCAGAAGAAAGTATTAAATATGGTTTAATGCATTTTGCAGATTGTCATAAAAAATCCAACGGTGATCCAAATATTACATTACAGTGCTACAACTATGGAACTGGTTATGCAAACTACGCACTTTCTAATGGAGGATATTCTCACGCGAATGCAAGAGCGTTTTCTGCAGAACAGACAGCGAAAACTGGTTATAAATGTGGTTCTTGGCGAAGTGCAGAGGCAGTAGCTAATAATTGGTGCTATGGTGATCCAGACTATGTTCCGCATGTACTAAGATATTATCAAGGTGGTAGTGGTGGTGGACCAGTAGCCGGCGGAGATGAATTATTTAAAAAGGTAATGGATGAAGCCATTAAATATCAGGGGTGGCCTTACGTTTGGGGAGGAAGAACACCACAATCATCATTTGATTGTAGTGGACTCATTCAGTGGGTATATGGGCAAGCAGGTATTAATTTAGTTGGTACTGCAGAAACACAATTTAAAATGACACAGCGAACCAATGATCCACAACCAGGGGATTTAATATTTTTCCAAGGTACGTATAAACCAGGCATTTCACATATTGGAATTTATGTTGGTAACAATCGTATGTTCCATGCAGGAGATCCAATAGGTTATGCAGATTTAAATACACCGTATTGGCAACAGCATTTTGCGGGTTATGGTAGGGTGGCAAGATAGGAGGGGTGAAATGAAAAAAACAACAATTTTATTAATCGTATTGCTTATAGGTAGCATAGGATTAAATTTAAAAATAAACGCAGATAATGCCCAAATCAAAGATGAAAAGGAAAAGTTGTCTAAGAAAATACTAAAAATAGAATCAAGATATAAGGATACTGAGAAGGAATTACTAGCTTTAAAGAGTAATAATCAACAACAGGTAAAGGAAGCAGCTGAGAGGTTTTTGAAAGCGTTCCGAACATATGATACTGGCAAAGGAGAATCATATCTTACAAATGTTGAAGCGTATATAACTCCAAATGCGAAGAAGGAATTGACGCCTCCTGGTGCACCAAACCCACCTGCTTCAAGTACTGCAGAAGAAAAAGATAAGAAAAAGTTAGCTTTTAAATCAGAGTACATTGATGGCGAATTGTACTATGCTTTCATCGATACCACCAAAGCAAACGTACTTGCTAAAGTTAAAAGTAAAATGATTATCAATGGTGTATCATCAGAAAACATGTCATTAATGCAAATCAATTTAATTTATGATGGAAATAAGAAATTATGGCTCGTTGACAAGGTTATCCCGTTAGCAGATTTACGAGATCAAATGCCATAAACTAAAAATTAATAATAAAAGAGCCTTTTCTATTTTTCTTGAATAGAGAGGGCTCTTTTGCTTTTAGTAGTTATTTTTGATACCTAACAAATTAATGTAATGAAGACCTTGTACAGAGATAATAAAGTTGTTTAATTTACAATAAAGTCATTTAAAAAATAATATATTTGTTTAAAAATCCTTCTTCTACTAACGAGGCAGGTTAGTAGAAGAAATAGCAAGTGGGTTTAACTAGGAGAAGTGTCGATGACATTAAAGAAGACACCGAGGTGTCTTCTGTTTTTTAAATTAAGGATATCGATAAATTAAGATTTATTTACTTAACATTATACTTATTTTCGGACCGAGGCATCTAATCGGTGAGTATATACAAACCAAGTAATGCTTGCTGTTAATAATGTTGACGAAATTAAAGCTGTAAGAACACTATATGTTTGCCAAATAAGTATCGTTGACCAATCGAAGGCAAAAAACATTATACACTGGGCAATCGTAGCGATTAGGAAAATAATTGTTACGATTGTTCTCTTTTTTGTCATTGGCTGCTGCTCATTCGTTTTCCTTTTTCTTAATTCTAAGAAAAATAACAGAACGGCTAATAGGCAAAGAATAATTGTGGTAGACGACAAAATGATGTCCAAAAGCTGTGTGCCACTTATCTCATATGACTGAGTTAGATTGCCGTTTAATATATTTTTAACTTGTAGTACCAGGTTTATATTGGTATTTGCGCCGTTGCTCAGTAAGCAGATGGCTGTTCTTTCATTTGGCAGTATGGCTACTTTGGTACTAAAATTTGGATTACCCCCAGTGTGTTCTATAAACGTTTGTTCGGCGTTTACCAACCAACCTGCCGCATAATACATACCATTGACAGCCGAAACAGACATATCACCTCTATGTGATTTTTCGATGGCCCTGTGAAATATTTCGGGTATGTCCTGCACGATCCCCATCTGTATGCCCATCCAACGCGTCATATCTTTTGTATTAGAAATGATATAGCCGGCAGGTTTATTCCCAGCATAATCCGGAGCGTTAAATGGAGTTGTTATAAAAAAGGAAGAACGGTAGCCCTGTGCTAACTGTCCAGTGGCTTGAGCATCTTCTTTATAAACATACGTCTGGTGAAGACCTAAGGGTAGAAGTACCTGTTCCTTCATAAAGTCTTCATAGCTTTGTCGTGATACAATCTCAATAACCAAACCCAATACGTCATAATTAACGGTTCCATAGTTATATTGTTCACCGGGAGAGAACGCCAATTCGGCATCTACCAGCGTTTCCACAGTCTTTTGCAACATATCAGGCGTATTACCTTGTGGAATATTTTGAAGATGTCTAATATTTGTTAGGCCGCTGGTATGGTGAAGAAAGTTATTTAGTGTAAGTTTTTGCATATCAACAGGTTTACCTTGATACTTTAACGTAAACCAAGGTAAATATTTTTGGATAGGGTCAGTCATTGATAGCAGCCCTTGCTCTTCCAATAGCAAAATCCCCATACCAGTAAAAGCTTTACTCACCGAGGCCAACTCATAGAGTGTATTTTCACTTGCAGACAGTCCCTTTTCAAGATCTGCATACCCAGAAGAAAAGTAGAACACTTCACCATCAGCAAGTATTGAGAGTGACATTCCAGGCACACCTGACGTACGACAGGCATCATCTAGCAATGCTTGTATTGCCACAGATTTCGAATCTGACAACGCATAACTTTGTGTTGCGAATCCTGAGAATAATATAAATATCGTTAATACAAAAACAATAGTCTTTTTCATACACTCTCCTTTCTGAAGAATTATAAGGGTATAAATAACTTATTTTTATAACTATAAACTAAATTCTGATTTATATTTCTATTTATCTATATAATATCAAATAATTGTGAAGAGTTACACTTAAACTAACGGGGGCGTTAGTTTAATAAGAAGTAAACAACTTTATTATTCATTTTTTAAGCATTACATAAGCAGATGGATATAATTTGAAACAACTTTAAAGAGCCTTGCTGCATATAGAATGTAGTAAGGCTCTTATCTTTTTTAATCAAAATTCAATAACTTTATTATCACTATACAGACCTTTCCTTTTTTTCTCTCATATAAACAGCAAATTGCATCATTTCTTGCTCTGTTAGAATATCTTCTTGTATTTCCTTTTGCGCTGCTGTACCTACATATACTAAATCGTCCCATTTTGAGAATGGCTGTTCCCCTTTAAAAACCATCTCGCTATACCGCTTTAATTCTCCATCAATGTTTACTACATTAATTCTTCCCCCATTATTTAAGAAGCCTAAAGCAAATATCTTGTCAGAGTAATAAAAATCACATTCAGTATTAGGGTCATGTAATTTCTTTAAATTTAATTGATAATTTATTTCTTCTTGTGGAATCTCTCTTTTTTCAGTTATCATTTTTTCATATGAGGAGAGTGGTAGGTTATCCAATTCATCTTCATAGACTTCTTTAAAAACCCAGCACTTATCACTTGTGTCTAAAGAATAAAGTTGATACCACTCATCGTAATGTGTTTTGTATAAGTATGTATGTTGCCCGTTAATTGTTTTTTTGTATGATTCCACAATGTAATGATCGGAAAAGTAATGGGTTTGATCATACAAAGTAACATCATCATAATGATCTTCAGTTTCAACAATGAATTTTTTCTTTTCTCCTGCAAATGCATATTCATACCCATCTACAATAGGGAAATCTTCTGGATAAATGTTCATACACTCATTTTTAATTAAACAATCTCTTACTTCTTCTACAGCTGCCGCTGGTATTTCTGCTATATTCAAAAACTCTTCAAAGCTATTGTTTATATTTATTCCATGAGAAGTCAATATTTGATTTAGCTGTTTGGCTAAACCAAACTCTTCAAAAATCATGTATTCATATTCGTTAGGGTTAAATTCATTTAGTAATACGTAGGAATCCAAAGAGTGCATTTTATATGTATTTACCCACTTCACAGGTTTATGAAATTCTCCAGGTCGTATTAGATACCCCCAAAGTCCTACGTATTTCTGAAATGCCTCTGTAGGTAATATGAAATAAAGCGAACCTTCCTCGGTTTCTTTTTCTAATATCCTTTTTTCATTAAACAGTTTACGCATTCTTTTTCCCCTTCCAATCAAAATTGAAAATAAAAGAATAGTTCATATTGGATTAGTTTTTGATAAAAATTTAATTGATTAAATATACAACTATTTTAACATTAACTTTTACAAATAAGATAAGGATCAGAACTAGTTTTAAAAATTTTAGAAAATATTTCTAAAACACTTAGTTTCTCAGTTAAAAATATCAATAATCCAAGTAGAAGTATTATTTTTGAATTTTATAAATATTGAACGAGGGAGAGGAGATATTTTTATGGATTCAAAAACTTATGAAAAGCTACAGGCACTACGTAGATATAAAGGGCCAATTCAAGCGGTATTGAGAACGGTTAAAAGACACGATAAAGACGATCCAGATACTGAATATGCTGAGTTTGCCCTTGAAAACGGTAAGATTATAGGTGTTTGTAAAAAAGAGGACTTCTCTGATTACTCTTTTAGAAGTATTACACAATTCACAGGTAATATTTTTAACGTAGTAATTACTCAAATGTCTGATGAACTAGATGTAAATAAAGTTCAGGTTTCAGTAAAAGAAGCAAGTAGGAGATCTGCAGATGCTTTAATTCGTGAGTTGATAGAATTGGAGCAAGATGAAAGACTGCAAGTGCCAACCTACGAAGCAGAAGTAACTGGATACAACATGAATGCTCAGGTTCCTACTATATTCTTACGCATTAATGGTGCGGAATGCTTCATGAAGTTACATGAACTAAACTATGGAAGAGTGTATAAAAACGCAGTGGATCGCTATGCGCCTATTGGTGAACGCATCCCAGTTAAGGTTCTACAATTTAATCCGGAGCAACGACTAATTCACGTTTCTAGGAAAGCGGCAGTGGAAAATCCTTATCAGTTGTTATCTGAATTAGCTGAAGGGGACACAATTGTAGGGCGAGTTGTAAATGTTGACCCGCGTTTTGGAGTTTTTGTTGAATTGGACCAAGGCTGCACAATTAAAGGAATTGTCCCTAAAACAATCGAACAGCCAGTATTGGATGAAGTAGTAAGTATGAGAATTGTGAATGTGGATGTAGAAAAAGAGAGAGGGTCGGGGGTTATCTTCAAGTTTCCTTTTGGACGCAAAAAAGTTAACGACCCAACGGCGTTTTTATATAACTAATGAGTGCGCCGCAGGTTTCCGTACAAGAGAATGGAAAGGCGGTTCAATATTGGCTTAATAGGGACCAATCTTTATCACTTTGGGATGACCCCTCTTTACAGGGGGGACCAATTCTTCCAGATAAATTCAAACCACTCACAGACTTACGTAGTATTTATGACAGAATTAATTCAGGTTTTATAAATGAAAAAGACAATTTAATACTAAAGCTTATTTGGGATTCATTAGCAATTACTGAAGCTCAAATTAAAAATTTTGTGGAGTCTAAAATTAGTAGGTCTCAGGTTTCCGAATCGCTGAAAAAGCTAGTACTGTATGGATTTGTTAGTAGATGGGAGATAAAATCGGGGCTATTTCCGGATCAACCTAAAACCTCTGCTCCAATTACACTAAATACTGCAGGTCATTTAATGATGTGGGCTTATCATAACCGTAATACAAACTACTCATTAAAGCCAGAGCAGTGGTTAAAACTTGGGGTGGCGGGTGTACAGAGATTTGTCACTATGAATCAGATAAAATATGAGTTTGCAGTAGGCCAACAGTTATTAAAAAATTGGTGCTGGTATCCGAAGCTACAAGGTACTGGTAGGGGATATAATCCAATTGCTGTTGGGGAAATTAAAACTCCAATTGGAAATCAAAACTTCATATTTGAAAGGGTGCAACAGGGGCAGCGATATGCACAGCACTTAAAATCGAGATTGGAAATTTGGGAAGATCAAATTCAAAATGGACCAAATAATTTATTGAACTTCGAAAATACGAAGAGTTTACCAGGTATTTTTATTTTATCTATATCAAATCTTGCTTTAGCAGAACATGTTAGAAAGGAGCTAATGTTAGACTTACGAAAGATTCCTATAATGCTCGTAATAGACGAATGTATTCACAATGAGGGATTCGCAAAATCTTTTTATATTTCAACTCAAAACGGAATTCAGCAAGCACCATTACCATTTTTGAGATAACAAGAGCTGCTTCAGGTAAATATGCTGAAGCAGCTTTTTGTGGTTAAGAGAGAATGTAGGTAACAGTCGTTTATTTTGTACTAAAAATATAGGGGTGCAGGAAATGAGTGATCTGAATCGATGTCAAAAATTATTAGTAGGATACAAATATAAATTATGTATTTCTGTAATTGCTTTAATGGCTTTAGATGCACTACTTATAAAAGGCTTTATTGATATGTTTTCAGCAATTCTAAACGGATCTTTATTAGTTTTAACAGTAGTAGCGTTGTTTACTTTAGGCTATTACAGGAAGAAGTATCATTACTATAAAGTTATGGTATACGGGGAAGAGGAATTTACACAATTAGTAACAGTTACCCATTATTAATTTAAAAAATAATCCCTTTAAAGGGTTAATAAGAAGGGTAGGAGAAAATTATAATTTGTATGTCACTATATATTCATTAAGGTCATCTGTAATAATAATGTTGTTTTATTTCGGATTTGTAGTATCTAGTTTACATTACTTGAAGATAAAAAATGAAATCAAGGGGCAGATGCTATGTTTTTTAAAAAAGCTAAGCAAATTAAAAGACTAGAAGAAAAGGTATTGCAGTTAGAGGAAGAAAGAGATGAAGCACGGGAATTAGCGCTAGAAACCCATATGAAACTCCAGGCTTTAGAATGGAAGGAAGAACAAAGATTAAAGAATATTTTCATTGAAGAAGTATAAACAAAAAACTTGTTATTATTTAGTTGAAATAAACAAATTAAAAAAGTTTATTTTAAAAATGAGAGCAGTTTTAATGAAGAGATTTGTTAAGTATTTATTAACCCCCCGTATACAGAGGTTAGATATGGTTTTTGGATTCTTAATAACAATAAATTGTATTATTATTTCATCTGATTTGTTAGAACACGCCTTTTTCATGTTTTTGCTTAGGCTCATGATTCTAGTTACTTTTTCTTATTTTGTAATTCGTTTTTGTCTATTCGTTTTTGGTGACTTCTTAGAATCATTCAAAAATCCAAAGTTTTAATCGATTAATCAACAGTAACACCTTTAACATCTTTAACACACTTTATTATTTTTCTATATAAAGGAGTGAGGATATGTGTCAAATAAGGGTACGCTAGATAAGAATATTGCTAAATGATGCATTCAATAATCGTAATGAAGAAGCAGAATGTATAAAAGCTTCCGTATATAACGCGAAAATTATACTCAAAAATAAGAATCATATATATATGAAGAGCAAATCATTAAAGTATCCATGTTTAATGGTAGGTCAAGATCTGATTGTTAAGTCGACCATTAAGGAAGATATGAAAATGATACCTTATGATTAAATGATTCAATTGAAAAAATAGGCTCTTTGGAATAATTGGTTGTTAGCATATCAATAGAGTTATTTAAATAAGATGAAACTTTAATCAGTGGGGGTTTTCTTTATCCCCACTGGTTATTAGTTGAACCAATCGGACTTTTATGAGCAGTTAATCCCCCACCTAAATTCTTTACTTTCGCTGAGTTTTGAGGTGGAGGTTTTACTGCCCATTAAAAGCGGGATAAAACTTCATTTTAGGCAAAAAAGCCACGAAAGGGGTATTTAAATGAAGATAATGCCTACTGAAAAGACAGAGTGTTTTTTCGTTTTGGATATTGGTATGGAAGCATATTTAAGTACTAAAGATCCTTCCGAATACTTAGATTCCTCGGACACTGATCATCTATATAGAGAAATTGTGGAAGGAGTATATTATCCAGTAAAAGATAGTGATTACATTAACGGTAAAAAGATAGTTGGATTCTTTTATAACGAAGAAGAAAAAGAGTGTTTATCCTTTTATAATGAAGAGTTTTTCACAGACGCTAAATGGGAACCTATTTCTAATCAGTTTTTAAAAATCAAGTTGCAATATGACAAAATTATATAGAACTGGTATTTGAACATAACTATTAATAAGGTTTATCAGCTAATTAATCCGAATACTCAAAAAATATTGTTTGAAAATTCCATTTTCTATATAATGGTAACATATCTTTTTTATATTTTTCTAATCCATAACTAATCTAAGCCTTTCGGGTTTACTCATTATTAACGCATTGCGTACATTTTGTTCGCATGTCTAATAACGATGTAATCCTGAAAGGCTTTTTGTGTTTCAGGAATGGAATTAAGAAAATTGAATAGGGGGGAGAAATGAATACTATCCAATGTTTGGATAATCAATTGTGATTTAAAGAATTACAAATTATAAAAAGTGAGAGGAGAATTAATATGAACGTTGTTTCTAAGGATAAAAGTGTACTTTTAAGTCATTTAGAGCGGGTATTTGAAAATCTTGAAAAAGAAAAAAAGGGTGAAGCAAAAGATGATTTTCGAATAACTGAGGAGTTGAGTGCTGGAGACATGATTTTAAAAATATATTTCGTTGATGAAAAATCAAATGTCTCAAAAGTACCTATAATTCTTACATTAAATCAGCTACAACATTTTCAAAACTATCTGAAGTCTAAACAAGTCATAATTAAAGATGTAGCAGATAATACACTATTTACACTGTTTGAATTAGGTGTTTGTGAGCCAAATACCAAAATTCATCTTAAGGCGAAAGATATCATTAATGTTTTGAGAGCATTTGGAGTAAAGGTCCAAATATAAATTGTAAATATTAACGTGCGTATATAAGCAAATAAAAAAATTGTTCTTTTTGGGAGGAGAAATATAATGGGAAAGCGAATAATGATACAATCAGTAAAATTGGTTAAGGAAAGTAACAAGATATATGATGTTGAAAGAAAAAGAATTACTTGCCCAGATGATATAAATATTCTTGCTAGGGCGGTATTATGTGTTGATGAAATGCCACATGAAATTTTTGGGGTATTTAATTTAAATACCAAGAATGAGATTATTGGTTGCAACATTGTATCACAAGGATCGATAAATTGTGCCATAATTCATCCTCGTGAAACTTTTAGAACAGCTATACTTAATAATGCATCGTCAATAGTTTGTTTCCATAATCATCCAAGTGGTGACCCCTCTCCCTCGCACGAAGATCGAGAGGTTACTAAACGATTGGCAGAGTGTGGAAAAATATTAGGGATAGAACTGATTGATCATGTGATAATCGGTGAACATAGATTTGTTAGTTTGAGAGAAAAAGGTTGTATTAATTAAGCGAAAAGAGATCAGGGTGTATGCTCCTGATCTCTTTTTGGTTTATATTGTACTTAAAACATCACGTTTTATTCTTGCAATTTTAGTCATGTAGATTTCTTAGGTTCTTCGTATATCTTCTCTGATATTGATTTCTTGTTCTAATCTAGCTTGTGATTCACTATTTATATATCTTTCATTTCTTTCTTCTAAAACTGTTAATTCCTCGCTAGTAGCACAACGATTCAACTACATTGTTTAGCTACATTTATAGCGCCCTGTTCTTCTAAGAAGGGAAATGCGTATACTTTCGTCATTTACAAATTCATAACTGAAACTAGACTCAATCTCGCGCTTTCTTAATAAGCCACCAGCGTAATACATATTCCCTAAATTCACTAGCCAATATGTTAATTGTATGTCTTTTAGTGGATTCATTATTAATTTTCTCCTTCATTATTTATTTTTGAGTTTTCCCTATAGCTGTTAGAATATCCCTTTGTATTTGGTAAACAATATCTTTCATAATTTCATAATATTTGAGGTTTCAGACCCTGAAAACGCAAGAATAAGTGGCTTAAGTTTTGCTCTTAAACCACTTTATGATTTTGGAACATTATTTTGTATTTTTGCCATGCAGATGAGCAGCACTTACGATACCTACGATATTGTTAATCGAATTTTGTTCGAACCCCGATAACCATAAAACTGTTCGCAGTTCATCTTTTGTCAACTGACGACCAATGTTTTCTTGTAAGGATTCCACAAATGATCTGTAACGGAACATTTGCCATTCTTCAAGGACTTCTCCTAAATCTGATTCAATCCATTCGGATAAACCACTTTTATTAATACCTTTATAGGTCAAATTCATCAATATAAACTCCTTTCTAATCAATTTATTTATCTATCTACATCTATCTTTATTTAAACATTCAGCTGCTTCTAACCATTGTTTAGTTATAACGAGACATTTCGAAAAATCTTGATCTTTCATATATTGCAGGATAAATTAACTATGAATATTTTCATCTATTGTTTGGTACACTATTTGATTTTCCTCAAATCGAATTGTACATAGTAAAGAGTCATCATCGATACGGTTAAATTTGCCAAACTTCATATTGGGGATTTCTGTATTTGAATGTCCAAAGGAATGTAAAATATTTTTCACCTTATGGATTACATTCAGCTGCAGTGTTTGATCTGACTCTTGAAATTCTTCCGCATTTAAAGCAATGTCTAGATTGATATACAACTTATTGAATTCACAACTAATAATTTTCAAATAAAACACTCCTTTATTTAGTTAAATAGAATATTATAAAGCTGCTTTTTCTAGTAATTCTAAACGTTGTTTTGCTTCTTCCATTGCCCATGAACGTTGTGCATAATCATTTTCTTCCCAACTTGGGTTTAAGTAGAAAAGTGCATCATTTTCAAGAACTGCCTTAAAGTCTGGATTAGAAGCTGAGTGTAATTTTTCATTTAGCTTTTCCCATGTATTAAATTCATTTAATAAAGCAAGGGAAGAGATAATTAATTCGTTATATTTAACCGGTCTTAGTTTTTCATTTACAAATGTTTCACTCATAATATAAATACTTAATACAGAAAGGAGATGCTCGCAGGACCGGGTGAAATATGTTCTTTCAGGGATCTGCGGTGTTAATTTGATTACTTCTTTACCGAAACTTGTGTGCATGCTTTTTAAGTATTTAACTTCAGTCATTATATATATCCTCCTAAAAACTGCTAATTAGTTTGATAATAATTTCTAAAACGTAAATATCCAATGCCCTCTATATAAGAGTAACCTTGTGCTTGTAAGTCTCCTATTACTTTATTAGGCTCCTCATATTGAATTAAATCGGTTAACAATAGAAATTCAATAAAAGAAACATCTACGTCACGATAAAACCCATTTAAGATCTTTATCTCTAGTTCGCTAAATTGGATACCATACATTAAATTGTTTACTAATTTTTCAGTAATCAAATCCCCGAATTCTTTAACAGGCTTTGGGAGATCCAATTTTTTTCTATCATCATTTTTAATTCTTAAATCTAAAATTAAATAATCAACTTCTTTGGAGGAAAGTGCTTTAGTATCTTGAATAGGAAATTGCGGTCTGGTATTCCTTTTAAAAAGGTCTTTAAGGGATTTCAAAAAATCACTTCCTTAACATGGTTGTAAATGAAAATATATTATTTTGGCTAAATTAGATGAGATGGAATTCAAGTTGATGGTGTTTATTGTTAATGATGTTCTTTTTTTGTTTCTTAGGGATACTTACATCAAAAGTAATATCTGGAGCAGAGTCTAGGGTGAGTTTTAAGAAGTCTTGGTCTAAGTGGCCTGAATCTAAATTGATTGGTTCTAATTCTCCATAGCAAAATTCACGGATCGTACCATCATGACCATATAAAAACCAGCGGGAATCTTGTAAAAATTTTAGTCTAATATCATGAATGCCTAAAGCTGAGATTATTTGTTCTTGTATATCATTGATACTCTCTAAAATTGAAACATTTGTAGTGGAGTGTAAATTGTCTCGCAAATGTACTTCGATGCAATTGGAATATTTCACTTTAATTAACACACGTGATTTTGCAGGTTGGTTATTTTTTTTGAGTTTTAATACTAGTATTTTCGCACCTAGTTTCTGAGCGTCTTTATCAACCAATTTTTGATTTGTATTGTTCATTTTTTATCCTCCTTGTCTAATCATATTATTTATCTTTTGGATCCTTTTTCATAAACTTTGATCGGTTAATTCTCAACTCTTCTTTTAATATAACAACCTCAGAACGAAGGAAAATAGTACATTTTTCTTCAGACTTAATAGGGAGTAAACGGCCGTCTTTAACCAGAGCTTTAACTCGTGCATTAGAAACTCCAAGAAGCGCAGCTACATCTTTAGTTATCATGAGCTCTTGTGTGAGCCATTTCTTTAGTTCCGGTGTTATATTCATTCGCATTCTTTCTCCTTAATAGACACAAAAAAGTGAAGTAATGTAATACCTTTGTTTTATATTAACATAAAGGGTTGCCATATGGTAATGGTTTATTTTTAATTTTTCGATTAAATCGACTTTTCTGAAATATAGTTTGATGTTGTACAACATAACATGATAAAATTATGTTAATAAATGGTTGCTATACGGTAATAGCTGTATAAACTTTGATTATAATAACTAGTATTAAAAGGGATATTATTAATGAATTACGAAATGATTGTATATCTATAGAATTTGAACTTCCTCCACTGTCAATTCGTTTAAGAGTGGGGGATTCCTAAGTAATGAGTTCTATCGAACGCTAATTTATTAGGCTAACCCCGCAGTCCTTGCGGTTAGAAGTCTTATCGCTTCATTCTTTATATTGATACTTGCGTTAATATCCCTATCATGGTGTGTATGACAAGAGGGACAGTCCCATTTACGTAGGTTTAGATTTTTAACGTCTTTGTTTTGGTATCCACAACTAGAACATAATTGGCTGGAAGCAAATGTTTTCGATACGACAATGACTTGTTTGCCATACCATTTTGCTTTATATTCCAACATGGTTCGAAACTGTGACCAGGAAACCTCACTAATTGCTTTTGCTAATTTATGATTCTTTAACATATTCGATACTTGCAAATCCTCTATACCGATAACATCGTGGTTTTTGATGATTTCAGTTGAGATTTTGTCTAAGTAATCTTTTCTAGCATTTGCCATGTATTCATGAAGTCTAGCTACCTTTACTCGCTGTTTATTCCAACGAGTAGATCCTTTCGTTCTTCTAGAAAGAACACGCTGTGCTTTCGCTAACTTATCTTCTAATAAGCGAAAAAACTTCGGATTTTTATAGGTTTTTCCATCTGACAAAATGGCGAAATCTTTTAGTCCCACATCTATTCCGATGTAAGAATGTGTTTTCGGAAGTTCTTGTATTTCTGTTTCAACTAACAATGACACAAAGTAGCTGCCAGAAGGGTTCCGTCTAACTGTAGCGTTTACAATGCGTCCCTTTACTTCGCGACTTTTGGCAAATCGAATAAGACCTAGTTTCGGTAACTTTATTTTGTTTCCTACAACAGCAATGTTTTCATTTGTTTGTTTTGTGGTATAAGATTGTACGTTGTTCTTCTTAGATTTAAAGCGCGGAGCACTGTTTTGTTTTTTGAAAAAACGTGTATAAGCATCCGCAAGGTTGCGAACGGACGACTGAATCGCAATACTATCGACTTCTTTTAGCCAAACAAACTTTTTTTTCATAGCAGGAAGTTTGGCAGAGCATGTACCATATGTCAAACCTTTCCCTGTCTCTTTGTATGCGTTATCCCATAGAGATAGGAAATGATTAAATACAAAACGGGAACAACCAATCGTTTTATTGATTAGGCTCGCTTGTGCTTTATTTGGATAGATACGAAATTTATATGCTTTATTGATAATCATTTGTTTCACCTCCATTTCGATATATGTGTATTATAAACTGAACATACATTCGATGTGTAGTGAAGTGATCATGACAAATTGTCAAGTAACAACTTACTATCTGTTGAACAATAAAGAGGGCATCCTGCCATTGCTTGTACCAAGTTAATCCATCTTCTGCCGTCTCATTTTGCGTTCTTTGAGTAAGGGGTTTTCTTGGCTAAAATAATAACAACATGTTTGGTAGTAATGCAAAATATGCTTATATATCCTGTGTTTATTTTGTGAAATACTTTAGAAGGGGGATATAATTATGAGAGTATTTTTATCAAGAGATGCAGCGATGAAAATGGATTTAAGACAACTCGAATTAAATACTACGTATGCACTTGTAAATTATGGTGAACCAAAAACTGCTCTTATGAAGAAGGTTCAAATAAATATTACTAAAATTGAAGATATGAAACTTAAAGTGGAAGTCGTTGAAGAGAGAGAAGGACCCAAGGTGTATGGTTTTTCAATTAAAGACTTTTTTGATGAATTAGTCAAAGGAGTGGAAAATCATCCGAAATTTAATCTAACATACTATGACATTGATGGTACTAAAGCCATTGTTTCTTATGATTTCACTCTTAATTCAAAGGCATCTGATATGGAGATTAATAAATTTATCGATTTTATAGAAGGACAAATTACTGGAGTGCATTTAGAAGTTTTTAAAGCTTTTAATTTTCCAGCAAACAAACCAAAGAATAGTTAAAAAGGTTGTAAATAAATGAGTGGCAAAGGTCATTGTTACAATGACCTTTTTTTGCTTGAATATGTATGTATCAATTATTTCGGATCTAAAAATTTTTAGGGTGTTAATAGGTTGTATAATATTATGTAGTCACATATAGGAGCTGGGTAAATGAAAATAGTTGCATGGAATGCAGGCATGGCATTTAGGAAGAAAATCGATAAAATATTACCGCTTAAAGCAGACATATTGGTAATTTCAGAATGTGAAAAATCGGAAAAATGGGGACAGATTGATAAAGAAAAAGGTATCTATGATTTTTTATGGGAAGGGGATAATCCAAACAAGGGTATTGGAATAATTACTTTTGATAAAAGGTATAAAATTGAAATTCATCCTGACTATGATAAATCTTTCCGCTATATTGTTCCAATAAAAGTCTCTGCTGGTAACCAGGAATTTATAATGTTTGCTGTTTGGTCACAGAAGGGGGAAAAACGTTATAGTAGTTACATAGGTCAAATATATTTAGCGTTAGAGAAATATGCTTCTTTGCTAAAGGAGCCGTGTATTATTGTAGGGGACTGGAACAGCAATAAGGTATTTGATCATATAAAAAGAGTTAAGACACATTCTGAGGTTGTCGAATTTCTTGAAGGATTTGGGATTAAGAGTGCATATCATCAATTTTCTAAGGAAAAGCAAGGTGAGGAGTCGAAAGCGACCCATTATTTTAGAAAAGGAAAAGGGAGACCATTTCATATTGATTATCTGTTTGCTTCTGAAATATGCCTGGAACAATTAAAATCTTTTAAAATAGGTTCTTGTGAAGAGTGGATTGAGTTCAGTGATCATATGCCAATAATTGCTGAATTTAATAAGTAAATTATAAGTCAATAAAATCAAGTTCTTAAAATATTCCAAATTGAATACACTCTTTTACTCTATTTAAAATGGATTAATTTTATTGGCATCTTATTATTTATATAATTAGAGTGATTTTATATGGATGCTACTGTAATAGAAATATACAGTCATAACGAATAAAGGAGGTAATAATATGAATTATTATTTTGGTCCTCACATTAAAGAGGAAGGAATCAGAATGAATCCACCATCAAATATTAATTCTAAATGGCGGTATTCATTAGAAATTCCATTTAAAGATAGTGTATGGGCCTGTTGCATATGTAATATTGAAAAATCCAAGCCAGGCTGGAATTATTGAGGATAATCGTACTAAATCTGATATGACAGTAAATAAAGTATGTATCTATTTTTATGTTAGAGGGTTTTCAAAGGTAGTTATACTGAATTTAGCAGGTATATATGCAACAGATCTATCAACAATTAGCCATAAATCGATAAATCAGCTGGTCGCATCAAAAAATGAACCAAATGCCAATGATAACGAAATACATAAACAGTTAAGAAAATTTAGGAACGGAATAGATGTAATTGCTGTGGGATGGGGAAAGGAAAATAAAGTTAAAGGTGATTATGATTCTAGAATACACCAGGTTTTAGCTATTATTGACCAATATACGGAAGAAATATTTGAATATCCTTCTGATAGTTCATACCCTATACATCCAGCTGCTAAAGAGGGGTGGAACAATTGGGAAGAATTAGTACCTTTCAAATGGAAATAATGAATAAAATTTTAAGCGATTTTGCTGATATAAATGCTGACGAATATGTAAGTAATTATTATGAGCTTAGTATTATGTCAGAAAATAAAAAGGACAATATTTTTGAACTTGCCAAAAAGGCGACATACGCTACTAATAATGACACATTAGAACTCATACACTTGAAAGAATGGAAAAAAGAATTCCTAATTTGCCAATATCCCAATGGAGAGTCTTCTTGGTTTGGGAAAATACCGTACGGATATGATTTAAATGGATTGACTGCGAAGGAATATATAATAGAGCAGTTATTAAATGTATTCAAACAAGAACCCGATGAGGTTTATTGGATTAAATTAGATCCAGGAGGTTATTATGCATGCTGTTATGAAGAATATTTGTTTAAGACAAACAAAGGGATTTATTTTTTAGTATGCAAGTACACGATTAAATAATCAGGATTTGAAATATAGTTTTATTAATAAAAAACTTAGATAATAAAATGATCTAATAATAAAGAAGAAGTCTCCATGTCAAAGGAATAAGAATTAAATGAAGAATGCAGATAGTCCAAGTGAATTTTGTATTCTTCTTAATTCCTATTATGTTTTTGAAAATAAAGTTAAAAAACCAAGCCCCTAAAATTGTAACAGATAACTCAAAGATCGTAATTATCCATTCTAGTATAGTATGTTCTACATCAGGAGAAGCGCCAGCCATACCAAGAACAACTATAACTGGAAATGAGGGTATATAAACAAGTAAATAAGAAAAAAGTAAAAAATATATTTTATCAATGTTTTTCCTTCCATAAGATCCACTCCTAATATAGAACTAATAGTTAAAGGGGAATTATCAAACTTACTCAAAATTTACACATGCTATATTTTAAGTATATAAGTTAATGCTTTTATACTTAAATGAAGATCCCAAGATAATGTTATTTCATAGGTCTTCAGTGAAGAAATATCATATAAGATCAAGAAGGAACTATAGCAAACAATTAGTCTGCATACATATCAGAAGGTAATAAGGGACTATGGCACAACTCAATCAATATTTTAAAATATATAATACTTAAAATAGATGGTAATATACTATGAAATCATATCAATAGTAATAAGGAGCTATAGCTTAACCCTTTTAAAATATATCCATATTATAACAAAAAAACGTAAATACACATAAGGGTCTGAATCTTCTGTTAAAAATAAATTGAATATGATGGTAGTAATTTATATAATGTATGTAAGACTTTCTTTTTTCTTTTTATAATCCATAAATACTACAACCCTTTCGGGGAAATGACTTTGTAAAGCAGCCTTGCTTGCAAAAATTCATATACCCGAAAGGGTTTTTTGTGTTTAAAAACAATTAGGCTTATGCCGTTTATATAGATATTTCTAAAAAGAAAGGATGAAAGTAGTTGTATATATTTGAAACGGAAAATTGCAGAAGGACAATTAGCGATGAATTTATTTGATTTTTGAAAAAATGTGAAAAGTAAAGAGGAATTTAAT
Organism: Bacillus sp. TH13; assembly: GCF_016651175.1. Classification (NCBI taxonomy): domain Bacteria; kingdom Bacillati; phylum Bacillota; class Bacilli; order Caryophanales; family Bacillaceae; genus Bacillus; species Bacillus sp. TH13. The sequence goes on along the minus strand of NZ_JAEKEJ010000007.1, from coordinate 243,091 downwards.
AAAAAAATTAAAATTAAAACATTAAGGGAGGAAATTGTAATGATAGGTGAAACTTTTAAAAATTTATTATTAAGTCTGGCTGGTTTAATAGTGGGGTTGAGCGCCATATATTTAATAGTTAAATATAGCTTTAAATTAACAGTAGAAAAAGCTTTACCTAATTTAATAGCCTATGCTAGCTTATATTTACCAGGAGTTATAACATTTGGTTTAGTTGGATACTTTTCTAATTCATGGATTTTTGGAATTGTAATGGGTGTTATAGTTGAGGCAATTCGTTTCTATGGGTTAAGCAGAATACTAAATCATATATCGTCTTCTTTAAGAGCGATGAAAGTGAAAATTGCTATAGCAAAAGCAAATAAAATAGCAAATACTAAAAACAAACCTTTAGAGGTAATTGAAGCTGCTGAAGTTAATATTGAAAAAGAGAACATAGTACAAGAGCAACCAGTAATTGAGTTGAAAAAAGAACAGAAAGAAATTATACAAACGGAAGAACCAGAAATAATTGACGATGCAGATGATGTAGAGGATTTAGATGAAATGGAAGGATTAGAGCGTGTAGCGGTACTGGAGCACATAGAAATGGTTGCAGAAACTAAAGATGATGTATTAGTAGAACATGGTACTACGGTAAAACGTGAGCGTAAGCAAGCTGAAAGTACACCAGATACACAGAAAATCTATGAACAACTAAAACTAGTTATATTAAGTAGGAAGTTAGAAAAGAAAAATGATGAAATTAGTTTTGATTAACAAAAAAGAAATCATCATGCCTAATGGTGATTTCTTTTTGAGTTTGTAAATTCTAATGTATATAGGGGATTAAAGTGAGTAAAACTTTTTTAGGTTTTTTTCTGCTTCATTTAGTCATTATCCAAACGGTTTTATGGTATGAATATACCTTGATATTTGTCGTTAACTTTCTATTAATTTCTTCATTTGTGAACTTCCAAATCATAACAAATATTACTAAGATAATTCTATGAAAATTTATTGAACATTATCTTTGGGATTCAATATGAAATTTGTTTGAGTATAAGTAGAATTATTACCTGGAATTATAATTCTACTCAATAATTCTGCGTAGTATCAAATTGGTTAAATATTGATGAACATGTATGCACTCTATAAGAAATATTTTATGATAGCATAAAACAGTTGAATCAAATTGGTTAGATATGTAAAAAAACTTGATAACTTCCTTCGAGGTACTTTGAAAGAAGAGTTTAAAGGGATTGTTTCTAATGAAGAGATTGGAAGGTTTACTTTACAGACGACAGTTACTGACAAAGAATTGTTGGATAAGATGTTCGATATGGTAACATCAATTCACCCAGATTACTTGCAAGGTTCGGCATTCATTGTTTCACGATCCTTTTTTAATAGACTTGCTAAGTTGAAAGATGAAGCAGGCCATTTCTATATACAGAATGGTATTGTAAATAATCGAGTATCTTATACTTTTCTTGGTTTAGAAGTAATAGTTACTGATTCTTTAGAAGCTGGCGATGGTGTTGGACAAGTTCCATGTGTATTTGGAAATATTGAAGCTGGTTATGCAGTAATGATTAAGAAAGGACCAGAGCTAGTTACAGTTCAAGATAGTGCACAAGCTCTTCGAGGTTCAATTGGATTTCTTCTTGATGCTTACATAGATGGTGCAGTGTATAATCCTGAAGCTATCGCTAAATTGGTTATTGTTTAAAGTATTTAAAACGCTAGTTAGATTAATTATTCAAAGAATCGGCATTCCCCGGTCCTCCTTTTTTTATTTTAAGCACTATTGGATGATAGGTGGAAGCATACAAATGAAAGTAATACTTATAGAGGGGAGGAAGCCACTACCTAATTAATATTGATAGGATGTTGTTATACATATCCGTATGTATAGTGGTTATTAGCAGATACAGATGTAGTTATAAATATATAAACAGATATGTATGCTGATAGATAAGCAGTATGAACAGCAGTAACAACAGTAGATACATACGTAGGTACAACAGTTATAACAACAGTGAGTAAGGGTAGTATCAATCAGCAGTAACAATAGATGATGTATGCAGGCGTAAGCAGTAGCAACTACATTAGATGATGCAGTAGTTAAAGCAGATGCAACAACAGTGATGATGAGATGATGTAAGATGAATACTAATGATGGTGAAGTGGTTGAAGATGATGATCAAACCAATGATGTTAAAAGAGAGATGATTGCTCAAAAAATTCGCGGTTAAAAAGAGGGTGAAAAAATTGGGAAAGTGTGTGGCTAAAAAGCTTGGGAGATACCGCCTACCCTTTTTGAAAAAAACGTAAAATATCATGTAATAACGGGGAAAGGGACGTTTTCAGCGTCGGTACCAATTGGCCCATGGCCCGTGAGATTTAAAAAAGCTCATACTTTTGTACGAACCTTGACATATTCCTCTTTAAGCATTGCTGACCAACCTTTTAGATTTCCCACTGGTTTAGCTCGAAAGAGAAACATAAATTTGAATCTAAGATTTAAGAGCAGGATTCTTCAATGATGGGAGGAGTTTTTTTAATATAAAGATTTCTTTATGTCTGTTATAATATAATTAATAGATTAAGATGTTTAATTTTATAACAGAAAGAAGGGATTGTTTGGTAACGTATAATAACGTAATCTCAACAATTGGACGTGGGAATAAGTTAAGTCGCTGTACGGACGCCGAAGGTAACACCTTCAGTCGAGAAGAGATTGTTAATAGTTGGAAACTAACGTACCGAGAGAGGGTATCTCGAAATAAAGATGAGATTGGTTTACGTTTGCCTCAATTTGGAGCATTATCCGCAATTCGCGCACATTGGGCGACATCAAACTCTCCAGCAACAATTGTCTTACCTACTGGAACAGGAAAGTCTGAAACAATGTATGCTACGATTATTTCTGAAAGAATATCTTCAACATTAATCATTGTACCGTCTAATCTCTTAAGGGAGCAAATTTTTGAAGGAGCGAGGCATTTCGGTATACTTCCAAAATTAGAAATGATTTCTGATGAAGTTATTTATCCTAACACCTTTCTTTATAAGTCAAAAGTAGAAAATGAGGATGAAATAGCTATGATTGCTACACTTGAGGAAGCTAATATAGTTGTTTCAACCCCCAGTATGATTAACAAAATGCCTCCCTCTGTTTTGAATAAACTAGCTGAAAAAGTAGAAGTTGTAATCTTTGATGAAGCACATCATCTCGCAGCTCCCGAGTGGGGAAAGGTAAGAGAAAGATTTTTAGGAAAGAGAATTTTACAATTTACTGCAACACCATTTAGAAACGATGGTAAAAAGGTTGATGGTAAAGTAATTTTTAATTATGGTTTGGCACTGGCACAAAAAGCTGGATATTTCAAACCAATCGACTTTTATCCAATTCAAGAATTTGACGAGCGAAAGTCTGATGAAGAAATTGCAAAAATTGCAATTCAGCATTTGGGAGAAGATTTGAAACAAGGATATGAACATATACTTTTAGCGAGAGCGAAGAGCCGTAAACGCGCTGATGAGTTATATGAAAAAATATATTCTCAATATAAAGAGTATAATCCCGTTGTAATTCACACGGGCATTCGACCAGCAAAGAGAAATAAATCTTTGGAGCAAGTTAAAAATGGTAATGCTAAAATTGTGGTATGTGTAGATATGTTTGGTGAAGGCATTGATATTCCAACATTAAAAATTGCAGCAATTCATGATAAATATAAGTCACTTCCAATTACGCTTCAATTCATTGGACGATTTGCTCGTACAAGTGGTAATAATTTGGACAATGCAAAGCTCATTACAAATGTGGCAATGGATGATTTGAAGGAATCGATTGAAGAGTTATATCGTCAGGATTCTGATTGGAATCAACTACTTAATATACATTCACACCAAGCTATTGACAAAGAAGTTGAACTCAGTGAATTCATTAGCAAGTTTGAAAAAGGCCATGTGAAGGAGATTGATTTATCGCAGCTAAAGATGAAAGTAAGTACCCGAATGTTTCGATACTCTTCAAAAGAAACTTTTGTAGAAGGATGGAAACAAGTCTTGGATTCAGATAGAACTACACCATTAATAAATGGAGAAGATTCTGTTTACATTTTTATTGAGGAAATTGAAACAAAAGTAGTCTGGTCAGATCAAAAGGATATAGTGCAATATGATTATGATTTCTTTGTGTTGTTCTTTGATAAGGAGAATGGAATCATTCATATAAACGAAACCGATACCGGAAAAGGAAATCGACTTGTAGAAAGTATGTTTCCGAAAGCAGTAGCAATCAAGGGAGATTCAATATATAGAAGCTTAGATGGAATTAATCGATTGATGATTGGAACTTTGGGATTGAAGCAACAACCTAGCGGAAGGATTAGCTTTAGAATGTTTGCTGGTACTGATATTAAGTCTGGAATTAGTGAGGCAGTTGTATCTGGTTCGACTAAATCAAATTTATTCGGTTATGGCTATCAAAGTGGGGGGCGCATTAGTATTGGTTGTTCGTATAAAGGAAAAGTTTGGATGCGCTGGGTAGAACGGATAAACTTTTGGACGGAGTGGTGTCAGAATATAGGGAAGAAGATATTGGATGATACTATTGATACGAATAATATATTAAATAATTCGCTCACTTTAGAAGTTATTAAGGAATTTCCAGAAGGTGTTCCATATAAAATATTGTTGCCAGAAACAATTGAAATTTCCAATTCTTCTACGAAACAGTTGTATATCTCTAAAGAACAAAAGAAGTTTCCATTCTTTCAATCGAATTTAAAAAATCCTAGTGTAGTTAATGGAAATCTTCGCTTTGAATTTTGGATAAATGAAAGAGGATTTATCTTTGAACAGATTATTGATGAGACCTCATATAGTTTTAAGCAAATCGAAGGTGAAGAACTAATGGTGAAATATGGTAATAAAACTGTTAAAATGACTGATTATCTGTACGAATATTCACCAGAAATATCATTCATACAAAGTGATGGAACTATTATAATAGTCCAAGAAAATTTAAAAACAGTTATCAAACCAAAAAGTGGAATTGGATTGCCATCAGACTCTTTATTTGCTATCGACTGGAAGGGATTTGGGGTCAATATTAAATCTGAATCCCAAGGAAAAGGAAGAAAAACTGATTCAATTCAATACGCTACGATACATAATATTGTAGATCAGACATCAAATATTATTTTTGATGATGATGGATCAGGAGAAATTGCAGATGTTGTTTCTGTCAAAATTGATAATGAACATCGAAAAGTCGTATTTCACCTGTATCATTGTAAATACTCACACGGAGAACGCCCCGGTGCTCGTGTTTCAGACCTATATGAAGTATGTGGTCAAGCTGAAAAATCAATTATGTGGAATGATAATGTCTTAGAAATTGTTCAAAGAATGATCGAACGAGAAAATACGAGACAGAGAAACCACGAAGAAACACGATTTGAGAAGGGGGACTTACAAACTCTGCATATGTTAAAAAAGATGATAAAATCTGGTTTTGAAACAGAATTTGAAATATCAATTGTTCAGCCAGGAGTATCGATAGTTGAGATTACAAATTCAATGAAACAAATTATTCTTGCAACTGATACTTATTTAAAGGATACTTATGGCATTCGTTTAACATGTTATTTTAGTAATTAGATAGGCAGTTTGTACATATTGCTGTTCTAAAAAATAGAAAACAATCTCTAAATAGCTATAGAGCTAGGTATTGAGTTTTCCTTAAATAGTAGAAACAAAAGCTCAGGTTTAATTTCAATGCAACCTGAAATAAGGACATTACAATCATATTGTCCCTCTATATAAATCTGGTTGTAATGATCTCACAGACTTTCAATTATTATGTAAACCTTGCAACGGTAATGATTGAAGAAGGAGACTAATATAAAATATTAATTTTATTTTTAAAAGAAGAAAGGGAAGCCGTAACTTTGTGTTTTACAGAGGTGATTTCCCTTTTTATTTCGTTCATCATCAAAAATGGGTTCTCAGATTGTTTTGTGTGGCACTTTAATGGTTGAGTTAATATAATTACATTTAATTATCGTAGAATGTAACAGTGGATATTTTAGAGCTTCTAATAACTTTTGAAGTTATAAAAGTTGTTTTTTACTTCAATAATCCGTTGGGATCCCTTTTTTATCTGTTAGATTGTAGTATTCATCATATAAACTGTCCAACAACTTCCATTTTTCTTCATTACTTAAATCTTGGATAGCTTCTACTACATCTTCCGCAGTAAGTTCAATTTCATCAAAAGTCCTTCTTATTCTAATTATTCCATCTCCCATATTCATCGCTCCTTAATTTGATTGATAAGAATTTATCCCTTCGATTATACTGATTATTCTGAAAGTAAAAAAGTTTTAATTTCATTTTACATTTCTCTTCTCCTCTATATAAGAGATAGAAGAAACTCGGTTCATCGACAACTTATGAAGGATGGTAATATCGATTATAAAATAGTTGGTATATTCGACAAAGAGGAGGAAGCGAGAGACTTTGAACTTCGACTAATAAAGAAGTATAAGCAATTAGGGCAAGCAAAATTTAATAAACAAGTTAATTAAGAGCTTGACGATTTTGAGGAACAGAGGCATAATAGTCAGTAATCGTGTTGATTGAAAAAAAGAATAATTCAATAACTGTTGTGGTTGTTGATTTCATTATATGTACGTTGTTTTTTGGGACTCAAAATCGTGTTCCTTTTGTGTGAGAGTTCGTTTCAAATATTGGGATTGATAATCTGATAAAATCGAGACTTCAACAAAAATGTTGGAGTCCTTTTTGAGTTTTGATCCGACAAAAATAATCAAAAATCGTGTGTGTAGTAGGTAATAGTAAGACGAAGGAGAGAATTAGATATTTACAATTACATTCCATAAATTGTTTATTTTGTGGAATATTAAGTAGATAAATAACTTGGGATGATGCCAAAATCAAAATTTTATCAATAGTTGATGAAATGGTCAGGGTTAATTGAATATGAATACACTAGCAGATGCTTAAGAGTTATTTCAACTTTATCAGTATATAAAGCAGTAAAGCATTGTTGAATTATATATTTTAATGAGCGAATATGGAAAGTACCTAACGAAAATTGTAAAATTATATAAAAAAATTATTTGTAGAGTAATAATGTCAGTATGACCATAAGCATACTAGATAATTTTTTCTTCATAAAGAGTTTTTAATAGTTATGGTGCAATATACAATGTTACTGACAATCGTTTTTGGTTAGAAACACCAATTTTTATAAGGTTAGGCGGGCTCTTATGTGGGGTAACATAAGAGCTTGTTTGCATGATCTACCTATTTTTATGTACAATAGGGATAAGAGATGATATAGACAGGGAGAGGAAACCCATGTCCACTAAATTAGTAAATTTACGTATTGATTTTGCTTTTAAACAGTTATTTGGAACAAAAGGAAATGAGGAAATATTAACTGGTTTCTTAAATGCAATTTTAGAGGAATCTTTAGATGCACCTATTACATCACTACAACTAGACGATCCACATCTCCATAAATCTTATGAAGATGATAAATTATCAATTTTAGACTTATTAGCAACGCTAGATAATGGAACGCAAGTAAATATTGAAATTCAGCTTCGAAATACACATGATATGGTAAAGCGATCTTTATATTACTGGAGTAAACTTTATACATCCCAAATGCAAGAAGGCATGCCATATCGTTCACTTCGGAAAACCATTACCATTAACTTACTGGACTTTATTTTATTTTCTCAGGATGATGCATTTCATACCATCGGACAATTATGGAATACTAAAATGCAGCAACTCCTAAGTGACGACATTGAAATCCATTTTGTAGAGATACCGAAATTGGTAAAACAGTGGCGTGAAGAAAAAGTAAGCCCGTGGGAAAATACATTTGTTCGTTGGATGTTATTATTACCAGCGCATGAAGATGAACATTTAACTCAAACATTGGAGGAGATTGCGATGAATCAAGATCCAATTTTACAAAAGGCAATAAATAAATGGGAAAATATGAGCCATGATTCTTCTTTCCGAACAGCATATGAAGCTCGAGAGAAATTGCTTTTAGATGAACAAGCTAAGTTAGCGCATGCAGAACAAGAGGGCATGGAAAAAGGTATTGAGCAAGGTAAGATGCAGATGATCCGAGGAATGCATGAAATTGGTGTACCACTTGAAACTATTGCAAAAGCAAGTAAGTTGAGTGTGAAGGAAATAGAACGTATCTTAAATCTAAAATAAATATATGTGAGTATACAGAACTCATGAGAGAAAAAATTAGACGTTCATTATCATATACGGTTAATGGGAAAGCATTGCTGAAGATTTCAGCAGTGCTTTTTCTATATTATTTAAGGCAATTGATCTTTTGTAAAAAAATCAATCGCCTTTTTACGATTTAAAAATATTTTAACTTTGTAATAAAGGAACCTAAATCATAACCTGTTTTTATTATAACTATAGCTGAAATCACAGTTAATGGATATTTAATATATGGATTGTTGAGGAATTCCATTATGTTTTTCATATTCTAAACCTCCATGGCATTATTTATATCATTAAATTTATTATCTCTTATATAATGATTAATAGTCAATATAATGTAAAGAAAGATACTTAATTAGCGGAGAACTAAACAAAATAATGGATAACAAAACAATCGTACTTTTTATAAAAATTACATAGTAATTCACAAGGAAAGACTTCATTTTAATCAAACTTTATGTCAATTACTCTGTTTCAATAATGGCAAAATAAATATCATTGTAAACTTGATGTACGCAAATAATAAACCTGTTAAAAAGCAATAACATCATTTCAAAAAACTTTAGAAACCCATGGTAATAATTGGTGTAATTACTCTTTATCCTGTATGATAAAAATGGAAATATTCCAATATTTTTATAGTCAATAATTGACTTAATAGAAGTAGAAAAAATTATTGATAGAAACGAAAAGGATGACCAAAATGGGAAGAAAAAGGAACTGGCATGGCATAGACCGTGTTTTTGTTAAAGATTTAAAATATGAAATAGGATCGCCTGAATCTCATGCACTATCCATACATAAAACTAACTTTGAAGATTGGGAGTTAGAGTTAAGTGCCTATGAAGAAGAATTATATTATTTTGAAGAAGCAAAACAAAAACAGGAACCTATAGAATTTTCTATTTATATCCAATATATGAATCGTTTAACAGGAAAAGCGATAGTGAAAAGTATTGAAGAAAATACAATTGTAGTAAAAGGAATTGCTGTTTTATATGGTTATAGATATGTATCATCACTTTGAAAATATTTCGACCTTTAAACAGAATAAAATAAACAAATTAAGGGGTATGTAAGATGGGGAAATATGTGAAAGACCAAAAGGTAGTTGCATTTACACTAGAAGGATTAGCACCATGTACAGTTGTAAGAGTAGGTTGGATTTTCATTATGGTACAAGTAGAAGAAACGAAACATTTATATTCTGTTACAAAGAAGAAGTTAACTCCTATAGTGGAAGAAGCGCACTATTTAGTAGAAGAGAGTATTGATGAAGACGGTGTATTCGATATAGGTAGATTGTTTGCTAAAATAGAAGCAGAAGACATGGACCTTGCAAAGAAATCATTTGAAGAAAATGAAGAATTCAAGAAATATGAAGATTTTCACTCTCCATCAGAAGGGAAATTGTATGATGGAGAGTACTATACTACAATCAAAACAGGTAAAGAGCTACTAGAACAATACTTTAATCGAGAAGAGCTAGAGCGTAATGGTACTCATTAAATTAGATGTGAAAACGGTAAAAGGTTAAATCTTATTTATGTTAGGTATATAGACAAGAAAATTTATATTTGATTATTGGGAGGACAAAATATTGGATTTGGTAAACAAATTTTTAAACGGTTTGAAAGCAGCATTATCAACAGCTGATCTTGAAGCACTAAATAAAGCATACTGTGCTACAAAAGGGGATATTGATATATTAAGAACGAAATATCCAAATTGTCCAGAATCATTAATCTCATTACTGAAAAATATCGATGGTACATATTGGCGGAAATATGGAGAACACGAAGTCACGGTATGTATTTTAGGTTCAGATGTTGAAGAGTATCCATATTATTTGCTTTCTACACAGGAAATGATCGAAAGTTCAAAAGAAGGAGAAGACGTCTCCTATCTTTTAGAATACCAAGATGACGAGGATGCTGTTGACCCTAAGATAAATCCAGAAGGACTTCTCCCTGGCACGTACATTCACTTTTCAGATTGTATGAACAACGGTGGAACATCAAAGCTGTATATTGATTTTAATCCTTCTGAAGAAGGGGTATGTGGTCAAATAATTCGTTTTTTACACGACCCTGATGAATATGAAGTGATTGCAAACAGCTTTGATGAGTATTTACAGAATCTAATTGATGGTAATTTTGATTTTCTAGATGAAGAAGAATCCGTAAAGGATGTCGTAAACTATACTAATTTTGATGAAGAACATCAGTTAGGTAAAAAGTAATGAGATATAAAATTACTTTAGGTATTATACTTGGACTGATATTAGTATGGGCTGTAACTACAAATAGTAATGTTGATAAGATAGAAGAGGGATATACACATCGATTAGACTTTGAAAACAAGCTAAAAGAATACTCAAACGGTATAATTGAGATTGAAGATTCAAAAATAGAACATCGTGATAAAGAAAACGATAATATTTATAGAGCAAACTGGAAGGGTTTTGAATTATACGCTAAAATGGGTAAAAGCGATTGGGTATCGAACTCCGTATCAGTTACAACAAAAAAGAAAGTATTTGAGGATAAAACTTCATATGAGCAATACCATAAACTAATGGAATGTGTGATTCGTCTTGCAGACCCTAATCTAACAATAGAAGAGATTGATAAGTTAATAGCTAAAGGGGGAGACGAGAACGAGTCACCAAACACATATGATTTCGGATATGATAGATATGTAGGGAAAGATAAGACAAATCAAATTAGCTTTACTATAACGGATAGAAAATAATTCAAAGTTGTTACTGATCTTCTTCCGATAATCTTTCAAGCAACCAATTTATTTTAATAAATTGGTTGCTTAGTGCGACTTTTTTTGATTAAACTTTATTTCAAATTAACAGGTGATGTGTTAAAACGGTGCATTAATTGAGTTGTCCAAACATATATATCCAAATTTGATCCAGTTTTATAGTTTGTATTACTAAGACATATCTCTTGTATTGTTAGTCTTGTAAAAGAGAATATAACAAACAAAAAAAGTATTCCATTAAAGGGCCAGATACTGAAGTGGTTATATTAAATATAATTGGGTTTTGTTGGAAGGTTATGCGAAAATTGCGTATAATTATATGAGACTACTAGAAAAATTAATGAAGGATATTTAAATGCATAAGTTTGCTTTATTTATTATCTCTTACGTGAAATTAAAATTTATTTAGGTGGAGATTTGATGGAAGAATATGTTAATATTTTAAAGACTTATAAAGACTTATAAAGACTTATAAAGATGCTATTTATGTAACAAAAGAATCAAGTGTGACGCCATGTAGTGAAGTAAATAAGTGAAGAAAACTAAAGTTTTAAAGTGAGGTGTAAGTATAAATGAAGTTAGAAATGATTTAAAACAACAAGGTTTTGAATTTGTTGCAGATGTAGGGTTATTCGTGTTCTTAAGGATGAATATTATTAAGAGGGGAAGAATCTAATCATGCAAATTAGTAATCAAAAAGTTGAAGATTTTATGACCAATCCTATTAAAAAAATATCAACTTACAAAACTGCTAAAACAAAAGCAGAAATGTTAGAGAAAATAAATGGATTAGAACCGAATGACTGCTTTGCTGTAACTTATGATTCATTTGATGATGAATATAAAATTTGGTGTGGTAATCGACCGTATGGATTTTTTGAGAATGAGATTTTAAAACGAAATGATGAAATAATCAAGTTAATTAAACAGGTTAACAGGCAAAATGAAATTATTGATTGTTTGTTAAAAAGTGGAGAGGTAAAAGAGCCAAAAATAGAAAGAGTGTCTTTATTAGATGAGGGCAGAGTAGGTTACTTTTTAACTGAAGAAGAATATACAAAGCTTTCTAGTTATTTAGGGGAAATTAATCAAGCATCCAATCGACATAAAAAGTGAGGTTTTCAATATCGAAATTGGTTGCTATATTAATGACATATTCTTTTTTGTTGTTTATGAGATTTTATTATTTGCAGGATTTAGGAAATGATGTTGCTAGTACCATAGTTCCTGACTTTGCCCTGAATATAGGGTTTTGTTTATCCTTTATATTTTTGATTGAAGTCTTAATGAAGGGTTTTCTTGATATAACCAAAAGATATGAAAAATAAAAAGTGACTGAACATTTCGGAAACAAAAAGAAGAGTTAACTTAATATCAAATATAGAAGCACAGCGTAGGTATGAAGAGTGGGTAAATCAAGTTACAGAAGATGTTTTTGAAGCCTTTGAACCAATTTTAAAGGCATGTAACAATTGGCATGAGGAAATCTTTAATTACTTCGAACACCCTATCACAAATGCTTATACAGAGTCTTTAAATAGTCTTATTCGTGTTATGAACGGTATGGGTCGTGGATATAGTTTTGAAGCTCTACGTGCAAGAATATTGTTTACAGAAGGTGTGCAGAAAAAAGCTAAACCACTTTATCAAAGAGAACACTTCATTGCAGAACACTCTATGAATGATTACATGCCTTTTCCAATAATTGAAATGGCATGTAATTACGGGGCTGACATATCAATCATTCCGGAAACCTTTTTATATAAATCCTGAAAATGGCATGAGGGAACAAATTTTAGCCAGTCTTTCAGATTTTAATAAAATAGCAGTCGGAAAGCTTGAATCTCCAAATGAAATCTTAGAGCGTGGGGGTAACTTAAATGAGCTAGGAAAGCACTTAATTTATATAAATATGGAACGAGCTGTTGCTCGAAAATTGATTGATTCAATTAAGAATCATGCAGAAAAAATAAGCTGTATTGATATAAAAGAGGGAGCTTCAGAGCTTCTGAATTTTATAGAGAATTGTGTTAAGGAAAATAAAAACTAAGGGGGATTTCTATGTTTAAGAAAATTGAAGAAGTACCAATGCACCATCGTATACATTCAGGAGTATATAAGTTTAAACTTCCATACTTTACAGGTCAACCCATATTCTTGGAATCAGAAGAAGGTGAGGAACGTGAGGTACAACAATTTCCTGTAGAAGTTTATGTTCTTACTGATAAAGATGTAGCAAGCGGAATCGGTGCAAGATTTGTGATATATGGGAATGATAGTCGGCCAGTAGGAGATCGTTATGCTCAATTGGCAACAATATTAAGGAAAGCTTACTTTACAGCATTATTTATACCGGATGTTCCCGAAAAAATAAAATGGATTGAACATCGAAATGCTAAAAATACAGTTCTAAATAGAGAAGAAATAGTAGAAGTCAAATTAGAATGGGATAAAAAATCGGCTTCTTATAGTTTTGTAGGACAAAGCTTCCTAAATAGTATTTTTGATTGAAGTATTAAACGGAGGACTTTTTATGAAACAAAATCAAAATAGTTTCTATGGAAAACCAATTACCAAATATCCCTCTGTAACATTAGAATGCAAGGATGTTGAAGATGGGTTTCATTTAAATATCGGCGGTGTATATGTGTTTTATGCGGTCAGTGGAGTTACTTTGTATGTGGGGATGTCTACAAATTTAAGAGGGCGTATTCTTGAACATTTACAGGGTAAAAGCGAGGGTACAGAGCTTTTAAATCATTATTTCCATCGGATAAAGGTGTATCTTATAGAAGACGAAAATGAAAGAGAAGCATATGAGTATGAATTAATAAATGAGTTACTTCAACTATTCAATGTCGCAGGAAATGACAGTATGCATAGAGATTTTCTAAGTCGCCTTCGTTCATTTGTAAAAGAGATTATTTCAGAACAAGAACAGAAAATCAAAGCCCTTGAAAAACCGAGGGATGAAGAAATAGATATATTTGATTTAGCAGAACAGCAAAAAAGAAAAAATGAGAAAATTGATTTATATGACTAACTATAGATTGAATTGTGGTAAAATTTAGATAAAACATTAAGGGGGAATTAATTATGTTCGGTAAAGAAGATATGCCATATAAACACAATGATAGCCAAGAGTATAAACAGTTAATAAGTGAAGCGTATAATAAATATCCTGAAAATCAGTTAGACGCTTTAAAATATGTTAAAGAAAAAGGTGGAGTACACAATTACATTACTTTCTTATTAGAAATAACGCAAAGTGAACTTATTCATGAATCTTCAAAATCATCTGGGGAACAAAATAAGTATGAGTTTTCAGCAGGACAGCTTGAGTTTATGTTAAGAGGATTTTATGATGCAGTAAATCATATGCCAAATGATTTACCTCATGGCGTCTATAATTATATCTCTAATAGAAGTGAGGACTTTTTGTTAAAATGTTTGGAAATAAATGCTTCAAACAAGGAAATTCAAAAATAAAACATTTCTAAAAAACTAAAGTTTAAAAGACACATACTCTGACAAGAGGTGTGTCTTAATTTATATATATGAAAGGTGATTTTAAATTAAGATATTATTATCATGTAGGTGTTGGCAGATTTCAATAACCTTTTCTCTTGATAAACCTATTTCTTTAAATATACTTTCGTCACATATTTCAAGCTTTTCTAACCATTCAGGTGTTACACCAGTTTGAGGTACCCACATTCCGAGAAATTTAAATGACATCAATTTCACCCTTTTTATTTACTTCTTTTTCCTGCATCAAATACTTCATCTAATATCTCATCTACTTTTTCAGTATTATTTAATAGTGAAATCACGCATATCACTGTCCTTTCGCTTATAACATGTAGTATTACGATTTCCGCAAAAGGAGGTTTTTATTCAAGTATGGATGAGAAGGAGATTAAATTTACGGTTTCAGAGGAAATATATGACCAGTTGGTAGAGATGGTAGGATATCAGAATTTCAGGAAAAAATTAAATGCTGAAGAAAAAGTGGATCTAGAAATATTGGTCAGAGGAATTATCTTGACGTTTTTAAAAAAGATTGAACAAGCCACAGAAACTGAAGAGATTAATGTAAACTATTTAAAAATTTTAGCTTCTAATACAGATTATCCATTACGTAACAAATTGAAGCAGTATCTCAAAAATATCGGTATGAAGCAGGCTGAATTAGCTACTATAACCAATATAAAAAAGGGGAATATAAGCTTGATAGTAAATAATCATGTTCAGCCGTCACTAGAAGCGTTCTTTAAAATATGGGCTGCACTACAATATCCACCAATTGAGGAGCTATTCTATCGGGATAAGGATTAGAGTAGTTTTTATTTTGTCCTTAAGTTTTAAATTTAAAACTTTTTGATTTAATTTTAAAAATAAATGACATAAAACCAGGCACAGGCGTAATAAGTTTTACCAAATCCGAAATAAAAAGGTGGCATGACAAAATGACTGGTATAGGTTTTCTTTTAATGACGGTCTCAAAGTTTGGTATAGCGGGCGCTTTTACAGTTGGTGTTACGAAAGCTATAGACTATTTTCATACTTTTGATAAAAAGAATAAGAAACAGGCAAAGTCTAAAGTGTCAGCTCCACCGACTCATGACTATGAAGCGATCAGGAAGGAGCTTAACGAAGAGAATGTATAGTAGTTAATTATTTTTTAAATGGGGTGTACTTATGTTAGAGCATCAAAGAACTGATGAAAAGCAAGGTCATCCATTTTCTGTGAAACAAGTGGGTAACACATATAAAATAAAATTTCATCACAGTCAACCCGAATATCAGGGTGTTGAAAAAAAGTTTAATGAGCAACTACAGAAAGTCCCTTTTCTTGTGAAAAATCTAAAAAGGGAAGTGATAAACTGCAAAAAAAAGAAAAGGTACCAATGGTTAGAGTTAGCCAAAAGAAGTGTGCCGCTGTTAAGCAGTTTTCTAATATACGCATCTCCGGCTGCTGCTCAAACAGTATCCAAAACTGCCGAAGCAGTATTAATGCCGGCAGAGATGATTCAAATATTACTAGCCATATTAATGAGTTGTATCATAATAGCAGTCGGAATTGCGCTAGTAGGTTCCGTATTGGCAGGAGTGTGCCGCATGTTTCGAAAACACAAGTTTGCTCAGGAATGGAGCAACGATATCATTCGCGGGTTAATTCAAGTATTATTAATGCCACTCGCTATATTTTGCATCATTTTATTATTCCACTCCATGTTTGGAAATCTAGAGTGGTATATAGATCCCGCAAGGTACTTACCTACATTTCAAGAGGCTTTGGAAACCTTATTCCCTATGCAACCTTAGCAACTACTTTCCTAATGTTTCATGTGAAAGAAGCTTATGCGATGGAAAGTGCTGCTGAACCTTGGGCGCCATTTGAAGATAAATTTCAATTCAAACTACCAAGTACATCAGAGGATCCTGCTCCCTTTTCATTTATTCCTGGAAGTAATTACTTTAATAGTGTTAGTACATTATTAACAGAAATTAAGTCAAAAGTAACAGGGATATCAGATGCAATTGATAGTATTGATTTGTTTATAAAAAATCTTCCTCAACACATTTATAATGGCAGTGTAACTTTATTAAATGAAATTTTTGAGTTAGTATCTAACGTTTTGTTAAAGCTACCGGCATTTCTGTTCGAAACAACAATTATTAAAGATCAGACACTTGTATTTTTCACTATTTCATTAATTTTAATCATGATTTTATGTACTATTAATTCGATAAATATGATGCTTCGTAAACCACACACACCTATACGAAAAATCCTTCACAGAATTCCTCTTGCATTATTACTAACTGGTGCTGCTCCTACACTTTTTGCAAAAGGTTTCTCCTTATTAAATCTATGTTCAGATGCAATTACTGGTATTGGTGTCAGTGAAATAAAAGCTGGTGAATTAGTGTTAAATGGATCTTTAAGTGTAATTAATTTAATTGCACTAATAGGTTTTGATTTACTACTTATTTCTACACTAATCCCTGTTTTATTAAAAGCTGGAAGGCGATGGTTTGATTTGATGTTGCTTGTAATAAGTACTCCATTAGCACTATGTACATGGATATTCGATCAACATCGGCATTGGTTTAACCTATGGTGGAAAAATGTTAAGCTGTTGTCTTTGATACAGCTTATACATGCAACATTTATTACTTTTATGGCAATAGTTCTATTTGCTACAAGGGGACTTATAGAACCTAATATGATTTTATTGAAAATTTTATTTATAATTGGTGGCTTCTATAGAGTTGCGAATCCTCCTGGGTTTTTAAAAGGTTTCCAAGATAATGGAGATGATGTGTTTTCAGTAGGAAAATCGTTAAAGAGTCATTTTACAAGAATACCTTTAAAAGGAACAGTAATGAAGCTATGGAAAAAAGGGAAGAAAAAATAAGTCGAATTGGGGGATCGGTGATGTTTTTTAAACATTTCCAGCGTAGATTTACTTCTCAAGCAGATGTTTTATTACCGACAATCTATTCTATCAATAATTTTGATGAAAACACGGTTAAATATGTTTTAAATTGTGATGTGAATACAACAATAGGTTTTGAGAAAATCATTTATAAAGAAGGTTGTAACAACTATTTATCTACACCAGTAGGAAATAACTTTGAGATAGTTCAGGAGCAGATAGATAGTCATTATGTTTTAGAACTAATCAGTGGTATGAACCTGTATGAAGTGTCTTTACAAAAAGGGAGTATATTTCCATTGAAGAATGACAAAGGGATATTTCAAAATATACAGGATGTACTGCAGGAAAGAGAAAAAATAGTGATGCAATTTTTAACTCAGAAAGAGGATAGAGCAAAAGAAGACCTCATAGAGCAATACATTGACTATTTATCTGGAATAGCGAATCCATCAGATGCTTTGTTTAAACGGAAGTTCCAAAAATATGTTTATCAATTATTTGAAAGTATGAACTATCCATTAAATAAAAATTCTCAGGTGAAGGATATTGAAGCAAAAATAAAGGAGCCGCTATATCAATATCAATTAATCATTGGGATCTACGCTGAAGACACTTCAAGAAAAGACTATTTGCAGCATGTAATTGCTAATTCATTAGAGAAAGTAACTTATTTTAATCGCCTACACATGTCTCCAATCGAAGGAAATGAGGATGTTATAGACGGTATAAAAAGCAGAAAGATTCATGTGAACCAAAATAAACAGTATATAAGTGAGAGTGAAATTTTGTCTTTGGTTGTACAGCAGGAGAGGCAAGAAATTAAAAGAGATGTAATTGGAACGAATGAATGTACGGTTAATAACCCTACAAGTAATTCAGGCACAAATACAGTGTACAGTTCCGACTTTATGGAAAAAGTGGTTGAATTATTACCTTATACAAAAGAGGAACGCAATGCTCGGTTAGAAGCAGATGAGAATACATTAAAGATACTAAATGTTATGAGAGAACAAAATATCATAAAAGAATCGTGTGAAATTATCAAAATAGAAGAAGGGTCTACAATTATGCATGTAACCCTTTCAATTCCTTCTAACGTTAAATTTAGAGACATAAAAAAACATGTAGAGGATATAAGGGTAGCGGTTGGTTTAGAGGACCTACAATTATCATCTGCTTCAGAACTCAACTCAATTATGTTTAGTTTTCCAAAAGAAAAACGAAGTGTTGTTTACTTAAGGGATATCTTAAGCAGTTCAGAGTTTTTAACGTTCTCAAAAGAGGCGAAATTACCTTTTATCATTGGTTTAGATGGACATGGAAAGCCCCTCTATGAGGACTTAACAGATACCTTACACATGTTAATAGCTGGAGCAACTGGAAGTGGGAAAACGTATTTTTTAATAGGAGTAATTTTGTCATTATGTTTATTGAAAACGCCGTATGATTTGCATTTTTATATTATAGATCCAAAGCGTATCGATTTTAAGAAATTTAAGGATTTCCCACATGTTCAAAAAATAGTTACTGAAGTTGAGGAATCAACAGCTGTCTTAGCTGCAGTAACTGAGGAAATGGACCGAAGATATGCATTGATGGAAGAATACGATATAGATGATTTAGTTGACTATAATGTATTACCTGATGTGGAAAAACTTCCGTATATTGTTTGTATTGTCGATGAGTTTAGTGATTTAGTCATGCAAAACCCTGATGTGAAAGACTATATTGTGCGAATAGGTCAAAAAGCTAGAGCTGCAGGTATTTATGTGATTTGTGGCACTCAAAGACCGGAAGTTAAAGTTGTAGACGGTTTGATCAAGGCGAATTTACCAACGAAAATTGCTTTTAGTTGTGGTAGTTATCATGACTACAAAACGGTTTTTGGAAGTGCACCAGGTGTGAAGTTACTTGGTAAAGGAGATGCTTTATTAAAAAGCCCTGTCATGAGCGAAGAATACGTAAGGTTTCAAAGTCCTGTAGTTGACTTATCTAAAGGAAAAACTAAGGATATATTGCAAAATATATGTGATTTGTTCCCTTATGAACGTCCAAACAATGGTTTAAACATAAAGCCATTACCAACACCATATGAGCGGATAAAGTCTTACATTATAGAAACAAGGGATACGGCAGTGACACGTGTAAAACAGGAAATGAAACTAGATGTGAATGTAGTTCGTAATATTATGGATCAGTTAGTTGATGAAGGTTTACTTATAAAAACAGGAAAAGGCAGATTTAAACTATTAGATGAAGTAGATGAAAAAAGCACGAAAATCCATTGATTATTTTAAGACAATTAAAGGGGGATTTTATTATGAAAAGTTTTGTCTCATTTACTTATAATGCTCCTGGGTGTTTTCGAAAAGAAAAAAAACATTTTGAAGATAATGTGTTAGCAGAGCGATTCGTATATTCTTTAATTGCTCAATCAGTTTCAGCACTTTCTAATTATGAAGTAGAGAAATATATGCAAAGTGAAGAAGAAGAATTTGAGAAAACAATGGAGTATTTCTTCGATACAGAAGAGGGTTTTTATTTAGATTTATTAATTGAAACACCCATTCAAAAAAGAGAATTGAATAGATTAATAATATAACTCAGCTTTGCTGAGTTTTTATTTAATACAAAAAAGAATAATGAAAAATTAAAGGTGTTTTCACTAAACTTAAGCAATAATACTTGTATTGTATTTCCGGAGGCAAAGAAATAAAGGATCTACTAGTATACTCGCTAGAGAGGAGTGAAGGGAACTCTAATTTAATAACTGTAGAAATTTAGCCTAAAGGAATCTTATAGAATTAGTGGTTAGGATACTAGTAAGATTTGCTCTTTTGATATATCACTAGAACACATATATTAATCTTTAGTAATTATTATAGCGAAAATTAATAATTTTTGGTTTGCAATGTTGTTTTTGGAGTGATATATATCTTGGAGTTGATGGGCACAATATTACTCCTGCTTTTTAACTCGAAATAATATATGTAATTTTGCATATTGATAATTAACTTATTCACAAACTATAAATTTTGTAGTAATCTTGGCTAAGTGATTTATTGGATATCATTTACTTTTTTATGTGATTTATGGAAATATCACCTTTAGAATTAGAGTTATATTTTTGAATATTCGGTAAAAATATAACGTATAATTTTATACTATAAGGAATTAATGCGCCTAATATTTTTAAGTTATAAATGTATTTTCAAATAGAGAGAATGCATTATCGCGCAAATTTTAGAGGGATTTATTTCATGTATCATAAATTCTTAATATAACGTAAAAAAGGTTCAAGGGGTATTTATTGCAAATAAGTATTAATGGAAGGTGAATTAAGTTGGGACAATCGTTATGTAACCAAGAAAAACAAGTAGCTATTCTTATTGCACAGGGTTATAAAGACGTAGAAATTGCACAAAAATTATATGTTAGTAGAAGAAGAGTAGGAGTTATTATTTCATCAATTAAGTTGAAATGTAGAATATCTTCTCGAGTTCACATAGGAATTCTTGCCTATCATCGTGGGTGGCTAAAATTTGAAGAAATTATGGGGAATGATGATTATGCGCAAAAGAGTGCCTTATATTGAACAAATGGAGCATAGCGAGTGTGGATTAGCTTGTTTGGGAATGGTGTTAGGCTACCACGGTTATTATATAACGTTATCTGAATTAAGGAATAAATTTGGGACATCAAAAAAGGGGACCTCTCTTTATCATTTAATAGAGATGGCGGAAGAAACTCATCTTAAAGGAAAGGTTTATAAAGCAGATTACGATGCATTAAGTCAAATTCCATGCCCTGCAATTCTTTTTTGGGAAAATAAACATTATGTTGTTCTTGAAAGAATTAATAAAAATAATATTTCTATTGTGGATCCTCTTAATGGGAGGCGGAAAGTAAGTCCGGAGATATTTAAAAGTTCTTATTCGGGATATGTTTTGAAGTTTGAAACAGATGAAAAATTCGTTACGAAAAAGAAAGAATTAAAACTCAACTTTCTTTTACAACATATTTTAATGCATAAAAATATACTAATCAGTATATTGTTGGTGGCATTCCTATTACAAGGTATTGGACTAGTAATTCCTAAAGTAACACAATGGATTGTTGATAAGGTTATTATACCTAATAATGCAGAATACATAAGTATAATGGGGATAGGTGTAATTGGTCTATTTTTATTTTACCAGGTATTCTCTATTTTTCGAGGTTATTTAATTACTATCCTTCAAACACGAATGGATTCCTCACTTATGTCAGCATTTATTTCTAAATTATTTAGTCTTAAATATTCATTTTTTGAAGCTAGAACAAGTGGAGAGCTTATATACCGAGCTAATTCAAATGTAATAATTAGGCAAATTCTCTCTTCGCGTATGATTGCTTTGATTATTGATATGATCTTAATTATTGGATATGCAATAATGATGTTCTATATACAATGGAAATTAGGTTTGTTAGTAGTATTACTATGCAGTATTATTACAGGTATCACGCTACTAAGTACTCGAATGATTAAGAAATTATCAGATCAAAATCTTGTTGTACAAACCAAAACACAGAGTTACTTAACAGAGAGTATTCATGGAATTTGTGATATTAAGATTCTAGGTGCCGAAAAAAAAGTTTTTAATCAATGGCATCAGTTATTTCATAATCAATTAAAAGCTTCTCAAAAACAAAATTTTCTTTCTACTACTCTAGAATCTTTTAGTAGTGGAATTCAATTTATTACTCCACTTATCTTACTTTGGTTAGGCTCAATATTTATATTAAAAGGGGAATTTACAATAGGAGAACTTCTTGGATTTTCGGCCCTTGCTACCTCATTTATGGTGCCAATTGTTTCTATGGGAAACACGTATTCTCAATTGTTACTTTTAGGCGCTTATATACAGCGTTTACAAGATGTAATGGAAAGTGAATCAGAGAGTACAGATGGATACAAGATAAATAATATTCAAGGCGAAATTGAATTTAAAAATGTATCATTTAAATATGATCGTTTTGGAAATGAAGTTCTTTCTAATATTAATTTAAGGATAAAAGCAGGAGAAAAAGTAGCGATTGTTGGCCAATCTGGTTCAGGGAAAAGTTCATTAGCTAAGTTATTGTTAGGATTATATTCACCTACTAATGGACAGGTCTATATCGATGGCAGACTATTAGAGGAATTAAATCTACATGCAT
Organism: Bacillus sp. TH13; assembly: GCF_016651175.1. Taxonomy (NCBI): domain Bacteria; kingdom Bacillati; phylum Bacillota; class Bacilli; order Caryophanales; family Bacillaceae; genus Bacillus; species Bacillus sp. TH13. The sequence continues at coordinate 220,379 of NZ_JAEKEJ010000007.1, read as the reverse complement.
TACGCAATCAAATGGGGGCAGTTTTGCAAGAAGCTAGTTTAACTCATGGGAGTGTAATAGAAAATATTCAAATTTTAGATAATAAAATTTCCTTAGAAAAAGTAGTTAGTGCAGCAAAAATTGGTGATATTCATGAGGAAATCCTAAAATTGCCCATGGGTTATTATACTATGGTATCTGAAGGTGGTAGTAATTTTTCAGGTGGTCAAAAACAGCGTCTCCTTTTAGCGCGTGCTTTAGCTAATGATCCTAAAATACTAATTTTAGACGAGGCGACGTCAGCCTTAGATAATCTTTCTGAATCAAGAGTTCAACAAAACTTAAAAACATTAAACTGTACGCAGGTTATCATTGCCCATCGACTATCTACAGTGCGAGATGCAGATAGAATTATTGTATTAAAGGATGGAGAAATTCAAGAAATGGGAAATCATGAAGAGTTGTTGAAAAGAGAAGGCTTTTATCATCAACTTTATAAAATTCAAGAGGAGAAAAAAAATGAAGAAGTGGCAATCTAAATTAGGAACTATAATTGTAATTTTAACTACTATTTTTCTTTTTACATTTACTTTCAATAAACCAAGTAATGCAGAAAGTGAAAAAGACCAACTATTTGTTTTTACTGATTCAAATGCTTCAGAAGAAGTAAATCAATTTCTTAAGAAGAAATATCCAACAGTAAAGCGGACAGTAATCCCAGAAATTGCAATGGTTAAGCTGGAAGATTCAAATAATAATGAACAGCTTATAAAAGCTAGTAATGATATTAAGGAAAGATACCATAATAAAATTGAAACCACAGGACCAGAAAGTAAGATAATAGATTCTAAAGAAAATACTTTGAACCCTATAGTTCCAAAAGATGAGATTATGCCAACTATTGTTCCAGATATAGAGGAAAAGGCAAGTTTATATCAAGTATTGGGGTGGGATATAAAGAAAATCACTGAAGATGGAAAAAGTTTTAAAAGGCAAAAAGGTAATCATAATGTCAAAATAGCTATTATTGATAGCGGTATTGATTTTAATCATCCAGATTTAAAAGAGAATATTATTTCTAAAGGAAAATCATTTGTTCCGAATGTAGAGAATATGGATGATCATATGGGGCATGGCACTATGGCAGCTGGTTCTATAGCTGCTAATGGGAAAATGTTAGGAGTTGGACCAGAGTTAGGGATTATACCTTATAAAGTAATGGATAATTGGCAAGATGGAGCTGAATCAGCTTGGGTTACACAAGCAATTATTGCAGCTACAAAAGATGGAGTTGATGTTATTAATTTAAGCCTAGGGACATACAAGTCACTGGAGAAACCAGAAGATCGAGTAGTAGTAGAAGCTTATAAACGAGCTGTTAAGTATGCGCATAAGCATGGAGTTATTGTTGTGGCTAGTGCAGGAAATGAAAGCTTGGATAATAATAACCCAACCCTTATCGCAGAAAAACGAGGGTTTTCTGGAGATAAGCAAGTGCATCTTCCTGGCGGTGGACTTTCATCATTAATTACTGTTTCAGCTACTGATAAAAATGATCTACTAGCATCTTATTCAAACTATGGTGGAGTTACTGTAGCAGCTCCTGCTGGAGATTATGGACCTGATTGGGCTACTCAGCAAAAACTAGATCCGTTTTCAATGACATTGACTACATATCCTACTAATCTACCACAGCCACCAATAAGCAAGGCTTTAAACTTGCCTGAAGGTTATGTTTTAATGTCGGGAACTAGTGTTGCAGCCCCAAAGGTATCTGGAGTTGTTGGTGTCCTTATTGCTGAACAACAAAAGAAAGGACGAAATTCCCTGAAATTAGCTCAGTTAAAAAATATATTAAAAAAGAGTTCAACTGATTTAGGAGCCCCTGGTAAAGATGCTGAGTATGGGTATGGTCTAATAAATGCGAATAAGGCTTTAGAACTGATTAAATAAAATAATATATTTGGTTTGTATATAATGTAAACCACGAGTAAATAGGGTCTTTTTCGATGATTTTCGAAAAAGACCCTATTGTAGTTTTAAAGTGTATGTTACATAGTTGAAAATCAAATTTATGAAAAAAATTCCCTAAATAATAAATATGCAAATTTGCGAACTATAAATAAAAGCTATTCTTATATAAAATATTGTTTGTAGTTAACATTAAGGGAGGAATTACATTATGAATCGTAATCAAATTATTGAAGGATTAGCAAAAAATCATCCAGCAGGTGAAAAACTAGTAGAAGTATCAAAAGATGAAATTACACGTGTATATGGTGGAGGAGACGTTCAACCTGAAACAACGCCACTTTGTGTTTCGACTATTTGGTATGCGAATGGGATCACTATTGGTCTTGCCCTTTCTAGACAAAGTTGCTAGTTTTAAATTCTAAAAATTGATTTAAAGAATCGCCTGGTTTTCTTATTTTTAGAAGGCAGGTAGTTCTTTTTAATTTTTGGATATTATCAGTTTGCTCAAAATGAAAAGACACTTATATGAGCTATATATTAAGGGTGAAAATGGAAGAAAAGTATATTAAAAAAATAAAAATTGCAAATTTGCGAACTATAAATAAAAGATATTCTCATATAAAATATCGTTTGTAGTTAAAATAAAGGAGGAATTATATTATGAATCGTAATCAAGTTATTGAAGGATTAGCAAAAAATCATCCAGCAGGTTCAAAGTTAGTAGAAGTATCAAGAGAAGAGCTATCACGTATTCATGGTGGAGGGGATGTTCAACCTGAAACAACGCCAATTTGTGCTTTTGGTAGCGGAGTTGCATTAGGTCTTTCACTTTCAAAAATCTACTGTTAATAATTGTACATAGTAGAGTAGCAAAAACACCATAATGTAAATGTATATAATTTACATTATGGTGTTTTTTAGTGTAAGGTTACTCAAAGAACATTAAGCTGAAATGGAGAATTGAGAAAATTGAATCCCAATACTAACATAAAATCATTAATTTCAAATACTTTGTTTAAATCTTTATCTATAAAAGAACGGATTGAATTAATTGATAAGATTGATACAATTCATCTAACTGAAGAAGAATTTCAAAAATATCGTAATGAATGGAAAGCAGCAACATTATTGAATGATGATTCAATGAAAAAGAGATTTCAAGCGGAACAGTTAGATGAAAAGCTTTTTATCAGAGTATTAAAGGCATCCGAAAATGAAGAATGGTTGCAACAAAATAAAATAGAGCCACCTCAAAATCCTATATGGATGAATTGGTTGGATGAAGCTTTAACTCTCCATAGAAATGAAGTGTTAAATGAGCCTGATCAATTACATATAAGTTTAGCATTCCGTCCGTTTATACTCTGGGCAAAAAATAGATTTAATAAGTTTTATAAAGAGCATCCTTTACTTTCAGAAAAAATGGACTGGGATAAAGTACAATCATCAATTTTATATAATTTAGTTGAAGGTCTAACTAAAATAGGTGCTAGAACTATTACTTTGGAACTTTATATTGCAAAGCAATTAAAAGAATTAACTGGTGATACCTCTAAAGAAAGGTTTGAGTCCTTTGTAAGAACTAAATTAATGGATTTTGATTCTCTTGAGTTTATATATAAAGAATATCCTGTTCTTTCTAGAATTTTAATGATACGCACAAATTATTATGTCAATGCAATAACTGAAGCATTGACTCGTTATGAAGAAGATTGGAATCAAATTAATCAATCTTTAAAATTTGAGGTGTCACCTCTTCAATCTATAATTGTTGGATTGGGAGACTCTCATCAACAAGGGCGATCTGTAATGAGATTTAAGTTTGAAGATAATACAGAGATATTATATAAGCCAAAGCCTTTAACTGTAGCAATTTATTTTCATGAACTTTTAGATTGGATAAACAAAAAAGGATTTACACCAAAGCTAAAGGGGTACAATATATTAAATCGTAAGGATTATGCATGGGAGGAGTGTATTAAAAACCAAGAATGTAAGACGCAGAATGAGATTGAAAACTATTATAAACGTCTAGGTGGATATTTAGCTATTATACACTCTGTGAATGGTACTGATTTCCATAATGAAAATATAGTTGCAAATGGTGAATTTCCTACATTAATAGATTTAGAAACTATTTTTCACCATCCTGCTAAATTAAATATTAATTTTACAGCAGAAGTAGAAGCGAAATATAAAATTGCCGATTCTGTTCTAGGTACTGCGCTACTTCCACACTTATACTTTAAAAACGCAGATGGTTATGGTATTGATATTAGTGGAGTAAGTATAACTAAGCAGGAAGAATTGCCAATACCTATACTTCAACTTGAAAATGAAGGTACAGATGAGATGCAGTTTGTGCGCAAAAAGGTAAAAGCAGAAATAAATAATAATAATAATGTACCAAAGTTAAATGGGAAAGCAGTAGGAGCAGCTTTACATGTAGATTCTATTATTGAAGGATATAAACATGTAGCTCAAATTATATATAATAATAAATCTGAACTTCTGAATGAAGACGGCCCTATAGCTAAATTTAAAGATATAGAAATTCGAATTGTAGTAAGGCCGACTCAATATTATGGGAATTTTCTTTTAGAAAAATACCATCCAGACTATATGAGGGATTGTGTGGAGCTGGAGAAATTATTAGATCGAATTTGGTTTACTATATTAGATACACGTCAAATTCCATTTGAGAAAAAAGATTTATTCAATGGGGATATTCCAATTTTTACAACAAAACCTGGGAGCAGAGATTTATTTGCAAGTTCTGGTGAGAAAATTGAAAATTACTTTGACCAATCAAGTTATGAAATTTCAGTTGAGCGTATTAAAAATCTAACATTAGAGAGTATTGAAGAACAATCAAAGTTGATTGAAGCTTCTGTGTCCAGCAATTTAAAAGAAAAAATTATTATTAAAGAGGCCACATATCTAAAGGAAGACTTAAAAGAAATCAAAACAGATATATTTGTAGAAGAAGCGAAAAATATTGGATATAGTTTGATGGAACAAGCTATTCATGGTTCCTATAATGATTCTACTTGGATCGGTCTGGGTGTTAACTATCATAACCAATGGCAAGTTGCTGCCTTAGATAGAGGATTATACAATGGACTAAGTGGTATTGCGATGTTCCTTGGCTATTTAGGTAAGGTTTCAGGTGAGAAGGATTTTAATAGGTTGGCAATGCAAACAATGGAATCAATTTTACAACAGCCAATTCAAGATAAATCATTTGCTAGCGCATTTCATGGACAGGCTTCTCATTTATACGCCCTTTCTCATTTTGATGCCTTATATGGTGAAAATCAAAAATGGAATTTATATATTCAAAATTCGTTAAATAATATAGAGAAAAATGTAAAGAATGATAAATTTTATGATTTACTGGGTGGAAGTGCTGGAATAATTCAAGTCCTAATAAATATTTATGAACAGTTTAATAATGAACAGGCACTTCATATTGCTCAGGAATATGGTAATCATTTACTTGAAAATAAAATAGTTACAGAAAAAGGAATTGGTTGGCCGGATCCTTCAAGCCAATCCATGTTAGGTGGATTATCACATGGAACAAGTGGAGTAGCTTGGTCATTATTAAGATTGTATAAGCAAACTTCCAAACAAGAATTTTTTGAAACAGCAATAGAGGCAATTCGATATGACCGTTCTTTATATAATTCAAAAAAATGTAATTGGGCAGATTTAAGGTGTTCACAACATAAGTCTAGTGAATTTTCTGCGGCATGGTGTCATGGAGCTACTGGAATTGGTTTAAGCCGTCTTTTATATTTGCCTTATATTAAAGACGCATTATTACAACAAGAGATAGAAACTGCAGTATCTACAACTGTAGATACTGGAATGGGACGTAGTCATTCTCTTTGTCATGGTGATTTAGGGAATTCAGAATTATTCCATGTAGCAGGAAAAGTATTAGGACGCCCAGAATGGAATAGAATGGCTCAAGCAGTAGGAATGAATACAATTAAAGAAAAACAAGAAATAGGAAAATATAAAACTGGTGTTGGGCGTCATATTGAAGTTCCAGGTTTATTTATGGGGTTATCAGGTATAGGATATCAATTATTACGCTTAGCTCAACCGAGTCAAGTACCTTCGGTCTTGACTTTAGAAAAACCAATTTAGTATTAATTTAGAAAATAGTACTTAAAATTAACTGCACCTCCAATTGTTAGACAAAGTTTAATAATTGGAGGTGCAGTCTTTTATAATGGAATTGTAAAATATGCGTTAAAAATTATATGCAAAATGTTAAGAATTATATACAAAATGTTAAAAGTAAAATATAATATTTACAGGAGGTGGGGGTAATTGTTAAGCAACCGAATAATTGTTTGTCGTGCTGAAAAAGGTTGGACACAACAAGAATTAGGAGAGAAAGTGGGTTCTAGTCGTCAGACAATAGCTTCTATGGAAAAGAATAAATATAATCCCTCTTTAATTCTTGCATTTAAAATAGCCCAAGCTTTTGGAAAGCCTTTAGAAGAAGTTTTTGAATATGAGGAGGAATAATTAAATGGAATTAATAAAATATGTATTAATTTTAATTATATTTTTAGCATTTTTAAGTGAATTATATATGTTTAAATTTCAAAAAAGTCAAGAAGGAAGAGATGAGAGAGGTGTAGAAATTCAGTATAAAACTACTAATTTTTTATACAATACTCTTTCTCTAGGAATAGTTATATTATTTGTTCTTAATATACTTCAATATATTACAGCAGAACAATTTATAAATATCCTTTTGTATTTCTTTATTTCTTTAGGAATCATAAAAGTTGTTTATTTACGTTGGAGAAGAAGCTATTAAACTTAAAAAGAAATAATATACAAAAGCGATTAGATTTAAAAGAAGTATATAAGTATGGAAAGACTGGTGCTAATAAGTATTATCATACTTTATATTCTTGTAATAGTGGTACTTGTCTAATTTATGAGCGTCAACTTAATGTTTTGATGGCATCCACAATGATAAAAACATAACGTTTTTATTCTAAAAGTATTATAGAGTTTTAATCTACTGATTCCTAAAGAAAAAGTGTAAACAGATTAATCCTGTAGTAATATTTTTCAGCTATTTGATGAAGTATTACAGTATGTATCACCACAAAATGTATAAATTTCGCGATGTCTATAAGAATAGAATAAAGAATGTATAATGAAGTACCCATCCAATTATTGTGTGTATCACAATTGGATGGGTATTTTTTTACTCATCCCATAATAGGGGCAAAAGTAAATGCATTAAATAATTAGAGTGTACAGATGTATAAAATGAAGCTTCTATTTATAAGTGGTTCTTCTATTCAATCAGATATGATTGAATATTTTCTTAGTTTTAATAGGAGAAATTTATATACTTAAAGTAAAGGCATACTTTGATTAAAGGGGGAGGATAATTTGGAGGTATTTAATTCGGCTGCTCCTGCACAAACAAATAATGAAGAGTTACCATTTGATATTTCCTGGATTACTGATTGGATTGTAGACTGGTTTGGTTCTTTGTTTAATGGCGGCAGTGATGTAATAAAAGATGGGGGAGATAAAATAGATGGTGCAGTCCATGCGAGTGTGCCTGCATTCTTTGATGTTATTTTCCTTATTCTTTCTGTAGTAATCTTAATATCATTACTAGTTTTTGGAGCTTCTTTATGGTTTAAACATATAAAGTGGAAAAAAAGATCTATATATTTTGGAGTAGGATCCTTCATTCTCATACTACTAATAAGGATTTTACCGGTGTTAATGCTTACAACACGTTCTTTTGATTTTCAAACTTTTATGGGTAATATGGTGGGTTTAATCACTTCTATAATTTTAGGGACAGCTGTATTAATGTTTTTAATATCTCTAGCACTAGGTATGCTTTATAAGAAATTTGAACATCCGAAATATGGGAAATGGAGTTCGAGTTTGAGATATAGTTCAATTTTTATATTTGTAATGACATTAATAGTACCCGCCTTGTTGCGCCATTTATAATCTATGTTTATCTAGGGGAAGGAGGGAATAGTGTAGGTAATTTCTATTATTTTTCAGTCTAATTATACTAGCACTCGTTCTCCTCTAATTTTCTGAATTAAGTCTTAGACATTAAAAAGAATTTTGTTGTACGAAGTTTTGGCAAAGGGGGGAGAGGTACTAGTGACTACTTTTGTTGTCATGGTGAGTATATTCTTAATTCTGTTCGTAATTGGTCCTAAAGCGACTAAGAAAAAAGAAGAAAGAGATAAAATTGAAAAAGAACATAAAGAGAAAATGGAGGCTTTAGAGGAAGAAAAAATTGACTTAGATATTAATGGGACTAAAGTACGGTTGCACAAGAAGCCTAAGCTAAAGAACAGTATCTATAGGATAAAGAGTAATCGGTAGCTAAAATTGAATTGCATTTAAGGGAGAATACAGTGATGGCAGCAAAAAAATAAATCTAGTTTTATATAACTACTAAGGGGGATTACTAATGTTTAATAGAACTAAAGAAGTACCAAAATATCAACAAATACATTCAGGAGTATATAAGTTTGAATTACCATACGTTACAGGGCTATTTATGTCCACGGAATCAAATGAAGATAAGTTACGGGAGGTACAACGATTTCCTGTAGAAGTGTATGTTCTTAATGATAAAGACATAGCAAGAGATATAGGCGCAAGATTTGTGATCTATGGTAATGGTAGTCGATCAGTAGGAGATCGTTATGCTCAATTGGCAACGATTTTAAGGAGAGCTTATTTTACAGCACTATTTATTCCGGATGTTCCTCAAAAAATAAAATGGATTGAATACCGTGTTTCTAAAAATACAGTACTGGATAAAGAAGAAATATTAGAAGTCGAATTAAAATGGGATGAAAAATCGGCATCTTATAGCTTTGTAGGAAATAGCTTCCTCAATAGTATTTTTGACTGAAATACCAAACGGAGAAATATTTATGAAGCAAAATCAAAATAGTTTCTATGGAAAACCGATTACAAAATATCCCTCTGTAACAGTAGAATGCAAAGATATTGAAACTGGATTTCATTTAAATGTCGGTGGTGTATATGTATTTTATTCGGTTACTGGGGTTACTTTGTATGTGGGAATGTCGAATAATTTGAGAGGACGTATCCTTGAACATTTAAAAGGCAAAAGCGAAGGTACAGAGCTTTTAAATCATTATTTTCATCGGGTAAAGGTATATCTTGTAGAGGATGAAAATGAAAGGGAATCTTATGAACATGAACTAATTAATGAATTATTTCCATTGTTCAATATTGCTGGGAATGACAGTATGCATAGAGACTTTCTGAGTCGTCTTCGTTCATTTGTAAAAGAGATTATTTCAGAACAAGAACAGAAAATTAAAGAACTTGAAAAACCAAGTGAAGAAAAAATAGATTTATTTGGTTAATTATGTTCAGAATTTTATAACCCCGCTTATATTTAAGCGGGGTTATATTTTATGGAGTGTTTAATTATAGTCAATTTCTTTGTTTATCCGTACATATGCAATGTTTTCAACTAATTGAAAGTCATTTTCTATTAATTGGGTAATAAATTCATTCGAATTGTTTAGCTCATCGATTTCCCGTAGTAAAACAAAATCTCCTAATGTTTTCCTTTCTTTAATGGGTAAGTTCCTATTTTCAAGTATTCCGTTTAAGATCCCTAATTCAATGTTAGAAAAGGTTTGCTGCTTTGTTAATTTATTAGCTAGATGAAAGGCAATTAATTGATGAAACGATCTAATGTCATAAGGGATTGGATGAGCATCCCTATAACTATTTGCTAGTTCGTTAAGTACATACAATAGATGATCAAATTCCATAGAAGATAAGGCAGAAATGTGTGTAACTGGGAGTTTAGGTTTCTTTTTTCTTCCAAATGGTACTTTGATACTATTCATTTTTACACTTCCTTTCTTGTATTTATCTCTTCCCATTCACTTTTTTCTAGGTAAATCATCTTAATGGTGCGTCTAAGTAATTGTGAAATGGTTTTGGTAACTATGGAATCATTTAATGGATTATATAATGTCTCAACTTGTTGGGGATTTTCCATTACGAAAATAATATGGTGTTTGGATCCAGTAGCATGAACTATTTCTCCTAAACTATTTGCAATAAGGGGATTATCTTTCTTTATATGAGCAATACAGTTAGGAAGGAAAGTTTCTAATAATTTGCTTGTTTCCCAAGTAATTTCTGGTAAAACTATATCTTTTGCAGTTTCCTTAGCTTTAGGATCGCGATAAATTTGAATGTTTCTGCGTCTTTGATTACCAGTTGGTTCTTCTTTTTGTTTTTCTAATTCGTCTAAACGCTGATTGAATGCTGCGATGGTATCAAGTAAACTTTGTAACAACGTTTGATTAAGCTCACTGGAATCTTCATTTTCGTTATTTTTGATATTCTGTTGGTTCGTTGATATTTCCTGCTCCAGCTGAAGTATCTTAACTAATGCAATTTCGATTAGCGTTGCTGCATATACAGAGTTTTTTATTTTATACTGTACCGTAGTAAGTTCTTCAAGAATACTTGGAATCTTGGATAATGGTATTCGCTTAGCGAGGTTTATAAAGGCATTATTATAAATGGCCACTTTAAAAATGTCAGTTTTTTGAGATAGATTAAATATCATGAGGTCTCTATAATAACCGATTAAATCGCTTAAAAAGAAATCTGCTTGTTTTCTCTCTAGGATAGTTTGTAAAGAATCTAAAGTGCTAGTTAAATCTTTCTCAGTTATATAATGTATTAGTTTTTCAATATCCTGAATAGCTACCTTACCAACGACAGTTGCAACATGCTCTATTGTTACATTATTTGTTGCGTATGCGATGACTTGGTCCATTATGCTAAGAGCATTACGTAAACCACCTTCAGCTAATTGAGATATTAAATGTAATGCTTCGTCTGTAATCTGAATTCCTTGATCATTGGAGATGAATTTTAACCTGTCAAACATTGCTTGAAGAGGTATATTTCGAAATTCGAATTGTTGGCATCTAGAAATGATAGTTTTAGGAACTTTTTGTGGGTCTGTTGTAGCCAGTATGAAAATAACATGTGCTGGTGGCTCTTCTAATGTCTTTAATAGAGCATTAAATGCAGAGTTTGAAAGCATATGCACTTCATCAATAATGTACACTTTATACTTTCCTGTAACCGGTGCTAAATGTACCTGGTCTCGTATCTGCCGTATTTCTTCTACTCCATTATTACTTGCAGCATCAAATTCTAGAATGTCCGCGAATTTATTATTATTAATATCACTACAGTTGGCACACTTTTGACAAGGTTCACCATTACTTAATGGAGTTAAGCAGTTAACACCTTTTCCAATTATTTTGGCAACAGTTGTTTTTCCAGTCCCCCGTGGTCCAGATAGAAGGTAGGCATGTGCTACTTTTTCTAGTTTGATCGCATTCATGATTGTCGTTTTAATATGATCTTGCCCCACTAAATCGTTAAAGCTATTTGGTCTATACGCACGGTATAGTGCAACATAATTACTCATTAATATTCCTCCCATAAATATCTAATTTTATTAAATGGCAATCCTTTTAAATGCAAAAAAGCAGCCAAATGAGTAGAGTTACTGTTCACATTTTCATGTGTTAACTCAACCCAAAGGGCTGCTTTTAATTTAAAGAAGAAAAAAACAAAAAGTAAAAAATATAAGAATATTATAACTCTTGGACTGACAAAAAGGAAGATTAAAAACTTTATGAATCGATTTGACACTCATAATTCCACATATTACTATTTAGATGAGTTATCAGAAAATTCTATTGTGAGAGGGGATTAAAAATGGGTGAATTAGTTTCAATTACAAAAAAGGACGGAAAAGAATCAATAGATTTATTTAAACATTACAGTGAATGTTTTGAGGAAGGAGATTCTATAGGTCAAGATAAAATATCTGATGAATTATTTACAACAGTAAAAGATGCTGTTACTCAGTATTGGTTAGAATCTACAGATTCATTACCTGATGTTGTTGATTTGTACATTATTATATCTTTAATAGAAAGTGATTCACCGAAACACAAGAAAATAGTTACACGTTTTTTCAATGACTGTAAAATTTTCTTAACAGCGAAGGAAAAGAAACAGGGTAAACGAGGGAAAATCGATCGCTTGTTAAAAGAGTATAGTAAACCACAAATGAAAGAAAGACTTCAAAAAAATTTAAAAGTCGCTGGTGAAATTGAGATAGCTCAATTACAAGCAGCGTATGATCAAACAGATAATCAACAGAAGCAAATTAAAGATGTACAAGAAGTAATTGAGAAGTACGGAATGCATTTCACAATTTTTATCACTGCTTATATAAAAACTCAAGGAACAGATGATATGCATGATTTGTACTTAGAAGCTGCTCCATTCAGATACATTAACATTCTTGCAGAATTAGCAATATTTCATAAGGAGAGATATCCTAGTCAAGAAAAGGCCGAAGAGATTTCGTTTAAAGAGGAGTGGAATAAACTTCAAAGTAAGTTAAACGAGTATGAAAAAAAGTTTAATAAACAAGAGAAAATGTTAAATAAATATAAAATGGAAAATGAACATCTGAAAAAACAAAAAATCTCATCAGATGCTAAGGCATCAAGAGTTGTTAAACAAACAGAGAGGTCCGTAAATGAATTGATGACTGATTTGGCAACTGAGGAGGAAATCAAGTCAGAACAACATAAAAAAGAAGTAGCGTATTTAAATAAAATGATTGAACAAATGGCTCTAGAAATCATTCAATTGCAGAAAGAAGAAGAGCCGCAAGGAAATGTGTATAAGAATGATTTATCAGGAAAGAAAGTGGCTGTAATTGGTGGAAATAAAGAAAGATACTATAGAGAGTGCGTTGAAAAATACAATGCAGAAATCATATTTGTAGCAGAAGATCAGCATCGTAAAATAGATAGTGCAGTTAAAAAAGCTGATGTAGTCTTTTATCTAACAGAATTACTGAGTCATATCTATCATGAATTAATTATTCCGGCCGCAGCTCGTTATAATACTCCTATTCGCTTTGTAAATAGTAAGGGGATTTCAGCATTTGAAAGTGCATTAAAAAGATATGCTAGTGAGTAATATGCAAAGTGATTTGTATGTTTAAGTATGATATACTAGCCTTAATAATTTTTTTGAATTTTCTTTCGTTTATTTGAGATTATGCCCTTCGGGTAAAAGATCTATGTACATTGTACATGGCATTCTTTTTCCAGGAGGGCTGTTTTCATTTGTACACAAGTATGAAAGAGAGGGAAAGCTTTTGAAGATGTCAGAAAAACAAAGTGTATTTCTACCAGAAGGTTACTTTGAAGTAAAGGCAATACCTCAAGCTGAAATAGCTGATATTTACACTTCTAAGGAATTGATTGCTGATGATGAACTTGATTCATTTTATTTTAGGGCGTTAGAAGAAAAGAACATTTTTCTAAATGAGAAACAAATCGAGGCTGTTCGAACAATCGATAAACCAGTATTAGCAATTGCTGCTGCAGGGAGTGGAAAGACACGAGTTCTAGCAAGTAGAGTGGGTTACTTAATGTGTATAGCAAATCTAGATGCATCAAGAATATTAGTTTTAACATTTACACGTAAGGCAGCCAACGAAATGAAGCAAAGAATTGCCGGTTTACCAGGCATTAGTAAATCGGTATTAAATACAATTGTTGCTGGTACGTTTCATTCTGTTTTTTTGAGGATATTAAGAAGCAGAGGGTACGATCAACGCATTTTGAGTAATGAAAAGTTCAAACACATTATTATTAAAAATATACTAAAGAAGTATAAATACCAGGACGCATATGATCCTGAAACTGTATTGTCACTTATCTCCTATTACAAAAATACTTTTGTAACTCCAGAAAATCTTCCAGTAAAAACACCAATAGAAAAAGAAATTAAGACAATTTACCACTCTTATGAAGAATGGAAAGCAGATAATAATCAAATGGATTTTGATGATATTTTATTATATACCTATCAATTGCTTTTAGAAGACTATCAACTTCTTGAACTACTCCAAAATAAGTTTCTTCATATTCTAGTGGATGAATATCAAGACATAAGCCTGCTGCAACAAATGATAGTTAAGATGTTAGCATACCCGCAAAAGTTAATATTCGGTGTGGGGGACGATGGGCAAACCGTTTATTCGTTTCGAGGTTCCGATCCCAAATTGATATTAGATTTTCCAAATGAATACCCAGGTGCGAAAGTTATAAAACTTGAAGTTAATTATCGATCCAATCCATACATTGTTGGACTTGGAAATGCAGTGATAAAAAATAATAAAGTACAATTCAAAAAAGAACTTAGAGCCTTTAAGGCAGACGGACCTAAACCAATTTATAGTTCACCTGCAGATAGTGACGAAGAGGCAATAAATATTGTGCAAAGTATTAAAAGTGCAATTAAAAGTGAGACAAGACAATTTAAAGATATTGCGGTTCTATATAGAACTCACGCAGTTAGTAGAGCCATTGTAGAACAGTTAGTGCTAAATGATATCCCTTATATTCAATATGGAAATAAAGATACTTTTTATGAGAATACGTATGTACGGCCAATCATAAATTTTTTAAGGCTAGCTTTAAATCCGACTGATGAAGAGGCGATTAAAGAGATATGTAATGTACTGTATATAAGTAAGGAGAAAGCGATATCTCATATTAATCGTGCTTCAGCCTTAGATTATATAGATGGAAAGGTAAAACCCTTATTATACTATTTAACATCAATTCCAGAACTAAAAAAGTATCAACTTCAATTTATTATAGGAGTGATTAAGAACCTAAAGGGCTTGGCTAGATTAAACCCAGCTCTAGCTGTTGAAGAAATTAGACATGGTTACATTGGATATGAAAAGTATTTACAAAACAATAAACGTGGATCCTTAACTATTCATCAAGAATTAGTTAAAGAGGTGCTTGATGAACTGACAGCGTCATCGAAAAAATTTAAAGATATAGCTTCATTTTTAAATTTTATAGACAAAGTTATTCTTCGAAATAAGCAAATGGAAGAATTGCAGAAGCATCAAAATCCTGATGCGGTTGCATTGCATACTATACATTCCTCTAAGGGATTAGAATTTCCAACTGTATTCTTTATTGGAGTATCTGAAGGGGTACTTCCTCATAAGTCAGCTCTTGAGGTGATGGAAGATAGAATTACAAATAAAAAAGAAATGCTAATGAAACTACAAGAAAGTTTAGAAGAAGAAAGAAGGCTGGCTTATGTAGGAATTACCCGTGCTGAAAGTGAATTGTTCATATCTAGCCCTAAGGTGGTTAGAAATCAATCTTGTGAAATATCTAGATTTATTAAAGAAGTATATAAAAGATAAAGCTACAATCATCAAAATAGAATTTTATATCGTTTATTCATTTTATGGCTAGTAGATAACAGAGGAACTTAAATTACGAACTTCTGTTATTTTTTATGTAATGATTTTAAATTGGAGAGGATTAGTAATATAATTAAAATAAATAGAAAGTTTTTATTATTATGTTAATAATTAGGTTACTAGCAACTATTTAAATTCTTCATATTTCAATAATTATTGTGAAACAACCAATTTAGTGAATTTTAAGGGGGAAATATTAAATGGAATTCGTTAGAGATTATAACAATACATATTTCAACTTCGTAACAAATCAATGTAAAGAATTTGGAGTTCCTGAAGAACTATATCTCAATTGGAGAGAGCAGCAAAAGAATAATTGGGATAACTTTTACATACGTGAAATTCAGGGGAAGGAAGTTTTTAAAGAATCTGGAGTAAATCTTCCCTTTTATCTTCAAAAATATGAATCTGGTTCTTTGGAGACAGGTGTTATAGCCTTTAAGTTATTTCCTGATAAAAAATTACACTTGATACTTTGGGAATACCGTAGGTTTGATTATCCAGAGGGGAATTTACATGCAGTAGAAGGGAAACGAAAATTTTTAGAAATCAATGAGTTAAAACGTTATATTGATGAAGGTTACCGCTGGACAGAAAGACTTTCACCGCCCATTGGAATCAATTTTGAATTTAATTTTGAGTTTTGTGTGGAAAAGGGGGGATAAAAGTGAATGGAAGATTAAGGATTGAATTCAACCCCTCGTGGGGGGAAAAAGGATTAAAGTTCTGGTTATTGAGTTATATAGTGATTTTTTCTACAGTAATCATTTTTTTAAATCTTATATACACTCAAGATTCAATATTATCATCAAACTCAATTTCATTTTTAGCCATAGAAAATTATGGTGTGCACATGCCCGCAATTCCGGCTTATTTTAAAATGATTATTGCACCTATATTCTTTATATTAGGCATTGTATTGTTTATTAAAACAATAGGCTTTCTTTTTTATATTGTACTTTCAACAGTTTTATTTTTGTTTCGCATACTTAATTATTCGATAGTGAGACTTAAAAGGTAATTTGTTTAATAAAATTACCACTATAATTTTATTAAACAGGGAGATAGAACTAATCTTAGCAGATTAATATAGAATTTAAAGAAAGCCAAGGGTTGGAGTAAAAAATGAAAAGTGAATTAATATGTCCAAAATGTAATAGAGAATTATGTATTGAAACGAAAGATCAATTTATATTTCTAAAATGTTCGGATAAAAAGTGTACTTATAAAAGTGTAATAGATATGGATTGTGAATAAAGGTGTTATTTAAAGCTTTATATGGATGGTGTGCTTGTTGTAAAGAAAGAGGGTATAAGGATGAGAGCAAAATTTTATTATGAAGGGTAGTGAAATTATGTATAAAATTTACCACGTTGAAAAAGGATCAAATGTAGAAGCAATAGTAAATAGGTTAATAAATGAAGGGTTTCGATACATTCCTATATTCGAAGAGAAAATGAGAATTGTAGATTTTTGTATAGATTTAGAAGTAATCTCAGATGGTATAATTGATCCCAACCTCTTCTTGATAATGAAGTTTGTTTCTGGACAAAAATGTTATCAAAATAAAAATCTTAAAGAGATTACGGCAGAACAGTTCAAAAACTCAGTGCAAAAGGGATATTCTGTATCTTGTGCAGGAAGTAAACGCATGCTTCAAAGCATAGGATACAATATTAATAATTTTAATGAATATTTAAATGAAATTGAGTTGGTATCATAGGTTAGCTGTAAAAATCTTGCTGCAGTAACATGTAAAAATGAAAATATAATATTGGTGAAAATACAAGGCAATAGTCGAACGTATCTATTGTCTTTTATAAGTTGTTTATTTTAATTTTTAAAAACGGATGTTAATCCTTGATGCTGAAAAATATAGTGAAGTAATATAATAACGGCGTATACACTTGTTTTTTATCTGAATTTTCGGTATTATTTACCTATTAATATTTTCCTTTTGCTTAAACTAAAACACTAGACCTTTCGGGTTATAAGAATTATTGTAAGCCTCTTACAATAGCACTTATTTCTTCGAAAGGTCTTTTTGTGTTAACAAAATTTAAGGAGTGGTAATGATGACAAGGATTATATCTTGGAGCGAAGTTATGCAAAAGCAACATATCGTAGGGACAATACTGAAAAATGGATTAGTAAATAAAAAGGTTAGTCATGCGTATCTATTTAATGGGGAAGCAGGTACTTTAAAAAAAGAGACAGCTTTATTATTTATTAAAAGCCTATTTTGCTTAGAAAATTCAGAGAGAATACCATGTAATGATTGCCAAAATTGTGATCGTATAAATAACAACATTCATCCTGACGTAGTTATTATTTCACCAGAAGAGGGTGGGAGTATTAAAAAGGAGCAAATTCAGCAGTTACACAAAGAAATAACATACACATCTACTGAACTATCAAGAAAGATTTATCTAATTGATCGAGTTGAGATGCTTACAACTAGTGCTGCTAATAGTTTATTAAAATTTTTAGAAGAACCGGATGGAGATACAACGGCCATTCTTGTTACAGAAAATATACAAAGGATTCTCGGGACGATTCAATCTAGATGCCAAATTTTAAACTTTCTAGATACACCTATGGGAGAATACGAAGAAGAATTATCTGCAGCTAACCTTTCTCAGGATATAGTAAAGCTTTTAACTCGTATGACAAATAATATAGATAAAGCTATGTCACTAGCAAAAGAGCAGTGGTTTATAGATCTACATTCCCAAGTAGCCTGCTTGATGAAAAATTTGATGGAACCTACAGTCTTTATAGAAATAATAAAGTTATTAAAATTAATAGATACAAAAGAAAAAGAGCCAATGCTATTTAAATTTATAAATATATGGTTTAAAGATGTACTATATGCTTTAACGAATAAGAAAGATTTAATATCTTTTCAAAGTCAAATCGGTATTTTAGGGCTACATGCTAAAAAACTGGGTGTAAAAGGAATTGCTGATGCAATAGAACTTTTAGAAAAAGGTTATATAAGAAGACAAGCGAATGTTTCGTTAAATCTTGTTCTGCAAGAAATGTTCATTAAGATGCAAAAAAATGTATATATGGTTGCTTTATAAGGGGGCTTATCTATGTGGATAGAACAGTTAAAAAGGATAATGGAACGAAACCCACATATGAAATCAGACGCTTCATACACGGCTCTAGGCTATTCTAAGAAAGGGTTTGGGGCTTGTATAACATATTTAGGTGGAAATTATCATTATAGAATATTCTCTTCTAAAAGGCCTTTAACAGCAATATGTTAAAGGCTTTTTATTTCCCCAGTTAATAAAAATATGTGTTAAAATTAAAACTATAAATTGTAAGCCCTTACATTTGTGTGGAGTACTATTTTAGGGGGGATATAGAAGGTGGAAGTTTTAAATAATTTTATTTTTTGGGTGAGGGAATACAAGGCTGCAGAATTTGATAAAGGGATACTAAACTTTAAACAAGCAGTTGGAATTGGTCTATATGATTTGCATAGAGAGGTGGTTTTACCGACACCTTTAACTAATTTTATTAAAGGTGTTTATGGAAGAAGATCGCAGTCTTTAAGTAGCCAAAGGAATGCTGCAAGTGAAGTGTGTAAGTATTTAAATTTTGTTATAGAGCGTATTAAAGAAAATGATGAGGACTTTTTATCGCTTCAGCAAGAAGGTATAAAAGGCTTATCTGTACTTCACGGAGCAAAATATATATCTTATCAGACAATTAGGTCTAAACGTGGTGAAATTAAAGGTTCTTATGTGTATAGAATGGAGAATTATTTAATTGAGTTTTATTATTGGCTACAAAAACAGAACTTAGTGGATGACGGATAATGATCGCGCTGTTGACTCAAGTGAGGCATATATTAGAAAAGGAACCAAAATTGTAGTAACGAATCTAGATAATGGTAGATCTCGAGTTCTTGAGAAATGGGATTGTGGAAATTTTAGGGGATTGGGTATTATAGTGGACGTGCTGCCTAATAAATTTGTTCTCACGGTTATTTAAACAACTTGTAGCTATTTCAAAAATGAAATAACTGTAGGTGTAAATTAGAGTTTTATAAAAATACTCCTATACAATTTCTTACCCTGTCAAAAACCCCTTACTTGTTAAAATGTAAATTTGGTTTATTTACATTTTATTTATTGGAAGATGCTTCATACCTTAAATTTAATACTTTCAACTTTATTTAATGATTATACATTATATGATAGTTTATTTTGGGTACATTAAAAATAGATTTTTTCTTTATAAATGCAACATTTTTGTAAATTGAAACATATGAGGAGGTATTTTTATGGGAGAAAATCGTACTGCATTACTCATTATTGATGTACAGGAAGGTTCATTTAAAGAGAAAAAAATATTATATAAAGGAGAAGAACTATTACAAATAATTCAATTGTTAATTAAGAGAGCACATTCTATACATGTCCCTGTTATTTATATGAAATTTAACGGACAATCTGGTTCATCTCTTGAGCGAGGAACATCAGGGTGGGAAATTCACAAATCTATAGCCCCCTCAACAAATGACACCATAATTGAAAAAAATCATCCTGATTCATTTCATGAAACATGCCTTCAACAAGAATTAGATGAGAGGAATATAAAACGAATTATTCTAACAGGAATTCAATCTGAGGTTTGCGTGGATGCAACATGTCGAACTGCTTATAGCCTTGGGTATGACGTAATGCTTGTAAAAGATGGACATAGTACATACGATTCTCAATTTTTATCTGGATCTCAAATTATTGATCACCATAATCATGTACTTGGTCAATGGTTCGCTAATGTAAAAAATGCTAGAACAATTAAACTATAATACACGAAGTATCTCTATTATCAATAGTAGGTGCTCTATTCATAGGTGTCCCTCAAACCCTTAATATGATAAGGTTTTTTTCTTTTTATTGATCCAAAATAAAAAGGCTTATTTAGTTGTATACACATTTTTTTTGTGAACATAGATTAACGTAGAACGCCTTACTCCACATTATCATGAGCGTTTTAAAGTTCTTCAATATTTTGAAGAAAGAAGGGGTTAAATGAATTATAACTTTAATCGAACAGACACATGGATTCCTTTAAAGTATAATTATGATTGTAAAAGTATATGTTGTAGAGCACCTTGCTTGATCATAAGAAAGATATATCCAGTTGCCAATAGGCAGCTGTTTTTTTTATGTCAAAATCGGAAAAGATTAATTGAAATAAAGGGACAGTACCTGTTCTTTCTAAGGTAGTGTCCCTTATTCTTTGAGGATTATTTTTTTAAACCAGCTGCAAAGTAGGGACCATTAACCGTAATGGTCGTTAGGATACGAGCCATTTCTTGAGGAGATTCTTTCCTGCCACTTTCCAACCATTGTTGAATTACCCCTATTATTGCAGTTCCCATATAAGAAGCTAAATATTGTCCTGGAACAAGGAATTTTTCTTCCTTTATAAATGCGCTTGGATTATTTCCATAGAGTGTTTCCCACATAAATTCTTTCAGTCTTGTTTGAAATGATAAATCCCCTTTTGGACCTAACACAGCTTTCATAAATCCACTATTTATATTTAAATACTCAAATAATGAAACTGTTAAAGAAAATGGTGTCAAAGTCTGAGAGTCAGTTTCAAGTGCGGCAATAACACTTGGGAAGTTTTGTTTTGTAATTCTGGACATATCAAGCATAATTTCCTCTTCACATTTAGTCATTAAATCAAATTTGTCTTGATAGTGTGCATAAAATGTGCCTCTATTAATTTTCGCCCTAGTTGTTATGTCTTTAACTGTAATTGCTTCAAAACTTTTTTCATTTATTAATTCTACTAATGCGTGCCGAATTGATTCTTTTGTCCGAATGACACGTAAATCAGCATTAATATTACGCAAGCAAATTCCTCCTTAATTTTAACCAACACAATTATTAAAGGTGTTCCGTAACCAACACATTTGCCATTTTTAATTATTGAACAGAATCTAATCCAATTTTATAATTTGAAGAGTAATACACAACAGGTTGTTCATTATTATAACTTAACATCTTGGAGTGGTACAGCCAACATTTTAACGAAAATATACGCTAAGCAAAATTCGACATCAAATAAGCCAAGTTTTTCACTCAAAGTTGGGATACTATTTTTAAGCTAAAGGAGCTTATGGGCTCCAGCAATCAATTTCTAATGAAAGGAAGTAGTTGTACAATGAACAAATTCTTGGGCCGCCCTGACCTAAATCAGACGGATGTAAATGACATTAAACCAGGATTGAACAAAATTGTTGTTGGTACAATGCATTACGGTAATCAAGAGATGATTATGGAGAAGGATGTTCCTGTCAAAATGCGAGATGGGATCACACTCTATGTGAATGTTTTTCGCCCCGACAAGCCCGGAAAGTTTCCGGTGGTAATGTCAGCTGATACGTATGGGAAAGATGCTAAATCCCGTTTTCCCTCATTTGGTCCTGTCTGGCCGACCTTAGGCGCTATCCCGTCATCTGAATTTACCGCCGAAGAATCGCCGGACCCCGGTTTTTGGGTTCCAAACGACTATGTGTTGATCAAAGTTGCCTTACGAGGGAGTTCAAAATCGGAGGGGGGGCTTCATCCATGGTCTCGGATTGAAGCCGAAGACTATTATGAAGTCATCGAATGGGCCGGCGTTCAGGAATGGAGCAACGGCAATGTAGGAACGAACGGCGTATCCTATCTGGCAGTTACCCAATGGTGGGTGGCATCTTTAAACCCTCCACACCTGAAGGCGATGATACCTTGGGAAGGGCTCAATGATATGTATAGGGAAATTGCATTTCACGGCGGAATACCAGACACGGGCTTCTTCCGGTTTTGGGCGAAAGGCCTTTTAACAAGGTGGCCGAATAATAAAAAAATGGAAGATTTGAGAGAGACACAAAAAGAGCATCCGTTGTTTGATGACTACTGGGAGAACAGACAAGTGAAATTGTCCGATATCAAAGTGCCAATGTTTGTTTGTGCCAGCTGGTCCACCCAGGGCTTGCATAATCGGGGAACCTTCGAAGGTTTTAAACAGGCTTCATCCGAAGACAAGTGGCTGTATGTCCATGGCCGTAAGGAGTGGGAAACCTACTATGCGAGGGAATCGCTGGAACGACAAAAAGCGTTTTTTGATTATTTCTTGAAGGGTATTGAGAATGATTGGAGAGATACTCCACGGGTATCCTACGAAGTCAGAGACAAATTCTATCAGGGGGAGATGCACTTCGAGAGTGAATGGCCAATTGCCCGGACAGAATATACCCAATTATACCTTGATGGCGAAGAAATGGCGTTGCAGAAAGAACCGTCCAAGGATGAAATAAAACTGACTTATAAAGCTGATCCAGGACAAACAGAGAATAATGAGTTAAGGTTTAAAATCACCTTTAAAGAAGATATCGAGCTCACCGGGTATATGAAGCTCAAGCTTTGGGTCTCTACTGACGATACAGATGACATGGATCTTTTTGTCGGCATTAAGAAGTACGATAGAAGAGATAATGAAGTATACCTGCCTGATTTTAATCATATTGAAAACGGTCAAGTGGCTACTGGTTGGCTGCGGGTTTCCCATCGAGAGCTGGATACAGAAAAATCTACTCCTTACCAACCATGGTTGAAGCACAAAAGATTATTGAAGTTAAAGCAAGGCGAGATAGTGCCAGTGGAAATTGAAATCTGGCCTTCAAGCACACTCCTTAAAGCCGGTGAAAGTCTGGTGTTGGTAGTTAAAGGTAGCGAAATCATTACCGAAAGCAGCTCGCAAAAAATGAAAGTACGTTTTGAACACATGGAAACAGTGAACAAAGGAACTCATTTGGTTTATACTGGCGGGAAGTATGATTCATTCCTTTTGGTACCGGTGATTCCCAAGAAAGATTAGTGAATGTCTGAGTCCCGTCAAGTGTGTAAATTCCGCTGGCGGGACCTCTAGGAGGATTCAAAATATGTTTAAAAACAAACTGGTATTGTTATCACCAATTATTGCATTGGCAATTATTTTCATTTTTTCATTAACATTAATTCCTTTGGTCCAACCAGAACCCAAAAATCTACCTATTGCAATCGTAAATGAGGATGTAGGGGTTGAAATTCCTAATCAGCCAATGATGAATATGGGTCAAACAATGGTTGAAATGATACAAAAGAATTCAAAAACAACTACAAATCAAGAAGATCCTGCTGTGAAATGGATTGAAGTAAAAAACGCAGAGGAAGTTCAAAGAGGATTAGATAACCAAGAATATTATGCAGCATTGGTTATTCCTAAAGATTTTAGTGCTAAGCAGGCTTCTCTACGAACTCCAACACCTTCTTCACCTGAAGTTGAAATATTTATTAATCAAGGTATGAATACGATGGCTTCAACAATGACAGGACAAATATTGAACGGAGTAGTTGACAATCTGAACAATAATGTTCGTACACAACTACTAGACGAGCTTGAACAGCAAGAAGCAAAATTAACAGCAAAGCAAGCTGAAAGTCTAGCAAATCCTATTACAAAAAAAGTCACTAATGTTAATGAAATTGGTACTAATAGTGCAAACGGTAATGCTCCTATTTCTTTATTCCAACCTCTTTGGATTGCAAGTATAGCGAGTGCTGCTATTATCTTTATCGCTGTTAGCAAAAGATCCATTACTAATCGAAAAGAGAACTTTGCCGCAAAATTGGTGCAAATTTTAATAGGTGCGATGGTCACCCTTGTAGTTGGATTTGGCTTAACTTGGCTGGCAGATGGGATGGTAGGGCTTCATATTCCAGATTTTACAGATACATCGTTATTTTTATCCATAACATCCTTTAGCTTTTTTCTTATGATTTCAGCTGTACTTTCACTATTAGGGCTTAGAGGTATGCCGATTTTTATCTTAATGCTTTTCTTTGGTGCACCATTGCTTGCAATGGCTCCAGAAATGATGTCCCCATTTTATCGCGATTGGGTCTATTCTTGGTTGCCAATGCGATTTATGGTAGAAGGTTTACGAGAACTATTCTTCTTTGATCAAGGATTAACTTGGAATTCTATATCTACCCTTGTTTGGATTGGAGTAGTGAGTATGGTAATCATACTAGCTTCTGCATTAAGACTTAATTCAATAAATGAGAAAACTCAAAAATTAGAGGGTAACAATGAACAAGCTGTTTCCTTATAGGAAAACGGCTTGTTTTTAGTAAAGGTTTGTGAACAAACGTACTGAAGCTAACGGGTGCTTTAGTGAAACAAGCCAATAAAAAAGTCGGTTCCTAATGTAAAGAAATCGACTTTTTTTAGCTGAATTTGCTAACGTTGTAAATTCGTATTTTCCTGACGCTACCCCGTTTATAAAAAGTTACGAAGTTAGAGATCAAGCCTAATATGATTATTCAGCAAAATCACTTAGTACTTTCTGGCTGGTGTTTTCATATGACTAATATAGAACGATTATTAACAAGGAGGTTATGATATGTCGCAAGCGAATATTCCTAACACTGCACAAATAACGAGTGATACTGGAGAAACAGGAACTACCGGAGGAAGATTAAATTATGCGGATTTTTTTGCCTTGATGCCTCCTGATAATGCAGCACCGGTTGCTCCTGGTACAGACATAAGTTTTCCGCAGGACGGACCTACTAGTGGGACTACTATTACCCGTACGGGTCCCAGTTCATTTAACTTGTCTACGATTGGCACCTATGAAGTCATATTTCAGGGGAGTATATCCGAACCTGGACGACTAATTTTAACTCTTAATGACGCTGATTTAGTCCATTCGATGGTGCCAGGTATGACTCTTGTGCAAACGACAGTCAGCAATTCAATACTCACTGTACGTAATCCTACTGGAAATCCCAAATCCATAACCCTGATTCCTTTCGCTGGAGGAACAAGGGCTGTTTCGGCACACCTTGTTATCATACAAATCGAATAGAGGAAAATGTCTAAATGTCGAAGGAATAAAGCTAAATGAGGGGTACTGAATTTTTCAGTACCCCATTGCCATCAAGTTAGGAAATTGGTTGTTACTCAACACGAAAAAATGAGGTGTGCTATTATAAATAACTGTAAAACGATATTTGAAGTTTATTTTAGTACTTTGTTTTCGGTAATGAGTTTTGGAACTAGTTTTTAACCACATTTCAGTCTGTTTCGAGAAGAAAAATTCCTTAAACGACCGTTTTAGAGACTATCTGGTCTATTAGGTGTTGGTTAATCAACCTTAATAGCAATAACTATGAAATTTTCAACTCCAATTAGTGGATCTAGTCCGTTTGTTGGTTCATCTAAGCGTACGGAGTCCGCGAAATGTTGGTGCTACCCCATGCCCATCAAGCTAAAATTTTAAGACACCCCCATAACGAGAATTTTACCTTTTTACAGTTATTTATGAGAATTCGGCTCATTTTTTTCGTTTTGGGGAACAATCAATTTCTTAAATTGATGGCGATGTGGCAGCATCCTTTAAATAGCTTCGAAGAACTCTATTCTAAAAAATACATCTATATTTTACTGGTGATGATAAGTTAATTAAAGTTGATGGATGACCAAACTCCATTGAAGCATCTATAAATTCTTCCAAATGTTGCATCGATTCTGTGACTATTTTCACCAAATAACTATATTGTCCAGCTAATCTGTGGCACTCAAGGACCATGGGATTTTCTTTACAAAAACTTCTGAATTGTTGGCATTTTTTCGATTCAAACAAAACAAAAGCCGTTACATTCTTATTTAATTTCTCTGGGTTTATAACTGCCCGATAGGCTGTAATGATATTTTTATCCTCTAATTTTTTCACTCTTTCTTTTACAGCAGGTGTTGATAAATTCACCATTTTTCCTAGTTCAGTCATAGATATACGTCCATCTTCTTGAAGAATATGTAAAATTTCTTGATCAATATGATCCATTCTAAACACCCCTTTTAATTTAAAGTAAAACGCTTATAATAAATAAATTTTTTAAGTCTTTTGGATAAAATAACTAATAATTTGTATTTAAAGAAAATTATATTATATTTATAATTTTATGTATATAATAAAAAAATATTATTGGAGGAATAAAAATGGGACTTGAGATGAGGAAATGTTGTGAGAAATGTAGTAATAAGATTGAAGAGCAATCTTTGGCGTTTATTTGTACACATGAATGTACATTTTGTGAGGAATGTACAAAATTAATGAATTATGTTTGTCCTAATTGTAAAGGAGAACTTGTCAAAAGACCTAAACCCCTATCTAGTAGTGTCTGCTCTCTTAACATATAACAATACTATTTTGTGAGGTTTGTAACGAAATAGATTCAAAAGATAAAAGAGGACGATATTATGATTATTAAAATGAAGAAAGATATGGAGAACATATATATAAATTATAATATAAAGGAGTTTTTAAATTGAACCAAGCTTTGCTTATTATTGATGTCCAACAAGAATTAGTTGATGGTAATAACAAAACTAAAAATGTGCTTAATAAAGAAGTATTGTTAGATAACGTTAATTTGGTTATTAATAAAGCACTAGAATCACATACTTTGATTATCTTTGTGAGGGATAAAGATGTTGCTGAGGGTAAAGGTCCAGGTTTTCAGATACACCCGAAAGTAAAAGTGCCAACCAATGCAAAAATATTTGATAAAGTAGCTACAAATGCATTTTATGGTACACCATTAATGGATTTTTTAAAGGAAAACCAGATCGAACACCTTGTTATCATGGGATGTAAAACAGAACACTGTATTGACACAGCGGTGAGGACTGCAACGGTGAATCATTTTGATGTTACTTTAGTTGGGGATGGTCATTCAACGACAGATTCTTCAATCCTATCTGCTGAAAAGATAATAAGTCATCATAATGAAATACTTCATGGTCATTACAATGTTGACAATTTTTCTGTTGTTCGGACCAGCCAAGAAAATTTGTTTCAACCAATTCATAACAATTACCGATAAATCACTATTTACCCTGTTAAATTGAGAATCAAAATAAATTATTGATTTATAGTAATCGGACGTGATTGTAGGAGAATCCAAAACATATTTAAACGATTGTTTTATTATACTTTTAATATGGAATTATGTTACACCAAAAACTAAACACGTTTATTTTAACCCTGTTCTAATTTTAGGACGGGGTTAAAATATTTAAGACATTAAAATAAAATACATTTATTTTAACTTTATATTTAATGGTTTATTTCTTAGATAGAAATTTCGTTTTGGGGAACAACCAATATCTTAGGTTGATGGATGTGGGGTACCGCCCCATCGCTATCCAGCTAAAATTTTGCACTACCTATAAAGCGAAAAAGACGTTATCCTTTCTGTAGAATTATAGGAAAGGATGGCGTTTCTTTATGAATCTTTCGATTCTTGACGAACTTCAACCGATTGCTGAAGAATTACAACGACATATGTCTCCTCATACTCTAGAACACCTAGCCAAAGAAAAAGGATTCGTTCAGCGAAAGAGTAAATATCAAGCACAGGAGTTAGTTGCTTTATGTGTATGGCTTAGTCAACAGGTTGCAAGTACATCACTCACACAATTATGTAGCTGTCTTGAAGTATCTA
Source organism: Bacillus sp. TH13 (assembly GCF_016651175.1). NCBI lineage: Bacteria > Bacillati > Bacillota > Bacilli > Caryophanales > Bacillaceae > Bacillus > Bacillus sp. TH13. The sequence goes on along the minus strand of NZ_JAEKEJ010000007.1, from coordinate 192,416 downwards.
CAGGTGTTCTTATCAGTCCTGAAGGACTTAACCAACGATTTAATGCTTCCGCAGTACAGTTTCTTGAACAAGTGCTAGCTAAACTTCTAACTCAAAGAATTCATTCAACAAAAGAAATAATTCATCAATATACCACGACCTTTAAGCATATTCGGATTCTAGATTCTACAACATTCCAGCTTCCAGATAAGTTTTCTCCACATTATCAAGGTTCAGGTGGAAGTAGCCATACGGCAGGAGTTAAAATTCAATTGGAGTATGACCTGTTGAGTGGAAAGTTTCTGCACGTTTATGTAGGAGAAGGAAGAGAAAATGATAAAACTTTTGGTTCAACAAGCCTACAAACCGTTCAACCAAAAGACTTGTACATAAGAGATTTAGGCTATTTCGACTTACATGACTTACAGAAGATCCATGATAAAGAAGCTTACTATATCTCACGTTTGAAATTAAATTCTCGAATCTATCGTAAGAATGATAAGCCAGAATATTTCCGAAATGGGATCGTGAAGAAAGGAACACTCTATATTCAGTTAGATATGGAAGAACTCATGAATCAATTGCTCCCTGGTCAAACAATGGAGATTTCAGAGGCATACATTGGACAGTATCAAAAATTACCAGCTCGTGTTATTATTCATCGATTAACAAAGGAACAAACAGAGAAGAGGTTGAAGGAACAAGCCAAAAAAGAAAAAAAGAAAGGTATTATCTACAAAGAACGAAGTAAACGGTTGAGTGGAATCAACGTGTATATTACAAATCTTTCTGCAGAAAATGTTCCAACGGAACATATCCATGATTTGTATTCATTACGCTGGCAAATTGAAATTTTGTTCAAAACATGGAAATCTTTCTTTCAAATTGACAAGTGCAAGGAAATCAAGAAGGAGCGTTTAGAATGCCATTTATATGGGCAACTCATTAGTATTTTACTCTGTTCATCAACGATGTTCAAAATGCGTCAGTTACTCTTGGATAAGAAAAAGAAAGAGTTAAGTGAATACAAATCCATCTATATGATAAAGAATTATTATCTATTGTTTTATGAAGGATTACAGAAGGGCATCCATGAATTATTAAAAGTTTTACTGCGTTTGTTTTATCTTTTAGAGAAAAACGGGAGAAAATCTCACCGGTACAAGAAGAAAACAGTCTTTGATATCTTAGGCGTCGTATACGACTTTACTATATCTCACAATCATGTAGCATAATCAAAAAAATTGAAACCCGATAGGGTTTATTTAGTATGCAAATCTTTAAAGAACTTACACTGGACCTTTAGAAAAAAGAAAAAATCTCACGTAAAATTAAACTTATATAAGCTTAGCTTGATGGGCATGTGGCTTCTACCCTAGAAAGAATGGATGTAGCTGTTTCAAAACATTTCAGCTCTAGCATAGAACGGATTTGCTTCTTTATAAAGCGATGATCTTGTTCTACTATTTTATTCAAGTACTTTTGTTGTCTAAGTTGCATACCATCAGGTATGCTTTTTTCTTATTTTAACTGTTCAATCGCTATAGGATAAGTTGGGTCCTTATCGACAGTTATAACATGCGAATTTGAAACATGAAAAGACCACAAAGCTTTCTTAAAAAGCGCTTTATAGCCTTTTAGTCTCTTATTTTGTTTAGGAAAAAGTCAATTGTGTTTCCTATCGAATTAACAGCAAGATACAAATACATCTATTGACCTTTTGCGTTGATATATGTATCATCGACTCTCCAAGAGTCATTAGTTTGTTTGAGGTGATGAGGGATTCGTTTGTCCAATTCAGGACCATACTGATGAACCCAAAGTATAATCGTTGTATGAGAAATGGATAAACCCCGTTCTTCTAGCATTTCCACCAAATCACGAAAACTGAGGTTGTACCGTAGGTACCATCTTACCGTTAACAAAATAGTATCAGGCTGATAATGCTTCCATTTGAATACATTTTCCTTTTCCATACCAATCACGCACCCTTTTTAAAGTAATAGTAACAGTATGTCCAAGATTTATAGATTCATTGCAATTGTCCTTAAGTTTTTGCACCAGAACCTATTTTTGAATGTGTGACATCTTATTAACAAGCATACTAATAAGATTAAAATCTATTATAAATATATATCTTATATATTAAAAAGAAATAAAGATAAAACTTTTATAGGTTATCAAAAATAGGAAAAAGATCTACTCCCACAAGCGATAATTAGATTTTAGAACGCAAAAAATCATAAATAGTGGAAAATGTATCCGTAGATTCAACGATTGTTAGATTTTTAATTCTACAAAAAAGCAGAAAGGAGATCATATGTTTCTACATAAAATCGGAAATAAATTGATACAAATCACATTATATTTATTCAGCCATGGAAACAAGGTTTATTTTCTTTATTTTGGTAAATATAGTAGTATCTAGCTTGCAATTATCCACAATTTGTTCAGATAATGTAGCTATTTGTTAACATTACTCGGTATTTACACATAACTCACATTATTATTGATGATTTTTATTAGATAAATGTAACGACACTAGTATTTTCAAGGATATTGGGGAAATATTATTCACATTTGATCATATTTGTCCTCATATCCACTATTTTTATAAATATCTTTCTGATTTTTTGTAGATATAAAATCGGATGTTTTACTACACGTGAAGAATATTCAATGTGTAGTGTGGAGATTCTTCTATAGGTAGAAGAGGATTTGTATAGAAATGTATAAAAAAAGACTCCATTTCACATGAAGTTCTTCAGATTTGATATGTATAAATAGAGTAGTAGAAAAGGGGTCTTAATGAAACAAACACGAATAGCCCTCTACTTTCGATTTTTTCAAAAATAGAGAGCTTGTTGCTATTATTTTATTTCCATTGCCGTTAGCACCTGATCTGGAGCTTTTATTGTTACATCAACACGTACTAAACGTTCGAAGGTACGCATAAACGCTAGTAAATTAAACTGATTTGGTAGTTCAATCACGCGCAGCTGCTCTTGCGGTAGTTTATCAATTGCTTCGATAAACCATTCACGTACATCACTTGGAATTGTGCGTTCTTTATGGCCACGAACTTTTAATTTTTCACGCATTTCAATTTCTAAAGCGATATATGCATGCAGATTAACTCCCTGATCATATGCATATTTTCTAAATAACGTTTCTTCCTGGTATTTTAGATAATTACGGTGATAAGACTCTTCCGTCACTGGTACCGCAAACTGCTGTTTCAGCAGTGCATGCACATTTTTAAACATTTTCTTGATGTGGCGAAGTGAGTACATGGAATAATGTAGACCAAAATTAAAGACAGCTTGTTCACGGTCACTATTTCTCTCTTTTGGTATATGTTGCGCAATAAGAGGGTAGATACCTTCTTTCGCTGCTGTATCAAGAATCTGATATTGAGATGTTTGATGCAATAGTTTTTTCAATGTATATACAATTTTTGTTGGATATCCTTCTTTTCGATCAACCATGTCACGAAGTCCACGAATCACACTACGAATTTGACGATGACAAGTATGCTTTAATACATGAATGAACTTATTCATGTCTGCAGACAGTTCACCGATATTCATTTCTTGTAGAACTGATTCGATGAATTTCGCTTTACGAGCATAGGTAGCTCTTGGTGTAAATGGATCCCTGTGTTGTTCTTCACCAGCTTCTTTCGTACATAAGAAGTCCGGATGGATAGATAGATATAAGGTTGTATATCGTTTTGTATGCTTTACACCCTTTTGCATTTTGCAAATTTTGAATAGGGGATTCCACGTACATGGTAATGCAGTTGTTAATTCTTCGATAACCGCACGAATTTGATGCGGATATTTTTTATGTAAGAAACGATACATCCCACCAAAGTGAGTTTTATTGCCTCTTTCGTCCTGTTTGTTCAAAGAACGCTTTAACGTTGTTTCTGTATGTTGTTGCATAGCGATGTCTAAGAATAGTTTCTTAGCTGCTACAGATAGCTTAAAGAAAGCCTTTGTAAATACAACAGGACTAATATATACGTACGGATTTGCTTTTTCAGTTTCCTCATTCATAAAATGAGTGAGTTTGATTGTATATCGGCCATCTACTCCATTTTCAACGGAGATAATGTTATGTAAGTTTAATTTCTTTAATGCGATATAGAATTGAGAGTGTTGGATATAAGCAAATTCTTCTTTATATTGCTTGTAATCTTCCCACATCATATGTATTGTTACATTTGGAATGACGCCATTTGTATAGCATTTTTTATGTAGGTACAAGAATACTTCAAGATCAGCATTCGTAATACCGTATAATTTATGTTTTCTTCCTGTTTTTTCTGCAAATGCAGACATTGCACGACGTGAAAAAGATGGTTTCGCTTGCTCGACAAAGCCTTCTACATCCGCAATACGCTCTTCGTATGTCATGTACTGCAGAATATCTTCTAAATATGTATCTTTATAGCTGTAGTATTTCTCCTCAAATGTTTCCACAAACTTTTGCCAAGATTTTAGCGTTATTAAAACTGCGTTTGTTGTTTTCCCATTTAAGCTACGTTGATTTCGTATCACAAATGATTTTCCCATCTTCTTCACCTCCGTTCTGCAAATTCAGAAATATATGCTAAAAAACTATAAAATACACCCATTTTGATTATAGAAAAACGAATTTTATAAAAATGTGCCCTTTAAGAGAGAATTATAAAAAAGGCAACACCTTATGAGCCGTAGATACACAAGGGATTAAAAAAAAGTTTTAAAATTTTTTTGTACGCGACTTGGGAAGGGGTGTTGCTCTTTTTTGGTATGATGCTACTTATCGAGAAAAAGGAGAATCCTTTTATATCAATACTTTATAGGTATTCAAATAAACTTTAGGTACGCAACTTGGGAAAGATGTTGCTTCTTTTTCGGAAAAATGGGTACGCAACTTGGGAAAGGATTTTTATGTAATATATAGATTGTATTATATTAAATATCTTAAATCGCCTGATATAATAGCGTTTGTAGCTAATTTTCTTAGGACAATAGGTACGCGACTTGGGAAAAATGTTGCTTTTTTTAACATGAAATTAAATAATTTAAATATTAGACGTTGCTTGTTGAGAGAAATAAGTACGCAAGAAGGGAAGAATGTTGCTTATTTTAGTGAAACAGTACGTGAGTTGGGAAAGGTGTTGCATGTTTAATTTCCATTAAAAGAGAAAATCCTTATTCATATTCTGTAAAATAAGTACCTACCTGTTTTTAGGTTAGAGATAAGGATTGCGGCAAAATGAAATAAGGAACTAGTCTTCTCTGAAATAAAAGTAAACTTTTAAATATCATTATAAAACAACAACAAAACTTAAATGAAAATATATCACAACAAATTCTATTACGTAAAACAATTAATATACATATAATGATAATTATATGTATTGATTGAGGTGAATGTCATTCAAAGTTTAAAATTAATAAAATTCAACATGTGGGTATTCGGAATACTGTTTATTATTAATGTTATTGATTTTATTTCCACACTTAAGACTGAACATACTATTAACTGGCTCAGAGGTTCGGCTGCGATAGGATTTTTATTTGTATTTATAATGAATTTGTTAGATCTTAACAATAAAAATTATAAGATTGAAAAAGAAGAATCGAATTGAGGATTCTTCTTTTTTATGCGTTCCAAAAGGTACACCATAATGCAAATGTGTTACGTGTTTTACAATAAGGTACGCAATTCGGAAAGATTATTATAGTTAAAAAACAGTTAAATGACTGGTGATTTTTACTTACTTTCGAAACTCTATTTAGAATGGTATAAATGATTAGCAGCAATTGATATAATTGTGTTAGAAGCAATTAGGAGCATTCCTGTTAAAAAAATTTAGGGCACTTGAAATATAAAAAGCCCCCTTGGTATGATGCTGGGGTGTCAAATATCCCTACTTCATAACCAAGGAGGCTCCATATGGATTGTAATCAGAATTCAAAAATTAATTAAGTTACCGAAACAACTCTTGTGATCGGAATGGATATTGCGAAACGAACACATTATGCAAGTTTGATTGATGTAAGGGGGCGTGTGTTAAAGAAAGCATTTCCGGTCTTACAATCAAAAGAAGGTTTTGAAGCCTTTTATCAAAGTATTTTAGAAACAATGAAAGAATACCAGAAAACAGATGTGATTGTAGGAATTGAACCTACCGGATATTATTGGCTGAATCTCGCCTATTTCCTTACGGAACGAGGTATTCCATTGGTTATGGTAAATCCGATGCATGTGAAGCGTTCCAAAGAGTTAGATGATAACTTACAGACGAAACATGATGCAAAGGATGCACTTGTAATTGCTCGTCTTGTGAAAGATGGTCGATTTAGTTATCCACGCATTTTAGCGGAGCTTCGTGTCGGTGCTACCTTACGGAATCAACTTGTAGAGGAGCGATGTGCGGTACGAAATAAGCTCATTCGCTGGTTAGATCGCTATTTCCCTGAATTTACACAAGTGTTTTCTGACTTTGGAAAGACAGCCATGGCAGCGTTAGAGTGTAGCCCCTTTCCAGGTGATGTCATCGCAAAAACGACAGAAGAACTTTTGCATCATTATCGGCAAGTTGAAGGAATCAAAGCTCCACAGAAGTCAAAGATCATGAAGTTGGCACAGGTAGCCTGTAATTCTATTGGTGTAACCGAAGGACAAGAGATTGCCCGGCCCGCATAGAGATTGCCACATTAGTCCGTCGTTATCGCCAGCTTGATCACGAAATACAAGAACTTACAAGTCAATTGCCAGATTTGGCGAAAACTTCTGTTGAGTATGAATGGTTATCAACTGTTCCTGGTCTTGGGGATAGAACCATTGTAGAATTGCTATCTGAAATTGGAAGTTTTTCGTATTATCAGCACCCACGACAATTACTCAAACTTGCAGGGTTAACATTGCGTGAGCATTCTTCTGGTCAACACTGGGGACAGAAACGCATTTCCAAGCGAGGACGGAGGCACTTACGTGCGCTTCTTTTCCGCGTCATGATGCCAATGGTCCGTTGTAACGAAGCATTTCGTAAGTTACATGTTTACTACACGACAAGAGCTAAGAAATCCGTTACGCAAAAAGCAATCCATGGTGATATTGTGTGGCAAATTACTGAAGATTTTGCATGCACTTGGTACAAAACAAGTGGCATTCGATGCACAGCGTATGTTGAAAGATATTCCAAGCTTCGAAGGGGCAGTATAACGCCTATCTTTTATTTGATTCACTAGACAATAGGATGACACGGAGAAGCTGGCGTGATTTATTCCATTAGACTTTGAGTCCCTTGAGGAGCTTTGTCAGCCTCTGTCTTATGACTAGACCGACCGAACGAAGGAAGGAATGTAGGCACAAGATGCCCAGAGACATGGGAGGGTACGTCATCATAAGTTTTGCAGAGATCCATAGTGCATCATATATGGTTTATTTCCACTAATTTTATCCAGTGGAAACCGCGTAGCGCACCTAAGTTCTGTCAGTGTTTCGCATATATATAAATTATTGTTAATCTAGCGTGTTGAAAAAATATTTTTGACAACCCAACAGCGGGTATAACTGTTGATATATAAGCATTTATAGAGGGAGGATTATTAGTGGAAAAGTTAAAAGTACTATTTCAAAACACTATATATATAGCGTACCCTCTATTTACTGGAATTGAGGGAAGTGAAAGAGTTTTAAATAAATGGCAACAATTCTATCAAGATGTAGAACAAGATTTACAGAAGATATACAACTCAACTTATTCATCACAGACTTTCGAAAGGCTAGTGAAATGGGTTTCTAAGAAGGAAGCCTTAGGATTATCTGTGATAGACATTCTTCCCAAATTAGATAATCATAAGGAAGAGATTTTCGAATGTCTAAAAGACGATTTATATATGGAATTTGGAATTAAACTTCCCGTTGTCGCGAAAGAGTTACCTTTAGATTCAGGGGATCAAAGTGATTATATAGAACGAAGTAATGCAGGGTTTATGTACCATTTATCAGATACCATTGCTAAAAATAAGTTTATAGATGATCAAGATAAGAATGTTCGTATAGCTCAATTGCAGGATAAACAAAATAGTCTAGTGGTAGTATCATCACACGATGATGGTGATATGAAATTACAAAGGGAAGAGTTAAAAAGGTGGAATACACTGATTGAATCTACTTTTTTAACACGGGTAATGGATGATTTGACGGCAGACTGCCTCGATATTGTAACGGAACTATGGGTAAAGAGTGCGGAAAATGATAAGACTATTGTGCCTGTACATTACGAACAAATATTAGATATGTGTAATATGAAACAAATCAAGAATGGTACGGCTTATTATCGAAAAGAGGACAGATTAAAGATTATGGAGCGTTTAGCTGCTCTTGCTAGTATTTTTATTTATGTCAATGAAGATAATGAGATTGTGATATTGAATGAAGAGGATCCAAATGAAACATTAGCTTATAAAAAGCAAAGAATTCGAAGGTTATTTGTAATGGATGAAATTATCATTGCAAAAGATATTGATACGGATAAAACATTAGGAATAGAGAGTATGAACGTTACACCAGGCAGTTTTTTATCGAAGTATCTATACGGTTCTGAAAAGCTAACAGGTTTATTATCTAAGAAAGCACTGGAGTATAATAGCAAGCAACAGAGATATCACAAAAGATTAACCAGATATCTAAGTTGGCGTTGGCGTATTCAACAATCATATCAACATTTGACTCATTCATATAGTATTGGTGGTCCTAAAGGACTATTACAAGTTATGGAAATAAGTATGAATAGAAAACCAAGTCTAATAAGACAAGTTTTTGAAAAGACGTTAGATGATCTTATGAGGGACCAAGTGATTCAAGAGTGGAATTACTCTCCTGAAATTGATGAAGAGAAATGTAAGGGGAAAAATTGGTTTGAAAACTATTGGCTAAAATTGAAAGTAATTATTTCCCCTACAAATGAACTTGTTAAACTACAAAAAGAGTTAATAACTAAGAAAAATAAGCAACAGGTACCATTAGTCATCGAGTTGGAAGAAAAGTCACCAGTAATGGAAGAGAAGCAAATAAGTATACTAAATCAAGAAATTCCTAATAGTATTGAGTTCTATATTGAAAAGATGAACACGTATAAAGAGAAGAATAATAAGAGTATACGTGAGTTAGCAAAAGAAATAGATATTTCATATTCAACACTTTCAAGGATGTTATCCGGTAAAAGAAAACGTTTAAATGATGATACAAAAAACAAATTAGATAAGTGGATCGAGAGACAAGAGGTAGTTAATCTGTTGTAAATGTGAGTTTAAAGTAAATAATAAGAAAAGCATTTTTACCAAGCATTTGCATTAAGTAACTACACAGAGGAAGAACAGAAGCTGCTTAAGAAGTTCTATCGAGTATTAGCGAGGGAGTTTCATCCAGATATAAATAAAGATAGTGGGAAGGCTAGGGTACTTGTGCACCAATTAAAGGAACAGTGGGGATTATAGAGTGTTATTGGAATCGAAAAAAGGTGTATTTTCCCTGCGTTCATTTCTGATATAAAATATAAATAAAAGGGGGAATTAGTGTGACTGATGAACCCAACGCATAATCGTTGTATGAGAAATGGATAAGCCCCGTTCCTCCATCATTTCCACTAAATCACGAAAACTGAGGTTATACCGTAGGTACCATCTTACCGTTAACAAAATCATATCGGGCTGATAATGCTTCCATTTGAACAAATTTTCCTTTTCTATACTAATCATACACCTTTTCTAGAGTAATAATATCAGTATGTCCAAGTTTAAGAGATTTTTTGCACCAGAACCTATCACCCTTAGTTATGTATTTTTCGGGAATTTTCTGAATTTAGGTGTTAGCTTGTCACCCTTGTCCTGAACTTATCATATTATTTTATAGAAAGTTACATTTATGTTTGGGAAGGGGAATTTGATATGTCACAAGCAAATATACCTAATATTACCCCTAATATTACATTAACGCGTGAAGAATCGATTAATTTAATATTAGCATCTATTGCATTAGAAGAATTAGGTTTGGCTCATATAATTAATGCGGAAGCAGAAAAAATTCAATATGCCATTGGAACATTGGGTGGTCTATCGCCAGCAGCTACGTTGGATGAAATTTTGGCAGTGAATGAAAGTGTAAATCAAACTATACAAACTGCGCTTAAAACGCAGATGCTGTTACAGTCTAAATTAGATAGTGTTATACAAACTCCTGTATTAACAGGACCTCCGGGGCCAACAGGCCCAACAGGACCTGCTGGAGGTCCAATAGGACCGACAGGGGCAACGGGAGCAACGGGAGCAACAGGAGCAACGGGAGCGACAGGGGCAACGGGAGCAACAGGAGCAACGGGAGCGACGGGAGCAACAGGACCGACGGGAGCGACAGGGGCAACGGGAGCGACAGGGGCAACGGGAGCGACAGGGGCAACGGGAGCAACGGGAGCGACAGGAGCAACGGGAGCAACGGGAGCGACAGGACCGACGGGAGCAACGGGAGCAACAGGACCGACGGGAGCAACGGGAGCGACAGGACCGACGGGAGTAACAGCTACAGCATTAACAACTTCTGGATTCTTCTTTTCTACAGCTGGTGGTACAGTCGCACCAGGTGCTAATTTACCACTATCTACTACTGGTGCTGGAACAACACCTGATTTAACTCTCGGTACTAATAGTGTAACTATTAATACACCTGGGACTTATCTTGTTACTTATTACTATAATCCGGTAAACACATCTCCTATGAATACGCTTGGAAATGTTCAACTTACCCTCAATGGTACAGCTGTACCAGGTACTGATATTTATTCTAATCCTTCTCCATCGACAGTTGGGGCAAGTATAGGATCTCAACCGGTTACCGGAACAGCATTAGTAACTGTAACAACAGCAGGAAGTACTTTAGCCCTTCAAAATGTGGGATCTGGTGGAGGTTCTATTATATTATCAGGAAATCCAATAACATCTACCCAAGTCACACTAGTAAAAGTAGGATGATATTAATTTTATTAAAATAAAGTAAGTTTTCCAGTGCAGCTATACAGAAATTATGATGATTTTTAAAGATGGAAGTTAACGGTGAGTGGAACGAATTGAGTATTAAGGAGTTGACTAGTTCACAACACTGAACCTTTCTTTTTATTTTACCTGTCTCGAGAATATTAAGAGGTATTTGTATCCCTGCATAAGTTGCGGGGATTTTACATAAAGGAAAAATTCATTTACAGGTGGTCTTTAGGGTTCTGGTGCAAAAATAGAATAAAGGAAGGTCTTTTTAATTTAATTGGGGCCCGAAAAAAATACAGGCTTATTGGACATGCTCGAATTTCTTCAAAAGCTCGTATAATGTATGGATTTTAAAAATGAAAGGAAGATGAGTATGTCTCAAGCGAATATCCCTAATATAACTCCGACGATATCCATTACTGCGGGTCAATCTGTGTCTTTAATCTTGGCTTCTATTGCCCTCGAAGAGTTAGCATTAGCTCATATTATTAATAGTGAAGCAGAGAAAATTCAATTTTTATTAGGAACATTAAATTCAAGCGTTACTCCTCCACCAGTGACGGTATCAGGTTTGCTAACATTAAATAATAGTGTTAAACAAACATTACAAGCGGTTATTAAGCAAGAAATGCTTTTACAATTCAAATTAGAAAATGTATTAGATTTAGTAAGTATAACACCACTCCCATAATTACAGTTTAAAATGAGAGTCATTGTATCAAATAAATCGATACTTTGTCTTGCATAAAATTGTAATTAATTATATCAAGTCTTATTATTATCATTGTTATTTGTATTCATATTCATCTTCATATTCACAGGGACATAAAAAAGTGCCCCTCCAATTGTTAATTATGTCTAACGATGGGAGGGGGTATTATGGAGTCGTCTTTTTGTATTTAATATAAGATTTAAAGTGTACATAGTACGGTTGATATTTGATTAAGGTTAACTATTGCTGTGAAAGTGAGCGTTAGTAGTTAACTCTAATATAAATGATGCAAATATCATACAACAGCGAATGAAGTCAATGTATATATTAAATGGCAGAGAAACCATTTAATGTACATCTAAAAATTATATTGTATAACTGAAAAAAGCATCCCGGGATATTGAGGATAGAATGCTGTTCTGAATATGATAATATATCCATGTCAGGGGATTTGATGTGTTAATTTAACGCATTATCCGAAAGAAGTCTCCTTCCTCAAGCGTGTGAGTCCCTGTACAAGTACACTCATTTCACCGTAGGAATTATGAGCAGAGCCTACTAAAATAAATAGCGGACAGTTTAAATATAATCATCTTGCTTGATATCATTGTGGAATTTGTGATGGAGTTCACGTTTTTTAGATATTTTCCTAACATGGTTGAATCGCAACCTAACTGTAATGATATCTTCCAGTATCTTAATCTTTTTTCTCTACGTAGAACCACAGCTTGCTCACATAAAATACCCCATCCTTTCCGAGAATTTTCTTTTAGTAGTATCGTTTTGTTCACGGATATTTAGGACTCCTAGAAATTTTATAAACAGTGACATAGGTGTAACTTATAAAAAAGAAAATGCGTATACTGATTGTAATTGAAAGGTATAGGAAAATGTCTGCGAATGGTAAACGACTTAGTTCTCAAGTATTATGCAAATGAGTGTAAGGATCAATGTAGTATTAAGGGGTATTTAAGGTTTTTTGGTGTAGGAAAAGACTGGTTTGAAGTTAATATTTAAGATTGTATAAAAACATAATATTTTTTAGAGGGGGTTAACATTTGTATACGTGAAGAGACAAGTGGACTGATGGAAATGTGATTGTTGCTACCAAATGTGGATTCCATTTCTGGTATCGCCGACGTGCAAGGTTACGGTATAGACCATGTAGGTTCATGGGGTACGGTACTCTTAACAGATCGGTTCCCATTATGTTTTAGTGTCTTGTTCTTGACGACTCGATGCATTTTACGGAGTAGAAAAAATCGCTGCTCCAACCTCATATGTAGTCGTTTCTCAAAGAGCGGAAGAGTTTGAAAGACTTGTACTTGTCTATAGATTTATTATAACAAAAGTGTTTTTCTACGAAAAAGCGATACGAATGAACATTAAAAGGCCCATATGTTGCTATGATGTAGCAATTAAAAGATAAAGACCAAAAAAAATCTATTTATTCGATAAGGCCGTTATACATGGTTGTTTTATATAAAACATAAAATTGGTTATAGCAGGATAAAGGGATGTAATAGTTTTTATCACAATGAACAAGTTGCACAGCTTATGCCTAATAATTCTATCGTTGAATTTAAAAGAAAATAGTTTGAGTATAACTGCTTATTATTTTGGATGGCGAAGGGAGTTTAGTTTATGCTCACAAGTATAATTATATTAACTCATAATCAATTACAATACACCCAAGAATGTATCTATAGTATCAGAAAGTATACAGTACAACAAGAGTATGAGTTAATAGTTGTGGATAACGCGTCAACAGACGGTACGGTAGAATGGTTACAAAAACAATCGGATATTCTACTCGTGAAAAATGCGGAAAATATGGGGTTTCCAAAGGGGTGTAATCAGGGAATTAAAAAGGCAAAAGGTGAAAATATTCTACTGTTGAATAATGATGTTGTGGTAACAGACCGTTGGTTAAGCAACTTAATTCAGTGTTTAAATGAAGAAAAAGATGCTGCAGCTGTAGGCCCTGTAACTAATAGTGCCTCTTACTATAGTGCTATTCCGACTTCTTATAGGGATATTCAAGAGATGCAGGAGTTTGCAAGCTTATATAATCAAAGTGATAAAAATAAGTGGGAAGAACGTATGAAATTAATAGGATTTTGTATGCTTATTAAAAAATCAGTGTTAGATGAAATTGGGTTATTAGATGAGCGTTTTACACCAGGGAATTATGAAGATGATGATTTGTCATTAAGAATATTTGAAAAAGGATATAAATTATATTTATGTAGAGATACATTTGTTCATCACTATGGAAGTGTGTCTTGGAGAGAAGATAGTGTTAAATTCTCGATGACTTTAAATGAAAATAATGGGAAATTCTGTGAAAAATGGGGGTTTTATTCCGAAGGACTATATATTTACTATGATTTATTAGAAATTTTAGATCGATGTATGCCAGGAAAAGTGAACATGCTTCATGTAGGCGCTGGATGTGGTGCGACTTTATTAGAGATGAAAAGTCGTTATTCAACGGCTTGCTTATTTGGAGCGGAAGTTAATGAAAAAGCAGCAGTCCTTGCAAATAGGATAGCTCCTACAATATGTAGCGAATATAACAAGTTGCATGAAGTGTTTGGTGGTGAATATTTCTATTTTATTTTGTTGTCACATCCCATTGAGCCCGAACAATTAAGTCGTGTAATACAATCTATTTCTCAGATTTTAGCTCCAACAGGCACTCTAATTATGTCGAAATTCAATTTAGCTAATTATATCGCATTACAAAGTTTAAAAAAAGAATGAGAAGAAATGTTTACGGATTGGAAAGTGAATGTCGAAATTCATGCACGACAAGAGGTCGCTTCATAATAGTGCGTATCCATAGGGATACGCTATTCTATTTGTCAAGAATATTTCCACCCGAAACAGCTTTGCTAGTAATGGCAGGGTTAGTTGCATGAGGGGATGCATAAGGAAGCGATGAACGTACATTCAATCCATGCTAGGAAAAGATGAGAAAGGTAAACGACAGTGAATCTTTTTAAGCTTCGTTACCCGACTGTACGTGAAGCGTGATAAGGGTTTTGAAACCTTGCGGAATTAGCAAAATGGTTTTTGAGACGCCAATGGTTCAACTCGATAAGAGTTTTAAAATGGTTGATTATACAATGGATTATAGTTAGCCCCCCCCCGTATTCTCTTACCTTTTACAGTAAGAAAATACGGGGGGGCTATGGTGGGAGCTATTGGCTTACCAAAATCTATTTTTTCTAAAATCAAATAACATTAATTCAAATTGCTTTATATTTTCATGAAATTGTTTCCCCAATATATAATTATCAAATTTAATATTTTTTAAATCAGTAAGTATAATAGAAGATTTTATTTTATTATTTATACTATGATTAGAGATGTTAAAAATGTTCATTAATGTAACGCATAGTGCTGTCTTTTTTTATTACATGTGTTTTAGTTACCAATAAATTTGACAGTAAAACTAAATTATATTCAAATAGTACTACTTTTTGAGGAGGGATATTTGTCTTTTTTTTAATTTCTATTAATTCAATACATTTTAAAATGATTTGTGCGATGTAAAAATTTTGTTTCTCTATTTCGTGATATAAGTTTTTAATATTCATATTGATCATTCCTGAAGTAAATGATATCTATAAATTATCGATTCAAAATTATTAACAAGAATTGTATTCGAATTATAAATACAATTCATTAAACTGACAATTTTACTTTGGAAATTCAAAATATCATTTGTTTGATTTTCGGCATCTAATAAAAAATTTAACATATTTATTTCAGCTTCTAGCAACTTGTTTAATGCTACTTCTCTTTGAAGCATACTCTCAACCCACCCCGTTAATAATTCGGTGTTGTAGTCCATTTTTGAAGTTTTCTCCTTTCATAAAAAATTTATGTACCAATGTTTTTTTATTTAGGATGTGGTACATGTGTTTATTTTTACTCCTTTTTTCTTAGTTGTTTAGAATTCTTAATCGCAATCATCACAATCATCACAATTACAATTACAATCACAATCACAATCACAGTCATGGCAGGAATTTGTTGGTATTTTAAGAACATCCTCAAGTTTAAATTGTAGTAACATTTGGGTTTTAATAATGTTCCTTAATATTTTCTCTACGCTCTCTTGAGTTATAATCACTTCTTTAACAGACAGACAGTTTTCCCCTATTATTTTTTGGATCTTTTCAGCTTCAGCATTTAATAAGTGTGATAGTCCTATTTCTTCCATCGCAATAGAAGATAAAAGCAGATTAATAACTTCTTCTCTGGTCAATGTTATCTGGGGCTTTATATCAGGAATATTTGGTAATGACATACTTCCCCCTCCTTAAAAACATATATATTAAAAGCTCAATATATCTAAACCAAACACAAATAAAATTAATTAAATTTACATGAAAACCATTGATGTTTCCTTAGTAAATACACACACGTACATAACAAAGATGAATACATTATTATTAGATTTAATATTATTTGTAATTAAAGTTAGGAGTATGTAAACATGGTTAATTTCTGGGATGATTTTATTTTTGGGAAAAAAACAATGACATAGTTGATCGGGAAGATTTATCAGGCGAACATACGGACACTGATCCATACGTTTTCTTACCTCAAATACAAAATACTGTAAATAAAATAAAGGATTTCGGATTATTTGAACATTCTAAAAACGAAGAACGGAATAAAGAAAAAAATCCAATAATTATAAGAGAAAAAAACATTTTTAAAAAAGAATACGATATAAGTAGCCGTCTTTATTCGAGATATTTATATCGTATTCTAAAATTAAAGTTTTAATTACTAATGAGTAATTAAAACTTTAATTTTACTTATTGTGTTCTTTATTTAACTGCATAGAAACTTTCTTCTTTAAATAATAACGTCCCTTATTTGTCCCCTGTAGTAAGTACTCAAATCAGAGGAGAAAAGAACCGGTAAGTTATGAAAGTGGGATTTTATTCAAGAAGATCTAGTATATGTTCTAACTTGAATTGTAAAAGCATTTCTTGTTTAATGGTTGCCTGTAATGTTTGTTGAACACTATTATTTACCGTAAGTAAATTGGATAATGTTACTGGTGGAGGCGTAACGCATGAATTTAATGTGCCTAATAAAAATTGAATTTTCTCTGCTTCACTATTAATAATATGTGCCAATGCTAATTCTTCTAGTGCAATGGATGCTAATATTAATGAAATAGATTGACCCGCAGTAATGGCAATCGTCGGAGTTATATTAGGGATATTTGCCTGTGACATATTCTTACATCCTTTCATTTGTGAGTTCTGTACATTCTCTGTTTTTCTACACTTATCCATATATGTTTTTAGGTTTCTGTAGCAGGAGTATGCTCTAGTCTAGAGTTAGAGTTTTTATAAGTACAACTTCGTTTTTAAGGATGAATTCTTACAATGGATATCTAGGTGGAATTCTTGTATAATTAGTGCTAGTGAAATGCGCAATTAGCATTTATTGTCCTGGGTATAAATTGAACGTCTTTTGCCTTATCATTGTTGTATAAACTAACGCTAACGATTTTAAGGAAGTAGTAAGGACATTTGCTTGAAATAATATTGAGCATCTATTGATTTTCACACTATATGTTTAATTTTTTTAAAGCTTCAACAGCGGGAACATAATCCTGTACTAATGAAACGGATGTTTCATATGCTATTCTAGCCTCTTTTAAATTGTTCATTTTTTCTAAACAGGCCCCCTTATAATACCAAGATAGATGTCCACCTACACCATATAAAGTGAGGTGTTTTAAATTTCTATCTCCCATTTTAATACAATGTTCGAAAACTGATACAGCTTCATTATATTGTTCCTTCAAAAATAATATAATTCCCTTAAAAAAGTGTAAATCTACATAATCAGGATATAATTCAATTGCTGAATTTATACTAGGCCAAGCTCCTTCAATGCTTCCTAAATTCAAAAGTATTGAATATTTTAATTTATACAATAGGGAAGGTGGTAATCGTTCATTAGTAATAAAATTCAGTATGGATTTATTAACAAACTCAAAGGCATCTGTGTATTTTTTTCCTTATAATATTCACTAGCAATATGATACTCAATCCAAGGACTATGCTTTTCTTTTTTTAGCTCTTCTTTTAATAAGGTTAAGTTACGAACAGTTTTTTGCTTTCTAGATACTTCAGAATCCAAATATCCGTAATGAAAAACTTTTACTGGAAGAGTTTTAATCTCTTGTACTTCCCCTAGAATCTCTTCTACATTTAATGTTTCATGTATATTGTATATAAACTTAAAGCCTTCATAGTTTTTAAATAAACGAGTATGTGCTATATGGAAAGTTTGGTTAATATCATTTTCTTTACCAATATAATTAATTAAGTGGATAGAAATTAATTTTTCATCTTTCGATTGATTTAGAAAATTTTTAAGTTCCTTGGCATCCTTTAAATCCATTTTTTCATCAGCATCTAACCATAATATCCAATCTCCAGTTGCTTGTTCTAACCCGAAATTCCTAGCCTCTGCAAAGCTATTGTTCCATTTGAAATGAAAAATTTTCGCATTGAATGCCTGGCAAATTGCTACTGTCTGATCAGTTGATCCTGTATCAACAATAATGATTTCATCAATGAATTCTTTTACACTTTCTAGGCAGTTTAAAATGTTTTTTTCTTCGTCTTTCACAATCATACACAAAGAAATAGTTGGATGATTCAATAAAGGTACCTCCTTTTATCATACTTATATTCATAATGACTTTATGATAAGAAATATTAAAACATAACGATTGTAGAAAAAATAAAGTGGTTACTTTCAAAAAATCACTTTATTTTATAAGATATAATGGTTTGGGGTATTTTGGTTAGCGCTGCATAACGTATCAACTAAAAAAGAAATATCTACAATTAACCATGGTGGCAGTACTTTTTGCGTGAGGGAGAATACATATGTTTGTTATTCTGAGTATCTTAGAATTTAGATTGATTATTTGTCCTTTGTTCGGGTTCTGGTGCAAAAACTTCAAAATATCTGCAAGTAATCTCCCGAACTTTTCCATACTGATACTAGTACTCTAAAAAAGGATGTGATCAGTATGGAAAAGTAAAATCTATTCAAGTGGAAACATTATCAACCTGATATTATTGTATTAACCGCAAGATGGTACCTGCGGTACAACCTCAGTTCTCGCGATTTAGTCGAAATGACGGAAGAACGCGGACTATCTATTGCTCATACAACCATCATGCGCTGGATTCACCAGTATGGTCCTGAATTAGATGAGCGAGTACGACATCATCTTAAGCCAACCAATGATTCTTGGCGGATCGATGAGACGTATGTGAAAGTCAAAGGTCAGTGGATGTACCTATATCGTGCTGTTGATACGATTGATTTTTATTTAAGCAACAGAAGAGAGCATAAGATTGCAAAGCGCTTTTTCAAGTAAGCTTTACGGTCTTTTCATGTTTCAAAGCCCTGTGTTATCACGGTAGATAAGAACCCAGCCTATCCTATTGCGATTGAAGAGTTGAAGAAAGAGAAAAAGATGCCCGTAGGCATCCAAATAAGGCAGGTAAAATATCTTAATAACATTGTGGAACAGGATTATCGTTTTATTAAAAAGAGAGTTCGTTCGGTGTTAGGATTGAAATCTTTTCGTACAGCTAAATCTATTCTTTCGGGAATAGAAGCGGTGCATATCATTAAAAAAGGACAACTTGTTTTACGGGACAAGTCTGTCCAAAATCAAGTGAAGTTTATTCATCAATTATTTGGAATTGCTGCATAAGAACAGATTCCATTAGGAATCTATATATCTCTTTCAATAAATGCAATCTTTGCACCAAAACCCTATTTTATTAGGTTGTTATTTGGATATTAGGTTTTAAATAGGTATATATGATTTGAAAATCAGCTTTAGATTTGTTTGTTCTCATTCTTGATGATAGATAAATTATTATAAATATGTTTAGTTTTTTTTATTTTTTCATTATATTGATTAATCCAATCTTGATCTATCCTCTCTACAAATTGTAGTAATTCCTTAGCGAGCTTTTCTATATTTTGTTTACTCCACATTAGCCCACCATGCATACTTTGAGTTCCTTGAGTTATAGTAATTCCTCCCTCATTAAGTGGGAGAAGAGTAACTTGCCCGAAATGTTGAGTACTAGAATTAGATGAAGGATTGTAGTAATTTTCAATACTTTGAGTTATTAATGAATTTATAGTTACTATGTCATTTTGAATATTTATTAGTTTGTGATGTAATTTCCATATATCTATTGTATTATGAATTGGATCTTTACTAATAATTTTTTTATGAAATAATGAGTGGAAAATAGTTTCCACTTCATCCTGACTTTTATCTGTCATTTCAGCTATTGCAGTTAGATTTTGTTTTCCATAATTAATGTTAGATTGATTTAAATAAGAATTTAAGATGATGTATTCTTCAGCTGTCATTCCAAGTTTTACATAGTACCTTGTTAAAAGCGTTGATATTTCTACTGACATACAATCCCCCCTTCTTACCTGGATGATGAATTTTTAGAATTAAATTAATTTTTAATAAACGATTATTCTTTTTATTGAAAATATTAATGAATACATCTAGATTTAGAATATGAATGAAATAATCAACATGATACTGTATAACTTTTAATTTTCTTCAAAGTTTTTATCATGTATTATTTAAAAATTCTTTTTAGTTAATAGATATTTTTATAATGAATGCTAAAGCTTATGAGGACTTGGAGTATGCATTGAGATATTATCTTGTTAACGAATGCGGTAGTTTTATTCGAATTTTCTTATTGTATAGTATTTGATTTTTGAGTAAATGATTTTTCTATGAAGAATAAACCTAACTTACATAAATGCTTTTATAATTGTGATAATAAAAGGGAGAGGAGATATTACAAAAAAAGTTATTATATAATTCGATTTATTCAAAATGAAGGGCACATAACCTATTATTATACATATAAATGTTAAAGGATAGGAGGGATTTTTATGAAAAGTCCAATAACTATTAGTTTATGTATGATTATAAAAAATGAAGAACAAACAATAGCACGATGTTTAGATTCTGTTAAGGATATTGTTGATGAGATTATTATTGTAGATACGGGATCAAAGGATATGACAAAAGAGATTGTAAAAAATACACTTCTAAAGTTTATGAATTTAAATGGATTGATAACTTTTCAGTTGCTCGAAATTTTGCCTTTTCTAAAGCTACCAAAAAATATATATTTTGGTTGGATGCAGATGACATAATCAGTGAGAAAGATAAAAAAAGCTTTATAAACCTAAAAAGAACATTAGATACTAATGTTGATGCAGTGTCAATGAAATATTATTTAACCTTTGATGTAGACGGGAACCCAACACATTCTTTAAGAAGATATCGATTAGTTAAAAGGAATAGAAATTTTAACTGGAAAGGATTTGTTCATGAATATTTGGAGGTTTATGGGAATTTAATATACAGTGATATAGGAATAATTCATCAAAAAGAAAAATCCTCTAATGATCGTAATTTAAAAATATATGAAAAGCACCTTGCAGCTGGGGGGAATTTAGCCCGCGAGATGTATATTATTATGCAAATGAATGTAAGGATCATAAATTATATGATGTAGCTGTTAAGGGGTATTCAAAGTTTTTAGATGAGGGGCAAGGGTGGTTTGAAGATAATATCCAAGCTTGCTTAAAAAGAGCTGAGTGCTATTTGGAATTAGGTAACGTGGAAGAATCCATTAAGTCTTGTTTACAGTCATTTATATACGATATGCCCAGAGGAGAAATTTGCTGTCATTTGGGATATTTATTTTTCCAAAAAAACGAATATCAAAAATCTATATATTGGTACAATTTAGCATTAGAAGGAGAACGGCCAGAATCTTCTCCATTTATTCGGGAAGATTGCTATACATGGCTGCCTCATATTCAATTATGCCTTTGTTATGATCGAATACAAGAGTATAAAAAGGCATATTATCATAATGAAGAAGCTGCAAAATTTATACCTAATCATTCTAGTGTCATACATAATAGGGAGTATTTTCGTAATTTCTTCAAAGAATAGTTTGTGAACTACTCGCCACTTAGCAAAGCTTGAAGTGGGAGCTTCTCAGTTCCACGATGAAAGTAACCTTTCGTCTCCCTGAGCGTTACTTCGGGGTGTTCCACCCCTAGATGTCCAACGCTTGGACGCTCTCTTGGTACGGTTGATATTTTACGCAGGAACCGAATGGCTTGGTTTTCGCACTCTATTTTCTTCCTGCAACCTCATATATCAAGTTATCAAAGAACTTCATATAGCTAATTTATCAAAAGTTTTTGGCTATGCCAAACCGAAATTCATCGCCCACTTACCGTTGGGCTATCGCCCTGCACACGCTTGAGGGAGGAGAATTCTTTCGGTAAATTCGTTAAAATACTTATAATCATAAATATGTATCTTCATATTTTAGTAGCGTGATTTTATGTTCATAAATGTATTAACTCTGAATGTAGTTATGCCAAAGAACGTATCTAGCTAATTTGAAAATACATTAAGGAACTATAGAACGAGTTAATTTTAATGGATAATGCATCTAAGAATGGAACAGCATACTGGAGATAAAACAGTTTAATAATTTTTTATATGGTAGGGCCGTCATATAATATGATTTTAAACTTATAGTTTATTTTTAAGGTGTTCATTTAATAAATGTGATGATGACTTTTTTGATTAAGTATTTTTCCGGTACTTTGGCTAATCTATCCGCGTGGTACATCATAAGAAGAAGCGTACAAGGAAGAGGGGAGTATATGGATAATCGGGATTCAAAGCACGGGGGAATATTCTTTGGTGAGTATGGATGTTATATACCAAATTCAAAGCCGATAAAAATTTCTGAGTTTCAATTAAAAAATTTTATTAGTCTTTTAAAACATTTGAGAAAAGATATAAAACGAGTATTTTCAGCCCCTTCTATTTTTCATATTAAGAATTTAAAAAATAAGCTTCAAGTATTCCGGAAATTCTTGGGGTTTTTGGACTTGTCAAAAGAACAGAGGAAGTCTTTGAAGGTGTTGATTCATAATTTATTAGAACTTTTAAGTGATCCATTGTATCCGTGTTATTTGATTTTTAGCGAATTACAACAGTTATTATTATTTCTATTATGTGTAGTAAAATCTTTTAAAGTGAATTCTTGTACATTAGAAGAAGTAATTGAATTGCTTAGAAAAATAGAATTCACAATAATTCAAAATGGTTCTACACGTATTGAATGCCCGATATGTCCAACAGGAGAAGCTGAGGAACACGTGGAAATAGAAGAAACAAAAGAAACAGAGGGAATAGAGGGCACAATGGAGACAGGAGAAGCAGAGAAAATAGAAGAAACAATGGAGGAAGAAGGAACAGAGGAAATAGAGGAAACAATGGGAGAAGAAGGAACAGAGGAAATAGAGGAAACAATGGGGGAAGAAGGAACAGAGGGGATAGAGGGAACAATGGAGGAAGAAGGAACAGAGGGGATAGAGGGCACAATGGAGACAGGAGAAGCAGAGAAAATAGAAGAAACAAGGGGGGAAGAAGGAACAGAGGAAATAGAAAAAATAATGGAGGAAGAAGGAACAGAGGAAATAGAAGAAACAATGGAGGAAGAAGGAACAGAGGAAATAGAGGAAACAATGGAGGAAGAAGGAACAGAGGAAATAGAAGAAACGATGGGGGAAGAAGGAACAGAGGAAATAGAAGAAACGATGGAGGAAGAAGGAACAGAGGAAATAGAAGAAATAATGGAGGAAGAAGGAACAGAGGAAATAGAAGAAACAATGGAGGAAGAAGGAACAGAGGAAATAGAGGAAACAATGGAGGAAGAAGGAACAGAGGAAATAGAGGAAACAATGGAGGAAGAAGGAACAGAGGAAATAGAGGAAACAATGGAGGAAGAAGGAACAGAAGAAACAGAGGAAATAGAAGAAACGATGGAGGAAGAAGGAACAGAGGAAATAGAAGAAACGATGGAGGAAGAAGGAACAGAGGAAATAGAAGAAACAATGGAGACAGAAGGAATAGAGAGTAATAGGAGAAACAGAAGGGATATCTGGTTTCACTTTTTGTTTTAAGGGTGTAACTATGAACAAACCTAGGCTATACCATGTTGATTATTACAGCCATTTCCGAACGAGAAAGCCCATCGCCTTTAGGTATGGGATGATAGTGAGATTGGATACGGAGTACCATTAAAGATCGAAAGGTTTGTGGTACTTTAAGTATCCAAAGTGTTGGTATCTTTTGTTTTTTATCCTTTTTGTTGCAGTTTGATAATAGAACTGATACGGTATAACCATGATAAATGATTATAGAAGAACTAAAACAACCGTATCATTCATTAACTATCATTTTGTGTTTTGTCCACGATACAGAAGAAAGATTTTTCTAAACACAAAAGTAGAAGAACGTTTCAAAATGTTGGTTCAAGAAATATGTAACGTACTGGATATTGTTATTATCGCAATGGAATGTGATACAGACCACGTTCACTTGTTTTTAAATACAATACCAACACTTAGTCCCGCCGATACAATGGCAAAAATTAAAGGGGTGACATCAAAGCGTTTGAGGGAAGAATTTCCTCACCTTATGCACTTGCCAAGTTTATGGACACGTTCCTATTTTGTTTCTACTGCTGGAAATGTATCAAGTGAGACAATACAACATTATGTTGAAAGTCAAAAAACAAGGGGGTGAAACTTATGTCGCAAACCCTAACAGTTCAAGTTAAATTGCCTCCAACAAAAGAACAGATCTGTTTATTGGAACAAAGTAGCCACGAATATATCAGAGTCATTAATGAACTTGTATCTGAAATGATTGGGTTAAAGAAAAGCACTAAGAAAAGTACAAAAGATGTTCTCGCCAACCTACCAAGTGCGGTTAAGAACCAAGCGATTAAAGATACGAAAAGTGTGTTTTCAACAAAGGTGAAAAAAAGTAAATACAAAATCGTTCCGATTTTAAAGAAACCCGTTTGCGTATGGAATAACCAAAATTATTCATTTAACTTCACACACATCTCGATTCCATTTATGGTGAACGGAAAATCAACTCGTTTGAAAATACGTGCTTTATTAGTAGATAAGAATAATCGTAACTATAATTTGTTAAAACACAAGTTAGGTACACTCCGCATCACAAAAAAATCTCACAAATGGATTGCCCAAATATCTGTTACAATTCCTACAACTGAAAAGACAGGAACAAAGATAATGGGTGTCGATTTAGGGCTAAAAGTTCCCGCTGTTGCAGTAACAGACAGTGACAGGGTTCGTTTCTTCGGAAACGGAAGACAAAATAAATATATGAAACGTAAGTTTCGTAGTGTCCGCAAGCAGTTAGGAGAAGGTAAGCAATTGAATGCTATTCGCCAATATAATAATAAAGAACAAAGATGGATGAAAAACGAAGATCACAAAATAAGTCGTAAAATTATTGATTTTGCAATATATAATAATATTTCTGTCATTCGATTGGAACAACTAACGAATATTAGACAGACGGCAAGAACAAGCCGTAAAAACGAAAAAAATCTACATACTTGGTCATTTTATCGTTTAGCACAATTCATCGAGTACAAAGCGACATTAGTTGGTATTAAGATCGAATATGTGAACCCTGCTTATACAAGTCAAACCTGTCCAAAATGTTCTGAAAAGAACCAGGCACAAGACAGAAAATACAATTGTAAATGTGGGTTTGAGAAACATCGTGATATCGTTGGGGCGATGAATATTCGCTACGCAACTGTGATTGATGGTAACAGTCAATCAGCCTAAGCACCTATATGGTCTGGTTTAGGAGGGGCGATGAGATGCCCTCATCTTGAAGGCTGTTCAAAACAGAAATGGACTGCGAACGCTTAGTCATTCAAGAATCCCACACGTTAATCCGTAAGGATTAGGGCTTGCGACTTCAGTCGTGGGAGTCTCAAAGCTTTAAGAAAGAGGAACTAAAGCCCGAAAAAAATACAGGCTTATTGGACATGCTCGAATTTCTTCAAAAGCTCGTATAATGTATGGACTTTAAAAATGAAAGGAAGATGAGTATGTCTCAAGCGAATATCCCTAATATAACTCCGACGATATCCATTACTGCGGGTCAATCTGTGTCTTTAATCTTGGCTTCTATTGCCCTCGAAGAATTAGCATTAGCTCATATTATTAATAGTGAAGCAGAGAAAATTCAATTTTTATTAGGAACATTAAATTCAAGCGTTACTCCTCCACCAGTGACGGTATCAGGTTTGCTAACATTAAATAATAGTGTTAAACAAACATTACAAACGGTTATTAAGCAAGAAATGCTTTTACAATTCAAATTAGAAAATGTATTAGATTTAGTCAGTATAACACCACTCCCATAATTACAGTTTAAAATGAGAGTCATTGTATCAAATAAATCGATACTTTGTCTTGCATAAAATTGTAATTAATTATATCAAGTCTTATTATTATCATTGTTATTTGTATTCATATTCATATTCACAGGGTCATAAAATAGTGCCTATCCAATTGTTAATTGTGTCTAACAATTGGGGGCACTTCATTATAGGTGGTTCTTTTACAATTATTACTTAATTTGTGGGCAAGATCATTGTACATAAACAGTTACAAATACTGTTCGGGAGACTTTTACAGCATCTTATAATAAGAATTCATTCGGTCACCTTATTGCTACTAAATTATATAGTTGTCCGTACTCTAGCATATTTATATTCACTTTTTGTCAATAGTAGTTATAGTCGTTAATGTAGTTTGAATTTCTTTTATCTGTTCTCTTAATTCTTGATGTTCTGTTTTTAAATCCGTAAGTAAGTGTCAAATTATATTTTCATTGTCCATCACTATTTCCTCCATAAAAAATATTATAATGGTGAAAAAGATTACAATTTATGATGGTTTTTTCAAAGATTATGGGAAAAGTGCATGGATTTTTCTCCTTACAGAATTTACGATGCGCGAAAGCCCACGTAGGACTTTAGTCCGTCTTTAGACGTGGGATGAAAGCAGCGTTTTGTATAGCAAAACATGGTATACTTTATTTATAGTCATGCAAAAGACGTAAAAACATTTGAGAACCAACAATCTGTACGGTATGGTCACAGTACCGTAGCCCACGAACCTATCTGGTCTGTTGTGGGAGTGCCAAACGTACAATAAAAGGTACTGAGACCATCCATTTCTTAAATAAACAAGGGCAAAGTCTTCAAACAGACTTTGCCCTTTCGTTGTACAATGAACTGGGAAAATTTCTAACTAATTTTTAAACATGCCTTCTTATTTATTAATCTATTTATGCTGCTTTCAAATCTTGTAACAAAAGAATTATTTTTTAATCTATAATTTCTTTTACTTATTTTAAAAGTGGAAAATGGAAAGCATCTAACATTATTTATATAGAACCAAATAATCAAGAAACAACAAATATTTTCATCTTTTTATTTTATAACCCAAAATGGATAAAATCCTTATTGATAAGAAGTAAAATGATGATTTATATTATGATTATTGTTTATAACTTATAATGAATATAGATAACAAAAAAGAACTAAAAAAGGGCACATACCCAGGGTTGTCTAATATGTTTAATTTTTTAATAATTTAAGAGTGTTTTAGATTATTAGAATGACAGTTTCCTTGATTTTTATTTTTAAGTTGTTGGGTGTGTATACAGTTTTCGGGTTCATTAGGTATTAGTAGAATTATTTCAATGTACTAATATTACGACCAGTTTTCTCGTTTACAACAACAAATCAGACAACATTTACAGCAAAATTCTTTACATTTTCGTTTTTGGTTGCAGCACTCATGCTTTCGGTTGCAGCACTCATGCTTTCGGTTGCAGCACTCATGCTTTCGGTTGCAGCACTCATGCTTTCGGTTGCAGCACTCGTGCTTTCGGTTGCAGCACTCATGCTTTCGGTTGCAGCATTTATGCTTTTGGCAATGTGAACAATCACAATTACAGCACATTTTTATACCTCCTTGTAATCAAAGACTAGAATATTATATGCTTCTAATAAGACAAGGGGGTGTTTCATAGCCTACTATTACTTTTAAAATGATAATTAACAATTTTTTCGGTTCTGGTGCAAAAACTTCAAAATATCTGCAAGTAATCTCCCAAACTTTTCCATACTGATACTAGTACTCTAAAAAAGGACGTGATCAGTATGGAAAAGCAAAATCTATTCATGTGGAAACATTATCAACCTGATATTATTGTATTAACCGCAAGATGGTACCTACGATACAACCTCAGTTTTCGCGATTTAGTCGAAATGATGGAAGAACGCGGATTATCTATTGCTCATACAACCATCATGTGCTGGGTTCACCAGTAGGTTTTAAATGGGTTCTTTTTCAGACAAAAAGTTTATTAGTGACTAAACTTTTTGTTTAATTTATTTATCTTTTTCATAATAAACCTTAAAGTAAAATATCTATTTAAAAATTTACATTTTAACAATTTTTTAAGATCTAACATATAATGCTATAAGCATTTACAACATAGTCTTGGTCATAAAAAAAACCACAGCAACTGCTGTGGTTTTTTTTATAATAAATTAGAACTTTAAATAATTTATTTAGATTTAGTAATGATCATATTTATTTCTACAATCTTTTTTATAATAAGGTTCAACACGCATCGCTATCAAGCTAAGATTTTAAAGTAATCCCAAAACGAAGAATTTATCTCTTTATAGTTGTCTGTGGGAATTTAATATACTTTTTGTTTTTTTGGGGGAATGCGTTCCTTAAGTTGATGGGCATGGGTGCTGTGCCCCCTTTTACACTGATGAATTTGAAAGAATGATTTTCATATTAAATTGTAGTGCTTAATGTCCTTCAATAGTAGCTAAAATAAGAGACAACCTTGAATCCCTGATTTTCTTTGTAAAAAAATTACTAACTACTGCTTCCGGTTCCAATGCACATAACTTCGTAGATACCAGCAATGCCTACTATCAGTGAAAAATCGTTGAAATAACGTCTAAATAAATGATAGAAAATCCTAACTTTTTTCTTTTAGGATTTCTTATATAATGTGCCAGTCATATAAGAAATCCTACATACCAACAGGTCCAACAGGAACGGCAATAAATCTAGTATTTGGATCATTAACTGTTTTGCTTAGATTAATTTAGACCGCTATATCTAATGCAAATGTTAATTTTCATGAGGCGGGATCCATTTTATATATATTGAGAGCTATTTGGAGTGAATCCATGCTCTTTATATATTATTAAATGAGTTTATATTTGTGACATAAGGACTTGTTTTTGATATTTTTTTATTTTTATAGGTTTTTTTCTTATACTGTACGTTTACAAATGCATAAATTATAAGGTGTAAGTGTAAGTGGGTAAAAGATAAGGTTGGTGTAAAAATGAGTAAATTTAACAAGAGATTTGAGATTCCATGTGAGTGTTTTCTTCCTCCTGTACCTTTTCCTCAAATTGGACCGACAGGACCGACAGGACCGACAGGACCGACAGGACCGACAGGACCGACAGGACCGACAGGATCGACAGGATTGACAGGATCGACAGGATTGACAGGACCGACAGGATCGACAGGATTGACAGGACCGACAGGATCGACAGGATTGACAGGACCGACAGGATCGACAGGAGCAACAGGACCGACAGGAGCAACAGGAGCAACAGGAGCAACAGGACCGACGGGGCCGACAGGAGCAACAGGAGCAACAGGAGCAACAGGACCGACAGGAGCAACAGGAGCAACAGGAGCAACAGGACCGACAGGAGCAACAGGAGCAACAGGAGCAACAGGACCGACGGGGCCGACAGGAGCAACAGGAGCAACAGGAGCAACAGGACCGACAGGAGCAACAGGAGCAACAGGAGCAACAGGAGCAACAGGTCCACTTCTACCAGTTCACGGTGTTTTCTTTACTTTTAATACAGGACCATTCGTACCATCAGGTGTAACAACAACTGGTACTGTCATTCCAACACAGCTTGCGGATCCCCCTCCATTCAATACACCTGGCGCCTTCACTGTTAATCCAGATGGTTCCATTACAGTAAATATAGCTGGTATTTATTTTGCAGATGCTAGAGTAAATCTTGCACCTGGAAATGCTGCAAGTTTCGGTGTTCAAGTAAATGGTGGTGGTACTGCAGTTCCATTTTTAAATGCCTTCTCCAACATTACAACTGCAGGTGATACCGCATCTCATTATGTTGTTCAAAGTAATATTCTTAATCTTGCAGCAGGAGATATTGTTTCAATTGGTTTAATTTCAGCAAGCCCTTCACCTGTGTCACTCACAAATGCAGCAGCAGCTGGACTTGGCAGCCCATCTGCATCACTGAGATTACTAAAAGTAGAATAATATATTGATGGTAAAAAGGACAGTTTCAACACTGTCCTTTTTATTTTTTAGATATCGGGACTTATAATGCTTTAATCTGTTCTGTTGCAAAGATACGATGGTATGCATGTCCTCAACACCAACCAATATAAGGTTTTGGTGCAAATAAAAGATACGTTCCAAATAACAATGGGGATTCCTAGTGGAATCCTTTTTATGCTGTTAATCCAAATAATTGATGAATGAATTGTTTTTGATTTTGAACAGACTGATTCTGTAAATCAACCTGTTCTTTTTTTATCATATGCATGGCTTCTACTCCTGCAAGAATAGATATAGCTGTACGAAAAGACTTAAATCCTAGCATAGATCGTATGCGTTTTTTAATGAAACGATGGTCTTGCTCCACGATGTTGTTTAGGCATTTTATTTGCCTGATTTGAATGACTAACGGCATCTTTTTTTCTTTCTTCAACCCTGCGATAGCAATTGGATAAGCAAGATTTTTATCAACTGTAATTACACGAGGTTTTGAAGTATGAAAAGACCGCAAAGCTTTCTTGAAGAATCGCTTTGCAGCTTTATGATTTCTAGATTTACTGAGATAAAAATCAATTGTATTTCCTTCAGAATCAACGGCACGATACAGATACATCCATTGCCCTTTTACTTTTATGTATGTTGCATCTACTATCCAGGAGTCATTTGTTTGTTTGAGGTGACGTCGAATTCGTTTATCTAACTCCGGCCCATATTGATGGACCCATCGCATAATTGTTGTATGGGCTAAGAATATTCCTCTTTTCTCCATCAAACTAATAATAAGAATTAACCGAAAAGTAAAAAAGTAAATTCTCCACAAGTATTTATAATAATTCATCTCATTTTTTTATTTTAGAGAATACCCGGTTTATTAACTTTATAATTAAGTTTTAATTACTGTATATACAAAAAAAACATTTTTATACTCTATCAAAGGAAAAAGATATGAATGTCAAAGGCTTTAAATATTGTTAGAGTTAATTGGCGATTAAAATAAATATGGAAATGGAGTCAGTTTTATCATTGGTAACTAACGACTATCCAACTAAGGAGGGGAGTAAATATGAGGAAAAACAAATTATGTTTATTACTAGGGATGGTATTA
Source organism: Bacillus sp. TH13 (assembly GCF_016651175.1). Taxonomy (NCBI): domain Bacteria; kingdom Bacillati; phylum Bacillota; class Bacilli; order Caryophanales; family Bacillaceae; genus Bacillus; species Bacillus sp. TH13. The sequence continues at coordinate 161,142 of NZ_JAEKEJ010000007.1, read as the reverse complement.
CTATGTTTAAGTTTCCCGATTGCTTCAAATGCTGATGAATCACAGGATTACCAAAGTGAGGGGGAAGTTACCTTTTTTGGGAAGTATATAGAATCTGATTCGAATGATTCAACAGATTCTATAGGTTCTAACGAATCAGAAAAAAACACCTCGCAGGATAGTTCAAATTCTAAAGTGGAAACTAATCATCCTTTGAAGAAGATTCCACAAACTGGGGATACATCCGACTGGGGTATCACAATGATTGGATTCGTATTTACCGTATCAGCATTTTATCTAGTTCGTAAATATAAAAAAGTACAATGGAGTGAAAGTGTATGAAGAAAAAGACAAAGCAAGCTGCAGCGATTGCAGCGGTACTAGGTACAGTAGCCTTGGCACCTTTATCTGCTTCAGCGGATGAAACAGGTGCAATTTATGAATCAAATGGAGTGGTGGAGTTTATTCCAAATACAGATCCAACAGATCCAGTAGATCCTAATAATCCAGATCCAGAGAAGCCAGTAAATCCAGTAGATCCAACAACACCAGATGGTAAACCGGAACCAGGGACAAATGGTCCATTAAGTATCGACTATGCATCAAGTCTAGATTTCGGTGTGAACAAAATCACAAATAAAGATATGACTTACTATGCGAAAGCACAAGAACTTCGTTCTAATGCGACAAGTACATACGTACCAAACTACGTACAAATCTCAGACAACCGTGGAACAAATGCGGGATGGACATTGACAGTTAAACAAGAAGGTCAGTTGTTTAATGAAACAACGCAAAATAAAGAATTAACGGGTTCACAAATCCAATTTGTTGATCCAACTGTTGCGAGTAACACAGAAGTGACGCCACCAACACCAGCTGATGTAATTACATTAGACCCAAACGGTGCTGAGTCACTTGTCATGTCTGCAAAACAATCAGCAGGTGCTGGGCTTTGGGTAGACCGCTGGGGAACAGTAGAAGAGATTACGGGTGACCGAGGAGAAAAAGTTCAAAAAACAAAAGCAATTTCTTTGAATATTCCAGGCAAAACAGCAAAAGATGCAGTGAAATATAGTACGAAATTAACTTGGAATTTATCTGATGTACCAGGTAACAAATAATTATAAGGGATGGTAAAAAAATGAAAAACAATTTAAAAACTTTAGGTGTTACAGCAACTATGGCAACAGGTCTTATGTTAACGGGAGGCGTATCTGCATTTGCAGCAGATGGTGGCGAATATAACTCGAATGCAATTATTGAGTTTGAACCATCTACAGAGATCACGCCACCAGTTGACCCAACAGACCCAGAAATACCAGTTGGTCCAGTAGATCCAACAGATCCAGAAGGCCCTAATCCTGGGACGAACGGTCCATTAAGTATTGACTATGCATCTAGTTTAGATTTTGGTAAACAAAAAATCACTTCTACAGATCAAGTTTACAAAGCAGCAGCGCAAAAGTTTAATGGTGAGCGTGGCGAAGGCCCAAACTATGTTCAAGTAACAGATAATCGTGGAACAGAAAAAGGTTGGTCATTACAAGTAAAACAAAATGGGCAATTCAAGAGTGATTCTGGTAAGGAATTAACAGGTGCGGAAATTACGTTTAATAATAGTGTGGTAAATACAGCTTCTGAATCTAAAAAGCCATCTATTGTGAAATCTTCATTTAATCTAACACCAGAAGGAACGGGTGTAGCTCAAAATATTATGTCTGCGAAAGCAGGAGAAGGTGCGGGGACTTACGTTTTAGCATTTGGTGATGACAACACAGCGGCAGATAGTATCGAACTTTCTGTACCCGGTAAAACAACAAAATATGCAGAAAAATATTCTACATCATTAATATGGACACTAACAGACGTACCTGGACAAGAATAATAACACATGAGGAGACACTGCGGCATTCTGCAGTGTCTCTCTCAATAATGAGGAGGTAAAAAATAATGAAAAAATATACTTTGTGGACCTTATTTGGAATATTGATGGTAAGCCTGGTATGGTTTACGCCATTCGCTTCAGCATCTAAATTTAATTTTGGTGTATATACCGTGATTCCAGATAACCAAATCGATAAACAAAAAACGTATTTCAATTTAAAAATGGAGCCCAATCAAAAACAAACCTTAACAATTCAATTAAAAAATGATACGGAAAAGGATGTTGTCATTGAGCCGAAAATCCATTCAGCTACCACTAATCTGAATGGTGTTATAGAGTATGGTCCTACTAAAATTAAACGTGATTCTACATTACCTTATGAATTAGGAGAATTAATTCAAACAGATAAGGAAGTTACGGTTCCGGCTAAGGGGAGCAAAGATTTACAATTACAAGTAACGATGCCTGAACAGGAATTTAAAGGGATTCTAGCGGGTGGTATTACATTAGAAGAAAAAAAAGCAGATGAAAAAAATAAACAAGACACAAAAGAAGGTTTAAGCATTGAAAATAAATATGCGTATGTAGTAGGGATTACTTTACAAGAGAATGATGAAAAAGTGAAACAAGATTTGAAATTACCTGATGTAAAAGCTGGACAAGTGAATGCACGAAATGTGATTAATGCTACACTGCATAATCCAACATCAACCTATATAAACAAATTTGAAGTAGATGCGGTCATTACGAAAAAAGGGAAAACAGAAGAGTTATATACATCTAAAAAACAAAACATGCAAATAGCACCAAATTCTAACTTTGATTTTCCTATTGCACTAAATGGTGAAAAATTGGAGCCTGGGACGTATACAGTACATGTAAAGGCTAAGTCTTCCGAGGAAGCATGGGAATTCAAAAAAGATTTTACAATTAAAGACGAGGAAGCAAAACAATTCAATGAAAAAGATGTATCCATTGAAGAGCCGAATTACCTATGGTATATCGTAGGATTGTTATTTATTCTACTAGCGGGATTACTATGGTTTCTATTTTGGAAAAGGAAGAAAAATAAAAAAGAACAAGAAATGAATGAATAAAAGATGAAACATACACATCTATATTGGAAACTTGGGATTATCTCTTGTTTTTTTATCGGTTACTTCTTTCTCACCTATCCATTTTTGAAAAATACATTGATTCAGTATAAACTCTTTCACCAACAAGAAAATATACAATCAAATTTTCAAGCATCAAAAGGACATAAAAGTGATTTTCAGTATGATACGATTCAACCGCCAAGTTTAACAGATGTTCTTTCGGCATCTGGTCCTACTCAAGGAGCTGTGGGTGAAATTATTTCCAGTCGAATTGGCCTACATGTACCGGTTTTCCCTGGAGCAAATCAGTCCAATTTACTTTCTGGTGCGACGACGATTTCGCCTAATCAGAAAATAGGACAAGGAAATTACGTTTTATTAGGCCATCATATGAAAGATGAATCTCTCCTCTTCTCACCGATTATGAAGCTGAAAAAGGATGATATTGTCTATTTAAGGGACGAAAATAAAGTATATAAGTATCGAATAGACAAGACCGAGATTGTGCATCAATCCCAAGTTTCTGTGATGGAGGACAAAGGGGATCATCGGTTAACGTTGATTACTTGTGATAAAGCGACGCTGACAGACAAGCGTTTTATTGCGACAGGATTTTTGGAACAAAGTGAGTCAATAAAAGATCAACATGGATCCATTGTGAAAAAATATGAAAAAGAGAAAGAGGATGTAAACAAACGAGAGAGATCGCAAAGGTGTTGGTATACGATAATCTTGGGTGTTTATGTTTTACTTTGTATTGTATTTTCTGTGTTTTTATGGAAAATAACGAAATGACACTATTTTATACGTAGGAAAGTCGGTGGAAATATGAAGAAAGTAGTAAAGATAGTTACATTAGTATTAGTAATGTTTTTAATGGCGTTTTCTAATTTTAGTAATATTAATGTGTACGCAGCTGAGACTCCTAACAATCCTGATGTTTTACCAGTAATCAATCTTGTGAAGAATGATACTGGCGGAATATTTTATGGAAAACAGGTAGATTCAAGCTATACTCATGACGTATATGGTGGTGCTCAACTGACTTTGCTAGCTGACACAAATGCTCCTAGTGGTAAAGCTATGCAGTTATTTAAAGCATATGGTGGTGCGAGCTACAGTGGAATAGAACTTAGCGCCCCAGTATATAGTAATACCAATTATACTGTAGAGTCCTTTCAAAGAAATGGTAATGCTAGTGAACATAGTAATGTAGAGCCTTCTAGGTATGGAATAAAAGGTAATGCAGTTCAAGGTGGAGAAAAACAGGATAGAGTTCGTGAAGATTTCTATGTGAAGAAAACGATGACGTTTACATCTACGAATAAAGTAAAAGATTATCAGATTTCTCCACAAGAGAAAAATGTTACATTTTATACATATGCAGATTATAGGGAGGATAAGAAAGATCTATTTGCACGACTAATTTATGTGAAATTAATTCCTAATACTCCTAAGATTGCTGTCAATGATTCAATCCTAGAAGTCAAACTTTCTGATGTAAACGGAAAAAATAGAAAACAAATTGTGGATATGTATAATAAGGAGATTGATAAATTATTGAAGGATGCAAGCGTAGATAATAACAATAACAATAACCCAGTACTAACAGAAATCACGAATATTCCTGATTCGAAAAAGGTTGTTAATGTAACTTCAGATGAATTTGAAGTCGATATTTCAGCTGAAAAATGGGGAGAAAAACAAGGTGGTAAATTACAAATTAAAATTGTTGATGATTTACCTGCTGAGAAACCAGAAATAAATCCGATTAAAGAAGCGGATAAAGAAATAATAGGTAAAGGAACACCTGGAGATGAAATTATTGTTCGAGATCCAAAAGGAAAAGAGATTGGAAAAACAACGGTAGATAAAGAAGGAAATTGGAAAGTAGAAGTACCAGAAGGAACAAAGTTAAACACAGGAGATGAGATCACAGCTACAGCGAAGAAACAGGGAATAGACAAGGAAAGTGATCCAGCGAAGCAAGTCGTAACGGGGGAACTAAAATTTGTATCTGCGCCTAGTGTAATTGATTTTGGTAGCAAATTAAAAATTTCACCACAACATCAAACATATCATCCAGTTCAGTTAGATCAACCTTTAGCGGTGCAGGATAGACGAGCGTTATCTGAAAATTCTTCTTGGGTGATGACAGCAAAACTAGATCAACCATTAAAAGGAAAGAAAACAGGATCTATTTTACACGGTTTACATTATCGTTATGGAGATAATGATTCTATCCTTTCGGAAGGTGCTTCAGTAGAAGTATTTACAAAGAAAACAGAGAATAGTGAAGTATTTAATATCTCAGATACATGGAGTAAAGATGGCGACGGGCTATATCTAGAAGTGAAAGCAGGAACTGCGAAAAGTGACGCGTATGAGGGATCTATTCATTGGACACTTCAAGATATACCGATGAATGATTGAAGGTAGTGGCATAGCTGTATAAAAGAAAAAGAAGCAATAAATTATTATTTGCTTCTTTTTTATCTGTATATAGTAGATGAAAATAAATATAATAAGACTGTATTTTACATTAAATTGTTGTATAGCTAGTCTGTCTTAAATTGGAGGATAACTGAATCATTTCAATTGTCCATGAAGATGTGAAACGGCTTAGAATGAGAACGGAATGTGGAATGTTTCATATTAATGAGTAAACGTTTATTATAATGTATTGAGGTGTGAAATGGAATGAAGAAAGAAATTATAACACATAGACAGTTTAATATATTGATGCATTTGGATGAAACAGCTGGATGGATTAGCTCTGAGGAGATAGGAACATATATCGGATGCTCTTATAAAACCATTCAAAATGAGATTAGAACTATCAAAAATTTACTTCCTGAAAATTGGACATTACTTTCGAAAAAAGGATATGGAGTACGGTTGCTTCACCCCTCGGATGAAACCGTTGCTAACATATTTGTTCATGACAGTAAGGAGTTAATTTTTCAACTTATAAATTTATTAGTAAATAAAGATGGCTATGCTATAGAAGAAATTGGAGAGTTGTTATACATAAACCGTAACACGACTGTTCAACTACTCAAACAAGTGCGACATATAATCAAACCATTTTTTTAACTTTAAAAAGTCGACCTTATCGTATTGAGGGTAACGAAGGGGGCATTCGCTTCTTATTGTTTGAAATTTTGTATTTACAAAAAGGCTATTCTTATTTTCAATCAGTAAAAAAACATCAAAAAAAATGTATGAAGGTTAAAAGGTATTTAGAGGAAGCACATGGAATAACTCTTACCCATTTTGGAATGCATACATTTATTGAGTTTTTAAATATCTGTATTTCACGAACCAAGAAGGGATATAGTGCAGAGAAGTTACCTTTTGATATTAGCGAAAGACTAATAGACCAAGGGTATTTCAAAGAATTTAATGGTTTTTTCATATTATTAGAAGAACTTTCAGAATATAAAATAGAAGTTGAAGAGAGACCGTATATTTATTTAGCACTAACATATTCGGAATTTGATTATATACCATCCCTCGAAGTAGCTCTTACAAAGTATTCAAGAATGGACATTGTAAAGGCGTTAGAAATGGTTACTACAGATAAGACTTTAAAACATCTATATGTTCCTGGAAATGAGTATATAGAGTTTCTTAAATTTATACATTTTCTTAAAGCACATTTAGACTATGATTTCTTTAATGATAAACCTTTTATCCTTAAAGCTTTTAGTCTGTATTGTGTTGTAAAATTAAGAAGTGTTCTCTCAATGATTCAATATTTATCAAAAGAATCCATATTAAATAAATGGGCTCATCAATATCCAGTGTTTTATAAAGAAATAAATCGGATTTGTAAAATTTGGGAAGGGGAAAATGATTTTATTTTCAATAAAGGTAGTATTATGTCTTTTAGTTTATTGATGTTGGATTATATTACTGCAGATAAAAAACAGCAACCGAATGTTTTATTTATTACATCTCGATCTCAAATTATCGGTGATTATACTTTGAATTACTTGAAGAGACATTTCGATGGGAAAGCCAATTTTAAAAAGAAATGCATTGGAGAACTATCTAAAACAGATCCACTGTTCAAAAATATTGATTTAATTATAACAGATACACATTTATCATTTCCTATAAAAAAGATCCCAATTATTTTAATTTGGAATAAAATTTCAAATAAAGACCTTTTAGAGATTGAAAATTCTATTGATTTATTTATGAAAGGAAAGAGCGAAAGAATTGTTACATGAGAGTAGAGCAGACAGGTTCTGGTGCAAAAACTTAAGGACAATTACAATGAATCAATAAAACTTGGACATACTGTTACTATTACTTTAGAAAGGGTGCATGATTGGCATGGAAAAGGAAAATGTATTCAAATGGAATCATTATCAGTCTGATATTATTTTGTTAAAGGTAAGTAAGATGGTACCTACGGTACAACATCAGTTTTCGTGATTTGGTGGAAATGCTAGAAGAACGGGGTTTATCCATTTCTCATACAACGATTATGCGTTGGGTTCATCAGTATGGTCCTGAATTGGACAAACGAATCTGTCGTCACCTCAAACAAACAAATGACTCATGGAGAGTCGATGAAACATATATCAAAGTAAAAGGTCAATAGATGTATTTGTATCGTGCTGTTGATTCGAAAGGAAGCACAGTTGATTTTTTCCTAAACAAAACAAGAGACCCGAAGGCTGCAAAGCGCTCTTTCAAGAAAGCTTTGCGGTCTTTTCAGGTTTCAAAGCCACGTGTTATAACTGTCGATAAGAACTCAGCTTATCCTATAGCAATTGAACAGTTGAAAAAAGAAAAAAGCATACCTGATGGTATGCAACTTAGTCAACAAAAGTACTTGAATAACATAGTAGAACAAGATCATCCGCTTTATAAAGAAGCGAATCCGTTCTATGCTAGGGTTCAAATGTTTTGACACAGCTACATCCATTCTTTCTGGAGTAGAAGCTATGCATATGATTAAAAAAGAATAGCTTGATTTACGGGGTCAGTCTGTCCAAAATCAGAAAAAATTCATCCATCAATTGTTTGGACTTGCAGCATAAGATAAGATTCCGTTAGGGATATATGCGCTTTATTCTCTTTTATTTTGCACCAGAACCGAAAAAACTCAAGAAGGTGAGTCCATTGCGTAAACATGTATATGTGCAATTTTATGTATTGATATTGGCTTTAATAGCTTATACAAGCTTTTGCTTTATATTTTTATTTGTTTTTCCGAATCATTATTTTGTATCAGATTTTAATATCCGACTATCATCCTTAGTTGTTGAAACTACTGTATTTATCTCATTACTTTATTCTATATTATCCAGAAAAATTAAGTTAGGGGTATTCTGGGTTTGCATTACTATTGCTATAGGTTGTTTCTTGATAGGGAATTTTATATCCGCTTTTCAAGTACTTAATGTAGAGTTACCAATACAAAATTTTAATATCTCTGATGTATTTTTGTTATTTTTCTTATTCTTCTTTCTTTTTGCATTCTTTTATAAAATCATTATGGAATGTAACAAGTGGGAAAAAGCGTATTTACTTTGTGATTTATGTATTGTTGTTACTGCTATTTTTACATTAGAGTGGTACCTATTTAATAAACCTTCTGCAAATATCTTATTCTTATCAATTGGAGATGTTTTTCTTTCATTTATTTTTCCGATTATAGATTTATTGCTTCTTTTGCTAGGAGTTAGCCTAATCTTTCGACCAGCAATTTTTAATGCGAAAAGTAAATTATTTATTTTCATCTTGGTATTAACTGGATTGTCTATTACGGATTATTTGTATTTTTACTTGCAAGATGATTTGTCAGATCGTTCAGTCATATTATTAAGGTGTTTGTATAGAGTTTTCCTTCTATTAATCGCCATCGCTGCTACTATACCAAAGAATGCATCTTCTAGAAGGAATTATTTCATTATCAATCCCACATTCGGAAAGAAACTTCTTGTACTATTTCCTTATCTTGCAGTTGCAGTCTTAATTGGTTTTACTTTTAAAGAGCAAACCTCTTCATCTACACTGATTACTGGAAATTGTATCGCATTTGTATTTGTACTTATTCGTCATACAATTGGACGAATGCAAAACAAAGATTTAACCGAAACATTAAAAGTGTTAAATAATCAATTAGAACAAAAAGTGTCTCAAAGAACAGCGGATTTGATAAACAAATCTAATGATTTGGTAAAAAATCAAGAGAGATTTAAGTCTTTATATGAGTATCATCCAGATCCTATTTTAACAATTGATTCAAATGGTACTTTATTAAATATAAACCAGGCTGGAAGTATGCTATTAGGAAAAGACAGTGCTGCATTAATAGGGAAAGAGTGCTTCTCTCTTTTTATAGAGGAAGATAGATCAGAATTGGAAGAAGCTCTAAAGCAAGGTAAACGATGTAGTTCGGCTTCGCTACAGTTACGTGTGAAAAATAATAATGAGAAAGACATACATTTTTGGCATGTTACCATTGTTCCTATTATGATAGAAGGAAAAGCTTTCGGGAGTTATGTAATGGTAAAAGACATAACGAGGATGAAGCAACAACAGGATGAGATAAACTATCTAGCATTTCATGATACAGTGACGGAGATTGGAAATCGAATATTCTTCCAACAAGAATTAGAAAAATCCATTGAGCGTGCACATAAAAATCAGGATGAATTTGGACTCTTGTATATAGACTTAAATCGTTTTAAGACGATTAATGATACACTTGGACATTCAATTGGTGACAGTGTATTAAAAGAAGTTGCCAAACGTTTTAGGGCATGTCTGTCACCGGCTATTCCCCTAGCGAGAATAGGGGGAGATGAGTTTGCAATCATAGTCCATAGCCACACAGAGCAACAGCTATTGGATTTGAGCGAAACTCTATTTCGTATAACTGAAGAACCATTTGTAGTAAATCAACACAGTTTTTACTTATCTCTGAGTATAGGAATAGCAGTTTATCCATTTGGAGGAACAAAAGTCACTACACTTTTACAACATGCTGATATTGCTATGTATAGCGCAAAGGAAAAAGGTAATAATGCTGTTTGTTTGTATGACGAGACATTATCTCAAAAAATGACAAGACGATTACGATTAGAACAGGACTTACCAAATGCAATTGAAAATAATGAGTTGTTTTTATTGTATCAACCACAAATTGATAGTAAAGCAGATAAGGTTATTGGTGCAGAAGCTTTAATACGTTGGCAACATCCAGAGCTGGGGCTTATTTCACCTTTTGAGTTCATACCCATTGCGGAAGAAACTTCGCAAATTATTCCAATTGGAAAATGGACGTTACAGGAAGCGTGTCGACAATTGAAAAAGTGGCATTCTGAGGGATATTCAAATTTAAAAATGGGGATAAATTTATCAGCTATAGAGTTTGAACAGAAAGAATTTGTTCAAACGATTATAAATACGATAGAAGAAGTAGGAGTACCTGCAAGTTCTATTGATTTAGAATTAACGGAGAGGATAGCAATGGTAGTTGAAAAAGAAACGTTATCGAAGTTAAAAGTATTAAAATCATATGGTGTACATTTATCAATTGATGATTTTGGTACAGGATATTCTTCATTAGCATATCTTCCTTTGTATCCAATTGATACCTTGAAAATTCCAAGAGAATTTGTTAATAGACTTGGAAATTCTACTGATGGTAATGAAATTATTCATACCATTATTTCACTGGCTCATACTTTAAACATGAAAGTGATAGCAGAAGGGGTAGAAACGAAGGAACAATTAACGGTATTACAACATAATACATGCTATCTAATTCAGGGCTATTACTACAGTAAACCTGTAAATGAAGATGAATTTTTAACGAATTTACCGAAAGAATCCTCCTTCCTCAAGCGTGTGAAGGGCGATAGCCCAACGGTAGGTGGGAGATGAATTTCGGTTTGGCATAGTCAAAAACTTTTGATAAACTAGCTATATGAAGTTCTTTGATAACTTGATATATGAGGTTGCAGGAAGAAAATAGAGTGCGAAAACCAAACCATTCGGTTCCTGCGTAAAATATCAACCGTACCCAGAGAGCGTCCAAGCGTTGGACATCTAGGGGTGGAACACCCCGAAGTAACGCTCAGGGAGACGAAAGGTTACTTTCGTCGTGGAACTGAGAAGCTCCCACTTCAAGCTTTGCTAAGTGGCGAGTAGTTCACGTTTGATAAACCTTATTGTGTAACAAAAAGTGAATCAAAAGGCTGGCTTATTTATAAATTGTTTCTAAAATGTATTTCTATATCTTTTGAAATGGGGTTCTGTTGCAAAGTTTTCTATATAAAGCTACACTCTAGAATACAGGATCTAGGAGAATCAGACATGAGATATTTTAAAGGAAAACAATTCAAGAAAGATATTATTTTAGTAGCTGTCGGCTACTACTGCCGTTTTTCTTTAAGTTATCGCGATGTATCTGAAATCCTGAAAGAACGTGGTATTTCAGTTCACCCAACAACCATCATGCGATTGGTTCATGAATATGGAAGCCTCATCTATCAAATTTGGAAAGTGAAAAATAAATCTGCACACTTATCTTGGCATTTGGATGAGACTTATATCAAAGTTAAGGGAGAATGGTGTTATCTCTATCGTGCAATTGATAAAGATGGATATACATTGGATATTCATCTTCGTAAAAAATAGAATCATCAGGCTGCCTATGCCTTCATGAAAAGATTAGTAAAGCATTTTGGAGAACCAACGGTTCTCACTACAGACAAAGCGCCAGCATTACTTTGCGCATTTAACAAATTAAGAAAATAAAGATTTTATCAAACTACAATCCATTGTACAATCAAACATTTAAACAATCTTATTGAACAGGATCATAGGCATGTAAAGAGACGTTTTGCCAAATCCGCAGGATTTCAACATCTTCGTCATGCTTCACGTACGATAAAAGGTATCGAGACCATTCATGCCCTATATAAACAAAGGCGGAGTCTCTTTTCCAACGCTCAGAACCTTTATTTCGTCTTGATAATACTCGTTGTGCCTTTGCTAATTGGTCTAACATGTTACGATAGAACTTAGGATAATTGGCTTTCTCATCCTCAGAACTAACGTATAATCCATCCATCACAAAGTCTAATCCAACAACTGTTTCCACTTCTTTTTGTACAATCTCTTTTTCGTATTCAGTCAAGATGGACACATAGTATTTACCAGTAGGTGTCATAGAAATCGTACATGACTTGATCATATAATCTTGTGGTATCTCTCTATGCTGTTTGATACGTACCATTTTCAGTTTTGGCAATTTGATATGACCATTAAGCAACATAATATTTTCGTTTACTACATTCGTTGTATAAGACTTTCTGTCTTTTTTACTTTTGAATGTTGGGAAGTCATTTTGACCACTAAAGAAATTCTTATAGGCAGTTTGCAAGTTTAGTTGAGCATTTGCCAAAGCTAATGAATCCACTTCTTTTAACCACTCAAATTCTGCTTTATATTTCGCAGGAGTTGGAAGCTTTTGTTTCTTTAGTTGTTCCTTATCATCTTTGTATTTTTCGTACGCTTCTTTCCGTTCAGCTAACATTCTGTTATACACGAAACGTACACAACCGAAGGTTTTACGCATAAGATATGCTTGTTCTTCTGTTGGATACAAACGGAATTTATATGCTTTATTATGCTTTGTCATATCATTTCACCTCACTTTTCACCTTGGTTTTCAATATATTTCTTTACTACATCTATTGGAGAACCACCAGTAGTTAGTAAGCAAAAACTTCTTGACCAAAACATCTCTTTCCAAAGTTTCTTTTTCACTTGTGGAAAGTCTCTCTTGATTAGTCGAGAACTTGCACTCTTATAAGCATTGATGAATTTTGTCATTTCTGTATTCGGATGTGCCTTGAACAAAATTTGAACATGGTCTACATCATGATTCCACTCTACCAGTGTTATGTTGTAATTCTCAGATAACCTGACAAACATGTCTTTTGCATAATCTGACATATCATCATCAAACACATTTCTTCTGTATTTTACGACCAACACAAGATGATAATACAACAAGAACACTGAATGATTATTGCTGTCTAATTTCATTGATATACCAACCTTTGTACTTTATAAGACTGATTATATCAGAGGCGAAATAAAAAGCAAAGCCTTTTGGCTACGCCAAACCGAAATTCATCTCCAACCTACCGCTGGGCTAAGCCCTTCACGCGCTTGAGGAAGGAAAATTCTTTCGAGGAATTCGTTAAAATAGAACTCCAAATAATTATTGAAGCAAGAATAAAATGTAATCCCCGTTTACCTCTTATAGCTATATTATCTCTTGATTTATCTAATTCCAAAAACCCATCTCCTTTTAATGACATTTAAATATATTAATTATACATAATTTCGTTTGTTTTTGGAATTATTTCCAACTATCTACTTCTATAGGTAATTGATTATGTATAACGAAAAACATATATCGATATAACTCTTTTGCAAATAAAAACAATTATTGTTTTTGATGCATATTCAAAAAGCAAGTTAATATTCTCATTAATATAAGAGAATATTAACTTGCTTATAATTATAAGAATAGCCTAAATCCTTAAGTTGATGGATGTGTGGCGATACCCCATCGCTATCAAGCTAAGCTTATACAAAGTCAATTTTAGGCGAGATTGTTCCTTTTTCTAAAGGGCAAGTGTAGGTGATTGAAAGATTTGCATACGAAATAAACCCTAACGGGTTTCACTTTTTTGAATTAAGCGGCTTGATTGTCCGACATAGTACAATTATAAACGACACCTAATATATCAAAAACTGTTTTCTTCTCATACCTATGGAATTTTCGCCCGTTTTGCTGTAGGAGATTGAACAGGCGAAGTAATACCTTTGATAGCTCTTGGGTGTTTTTTTGTATAGTTTGGAATAGAAGAAGGAAATAGTCTTTAATCATATATATGGCCTTATATTCACTCAGTTCTCGTTTCTTTTTCATAAGAAGTAATTGCCGCATTTGAAACATGGTAGAAGAACAAAGTAGAATGGCAATCAGTTGCCCATACAAATGGCATTCCAATCGTTCTCGTTTTATCTTTTTACAATGATGAATATGAAAGAATGATTTCCATGTTTTAAATAAAATTTCGATTTGCCAACGTAAAGAATACCAATCATGTACTTGTCCCATTGGGACAATATCTATAGGGGTATTTGTCATATATACATTGATACCGCTAAGTCGTTTACTACGAGCAGAATACTTCATTCCTTTCTTTTTTTCTCTTACCGTTTGATCGTGTAATCGTTTTTGTTGTTGTTCTTTTGTTAGTCGATGAACAATCACACGAGTTGGTACTTTATCAGTCATTCCTACATAAGCGTTGGATATTTCATATGTTTGTCCTGGCTGAAGAGAGTTCATTAAAACCTCCATATCTATTTGGATATACTCTGTACCCTTCTTAATTCTGCCATCTTGAAAATAATCAGGGTTTGGATTTTTTTGATAAATACGTGTATTCGATTTAATACGTGAGATATAATAAGCCTTTTTATCTTGTATATGTTGAAGATCTTTCAAATGAAAATAACCTAAATCTCGGATACATAAATCATTCGCTGTTACAGTTGGGGCACACAGGGAACCGTAGGTTCGATCATGTTGTTTACCTGGACCTGTATGAATATGAAGGAATTGTCCACTTAATAAATCATACTCAAGCTGTATCTTTACTCCCGCTGTATGGCTGCATCCTCCCGCACCAGGATAAACCGATGAAAATATATCCGGGAGTTGAAATGCAGTTGAATCTAAAATACGAATACGCTTGAAAACAGAAGTGTATGGAGAAGAAATCGGCATAGATGCGGCCAATTTTTTGCTTAGTAGTTCGGCTAGTAGGTGTTGTAAAAGTTGGACGGCCGCCTTATTAAACCGTTGATTCAGTCCCTCAGGACTGATGAGTACTTCTGTTGATGCTTCTAAACAGCTAGATAACTGAGTTAAAGAAGTCATAGCTACACTTTGGCTCACCCATACACATAAAGCTACTAAATCTTTTGCTTGGTACTTACTGGTTCGTTGTACAAAGCCAACATCTCTAGCAAGATCTCGTAAGGCATTTGGAGATAGGGCACTTTGAATCTCTTGAGCAAATAGTTGTAATTCGTTAGACACAGAAACAGACATAAAAAACGCCATCCTTTCCTATGATTCTACAGAAAGAATAGCGTATTTTTTCATTTTAGGGGGCATTTCTTTTTATTAGCTTGATAGCGATGTGGTGCTACCCCATGCCCATTAAGCTAAGAAATACAAATACCTCCAAAACCGAAAAGTTTACTTCTTCACAGTTATTTATGAGGTTTCGGCTCGTTTTCTTCGTTTTGGAGAATAATTAATTTCTTAAGTTGATGGATGTGTAGCGGTACCTCTAATGTAGTTCTAACTTCACTTCAATTTTTTTACCGATATACCACAAAGCAGAAATAATAGCACCAACAATAACCCATTTCACTGGCTTATGAATTAACGACATTAAATCATAACCGATATAAGTTAAAATAAAGAGCTTAACAAATTTTCCGAATGCTAATGCTAGTCCAAACTGTTTTACGCTAATGCGAGATAAACCAGCTACAACGTTTATAAGTGCAGACGGCCCAACTGGAAAACAAAATATTACAAACAGTGGTACGAACCCTTTTCTTTCAATCCATCCCATCGTTTTTCGCACTCGCTCATGCTTATTTACAAAAGAAAAGAAACGACTTCTTCCAAAGCTACGAATAATGAGAAATACAAGCATTGCACCAATTACCACTCCAATCCATGAATAAAGAAAACCGAACCAAAAGCCAAATGCAATAGCATTCGCAAACACAAACACAAGGATTGGTAATGGCGGGATAAACGCCTCTATCATTGGTAAACCAATACCGAGAAGCGGTCCGAACTCTTTATAAATCTCAACAATATGATCCATACTTTCTACGGAAAAATACTTTTTGATAGTCTGAAAATCCATTCTACACTTTACTCCTTTATCTAATAATTACCTCCACTGTACCATTGCTTTTACAAAAGATGAAACAACAATTTGCACCTTAACTGTCACAAATTGTAAACAAAAAAATTCTCCTTTATAAATTTTTTAATTATGAAAAAGAATATCTATTAATTTATAATGTAATATTTAATAGCCATTTGACATCTAAACTTCTTAGTCCCTACTTCTTTCTAGGGGGCCCACCCCATGTTTATCAATCTAACAGAAAAGGTTGCCCGAAAACGATAAAAATGAACTTCGGTGCTGTAAAAAAAACAAAATTATCGTTTAGAGGGTACTTTAAAATCTTAGCTTGATAGCAATGTGGTGCTACCCCATTTAGTAGGAACTTTCGATTACAAAGCAAAGAGCACGGCCGAGCAATTCCTAGCAAAACCTAGCGTCATAACGTCATACGAGGTTCACTTCTACGATCAAGACAAAAGGAAAAAGATGGATTGTTTTGATACTGACACTGAAAGCAAAGTTTGGATTGCAGCGATAGAAGAACATGGCAATGGTATTCAGAAGATTGAGATAAAATATTCGAATCGTACAAGGGCTGAATTTTTAGTACTAGATTAGGAGGGGGAGAGGGAATGGATCTTAAAAATGCTAGAAATACATTACAAGGCGTTTTGGAATCAGGAAGAATGTCTGTAAAAGCAAAAGAAGATATTCAATCAGTAATAAATATGATGAATGAGGTACTAAAAAGAAACGAAGATAGAGATAAAGCGGTCGAAATGGGTTTATCGCAATCATATTCAGCAAAATACACTGAAAGAGGCGTTGTTAACACAATGAAATTCTTTTGTAATCATCCCAAATTATACGACATTGCTAATGATAATCTAAAAAAGATGCAGGGTATGCAAGAAGACATATTGCATGCTTTAGAATTCTTCGATGGAAAAGAAACAGATTTAATGAAGTGAATGAATGATTTGGTTGCGATTCGTAAACAAAGAAGTTTTGCGAAGGATTATATGGAATTAACTCAACCAGTAAAAACTTTAAGTTCTAAGTATCCAAATATAGCTAAAGAAATAAAACAATGTTTAAAGAAAGTACGTGAAATAAGAGAATCTTAAAACAAACGGACATACAAACCTCGATAATTTTTCGCTATGGAAGAAGCTTTTAAAAATTTAAAAGTAATTTAGGAGGGAGAAAATGGCTGCGAATCGTTGGTTAACTGATGAAGAGCGCGCAATTGCTAAGGAAAACGGAATTAATTATCAAACTTTATATCGTAGGGTTTATGAGTTGGGGTGGGGGGGAGGAGTATATTTATGTATATGGAAATTTAGGGTGTTGTCATGCAGAACTTCAAAAATGGGATAAAGCAATAGAGGCATACATGAGAACATTTCAATGTGGAACTCCAAGAGGAGAAATGTGCGTAGGTATAGGGTATGCCATGATGGCGCAACAAAAATATAAGGAAGCAATTCGTTGGTATTTAGGGGCTACAAGAATCAATTGTCCTACTGAGTCGTTACTTTGTAATCCCGCAAGCTATACTTGGATTCCATATTTCCAATTATCCTTGTGCTATAGTCATTTAGGGGACTATGAAAAAGCATATCATTATAATGAATTGGCAGCAAACTATATATCTGATCATCCGGCAGTGCTATATAATCGTCAATATTTTAATATCTTATTACAAAGTAAAGAGTAAAGTTATCCAATGTAGTATTAGTGTTATTTTCTGTAGATATATGTAACAAAAATTTCATTTTGTATAAATTTAAAACACCAAAAGAGCACTTCGTAAAAGTGCTCTCATGATGAGTTTCGTTTTCTCAAAGAAAGGAATACACCATATCATACGCAGCTTTTTTGAAATGTGCTTGGGTAAATTAATTAATTAATTAATATTTATAAAAAGAGCAGCTAGCAAAAGCTAACTGCTCCGTTTTAAAGGAGAAATCAATTGTTACAAATTGGCGTATTTAAAGTATGGACATAATTTGAAGATTTATTCAGAAAAAATTAAAAAGAGCACCTTTAAGCAGTGGTCTTATTAGACAAGGTCCCTCGGGGAGTAGTGTGGCACACATGATAATATATGGGGATTAATTATGGAAGTGCAAATATTTAATAAATAATACGTTTGGCACAACAAAGCAGCTAGCTCAATAAACTAACTACTTGTTGTACAAAAGAAATTAGGCCCTACAAGCTCGGATATGTAACTGTAAGTTACAGTTACAGTATGCACAAAACTTAAAATGCTATGTGGGAACAACTTAATAAAAAATTCATTTTGTAGAAGAACGCCAAAATAAAACGAGCACTTGTGCCAGAATGCTCGCTTTTAAAAACTTATGTCATTCATTACTGTTATGTTTGTGAGTCATGAACAAGTGAATGATACGACAAGTAAGGTTCAACATAGTTTATTCACCTGCTAATAAATATGTACCTGTACTACAATAAGAGCAGCTAGCAAAAGCTAACTGCCCCAATCATGGAATGTGGTTCAAAAATGGGTTGTCTATATTATTGACGGAATATTGAGTTTTATCCGGGGAGGGAGAAATTCGAGTTATATAATTTTTATTAAAATTCTTCGTATGAATAATAGTATTGCCGTGAGAGATAAGACATCAATTGAAATCCAGAATATGTTGATTTTATGTGGTTTTTTAAGCTCCATCACTAAGAAAAAGATTAAATAACTTGCAATAAATATTAAAAAGACCAGTTGTATTATATATAACATCTGTGACACTCCTAATGCGTGATAAATGTTATTATATATCAATTTTTAAACAAAATAATCCTTTGTGCGACACGTTTCCTCATAAGTGTGCAAACACGAAGTAGGAGGGTTATTAATTTGATAACAACAACTGTTTGACTGAAAGTAGGAATGAAAGCCGTCAGGTTGAGCTGAAACTACTTATCTAATACTCCTACATGCAAGGCGTGATAGTAGTCACAAATTGTATGAAGCTAGGTGAAGTCGGCTGAACAAAACCTAAGTGAGAAATCATATGGTAATGGATAGGTCGGGATGCTACAAAATATCTATGGTGAGAATGTCTAAAATAACGGACTGGCGAACTTGCGAATGTACGGGTCTAAATTATTAATACAATAGAAATTTGTATGTCGTCAATGATGACGTTATCTACCGAAAAGTAAGAGTAAAGGATACGAAATTCGGAACATCTAACGATGAGGGTGTAAAGATAACAGGCTTAAAGCAAGCACCTAAGGATATATGTATAGCTAAGTCAATCGGAACGTGGTAAGCAAGAAACTGTCACCAACGCCTACTAGCGGACAGATGCATATAAGGTTCTAACGAACCGAAATTGCTTGATTCTTGTGAAGGTGGGGACAAAGTACCGACGAAGCATGTAACGAATGTGGAGGGATAGTCCCTAGTCTTGTTATTTGAAAACTAAATTAACTAGATGTAACTCACAGGATCGAGTAAGATGATGGGACTTTTCGTAAGAAAGGGGAAATAATACATCGGTGAGTACAACATTACGACATGCAGAATATTACGATATACAAAAAGTGTTCGATGATTTATACCAACGTAGTGAAAATAACGCTACTAAAGGTGTAAATCTATATAAATACATCATATCAAAAGAAAATATTCTATTGGCATATAGAAGTATAAAGGCTAACAGTGGTTCTAAAACTGAAGGAACAGATGGTATCACAATCGACCATTATAAAATGGAAGATGTAAATTCCTTCGTTGACGATATTAGAAAAACTCTCACAAATTACAAACCAAATACGGTACGTAGGGTAGAAATACCTAAACCTAATGGGAAGAAACGCCCATTAGGAATCCCTACAATGAGAGATAGATTGATTCAACAAATGTTCAAACAGGTTCTAGAACCAATATGCGAGGCAAAATTCCACAAGCATTCATATGGATTCAGACCTAACAGGTCAACACACCATGCAATGGCTAGGTGTCAATATCTGATAAACAGAGGAAGATTTAGTCACGTAGTAGACATTGATATACAAGGTTTCTTTGACAACGTGAACCATTCCAAGTTATTAAAACAACTATACAACATAGGCATAACTGATAAAAGGGTGCTAACAATTATCTCTAAAATGTTAAAAGCGCCAATCAAAGGAAAAGGTATTCCTACAAAAGGAACTCCGCAAGGAGGAATCCTAAGCCCATTACTTAGTAATGTTGTATTAAACGATTTGGATTGGTGGATATCTAGGCAATGGGAGAATATTAAAACAAGAAGACCATACACAACAGCAACCAAAAATCCATTGCTGATAAAAACAAAATTGAAGAAAATGCATATCGTTAGATACGCAGATGATTTTAAAATATTTACTAACAATCATCAATCTGCAATCAAAATATTCCATGCAGTAGAAGGGTATCTTAAAAATCAATTAAACCTTAATATATCTAATGAAAAATCGACTATAACTAACCTAAAAAGAAAATCTTCCGATTTTCTGGGGTTCTCTATCAAATCTGTTAAAAAGCGCGAAAGATATGTGGCAAACACACATGTAAGCGAGAAAAAGAAAAAGGATATCCTTGAAAAAGCAAAGACAAGGATTAAAGCAATTCAAAAAAGCCCATCAGGGAAAACAGTACAGGACTATAACTCTTATGTGCTTGGTATAAAAAATTATTACAAAATTGCAACACATGTAACTATAGACTTTGCTGAAATAGCCTTTCGTCTCTCGAAAACTTTGTTTAATCGTCTAAAATCAATAGGGAAATATAAGATTCCTACCAATGCGAATGCATTATACAAAAGAACTCATAGGAACAATTATAGAACCTTTGAAATAGCAGGCAATCATGTATATCCACTAGCGGACATACAAACACGATTCCCTCAAAGTTTTAGTCAAGACATATGCAATTATACTAAGCAAGGAAGACAAAAACTCATCAAAATCCTAAAAGGTAACATTGCCAATGAAATGCAAAAGATGTTGCTATCCTCCAATAAAGGACAAAGCATGGAGTATACAGATAACAGAATATCCAGGTATTCCATGCAAAATGGTAAATGCGCTGTCATCGGAATCTTCTTAATAGCTGAAGATGTGCACTGTCACCATAAAATACCGAAAGGTATGGGAGGAACTGACGAGTTTAATAACCTGATTATTGTACATGAATTTGTCCACAGATTGATTCACGCTACAAATGACGAGACGATTAGAACATATATGAGAATTCTTCAATTGAACGATAAACAATTGAAGAAAATAAACAAACTCCGTAAAGCTTGTAATCTAGTTACTTTAGTATAAAAGGATAAGATGGGGCGCTGTATGCGATGAAAGTCGCACGTACAGTGCTAAGCGGGGGAAAAGATGGAGATAACTTCAAAGTCTTACCTATCGCAACTAATAGAGAGTGAGGAATAACAATGGAACAAGGAGACCGTGGAATGGCATTTGAAAAACTTATCAATTTATCGAATGAAATGTGTCAAAGAGAGGGAGTGGCACTTATAAACAAGCGTCCGACTCCTGTGAAGGTATTAAAAATGGTTTATGGCCGTGTGAAAGATGGTTATTACGAACCTAAAAATACAGTAGATTATGACGGTGTATATAAAGGACGAGCTATAGCGTTTGAAGCGAAGTCCACAAATGAGATAAATCGATTTGATTTAAAGAATATCGCGCAGCATCAATTAGATTACTTAGAGAAAGCAGAGAAGATGGGAGCGATTTGTTTCTTCCTTATTGAGCTTAGCAGGGACAAGTTAGTATTTGCGGTACCACTATCAGTCATTCAATCTTACGTAAGGATGTCGCAGCAACCAAAGGGTAAGAAGTCGATACCAAGAGCAGACTTTGATATTTATGGGTACTTAGTAGATCAGACGGAACGAGCGCCAGTGGATTACTTACAATACGTTGATGAGGCAGTAGCTCCAGTTATGTTTGATGGTGTGATTCAATTTTATCAGGACCATAAAAAGATAGCGAATAACATTGAAGCAGAAAAAGAGAAGATGGCCAACAAGACATGTAAGTTATTAAAGGTTTAATGGATAACGGAACCATGCAGAGTGGATGGTGGGGGCTACTCGCTATGCATGTTTCCCTTATTCAACAATGAGATAGTAAAATTTCACGTACCTAATATGATGTTAAAAACATAAATTCGAATTAGGGGATTACAGATGGCGCAATTAGCAATCTTTTCAGAAATCACAAATGAGGAGTACAAACAGATACAAAAAGAAGTAGCAAAAGAGTTATTTAGTTACAGAGTTTTAAAGGTTCGTATGCAAAATCAGGGTGAATGTACAAATCAAAATATCTCTTTGTTTCCTGAATTACGTGATACTAAGAAAATCAATGATTACAAATACACTCAAATTAAACGAGCGATAGAGCATGCGTTAGATCTAGAGCAAAGAGAAATCATTGAGCGTAAGTATTTAAAAAACGGAATGGTGAGCGACAAGAATGTAAAAGCACAAATGTTTTTAGAAAACAATTGGTACTATGCTCAGAAGAAAAATGCGATTATGGAAATTGCTACAGTACTGCGAATTATATAAAAAGGAGAATGATATATGGATTTTCTAGTATTGTTATTTGCACACTTATTAGCGGATTACCCGTTACAAGGAGACTTCTTAGCAAATATGAAGGGTAAGAATCATATCGTACTATCTACACACGCTGGGATTTGGACAGGCGTAGTTTTAATAGCAGCACATTTCTTAGGTTATAACATTACTTATTTCGATGTAGCTTGGATGTTTGTTGTCCATGCTATAGCGGATTACATGAAGGCAAAACCTGTAGGGTTCTATAAGAAATTAGATTCATTAGAATCAGGATTGTTAATAGATCAGTCAATACACATTCTGCAGATTGTAGTGTTCTTAATTTATAAGAATTTGTAATAAAAAACACGGATAAATTAACGATAAAGGAGCGGATAAGCAAATGCGTACCTCAAATTATCATTATCTGACAAGCTCATTAACGAGCTTTGAACAGCCCTTTGACAATCGCATATCGAAGAGGATTAGTACAC
This sequence comes from Bacillus sp. TH13, assembly GCF_016651175.1. Classification (NCBI taxonomy): domain Bacteria; kingdom Bacillati; phylum Bacillota; class Bacilli; order Caryophanales; family Bacillaceae; genus Bacillus; species Bacillus sp. TH13. The sequence goes on along the minus strand of NZ_JAEKEJ010000007.1, from coordinate 138,096 downwards.
CTATAAGTGAAACGTTCTGATGCGAGAATGTCACGATAACGTATACCGCAAGTAGGGCGGGCAAGACGGTAAGACCCGCATTAAGACGAAAAGACCAATGAAATTACTTACAATGACATATTCCAGTGTGGCGGATGTGAGATAACTCGCATTCGTCATGCTGTTTTACTTCTCAATGAGTGTATAAGCGTTCCGCCTTTCGTTTGTGGGCTCACAGGTAGTAAAAACACATCTGTCATGTGGATTCTTGATTCCTATGTTAAAACTAGATCGTTTTCCAAATGGGAGATGGGGTTTGTTCGATTGAATGAACCGCGTCTCCTGTAAAGAAGAAAAAATCTTAATTATAAAGTAATTACTCTCAACGATCACTAGTATAAGTCAGGTTGTTCTTCTTTAAATAACAAAACGAGCAGAGAGCTTCCGCTCTTTGTTTGAGTCAATATAGGCAGAGCCCCTCTGTCCTCCTTGTATATTGGTTCAAACAGGGGGACGGAAGAAACATAATCCCTCTGGATATAATTATGTTATTCAAACGAAATTGGTCAGTAAAGGCACGGGAAAGCTGAAGTATTGGCCGACTCTGCGGTGTATAAACGGGAAGATTCTTAGTCTTCTCCTAGTCACCGAACGTAAAGCGCGTAGCTAATAAGAGCTGAAAATTACATGATGCGGTGGGTTGGAGAAGGTTGAGAGTACTCAGCCTTGAAATGATTGCGAAATTCCCCTTTCGTGAACGTTTCTCACATCCCCTTTAGAGCTGTCACTTCGGTGATGGCTTTTTGTTTTGTAGGATTTTATTCTGTTCTGCCGAATAGATAGTGGGAAAGGGGATGAGTGTATGAGAGTGTTTTTAGGAGTGAATCTGGAGAACTGATTCTTGATTCGAAAAATGAGGATGTTGCTAGTTTAATGGCTGTCTTGAGAGAAACTAAAAGTATTAAAATAGGTCTCTTTAATTATGATGTAAAGAAGTATAAAGTGGAGTATTATCGACATCCAAAAAACGAAGAACCAGAAAAAGAACTAAATATCATTTTGAAACGTATCTATAATGGTCAATAGCATCCATAACGGGTGCTTTTTTTGTTATATAGAAATTACACATTAAACGTGAATTTGAACAGAATGGACATTTATTGTAAGTTCCATAGGGTTTTTAACAAATGTTTATCAAACAAACAATTAAAAATACCTTTATCAAAGGAAAAAATACAACCTGAACTTAATTATAAAAAATGTTAACTTATTAAGTAGAGTTTATATAATTTAAATGAATATATAAATAAGAAAATCTAATTATTGTGTTCACATTTTACTCTAAGAGGTATAAATTCGATGCGACGTGAAAAGGATTTGTTGAAACAATGGAAGGAGAATTTGTAAGCTGTTCAAGAAGTGAAAAAGGATAAAGATATGAGATTACCATAATGGAGTCCTGACGTAGTAATTCGTGATCAATTCCCTGATGAACATAGTAAAATGACTGCTCCTTACTTATATGCTGAGAGTCGATTTGGAAGAATTCTATGGAAAGAAACGAATATTGAGTTATTCGCTGAAAATTGGGAGGTTGTTGAATAATGAAGAATACAGTAACGCAAGAAGATATTAATAATATTTTAGAAAAAACTCAATGGACAGTGAAAGAGCTTCACGGTAAATGCACAGTAGTAGCTGCACAATTACCCTTGACCTTGGAAGAGGAACTTTTACGATTTGTTTTTTTATTTCTCTCCATTAGATATGTGAACTATGGGGAGTTTTGTAAAACATAACTTTTGAATTACTTAATAAAAATATATGCATTTATATTAATGTCAATATAATAACTAGTTAAAAATGGGGAAAGAAAAATGAAGATTAAATTTGATGTAGTTAAAGATGAAAATTTTGATTTTACTTTATTAGAAACAAAATTGCTGAAAACTTTTAAAGAAGTGGATAGTGAAGCAATAATTGAAAAGGTTGAAGATAAATTTTTTGAAAAAGATGATATGAAAACTCATTTAGTGGAGATTACTATTAATGTTACAGGAAAGAATATCGGATATAGATCGGTTTCAGCTAGTATATTTATTGTTCTAGAAAGATTATTAATAAATCTATTCAATATTAATATTAGTATACTTTGAGCATCCAAAACGGGTGATTTTTTCTTTTTTCAACTGTTCAATTGCTATAGGATAAGCTGAGTTCTTATCGACAGTTATAACACGTGGCTTTGAAACATGAAAAGACCGCAAATCTTTCTTGAAAAAGCGCTTTGCAGCCTTCGGGTCTCTTGTTTTGTTTAGGAAAAAATCAATTGTGTTTCCTTTCGAATCAACAGCACGATACAAATACATCCATTGACCTTTTACTTTGATATATGTTTCATTGACTTTCCAAGAGTCATTTGTTTGTTTGAGGTAACGACGGATTCGTTTGTCCGATTCAGGACCATACTGATGAACCCAACGAATAATTGTTGTATGAGAAATGGATAAACCCCGTTCTTCTAGCATTTCCACCAAATCACGAAAACTGTGGTTGTACCGTAGGTACTATCTTACCGTTAACAAAATAATATCAGATTGATAATGCTTCCATTTGAATACATTTTCCTTTTTTATGCCAATCACGCACCCTTTCTAAAGTAATAGTAACAGTATGGCCAAGTTTTATTGATTCATTGCAATTGTCCTTAAGTTTTTGCACCAGAGCCTTATTTTTTAGCACGTGAAAAAATTTGGTGGTTACGGAGATAAAGAAGTTATTGATATAATTAATAATGGAATGAAGTATCATAATTATGGTAACAATCCAGAGCAATACCATTTATATTCCTTACTTTCACTTGCCCAAATGTATAGTGAAAATAACAATTTCGTTGAACTACCCCCACTTTCACTTCGTTTAGAAGTGGGGGATTCCTAAGTAAAGAGTTCTATCGAACTCTAATTTATTAGGCTAGCTCCACAGTCCCTGCGGTTAGAAGCCTTATCGCTTCATTCTTTAGATTGATACTTGCGTTAATATCCCTATCATGATGTGTACGACAAGAAGGGCAGTCCCATTTACGTAGGTTTAGGTTTTTAACGTCTTTGTTTTGATATCCACAACAAGAACATAATTGGCTGGAAGCAAATGTTTTCGATACGACAATGACTTGTTTGCCGTACCATTTTGCTTTATATTCCAACATGGTTCGAAACTGTGACCATGATACCTCACTAATTGCTTTTGCTAACTTATGATTCTTTAACATATTCGATACTTGCAAATCCTCTATACCGATAACATCGTGGTTTTTGATGATTTCAGTCGAGATTTTGTCCAAGTAGTCTTTTCTAGAATTTGTCATGTATTCATGAATTCTAGCTACCTTTACTCGTTGTTTATTCCAGCGAGAAGATCCTTTCATTCTTCTAGAAAGAACACGCTGTGCTTTCGCCAATTTCTCTTCTAATGATCGAAAAAACTTCGGATTTTTATAGGTTGTTCCATCTGACAAAATGGCGAAATCTTTTAGTCCTACATCCATTCCAATGTAAGTTTGTGTTTTCGGAAGTTCTTGCACTTCTGTTTCAACTAATAACGAAACAAAGTATCTACCAGAAGGGTTCCGTCTAACTGTAGCATTTAAAATACGTCCCTTTACTTCTCGACTTTTGGCAAATCGAACAAGACCTAGTTTCGGCAATTTCATTTTGTTTCCTACAACGGCAATGTTTTCATTTGTTTGTTTTGTGGTGTAAGATTGTACAATGTTCTTCTTAGATTTAAAACGCGGGGCACTGTTTTGCTTTTTAAAAAAACGTGTATAAGCATCCGCAAGGTTGCGAACAGACGACTGAATAGCAATACTATCTACTTCTTTTAACCAAACTAACTTTTTCTTCATGGCGGGAAGTTTGGCAGAGCATGTACCATATGTTAAACCTTTACCTGTTTCTTTGTATGCGTTATCCCATAGAGATAGGAAATGATTGAATACAAAACGAGAACAACCAATCGTTTTATTGATTAGAGTTACTTGTGCTTGATTTGGATATATACGAAATTTATATGCTTTATTGATCATCATTTCATTCACCTCCATTTCGGTATAAAACTATTATATACCGAACATACATTCGATAGATAGTGAAGTGATCATAACAAATTGTCCAGTAACACTTTACATATGTCGAACAATTAAGATGGCTTCATGCCATCCCTTGTTCAAAGCCAATTCACCTCCCACCTACTCACTGGGCTGTGGCCCTCCACGTTCCTTGAGGAAGGAATTTTCTTGGCTAAAATGATAAATAAACTAATCTCTTTATATCCATATTGTCTAGATGGTTGGTATTATAGGTTATTAAATGAGAAGAGTAGCAACTTATCACAAAGATATTATTTTGTAGAAGATTGTTTGAATTATATAAAATCTATAGAATTTCCATATTCCACGATTAATGCTAAGGGGGATTATGTATATCGAATATTAGGGATGATATATTTCCAAATAGATAATTATCAAAAAGCTTTTCGTTTATTTTCCGCAATTGAAGATAAAAACATTAATAATGAATTAAACCATCATTTAAACATATTGAAAGAAAATATAGAGATATTTTTAATGAAAAATAAAAAGGATAATGTAATATGAACAAAACTCTAGAAGAAGCGAAAAAATTATTAGATGATCAGGAGAGTATTTTAGCTACTTTAACATGTTCAGTAACTGGTTACATTGTTACGAATAATACTCCACGTCCAGGGAGAATGCTTGCAACTAATAAAAGAATTATCTTTTATTAGTTGCAAGCATTCATGCATTTCAAAAATTAATTAATTGAAGAATTCAAATATAGGAAAATCTTATCCATAGAAAAAAGAGAAAAATATTTGATAAGAAAATAATAATCTACTACAAAGATGAATATACAATGCTTGGACAAATATTGAGCCAGAATATTGAAGAATTTATTGAAGTAATTGTTATTGTTTTATAATATAAGGTTTACTATAAAATCAAAATATAACTCAAGTATATTATATAAAGGACACACCTGTACCTATCTAAAGGGAAGGTGTGTCTTTTTTATTTTAGGATGGAACATGATGAACCTAAAGAAGGAATTACTTTTTTATTGTATATTTATTCGTTTAACTTTTGCTAATGTTACCAATTGTAGCTAGTGCGAAAAATAAGGTCTGGTATTAAAATAGCTTAACATAAAACAGAAATATTCTTTTAATTAACCTAAAGAACCCTTCCACTTCACGGGCTTAGAAACATTTTAATCAACTCTTGTATTTATTATGGTAAATAATTATTTACTTTATTTAATAATTACTTACTGTATTATTAACAAGGTTATCTTATAAAAGTGTAAGATTCTTTTAATTGACACTCGTACATATAAGTAACTATACTAGTTACGCAACGTTTGTGAATATATCTCGAATGGTTCCTTACAAAAAGTATATGTCTGTGGATTTTTTTCGAAATAATAGTTTAATGTAATTAAAAAATATTTATCTGTAATATAGTGATAATAACAACTTAATCTATTCTTTAAACTAACTCGTATTACTTATAAGCTTAACTATAAATGATATATTTACTAATTTGTAATAATTTTTTAGAGGTGTTACATTTTGAAATACAAATTAATTGCTACAGGAATTCTTACTGGAAGTCTACTATCCTACTCATCTAGTATACTTGCAGATACTCATAAATTCCCAGATGTTCCTGCATGGGCTGATAAATCCGTTAATTATTTAGTTGATAAAAAAGTATTGAATGGTTATCCAGATGGAACTTTTGGTTCAAGCGATACATTAGATAGAGCTTCTGCAGCAACAATTATGACAAAAGCCCTTGGTATACACATTGACTTTAATGCAAAACCATCTTTTACAGATTCACAAAACCACTGGGGAACGCCATATATTGCCGCAGCTGAAAAAGCAGGAATCATTAAAGGTGAAGGAAATGGAATATTTAATCCTTCTGGAAAAGTTACTCGTGCTGCTATGGCTACCATGCTAGTGAATGCATATAAACTACAAAATAAAAACACTAGCAATGGACAAAGTAAATTTGAAGATTTAAAAGGACATTGGGGTGAAAAGTTCGCAAATACTTTAATTAATTTAAAAATTTCCGTTGGTACAGATAACGGTTGGCAACCAAATAGATTCATAACACGAGCTGAAGCTGCACAACTAACCGCAAAAACAGACATGCTTCAATATAGTCCAAATAACCCTTTAGAAAATAAAACAATCATTATTGATCCTGGACATGGTGGCGAAGATCCTGGGAAAGCTACAAAGGGATTACCTGAAAGTAAGATTGTATTAGACACTTCTTTACGTCTACAACAATTACTTGAAAAGCATACACCATTTACAGTTTTACTAACTCGTCAATCTGATACTAGACCTGGACATGACCAAAAAAGCTCTTTACAGGAACGTGTTAAATTTGCTAAGCAAAATCAGGGTGATATCTTTATCAGCATTCATGCAAATGCTTTTAGGTAATGCAAAAGGAACAGAAACATACTACTATGAATCTTCTGAATCCGAAAAAACAAATCCTCATGTGGAAGAAAGTCATGTTTTAGCGGAAAAAATTCAAAAACGTTTAGTGGATGCTCTTCAAACACGTGATAGGGGCGTTAAACATGGAGATCTTCACGTTATAAGAGAAAATGATATGCCAGCTGTGTTAACAGAGCTGGCTTTTATAGATAATGGTATCGATTACAGCAAACTATCTACGGAAAACGGCAGAGAGATTGCAGCAGAAGCTATTTATGAAGGGATTTTAGATTATTATGAATGGAAAGGAAATAATGTGTCTGAATATAGGTTGTAATAAGTAAAAGAAAATATAGTAATTCGAGGAATAAAGAATTACTATATTTTTTTTGCACTTTTTTAAACAACAAATCCAAATCGTTATTTTGTGTTTTAATAATATTGGTTCTGGTGCAAAAACTTAAGGACAATTGCAATGAATCAATAAAACTTGGACATACTATTACTGTAGAAAGGGTGCGTGATTGGCATAGAAAAGGAAAATGTATTCAAATGGAAGCATTATCAGTCTGATATTATTTTGTTAAAGGTAAGTAAGATGGTACCTACGGTACAACCTCAGTTTTCGTGATTTGGTGGAAATACTAGAAGAACGGGGTTTATCCATTTCTCATACAACGATTATGCGTTGGGTTCATCAGTATGGTCCTGAATTGGACAAACGAATCCGTCGTCACCTCAAACAAACAAATGACTCTTGGAGAGTCGATGAAACATATATCAAAGTAAAAAGTCAATGGATGTATTTGGATCGTGCTGTTGATTCGAAAGGAAACACAATTGATTTTTTCCTAAACAAAACAAGAGACCCGAAGGCTGCAAAGCGCTCTTTCAAGAAAGCTTTGTGGTCTTTTCATGTTTCAAAGCCACGTGTTATAACTGTCGATAAGAACTCAGCTTATCCTATAGCAATTGAACAGTTGAAAAAAGAAAAAAGCATACCTGATGGTATGCAACTTAGACAACAAAAGTACTTGAATAACATAGTAGAACAAGATCATCCGCTTTATAAAGAAGCGAATCCGTTCTATGCTAGGGTTCAAATGTGTTGACACAGCTACATCCATTCTTTCTGGAGTAGAAGCTATGCATATGATAAAAAAAGAACAGCTTGATTTACGGGACCAGTCTGTCCAAAATCAGAAAAAATTCATCCATCAATTGTTTGGACTTGCAGCATAAGATAAGATTCCGTTAGGGGTATATGCTCTTTATTCCCTTTTATTTTTGCACCAGAACCCCAAAAACACCCATATTAGACCCATAAAGTAACCTTACAAAATCGTAAGATAATTGAAAGAAATTTCCATATGAAGATTTATAGACTTACATTATACTAGGAAAAGAGAAAGAGAGGTGAATGGGTATGAACTCTGAATTAGAACAAAATACGATAAGTAATAAAAAGCGTTCTAGAAGAAAATCAATAAAATGGTTCATTATAATTCCATTTTTCCTATTTATTTTTGGAGGAGTAGGATATGGAGCGTTAATATATAACAAAGCAAAAGCAGTAATAAGTGATGCATATGCAGAAATTGATAAATCATCAATACGTGATAAAGAAGTTGACCCCTTAAAAGATAACATCTCAATTTTAATTATGGGTGTAGACGGAAGTGAAATGAGAGAGAGTCAATACGGTGATGCGGTCAGAACAGATGCACTTTTATTAGCGACAATTAATAAAGATGATAAGTCTGTTAAGTTAGTAAGTATTCCGCGTGATTCACGTGTTTATATCCCATCTAGAAATAAATTAGATAAAATTACCCATGCGCACGTATTCGGTGGTGTTGAAAGTACAAGAGATACAGTGGAAAGATTTTTAAATGTTCCAGTTGATTATTATGTGAAGTTTAACTTTGAATCATTTGTTCAAATTGTCGATTCACTTGGTGGTATTGATGTTGATGTTCCAGTTGCTTTCACAGAGCAAGATAGTAAAGACCAAGCAGGTATGATTCATTTAGAAAAAGGTTACCAACATTTAAATGGAGAACAAGCACTTGCACTTGCAAGAACGCGTAAAATTGACAGTGATGCAATGCGCGGTCAAAGACAACAACTTGTAATTGAAGCAATTGCGAAAAAAGCAATGTCTGTTCAATCAATTAGCAAAATGGGATCTTTACTTGATGCAGTTGATAAAAATATGAAAACGAACTTAACATTTGGCGATATGCTTGCTATTACGAAAAATATGGCAAGATCTAATTTGGAAATGGAAAAAATGCAAGTAGAAGGTACGGATAAACGTATTGATGGTATTTATTATTACATTCCAAATGAAGAAAATGTGAAAGAGATTTCAAATAAATTGAATCAGCATTTAGGTGTAACGCCAAAACCAGTTCGAAATGAATGATAAAAAAAGATTGGCCTCCAAATGGGCGGGGTAATTTTTTTAGTTGGAAAGGCGAAATTTTGTCTTTCTTCGAAGATTGGCGACTTTTTTGAGCAATGTTTAGGATGAGGTAAAAGCATTATTTAGAATAAGAAGTAAGCAGAAAATAATGGTGATGAATATTATCATTACATACTTGATTAGCCATAATGGCTCCCTCCATTGACGATGAAAGAAAAGAAGCAAGTGATAAAGTGTCCATTTCGTCTGTGAATTCTTGTTTTTCAATTCCTTCTTTTAAAACAGATTCCAGCAATATTACCGTATCATCAAATCCTGTTTTAGCAGCGCTTTGTAACTTTGGGAATAGACCTCTACTTTCAACGGCAGTATTGAGCAAAGGGCATCCGCTAGGGATTGGAGTGCCATTTATATGGTCAATTGATTGCCATTCTACTCTGTTCCCCTATCATGTTTCAAATGCGACAATTGCTCCTCATGAAGAAAAAACGAGAACTTAGTGAGTATAAAACCATATATATGATTAAAGACTATTTTCTTCTTCTATTCCAAACTATTCAAAAAAACACCCAAGAGCTATCAAAGGTGTTACTCCGCCTGTTCAATCCCCTACAGCAAAATGGGCGAAAATCTCATCTATACGAGAAAAAAACAGTCTTTGATATATTGGGTGTCGTTTACAATTATACTATTTCTGATAATCAAGCGGCCTAATTCAAAAAATGAAACCAGATAGGGTTTATTTCGCATGCAAACCTTTAAATTCTCTAAGTCTGGCTTTTAAAAAAAGAAAAAATCTTTACTATACTTGTTGTTGTATAAGCTTAGCTTGATAGTGATGTAATGTAACCCCTATTAATCATAATGACGAGCAAACATAGAAAATATATATTAAATTTAGAATTTTTGTTATGTGGCGTTTTTTTATTATTTGATTGGGATCATATATGGTATAAAATCATCATGGGATAAAAGGTAAGTTTCTGTGTTCGTATATTAAACATAGGATAAGAAATATGTGATATACTTTGAGAAGTTTATAATGAATGAAATATGGAGGACTATAATTATGGCAATACTTGTAACAGGTGGAGCAGGATATATTGGTAGTCATACATGTGTAGAATTACTAAATAACGGTTATGAAATTATAGTAGTGGATAATCTTTCAAATAGCTCGGTAGAATCTATAAATCGAGTGAAAGAGATAACAGGAAAACCATTTAAATTTTATAAAGAAGACGTTTTAAATCAAGAAGCACTTGATATGATTTTTACAGAAAATACAATTGAAGCTGTTATTCACTTCGCAGGCTTCAAGGCTGTAGGGGAGTCAGTAGCGATTCCATTAACGTACTATCATAACAACATTACAAGTACATTAGTGCTATGTGAAGTCATGCAGAAGCATAATGTGAAAAAGATGATCTTCAGTTCATCTGCTACGGTATATGGTATTCCGGAAACATCACCGATTACGGAAGAGTTTCCACTCAGTGCAACAAATCCATACGGTCAAACGAAATTAATGATTGAGCAAATTATGCGTGATGTCGCATTTGCAGCTGCAGAATGGAGTATTGCATTACTTCGCTATTTCAATCCATTTGGTGCACACGAGAGTGGGCGTATCGGAGAAGATCCAAATGGAATTCCAAATAACTTAATGCCATATGTAACGCAAGTAGCAGTAGGTAAGTTAAAAGAATTAAGTGTATTCGGAAATGACTATCCAACGAAAGATGGAACGGGAGTCCGTGATTACATTCATGTTGTGGACTTAGCAAATGGTCACGTAAAGGCGCTTGAGAAAGTGCTGAGTACAACAGGAGTAGATGCTTATAACCTGGGCACAGGCATGGGTTATAGTGTACTAGAGATGGTTGAAGCATTTGAAAAAGTTTCGGGCAAGAAAGTCCCTTATAAAATCACAGGGCGTCGCCCAGGTGATGTGGCAGTATGTTTTGCTGATGCATCGAAAGCAAAGCGTGAATTAGGCTGGGAGGCAACACGTGGATTAGAAGAAATGTGTGCAGATTCTTGGAAATGGCAATCAAATAATAAAAATGGCTATTTAGAAGTTTAATGATGAATAAAAAAATGACCTTTGCATAAAAGCGATAGGTCATTTTTTTTATTCATTTTCCATTAAGTTTATTAGCTAATTTAGAAAAGAATGTTCGCTGTTTTATAGGAACATTTGACTGGCAAAACGTATAGTAATCAATATCTTTCACATAAGTAAAAAGCCTAGAAATAGCATATAGGAATGCAATGGAGGATCCAATTGCAAAACTAATGCCATAACCATTAAATCCAAACGGAAGCAACAGGAGACTTAATGACAGGTTTGCAAAAAAGAAAACGGCTGATGTTCGAAAGGCCCCTTTACGATCCTCGAAGTATAAGAGTAATAACGTAGTAACAAGCACCATGCCATTTGCATAAGCACCAACTATAGTTAGTTGCAGGATAGAGTAGTTAAGTGTTCCATTTCCAGATTGTGAACTAAACATCCATATTATAAAAATAATGAGTAAAGAAAAAATACCTTGATTACGAAGTATGCGTTCTATTTCTTGTTTTAAGACAAAGTTCATGGAATCTTTTAATTGTAAAAGCGTATTTAATGTTCCGCCATTGTTTACAGAACCAAAGAACTTTTTATATCTTTCATAAAACCTTGTTTCAATGGATACTACAAAGAAAATATAGGTCGGAATAATACTTAAATACGCCCAGAAAACAGAAGTATCATAAATTTGATGATAAATAAATGTATCTTCAATATTTCCTCGTCCTTCTCCAAACCAAATAACAAAGTTACATACCCAAATACCAATGTTGTAAAATAGGCTCGACCAAAATAGTTCTGGATATTTATCTAAATAAGAAAGAAAGGTAAATTGTTCAGTGGCATCACTATTTGGAAACATTCGTACAATAACGATACTTAGCCATACTAATGTAATGAAAGTACCGAGTGTAAAAGCAATTAATAGCAATAGGGCAGAGCCATGTTCTAATCCAAGTGTAGGATGCCAGTAAGCTATAAGTGCAATTCCAGATAAGGAAAAAATGGAACCAATTAAAAATGCAAGAGCGATTGATTGATAATCTTTAGCCGCTGTTAGATAAATAGACTGAATCCAAATAATATTTAAAGCTAAAAATAAAAATAACATCACGATTTTATAATACAAGGCTAATGGTGTGAAAAATGCAAACAAAAGCCATAAAATAATAGCTAAAAAAGATGTGATTTTCGTCATTCCTAGAAATGACGAAAATACTTTGTCAGCCTTTTGTTCGTATAAAAGGTCAGCTACATATCTAGTTACGATGAGCTGCAATGCTCCGTATATAATTTGAGAAAAGATAAAGCAATATGAAATTGAAATAGTGAAAAGGCGCTGTTCTTCGATTGAAATCGAATGGAACAAACTTAAAATATATCGAATAACTGTTACTGATAAAATAACGACTAACCAAGGACCAGCTGTAACAAATAACGAAAATCCATAAGCTTTTACCCTTGAAGAATAGTAGTCTTCTTGAAATAATTTTTGTAATCGAAATCCTATGCCTGCCACACTTTTTCACTTCTTTCTAAGTAAAGTTTACGATAACTATCAACTACACCTGACAGTTGATAGTACGCTTCAATACGATTGCGTCCATTGTCTCCAAACTGCTGAATGCATTCAGGGTGACGGTAATACCATTCTAAATAAGTAGCAACTTGTTCAGGAGATACAGGTGGTACAACAAATCCACATTGTCCATATAAATCACCATCTTGCCCATAAATTAATTCTTTACAAGAGCCAACATCCGTAACAACCCACGGTAATCCGGCTGCCATACCCTCTAACATAGCTAGGGGCTGTCCTTCAGATATACTTGTTAATACAAGGATATCTGTTTGCTTTAAGTAATCTTTAATATTCACTCTGCCAGTCATTATGACATAATTTTTTAATCCTAATTGCTGAATTAGATCTCGACATTCTTGAGCATATTCCGGCTCTTCGGTATCAGGTCCTAGCAAGTAAAATATAAAAGGAACGTCTTTCTCTAATAATAGCTTAGCTGCATAAATCATCGTTTTTACATCTTTAATGGGCACAACACGTATAATGGCAGAAATAATAAGTTTCTCCGAGTTGTAATTTAATTTACGAAGCCCTTTATAATCAGATAGAGTAACTCCATTTGGAATTATTTTTAGTTTATGGGATGGAGCACCTAATTCTTTTTGATAGGCACTATTTCGGCCGAATAAAGTAATTACGTCATGCGCTTGTTCATATGCTTGATGGGACAAATGGTGGAAGAAAGAAACCCATCTTTTTTTGTATTCAATTGGTATCCAAGTTGATTGAAGTATTTCTTCCTCACGTTCTCGAGAATAAATACCATGCTCAGTTAGAATAAATGGTATGTCAGACTTGGCACTAATTGCAGCACCAAGCAGCCCACCATATCCTGTAGATACAGAATGAATAAGATCTAATTCAGGAAAATCAATTTGTAAAATCTGAATGATTGGTGTGAACATAGATCTCCACATCCAAAAGTAATTTAAGAAGGATCCACTACTTTCTTCATACAAATAACTTTCTTTTACAATTTCATAAAACTCCCGACTTTCAAAGAAGGAGTATAATGTTCCTAGTTTTTGTTTGTTCCCTAATATTTGTAATGCAGCCGTATCGTTAGCTTGAAATGTAAACCACTTTTGAAGCGTCTGTACTTCTTGTTCAGTTAAATTAGTTTTTATATGTTTTGTTTCATTTTCTGATTGTAAAGGAATCATAATGATATCTTTTACGTTGTTTGGAATTTCGTATTGATATTCATCTTCGGTTTTTACTTGAGGGACTATCGCGAAAATCGTAAATTCATGTTCTTTAAACTGCTGGATAATCATTTGTACCCAGCTTGCCACCCCTCCACTTACAAAGGGATAGCTGCCTTCAACGACCAAACCTATTCTCATCTGTTATGCTCCTTTAATTGGGATTGTAGCGCTAGGTTTCGTTAACGTAACACTATAAATTTGGGAATCGAGCTTTTTAACTGTACCGTAAGAGAAAGTACCAGTTTGTAGCTTCTTTCCTTCCTGTACACGTATAATTGTTGAGGTATGGCTTGGTAACCCCTTATATGCAATATGAACAGCTTTATCCTCATAAGAAACATTTAAGTCACCAGTTTGATATATTTTCATAGAAGCAGTTGCTTCACTTTGGGTCATACTTTTTATATAAGGGTATCTTTTTCGTATTTCTTTAATTGTGTTTTTATAGGATTTAAATAACTCTTCCCATGTTAAGTTACCGGAGCGTTTTTCATCAAGGATATCATCAGGATGGACGAAATGTGAGATAACGCCTAAATTCGCGGTAACATCAGTTAAGATAAATTGTTCCTCATCCATGACAGCATAGCCACTTGTAATACGTGGGAAGTGATAAATGTTTTGGTTCTGTATATCTGGCCCGAACTCTTGGATTAAACTACCGTTACTGTTACTTCCTACATATAGGGAGGAAACTGTTTCTAGAGTTGGAACAGCGTCATTTAATGCACTTAATCCGGTTGTATTTATAATATTGGATGGCGGTACATAGGTCTTTAATTTTTCATTTGGAAAGAAGTTATATACAAGTTTTTGTAGAGTATCTAATGAACCCTCCATATCTTCTTTTGAATTCCAAGGGACATATTCGAGTGATTTGTCTACTGGATCTGGTGGTAATAATAAAGGTTGATGGTTATAGCCGTGAATTCCGATTTCCCCACCATGAGCTAATAATTCCCTACCGAATAATAAATAATTATTTCTATTTTTATCTGCAAAGTCTTCAAAAGGTGGATTTACCTCATTTTGGTATGTACCAATTGCAACACCCGTATATTTAATATGCAATTCATTAGAGATATCTTTCATATTTTTCCACCAATGTTTTTTGTAAAAGTCCTCAACAGAGATTTTTTCTGTCGTTAAGCTTTTTAATTTCCCGCTTGGAATCGGAGAGGGGAAGTCATCGATGTACATGATCTCTGCACCAAGCTGTGCTGTAGCAAAGATAGGGAAAATAGTCCCCAGTGATTGAACGAACATTCCTCTACCTAATTTATCGTTCAATGCGGTTGTATTCCAATATAAGACTTTTCCCTCACCGTAGTCATTGGTCCAGAGGATAGGTGTATCTTCTGCTGTAATCCAGGGAGTGGTTGTGTTTTCATCTAACGTAATATTCATTGAGCTATGACTAAACAATGGAGAAGAACTTGGTAAATCCGGATAACCAGGGAATAAAACTTCTTCAAAAGTTAATCCCTTTACATCTTTGAAGCCCACCTTTGTAGTAATACCAAATAGAGCGTTCCAGGAAGGATTTGAATCAAGTCGGTTTGTAATAATAATTCTTCCGCCCATTTGTGCAAAGTTTTGAAGGTCGGCTTGTGGAAGCTGATTCATTACTTCCCCCATAATAATAATCCCTGTATAGGGGGAAGGGACAAGATCCTTAATTTCATTAACTGCAATATCCTTATAATGTAGATGGGCATAATCCATTGCTTTCTTTGTATTAAATTCAATTTGTTGACCTAATTTATCATCTGTTTTTAAAACATATAATTGCATTTTCTGTCCATTTTGTGGTGTGTTTTTTGCTGTGAGTGCCTTAACAGTATTTGTTTCTTTAGGTTTAGGAACAGAGAATTTTTGATGGAAATTCTCTGTTCGATATATGAGAATGGATATAATTAAGAGAAATAAAATGATACTAATAATCCCAATATATATGTTAATTCCCTTTTTCAATGTGTACGCCTCCAAACTGCCTTACGAATAATTGATATTTGCACGGTAGTATATGAATTCTCTCTGTATCTGCTAGATTATTGATTAATTCATAAAGTTTGTCCCATAATTTTTGTTCATAATATATTTCAAGCAATCCAACATAACCATAAAACGATTCAGGATGGAAATGAATAAGATTTAAAAATCGCTCTTCAGATTTTGCATATTGTTTTTTGTGCAGAAATAGGTTTCCTAGTTGGAAAGAGTAAAGAGATTCGTTAGGGAACATTTCTACACCTAGTGTAATAAAATACATAAATTTATCGACTGTTTTTTCTTTTTGTTGGTTAGAAAGGAGGCCACTATCTATATATCTTAAATAATTAGAAACTAGTTCTTTTGCAACATCATTTTCTGGACTTTGTAAAAATTGCTTATGTAAGTATTCAATCTGTTTTTCGTACCGTTCATTCAGCAAATTAATAGTAGTTGCGGCATAATGTACAGTTTCAGGATCTTTATGGTGGATTGCCTCTTTCAACAAGCCCCCTTCGTTAGAAATAGAGGAGGAGCTTAACTGAACAATAAGTTGTTTATGAAGTTCAGGTTTATCTAGTTCTAGTCCAGATGAAAACGAAATTAAATCCATATCTTGTTTAGCTGATTCTAAAATATCCTCATAATTATCAACTTGAAAAGAAATATAATCAGAGTATTGCTGTAACCACTCTGTTTTGGACTTTCTCATATTAAGTAACAACATGATTGCCGATACGATAAGTCCGATGAGCGGTAAAAAAAGAGAAAGGACCAAACAAAATTCAATAACCCCTTTTTTATCTTCTGTAATGAACCCCTTTGTAAATCGAAACAAGAGAAAAACTAAAATAGCATAAATAACATAAAAAAGGAGTAAAATCATTAGGCCATCACTCCTTTAGAAGAAAGAGCATTTTGTATACGAGTTTGAACTTGTTGTAAAAACTTTTCTTCTGTGCCAGGTAATAAAATCATAATCTTTTGCTCAGAAACATTATAACCTAATAAATCAATGTCACGTAAATTTTCTTGTAAAATAGAATTTATTATTTCTAAAGAATCTTGTGGAGCATTGACCTCAAAATAGGAGTATGGTTGAGATAATGTTTTGTAACGTTTCTTTTCAATTTTTAGTAAATGTTCAAATTCATTTTCGTAGTAAATACTTGTTTTAGGGAATGTACGATCTTCTTGACTTGATAACCAAAGATTCGAGGCGTTTTGTAAGCGATCACTCATCCAGCGTAAATACCATGTGAAAAGTTCGAACTGCTCAGAAGTTACTTTTGAAAACTCAATTTCATCTAAGATAATGATATATTGTGCATTATCTTGGAATAGGACAGGACCGACTAGAAGTGGGGCATCCTGAGAATCCTCATCTGTACGGAAAAAAGGTCGATTATGCGTTATAGCATTTTTGATGACTAAAGAAGCATCTTTAACAAAAATAGATTGAGGTAATGTATTTTTACCAGTTTCTGATCTTAATTTAATACGCAGTGATTGTTTATTATTATCAACATGGTAAATACCAATTTTTTCTGCACCGAAATACATTTTTAATACATTCATTCCCTCATCCAATACAATTTCAGGATGTGTATGATTTAAGGCTTTAAACATGTGATACATTTTAGATAAGTGATTATTTGATTCAAGTACACGAGAACGTAATGTAATACGTGTTTCATCCAATTGTTTCATAACATACTTTAATTCTTTATTTTCAGCTTTCAGCTCATTATTTATCATATGTATATCTTCATAACGTTCCTTTTGTGAAGTACTCATAAGTCCACAATATAAACTAATAATGAGTAAAAAAATCCAACTCATCCAATAATCTGATGAATAGAAATACAATAATATATCATGCCCTTTATATATACCATTTATAAAAATATAAACCAATGCTTCGAGGAAGACGAAAAGTGCAATAGATATACCATAACGGCTAGAAATGATTAATGTAATAAATAGGATTATGAAATATTCATACATAGGTGTTAGAAAATCAGTTAGCATTGAGAGTAAAAAAAGTGCAATAAAGAGAATTGTAGGTTCAATCATTTTTGGAAATAAACTGTATTGCTTATAGTACATAAATAAATTCCTTCTTTCATTTGTAAATTTAATTTTGAGGAACATTACATTGAAGTAAAATGCATAATTTAAAAGAACTATTTTGATATATATAATACGTAAGGTCCAAATTATTTTATCAATAGAAATATAGTAAATTCAAGGAAAATAAATTCTGATTTTTGTAAATGTAACGTATTTCTATTGTTATTATATATTTATTAAGTTCGCAAAACTGTAAAATATTAGATGGTTACTATATTTTTATTGAAATTTGAAGGTGTTAAAATTAGTGGAAAGTTATGGCTGTATAGGAGGTAATATTATAATGATTTTGAAACGTCCCATGTGCTTTTTGGCTATATTTTCTTTTATTTTTGCCTCAAGCACATCCGCACAAGCAAATGTGGTGAATCCGGTTTTAAAGAATGTACAAAGCTATAAAATTTACTATGGTGAAGCAAACGAGCAAGTAATTGAGAGACTCTCAAAGTATGACATGGTTATTATAGAGCCATATGCATTTACGAAGGAGCAAATTCAGCAGTTGAAAAAATCAGGAACGGTGGTTCTTGGATATGTAAGTGTTTTAGAATTAGAAGCGTGGCATAAACCGCAAATAGTTGAAAAAGACTATTATTATAGAGATGGTAAGAAAATGAAGATTGAGCAGTGGGATACATATATTATGAATTTAGCTGACGAACATTACCAGGGTATTGTTGTAAATAAAGTAAAACAGCAAATCCTCGGAAAGGTTATAGATGGAGTGTTTTTAGATACAGTTGGTGATATTGACGATTATTTTTATGATCAGCCAGCAATACAGGAGCAAATTCAGCTAGCATATGTAAATTTATTAAAAGAAATTAAAAGTCTTGATTCAAACCTGTTCCTTATACAAAATTGGGGATTTGAAACAATCAAAAGTACATCTTTGAATTTTATACATGGCGTATTGTGGGAAGACTTTAATAAGCAAGTTATTGTGAAAGATGAATGGAGTCAAAAGTGGATGCGCTATTTTAAGCAACAAAGCAATAAAATCGTAACGTTTACTGTTACTCCAGATAAGGTATCTAAAAAATATAGCTCTGTAAACGGGCTTATACCTACCATGAATCGAAATGACATTTATGATAAATAGCAGTTGTTTTGAACCGAAAACTATTAAGGGTTCCGCTGCAAAGTTTAAAAATAGAAACAGATACTGATAAATGAGGAACACAATTTAGGCTGTGACTAATAATTTATGTAATTCTTTGTACGTTGAAAAACCGCAGTTTGGATGTAAACTGTGGTTTCTTTTATATAAAGCATGAATAGTTTCAATTCCCTTCAAGGTACGTGAAGCATGACGAAGATTTTGAAATCATGCGGATTTGGAAAAACGTCGTTTGACATACTTATGGTCTTGTTCTATAAGATTGTTCAAATGTTTGATGGTACAATGAGTTGTACGTTTATAAAAGCCGTGCTCTTTTAATTTGTTAAATGCACAAAGTAGCGCTGGGCCTTGTCTGTCATGAGAACTGTTGGTTCTCCAAAAGCCTTCACCAATCTTTTCATGAAGGCATATGCCGCCTGATGATCTCTTGTTTTTGGAAGTTGAATATCCAATATATATCCATCCTTATCGATCACACGATATAAATAACACCATTTTCCTTTCACTTTTATATAAGTTTCATCTAATTTCCACGATGATTGTAACTTTTTGTTGCTCATATTGTTGCAACGCAAATTGAAGACCACTTGCCGTCGGCGTACCACTATTTGGATTAATTTTATCAATTCCTTGTTTTGCTGATTCTAAACCACTATTTAAACCAGAGTGTAAATTCGTTTTTACACCAGATCCTCTATTATCTAGGATACGACCATCCATTGCTTTATATCCTTTATAATCTTGATAGCTAGTAATCATTACTCTGTCTGTTTTTAGGATCCAACTGCCCCACAGTTTATTTTAATGCCTTTTTAACACTACCTATAGAGTCTTTAAAACTAACACTTACATCCTGTATAATTACAAAATCTATTTTCTTTTTATGTAATGGCCATTGAAACTTCAATTTCCCTTCATGCTCTCTATAACACATATTGTCTGTTTCATTTGTTACTAGTGTATGATCTATAGCCTTTACTGTTTCAGCAAATGTAGTCATCCCTGGGGATACCAACTGGATTAATAAGCACAATATCATAAAAATTGTTAAACGTTTTCTCATAGCTTACCCTCCTTCAAATAATGTAACAGAACATCTTCTAGAAATAATTAATAATTATATATATCTATTTAAATAGCTCCGCCTTTCACAAATCACAAACTCTTTTCATCTTCTCTAATGCTCTTAAAGAACATAAATGGATGACATTATCAACAATATCATCCATTTATGCCAGAATATTCTTTTTAAATTTAAGAAAACTTCAATACACCCTTTGATATTGATAAACTATATAATACGTAATATAATAATATTTTAATGTTAAATAATATTTAGTCGAATTAGAAAGAACTGTCCGGTTTGTGGGTTTGCATATCAAAAAACAACTACCGACAAATATATAATCTATTTAAATACACAGGCTTTTCATATATGATATTTAGTGACATTGGAAATTTCCCCGAGTAAAGATATTTCTAAAAAAACATAAAAAAGGAATGAATTGAAAATGTTAGGAACAAAATTTACAAGTTTTATGGGTAGACCACGTGTTTGGAATGTCTCTAGTGATGTAATGGGAGCCTCTAAAATGGGGAGTACAGAAAAAGGCGAGTTTGAAATCAAAAATAAAACTTACACAAATGAAAAAGATGAACTTTTAAAAGATAGACAAGTATATATAAATTTAAAATCAGAATTCAACTCTTTTTCACAAACCCTTAATGAAATGGCCTCTTTTAAAGGAGAAGAGAAAAAAGTAACAACATCACAGGATGGATATATTAAAGTGAAAGCAAACCGTGATGCAATTGAGGGAACATTCAATATGATGGTTACACAACTTGCAGAGCATCATCAAATTGTTTCAAATACCATTAATGTTGATGAAAAATTGAATATAAATGATGTATTGAAAATTGGGGATAAAGAATTAAAAGTAACCAGTGATATGACGTATAAGGATTTAATTAATCTAATTAATGATGGGGATTATGGAGTATCTGCTTACACACAGGGCGAGAAAATTTTTATGCATGCTAAAAAAGTTGGTGAATCAAATAAAATTGAATTAAAAGACGGTACATCAGATTTGTTTAAAAAGATGTTTTATATCCCAGTGAAACGTAGTCATATAGATGAATCTGATAAGAACGCACCAAATTTTGTACTTAATACCATTAACACAGCGAAAGATGCAAAATATATCCTTAATGATATTGAAGGATCAAGTACAAGTAACACAGTAAAACCACTCCCTGGTGTAGAGATTGAATTACTAAAAGAGACAGAAATAAATACAGAAAATATAAACGCGAAAGGGAAAGAAATAAAATTTACAGTAAGTAATTCTGGTGTGTCAGATGCAACTAAACTAATAAAAAAGATGGTTGCAGATTATAATAATATTGCTTCGTCCTATGAGGAGTTTGTTAGGCCGATGGTAAGTTTACAAGGTAACGCAATAATGGCAGATATCTATCGTGAGATGAATAATATAGTTAGATTTTCACAAGGTGGTAATTACTTATCTACATTTGGTATTCAACTTACAGATGATGGAATAATGAGAGTAAATGATACGAAACTAACAAAGGCTTTGGAAGAGCATTCAGGGGCTGCAAAACAATTCTTCTTTAGTTCCGAGGGATTAGGTAAAACGATAGGAAAGTCATTTGAGGAAATATTTGGTGATGATAGTATTATTAGTAATCGAATCAAAAATATAAATTCTCGCGTAAATGATTTAGATAAAAAAATTAGCTATATTGATTTTTATAATAAAGAAAAACAGGATGAAAATGTTGATAAATATCAAAGATTAGAAACTGCATCTTTATTGCTTAATAATCAGATGAATATGATGAGATCAATGATTAGATAAAGAAGAGAATTTATCTAATTTATAATTTTAACTATTATATAAATATATAATAATATTAGGTTTTGTTATGAGGGAGTGATTAAAAATGAATGAGAAAGTCTATGAAGAGTTTGTAAGTTCTATTTATGAACTTGGTGACTTAAAATTATCAGAAGAAATGTTTCAAAAGAAACAAGATAAATTCAATCACTGGCTTATATCTTTGGAGGAAGAGAAAAAACAAGAAGTAATAGAAAAGATTATGCCTATAATTATGAAAGTTTCAGAACGTATTCAATATAAACAGCAAGCTTTTAAAGAAATAATATTGGAGAATGAAGGAATAATAAAAGCAAATTCACATTATGATAAGTTTTAGTTAAAATAATATTTGACGGATCGTAGTCTAGATATATTTGAGATAAACAAATATGGATAAAGGAAATTTCTTAATACTTTAAAGTGTATATTGAAAAATACAAAAATAGATAACAATGATAAAATAGTAGTTCTTCATGGGTTTCAAAAACTCAAACGAAGAACTACTATGTTCGTTTTAACAAGATGTAATAATAATTTAGTACCTTACTACCAGTAATCTAAATGATAAGTAATTCAAGCATGCTTATCTTCATGTATAGCACATAAGCCAATCAATATTACAGTTGTTTGCTTCTTGGTTATCATAAGGATATGGTTTGGTATTCAACACACCGTTTGGTTTCAATTTGTGTTAGGAATGTGAACAATAGAGGAGGGAGTGTTGATGGTTTAATAAATTAAATAAATTTAGAAAGGAGAAGCAAAGTGAGCATAAAGTGTTTCGAAAATTACCTTTATGGACTACTCTACTATCGTTAAGACAGAGTCCATAGCTTGTGTTTGGAGGCAAATAGTATGACTTTTGGCAGTCTGCATTTAAAAATGTTAATCGTAATTTAAAACCTTATTTTGTAAATAACACGGTTTCTATATCTATATTTTTTTATTTGCTATATATTTATTTCATCTTGAATTAGATGCTTCCTCAAATCTATTATTCGTAGCACTAATGATCATTTCAAAAATAATCATTTTGGTATTTTCATTCTTTTTATCATTTTATTCTATTGGTACTTTTTTAAAAGAAAGAATAAAACATTTTGAGGTCGTGGATATTTTAAGTATATCAGAAAGGCAAATAAAAAGCTTATTTTAATTGAAAATATGTCAATTGGTATAATTTCTATCATTTTTGGTATTCAATTTGGACTTGTATTTTTACAATTTTTCTTATTAGTCATAGCCAAAATAACACATTCTTCATTATTGAAATTGTATTGGCCAAATTAAGTCCTCTACTTGCTAACATCAATCTAAATGAATTTTATTGGTGTATAACCAATAAATGGGAAGGGCGTTTCTATTAAGAACTAAAGGTCATCGTCAAAAAAGAAGGGCATGTAGACAAATATAATCGATATAAAAAACTCAGGAGAACAACAGTGCTGAAAGAAATGTATATTGTCCGCTATGCAGATGAATTTAAAAGTGCGAGACGTTCGTCTCAAAAGTTAGCCTAATAAGCTAGCGGGAAGAGACGCACTAATCGAAAGGTGCAAACCAAAGATATAGGAGAACTTTATTGATGAAGAAAGGAATGAAGGGGTAACGCCTCGAAACTTTCTCGCTGGATAGTCCCTAACCTCCGTAAAAAGAGCAGTGAATTACAAAATTTATTTATCGTTGAATAATAGTTAGGGGCAAAATTCCTCATCTTATTTGATGTTAAGAAACTTTGCGACAGAGCCGGAAATTCCTCAATTTTTTCACAAGTCCCTCCTTTTCTATTCATCTTATTGTTTTATTTAAGATGATCATAACTTTTAAAAGGCTTGCATGTTTACTAGCTCTTTTTGGGTGAATTTAAGTCCAAGTTGTTATGAACCGCATTAGAGTTCAATTAAATTATATTTGTTATCTTACGAAAATGTAATTTTAGTGTCATGTTAATGAATTTTGGTATTGAGAAAATTAGGATATAATTTTGTGAAAAGAAATATGAGGTGAATATATGAAACGAATTATGATTATGTGTAGTGTTTTTGTTTTCTTTTCTTTATGGCATTTTTAACAGGTTGTAACTTGAACCGGTTTGGTACAGATGTATATTATGTGCAAATTACTACGGATGGTAAACAATTAAAAGAGAAAAATGTTAATGGTGATACGACCTACCAATACAAAATCCTTGGATTTGATAAAGAGGGTAATGAGAAAGAAATGGAGGTTACAGCTTTAAAAAATCTTCGTAAAGTCGCATTTTTATGTCTATACTATTCCAAGGAAAAAGGCGTAAAAGAGTGGGAAGAGTTGAAGAAAGATAAACTTTCCGCCAAAGTAAAAGGAAAATTTGAAGGGATTTAGCGTGCGAAGTTAATTGCATGAATTTTCTTACAGTACCCACAAATAATATCTCATTAAGTGTAATGTTATTTAGTTGTTAAAGCACCATCGTCTTTTTTTGTTCAGCATTAGGTGAAATAATAATCAGTATTATCGATTGGAAGGATAAGAATTTTATAACTTTATAATTGCGTGTAGCAGAATTATATTGTCAATTCAAGTGTATTAATATATGAATATCTATGTTATTTTACTTTGTAGATGAAATTAGTCATATTTGATAAATTTCTGATTTTGCTAACAGTAAGTTAAATCTTAAAAATATTGGAGGGGCTTTATCTTGTTATAATAATTTTTTACGTTAGTGATTATATGGAATTTGTTATCACTTTTTCAAATACATATATACAACAAGATGTATATACAACAAGATGTATATATGTATGATGTTGGAATCTTCCATATCTTTATGTCTAAAAGAAATTCATCTCAAAATTCTTGTTACGGCATTTAAAGGAGGTAAGAGTGGGGTTGTTAGAATGTTGTAACAAAGAATAGAAATTTATAAATAATAATAGGAGGAAACATGAATATTACTTCGAGGAAATGGCTTTCACTTTTTTTGATTTTTGCTGTTATTATGACGCAAAGTTTAATACCTGTAATTGTAAAGGCAAAAGAGTTGAACCCAATGGGATTTGTAGATAGTTTTAAAATTGAGAAACAAGATTTATATTATGGAGAAAGAACTAAAATTATCGTTAATTTTAGTGAGAAAGAGACTTATAAGTTACAACCAGGAGATGTGTTAACGATAACACTACCCCCAGAATTAAAAAGTTTTAATGGAACCATTCCATTAGATGGTTATGGTGTTTGTGAGGTATCATTAGGTACTGCGAAATGTACATTTAATGAGAATGTAAGTACTCATAAGAATATTAGAGGATATTTTACGATTAATGTTCAAGCCACAAATGCAGAAACTAATCAAAAGAAAAGAATTCGCACAAATTTAGGAACAAATCTAGAAATGCAAACTGTTACTATTACTGGGCCAAGTAGTGCTGAAAGAAAGGGTACAGAACCGAAAGGACCATTTTCCTATAAAATTGGTGAAATTCAACCAGATAAAACAGATGAAGTACGTTGGTACCTAACTGTCAATTATAATAAAGAAATTTTAAATAAAGATATAAAGTTGTCTGATAGTTTACAAGGAGGTCAAAGCTTTAATATAGATAGTTTTTATATAATGGTCGATACTGATGGGAATCGTCCGTATCTTACTTTGTCAGAATTTGAAAATAAGGGATATGGGACAATACAATTTATTAATGAAGCTACCTTTAAAGTTATATTGAATAAAGAGAGGGCTAGTGGTAATAGATTTACTATAACTTATACGGCTAATATAAAAGAAGATGGTAAGAAATTTCAGTATCTAAAAAATGAATATATTATTGAGTATCAGGTAGGAAATGGTAAACCTATATTGGATTCACAGGTTGCACAAGTCGAAAATATTACAACAGATGGTGGTGCTGAAGGGGATCGCCATGAAAAAGGTGAGGAAAAAGAAACACAAGAGAAGTGGGAAACAACTGAAGAGATAGAAGAACAACCGAAACCAGAAAAACCAAAGGTAACAGAAGAAGAGAATCACTTAAAAGAGCCAAAAACAGAAGAGAAACCGAAGGTAGAAGGAAAAGGTGAGGAAAAAGAAACACAAGAGAAGTGGGAAACAACTGAAGAGATAGAAGAACAACCGAAACCAGAAAAACCAAAGGTAACAGAAGAAGAGAATCACTTAAAAGAGCCAAAAACAGAAGAGAAACCGAAGGTAGAAGGAAAAGGTGAGGAAAAAGAAACACAAGAGAAGTGGGAAACAACTGAAGAGATAGAAGAACAACCGAAACCAGAAAAACCAAAGGTAACAGAAGAAGAGAATCACTTAAAAGAGCCAAAAACAGAAGAGAAACCGAAGGTAGAAGGAAAAGGTGAGGAAAAAGAAACACAAGAGAAGTGGGAAACAACTGAAGAGATAGAAGAACAACCGAAACCAGAAAAACCAAAGGTAACAGAAGAAGAGAATCACTTAAAAGAGCCAAAAACAGAAGAGAAACCGAAGGTAGAAGGAAAAGGTGAAGAAAAAGAAACACAAGAGAAGTGGGAAACAACTGAAGAGATAGAAGAACAACCGAAACCAGAAAAACCAAAGGTAACAGAAGAAGAGAATCACTTAAAAGAGCCAAAAACAGAAGAGAAACCGAAGGTAGAAGGAAAAGGTGAAGAAAAAGAAACACAAGAGAAGTGGGAAACAACTGAAGAGATAGAAGAACAACCGAAACCAGAAAAACCAAAGGTAACAGAAGAAGAGAATCACTTAAAAGAGCCAAAAACAGAAGAGAAACCGAAGGTAGAAGGAAAAGGTGAGGAAAAAGAAACACAAGAGAAGTGGGAAACAACTGAAGAGATAGAAGAACAACCGAAACCAGAAAAACCAAAGGTAACAGAAGAAGAGAATCACTTAAAAGAGCCAAAAACAGAAGAGAAACCGAAGGTAGAAGGAAAAGGTGAAGAAAAAGAAACACAAGAGAAGTGGGAAACAACTGAAGAGATAGAAGAACAACCGAAACCAGAAGTGGTGAAGAAAAAGTTACCACGAACGGGTGGGTATATGTCATATGCACCATATACAGGGGGAATATTGCTTGTCTTTTGTTTATTGATACGGATAATAAACAAAAGAAGACATAATTAGAATGATTTGATTATTTGAACGGATTATTAGAAGAAATAGTCCGTTTTTTTGTTCCCTCAATTGTGCTGTAGGTATTTTTTGGATAAGTAATGCCAGTTACTAAACGTTTCAAATCACCTATACGTTTAGATCCTGTTGTTAAATGATATAAAATATGGTTCTGGTGCAAAAACTTTAGGACAATTACAATGAATCTATAAATCTTGGACATACTGATACTATTACTCTAGAAAGGATGTGTGATTGAAATGGATAAGGAGAATGTATTAAAATGAAAGTATTATCAGCCTGATATTATTTTATTAACGGTACAACCTTAGTTTTCGTGATTTGATGGAAATGATGAAGGAAAGAGGCTTATCTATTTCTCAATATGCGTTGTGCTCATCAGTATGCCCCTGTATTGGACAAACAAATGACTCTTCGAAAGTCGATGAAACATATACCGAAACAAAAGGGCAATGGATGCACCTATATCGTGCTGTTGATCCGAAAGGAAATACAATTGATTTTCGCCTAAGCAAAACAAGAAATCAAAAGGCTGCAATGCGCTTTTTCAAGAAGGTCTTGCCATGAGTCTTTTCTTCGGCCCTTTCAAGCCCTGGTAAAAATTTGGTTTCTCGTGGACAATAATCTCATATTGTAAAATCGTATTTATTTGATAATCCCTCACGAATAGAATAGACACCTTCTATGATGACAATTCCCCCAACTGGAACAGTATGCTATTCTGCTGAACCATCTGTCTCTCAATCATATCGCTGATAACGTCCCTCTTTGTTTTGACTGATAGGTTCAAGAACTTGAATTAAGACAGACCTCCAATCAAAATGAGAACCAATAGTCTTTTTCCTTGGATGTTTTGTTATAAGTTGTGAGGAGAGTAAATAAAAATCATACATATGTAAAACAGTTATATTAGAACAATCATCCTTTAATTTATTTGTGAATGTATTTTTTCCTGTACTCACACAACCACCTATTCCAATTAACAAGATCGATTGTTTTTTGAATTGAATTAATTAACCTAATAAATTGTTCAAAATTATTTAGGTCAACTTCTCTCTATTTAAAAATCATTATATTATGAATTATAAATTTATTAAGTATTAGTCTTCAAACATTTTATCAATCCTATTTCGTCAACTAAACTATATAGTTTAGTTGACGAAATAATAAGGGGTCTTGTTTTTCTTCTAATTTATATACTTCATTCCACTCTATTCTACAAGATGCCGCATGTATTTTAGGATTGTATTCTTGGTTGTTTTTCGAAAAGGTATAGATTATTTTTTGATTTTATCGCAAAGGTGGCAAATTGCCTTTTTCTTTATCATGCCTTCATCAACTTTACAATCAAAATATGCTTTGAAGACAGTTGGTTCCCTCTAACATCATAGACAGCTGATAAAGTACTTTACGTGCACCACGGACGCCACTATAGGTTTGTTTTGTTTATCGTATTTGAAAAGACTTATAAACCAATGTCCCAAAACAACTTTCAAAGTTTCTACAAAGAACTCACGTTTAATTAAGAGGTAAATTAGTGCTCCTTATTCAGTATTATTTATTTTACAGTTATAAATTAAAGATCTAAACACTAATAGCAATGGTACAGTCATTTCTTTAAGCACTTCAGAAACAACTTTAAAGAGCCTTACTACAATAAAATATAAGAACTTTATTAACACTTTATATTTATCAGTTTAATAGTATTTCTATCACCGCTTTGACTTTTAGCTTTTCTATATAGTAATAAATTTCGTGGCCTTTTCGTTCAAATTCCAGCATATTCCCTCTCATTTTGCTTAATTGTTGTGATACATAAGAAGGTGGTAGATTTAATGTGTTTATTATCTCTGTCACGTTTAACTTATTATCCGGATACAACAATATTATGATGCGGAAACGATTTGGATTACTTAACATTTTGCAAATTTTTATACTATCCTTTGGGAAATGGAAATCTTTTGTCATTATGAACCGCTCCTTTGTATGTGTTTTCTAAAAAAGTTAGTTAGGCTATATAAAAATTAGTTTTATTAGTATATTACAAAACTAATTTTGGGACGATCGAAATAGATGACATTAGAATTACAATTTTGTAATGTAAATTAGCTTGCAATTTTCTTTATAATGATTTACCGCTTATGCGATTATTGTAATGCATTCATCTAACATAATACACAGATTACATAAATGTAATCTGCATATAAGGTAGAACGATGTTTTCTCTCTATACTTTTCTTTATGCTTATTGTAAGAAAATGAACTGGAGGATACTTAAATGAAAAATAAAGTGTTGATTGCAAGTGTAATAACAATTGGAGTTGTAGCTGGGAATTATTTTTCTTTTAGTGGTCAGTCCGATTTGAAATGGAATATAGTGGATATAAGGTAACAGAAAAACAAAGTGAAAATACACAGAAATATAGTGGGAAAGTTATCCCAAGTGGTATGGAAATGATTTCTTTTGATCTTACAAAGAGTACATATGAATTAGCTGTGAAAAAGGGCAACTTCTCTTTAAATATAGTGACGCTTCTACAAAATTAGCCGTAAGGGGAGTGGAGTTACAAAAGAAACTAGCTGAAAAGGAACTAAATTTACTACAAAAGCAAATTGGTGTAGCCAAACAAAAATTACAAAAAGAGAAAAATACAGGTTTTTCTAAGGAAGAATTGAGAGCATCAGAAATTGAGATTCAACAGATAGGATCTCAGATTGAAATGAAGAAATTTGAAGTAGAAAAAGCGATGTAATGATAAAATCAAGTAAAGAATAAGAGAATGCTTTATCTGTAACTAGCCCGGTTGATGGAATTGTTGTAAATATTAATACAAAAGTAGATGAGATTACAGGTATAAGTGGTTTGATGGTTTGTCATACAGGCTATTCCTATCAGCTTAAGATCTTATAATACACCCAGGACGAAAAAAATGTGTATTTTTCTTGTTTGGAGATAACGTATTTTTTTAGTTTGAAGGTGATGTGGAGCTATCAAACTAAAAAACGTTTATTAAAATAAATGCTTTTGGTGCAAAAAATATAACAAAAGAGGATAGAACCCATATATTCCTAATGGAATCATATTTTATACTACAAGTCCGAACAATTGGTGGATAAATTTTTTCTGGTTTTGGACAGACTAGTCCCGTTACACATAAATTCCCAAGTATTAAATATGATTTAATTTCTTTTTTTTACATTATATTTGTGAATACAGTGTCCTTCTTTTTTATCTTCTTTCAAATGTAAGCATAATTAATCAAAATACTAAATTAAAATAAGAAAGCGATGTTATCATAATTTTTGTATCATGGTTCAATTGGAATATTAAAAAACTGAACACCATATAAACCATATTCTAATTGAAATTTTATACGCGCTGTGTGTATAAAATTACCTGATTCATGATACATACGAGCTAAACTTTTTTAGTATCTGGCAAATTATTATATGAGAAATGTGGATTCCTTTTCATCTTAAGGTATATGCTTTCTTACAAAATTGTAATATTGATGTCACTTTATGAGATTTTTTCTTTTTGAAGAAAGAGTTACAATTATAAAATGCAAAATGAAAGTGGCTGATAAGCCTCTACAAGAGCAGCAAAGCGTAATAAAATATTTCTTTTTAGTGTTAAGGGGTTTTGAGAAAACAGAAAAACCATTTTAGAGGACTTTAGTATCATTAACGAACGAATAAAAAACATAGAATTACGTGTGAACAAGTATGGATAAATTGAATTTCTTAATACTATGTAATATACGAAACACTATTAAATAATAGTAGTAAAAAAGCAGTGCTTCATTTAATTTAAAAATCAAATAAAGCACTACTACCTATATTTTTACAAGTTGTGATGCAATATCTTAGTACCTTAATACAGACAATTTAAAGGGTATGTTGGTCAGCCTTTGTTAGCTTAGTGTGTAGTGAATCAATTGGTGATTTTCTGGTTATTTCAATTTCGGTCTTACATCAGCACATACCGTTTAGTCCCCGTAAGAAACATAAATAGTAAAGGGGAGTGGGGGAGTTCTTTTATAAAAGTAAATCTAAATATAGATTAATTAAATAAATTTAGAAAGGGAAAAGACAAATGAACATAAAGTATTTCGACAAAATACCTACAATTTTATCCTTCTATACTACTAGTAATAAGCCAAACCCTATATTTTTTATTTGGAGATATAGAATATGACTTTGTGGCAGTTTGCATTTAAAAATGTTATTCGTAACTCAAAAGCTTATTTTGCTTACTTTGCAAGTAGCACACTTTCTATTGCTATTTTCTTTTCATTTGCTGTGTATTTATTTCATCCTAAATTAAATGTTAGTTCAAATTTATTAATTGTGGTGCTAATGGTCATTTCTAAAGTTATTATTTTACTATTCTCATTCTGTTTGTCATTTTATTCAATTAGTACTTTTTTGAGGGTACGAATAAAACAGTTTGAGATTTTAGATATTTTAGGTATATCAAAAAGACAAATGAAAAGTCTTATTTTTATAGAAAATATGTCAATTGGCACAATTTCTATTATTGCGGGCATTCAACTTGGACTTGTATTTTCGCAATTTTTCTTGTTAATTATAGCAAAAGTAACACATTCCTCAGTATTGGATTTGTATTGGCCAAATTATGCCATATTATTAACAATTGGTATTTTTTTAGTTTTTTTAGTTTAGTCGTAATTTGTACGTCGCCGTTAATATCTACTAAAAAAGCTATGCATTTTTTTAATGTAGTTTCTACGTATCAAGAGGAAGGGAAAATTTCAACATTCAAATCTTTATTTGGAATTGGATGTTTATTATTTGGTTATCTCCTTGCAGCTACCCAAAATTGTTTTTTTGAACAAGGGGCCAATATAGGCGTTCAATACGTTTTCTTTAGTATTTTCGCAATTCCTATACTGCTGATTTGTGGAACTTATTACTTTTTTTCTGAATTTTATTCTTGGATTATACAGATTTTAAAAACGAGAAGACATTTTTATATGAAACGGATTAATATACTTTGGATTTCTGATTTAGCAAATCGTATTCGGAAAAATAGGAATATGCTTTTTCTTGTAACTATAATCTCGACTCTTACATTTTCAATGATTACAATAATATGTGGCTTCGGGAAATTTGCAAAATCGGAAGTTAACAGACTTCAACCATTCTCGTTTTCTTATTTTTCACATGATAATAATCCATACGCATTACAACATATAAATTGGTTGGAAGAACAATTGAAAAATAAGAAATTTTCGTATAAAAAGATTGAGGTTGATTTATATGAAGCAACTTTGAGAAGGGAGGATGTTGAAAACAGAAGTGATACGTATATATTAAAAGAGAGCGATTATAGTAAACTTTCCTCTGCTCTAAATATTAAACCGTTATCTGTTACAGAGAATGAAGTTTACATACTTCCCGGAAATGGATTTCAAAATATTTTTGGTGAATTCAGGGATGTTAAACGAAAAACTGTTACAATTTCTGAGGCGAATAAAAAATTACAAGTGTTAGGGTTTGAAGAGGTAAATGTTGTACCAACTGGGATTGCTTCTAAAGTATTGGTTGTATCTGATAGTACGATGCAAAGTTTAAATGAAAAACTAAAACATGTAACGCTTTATAATTTTCAAGTTCAAAATTGGGAAAATACTTATCTTATCGCATCAGAATTCGAGAACAAGCTACAGAATGATCGCGAGAGCATTCAATCTAAAAATGAAGTATTCGTTAGTTTTGTAGCCAGTCAATCCCTTTATCAATCAACCTTGAATCATACTACTATCCTTCTTATCGGTATATTCCTTGGCGGAATTTTTTTTATTGGTGCTGGGAGTGTCTTGTACTTTCGTATGTATACAGATTTAACTAGTGAACAAGAAAAATATATAATAATAAAAAAATCGGTTTAAGTGAGATAGAAATGAAAAAATCGGCTACCATTCAACTTGTAATTTTATTCTTTTCTCCTTATATCTTGGCTTCAATCAATACAATAATGGGTGCGAAAATGTTACAGGGAATTATTAAATTGTCATTGCTTTCTGAGGTTACAGTAGTTCTTATGATATTTGGTGGTATTGAGTGTTTGTTTTTCTTATTAATTCGTTCATTCTATATAAAAAAATTGTTCCAATATAGTGAACAGTAATTACAATGAACAGGAAAGATAACATATATTGATAATGTATCATCTCTTTCTAACAGAATACTCTTAATAATAAATTTTAGGAGGGGGAGAATAGCGTAAATTGTGAGTAAGTCTTGTATATTATACAAGATTAATAAATGAAATGGATTTTATATCGATAAACAATAAAAAGCTGATTTCTTTACTGTAAAGGAAATCAGCTTTTTATTGTGTGTCCCTAGCTAATCGGGGTATTGTATTGGTGAAAAACTTTATCTAGATAAGAGCCAAGTCGCCTAGTAGCTGACAAGGAATTAGTGGAGAAATCCTAAGATGAAAAAGTAACTTCTAATAGAAATACGAGCGAATTAGCAGATTGTAACATAAAGTGAACCTCCCGCCTCGTTAAAAACAACCTAGTAATAGGACAAAGGGAAGTTGAGCCTGGAGAATATGGAAGGGATAAAGGGCTCGGAGATACGACATCAAAGAATCACAGGTATGTTCAGAAAGTAGTGTCTGGAGCTATGAAATCCTTCTTTGCACTTTATTTCGGAAAGGAGAGGGGCAACTCATAAACATATGCGAGATGTTGGAAAACTAGTTGACTAAACCGATGTAAAAGCTCGAGAAACTTGGAAAAATTTATATTTTTGTTCCAATGAAAATTCAAGCGGAAGGTTTATGCATTGTATGATAAGATTTATCGTCCAGGCATTCTGGACGAAGCATGGAGATGGGGAAGGGTAAAACAGAATGCGCACAAAGCGATATCGAAGGTAGGGAGAGGGAGCCGAATGGCTCACTGGATTGTAGATGTAGACATACAAAGATACTTTAACAATATTAATCATAAAAATTAACGAAGATTGTAGAAAGAAGAATCAGTGACCGAAGAGTGCTAAAACTCATTAAATAACAGGGATATGTTGTTTTTACAATCACTTATACCTCCAGAAAGACGGATGGTAAATAATCCAAGAGTTTAATTTGATGGAATCAGCTAAGGGACAGTATATTGAGTGGCAATTAATTTAGTTAAAAAAGCATTTTGAAAAGGGGGCTTTATATTTTTATGAATGATTGAAGATCAAATAGGTGATAAATTGCAAATTGGATAAGGGTGATTATCCAAGACCAAATAAATAAGTAAATGGAAGGTTTCCCCCACAGAGTTTATAAGCTCCCTATCCTAAAATATAATCGGATTGTAATTTCAAATCAACTTACGTCTTTTATTAACTCTGATACAATTGTAGTATTAGAAGAAGAGGAAGTTATCGAATTTAGAACCCCTGATTTATCTTCAATGTCACATGAAATTGGAATCTATAGAGATTTCAACTTAGATTGAATGGAGACTGTATAAAGTTAATATTAAAATACCCTTTACCCTATATACTTAAGTAAAGGGTATTTTAAATATAATTTAAATTATACATCTAATGTTACTAATTAGTATTTTTACGAAATATATTTTTAACCGTTTTGTCCTAAAAACTTCAAGATAATTACAATGAATCTATAAATCTTGGAAATACTGATACTATTGCTCTAGAAAGGTTTTGTGATTGGTATGGAAAAGGTATTTATCAGTCTGATATTAATTTGTTAACGGTACCAAAGATAAACGATTAACGATTTCATTTTCTGAAAAGCATGATGATTACTCGATATGGGTCACTGCAGGTAGCTAAGCTCTCTTTTCATAATACCTTGACTTTTTCTTCGATTTCTAACCCCCGTGTGATAACAGTAGATAGGCCCTCTGTCTATCCTGTATTTGATACAAGGATTGGATCCATATGCCCGAAAACATGCAACTGTGAAAAGTTAGACATCTTAATAATCAAATGGGACAAGATCATCGTTTTATCAAGAAACGCATGCGTTCTATGTTTGGATTTACGTTATATAAAATAGCAACTTCTACTTTGGTGGATCCCCTAACGCAACTTCAATATTTTTAAGCCCATTAAAATCATTATCCCCTCCCTCTTACTCATTTTAATGTAAAGCACATGCAAATGGCGGAGAATACCTTACTAAATTCTATAAGGTGACGTTAATATATCCTGATGTTTACCTTTTAAAAAAATTAAAAAGGTAAATATTACATTTTCATCACTTATTCAAAAAAATTCACGAGAAAGTAAAAATAGGAAATTGTAACACTTTCATCAAGTGTTACAATTAACATTGTGAAAAACGTAACAAGTTATTTTTCACTTTAAAATTATAATACGTAGGAGGAATTAGTATGAAAAAAACTATAATTGCGAGCTTATTATTAACATCTGTATCAATGAGCTCGTTAGGCAGTGTAAGTGCTTATGCAGAAGGCGGAAAATCTAAGTTAATGATCACTTCTTCACAAAGTATAACCGTTGGAAATATGTTCAATAATTCTATTAGAGTATTAGGGGTACAAACTCCGCTTATACAAACGTATGGATTGTTGATTTTAAAACAGCCAGATATTCAATTGCAAACGAATAATTTAACATTACATCAACAATCTGTAAAGGAAAAAGCTCGTAATTGGTTAGATGAATATAAACCTAAGTTAATTGATTTAAACCAAGATATGAGACAATTCAGTATTATTTTTAACAATTATTACACTGATTTATATGATTTAGCAAAAGATATGGATGGAAATCAGGAGACGAAAGAAGAAGTTATATATGGTATCAATGAAGTACAAGATCAAATACAAACTACCCAAAATAGCATAGAAAAAAACCGATTAGAAATAAACCGATTTAATACTTTATTAAATAAAGATAGTAAAAATTTATCAGAGGATGCCAAAGTAGCATATAAAGCACTTGAGGGTTCAGAGGGTAATATTCTAAAAATAAAAAATGAGGTTAATAATATTCAGCAAGCAATACAAACAGAACTTGCAAAAATTTTAAATAGACCAAATGAAATTATGAAAGGATCTATTAATATTGGAAAACAAGTTGCTACAATTGTGGATACAGCAGGCCAAAAAAAACAGTTTAATATTTCAGCTATTCAATCGATTAATGATGAGCTTATAAATCTTTCTGACAGTCAAGTAACAGTAGCCTCTCATAACATTCAGCAGAAACAAAAAGAATTGATAACTTTAGTTAAGGGTTTATCAGAGGCGCAAATCCAAGTAACGGAGATTAATCTTATTGAAAACCAAGTGAAAGGCTTCACTCAGCAGATAGAGAAGCAAATCACGGCTTTAGAATATGTATTAAGTGATTGGAAAATGTTGAATGATAGCATGGTTCAACTAAAAAACGATATAAATAAAGGAATGACGAATGGTGAAACAATACAAAAGAAATTAATTGAAGTAAAAAAAACAAGCGATGAGATTTATAAACAAACAGATCAGTTTAAAGACATCATTACAAATGTACAAATAAAATCATTTTGATAATAAACTAAATACATATTTAATGAAATAAGGGGAGATTAAAAATGACAAATAAAATAATTGGATTAACTGCATTGGCAATCACATTGGCAGTAAGCACTACAGTGCCAACAGATACTTTTGCAGCAGAAAATAATTCATCTTCAAATCTGATGTATGCTGCTGCAGTTTCTACTAATAAGTATCCTAATTATCCTGATTATGATTTAGGTCCAAAAGGACTTGAAGAGGCACTGAAAAAAACAGGTTCAAATGCTCTAGTAATGGATTTATATGCTTTAACAATTTTAAAACAAGCTAATGCTGATTTTAGTGGTATAACAGGCATCAAAGACAATTTAGAAAATGATGTTATGGGACATCAAAAAGTAGCAAAAGAAAATGCAAAAAAATGGTTGGATCAACTTAAACCAGAACTTATTTCTGTGAATGAAGGCATTATTAATTACGATAGGACCTTCCAAAATTATTATGATGAGTTGATTGAAGTTTTGGACCAAAAAGATAAAAAAACTTTTGCAGAGGGAATCAATGAATTATCAAAAGAAATTACTAGTAACAAAGAGAAAGTAGACAACTTGGTAAAATCACTATCTAGCTTTCGGGATAAAGTATCAGAAGATACAAATAATTTCAAAAAAGATGCGAATCATATACAAAGTATTTTAGAGAGTAAAGACGCTGGTATAACTGTCTTACAAGAAGAATTAGACAGCTATATGGAAGCTGTAAAAAAATATAACGATATTGTGATTGGCACAGCTGTTGCAACAGCTGTAGGTCCAATTATTTTGACAGGTGGCATAGTTTTAATTGCTACTGGCGCCGGAAGTGTAATTGGGACAACGATAGTTGCTACTGGTGCAGGAACAACAATTGGAGGTGGAATTGCACTTGGTAATGCGAAGAAAGAGATGGACAATTCTGAAAATGAAATAAAGAATCTAACATTGGAAATTTCTCAAGCTAAAATGAGTTCAGCTAATTTAAAAATTATGGTAAAGCAAACCAGTGAATTAGCAAAAACAATTGATATGGCCATTGATTCACTCGAAAAAATTTCAACAAAGTGGCAGATAATAGATGCTGAATATAAATCCGTATGTGAAAATGTTGAAAAGATGACCGCCGAAAATGTTCATTTCATTAAACCGAAGCTAAATACTGCTAAAGATAGCTGGGCTGATGTTAGAAAATCTGCTGAAGAGATGTATAAGTCTGAGATTAAAGTAGTAAAGCAGTAGACTTGAAAACTAGTATATTATTATAATTCCAGTTAGATATAATTTATAAATAGAAAGGCTTTCTATTTATAAATTAAACAGTTTTCTTATCCAATAGATATCTTGTTTAATTTTAGAAGTAGATCTATTGGATAAGAGTTATGAAAAGGTGGATAATATGAATACTAAATTGTACAAAAAAATTTTTTAATGATGACTGCTGGAATAATTGCCATTAATATTGTACCACTTCATACTTTTGCAATAGAGAAAAAAGGAAATACGACTATATCCCAAAAAGGAATCCATAATGACTCATCTCAACATTTTCAAAATGTAACTTTAACGGTTGCATCTGATATAGCAGATGTAGATTATTATGCCGAAGCAATACTTAATCAAAGTGAAATTAATTTTCACAACATAAGCTTAATAAAGAATGGATTTAAAAGAATTCTACTAAATAATCAGCAAATAAGGAAAAAAAATGCTTCGCATTGGTTGAATAGTCTTAAAAATGATATTAACAAAACAAAACAAACTATTATGGATTATAATGATACATTTCAAAAAGATTATGAGGGTTTATTAATTGCTGTAAAACAAAAAGATAAAAAAAGGTTAAAAATAGGGCTTAGAACAATGCAATTAAATATAATAGAGAATAAAGACAAAACACAATTATTGTTGGACGAATTAACATCATTCCGTGATGATATGTTGGGCGATAGAAGAAACATAGAAAAAGACACAAAAAAATTAAAATCTATCTTAGATAGTGAGACTCAATATATTTCTGTTCTTCAACAAAAAATTAATAGCTATAACAATTCAATAAAGACGTGGAACGATAATATTGAGAGTCTTAAAAAGGTACCTTGTCATCAACCATCTGCTGCAATCGGTTGTAGTATTATATTTTCGGAAAATCAAAAAAAGATTACTATTGCAGAACAAGAAATTAAAAAGCTAAATGAAAACATTAACGATCGGAATCAAGAGATAAGAGAAATAGAGAAAAGAAGTCGCCCTATTGTAAGGGGTGTGGATATTTTAACTGACACACAAGATAATGCTACTAATATGTTGTCGAAAATTGATATCACTATTGATTCTATCCAGGATATAATTAACCAATGGCATAAAATAATTTCACAATATGAGGAAGTATTACAAAATATTGAAAACATCGATTTTGAGACACACTATATAAAAGCAAGACTAGATACAGTTAAAGATAGCTGGGATGACCTTAAAGATTTTGTTGATAATTTATATCAATGATTCAAAACATAAAACAATACTATCTTTAACACTAAATCCGATTCTGACACAAAAATTCAATTTATTTAAAAAAGGTATATACATTATTATTGGAATCTGTTTTTATGTCCTTATTCCAAAGGATTAATGAATAAATTTAGATGTGCGAAAAAATTTTAATCCAAACATTGAACGAAACCTCTTTTTAACATAACGGCGATTTAGTTCTGCAATGTTATTTGGATATTGCATCAGCCTTCTTTGGATGCCTACAGGCATCTTTTTCTCTTTCTTTAACT
The DNA here is from genome assembly GCF_016651175.1 of Bacillus sp. TH13. Classification (NCBI taxonomy): domain Bacteria; kingdom Bacillati; phylum Bacillota; class Bacilli; order Caryophanales; family Bacillaceae; genus Bacillus; species Bacillus sp. TH13. The sequence goes on along the minus strand of NZ_JAEKEJ010000007.1, from coordinate 98,670 downwards.
CATCAATGATCTAGGGTAGAATTGATTCTTATGGAATGTTATAACATTAGGTTTTGAAACATGAAAAGAGAACGCAAAGCTTTTTGAAGAGGAGCTTTCCCGCACTGAACATGTCCTTTTTAGAGTATAAGTATGTCTTAGATTTATTGATTCACTGCAATTGACTTGAAATTTTTACGCCATAGTGGATAATGGTAGAAAGTTACTAATATAGAAAATCTAATAAAAAGTAAAAATTATAAATTAGTAACTGCCTTTTTGGAAAATAAACAGGCGCTATCAGCTCCGAATAATTATTATGATAAGTATGAAAATGAAGTTGGACCAGAATCTCGAAAATCACTTGAAAGTATGGCGACTAAACCAGAATGGTTTGTTCTTTCAAATGATATTAATAATTTTTCTAAACGTTTAATTGAAACAGTTTCAAAGGTTACTAAAAATGAAAAAGATAAAATGGTTTTAGATTTTATAATGATTTAGAAGCTCGGGATATGCGTGTACCCGAAGGCGAGTATAACCTTTTTTATAAGGTGACAGAAACAAAACCCGATGTAAATGGGTTTGATGTTGCTAGTTGATTTTTCATGTCAAGTGATACAAAGTTTGAAATTCCAACTTCAAAAGCACTAGCTAATTCAAATGCAATAAAATGTATACCTGGTAAAATAGAAGCTGAGAAATTAGCGGATAAGAAAGTAGTAAAAGCGGGAGATACCGTAACATATTCAATTGTTGCGAAAAACGTATTAGATAAAACAACAGTAAAAGATGTGGTAATTGAAGATACATTACCAGGAGGACTTGAGCTAGACGCAGCTAGTATCCTGTTGGATGGTAAAAAGGTAGAAGCCGAAGTAAAAGGCAACTACTTGAAAGTAGTGGTACCAAAAATCAATGGTGTAGGAGAAGCAAAAGTAACCTTTACAGCGAAGGTAATGAAGAAAGATGCGGGAATGAAATTTATTTTATGTACTTGTGTGTTTTGGTTGATAAAGGGGGAATAATATACTACATTAAATATGGTAGGATAGGTTAAAAAACAGGATATAGTATTTAGGTGGAGGCAGGTATAAATGAATCAGGTAGATACCATACGTGATGTTATTATTCAAAATGCTTTAATATTATTTAATAAAAAGGGATACGGTCAAACTTCTATCCAGGATATTATGGAAGCTACAGGACTTCCTAAAGGTGCGATATATAGACGGTTTGAAAATAAGAATGAAATTGCTATTGCTGCGTTTGCATATTCTGGGGATATTATTTGGAAACATTTTTCCGAATCAACAAAATCTAAAAATACAGCACTCGATAAATTAATAGCAATGTTTGAAGTTTATCAAGATGCGGCTCATAACCCACCTGTGGATGGAGGATGTCCTTTACTTAATACAGCAATAGAAGCTGATTATGGACTTCCAGCGCTTCGTGAAAAGGTTGTTGAAGAATATAATCGGACTTTGTTTTTTATACAAGCTATTATTGAAGAAGGGATTAAGTCTAAAGAATTTAAACAAGGTTTAGATTCTTATGGCTTAGCATCATTTTTACTTTCGACTATAGAAGGTGCAATTATGGCGAGTCGTTTGTCTTTAAATAATGAACATATAATTTATAGTATCGAACAAGTAAAAATATTATTACAAAATCATTTAGAAAAGAACCAAATTTAAGCATTTTAATCTATTTGGTTCTTTTTCTTTAGATTAAAAATAATCGTTTTAGGTAGTCAAATATATTATTTTTAAGAGGGATATTGGCAGTAAATAAATTTTCAACTCTCAATTAATCATTAACGTTGTTTAATTTAAGAATGAAATTTGCAATATTAATAGCGATGTAGTATTATTAAGATAATAGACCGGACGGTTCGGTCTATTATCGAATCAAAATACAAGGAGGTTTTAGTGTGTATACATAATTTGTATAAGTGTTAAGGCTTTAAAACAGTATTTAATTTAATGAATAACAAATATACTATTCTGTATTAAGGAGAGATTATAATGGAAATTGTTATTATGCTTTACAATGGAATCACAGCATTAGATGCGATTGGACCTTATGAAGTATTCGCTGCCGGAACAAATAGTAAATTAAAGTTTGTTGCTAAAAATAAAGGATTAATCCAGCTAGATACAAAAATGGGATTTTTACATGCTGACTATAGTTTTTCCGAAATTACTTCAGCTGATATCCTTGTAATTCCTGGAAGTCGTCCACCAAACTTTAAGGTTCCTATGAATGATAAAGAAACATTGGATTGGATACGTAGGATTCATAAAACTACTAAGTACACTACAACAGTTTGTAATGGTTCATTAATTTTAGGTGCTACAGGTTTATTGAACGGGATTGAAGCAACCAGTCATTGGGGCTCTTATGATATCTTACGTTCTCTCGGTGCCATACCAACTGAAGAAAGGGTTGTTCATAAGGGAAGCATTATAACGGCAGCAGGAGTCTCAGCTGGTATTGATATGGCTTTACAGTTAGTTGCTTGGGAATATGGAGAAGATACTGCCAAAGCTGCACAATTAGTTTTAGAATATGATCCACAACCACCATTTGATGCTGGTTCGCCGAAAAAAGCACCAGCCCATTTATTAGAACAATTAAGCATGGAACTAAAAGAAATGGAAAAACAAAACCCAAACTTATAAGCTTGTTAAGAGAAAGTGAAGACTTTAATTAAGAATAAGATTAATTTCTGGTGATTTACAATTATGTCTAACTTTACGCCAAGCTGTTAATAAAGAACTATTGTTTTTTCTATAGGAGATAGCATATTACATTTCTTTATTGTGGTGTGAAATTTCATGATATCACTATAAAATTATACTGCTTATAAGTAAAGAAGGGATGATAAGTTGCCAATAACTAAAAAAGAAAATTTTTACTTTGAGATGCTAACATGCTTTTGGATGGGCATAGTTATGACTTTTTATAATTTATTTATAAATGGTTTAATTGGAATAGTATCCTTTAAAGGAGTACTTATTCAACTAACATTAGGTTTTATAATTTCTTTGTTATTAGATTTATTTATAGTTGGTCCAATCGCAAAGAAATTTGCATTTTTGTTACCTTACGATAAATCTAAGGAGAAATTAGTAAATTTATCTATTTCATTCTTTATGGTAGTTGGAATGGTTCTCTTTATGTCTATTTATGGGGTAGCAAATGCTCATTTTTCTAATGGTTTAGGTGAAAAGTCATTAATTGAGCTTTACTACTCAATAGTTTTCAAAAACTTTATTTTTGCTTTCCCAGTCCAACTATTAATTATGGGACCTTTTGTTCAATATCTATTTATTAAATTTTTTAAGTGCGAAACCAAAGTTCAATCTAGTAGTATTAGATAAAGTGGATTTAAGTAATGTGTAGATATGAATTACTCGTATTAACTTAGAAATTAATGTTGTCTTTGGTTAATAAACTAAACAACAGACCGGACGGTCCGGTCTGTTGTTTTTTAGAATTTTATGATATAACTCTTCAGCAAATAAAGACAACTCTTGTTTTTGATACACATTTATAAAAAGCACGACACCCTTTCTTATTAACATAAGAGAATAGTAACGTGTTTTCAACTTCAAGAATAGTCTAAATCCTTATGTTGATGGAAGTGTGGTGCTACCCTATGTAGCTATTGCTGTAGCAGTTGGGGCAATCATTGAATCACTTGTTGATGTTTTTGTTGGACAGAAGGAATAAAGGGCAGCGAGCTTGGTGAAGCTTGCTGTTTTTTGTTTTCTCTTTAAGTTTCTTGATTCGTTCAGATGCGGTTGGTTTTTGTTGTATTGGATTACTTTTTTCTCTTGGCTCTTGGTGTACATCTTTCTTCATTATTTGATGTTGTTCAGATAGATCTAATTGAACCTATTTTTCGGAAGTTTAAAAATAAAATTGTTGGCTAACCTTTTACTAAAGAATTTTATAGGAGGGTTAAAAGTGAAATGGTTCAATTTAGGAAAAAGAAATCGTTCCAAATTAGCTGAGTTTCTAGACCGTAATGATCTAACTCAACATGATCTTGCCAATGAAAGTGGAGTGAGCAAGTCCACAATAAGTCGTGTATGCCAAGGCGACAAATTTTCACCTACAATGAGGAATGCACAAAAAATCATAAAAGCGTTAAAAAAACTAACAGGTAAAAAAGTCGATTATGATGACTTTTGGACTATGTAAAACGATGGTACCGGTATTATCAAAATAGGCATAAAAAACAGCCCTACTTTCGCAGTGGACTTGTTGGTTAGCTATAAGCGCGCTATACGCTATTAGTATGCTAAGAATCTAGAATCATTGCATGTACATAAATTACATTTCTTACGAACTGAATATCCACATCGCGTATTTAAAGAGATTTAACGATAGGGGGATCCATAAAAAAAGATAATCGTCTTAAAATCGTAATCTCGGAGACTTCCTTTTATAAAATCTATATACATTCGGATTTTGTGTAGCAATGGAATAGGATGACGCAACAAGCATTAACGGACATCATAATACCCGAAATGGGTCTTTCATGTTCGCTAACATATATTGTTGCATTGTTCATTATATTGGGTTTACTGATAATACGTAGATTAAAATTCACAGCATATATTTCGAAAAAAGATTGAGCGGAACATTACAGGTTTGTAATGTTAATGTAAGAAAGTTGGATGGTAAGCTATATAGTTTTAAGTCATACTTAAGAAGCTAGCTTAATGATGGATGTTTAATCAATACAAAAGGAGAAGTGTTTTTATGAAATGGTTTTTTAGAGCTTTTATGGTTTTAGTAGTAATTTGTGGGGGTGCTTTTTATTATCTTACCTCTAGCAATGGATATTATTCAACGAAAGAATATTACGTGAAAATGATAGCTAACCCTACAGTTGAAAGCAAAAGGTTAAATAATGGTGAAATGAGCAAAAACAATGTCTATAACGTGACAGGGTACGATAAAGAAGGAAAAGAAAGAAAGCTTCGAATTGTGTCAAATGATGTTTTTGAAAAAAATCAATATTACATTATACATTGGGAAGATAGGAGAGGTATTATTTCTAAGAAAGAAAAAGTTGATAAAACCAAGATTGATAAAGCGATCTTAGAAAAATTGAATGCTGTTTTATAGTATGTAGTAAAGAGTATAAAATGTTATAAGCTAGTGAGAAGATGTTATAAAAATTTTAACAAAAACAGACCGAACCGTCCGGTTAGGTCACCCATATAGTTGATTGGAGGAGGAAAACATGAATTCAATAATATATTCAAAAAATAGAATCGTATCACTTGATATTATTCGTGGGTTTGCATTGTTAGGTATTTTATTTATTAACATACCAGCATTTCAAATAGTAATCGAGGGATCTTCGGCACCCACGAATTATGGTGGTATAGATGAAACAATCCGTATATTAATTGATGTAATAATTACGAAGAAGTTCTTTTCAATTTTCTCATTTTTATTTGGAGTAGGATTTTATATTTTTGCTTCAAATGTTGAGAAGCGTGGAGATAATCCTAAACGGAGATTTGCTAGACGTTTAGGATCACTTTTCATTATAAGTCTTGTCCATATGTTTATATTTTTTGGGAGTATTTTATCTGCATATGCATGTATCGGTTTATTATTAATTCCATTTTATCATGCGAGTTTATCTACGATAGCTAAGTGGCTAGGCGGGATTGCTAGTGCTTATTTATTTTGTATCGTGATACAACTTGTAAATATTAAAAATGAAATGGTTACTTCAATCGCAACATCTATGACAACAGATTCGACTTTAATTTTCTTGATGTTCTTAGCTGGCTTTGGGGTATCTAAAGCAGGGTGGATACGAAGAATTTGGGAATTTAAAAAACAAATTATGAGAATTCAATTGGCGATGTTACCGTTAGTCATTGGTGGTGCTGTCTGGATTTGGCTAGCATCTAGTGCAAACAGTGATCAATTATCCCTGATTATTAAACTAAGTAGTATCCCAACGGTTGTTTTATATTTAAGTACGATGTTTTTATTATTAGAAAATAAAACAGTTGCTACGTTGTTTACACCGGTTGCTTCTGTAGGAAGAATGGCCCTTACAAATTATGTAGCACAAAGCATCATTGCCAAAGTAATATTTTCATTTGCAAATATTGAATTTGTAACACCTACACAAACAGTTTGGATAGCGTTACTTATTTTTACGATCCAAATTATATATACTTCGATTTGGTTTAAATTCTTTAAAATGGGTCCACTAGAGAAAATGTGGCGAACTATGACATATGGAAAGAGAAAAGCATAATCATTTTAAAATTAGTAGAGTATTTTGATGAAATTAAATACCTGGAGGGGTTTAAGTGAATAGAACAGTTGTAAAAGTTGAAAATGTGAAAAAAACGTATGGAAAAAAAGATGAAAATCAATCCCATGCTTTAAAGAATGTTTCATTCTCGGTAAGAGAAGGTGAGTTTATTGGAATTATGGGTCCGTCTGGTTCGGGGAAAACAACTTTGCTAAATGTAATTTCGACATTAGATAAGGCGACAGATGGTGTAATTGAAATTGCAGGTACGGATATTACAAAAATGAAGCAGGATGAGCTTTCTGATTTTCGTTCTCAAAAATTAGGATTTATATTCCAAGATTTTAATCTGTTGGAGAACTTATCTGTGTATGAGAATATTGCTCTTCCCTTATCACTTCAAGGTGTTCCATCACGAAATATCAAACCAAAGGTAGAGAAAGTAGCGGAAATGTTAGATATTTCATCAATTCTTCCAAAATATCCTGCGGAAGTTTCAGGAGGACAAAAACAGCGTACTGCTGCAGCACGTGCGCTTGTACACGAGCCAGCAATTATTTTAGGGGATGAGCCAACAGGAGCACTCGATTCCAAAAATGCGAAAAGTTTACTTAAGGCGATGAAAAACCTAAATAGAAAGCAAAATGTATCTATTATGATGGTTACTCATGATCCTTATAGTGCGAGCTATTGTGAACGGATTTTATTTATTAAAGACGGAGGGTTATATAAAGAATTACATTGTACGAGTGATCGTGAAACATTTTATAAAGAAATTTTAAATGTTATGGCAAACATGGATACGAAACAAATATAAGAGAGGAAGTTCAATGATGTTATTCAAATTAGCTATTGGGGCTATCCAAAGCAAGAAGAAAGATTATGGCATCTTGCTGACGGGATTAATTATAGCCATTTCTATTTTTTATATGTTCCAAACATTAGGAACTAATGAAGTGTTTTTGAAAGAAAATAATTCAATCGGTGCGATTTTATTTATATTTAAAGCAGGCTCATTTTTAGTTGGGACTGTGACATTTTTCTATATTCTATATGCTAATTCATTTCTATTTTCTCTACGTCAAAGGGAATTTGGAATGTACATGATGTTAGGGGCGAAACGAGATAAAGTTGTAACCCTTATGTTTATGGAGACGATGGCATTAGGAGTTGTATCTCTTGTAATTGGAGGGTTAGTTGGAATCGTTCTCTCACATACGACAGGTAAGTTGCTAATGACACAACTCGCATTTGATGCAGTTGGATATAATGCGTTGCATCTACCAGCATTAAAAGCAACTTGTAGATTTTTCTTAACCATCTTTTTTATCAATGCAGTTATCAATAGCTTTAAATTATTAAATACTTCGGTATTACAACTAGTGCATGGAAATGCAAAAATGGATCAAGTCAAGGTAGGAGGAATAAAAAAGGCAGTACTTGCAGTATTTGCCTTGATTTTATTAGCAGTTGGGTATTTTGCAATGATTAATATGTGGAAGTTACAGGTTAGCGGGATAGTCGTATCTTTAATCACTGTAACATCAGGAACGTATATGTTATTTGGAGCTGTATTACCGCTTATCGTAAAAATGATTAAATCTAATAAGAAGTTTAATGAAAAGGGAATTAATGCTTTTACATTTGCTCAATTAAATTATCGAATTAGTAATCTAACAAAAGTTTTAGCTACGATTACAATGCTAGTAGCATTAGGTGCTGGAGCAATATCTGGAGGGATGGCTTTTAAAAATAATATTCCATTTCAATTAGATAAGTTTACCTATTATGATGTCAATATTCATAATCCAACAGTTGAGGAGAAGAAAATTTTAAGTGATATTAAATTTACAGAAACAAAAGAATATCGCTATAAAGTGGATGAGAAGTTTGTTTATTTCATTAAGGAAGATTTAGAAAAGGATCCTTTATTAGTAGAAAATGATACAAATGGACAAAAAAAGCTAATACGTAATACAGAAGAACTACCTTTAAACTCTGTATTAGGGGAGGATATAAAATATGGAGACGCTATGATAGAAATGTCTCAAAAATGGAAAATGGCCTTTGGGGTAATCGTGCCGGATTATGTTGCTATTCATTTGAAGCATCCTATTAAAATTGTTAGCAAAAAAATGTATGAGAACATAGCAAAATCAGAGAATATAACATTTGTTGGAAAATCAGATGATTACATGAAATATGTGAAGGAATGGAAAGAAATTAATCATTTACAACTAGTGAAGTATAAAGATTTAATTACTGAGCTAGAAAAGGAAGTAAAGAATGTAAAATCAGTATTATTAGGATCAACAAAATACCATTATTACACAATATATTCAGGTTTTGTAAACGGAATATTGTTTATGGCGTTTTTCCTAGGGATTGCTTTCCTTACAATGATGGCGAGTTGTCTCATGTTTAAAGTATTATCAGGTGCTTCGAGTGATGTGGCACGTTATCAAATGCTTCGTAAAATTGGAGTCCGCCGTGAATTATTAACAAATTCAATCTACAAAGAATTATTCTTTATTTTTGTATTCCCTGCAATTGTCGGTATTATACATGTATTTGTTGGGATGAATATTTTTTCTGCTTTTGTTGTTAACCCTTATTTTCACATGTGGATACCAATTTCTATTTTTATAAGTATCTATACAATCTATTATCTTATTACAGTTCAATTGTATAAAGAAGTTGTACTTCCTAAAAAACAATAAAATTTCTAGTTATATCTAGTAAATAACAGTTAAATGTTTATTTTGTTTTATTCAAAATAATTACCTTTATAAACGGATTAATGAAAAGATAGTATAAGTAAAATAGGCTTCCCTAACATATGAAGAAAGGAACGGATAAAAAGCTTGTATACAAAAAAATATAAACAAAAGAGGATAGAGTTGTATCCTCTTTTGTTTTGCCAATAATATCACGGAAGGAAATCATGAAGAGATGTTTGGATTTTCTAAAGAGTTTAGATGTAACATTGATTTTAATATTATGCATATTATGTATCACGAGCATAACAGCTATATATAGTAGTCAGCAAACTGGACAATATGGTGAGTCTAACTTTGCTATGAAACAAGGTTTGAACTATATAATAGGTTTTGCACTATTATTACTGGTTGCATACCTAGATGTGGATCAATTACAAAAGTTATCTTGGCCACTTTATATTATTGGTTTTGTTTCTCTAATATTATTAAATAGATTACCAGTTTCTAACTTTACCCCTGAAAGATTGGGAGCAAAAAGATGGTTTATTTCCCCTGGAATTGGGCAAATTCAGCCTTCTGAGTTTTTAAAATTGGGTGTTTTTGCCCATCCCCCCGAAAAGGGGGAATAAGGACAGCAATACTTTATTCTTCCAAGGAGTCTTCTCGTGTTAAGCTGGTTAGAATATCATCTTTATTGATACTCTCAAGAATTTCCTCTATATTTACTACCGTTGGGGATTTACTAAATTCATAACGACCATAAAAATTGATATGTTGCCATGCAATTGGTGAAATATACTGTAATATTTTCATCTCAATCCCTGTATCTTTGGATTTTATTAATAAATTAGATAATATACTCGCATTGTAATAAACAATACAGTTGCTGAGTAGCCTACTACATTCATTCCAAATGTGTTGATCTTGTTCAGTTTTGAAACGGAGTTTCCCAAAGTTTGCATATGATACTGATCGACGTAATTTATGATAACTTTCTCCACGATTTAGTGATTTTTGAACATTTTGACGTAACGATAATGAATCAATATAATCTAAAAAATATAGGCTTTTAATGATGTTATCATACTCCCATAATGCTCGCTTGGTTTGATTTTTTCGTGCATAAGAACTTAATTTTCGAACAATAACATTTTGAGTTGTAGTCTTTAAAGCAAGAGATACCATAATACGTTTAATATTGTCCCATTCCTTCATAATTAGTTCTGTATTGATTTTCCGTAAGGGTTTGATAAGTAATCCTTCATATTGATTTGGATGTTGAAAACCGTATAAGTTGCGAGATATAGTTGCATGAATGTCCTTATACCTTGGTGCAAATTGGTAACCAAACAAATCTAAAATAGCAAAATTAACTTCATTCGTTCCATGTGTATCTGTAGAATGGATAGTAGGTTTTATATTGGTTGTATTATTGTATAAAATATCAAATACATAATGGCTTTCATGCTCATTTGCACCAATAATTCTTGCTTGAATTGGAATGTGGTTAGCCACCATTGTATAAGAAGTGATTCCTTTATTCATTCCAAAATATTTAGAAGAGTGACGGGACTGTAGTGTATGAATCTGTGTTTCGTATTTTTGGCCATCACTACTTGAATGGATGAAATCATCAATGTTAAAATACGGAAAAATAGGAAGCTGACTTGTGGCATTACTGATACAATCATTTGCATCTTTTAATGTTTCTAATCGAATAAAATTAGCTGATGTAGTAGCTAATTTTGAAAAATCTATATCAGAGACTTCTCCCATTCGATATAACCCCATATTGGTTCCCCAAGCTATTAAACATGGAATGAGAGTATAATCATTTGCTTTTTGATTAGCATAGCGTCCCAAAATATGTTCAAAGTTATTTAGAAAATTGCATTGCTGATTTACAAAATACAGGATACTTCTCATATCAACTTGTGGTAATACATCGAAAAAAGAATGATTAATAAGAGATGAAGCTCGAGTATATGGAAGTGTCCAAGAATGATTATTTTTATGTTTTTTCACTTGAACATGTTTGTTTTTTCCAGAGGTAATCCTTTTATTAATAGAGATGATACGAGCTTCCAATTTGGTTTCAAGTTCTTTTAAATGCTGTTCGATGGGCTGTTGTAGCTTAGTTAAATTGAAATCTTGAATCATACTTTCTTTATGTACCCAGGTATCTTCATCGACTAAATCATCTTCAAAACTTCTATACTGTATGCTATTTCTACAAAAAATATCCCCTGATTGTAAGCGATGCTATAAAGAATGATAAATTAAAAATTCATATCGATCTATTAGTAAACGTTTTGAATGCGCATCATCTTTCGTGTAAAGATAACGTTTGGTCCCATTTTGTATAAAGGTTTGTGGAATATCTTCGATATCATATTTAAGTAAAGTTTTTCGTTTCATCAAAACTTCTTTTAAAAAATGTATTGCATCCATAAGAGAATCTTCAATATCTGTTGTAACAAAATCAATTGCCATAAAAATAGGACGAATTTGTCTTTTGAATTGTAAAGCTAATGCATCAATACGTTCCCAACGGAACGCTTTTTCATCTATCTTCGAAGTATTCAAGATTTGATTTGCTAGCTCAGCTAATTTAGGACGGTCTAGGATAGAAAATACACGTCTTTGTATGTCTTTAAATACTGTATGTTCGGAAATGTTTTCATCTATTATAACTTGTAAAACATCTCCAACTTTCTTGAAATCCTCCTGGTTTTCTGTGTAATAGTTATATACTTGGTCTTTCGCAAAGGATAAGATATCATCGTTGTATTTTCTCATTTTATAAATAAAACTATTGATCAAATTATCATTCATTCTTTGGTATCGATGAAAAATAAAGCATAATAAATAAAGATTTATAAGGGATTCATTAAACCTTTTTAATTTATATACGGAATAATATTCTACTAAAGAAGCGTAATATTTAATACTTTCATTAGAAATTTTTAGTTGTGGCAAAATTGAATTGGCCAGTTGAAAAAGAGGATACATTTCTTTCCCATATTCAATTTCCCGTTTAATTTCATTCATACTAAAGTCTTTAGGTTCATGTTTGATTCGAGTAATCTTATATAAACCAGAAGGATTGTATAATAATTCTTTTAAATGCTGTTTATCCGCCTCGGATAGCTGTTTTTGTATAATCCTTATAAGGCGTTTTTGTTCATATGTAATAGCATTTCCTATAACCTCTTGTATAAAGCTATAACCAGGAATAATAATCCGTTTAGTAGTTAAATAATTTATAAGTTCTCGAAAAATAAAAATCGGTTTCCCACTTATAGCTGCAGCTCTACGAGCTTGTTCTTTTAAATCTAGTCGAGATTGTGAATCACAAAGACAATAGTTAAATCGTTTGAGAATAAGTTGTTGTTGATTTAGCCTAGTTTTTTTATCAATAGATCCAAAATCTGAGAAGTCAGCATTATTGAAATGGACTTTAAGAATATATTGAATATCTTCTTTCACTTCACATAGGTTAAATTGAAAAAATAAATGCTTTGACTTAAAGTATCCAAGTTGAAGAATAAAATAAATCTTAGATTTTATTGAACGTAAAGTATATAACAATTCAGTTTCCATTTGAGAAAGAGAAAAATACTGTGCTCGCTCTTTAGTTGTAAAAAGAGGTCTACTATAAAGTTGATTTATTTCATCTGTAGTTAAAATAGTTAATCTTTTTTGAATATTCATGTTCAATCGTTTTCTACATCTCCTTATAAATTATAGTTATAATAGATTACCCCATGTCAAAAAGTATACTTTTTGACATGGGGAGTTTGATTAAGTTTTAATGTTTCATAATTATAACATAATTATTTTTGAAATATGTCATTTGAATTGTATATAATTTGACACTAAAATATAATTATAGCTTGTATAAAAATGTTGAAATGAGAGAGGAATATATAATGAGGAAATTTTTTTATATTAGAGTGAGTAGTAAAGATCAATCTATTGAAAGACAACTCGTGACTGCATCCGAAATAGGTATTCCTGAAGAATATATCTTTATAGAAAGAGCGAGCGGAAAAGATTTCAAACGTCCTGAATATCAACTTATGAAGCGTATGTTGAGAAATGGAGATGTTTTATACATCCAATCATTAGATCGTTTGGGAAGAAATAAACAAATGATTTTAGATGAATGGCAAGAATTAATTAAAGATAAAGAAGTTGATATTGTTGTGTTAGATATGCCGCTTCTTAATACAATGAAATATAAAGATTTAAATGGAATTGAAACCCTTATCTCAGATTTAATTTTGCAGTTATTAAGTTATATGGCTGAAGATGAAAGAAAAAGAATCCGTGAACGACAAAAAGAGGGGATTGCAATTGCACTTCAAAAGGGAATTAAATTTGGCCGTAAAAAAATTGAAATCGATGATAATTTTATAGAAACTTATCAAGCGTGGAAAAATCATAAAATTACTGCAGTAGAAGCAATGCAAAAGGTAGGGATGAAGAGTAATACATTTTATAGAAGAGTCAAAGAATACGAATGTAACTTACAAAAAAGCAATCGTTCTTGAAAAAGAATATCGCTTTTTGTCCACCCCTTTTTCAGGAGATGGGCAAAAACAGCCTGTATGGGGATTCCGCGAATTTCGTACGCTAAGGAATTATTAAGGGGATTTACAATATGCATTTACGCATATTTCAGGGGCTAACACCCCAAAATAAGGGGGAGGGAAAATAAAAACAACACTTTTAAGTGTTGTTAATTACTTATATCCCCTGTTTTTATTTTTTGGTTTAATAATATATAGTCTTCTTTTTTAAATTGAACTGTTATGCGGTCTAATCTATTTCCATTTGGGTAGAAATATAATTGTTGAGTATATTTGATCCCTAAAGGTATCACTGTTTGATGAATATAATATAAAATTTTAAAACATTCTATATCTACTCCATCTTCCAAATGATTTTTTATATGAATAAGCACAAGCTCTTCTATATCGCTAAAATATTCAAATCTTGGTTTTTGAGGATGGATATTATTAATTTTACATGTCCCTTTTAAAAGAATTTTATAATAATCTTTTTCACTTAAAAAATCTTTTTCTTTCAAAAAATCTCACCTCTTATTATCAATTTATGTTACCATAATATCATAGATTGATATACAAATTATAGAAATGGAGGATGTTTTTATGAAAAAGGTTTTTTTATCAACATTTTTTGCTATATTTTCCTTGGTATTAGTTACTCCAGTATTTGCAAGTGAACTGGACGATCAAAAGTTGGAAATGTTAAATGCAACTGGAGAAATTATTTATCAAGATGAAGAAATTACAGTTAGAAGTTTTGGTAATGATACAGAAATTTCTAATGCTATTTTGAATCATCCTGATAGTGTTAGTATGGACGGAAGTAACCCTATAATAGATAAAAATAATCCTATAATGTATTCATCGGTTAATGGTCCTGGAGGGCGTTCAAGTATTGTTGCAAGTAATAGTGGAAGATCTGTTTATTGGTCTGTTAAGCCAGCTACAAAATGGCCATATCAATTTAATGGTAATGTAGCATTAAAATACCATTCTGGTTATAAAAGAAATGCAACTGTAGGTGGTATGGGAGCGTTAGGTTCTACACTTAGTGGTAGTGTATCAATGAATAAAAATAATGGTGGTTATGCAACTCTTACAGGAACAGCATATTCAATGGATTGGAAATATTATAAAGTAATGCCAGGAGTAGAAACTTCATTTAGACCAAATTAATAAACAAAAGGAGTCTGGATTCAGGCTCTTTTTTTATGCAGTTTTTTTGATGTGGTAAAAACCCTATAGAGGTAGCATCAACATTTCGTGTTTTATTGACGAGACTTCTAATATATCTATTTATGTACAGGATTAACCCTAGTGGTATTTAACTGATTTTGTTTTCAATAAGGATTGCGTGTGTCTCGTATGATTTGTCCCAAAATCCTTATTGTTGTAAATCAGCATTTTCAAAATGCTACTCTTTATAGAAAGGTGGTTACTTTTTTCTTATTCCCCCCTTTCGAGGGGATGGGCAAAAACACCCATGTTCTCTGTAGAAGCAAATCGGGATAAGTATAATGAATGTCTTGTTAAAGTGGTCTTCTCGTCTGATATGAGTAAAGAGCAAGTTGAAATAGGAATCAGAAATGCGCTTTCCATGATGTAAAGGGGTTTCTCCTGCTGCTGCTTCAAATAAGAGAAGTCGGTTTATAAGAGGCATCGAGCCACCTATAAACCGATTGTTTCTATGCTACGCATACAAGCTCTTTTCTTTATTTAGAAAAGGCTTGCGCACTTTTCTAAATAGCTTACCTAATTCCGTTGGAATTTTTGAACGGTAAGCATTAAGTAATGGGATAGTGGAATCCGTCCTTCCTTTGTTCTCCTCATTATAATTTTTGTTCATGAGAGTTGGTAAATGGTCTGCAAAAAGAAAAGGGAAACTAATAAAGCTAAGTAGGTTAAAGTGTTGTAAGCTCATAAAATACATTCGCAACAACACCTAAATCATTGAGCTTTATAAGATTCCCTAATCTTTTTTTGATACGTTGTACGCTTCACTTTGTTCGCGCCATAGTTACAACTCTTTTCACAAAAATTGTTCCTGTTCCGAACGATGAAAGGAGCTGTTAAGCTATGGAAACTACATATGAAATTGTGAAAATTAGACAAGTAAGAGAAGAGGTAAATGTTCCGAAAAAGAAAATCACTGGTCCATCTGATGCGGCAGAAATTGCTACACATTTTATTGGTGATGATGACCGTGAAATTTTCCTTGTAATGTGTTTGAACACACAAAATGAAGTAGTTGCAGTACATCGTTGTCACGTGGGTTCATTAAATTCTAGTGTTGTGCACCCACGCGATGTGTTTAAAAGTGCTATCTTAAATAATAGTTTTTCAATCGTGGTAGCCCACTAGCATCCTTCAGGGATGGTTCTTCCCTCTGATGCAGACAAGGATGTATCAAAACGCTTGTATGATGCAGGTAAGTTGATAGGGATTGAGGTGTTAGACAGTCTTATTGTCAACGATGCAGGTCGATTCTATTCTTTGAGAGAGAAGGGGTACTTACGATAGAAAGAGAAAGAGGAGTTAATCTCCTCTTTCTCTTTTTTCTTTGGAATACTCATTTAACAGACATCGAGCCTGTTAAATGAGTTCATTCTATCGCAAGCGATAGAATGAAAAAGGAAAAGCATTTCGCTTTTCCTTTTTTAAAGAATGCAATTTCCAAGGGCATCGAGCCCTTTGGAAATTGATTGTTTATATACTTCGTATACAAACAATACGCCTGTAGCGTCATTACATTTCTCTTACGAAATGTAATGTACTCACAGGCTTTTTATTGTTCTTTTCAAAGGGCTTACGCACCTTTGAAAAGAAGTGTCAACGGAATCCCTCGCGGGATTCTTTTCGTTGCCACGGTTGTAAAAAAAGAATTATTGTTATACATTACAACATATATTGTCGTAATGTATAACAAAGTGTGGTATCTTTGTTATAACTTATCACAAAGGAGGAATTTTCCATGTCAAAGACAATAGAGCTACTTCTTAATACCTATCCTTATTTAGAGGATAAAATGAATGCTTATGAAAATGTGTTTATGCACGATGAAGCGCTTCGCGCTTTAGAAACAGAAGAAGAGAGGACGTTTTTAAGGTTGCTTTGGTTCTTTAAAAGTCCAAAAGAAAATAGTTTTGATATAAATTTGTTGTATCAACATTTAATTGGAGAAAAATTGGCGTTCGCATTAGATTTAATAGCTCATTACTTTCGGAATGATACGTATTTACTTCATGGGTCAAGTCATAAGTTGATTTTGTCTAGTACGGAATATTTCAGTCAAAGTGAATTTGCAAGAGAATTAATCAATGCGGGGTTGGATTATACCCAATCTAAAGTAGCGACATATAGAAAAAGAGGAAAGTTTGTTGAGGAAGATGTTATTATCTCAGGTGTTCCGTATTGGTCTAAAGGAACGGTTGAGAATTATATTGATTATTTAAGGTTATATAAAGATAGCGAGTATAAGCCGTATGCGGATTATACAGTTGAAAAAACACCAGGATATATTAGTGGGAAAGAAGGGGATTCTGTAGAATATAAAGTGGATCCTAATGACAGTTTTACGATTGATCCTTTTATAGAATATGAAGTGGACGGTAACAAGGAAGATTAAAATTTGATTATATTTTCAGGTGGTACAATGGAAAGTTTGTAACAGTTCAAAGGAAACGTGATGGAAAGTCAGTTGTTGAATAAAGGCTTAACAAAAGCATTATTGTAATAGAATTTGAATTTTATAGAAATGAAAGGTGTATAAAAATGAAAAATATTCCTGAATCAGTAATAAAAGAAGTGAAAGAAAGGGGTTAACTCCAAAAGAAGAAAAGGAGATTCTTGGTGATTTAGAAAAGAATTTCATCAAAATGAATGAGCGTAACAAAATACACGAAGAAGCCTTATCTAAAGATAAAGAATATCAAAAAATGTGGCATATGCTAAATAATCAATTAAAATAGTAGAATTTCTTTAAATTTGAATTTTGTACAAAAACGGAGGGGTTAAAATGTTTAAAAGGGTTAAGGAGTGGCTTTGTTACTTGGATTGAAAAAAGCACCATTTTCCCTAACGGTGCTCTTGGACCAAAAACTATATTTTGAATTTTTTATAGTCTGTATAAATATATGTATGTTGCAAGTGAACAGGCCAGGAAAAGAAAAATTACAAATCTAATAGGAATTAATGGAAGAATACTACATACCAAAGTGATAGCAATGTAATCCATCCAATTGTAAGGGCTATGTATCTTAAAATTTTCATGAATGCTCCTTTTAGATATAAGTGGCTAGAAAAACTAGCCACTAAAAGGTTCCGAGCAGCAATCACTGTTAAAAAGCTGCTTATAGTTAATATGTACAAGATTATGGTAATTATTCAAAGAAAAGAGCAGCCAGCAAAAGCTAACTGCTCAGTCTTTTAAGAAAGGAAGGAATTAATGGGTATATAAAAATTCCTCCGTTTACAGTATTAACGAAACATTACATTTTATTCAGGGAATAGGTGGGATGATATGAAGTTAAAGAGTATCCTTAGTAGTGTGTTAGTTGTTATAGCAGTGATTGTGGGGTATTCACTAGATGTATTTGATTTAAATAGTGTAAGTACAAGTGGAAATGGAAAGGGAACAAGTGAAGTAGCAGAGGTTTTATATCTTCCTTCCGACAGATTTCCGGAAACAGCAGCACATATAAAAGATGCGATTGCAAAAGGGAAAACAGATATTTGCACTATAGATCGTAACGGAGCTTCAGAAAGAAGAAAACAATCTTTAGCAAATGTCCCAACGAAAAAAGGATATGATCGCGATGAATATCCAATGGCGATGTGTGCTGAAGGCGGAAATGGTGCGAGTGTTCGGTATATAAAGCCTTCGGATAACCGTGGTGCAGGTTCTTATGTAGGAAGTAAGACGGGGAAATTGCCTGACGGTGCAAAGTTTAAAATTGTTGTAGAATAAAAGAGTACAAACACTATTATAGGGGAAGTGTGAGGAATTGGAGTTCTATAATCAAGGGGAATATGTCTCTAATACGCAACTTTTACAACTTTATGAGCTAATGCCGTTACAAATGCGAAAGTTACCGGTAGATGTCTGTATAACTAAATCGTATGAGTTTTTGGACAGGAATCCCAATCTATCACCGAAAGTTAAATCTGAATTTGAAAAGATGTTAAATAATCAGTGTGACGCTGCTTATTATGCAGGGCTAGTAGTAGTTTATGAAGATCGGATTTTAGAAAGATGTTTCGAGGGGCAGTTTTATTGGATGTTTGTTTACTTACTTATCCATGAATTACGGCATTGTGAACAGGCGTGTTATTTTAGAGAAAGATGGGATATAGTAATGAGTGACTATGATGCTGGTTATGGAGAATATTTGCTTGATAACGAAAGTTTGAAAAAACTTCATTGGACAGAACAGGATGCATATACGTATTGTTACCGTTTTGTAGTGAATCATAAATACCGAATTAGAGAGATATTTAATATAGATGATGGTCCAAAGCTTGTGGAATTTAATACTTTTGTGGATATAGAGCAAGTGTGGGAATCGTATCGGAGCAGACTAGCATTACTGCCAAAGATTATGTGGGTAATAGCTGATATATTTTGGAATAGAAGAGGAATGAGCAAGCAATGAATCTTTTATATTGTGAATGAATAGGATGAAGATTCAAGTAGGGGAGATAGACCTAATAAAATAGGGCTATCTCTTTTTGTTATTGACACTATATTCTATACAATGGTAACGTTTAGTTGGTTAAATCATCCAAAATCAATTGGAATATGGTGTATATGAGAGCGGAAGTGTTTGGGTACACGTAGAAAAGTAGATTTCCTCTACTTCTATAGACTATACAATCTAAAATTTGGATAATCAAATATTGTTTGATGTACAATTTAGGAGGAAAGAAAAATGCAGAAAAAAACCAAACCGCTTATGGTTTCTGTTTTAGGGGTCAGTTTATTACTTACGGCCTGTAATGGAGAAGAAAAGAAAGTAAACTCAGCAAAGGCAAATGAGAAAGGTTCGGAAAAACAATCTATTAACTTGCCTTATATTGCGGAAATTCCAACAATGGATGTTACGAAAGCTACTGATGGTGAATCTATGAATGTTATGCGTAACGTATTTGAAGGGCTATATACGCTTGGTGAAAAAAATAAACTAATTCCGGGTGTAGCAGAATCTTATGATGTTAGTGAAGATAAAAAGAAATATGTATTCCACCTTCGGGATGACGCGAAATGGTCAAATGGAACACCTGTTACAGCTGATGATTTTGTGTTTGCTTGGAAACGTGCTGTTAATCCAGATACAGCGGCGGAATATGCGTTTTTATTCTTTGATATTAAAAATGCGAAAAAGATAAATGGTAAAGAGTTATCGGCAGATCAATTGGGAGTAAGAACAGTTGACGATAAAACATTGGAAGTTGAGTTGGAACATCCAGTTCCTTATTTCGTTAGTTTAACAGCATTTCCAACCTATTTACCAATTAATCAAACGTATTTTGAAGAGCAGGGGAAACAATATGGTCTTGAAACGGACCACTTAATTTATAATGGTGCATTTACATTGAATAATTGGAAACATGAGCAAAGTTTTCAACTAAAAAAGAATCCGAGTTATTGGGATGCTAAGACAGTAAAAATAGAAGAAATCAATTTTGATGTTGTAAAAGATAAAGCTACAGAAGTAAATTTATATGAATCTGGCCAGATTGATCGTGTTGGATTGACAGGTGAATTTATCGATAAATATAAAAAGAATCCGGATTTTAAAGAAAGAGAAGAAGTAACGGTTCAATTTTTACGATTAAATCAAAAGAATGAAGTGTTAAGAAACAAACATGCGCGATTGGCGATTAGTGAAGCGATGAATAAAGAATTGTTTGTAAAGACTGTATTGAATAATGGTTCTCGTTCAGCTGAAGGATTAATTCCTGATAAGTTTGCAGTGGGACCAGATGGGAAGGACTTCCGGAAAGAAAATGGAAGTCTGATAAAAGATGATGTGAAAACAGCAAAAGAAAATTGGATGAAGGCAAAGCAAGAGCTTGGAAAAGAGCAAGTAACACTGGAATTACTAACGAGTGACAATGCGGTAGCGAAAAAGAATGCTGAATACTTAAAAGGTGAATTAGAACAGAATTTGCAAGGGTTAACCGTGAATGTAAAAGCGCAGCCACGTAAGCAACAAATAAAATTACTGTTAAATAGTGAGTATGATATGGGTGTAGATGCATGGGGGCCAGACATTGCAGATCCAATTACATTTTTAGATTTGTTCACGACAGATAGCGCATATAATTTTGATAAATATTCAAATAAAGAATATGACGATTTAATACATAAAGCAAAAAATGAGTTGGCCGGTGATGAAAAAGAACGTTGGGAAGCAATGAAACAAGCGGAGAAGATCTTGCTTCAAGATGCAGCTGTGGCTCCTTTTTATCAAATGGGGCGCTCATACTTACAACGTTCTTCTGTTAAGGGTATTGTGACTACTGAATTTGGTGGGGAATTTAATTTTAAATGGGCGGAAATTAAGAAGTAAGTAAAGGGAAGTGGCTTATATCAAAGTCGCTTTTCTTCGTTTATTTTTAAATATTTTGTAGATGAGCACGAAAATTGATAAGGTGGTCACAGTGGTGAAGACAATAAAAAGAGAGTATTTGATGATTGGTTTAGCCTGGTTCAGTTTATGGATGGGTAGCGCTTTTATAGTTAAAGGGTTAATGAGAATAGACATGTTTGAAACAATGACAAACGGTAAGTTATTGGTGAGGGGGTATGTGAATTTAATTATAGATTTCTTTGTAATAGGTATTATTATCTTCCTAACTAGGGATGAATGGAAAAACCGTTTGAAAATTACAAGTAAACAGTTCGATACATTTTGTTCATGGTTTATCTGGTCCTTTTGTGGTTTGGTTGTCGTACTGATAGGAGAATTCACAGTAGAATGGGTTATTTCAAGATTTGTTGTATTTGATCCAGTTTCACAAAATACAAACGCTATTATGGATATGATACATGCTGTTCCGCTTTTTCTGGTTGCTACGGTTTTAATTGGGCCGATCATAGAGGAAGTTGTATTTAGGAAAATTATGTTTGGTACACTTATTCGAGAATTTAGTTTTTGGTTTTCTTCTATTATAAGTTCTTTGTGTTTTGCCATTGTACATGGTGAACTTACCCATATACCTATTTATATAATTATGGGGCTGGTCACTTCCTATTTGTATTACAAGACGGACCGAATTATTGTTCCAATTATGACTCATGTTTTAGTGAATTATGTAACGGTTATGAACCTGATATAAAAAGAATCCCTACAATAAAATGTAGGGATTCTTTTTATATATTATAACGCTAGTTTTTTTAAGATGTTTCCAAAATCTAAAATGAAACGCTCCAATTCTTTGCGTCTTATCTTGATTTTGTGTTCACACTTCCTTAAATCGGTATCGTTTACTAAAATCCTACTATAAATATTCTCATTTAAAATGATAGGTTGTTGTTTGTTGGGATTTTGGTTTAATCTTCTAGAAATTTGTATGTATTCCATTGCAAATACGGTTAAAGTTAATCGTTTAATTTCTGCAAAAACAGTGTCGCTATCGTCTAAAATATTCTCCATTTCGTGACAGAATTCATCGTTGATATCTGTTTCACATTTTATTTCAAAGAGTATGTGTGCGTATTTGCTAACCAAGTGCATGTTTGAGTTCTTCGTTTCGTTTGAATAAGTATTTGTTTTCATTTGTTTGCTTTTCCTTTCAGTTTTAGATTGATTACTAACAGCAATCAATCTAGTAAATCAGTTAGATATTAGTGAGTCAGTCTTTAATAGTTTTCGAACGGTCTTGAATGGTTTTTGGTCTGTTTCTGAAATTTCGGATAGTTTATAGGTATGTACCGCACAGTTAGCAATCAGTGTTTTTCTGTTCTGGTGTATGATTAAGTGGTTTTGAGGTGAATATGCAAACACAGGTGAATGAAGTTTGATAGCATCCGTGTGGAAATGTTTTGCAATTTAGCAGTTTATGATTGGTTACAGTTAGATAGTTGTTTCCAGTTTCTTTTTACTTCCTGGTCTGTGTACACGCTGATTTGTTTTTTTTGCAAGAAATGTTTGGTTATTTGTTCACTATGTTTAAAGGGGGGGCTGTATTTTGATGAGGTTATGTGATAGGTGAATTGGATGTGAAATCAGCTGCTTTTTCTATTCTAAGGGGAGTTTTTTAAAGGTGCGGTATCTTTTAGGAAACTAATATAAAATTATTTGTATTTTTTTGAGATAAACAGAAGGATTATGGGTAATTTTGGTAGAAATAAATTTGTAAAAACGGAAGTGATTCTTTGAAAAAAATAATGTTTTTATTACTATTTATTGCTATTGGCTCCTCTATTATTGTTCTTTCTTTTTTTAATAATAAATATACTGATATTCCGTTCGTTGCAAAAGTAACAAAAAATAATAACGGAAAACAAGAAAAACAAGGTGGAATTACAATGTTTCAAGCTTATCAATTAGGGATAAAGGAAGCTCAGAAAATAGATGATGCATGTGAATTGATATATATCGGAAGTGTTGATGATGGGGAAAATAGTGGTCAAAATGGAAAGAAGGAAAATTGGAACATGATTCTTGGTTTATTAAATCAAAAAAAACGATTAATTGTCTCAATAGAGAAAAGTAAATTAAAAAAGGCATCTGTAATAGAAGAATTAAATGAACCAACTATTAAAAATGATGAAATTAAAATTGACAGTAACACGGCGGTAGAGAAGGCAATACAAGATTTCGCATTACTACCTGGACAAAATGTGATTTCTAAAGGATATCATTTTAGACTTTTTAAAGAGGATAATAATATATTTTTATCAATTATAGGCAGTAAAAATCAAAAAGAAGCAGAGGTATTTTTAGATGGAGTGACAGGTAACTACCTAGGGAGGTCGCAGGTTAATTGACAAATTAAAGGAGGTGACAAATTACGTTGTTTTATTAATTTTTTTAAGGGGGATATTAAATTGAAAAAATCTATTATTACTTTTTTTCACTTGTAACACTCTTTGCCTTGCCAGTTAGCTCCTTGGCAGAAACTAATCTAAATGAAAGTAATGAAACCGTAACTATAGAAGGAAAGGAGCTACTTGCTAATTATTCGAATGAGGTTGTAACAGCATATGTGGCTGCTTCAGGTAATAAAACTTATCATGGTACAACACCAAGACAATATATTACCGCTGCAGTGCATCCATATACATGTGGCAATGTTTACTCTGGGACTAGATTTCCAAAAGGGACTATTATCAATACAAATAAAAGCCTTGGTATGCCTAATGGTACTGCAAAGAACACATTTGTAGTAGAAGATATGGGAGATGTAAATTGTAAAAGGAATGTAACATACAATTGGTTTGATATTTATTTTGGAGTAGATAATACTAGTAATTATAATAATGCAGTCAATTTCGGTAAACAACCAATCAGCTACTCTATTTATTGATTTAGAAAGAAAGTGAGGTGTGAACTCACTTTCTTTCTTTTACTTGTTTGAAATCAATAACTTTCACCCCGCTTGGGCTAACATTATAAGTTATTGTTACAACGTGATTAGGTGGATTATGAGCGTTGGTATACGTTTTATATTTAGCTACTACAGTAAAGGTGAAAGTATATTTTTGAGGGCGCTCAATTTTTAAGATTTTTGTATCTGTTAAACTATACTGATGATTTGGTCCAAGTTCATTTCGGATAGTTTTACTTGCATAAGGAGCTAATAAAGTATTATAAGAATCATAAAAATCTTTATTAGATATATTTTCTGCCTTTCCTTCTATTGGAGATGTAAGTAAAACCAGTATTATAAATCCACAAAATGTCATTAACAGTTTCTGTTTAAACATAAAATCGACTCCAAACCTATTGCATAATATGGATTAGAGTGCGCAAAAAAATAACGGATTATTCATTTGTAGTATTCTTGATCTAATATCAATACAAGTTACGATCATTTGCGCACGTATCTTAGCTGATCTTTTCTCGTGTGCTTTTTGTTATTTTTATTATAAATGATTTCGTATCCATTGAGTTTTTTCAGCGGGGGTATCCGCCAATGATCTTATGTGAATTTAGTTTTGAGAATAAAGGGTGTTCGGGAGAAGTGAGGGATATATTAAATGATAACTGCAGTTTATCTATGGTAGTAAAGAAAAAAAGAGTCATCATCCCAAACATTAGGGAGGATGGCTCTTTTAAGATGCGAAAAAGATAACGATAGAAGATTAGTGACAAGGTGTTTATACATAGAAGAGACTTGTCACTGTAAAAAGTATAACATAAAAAGATTTTGATTAGGGATAGTAAACCGCAAACGTGTTGCATGGTTATAGTGAATTAATTACAAAAGCCCAATTCTAATATACGAGAATTGGGCTTTTGTAACGAACATAGCCTGAAGGAGACTTGTCTCTTTGTTTTAGTATAACTTTAAATGAAAGAAAATTCAAAACTAAATACCACGATGTATATTATGCATGGTCCAGTATCCATTGAGATGCTGTTTCATCAAGTTTACGCCATGCGCATTCTCCAGTTAATTCTGATACGAATAATTTGTCGTTATCATCTAGGGCTGTTTTGATGTCGTTTCTAATTTCTTTTGAACTGGTGTCGCTTTTTACAATCCAAACGGACTCTAATATACGAGAGTGGTTTGGATAGGTTTCGATTTTTTTGGAAACTTTATCGTAGTCTCTGTTTGGACCGATTAAATCGTAAGTGATTAAGTATGAGTTCATGGGGGTGTCTCCTATCTATATTTGATTATAAAAATTGTATCACTATTAATATTCTGACAAAAGGATTTTTTATTTGAAGGAATTTGAAAAGGAGTCAGGATTAACTTGTCAATTTAAGAGTTGTTTTGCACTATAAGTAAATATAAAAAAGCCTAATTTCTCATTAAATTTGAGAAGTTAGGCTTTTTTCATTGCTCCATTAAAGCGCCCTATTATGGAATAAAGCATGCACCTTTAATTAATACCCTATTATAGAAGTATTATGAAGTAACCTTTTTCTTGTTAATTCGCTCATATTCATATTCTAATGTGGTTTCAATTAAAGTTTCATGTTTCCTTTCTAAATATTGATTATAATCTTCTTGATTCCACTCATAAGATGGATCTTGTAAATTGAGAGCAGCCATTGCTTTGTAATGATTAAACATTTTTTCTAAGAATGAAATAGTTTCGTCCCTTTCGATATAACATGAAAGTGAAACCTCATTCCAAATAATTTTCACACCATCTGTAGTAATAAAAAACAATTCTTTCAAGCCAAAAGGATATTTAAATGCGTTGCTTTCTTTATTAAATCCGCTCATTTCTTCAATCGTAACTATGGCATCTTTTTTAATAGACTCATAGTCTTCGTGCAAGCATAATTTCATCCCTGATTTATAGTCACTAAAACTTATTCCAATGAGGAAAGGTTGTTTCATATTTTTGCCTCCTAAATATTTATATTTATTATCATACAATTAAAATATTAAAAAACCTCTTTTTATAGTTGTTTTCTCGAAAAATAAATTCCATCCGTTGGTCTATTGAAAAGATTTATAATTTTCACACCAACATGTTCATAACTTAAAAGTTTTGACCGATTAGGTGTGATATGGTAAAATCAGTGCATAGACTTTAATCATAACTTATAGTCAAAAGTAATTGTGGAAAAGGTGAGATTTTGGTGAAATATGGATATGCTAGGGTGAGTACCTTGAACCAAGATTTGGAGTCTCAAATTCAAATGTTGAAAAAAGAAGGTTGCGAGAAAGTTTACTCTGAAAAGTTTACAGGTACAAAATTTGATCGGCCAAAATTTCAAGAACTGCTTTCAGTGCTAGAAACTGGCGATACACTTGTTGTAACAAAATTAGATCGTTTTGCACGTTCGGCTGAAAATGCTATTCAAACGATTAGATTGTTATTTGAAAAAGGAGTTAAGGTCCATATATTAAATATGGGGATAGTGGAAGATACACCTACCGGAAGGTTGATGTTTAATATTATGAGTTCATTTGCCGAATTCGAAAGAGACATGATTGTAGAACGTACACAAGAAGGAAAGGCGATTGCAAAGTTGAATCCAGATTTTAAAGAAGGACGACCAAAGAAGTTTGCGAAGAAACAAATCGACCATGCACTTGATTTATTGAAAACGCAATCTTATAGGCAAGTGGAAGAAATGACAGGGATTAGTGTGAGTACCTTGCAACGGGCTAAAAGACAAAAAGGAAAAGGGAAATGATGAGGGAAGGAAAATAAATGAAGAAAATAAATTTTGATACATTAATATTGTTAATGGGATTTATTTTTTCAATTATGTATAGTTTTTGGGCATCTGGAAGATCAGGGGAAGAAGTTATAAGTGGATTGGAAATGTTATTGTGGTGGATTGGTTTTGTACTAGTAATAGTAGGGACAATACGTATAGGGATTATTGGCTTAGGGAAGATTCAGAAAAGAAGTTCTAAGGAATAAATTGAAATAATGTGTGCTGGAAAACAACAATTCAATTGATGCTAGGGGAATTTGTTATGAGTAAAAAATTCAGTTTAACTGAGGAAGAGGAAAAACAATTTAATCAATTTCTTGAAACAGATGGATTTGCAGAAGCATTAGCGATTGCTTGGAGATTCGGATCAAAACGAAAGGATAGCTTTACTATAAGAAATAAACAACAATGGATTCCTGAACGCTTCCGCCAATTGATTATTAGAAGTAACACAGTAAGGTATAATGAGAGATTACCTGAAGAAAAAAGTGGTTTTTGGGAGGTAGGTATAAACATTAATCATCCATTTTTACAAATAATTAAAGAAATGGGATGGACACCGATTTCAAAAGGAAATCGAGTGTTTCCAAGAGGAGCATTTAGTGAAAAGGTATTTGTTAGCGTGTATATTCGCTTATTACATGAAGTCAGCACTATGAAAGGGAAATATAAAAAAGGAATTTATATCCGACCTCGTTTGCGTATACATGGTTCTGTTGATGTATTAAATAATATTGTTCGTGTGCTACATAATGAGTTAAATGTTGGAATGAAGAGCGTACAAACCGATCATAAAATACCTCAGGCAAAAACTATTTATTATCAATCAAGAAAAGAAATTCCTAAGATTTTAGAATTTGCAGGAGCTGTAGAATCATTAGAAGAATTTTATCAATTAGAGTTAGGGTATGAAACTGAAAAAGTTTTGATAAAGATGTGAGTACAAGGATAGGTGAAAGGTAATTTGTATTAAAGGAGGTGGTGGGAATATGTTTATGATGTTTAGAGCGTGTCAGGCTATTAATACGCGTTATCTTGTTAAGACATATATGTGGGGGATTTTGATTTATTTGTTTTTTAGGTGGGTAATCCCTTCTTATGAAACAGGTATGATAACTTTAATGACGGTTAACTTGATTTTCTTTCCTTTCACCAGGATATTTGTACATGAAATAAAAAGTTTTTTCTTTTCGGATACAGTATTCATGATGACGGATAAGGCATGGCTTATTTACTTGTTCTTGAAAGCTTCAGTATTGGGGTGGTTCTTTGTAATGACACCAATATTTGGCCCGATAGGATTTGTGATTGTGTTATTACGATTTTGGAAATTGGAACGAGAAAAGAAAAAGTACATGCAGCAAAGAAGACGAAACTTTGTTAAGTCATAAAAAATCACTTCAATCGAGGTGATTTTTTTTATAAGGACTTGGTTGCAATGAATTGTATTATCTTTTGAAGAAAGACATTAGATGATGAAAAGTATATAGATTTTATAAAATGAAGTCTCCGAGATTATGATTTTAAGACGATTATCTTTTCTTTTATGGATAACCCATCGTTAAATCTCTTTAAATACGCGATGTGGAATTGGTCTTTTATTAATGAAGGAGTCTGTGACTAATAAAATATAAGATTTGTGTATAAGGGAGAGAGAAAAATGTCAATTAAGTATACTGCTTTTCGTGGGAAGGTAATCATTAAAAAAGAATACACAGAGCTAGTGGAATTAATTAATAATGGGCAATGGGAAGAAGCGATTACAAAATATCCTTTCTTAAAAGAATTTTACAAAATTGAAGGGAGTACTACTATACCATTCAGTAAAAATACTATTACTGTTTTGACTGATCCAAATCTTAGTCCAAGTATGTATGGAGAATTATATTTAGAAGTAGATCCAGGTTGTTGGGCAGAGGATAAAAGTTATTTTACAGATTTGCAGGGCGAAGAGTGGAGTTTTATTACCTGTGTAAGAGATTATCCAGACAGAAGGCACCATGATAAAACACCTATTGCAACCTTTATTGATGTGGTGTTAACAAAAGTGGCCAGTCATATCATACGTATCGAAGAATATTATCAGGAATGGGATTATGAATCTGTGGGGTACGCGTTTGATAAAACAGTTATAAATAAAATTGTAGGAACATTAAGGTATAGTTATATCTGTAATAAGTGTGAAAGACCTTTCGTTTACTGTGATGGAGGTTGCTAAATTTTGTAGGGAAGGGGTAATAATTTTAAAGTGCTTATCAAAAAACAACCTGAGATGGAAGGAAGTATCCATTCTTAGGTTGTTTTTTGTTTCTGAATTATATATGATGATGTATTCGTTTGTTGTGGATGTTTAGTTGATGAAAAACGTAACTAGGTAGTTAATACCAGGTACATTTCAAAAAAATCTTTATGTACATGCAACGATTCTAGATTTTCAGCATATAGCTAATAGCGTATAGCGCGCTTATAGCTAAACAACAAGTCCACTGCCAAAGTAGGGCTATTTTTTATGCCTATTTTGATAATATCGGTACCATCGTTTTACATAGTCCAAAAGTCATCGTAATCGACTTTTTTACCTGTTAGTTTTTTTAACGCTTTTATGATTTTTTGTGCATTTCTCATTGTAGGTGAAAATTTGTCTCCTTGGCATACACGGCTTATCGTGGACTTGCTTACTCCACTTTCATCCGCAAGATCTTGTTGCGTTAGATCGTTACGGTCTAGAAATTCAGCTAATTTGGAACGATTTCTTTTCCCTAAATTGAACCATCTCACCTTTAACCCTCCTATAAAACTCTTTAGTAAAAGGTTAGCCAATAGTTTCATTTTTTAAACTTCCGAAAAATAGGAATTGTAGACAATCCATACAGAATATCTTCTATCATAACCGATATTACCGCTACTACTAAAAGGGGTGTTTTAAATGGCTAAATTTAGTAAACCGGTCGCGTTTAACGAGAAAAATGAGAAGGATAGATTAATGTTAAAGCATGTCAAGCGTCGTAATTTTAGTGGATATGCGAAGAAATTAATTTGGGAAGATATGAAAAAAGAAGGGAAGATCCAAGTAGATTCATCTGAACAACATCAAATAATGAAGAAAGGTGTAATCCAAGAGCCAAGAAGCAAAAGTAATCCAATATCACATAAACCAACCGCGTCCGAACGAATCAAGGAACTACAAGAAAAAACGAAAAAACAGCAAGCTTCACCAAGCTCACTGCCATTCATTCCCTCTATCCCACAAAAACATTAACAAGTGCTCCAATGATTGCTCCAACTGTTACGGCAATAGCTACATGCATAAGAGAACCCTCCATTTTTAATTGATAATTAACCTTTAGCATGCCCACTTAAAAAAATAATATGTGAGAGGTGTACAACATGGCGAAAACAGAAGTAATACCGTTTCGTGATTTCATGGATCAGAGCTACAAAAATAAGGGGAAAGATAATAGTAACGTGTTTAAAAAAATTATTACTGCTACTTCCGGTTCGCTCATTATGATTCTGCCAAAAGTGGCAATTGCAGCTACTGTTAATACCACATTTGGAAATGTTCACGGAGCAATTATGAACGCCTTCGATTCAGGAGTAGTACTCGTTATTATTTTTAGTGGAGCAAGTTGGGCTTTGGGTCACAGAACTAAAAGTTTAGAAATCCTTATCGGAGTTTGTTGCGGCTATGTGTTAGCGAGACACGCAATAGATATTCGGGACTTCTTAAAAGGAATATAAGGAGGATACAATTATGAAATTCATCTTAGATGGTGGAAAAATGGTTTTAGCTAATGCAGGTGGTTACATCGGTGAAAAAGCGAAAGAGGGCTCATTTATGGATACTCTGAATCACTTCAGCGATAGCATTGTTCACACAGAAATTGAATTTATATTAAAACCGATTGGTCACTTTT
This sequence comes from Bacillus sp. TH13, assembly GCF_016651175.1. Classification (NCBI taxonomy): domain Bacteria; kingdom Bacillati; phylum Bacillota; class Bacilli; order Caryophanales; family Bacillaceae; genus Bacillus; species Bacillus sp. TH13. The sequence continues at coordinate 67,812 of NZ_JAEKEJ010000007.1, read as the reverse complement.
TTAAAGAATGTGGTGTGTTGCTATGGGATTGGTTTGTTATCAATCTTCCTGATTTGATGGGGTATGCCACGTTAGCTGCAGGTGCATTTATAATTATCTCTTCTATGCTAGGAAAGGGAAGTATGATGAAAACGATTAGTTGGTATACAGCACTTTTAATCCTTGCGCTTACAATACTTGGAGGTGTTTGAAGTGGATGAAAAGAGAGTGCCAGATCAAGAACAAAAATTTTACTATCCTGCGCTTTATCTCGGTGGGGTACCAGCAGAAATACCTAAGAAGAAACAGAAGTGGTGGAAGTGGGCGGAAACGATATCCTGGTCAGATTTTTTTAGAACGGAGCAAAACAAAATGGTTGTGTATCGTATCATTCCACATAGCGATGTTTCAAATAACACCAGGCGTTTGTGGAAAGCGATCTATAAGATGTATGAAATGTATGAAGCACCAGGTACACGATTAGAGCGCGATGGCTTACGGTTTGTGTATAGGGAAAAGGATTTATTTTGGTTCGATGTGATATTTAAGCAAAAAAACGGTCAGAAAAATATTGAATTTTATGTTTCTACTTCTGAATATCAAGCGGTTAAATTAAAACGGAAATTAGAAAATAAAATGAATGTTACGATTAAGGAGGCATCGATTGAACAAATAAGAATTCCGGAAGGGAATACGATTGTTCAGGAGTTAAAATATTTAAAACACGATATATTTAGCATGAATACAAATATAAGTGAACAGAAAACACCAATTGCAGCGATTATGAACACTTTGGATGAATTACAGTATAATGGGGATTTTGCCAGATTAAGTATTTGTAATGAAGCGGAAAATCGCTGCAAATGGATTAAAAATGCTCAGTGGGCTTATGAGAAATTGTCTAAAGGGAAAGTCCCACAAAGAGCCGTTATGAACTCTAAAGTGATTTTAGGGGCTTCTAAAAAGGCTCTTGGTGGGTTTGTGAATGAAGTGAATTTCCTGATAATAGATCTATTTAATGCTCTATCTAACACGTTTTTTAAAAGTTATAAATCATATAGCAAAGAAAAGATAATCACTAAGCCTTTTAGTTTAGAAGATGAAATAAATGCACGGTATGTCAGTACAGCAAGTCGGGAAAAGTTAAATAATCCGGTATTCAAAAGCCACATCCGTATTGTGGCACACTCGCAAGATCGTTTGACAAGAGAAACGATAAGTGAAACTTTAGCTCTCTCTTTTAGCGAAATAGCTGATAATAATGAACTGCATGGTGTGAAAATCAATATTAAGGGAAGAAAGCAAGAAGTTATTAACGAATTAAATTCCCTACGCTTATCTAAACGTACGAAAATGAACGGTAATGTGAATCTGGTCTCAACTGATGAAATGGCTAAACTGGCAATGCAAATGCCCACTGCGGAACTTCAAAGACGATATGAGGATGCATTGAATGTAAAGAAAAGAGCAGAAACGGATATTCCAAGTGTGCTGCAAAGTGAAAAGAACTTGTTGATTGGATACGCAGAGCATAAAGATAAGAAAATTAAAGTAGGATTGCAAGCGGATCAAAAGGAGGAGTTTTATACCGGCTATACTTTTATTGGAAAACAGGGGAGCGGTAAAGATAATAGTATTCAAAATTTTGTTTATGAAGGTGCAATGAAACATAATATTTCATTTGTTATTCCGGATTGGATATGTCAACCAGGGCATAAAGGAATGGCTGATGGGATACGTGATCTTTTACCACCAGAAAAAATTATTGATTTAGATTTAGCAAATGAAGAGTATATTATTCCTTTAGATTTAACTGAAGTTATCGGGAAGTTGGGTAGGAAAGGTGGATCTAGGTTTGCTTTGGAAATGATTGATTTTATGAATCTAGAAGGTTTAGCGCGATCGGAAAAGTATTTAATGGAAGCTGCAAAAGCAAGTAAAGGTTCACTTTATAATATTAAAAAGATTATTGAAGATGAAGATTATCGGGTTGATAGAATAAGTGAATTACTTGAAGAAGGATATGAAAGATTAGTGAAAGAGTTATTACAGTGGGGCGACAATGAAGCATTAAGCAACAAGTGTGACGCTATACTTAGCAGGTTAAATATGTTTTTTGGAGATGATACGCTGCATGACATCTTTGCGCAACAACCAAAAGAAGAGGTGAATTTTGAGAAATGGATGAAAGAAGGAAAAGTGATTATCATTCGAATGCCTAAGCGTAGGTTAGGGGCTGCTAGTAATATATTGGCTCATTGGGTTACTTTAAAAGTATTGATGACTAGAATGCTAATGAGCGAAGAAGATAAAGAGAGACATGGATGTTTCCTGATTTTTAATGAACCTGAGCAAGTAGAATCTAAGGGTCTTGCTAAATTAATGGGTAGAATAGCTACTGAAGGGAGGAAAGAGCGTCTAGGTTCAATTTTCGCTTTTCATCATTGGGGGAAATTGCCCGATTATTTACGTGATAATCTTATTGCTGGTGGTGTGAATCAATTCTTATTCGCCAACGATCATAAAGGAACTTTTGATCTTGCAAAAGAGAGGTTACATCCCACGTTTACAGTAGAGGATGCTTTGCGGACACCTAAACATTATTCGATTGCAATCCTAAATACTAAGGAGCCTTTACATGCATTTATGGTCCATATGTTACCGCCAAGAAAAGAACGTTTTGATAATTCGCTATTAACAGTAAAACATGCCAAAATGTATGGCCGGGCATGGGAAGAAATTCAAAAAATATTGTAAGTGATTGTTGTTGGAACGGGGATAGCTGGTGCGATTGGTGCTGGGAAAACAACGCTAGTTATTATAATAGTGAGTGGTCTTAGTCCGACTGAAGGATTATCCTTAATAATTAAATTTTGGTTATCTGCAGTAATGATATTGAAGGTTAATTTTTGATTTGTCGAAAAAATCCGAAATAAAATTAAGGGAAACACTTGTATTTTTAACCTATATAGGTTAAATTTATATTGAAAGGAGGTTTTGTTAATGAATTTGAACTATAAAGGTATTAATAACCAAGGTCGTGCCGAATGGGTTGAATCGGATTTAGGGGAAGTAATGGAAGAATGGCAACTGAATCAATATAGGCCGTTTGTGGAATTCTTACAAGAACACATTGGTCGTCAGTTGACGAAAAATGAATTGCGAACAGCTTTATGGTTGTCAGGGTTCGAGAAAAGCTCTATTAACAATATCATGAGCATCGTAAGTGCAGCTCACGAGCATGGGAAAAATACAAAGTAATGCACATTCTATAAAGTAAGAGACTTTTTTATTCTTAAACATCAACGAAAAAATTATTTACATCATTAGAAAGGGAATTGTTCATGAAGGAAATTGATAAATACATGTTTCTTCAGGAAGCAGCTATACGGTGGGGAATCCCCTATGAAACAGTGAAGAATAAGGTGAAACCATCTTTAGTAAAGGAAGAACAGATTAACAGTATGATTAAGCGTGGTTTAATTAAGTATTTTGAACCACCTCGTGATCCAAACCGTACATATAAACGAGATCAGAAAACATGGCTTGTATCAATGGATGCAATGCATGAATGGTTTGGTGAACCGAAAAATAAGAAGTAAAAATAAAAGAGAAAGATGTTTCCGCGCCTGGCAGCCTGGAAAAACACCTTCCTCTTGTATGCAAACATAATTTTAGAAAGGATGGTTGTCATGAAACAACCCTTTATTAAAATCACGTCTGGTGAGTCTATTTTAACACAACCGCACCAAAAAACTAAATCCTTTAAAAAAATCCGTTCTTTATTATTGGAAAATTACAAAAAGTTAAATATCTATTTTGGTATTGAAGAAAATCTCTCGGATCAAATTTGGTTCTATGGATTCTTTGGAGTATCTATTTCTATGATCCTTTTCACATATGTTTTATCAGGAATTATGTACGGTTTTTAAAAAATAAAAATTATAAAAAGGGGAATTCAAAATGATGAAGTCGGTTCAATTATTAAAAGGTGAAGAGTTTGAAATAGGAACAACAGATAAACATGGAAATCCATTAAAACAATCTGATTTTGTTGTAACACAAAACGATTTCGAAGGGATTAGTATATGCCAAATTTTATATAACGGGATTACAAAAGAGTTTGTAGCAATGAGTTCGTCTAATTGGTGGATCCCATATCATGATTTATCAATCGTAACAGAAAAGTTAGATCATGTAATTGCAAGGGAGTTTTTAGGTTTAGAAAAATGTGGTGGATATTGGGGGAAGAATAATACACCGTTTATAAGAATGTCGATTAAATATTTCAATCCAGTTGAAGAATCAACGGCCATTTTGGAGAAGTTAGGAAGACAGTATGATGACTTGTTTACAATAAAAGAAAATGGATGTTGGTATTTAACGGTCAATAAAAAGATATATAGTGAAGCCCGGCTTGGTATTGCAGCCTGTCTAGCGGCCATTGATACAGTGAGAAGTAAAGGATAAATTAGATCGGTAATCTAGGGGAGAAGTAGATTGTTAAATAAATTGATAAAGTGAGGGATTTAACATGATACATGCACATTTACAAGAACAAGCCTATTGGAAAGCGCAAAAAAAGGTACTCCGAAAGAATACTAATAAGTTACTAATTTCCTTAGAGCCAGATTTGTATGAAAAGCTACAGGGATTGGTTCTTTACGATGAAAAAATGGATCATATCGCATCGGAGTTGGTGATAGAGGGGTTGGATTACATTTACATGGAAGACATTCCGGTACGCCAGTACCAGGCTTTTCAGCACTTTGTAGAAATTAAATTGTCAAAATTCCAAGAGAAACGCTTACACCGTTTAGCGCTTAAAAGAGGATGTTCATCACGCAGAATGGCTTATACTATATTACATTTTATATTGAAGGAACAATAAAAGAACCCTACAAAAAGCAGGATTCTTTCACTAGGGTATTCTGACGGCAAATGAGCTATTACTATCAGAAATTGAGTGGTCTAGACTCAATCTTCTTTATAATATTATAGTTTTAAATCGAATTGCAAGGATAACACGAATGTGATTTTAAATAATGAGTTTAATTGTATAAGGCTTCGTTTACATACAAAAAGATTGGGTTATCCCAATCTTTTTGTATGTAAGGAATTAGATGACAGACTAAAAATTCAACCCGTTTTCATTATAATTAAATCAAACTGAAAATTCAATCTGATTTCTTTTGGAAATATCAAAGTGTATGAAAATACTAGAAAGTACAGCATCCTTCATACAGTCATGCCGATTATAGGATAAGGAGAATTTAAAAATGTTTTTTTGAAATGAAGACTTAAAAACTAGTATTCAAGTTTATTGTACGGGTTTAACACCCATTTAGTTGGATACCAGGGGAGGTTAAAGTTCGTAATTTAATACATTCCGGAATTTTGGCCAAGAAACATTATTCGTGTTTTAGATTTTATCCCGCATTAACGGGCAGTAAGACCCCCACCTCAAAATTCAGCGAAAGCAAAGAAGTTAGGTGGGAGATCAGCTGCCCGTAAAGATCCGATTGGTTCAACTGATAATCAGTGGGGATGGGAATCCCACTTTTTATAAGCTGATTTTCTAGATTTTGCTAGGAATGCTAGTTAAACTAAAAAGTGTGCGGTACACTTTTAAGCAAGGGGGTATAGTGATGATTACTGGTCGTGATGAATTAAGTCTAGAGATTATAAAAAAACTAAATGATAAAAAAATTAGAGTTAAGGATATTCCTCAAAAATATGATGTTTCATTGGATCAAGCTAAACGATTATCCCGTTATTTAAAAATCACATTGAGTGCCAATAAATATTTAAGTGAATTAGCGAACATGAAAATTCAATTGCTAGGATTAAAAGTGCTCGCAATCAATGACTTGTTTAAAAATGAGGATTGGGAAGGTCTTGAAGAAATTTTATCTCTTGTGACAGAGAATACTACTAGAGATCATCTAAAGCAAATGGTCCTAGCGTTAGAAGAAAAGAGAAATAGGTTACAGGAAGTTCAAAAAAAATAAATTTTAAGATTAAGCGCTTAGATGAAAGTAAAAAAGAAATCAAAGTGAATTTAGAAAAACTGAAATCTATTCAAGATGAAATTGCAGCATTAACAGTAGACTTTCAAAAATATGATGAAGAGACCAGGGGATTTTTACTTGAACATGTTGGGACCTATCGGCATATATGCGAAGAGAATATACAGAAAACAAATAATTGGATTCTAATAAAGCGACTGGATTCGCTATTTCAAAAAAAATTAAAGACTATGGGAATTATCACATATAACGAATTGAAATATGTACATGAAATTAATGATTTAGACAAATTTGTGAGTGCGTATTTAGAGCGAAAAAAGAATCGTGGGGGAATTATTTGGGAGTATGAAAAAGAGGAAAAAAGAGAAATAAACAAGGGATATTTTTCATCACTTACACCGTATTATAAAAATGGTATTCGATTAATTGATAACCCCCTTCTTGAGACAATTGAGCAAACCAAAGCAGAGTTAAAAAGAGCAGAAAACCAAATGCAAGATATTGAAAAAGAAATTCAGGATCTAAGAAAAACAAATGTCAATTCATTCTTTGAAGCTGTAAATATTTCTAATATGTTATCAGTTAAAGAAATTCAAAAGCATGGTGAATTACAAGATAAGGTTGGGAAATGGTTGTATTCAAAAGGCTATGTAGTTGCTTTTGAAGTAATCTTATTCAATGGGAAACGAGTGGATGTCGCAGCCTTTAATGATAAGAATGAAATTGTATTTGTAGAGGTCAAAGCATCTGAACAAGATTTTCAAAGCGATAAGAAATGGAAAGAATATCTTCCCTTCTGTGATAAATTTTATTTTTTCGGGGATTGGTTTTCTCTTCCTGATTGTATAGATGATAAGGTGGATGCAGGGTTTCTTCGTAAACAAAAAAATACCATAGAAATACATTGTGAAACAGTTATGGAACATAGTGTGACCAATCGAGAAGCTATTATTTTTTCTATTTCACGTGCTATATCCAAAAAGTCAGTATACGGGTATTAAAAGCTTGCAGCGGTACTTATACGGTAACAAATGTTAAACCTAGAAATTTTAAAATAATCTCAATATCACTTAATTAAATAGAATAAATAACCCATTCAATTTTCGTTGAGTGGGTTATTTATTCTAAAACTATCTTTAACTTTCAATATATTTTTTTAGTTTGTAAGGATTATACAAGTTATTATCTATACAAGCGTGTGCTGTTATTTTTAACCCTATTAGTAGATGTTCTATTTCTTCAGTAGTATACTTTCTTACACGTCCATTCCCAGCCACCTTTGTTGTACCGTTCTTTAAATCTATATTTATTCTCAATAGTACATTATTGTTTTTTACATCTACGACTTGGATGACAAAAATTTCATTTTCCAAATCAATTGTAATAAAATCAAATCGTTCTATTAAATCAATCCGAGAAATACTTGTATACTCAGACATTTTCTATCCCTCCATCTTATTTGTGATTGTGAACTAATTAATTTTTGATGGGTGTTATGAATCTCACGTCTGTACAGTGTAACGTTAAAATTACCTAAATAAAAAGTCTTTTATGGTTTGGAGAGAATTATTCATCTTCACCGATCAATGTCAGGTTACACTCTCCGCACTTAATATGAACGTGTGGTTTTGTAGATCGTACGATGACATTACATTTAGGACAAGTCCATTTCCATGTGGTTTTCTTTGCTACAGCTGGTAAGTCTGGCATATCAAATTCAGTATTTGTACCAGAATCAATTCCGAGATTAAAACTGGCCAGATTATTGTTGCTTTCGAGCGGCTGCAGGTATCTAGGGAGACGTCTAGCAATCGAAAAAGCAGATTGGTCAATATCCATTTGAGAGATTATGTCTTTTGTTTGTTGGGAAAGTTTTGCGAAGGACCAGCCATATTTAGGATCTGGTTTGTCTTCTTCGTATTCAAAACCGCTCTTTATAGCGCGGTTTTTGAAATGTTTGTTATGATATGTTTCGTTTCGTGAGCAATCCTGGATATCATGAACGATATTATATAGATGGTAGGGTAGATACCCGGTGCCTTGCCATATTTCTATGGTAGGTTCCCAAGCATCCCCCCCCAGAACCGTACGTACATGTCTCCATGTATACGGCTCGCCATTAACCTACTTCAATCTAACAATCCAGCATGGAGTTTACGATGACAGTCATTACCGACGCCACGAGCACAGAGTGCCATTGTCTTACGGTTTCTGGCTATCATTGCTTGCTCCCAAAGCTTTTTACCTTTTAAGTCCTTTAGTTTTCTTATATGATGAATTTCTAATTCCACGTTTTCTGTATTGCACCATTCACAGCGTTCTGCCTCTAATCTTGAGATCAGACTTGATTTCCCAAAATCAAACTTACTAACAGGTTGGTCTATGTTGGTGTGGTCTGCTTTTATAGAGCTATTTCTTTTAAATCCATCATTATAAAAGTATCGAGTTTTGTTACCTTTCTTAGTTTTGTATCTAACCGCAAAGACTCCGTTGATGCAGTATTTGTTTTTAATTTTTCTTATGGATGTTTTGTATTTATTGGCAAAAGTTTTGTATAGACTGTATTCCATAAAGTATTTGAATTTATTAAGTCCACTTACGTTTGAGGCTAGTCTGTAGTAGTTATACATACCTCTTATTTCAGCGTTATAACGAGTGATAATTTCCAAATCATCATTGTTGCTTAGTGCTCTACGGTGCATCGGCTTCCAGTCACAGCCATCCATTTTTATAGCTTTATATTCTATAAGTTTATTGACCCACGCCTCTTTTGGCATATAGATAGAGACTCTTCCTGAGTGAGAACGTGAAAGAACCTTCCGTTGATGTTCTGCTGGCATTGATGTTGGTTTAGGTTGTTGATTTCTATTAATAGCGATGTCGTAGCCAAGGAATCTAGCGAATCGACTACTATTTGTGATAAGTGTTTTTTCCTGTGAGAGTTCTAGTTTTAATTTATGACTGATGAAATCAGTTAGTTCTTTTTTTATCATAACAGCATCTTCTTTGCTGCCAATAATACCTATTAAAAAGTCATCTGCATATCTGACATATTGCAATCTTCTGTAGTTCTGATCCATAGGGGCTTTTGAAGGTAATTTCATTTTTCCATTGATAACTTCTTTAATGTGACCAATAATTTCTTCACGTTCGTTCTCTTTGAGAGTTCCTTTAGCATTTTTATCTTTTAATTTCTTTTTAAGACGCATGCTTTTTTGATGCAGTCTACTGTATTCAGGGTTTTCTGCTCTTTTCTTGCCCTTATTAAATTTATGTTGGAGCTCTGTGATGAATTTATCTAATTCATTTAGATAAATGTTAGATAAAATAGGACTGATGATACCTCCTTGAGGTGTGCCGCTGTATGTATTGTGGTATTTCCAATCCTCTATATATCCTGCTTTAAGAAATTTCCAAATAAGTCTTAAGAATTTCTCATCCTCAATTCTTTTACGAAGTAAATTTATTAAAATGTGGTGGTCAATGTTATCAAAGAAGCCACGAATATCTCCTTCTATAAACCATTTAACTCCATTGAATGTGTCAGCGATTTGCTTGATGGCGGTGTGACAGCTTTTATTTGGGCGATAGCCATGAGATCTGGTGCTAAACGAATTTTCGTAAATACTATCAAGAATGTATTTAACTATAGTTTGTAGCAATTTGTCATCAAATGATGGAATACCAAGTGGTCTTTTGCCATTACCACGCTTTTTGTCAATATAGGTTCTTCTTACTGGAGTCGGTTGATACGTTTCATCCCTGAGTGAATCAATAATATTAGTGATTCTTTTCATACTCATACCATCGATTGTTTTTTTATCTGAACCTTTAGTCATGTTACCAGGATTAGGGTAGATTTCACCGTATGCCATAAGATAAAACTCAGGATTATATAGGTTTCTGTAAACCTTTTGATACTTATAGCTTTCATCATTGGACTTACTCATTAGATTGTCCAATACCACTTGAGGATTTCTCACAGAGCCTCTCGCTCCTTCTTCTTATAATATTGGATTCGGTTAACTGTCTTCCTTCGCCATCCTAGCTTCACAGCTATGACCTAACATGCGTTATCTGATGTTAGCGTGATAGGTTTTCCCTATCTCAGACTAGTACGAAGACTCCGTTGTCATATCGATTTTTCAGTCCCAAGTGGACATAGCCTGTAAGAGCGTATCGACTTAGACAATCTCCATTTAGATGTTGTAGGGAAGCTTGTAATAGTATCGGATGCGACTTTCGCCATTTAGCACCTTATAGGCGTTGGTCAGTGGGAGGTCATATTTTAACGTATGGTCCATCCGTTAAAATTCCCACTTGCATAGCATTTCACGTGTTGTTTGCTATGGTCCACGATATAACCCCTTTGGCTATCGTTCAAGCAGTGTAGCTTTCATCCTTATCTATTACTTTGGTCTTACCATTCAGTCGTACTGTAACACGCCAGTAACTTATGGCTTTATAGACATGCTATTGTCCCCATGTTGGTTTCCCGTCATGAGTGTCTTGATATATTAGGGATATCAATAAGTCTTTGACCTTATGATGTTATGACCACATCAACTGTTTGCTACGACAGCAATCCCAAACACATCCTTATGGACGCACTACCATTTCATGCATAAGAGTATCCATTGTTTCAAAAAAATCTTGATCGACATATTCGGCGCTAATATTGATCTCGTATCGTTTGTTCTCCCCTTTTTTGTCGCTCCATATAGGATAAACCGAACACCATCCCATACTTAACTTATTATGCCGAGAGGTTTGAATCGTAATTGCTGGTATAGGGAGTTTATTCTCAAAGAATCGCTCGTTAAACAATTCGAATGCTTTATGTAACTCTTGGGTTACAGCGTTTATAGTAGTCATAGTTCCCTCCGTTTGAATAATATTATTCAAAAAATGTTAATTCTATTATACCAAAATTGAATAATATTATTCAATTTTTTCGAGATGTAAAGTCTATCTTCTCTGTTATAATAAAAGAAAAAAGGAATCGATAAATGATGACAGAATATACTGAAGAACAATTTGTGTATTTTACAACAGCGCTGACTCACTTAGAGTTCATCAAAGATGATAGAGATGCATATTGGTATGAATATAAAAAGCTACAAGATTGGTTGGAAACGCAAGAATTGAGTACTGCCTTTATTAGCTGGGTTGAACAGAAAGTGAAAAACAATCTGTCTCAAAGATAAAATTTAATAAAGGGTATATGAAAGGGTGGGCGTTTTGGAGGAGAATAAGAAAATTATTGATATTAAATATAAGCAAATGGATAAAAATCCTGAAATTAAAGAAATAACTAATACCATGGAACGTTTTGTTTTGGGGGATAAAGGTGTTGGGTTATTAGAACATCTTGGTTTAACTCCTGGGAGAATTCAAAAGTCTTTAGACGAACAATGGGAAATAGATGTAAATAAGATGATCGAAGAGCATAAAAGTTATATTCTTCAAGAAGGGGTCCCGCCAACATAACGCGAATTTCGTACGCTAAGGAATTTTTCATTTAAAAACTTGGTTTTTCCGTACGTTAAGAAAGTTCCATAAACGGTATTTATTGTTTAGTATGATACTTTGTTTTTGGTAATGGGTTTTGGAACTAAATTTCAACATATTTTAGTCAGTTTCCATAGATGTAAATAAAGTACCTTAAACGACCGTTTTAAGAACTACCTGGTCTATTTGGTGCTGGTTAGTAGACCTTAATAGTAATAATTATAAGGTTTTTAAGACCAATTAGTGCTTCGTTATATAGAAAGCTATCAGAAGGGTACAAATAGTTTATCCTGATTCTATCAAAAGTTGTATTTTTGTACCAACATTTTTAGGCATGAAATGTCGACAATTATTATCTATTATGTTTTAAAGTAAATATTGAAAGGGAGTAAACTTATGGATTGGCTAGAAAGAATGAATAATGCGTTGGACTACATTGAAAATAGTTTGGATGAAGAAATAGACTACACAGAGATTGCAAAAGCAGCTAATTGCTCTGAGTTTCATTTTTCAAGAATGTTCTCTTCAATTTCAGGTGTATCGCTATCAGAATATATTAGACGAAGACGATTAACACTCGCAGCATTTGAAATTCAAAAAAGTGATATTCGGATCATCGATGTGGCAATTAAATACGGTTATGTTTCTTCTGATACTTTCTCACGTGCTTTTCAAAAAATTCATGGAGTAACCCCTTCCAATGCTCGTAATAGAGGGGTACAGTTAAAAGCCTTTCCTAGAATTTCCTTTCAAATTTCTATTAAAGGAGATACCGAGATGGATTACAGAATTGAAAACCTTGATTTTGAATTAAGAATTGTAGGAAAAAGTAAACCAGTAAAAACAAGCAGGGCTTTTAAAACAATCCCTAAACTTTGGAACACTGCGAAAAAAGATGGATTTATGCAAGAACTAATAGATATGTCTTGGGAAAATCCAAAATGCACGCTTGAAAGCCTTTTGGGGGTTTGCGGAAAAGAAGCCGCCATAACAGATGAAGAGTTTTCCTATTTTATGGGCGTAAGATACGAGGGGGAATCCCCAGTAGATATGGAGACGCTTATTATTCCTGCAAGTACATGGGCAGTTTTTCCGAACATAGTAGATACATGGAAGCGTTTATATTCTGAGTGGGTCCCAACCTCTGAGTATGAACTTGCAAATTTACCGTGTATAGAATGTTATTATGGTCCGAAGCATAAACCAAGACACGAACTCTGGGTCCCTGTTATCCCAAAATAAATTATATATCCAATAATAGAAGGCTTTTTATATTGGCATTTCCTTATCTTATCGTACGAAATTCGCGTTTTGTTGGTGCTACCTCAAGAATCACAGAAACGGTCTTTGGATATGATGAAAAAGTGGATTCAGGATATGGAAGATTCTAAAACAGAAATTAAAAAAGAAGCTACATTTAAAAAGTTACAAGAGTTACAACAAGAAGCTGAAATACAAGTTATAAAAGAATTAGCAGATGAGCATCTATAAGTAATAGTAATAAAAAGGAAGGCCCTCTAAATTGAAGGGCCTTCCTTTTTATTACTATTATCTACAGCTGATTTTAAGCATTTAGTTATTGCTTTTAGAGGGACTTTTTGTTTACCATCCATTTCATAATTATAGATTTTTATTTATATGCTTACTTTAAAAATATAATCGATACGATGCTGAAGATGGTCAGTGAGCATAAATTAAAAACTCCATGAGCTAACCAAGCTGATAGGAATCCCAATCTTATAAACAATAAAGCATCAATTATACCTGGAATGAAGTATGCATAGAAATTTGTTATGTCAGGTCCATGTAATAATGCAAATCCTAAATTAGTTACTAATATCCATCCCCATATATATAAGGGGTTTTTATATGTAAACAATTCATTGTAAACTTTTTCAACCCATGCAAACTTTACTTTAAAATCAGCAAGCGCTAAAAATATTCCAGCATAAAGCAAATATCTGAAAAAAAATTCTTCTTGAAATGGCCCAATTACAGAAACCAAGAAAAGAAATCCTGCTTTGGTTAGATCTGATGTATATGTTATTTGATCTGATCCTATGCCAATCATATCTTGACCTAGCAAAGTAGGGATAAAGCGAATGGAAGTGACGATAAATTGCATGAGTATGCCAATTATGATTGGGAGACCTATGGTTAAATATAGCTTGTTTTTATGGAGAATGAAGCGGTTTTTAAAATCATTTCTTATTATCGGGAAGATGAAAATTCCTGCTAATAAAACTGAAAATGAATAGAGGGACTCCAAGGCATGATTATTACTAGAAAGTCCTAATCCTGATAGTTTATCTGCTAATACAAGAATAAAAAAGAGTAAAACAAAAGTAACTAAAAATAAAATAGGTTGAATAATGTCACGTATAAAAGTCAAAAAAATTCCTCCTCGCAAAAAAGATATTAAATTTTACGAATCTTGATTAATTTACAATTTATTACACAACAAGACATGTTAATTCTAACATTTTTTTCATATTATGCACATTATAAATTGAATTTTCAATCTATTGATTTTTAGTTGGAAGGAGTTGAAATTAACCATTCATAGTAAAATATAATTTCACGTACTGAATTTTGGATATAGAAAGTCGCCGAGATTGCGATTTTAAGCCGATTATCTTTTCTTTCGTGTATAATCCATCATTAGATTGCTTCAATAGATCCATAGGGAAATAGGAAAGAAGAGTAATTCTTCGGTAATTACCCTTCTTTCCTTCATGCGACATGTTAGTGTTCTTACAATTAGTAACGTACTAATTGTAAGTTATCTTAGATTCTAATTTACCTTGTAGTCTTTGCCAGCATAACAAATGGTTCATATGTATCATATTTCTTTGGAACATGAACTCCGAATCCGTGAGGTTGAATATGGAACCCATCAGTGTTTGAATCTGGTGTATAGATCAATACTTTATCATATGTTGAAGGATCTAATTCTAAAGAAGAACAAATCTTTTCTCTTAGGTTATTACCATAAAAATGCTGATCGGCAGCTGTACCACGGGCATAATCTAAGTATGCGAGGGTAATAGGATCAAAGATGTGGAATAAATTATTGTCGTGATCCACATGTAATACAAAATGATTGAATCCTGGTCCATTATTTGCAACGAGCAATTCATAACAATTATCGTTAATGGTTTCTCGTAAAACAATATCTTCTCTTTTAGTATCTACCATCATAAAAACCTCCTGAAATATTAATGTATTAAAAGCCTACCACAAACTAACTTCTTATACTGGACTTGTCTTATCAAATAGGAGAATTAGCTTTATGCACATATTTTAGAGAGTTTGTTAACATAATATTTTTATGTTATAAACAATGACGCCTAATGCGTTTTTTCATAAAGAAAAGACACCCTAAGGTGCCTTCCTCCGACTTGACCACTTTAATTTTAATAATATGTATAGTATGCGAATCAAATACAATTATATCAGGGGCACGACAACAATTACTACTTTTAGGGGCCATTCGCAAGTTTAAGTTTACAGAACTGGAATTCCGTTAATTTTTCGAGATAAATTTAATAAGATTAGTTTACAGAACTCTGTAAATATTACTGAAAAAATAAGCTTACGGAACATATTTAAAGAGAACGTTTTGCATACTTCAAATCTAAGTACCTTAAAGTTAACTTTTTATCATAGATTTCAAAGCTTTTTACAAGTGGCCCGAAAAAGAACGAATCGTTGCTGTACCCCTTTTATACTTGGTATGTTAAAATTAATACATATAATTAGAATTTTCCGTCAATAGGAGGTTTACTATGAAAAATGAAGAATTTTCAACATATAATCATGAAAATAATTTTGAATATAGGCGAGTTAGGTTAGCTGCAGTTCAAGAGTTTCAAGGTGATTATTTAAAAGTCGCTGAATATATAAAAGAGAATGGAAGTTTACATGATTATTTAACTTATTTGTTAGATGTAACACAGGAATTGCTTGTAAGCGAAAGTGCATATAAATCGCCATGGGAGTTAGAGAAATATGAGTTTACAGCAGACGAGCTAGAACTGTTATTTAGTGGGTTTTATTTCGCGGTAAGGTTATTACCTAAGAATATAGGTCATGGTAATTGTGAAGCGATTAGATATAAAAGTGAAGATTTTGCAATGAAATGTTTAAAGGAAGCAATAAAAAGAGCTGAAAAAAAGAAAGAAGAATTAAAATGAACTAAAAAACAAACCAGGAGGTTTGTTTTTTAGTTTTGGATGTTTTTGCCCAGCTCCCGAAAAAGGGGGGGAATACAAAAAAATCCAAATCAGCATACGGTGACAGGTAGTGGATAGACTTTTGAGTGAAATGGAGCATGCAAATGAGTATTTGGATAATTTCACACCAAATATAGTACTTGGATTCACTCTTTTGGATAGTTTTTCAATAGAAATGGAGCATCATGTTATTTTTAATTCCTAGTGGCCACGGTCGGAATTAAACTGATACAATTATTATTATAAAATGGTTGTTTATTTAAAGGAGATGAAGAAATAGATGGGGGACTTTCAAGAGGAAAACTATGAGCGATTAAAAAAAGAAAAAAAGAATATTACTCTATTTTTAAGAAGTGGCGTCAGAATATCAGGGAAAATTGTTGGAGTAGATCGTTTTACTGTACTTATGATGGTTAACGGTAAACAACAATTAATTTATAAACAAGCTATATAAAAAATGATTGTACGCTATAAAAGGAGGGAGATATATTGATTTTTTTATTTCGATTTGACATAAAAGATGATGGAATGGATTTTATCTTAAACGAAAAAATAGCTGAAGATATGAGTCCTTACTATGATGAAATGCTTAGACCGTTGGCCGCTTCTTTAAGTCAAACCTTAAACTTTTATCGAGCTTTTAGTAAACACCCTACCATTTTATTTTGTCGTATTTTAGATAATAATGAACTGGAAATTATGTTGAGTAAAGGATTGGGACAGTATATAGATCCATACACTAAAAACCAAATTATTTTCGAAAATGGAAAATTAATAGCCGATATCTTAATAGAGGTTATGAACCTTCACACCATACACCGTTAAAGTAAATTGTAAAAAACTACAACTAGGGGTATGGCAACCATTCTAAAATCCTTTATTTATAAGGGTTTTTTTACTAATTCCCCCGTTTCGAGGGGATGGGCAAAGAAACCCAAATTGCATTACTTTTACTAGTTGCAAGCTTAGCGGTTAAACATAATGCACAATATTTAGTGCGTACATTTCAAACTGATTTAATATTGGTGGGGAAAATTATATTGGTATCGATTCCTCCTGTAGTAATTGTGTATATACAACCAGATACAGGAATGGTTTTCTTATATGCTGCATCAATTGCTTGTATTTTATTTATGTCCGGAATTCAAAAAAAACTAATAGCAATATGTACAGCGATACCGGTAACAATTTTATCTGCTTTAATATTTATATATTTTAGGTATCCAGACATTATTTTTAATAAATTAATCCCTTTGTTAAAACCACACCAACAATCGCGAATTTTGGGCTGGTTAGATCCGTTTGGGCATACCGACCAAGGTTATCAAACACAACAATCTCTTTTAGCTGTCGGAAGCGGGGGAGTGGAGAGGAAAGGTTTTGGATATGGTAACGTCTATATCCCAGGGAAACATACTGACTTCATTTTTGCTACTATTGCTGAAGAAGGTGGATTTATCATTGCTGCTTGTGTCGTATTTGTGTTTTTACTACTTATTTATCGTATAAGTCTCATTGCTTATTCAGCTTCTGATTTATTTGGAACATTAATTTGTGTGGGAACAATAGGTGTTTTAGCCTTACAAACTTTCCAGAATATTGGTATGATTATTGGGTTAATGCCAGTTAAGGGGATTGCCCTTCCATTTTTATCTTATGGTGGGAGTTCCTTGTTCTCGAATATGATTATGATGGGCCTTGTTTTGTCAGTCAGGAAAACCTATAAAAAGTATATGTTTTCGGTAAATTAGAAAGTTATATTGCTGAACTTGTAACATATAGAGATGCCATGAGAATTTTAATAAGTGTTTTGATAGATTGTACAAAGAAAGACGGAGTCTGTTTTGAAGGCTTCGTCTTTCTTTGTAGTCTATCTTGGGTAAAGAGATTCCATTCAATTTAATAGTCGTTAACAATATATTTTCAACTAATGGATGTAAATTCGAAAAATTATAGAACTGTGCAACTTTTGTACACGGTATAAAACTCATTAAAACAGTACATCATTAATAGTACGACTTTATTTCAAAGCTACAGTAAGTAAATTCATCTATTTAAATTATACTAGAGCTGAGGTAATTTAATTCAAATCATTATTTAGAATAAGAAATAAGCAGGTGTTTTACTTGCTCAATAAAATAATAGTGGTGAATATTATCATTACATACTCGACTAGCCATAATAACTCCCTCCATTGATGATGCAAGAAAGGAAGCTAGCGATAAAGTGTCTATATCTTCCATGAATTCTTGTTTCTCTATCCCTTCTTTTATAAGGGATTCCAGTAGTATTACTGTATCATTATAGCCTTTTTTAGTAGCGCTTTGTAACTCTGGGAATAGACCTCTACCTTCAACTGCATTATTAAGTAAAGGGCATCCGCCAGGAATTGGTGGATTATTGGCAGCATCTTGGTATACAAGGAAAATTGCAATAATTTTATCGACTGCATGCTCTTTATTTTCCATTGCTTTATAAAAATGATTCCACATGATTTCCGTGCCCCTTTTAAATGAAGCAAGTACAATTTCTTCTTTGTTTTTGAATCTACGATAAATCGCTCCCTTAGGCAAATTTGTTGCTGTCATTATATCTTGGATAGATGTATGAGTTATACCTCGTGTGTTAAACAAACATAAAGATGTATCAATAATTTTTTCTTTTATTAAATCAACTTTAGTCATAATTAATATCCCCCAAAAATTAAAATCATTTTAAATTCACATAAAATATTGTTTTACGAAAAGCAGAGTTACAATTTTTCTACTTCTGTTATATAAGTTTTGACTGCTTGCAATAAGAATTCTTCCTGTCCCATACCAGCATCCGTTGCCATTTTAACTACTTTTTGCTTAAATTCATGATCTGCATGAAAAGTTAATGGATCTAAATTACTTTTAAAGTAAATCCCTTCTACATGTGGAAGTATCGTGCCGGATTCCATTTGAGAATGTAAGTATTTAATCTCCTCTTGAAATTGTAATGGATCTACTTGTAATACGAAAGGTTTAATTTCTAATCTGATAGTATCTGATGAAATATTCAATCGCATATTTGTGACACCAAGCTCTTTATAAAATAAGTTTATTAGATTATAGGTGATGGAATTAAATATTTGGGGTTTTTTAAATGAAAAAGATACATACCCTCGTTTCGTAACCACTGCGTGTTTCTGGAAAGGTTCAAAGGAATAATCATGTTCCTTATAAGTGGATAGAGGGAAAATTTCTTCGTCCTCTGTAAGAATTTTGCCATCTGCTCCATTGATTTCTATTACCCTAGCTGTTTTTCCGGTATGTTGATGTGTTAATAATTGATATAAATATATATCTTCATCTTGAATCTTAGTAATGAATGTTTTTCGCTCTTTTGATGTAGTTTTTTCATAAGTTAGTTGAAAAGTTTCAAGGTCTTCTTTGTCAATGACATATACTTCTTTTCCGCGTTTTTCAATCTTTGAAGCAGGCAATTTTCCAGATTTTATATATGTAAAGACAGTAGATGGTGCTACATTAAGAATTTCAGCTGCTTCTTTTGTGCTACAGCCCTCAACCTCTTCGATATTTTTTAAACGTTCAATATCCTCTAAATAGAAAATCTTACTACCGAATTGCTTCCAGTTATCTTTATATACACATTCTATTAATCCATCTTTTTCTTTTTTTAAAATTGTTTGTACCGTTACTCCTAATAAGTCGGCTGCCTCTTTTGTCGTTACAGTAGGTTTTGTAATGAACAATAAATCTTGTGTCATGAAAGGACACCTCCATAACTATTGTTTGCTAATATTTTAGATATGTATATATCATATCAGAATATGATTTATATTTAAAATAAGAAATAGAATTTATTAAAGTTCCAATACATTTTTATAATTTAAAAATACATGTAATTTGTTTTATGTTTTAATTGGTTTTTATAGTTGGTTTTAATATAAAAGTAATTTTAATGTTAAATAGCAAGTGATTAAACTATATCTATTTACTAATAAATTATAAAAAAATATAAACATAGGTAAATAGAGAAGAATGTAGGATTCTTACAGAAAGAAAGTAATTTATCATTTGTATAATAGATAGAAGTGAAATAAAATAATATTTATAGGTAATAAAGAGAATTATATTCATAATCTTCAATAGGAGAGGTGAATTCGAATTATGGATAATAAAAATACAAAGGAAAATATACCTATTATAAACAATCAAAGTGAGTATATGGATACATATGTAGAGAATATAAGTGGTATCATTTCATTTCTGCATAACAATCGTTATGTAGATAAAGTGGAAGAGAAGATGGAGGTTGCAGAAAAAGAGGGAAAGAGTAAATATACGTATTTAAGTGATATAGAAGTCATTTATCATTTTGTACATTTACAAAAAGATATGGATGAAAAGAAGAATCGAAAAGAGGATACGAAAAAGAGTTATGTGTCCGAAATCTTGTCATTTTGTCAGTGCATGGTGCAGCATGCAGAAGAATTTGAATTGAATGGGGAAGAGGTACAGCAAAAGGACTCTTTATTGAAAACATTGCAACCTTGGCATATTCGTAAATATAATGCTTGGTTAAAGCAGGTAGAGAACGGTAGAAATGGAGATACGTACGCGGTCGCAACACTTGCAAAAAAATCAGTACTTATACGTTCTTTTCTAAAACATCTTCATGTATTTTCTTACATTGAAAAGCCTCTTCATGAAGAACTACAGCGTGCTAATGTAAATGAACAGGATCGGCCAAATCGAGACCTATCCTATGATGAAGTGATGAAAATTTTAGGTTTTTATAAAGGTCAAGGGCATTTAGTAAACTATACAATTTTACTAGCTCTAGCAAGTACCGGTGCAAGAATTCAAGAATTGTGCACCGCGAGAGTGAAAGACTTACATTATGACGGAAAGTATTGGTTAAAAGTCACAGGAAAAGGGGATAAAGTACGTGAACTTTTCATTCCTGAGCATTTATTCCAATGTATTAGCGAAATGAGACGGAGAAGAGGATTCCAAACTGTATTGAATCGTGGAGATGAAAGTCCTCTATTTATCAATCAAAGAGGAAACTTTTATAATCCCAAAACGTTATCAAACCAGGTAACAGATATGATAAAAAAGACAAATTTAGAGTTTCTACAGTATCGTGAAAATCCTGTAACGGCACATACATTCCGTCATGCATTTGCAATTATGGCAGTTGAACAAGGAAATGCGGATCTATATCATTTAATGCAAACACTGGGTCACGAAAATATCCAAACCACAAAAATTTATTTAGAGAAACATATGAAACGGAAGAATAATGTGGGTACTTCTTTTGCGGATATGTTGGTGTGAAATTTTAATATAAAAAATGGTTCAATTATGTCTTTTTTACATAATTAAATGTACATTATTGAACGTGTGAGGAGGGCTAATTATAGAATAACTCAAGAATCTACACATTAAGAAATGGCCAAGAAAAACCAATAAAGGTAGAGCCCTGGCGTTCATTTCGAGAAGAAATGAATGTGTTAGGAATTCAGGATTCAGATGTGTTTCAAATTCAGTTAGTTGAATACGGGAAGGAGAGAACGAAAAAGAATTTTCCTAAAAATACTAGAAAAAAATAGTCTACTTACGTATAAATATCATAATTAAGCACATGTTATATACAAATATAGTGGAGGTGCAATTATGAATATTCAAAGACACGAAGGTAATACAAAGGAAATTCTTATTTCTGCTGCAGCAAGTGCTATTGAGCAAATGAAGTATGAAATTGCCCGTGAATTAGGAGTCACACTTGGACCTGATACATCATCACGTGCAAATGGCTCTGTCGGTGGAGAAATTACAAAGCGCTTAGTTCGAATGGCTGAAGAGCAACTAACAGGACAATACAGATTACACTAAGATTAAAAATAAAAGGAAAAGGGTCCCCAAAGATGAATCTTTTTCCTTTTATTTACAAAAACTAAAAAAATTTTTAAGAACCTAAAAAAGACCGCTCAGATTCGTTCATAAGAGTTTTAATTTGATGTGACAATACAATAAGTCATGAAACTCATCAAACCCTTTAAAAGTAATCTGAATGCAGTTAAACGTTATTGAACCTAAAATCGGTATTTTTTGTTTTAAGGTGTAGTCTGGAAGAATTCATCTACAAATTCTAAAATTATAGCATAAGTTAAAAGACCGATTGGTAATAAATTACCCAATAAAACAAAAATCCTTTTGGTTAATTTCTCTTTACTGAACATTGAAATGACGCTTAAAGGAACAGCAAATAAGGAAGCAAAAAATGTAACTGATATAAAAGCCTTTAAAATAGATACTATATTTTCATTTGAAGTCATTGCTAACATATATAAGGATATTGGTAGAATTGTAATTGAAGTTATTGCTGTTAAGAATGAAATTTTAGTAAACACCCTCAAATTTTCCTTTTTCAAAAAATTCCCTCCATTTACTAAAAATAATGATAGTTCATTTAGAACTTTGTTACAATGGACATTAAGAGAATATTTAAGCCTGAGAACATGTAGGAAGAAAGCTTTAAATGGCGTGAAAAAATCGCTTGGAATAGAATTGAAAATGGAGGGACTAATTTGCTTACAACTCTTATCTTCGATATTGATGGTACAATTTTAGATACAGAAAAAGCAATATTAAAATCGTTACAAAAGATTTTGAAAGAAGAATTAAATGAAGATTATACATTAGATGCGTTGGACTTTGCATTGGGTATCCCTGGGAAGGAAACTTTAAAAAAATTGAATGTGCCTAATATAGACGTTATTCATCAAAAATGGAGTAAAGCTGTATTAGATTATAATCATGAAGTCTCCGTGTTCAAGTCACTTGAAGATATCATTGGTATGTTGTCACTAAGTAATATAAAACTAGGTATTGTGACGTCGAAAACTAAACAGGAATTAATAGACGAATTTGAGCCATTTGGCTTAAGTAGTTATTTTGAACATACAATTTGCGCATGTGATACGGATAAGCATAAACCACACCCTGAACCTTTATTGGCCTGCTTGAAAGGATTAGACGTTCCTTGTCACGAGGCAATTTACATTGGAGATTCTATATATGATATGCAATGTGCAAAAAGTGCTGGTGTGAAATTTGCTCTTGCTTCGTGGGGATCAAAAACAAAAGATGCTTTTAAAGACGCTGATTATATTTTAGAAGAACCAAAAGATATTTTAAGATTAATATAAAGGATTAATGCTTAACTTTAACTAGAATAGATATTACAAAACCATATATTAAGTAACTTTAAACTAAACAAAAAAGGAAGTAAAAAGTATGGCTGCATATACTGAAGAACAATTTATATATTTTACAACTACATTAAACCAATTGGAGTCTGTAAAAGAAAACCAGGAAACATATTAGTATGAATATAGAAAGCTACAAGACTGGTTGCAAGAACAGCAACTAAGTACCAGTTTTATTAGTTGGGTTGAAAAGAGGATGAAGAAATAGTTCTTAATTTATCCTTTAGAAGTATGCCGTATATCATCATGATGAAAATGTATTTAATAAATAGGGTAAGTTAGGCATCCAGAGGGATGCTTTTTCTTTTGGCATAGAAATCCCCTTGGTGATTATATTTTAAATATAATTAATAAATACGGTACGTGAAATTTTATAATGTGTGTAGAGATAAGATTACATTTAATACAATTAGGGAAGAATGGCCTATAAGATGATGGAAGAAAAACATTTACTTTTATACAAATGGAGGAGTGTTATGAACGCAGTTTCTAAAGAGTTTAAGCAGACCATACACGCATTAAGTGCTGCCAACACATATTTAGATTGCTTAGTACAAACTAAAACGTATCTGCAGTTTCTAATACTTATCATATTTTGTATTATTACTGTTTACATACCTTTTCCCTCATTCATGCTTAATTATATAAATGAATTAGATATACTGATGCAATACATAATTAAATCTGTTTATTTTTCTTTTCCTATTTCATTAGTTTTCTTATTTATAATGAGGGATCAAAGGTTTTTGTTTTCTAAAAAAATCACTTTCCAGCAACTAAAAATTTCTTTTTTCTGTGCTTTCATTATTTATGCTATTATGTTGTTATTTTTAGTCGTACTAATTTCTTTTACAACATTCAAAGGAACATCTAATCCTATTGCGAATGAAGGAATTACTAATTTGTTTTACAAAACACCTGGGATTGCAATTCAATTAATCGGAGAGAACATTATATTTGTATCTATATTGTTCTTTTGGCATAAGATCATACGCTCCTTTATAATAAGCCCCATATCTTCAATTACAGCCTCTTTAATATTGTCCGGAATCTCATTTGGGTTACTCCATCTCTCTACGTATAACTATAATTGGGTACAATGTTTAACTATCATTGGGATACCGGCTATCGCTCAAATGATTTTCTTTCTAATATTTAAAAATATTCATATGGGATACATACTTCACTTCAATTACAATTTAATCATTATACTTTTTAGCTATATAGCTTCTATTTAAAATAATTTAGTACTGAAAATAAAAGAAAAGGTACCCCTGCTGCAAGGTACCTTTTCTAAGGGGTATAACTCATTAGCTAAGCGGCCGTTGGTCAAGTATACCGCCTAGACTATTACATGAGTTATGTTTTTATTATACATTGATCATATCAATAATATTATCATTAGTGAAATTAACTTCTATTATTTTTTAATTTTAAAGCTGCCACCGTAATAATAATTTTCTCCAAGTTTCATAACAGCTACATATGATCCTGGCTCATAAACTGATGTAATAGGTGTTACAAATCTACCATAATTATGCTCAGTACCAGTATCATAAATTGTTTTATATCTTTGCATATTTACTACTTCATTCTCATCTTCACTTAATCGATATATCTTTACAATCCCTTTATCTTTACCGCCTGTATAAATTTTAATGTCCAAAGTATCTCCATGCTTTAAATCACCAACAGCTAATTTTTGTAAGAAGTCTGCATTATGGTGAAGTAAAAAATAGTTTTGCATTGCCAGTCATCGAAAACCGATGATACTTTCTGTATAAATTGACATTCAGCAGAAGCAGGTGTAATGCTTCCTACAGTATAGGAAAATACACTTCCTCCAATAGTCAATGCTCCAATAATAGCTACTTTTCTTAAAAGATTCATTTTTAAGCCTCCTAGTTTTACAAATTAAAGTCTGGCCAAATTTTATAGATTTCTTAAAGCAGAGTCAAGAATTTCAACAACATTTATTTTGTTCTTCTTTTAAAAATAGCAATAATTCATCTTCCAAATCCATGGATTTAATAAATGCATCGATATTTGAGTAACATTGAAGCTTAAATATTTTAGAACAACTTTGATGCCGAGCTGGCTTTTTTGGGTAATTTGAAAGCTGCCATTAAGCTAAATAAGATCAATATTAGCTGTAGTCCAATGGATATGGTTATACCTATATAAGATTCCAATCCTACAGATTGACTTATAGTAATAAGTGCTCCGCCTATACCAATTCCCACGGCTGGAGTGAAAGTATCAGCAATCTGTAAATCGGCCGATATTTTCCCTTCAGCTCCACTACTTGCAAATCCAAATGCTATTGCACTACTAGTAGGATTAGCTAAACCAATACCAAACCCCATCACGATTTGACTTGTAACAGCAATAATAATGCTAGTAGTTGTACTAGATATCCATACTATAGGCATAACTGCACTAATGCCTAATGTCATTAATCCAACACCAATTATTACACGTTTTCTTCGCCCTTCTCCGTGGTCTTTTTCATCAAATTTAGCTTGAAGCCATGCAGCAAGTGACCAACTAACCGAAGCAGATGCTACCACAAGTCCAGCTATGTCAACTGCAAAACCTTTTACGGATGTAAGCATCAGAACTATATATGTTTGTGTTCCCCAGTAGCAAGCCATAAATAAACCACGAGATGCAATGATTGCAGGTAAACCAGATCGCGATATAAAAGTACCAGGGGGTAAAAGTGAACGTAATGGGAAAAATAATATAACAGACCCTATAATTGAAAGGACAACGCCACTCATTTTGGGTAACCATCCTAGTCCTGTAATTAACATACCTGTACTAATAGTCAGTACAATGGGTAATAAAAATTGACTTTTACGATCAGTATTTCTTTTGGAGATAATTTTTTTAAAAGTAGGTATTGTCAAAATAGCAGAGACTAATAAGATTGGTATAATACCTCCAAAGACAAACCGCCATGAAAGATGCTCTGCAATGACTCCGGCGATATAAGGACCGATAAGTGCAGGTAAAACATATGCACTTGAAAAGGCAGCTAAAATTTGTGCTCGAAGTGAATCTGGATAACGAATTGTTATACTTGTATAAATACAGTTAATAAGTGCACCTGCTCCTAATCCCTGCAATGCTCGAGCAACTATCATAATCAACATATTAGATGCAACCGCTGCCCCAAAAAGGCCTAAACCAAATAAAAGTAACGCAATAATAAATGGGAGGGTAGGACCATGCTGATCAACATATTGCCCAGCTAAAATAGTCCCAATCAGTTGTGCTAGTAAATAAGCACTAAACACCCATCCATATAATTCCATGCCGTTTAATTCACTTGCTAAAAGTGGTGCAACAGTGGTAACCGCTAATCCCTCAAAAGCAACAGCTGTAATAGTAAGAATAATTCCTATTGTTAGAGTGAAATATTTGGGACCAAAAATTCCATTTCTGTGATTCATGTTATAGTAACCTCCTAAAATAGTACTCTCAAAAGTTGTCTAATATATAATTGTCTAAACAACTTTATGAGAAAGAAATAATGCATGATAATCACATGCACTATAAGTGTTTACATATCTTTAACATTGTTGTAAATTTTATCTAACGTTTTTCTGAATTGTCTTTCTTCTTCTTCGCTTAATCCCCTAAAAGCAAACTTGTAGGCCTCAACAGAAGGAGGGAATAACTCATCTTTCAATTTTTTCCCGTTTTCAGTCAAGTAAACTCGTAAAGAACGTCTATCTGTTTCATGAGGAATTCGATATATATACCCTTTTTTTTCTAAAGCGAACAGCATCCGTGCAATATTAGGTTGATCTTTACCACTACGTTGCGATATTTCCTTTTGGGTAACTCCATCTTTTTCCCACAAAATAACTAAAATATCCCAACTTTCTATTGAAAGATTAAAGGGAGTAACAACTTTTTGATAGTACTTATTTAATTTTAAATCTGTGCGATGAATCATTACACTAAGAAATTCTTCTAACTTCATATGTACCCTCCAAATTACTTGCTTAAATAATAATTGTCAAAACAATTTTATATTCGTATATCTAAGATGTCAAATTTTATATTTCCTCTGTCAAAAAAATATATATTAAAGAATTCATTAACCCTATAAATTCACGGTTTATATGGCTTGTTTTTCAAAAAAAAGATTTTATTACCAAGGAAAAATATTGAAATGAATGTACTTTTAGTATAACATATGCAACTGTAACATGTTTTATTTTTAAAAGGGAGACTTTCATAATAAAAAAATTGATGCCCTCATTAGTATTATCTGAGTCAAAATTGATGTAGAGATGGTAATTCAATATGAAAATTAATCGGAAAATTTATAACTATTATTATTTTCTATCACAAGAAGTTTTTAGCTACTTTGAGGCTAATCATCTTCTTTCTTTTGGCAAGCTTAACTAATCTCTGCAAAATCCTTTTTTTATTCAGAAGGAAGTATATTGATATTCGGGTAGTTCAAATGTTGGTTCAGATTTATAAGTTTACGGAGGGGAAAAATGAAAAAAGTAGTATGTTTGGACTTGGATGACACATTGATTCAAACTCAAGAAAGTTACGAAAAAATTAATGAAAGACTAGTTTATTTACTGCAGTCAAAGGTTTCGATATCAAAGGAAAAAATTTTGGGAATTCTTTATGAAATAGATATTGAACAAATTAAGACAAAGGGCTTATCTAAAGATAGGTTTCCTAATAGTTGGTTAGAAACCTTCAAGTACTTTTTAGGCAATCAGATTTTCTCGGAAGAGGCTATTTATAAAGAGGCAGCAAATATTTTTATAGAAAAAATCGATTTACATTCTGATGCTAAACGTTTTCTAGAGAAGATTTCGCAAATGAATCAATTTGAAGTTTGGATTGTTACTCATGGGGATTATAAAGTACAGACCAAACGTATTCAGGATATTAATTTACAATGGGTTGATGATGTGGTAATTAGTGGGCACAAGGATTTAGCGTTGTATCAACACTTAAAAGCAAAAACCCAAGGAGAAATAATCATGATTGGTAATTCTATTCCTCATGATATTCTACCTGCAATAGAAGCTGGGCTTATTGGAATTCACATTAAAAGAGAAAAAGAATGGAAATATGATAGCGTTCATTCTCATTATGGATTTCCAAGTTTTGAAACACTTGATCATGTGTGGTCACACTTATTTAAGGGGGAAGAAACATGCCAGTAATAAAAAATGAAGAATTGTCAAAAAGCAGAGTTATTCAAAAAAGAAAGTTCCCAAATAGAGAAAATTATGAGCAGTACTTTGGAGACAATAATATTTGGTCTCAAGAACAAATGGTAAAATTAGTTCACAAACATTGGCATGGGCGCGGACAAAACGGTTGCCTTTTCGCACAACATTTAGCAAAAGAATCAAATAAAAAAACAGGTTGGCATTCAAGTGTGATTCTTGAAGGAATGAATACTGTATCAAAGTTAGATGATACAATTGAGCGTGCGATTAAGAATCCAGACATTGAGGTTTTAAGTCTCCTTTTCCCAAATGTTGTTACAATCGAACAATTATCAACAATATTAAAAGAGTGGATAAGAGACTCAAAATTAATTTTCTTAGAAAGCGCTACTAAGTATGAGGATCGAATTTGTTTATCCTTAAGAATAGACTTAGAAGATTCAGGTGTAATTTCATGGTTAATGATGTTTGCACCTTTTACATTTTTCCCCAACACACGACAGGCACCTATCATGGAATTAGCCATCAGAGTTAAGCCGAAATCTGATGATGTCTATTCAAAATCAAACCAAGATAAAGAGAAAGCACATTTGGCTGATACGCCTTTCTTTATTCCAGAAAAGGTGATTGATAGTACATGGGAAGCTACGTTTCGAAATACACAGTATATACTAGAAGGTAAGCCAGACTTCGTCTCGGCTGCTAAAACTACTATAAGCTTCGAAAAAGAAGTTTGGGAACAATATTTTAATGATTTAGAAATCAATATAAACGAATTTACGATTAAAGAGGAGCAATATTCATGATACGTCCCAAAGCTCAAGTTTGTTGTGTAGCATTTCGAGAAGATAAAATGGTTTTAATTCGTCGTGTGGTAGCCAAGGCTAACACATATATGCAACTCATACCTCCTGGGGGGCATATAGAAAACTGTGAAACTCTTGAAGAAGCTGCTTCTAGAGAATTATATGAAGAAACTGGAATCATAGCAGATCAAATAAATCTTGTTGGGGTTATCTCGTTCATTACCCGTCCTAAAAATGATCACGCAATTTGTTTTGTATATTTTAGTGATCATAATAATGGAGAATTAGAAGCTAAAGAGAAAGATAAAGTAATTCCTGAATGGGTAGATGTTGAGGGATTTGAAGATAATACTGACATTCCGCATTATTACCGTAAATTTCTTAAAAAAGCTCTTGAGAGTACGGGATTTATTAATTGTGTAGTTGAGTGGAACGATACGGAAAATGGTTTAATCACCTTTAACTAACCCGATTTCCACAGTTTATTTTGGAAAAAACCTTTTCTTCCAAGATATGCTTGAGTATGTTTTGTTGAAAAGTTACCCAAAACATAGGGGATTTAGGTTTGCATTGTTATATTATTATGCAACCCTTGTAATTCGAAATGGGATAGCACCACATGTCCATCAAGCTAAAGTTTTATTACACTCCCAGAACGAAATTTTTAGGATTTCTTGTGAAAAAAGCTTATTTATCGTTTTGGGGGTAACCTGTTTTCTTAGGTTGATGGCAATGGGGTATAACAGACGACATTCATTTTTAAAATCATAAAATCGGATTCACTTATATGAAAGATAAAAGCCCTCTTATTTATTTTACAGAGTAAGGAGGACTTTTATCTTTTTTAAACTATAAGCATAATTATAAAAATTAGAGTTACGACCTTCTTTATATAGATAACTTTTTGTGAAAACTTCCTAAAAAGATTACAGTACCTCCATACAAAACACATATATCTTATATATAATATATTTATAGATACTAACATTAAGAAAAAGCGGTAAATAGTAATTTTAGTTAGTACTATTTATCTATTCTCAATGCATTCATTAAAGCAGTAGTTAAAATTAAGTGACTGAAGTAGAAGAGAGGATGATTAATAATGGGACTATTAGGACCGCTACAATAAAATATTAGATTTATCAGAACACTAAACCCTCCTTAATGTAGTAGAGCTTAGTGTTCTATATGTATCTCTAAGATATGAATTTCACTATGAAAACTTTTAAATAAATACATCGTATCTTCATACAAAGCATAGAAATGAATCGTATAATATAGTTGAAAGTATTTTAAAAAATTTTGAGATTGCTTAAACTTATTTAAAATAAGTTTGGTAATGACATAGTTTATAATTCACCCAGGTACATGAACCTTTATGAAAGTTATTATGACTATCAAAAAAGGAGTCTTACTAGGTAATTTATGACTGACAATTTTTTAATCCGGAGGGGTATTATATGGAAATATATGAGCTTGCAGCTAAACCTTTTTTATACTCATTTTCAAATCATGATCAGAATCAGGAAGAAAATATTTTTTTCGGAGATAAGACTAATAGAAAATGCATGTATTGTGGAAAAACTAAGAGAGAAACCACTTTTAAAAAAGATGCCCATGTAATTCCTGCTGGTTTAGGCAACCGAATTTTATTTAATTACGATGAATGTGATAGATGTAATGAACATCATTTTAGTAATCACGAAAACGAGTTAGCTAATTTTTTAATGTTAGATCGAATTTTTATCGGTGCAAGAAAAAGAAATGGCATGCCTAAATATAAGCCAATTTCAAAAGGTGATTCATCAATTCAACATTTAGATGACAGTAATACAGTGCATATTCAAATAAATGACCTTGAAGGTAGATTTGAAATTATCCCGGATTTAGAAAATAAAAAGGTTACTTACCAAATTAATGATCCTCTCAAATATAGAGCTACTGACATTTGCAAAGCACTCACTCATATGATCTGGCCCTTTCTATCGGCAGAAAAGAGAGAACAACTAAAACATATACCGAGCTGGCTATTAGGTGAAGAAGATATTTTCCCACTTTACCTTGATACAGCTTTTGTACCGGGTAATGGATATAGTAAAGGTATCTTAGAGTATTGGGAATTGACTAATAAAGACTCATTATATCCTGTAATGGTTCGTTTCACATTTGGATTAAAGATTTTGTCATTCTATATTCCTTCTACTTTACAAGCACAGTTACCACCAACAAGACAAGAAGGATACTGGCAAATCCCAGAAACTATGTCAGGTATGGCGGCTAAAGGAGAAAAAATTATAAGTAATGGACGGGTTCAACTTGATCAATTAACCTATACATTAAATTTCCAAAGCGTTGGTGAGATAACGCATGATTAAAAAAGAGAGCCATGCTCTCTTTTTTACTTCACAGTAAAACCTAATTAACTGTAAAATTTAACTAAAATTTAATTTAATTCTACATAAGTAACAAAAGACATTTATGAAGTATCTACTTTCATGTCTAAAAAGTATCCATTTTCATATCCTTGTACAATGAGGGAAGGGGATAACTCTTATATCCCCAACTGTTCGTTAAATTCCGATTTAACGAACACTTAGATGATGAAATGATAGACGGCTTAAATAATTATTTAGATAAGAAGGGAGTTCCTTCAGTGATGGATATAGTAGGAACATCTGTATCGAGGGGGAGACCTTAATTTAAATTATCACGTGGTTGCAAGAATAAATAATGATGTTTGTATAAAGTTTAATAAATGTTATATTTCTTGTGAAAATACTCACTAGCAATAACGGAAGTAAATTTCTTAAAGTTCGCGAAGAGGATTGCATTGGATGTAACCTACGTTCTATTGTCTGTCTTGTTGATGGAGCAATTGATATGATTGAAACTACAAATAAAGAACCAATGACTTGGAATGAACTTCAAGCTTCAATAAAATAGTTATTAACTCATGAAAAATGTAAAGGCAACATAAAAAATGTTATCATAAATGAATTCTGCCCCGCTTCAATTTTCGAAGTGGGGCAGAACTCATTTATGATATAGACCAATAGCATCAGTAATATTAGAAAGTCCATCTTTTTCTAGTAAATTTAAAATTTCTTGGTTAATTTGTTTTGCAACAGAGGGGCCTCGATAAATCATACTAGTATAGAGCTGTACGAGCGAAGCACCAGATTTAATTTTTTCATATGCATCTTCTCCAGTAAAAACACCACCAGATCCAATGATAGGTAATTTCCCTTGAGTTTGTTGATAGATTTTAGAAATAATTTCTGTAGAACGTGAGTTTAATGGTTTACCACTTAAGCCGCCACTTTGCTCTTGATATTTAGAAGTTAGATTAGTACGAGAAATAGTTGTATTTGCAGCAATAACTGCATCAACTTTTACTTCTAAAATTATTGAAATAACTCCTTCACGTTGTTCTGGAGTTAAGTCGGGAGCAATCTTTAAAACAATAGGACGATATTGACTATGTTTTTTACATAATTCATCACGTTTAATTAAAATAGAAGTTAATAATGGCTTTAAAGTATCGACATATTGTAAATCTCTTAAACCTTCAGTGTTTGGCGAGCTAATATTAATGATGAAATAGTCGCCATGAGTATAGAGTGTTTCCAGTCCTTTTTGATAGTCCAAATTTGCGTCTTCGTTTGGAGTATCTTTGTTTTTTCCTAAATTAATTCCTAGAGGTATAGCTGGACGTGGTAAAGTCATAAAGTTTTGCTTTGCTTTATTTAATCCCTCACTATTAAACCCCATACGGTTGATAAGTGCTGTGTCCTCGGGTAAACGATATAGGCGAGGTTTAGGATTTCCAGGCTGAGGGTTAGGTGTAATAGAACCTACTTCAACTGAGCCAAAACCAAGGGATGCAAGAGCTGGATATACATCAGCAAACTTATCAAAACCAGCTGCTAAACCAATTGGATTAGGAAATGTAATATCTAGTAATTTACATTCTAATCTAGAATCATTCAAGCTCATATTTGTATTGTATAAATCTCTAGCTAATGAAAATGATTGCATAACCTTTAGAGCTTGAATAGTTCGTGTATGAGCTTTTTCAGGGTCCATCTTAAATAATAAATTGCGGATATTTGCATACATCGTTAGAATCTTCCCTTCAAATTATTAAAGTTAAAAGAATGTTAAAAACACCTTATCTAAAATGAACAATGTAAAGTATTCTAGGTAATAATTTAAAACTAGAATTTTTGGATGAGTATAACACCTATAATTACTAAAATAGCGCCAAGAATACGTGGTAAGGATAACAGATGTATAGGAACATTAATTAAACCAAAATGATCTATTAATACAGATGCAACGATTTGACCAGCGAGCACCAAAGCTACGGTTGTTCCCGCTCCAATTCTTGGAATAAGAATAATGGTAGCTAGTACATAAAAAGCTCCTAAAACGCCTCCAGTCCACACCCACCATGGTGCAGATGCAATACCTTTATTAAAACTAAAACCAGCCTTAAATAATGAAACGGTGAATAAAGTGATTGCACCAACTATAAAAGAAATAGTTGCAGCAACAAGAGGTGAACCTACAACAGTACGAAGTTGTGCATTAATACTGAATTGAATCGGTAAAGCAAGTCCAGCCAAAAAGGCAAATATTAAAAATAAAATCCACATAATAAAATATCTCCCATTGATATAGAATTGTTAGAAATAAAAAAATATAATAATATTGTTAAAATTAATAGTATTTTATGAATATAGCGAGCTCGCCTCACCCATTATATTCCATAGGTAAATGTTATTCAAATGTTTTTTAAGTTGTTTTTTCAGACATGAGAGTTATTTCTTAATATTTTCATAAAAAAATAACAAAGAAATTTGATATGATTATTAATGGTATTGACAAAGAAATATATTTTAGAAATGAGGAGTCGAAATCATGAATTCAATATGTGTATTTTGTGGATCGAATTATGGAGAAAGTGAAGAGTATAAAAACACAGCAGAAAAATTAGGGGAATTTTTAAGTAAAAAAAATATCACATTAATTTATGGTGGAGGTAAAGTCGGATTAATGGGAAGTGTAGCAAACTCTGCCTTACAAGCTGGTGGAAATGTAGTAGGGATTATCCCTGAGTTTTTACGAGATAAAGAAATTGCACATCAAGGGCTTACTGATTTAATAGTTGTAGATTCTATGCATTCACGTAAACAAAAGATGAGTGAACTGGCTGATGGGTTTATTGTATTGCCTGGTGGATACGGAACCTATGAAGAAATGTTTGAAGTTTTATCTTGGGGACAAATTGGTATACATAAAAAACCAGTTGGGTTAATTAATGTGGATGGTTTCTTTGACCCCTTACTTAAAATGTTACAACATACAGTTGATAAAGGATTTGCAAGACCAGAAAATCTTAATCTAATTCTATCTTCAACAAATATAGAGGAGCTTTTTGCACAAATGAAAGATTACAACCATGTTATTGTAAATAAATGGGTTGATAAAAAAGATTAATAGTATAGTTTATAATAAATAGAGAGGGAAACTTATAATAAGTGCCCTCTTTTTTTCTGCTTAAAACAAAAAAATCGGATATGGATATGATATCTCCTGTATGTAATAACTACAAGATGATGAAACGGAAAAACTTGATAAAATTTTCTGATAAAATTTTATCAAGTTTTTTTCTAGTGATAATAGTTTACGAATATATAACTATTTAAGTTCTCCAGTAGATATTATTAAAATTTAAACCATACTTTTAATAAAGAAACGATGTGTATCCATGATAGTGCTAGGGATTTTTAAGAAATAACGGAAATGAAATGTATGAAATCCGAAGAGTGATGTCAGATGATTACTTTTTTGTAAAAAAATAATAAATTTTACCATATATTATTGAAAAATCATTTTTGGTTTGATATATTATTAATCATTGGAAGTTTAGGAATTCTCAGACTATTAAAATCTGATTAATATCATAAATTAATAGATTGGACGAATTGCATCATTTCTAAAGTACAGGTTATACATTTGTGGTTTTATCAGTAGGATATTTAAGAGGTTAGGGAGGGAAATCTGTGTTATCTGCATTAAAGGTAGTGCCAATCGAACAAATATTTTTACATGAAGAGTATGAAGTAAAGAGATTAAAATCAATTTGTAAAAAAATTAAAGATGAGCAAAAATTAAAGAATCCACCTATTGCTTTTCAAATAAGTAAGGACAAGTATTTAATACTTGATGGTGCACATAGAACATCGTCTCTACAAGCCTTAAATTGCAAACGAATGGTTGTTCAAGTAGTGGAATCAGAATTGATATCTATTGATTCCTGGGCGCACTATATTCCAAATGACAGAAATTTCATTGCAGATTTTAAAAAAATACTAATTTATATTGGAGCGACGTTCCTATTCAGGAACATAATTATTTAGCAATCGTTACAATTGATGGGAATAATCATTATGTTTATTCTAAGCTTATGAATCAATTAGATTTGTTTTCAATGGTAGAGACATGGAAACAAATTGTAAATGTATATACAGATAAATATCAATTTCAACGTATTTCTAATAATGAGTTAAAAGAAGATGGAATTGTTATTCGTTATCCATCTTTAAGTTTAAAACAAATTGCTCAAGTTGTTGATGAAGGTGTCTTACTTCCTGCTGGTGTTACGAAGTTTACAATAAATTGTGGACGTTTTTTAAATTTAAATGTACCTTTAAGCTTCATAATCCGTGAGGATTATGTAGAGGAAGATTGGCAAGAGATGCTAAAAC
Source organism: Bacillus sp. TH13 (assembly GCF_016651175.1). NCBI lineage: Bacteria > Bacillati > Bacillota > Bacilli > Caryophanales > Bacillaceae > Bacillus > Bacillus sp. TH13. The sequence continues at coordinate 31,996 of NZ_JAEKEJ010000007.1, read as the reverse complement.
TATGGAGAGAGTCCATTAGATTATATACGGATCCAATCTATTTATGTGAAATTTAAATAAGTATTAATTAGTTTTAGAAAACTTAATATTCTTAACGTTGGGGGTAAACAGAAAATGGTGTATAGAGAAAGAATTAATGATAATCGAACAGTATATTTAAATGGTGAATTAGTTAAAGATGTAACAAAACATTCAGCGTTTTCAGGTGCAATTCATTGTGTGGAAGAGTATTATAGCTTGCAAAATGAAAAACCAGAAGAGCATAGTTTTGTAGATACGGATGGCCAACGATCCTCAATTAGTTTGCTAATTCCGAGAAGCATAAAAGATTTAGAACGAAAAAGAAAGGCTTATAAAGAAATAGCTGATATCTCTTATGGGATGCTTGGTAGAACACCAGACTTTATTAATGCAGCAGTAGCTACACTATCAGCTCATGCTAGCTTTTTTGGAAGAGATGAATATGCAAATTATACTCAAAATGCAGAAGAATATTATAAACATGTAAAGGCAAATAATTTATTTATAGCACATGGATCAATTAATCCACAGATTGACCGTTCAAAAGCTTTAGGTGCACAAGAACATGATTTTGCAGGAGTACATGTGGTGAGTTATGATGCATCAGGAATTGTGGTTAAAGGTGCAAAAATGATTGTTACATTAGCTCCAATTGCAGATGAACTCCTAATTTTTAATATGCCGGGCCTTAAGGCAGGAGATGAAGATTATGCTGTAGCATTTACTCTACCTGTGAATTCTCCAGGTTTAAAAGTAATATGCAGAAAACCTTTGGTCAAAGAAGGTTATGATACGTTTGATCATCCATTAACAAATCAATTTGATGAAATAGATGCTTATTTATTATTAGATGAAGTATTTATTCCTTGGGATAGAGTTCTAATATTTAGAGATGTAGAAAAATCTAATCAGTTTTATGATAAGACTTTTGCAAGGCACCATACAGGGCATCAAGGAATTGTAAGAGGACTGGCAAAAGCTGAGCTTTTAACTGGCATTGCTATTAAGCTAGCTGAGATGCTAAAACTGAATCAATTTATAAACATTCAAGAAAAATTAGGAGAGTTAACATCCTATGTAGAGTTGTTAAAGGCAAGTATCGTGTTAAGTGAACAAGATGCATATATGAGTAATGAGGGAGTAATAACACCAAGTATTAATGCAATCCAAGCAATTAGATATAATTTTCCAAAAATGTATGAAAAAATGGTAAAATGCATTCAATCACTAGCTGCTGGTTCTATGCTTGCGACACCTCATCATGAAGACTTTTTCAATGAAAATAGAGATTACTTAATGACCGCTCTTTCAACAGGTGAATTTGATGCAAAAGAAAGAACAATGCTACTTAACTTAGCATGGGATGCTTCAGGAGATGCTTTTGGACAACGTCAATTGGTATATGAGTACTATCATGCTGGTGACCCAATGCGTATAGCTGCTGGTCATTATTTATCATACGAAAAAGGCAAAATGTACAATATGGTGGAAAGGATATTGAAAAGTGAAACGGATAAAGTGTGCATGTCTCGTTAAAAAAGAAAACAATAAATTATTATTAGTAAGAGTACGAGATAATAAACATTGGTATCTACCAGGTGGGAAAATTGAACAAGACGAGAAGGCCAGTGAAACGTTAAAAAGAGAGCTACTTGAGGAGTTAAATATTAAATTAATTCCAGAGAGTATTCAATATTTATATACAGTCACAGGACCAGCTTATAATGAAAAAGCAGTAGTTGATCTTGTATGTTTTTCCGCGGATTGGGAAGGGAAAATTCAACCTAAGGCAGAGATTAGTGAAGTAAGTTGGATTGAATATAAAGATAAAAATCTATTAGCTCCTGCCGTATTAGAACTAATAAAGAACTGGGATTGACTATGGATATTGAGGTGAACAATTACATTGATTTATAATATAGAACGTTTAGTTAATAAGATGAAACAAAATGGGTTAGATGCAATTATTGCTTCTACAAAAGAAAATATTCGTTATTTTACAGGATTCCAGCCAGTTGTAAAGACATTAAATCCATATTTTGGACAATGTTATTCAGTTATTACAATAGATAATCCTGAAATTGTTCATATTGTCCATTCTATTGGGGAAATTGATCAAGTATTAGATGCACGAGTGCAGGTAGGAAAAATATATACTTATGGGGTTTTTTATAGAGAACATAAAAATAATGTTCTTCTTTCTGAAGAAGAAGAGCGTCTGAAACTATTATCCAATTTCGATGCGAGCCATTCTAATGGGATAGAGGCGCTTATTGCTCTTTTAAAAGATATAGACATTGAACATTGTAACATAGGTATAGATGAGGATGGAATGCAGCCATATCATATCGATACTATTAGTAATAATTTTAAAAAAAGTAAGGTAGTTTCGGCATCTAATATTTTAAGGCATGTTAGATCAGTGAAAACAGATCATGAGGTTCAAGCATTGGCTTATTCAGCAAGATGTATAGAGAATGCAATTGCAGATGTAGCTACTAATTTATTTGAAGGTATAAGTGAATATGAAATAGCCAATATTTTCAATTGTTCTATTGCTAAAAAAGGAGCATTACCTGTTTTACCAATGATTAAAGTCGGAAGACATGCTGTTGGTGGTCAGCGTAGGCAAAGTAAGGATATTAAATTAATGCCAGGAGACTTAATTTGGTTTGACTGTGATATTGTTTGTGACGGATATTGGGCCGATATTGCACGAGTCTTATCGTATAAGTATATTAGACCAGAGTATGATAAATTTAATGCACTTTATAAAGGGCAATGTATAGCTATGCAAGAAATTCAACCTGGCATGAAGGGATCAGATGTTTTTGATTTAACGATGGATGCAGTGTATAAATCTGGTTTCAAAGAATACAGAAGACATCACGTAGGGCATGGTATAGGGTTGGAACCATATGAACTACCTATACTCGCTCCAAATAATGAGGATGTAATTGAAGAAGGAATGGTCTTATCCGTAGAAACACCATATTATGAGTTTGGATTAGGAGCATTACACGTAGAGGATCCGGTTTTAATTTCTTCTAGTGGAAATAAATTGCTAACTAGTACTAAAGGGCATATCAAAATCGTGGAGTGATAAATGTATGATATATGATAATATAACAGAATGCATCGGAAATACACCCGTAGTAGATTTTAAAAGTGATTTAGTACCTTATGGTAAAAAGTTATATCTAAAGCTAGATTACTTTAATCCAAATTTTAGTGTGAAAGATAGAACAGCTCTTGGGTTAGTCAAAGCTGCTATGAAAAACAGGAAAATTCAGAAAGGTGATATTTTAATAGAGTCAACTTCAGGTAATTTGGGTAAATCTCTAGCGATGTTAGGAGCTGTTTATGGATTTCAGGTAATCATTGTGGTGGATCCAAAGATTAGTTCTAACCTATTAAAGTGGTATAACGCATATGGTGCCCGGGTTGAAATGGTAAAAACTCCAGATGAAAATGGTGGTTTCCAAAAAGCAAGAATTCAACGTGTGAAAGAGCTTATAGTCCAATATCCTAATGCATATTGGACAAATCAATATGATAATCCCGATAATCCCAATTTTCATGCTGAAACTACTGGTAAAGAAATTGTCGATTTACCTATTGATTCTGTTGTGGGTGCAGTAAGTACAGGTGGACATTTGTGCGGAGTCGGCAAATTTATTAAGCAATTTAATCCTGAAATTAATGTTATTGCTTGTGATGTACAAGGTTCTGCTGTATTCCAAAATCACTTTAATCCCTATTTAATTAACGGAGTTGGGTTGAGTTGGAGAGGCCAAAATACAAATTTAGAAGTTATAGATCAAGTTTGTATAGCAAGTGATCAAGAAGCGATTTCAACCTGTCGTATATTAGCTAAAAAGTATGGAATTATGATAGGCGGTTCTGGAGGATTATCAGTCGTCTCAGCATTGGCCTGGCTTAATAATAGTAATGCAAAGGCAGTTGTGGCTATTATTCCAGATACAGGGATAAATTATTTGGATCAGATTTATGATGATGTTTGGTTAGAGAAAAAAGGAATAATATTATTAGAAGAAGAACAACTTCAACAAAGAATAGATGCTAAGAAGTTTATGAAACCAGACAATATAGAAAGTAAAACTTTAGTCTAGGAAATATAGACGTCTAGTTCGCAGTCTATATTAATTTTGCTGCTTGGTTATATAAATTGTAAACAGAAAAGAGATTCCAATTATCATAAATATATATGTGTATCTTCTATTAATAAAAGGTGGTAAATAGTGAAATGAATACTAATAAAAATCAATTTATACAGTTCATTTACGAGGAGGAAATTCTTAAATTTGGAAATTTTAAATTAAAATCAGGCCGTAACAGTCCCTATTTCTTTAATTTTGGTTCATTTGATGATTCAGTTAAATTAGCTAAATTAGGAGAGTCCTATGCCTCTAGTATTATAGAAAATAACATCGAATTTGATGTTATTTTCGGCCCTGCATATAAAGGAATCCCAATCTCCTTATCTGCGTCTATGGCTTTATTCTATAAACATGGATTACGAGTTAATTATGCGTTTAATCGTAAAGAGGCAAAAGACCATGGTGAAGGTGGAAATATTGTTGGGACTTCTTTAAAAGGAAGAAAAGTACTTGCAGTAGACGATGTTATTACATCGGGCAGAACAATCAAAGAAACAAAAGAAATTATCGAGAGAGAAGGTGGAGAACTATCCGCTTTTCTTGTTGCTCTTGATAGAGAGGAAAAGGCATTAGAGTCTCAACTGTCAGCCTTAGAAGAGGCATCCAAAAATTATGGTGTAGAAATATATGCAGTAGCTAAAATCTCTGATGTAATGAGTTATATGGAAAAAGAGCATGGTAAAACCTATGTTCATCTTTCTAAAATTCAGGAGTATTTAAAATTATATGGATCAAAAAACTTCGCAACTTATTGATATATAATATCTATTAAAATAAAAGATGAGTAAACAGGGAGTAATAAGGACCCCTACTATAAGAATCCCCTTATAGTAGGGGTCCTGCAGCATCACCATCATGTTTTTAATTTATAATGCTCCCAAACGAAAAATTCATGTCTTTTATAGCAAGGAAGTTCATTTTTATTGTTTTGGGGATACTTCAAGATATTTAGTTGATGGGCATTTGGTGCTACCTCTTAAAGGCATGAATTTTATCCAGGTAATAATTACCTTTTATATCCTAAGCTAGTTTATCTATAGTATAAATGGGTATATTGATGACATTAGTATTTTTATACTGCATAATTCATTAATTCAAATCTACAAAGAGATAAAATTTCTTTGTAGATTTTTTAATTACTAAAAATATTAAAAAAACTTCACAACAAACACATATTAACTCCACACATAGCACAAGTTGAAACTATATAATAAACTTATATTTGAATACATAAATAATTTAAATATAACAATATTATGAATATACGTTAAATGATTCGAATAAAATTTAAATTGAATGTGAGGTTGTATTATGAACAAATTTAATAATGATAATGTACAAGGTTTAGTTTCTGAAGAAAACGTTGAACTATTAAAAGTTATGGCTCATCCAATACGTCTACAAATTGTTAGTGAATTGGCTAAGAGCAAGAAATTAAATGTAACACAATTAACTAATATTTTGGATATTCCACAATCAACAGTATCGCAACATTTATCCAAAATGAAAGGGAAAGCACTGAAGGCTGAAAGAAAAGGGTTAGAGATATACTATCATATTCAAAACTCCAAAGCTGATAAAATCATACAAATACTAGGTCATGCTAATTAAATTGAAAAAATAGGTGGATGTATACCAAAACACGGATTACAATTCACCTATTTTTTATTTTATAAAAAACATAAAAACGTTATAGTATAATTTCTATAATTATAGTCCCTGTTCAACGTATTAAAAGTTTTAAAGCGTATGTTATAAAATTTAAGTCTTTTAAATAAGAAGATTGGTTAATTTTCCGTAGAGTAAGGATTTGTGAAATGTTAAATATATAGATTTTCTGGTCGTGATAGTTTAGCCATTTATATCATTGTACAATCACAATTGTAAGAAATCACCACAAAAGAAGGATATAAGATGATTAGCTGGATTAAAAACATTATCAAACCTACATTAGAAGAACAGCTTTTTACACTTGAATATAAAAATAAAATATTAATTGTTGCTATCTAAAAAGGTAGAAAGATATTTACAAACAACGAAAGAGTAATTGAATTTAGTAATTTATTAATAGATAGACTAATAAATACTTATAAACATAAAGGAAATCTAACTTATTTTGAAATGGCTGTATTGGATAAAGCATTAACAGACAGTGTTTATAGTATGAGCTTTCTATTGTTATCACAATTGAATAAGTAAGAAAACATTAATTCAATATCTACACAATTAAAATCTAAAGGTTTTTATTTAATAGATACCTTTGGTTATATTAATATAAAAAGAATACTTCCATACACTCAACTTATTCATGAGTAGATCTATATAAAAAGAATTTATACTTAATAAAAGAATGAGCTTACTTTATAGTGTGAAATGCTGAATTTTCAATGGAGACAGTTCATTTAGTACCCATTTTCTTGTCTGAAAAGTATCCAGTTTCATGTCTTTCTACAAGTAGAAGGGGGTAGTAACTCAAATCCCCAAGAGTTCGTTAAATTCACATTTAACGAACTCTTGGATGGTGGTTCATGATTTTAAAAGATAAATAATTGTTATTTTATCTAAGGTACTGAGTTTATATCAAATTCTATGAAATAATAAAATCATATTATTATACATTTTATAATTGACTTATAATCTTCTCTATAAGAACTGAAGAGATATCTGTGGCAAATAGTTCAATACTACTATATAACAAGTTCGCATCATCATATATTAATAGTTCTATTCTATTATAATTATTATTTTGTTTTTTAATAAGAAATTCGATTAATTCATCTGAGATTGGTATCGGAATTTTAATTTCATAGCTACCAAGAATAATGTATAAATGTAATATTTTTTTATCTGCAGATAACTCCATTTTATTTCCAAATAAATTAGTTTGTTTTAGTATAGTTAATTGCTCTTCACTAAATAAACAACTAATTAATAAAGTATCAAAATTATTATTAATCTGATTTATTTTTATCCCTTTACTGAGAGAAATAGAATTTTCACTTAATAACGGATTATTATTTTTATTATAGTCTTGATAAATATCGGCAATTATATCAAAAAAGATACTAAACACTTCTGTAGATATAGTTGAAAAAGGCACAACACCTAATAAAATGTTATTAGCAAAATCATTTTTAGAAATTGTTATGTTTTCCCCCGTCTTAGCAATTTCTTCAAAATTACCAACATCATTTTTTACATATAGTACTTTCTCTTCAATATGTATTAAATCTGTACTAGGCTTAACTTTAAGAGCATAAGTGTTTTCTTGAGTTTTATGTTTCCTGCTTTTTACATCAAATTCCCGAGCCAAATATAATCTTCTTTTTTTAGTATCTAAAGTCTGCATTTCTTTATCTGTATAATAATGTTCAATACTAATTAAAGGAGTATTTTTCCTATGTTTAGGAATAGGCAATACAAGGGAATAAACATTATTTCCATGGTATATGTAAGGAACTCCGGCATGTTTTTTATTTATCTTTTCAATGTCTGCATCAAAAACAAAAATTTTTAATTTTTCATTATTAAAGAGAGCATGATAATCACACATTTTCTCCAAAGTATTACATCCCATATCAACATCATTCTCATATTCGAAAAAATCCACATCTAAGTTCTCATATCTATGAGAACTCTTAAAGTTACTTAAGGCATTTTTCAAATGCTTCCAATCCGTCTTGCCTTCAGTAATAATCAAATGATTTATATCATCAGTAATTTCATTTAACCTTGTATTCATTTTAGGTAAATATTTTTTTATATAGATTTCCGAATCAGTATTCTGATTCATTAAATAAATTTTAATTTCATCTTTTGTTGGTGAAACTTCTATACGTACTAAGTCATTCTTATAAATTATTAAGCGATCATCATCCTCAGAACCATAAATAAATATAATATCATTACTTATACTAACAGATTTTACTTTGAACTTAGAGTAATGACCTATTTGATTCGATCGAGAAGAATCGGAGTTATCATTGTGAACTAATTTAATATAAATCCATTGATTTTTAAATTTTTTTATAACTTCTTCAGCTTCTAATAGAGGGATATTTATTAGCCTAATATCCCATCCTAATTGATTATTAACTTCTTCCATTTTCGCACCATCCATAACTATAATATTTAACTACTAATTAAAATTAGAAATCGCAAATAAACACTTAATATATATATTAGTATATAACATATATATATTTCAGGTACAAAAAAGGATTTAAAATTTTAAAAATAAAGGTTCTAATATAGTGTAACTTTCAATGAACTGATATTTTGAATATTTTAATTACAAACTTATCCCTAGAATGAAGAAGATCAGCAATTGTAAAATACGCCTCTATTTTTTCATCTAACTGAGATAGGAGTAGAAGTTTATTTTCTGATTTAACAAAAAACAAAATTATTCAGAATAAACTTTAAAATAAATGTCTTTATGGGGTAGTGACAGGGTTGCTGTCATAGACCGCAAAGTAAAAACACAGAGATTTGTCACCTCTGTATTTCTTCAAGTTTTCTTTGATTGATTGCTCGATAAAGAGAGCCTTGTGATATGCCAGTTCCTTCTACAATTTCTTTAATTGAGTATTCTTTACTGTCATACATGCGTAATGCAATCGAGAGCTTTTCTTTTTCTAATTTTGGCCTACCTAACTTTTTTCCACGCTTCTTACTTGCTTCTAATCCTTCTTTTACTCGTTCTGCAATCAAATTTCTTTCTAATTCTGCGATAACACACATCATTTGCAACATAGCTTTTCCTGTAGGAGTTCCTGTATCCATATTCTCTTTCAATGATACAAATTGAATTCCTATTTCTTCGAACTGTTGAATAATACTTAGGATATCTAATGTTTTACGTCCTAAACGTGAAATACTTTCAACTACAACAGTATCTCCTTTTCTTATCACATCAAACAAATTTATAAGACCTTGTCTTTCTCGGATTGTTCCAGTGAATTTTTCTTGAATGACTTTTTCACATCCGTATTCAGTAAGTGAATGGATTTGACGATCTAAATTTTGATCGAGAGTAGATACGCGTGCATAACCAATAATCATTTGTTTCCTCCTGTACAATCATATACTTTCATTGTACTGAAGGTTCATTTATTGTAAAGGTATTTTGTAATACTTTTGGTAACTATTTTTTGTAACCTGAAAAACCTTATAAATATAGAAATAGAAGCAGGATGAGAAATGTTACAAAAATATTGGTTTTTGGTAATCTAGTTTTTGCAGGAAATCAAATTTATAATAAGAATTAAAAGTGTACGGCACACTTTTTTTCAAGGAGGATAGATATGATTACGGGTCGTGATCAATTGAGTCAAGAAATTATTAAAGATCTTACTGATAAAACCATAAAAGTTAAGGATGTTCCAAAACGATACGATGTCTCATTAGATCAAGCCAAACGTTTATCACGTTATTTAAAAATCACATTAGCTGCGAATAAACATTTAAGTGAATCAGTAAATCGAAAAGTTCATTTGATGGGATTAAAAGTACTAGCGCTCGCAGATTTGTTTAAGAATGAAGACTGGGAAGGACTTGAAGAAATTTTATCTTCTGTAAATGAAAATATTACAAGAGACCAGCTTAAACAAATGGTATTATCTTTAGAAGAAAAACGTGAACGAATACAGGCATTCCTAGAAGAAACAAAATTTAAAATCAAATATTTAGAAGAAAGTAGAAAAGATGCTAAAGAAAAAATAGAACAACTAAAATCTATTCAAAGTGAAATCAAAGTCTTAACGAATGATTTTCAAAAATACGATGAAATAACAAGAGAATTCTTATTAGAACATGTTGGAATTTATCAACGAACATCACAAGGGAAAAATGGAGCAACAAATACTCTAATTCTCATAAAACGCCTTGATTCTTTGTTTCAAAAAAAGCTAAAAAATATGGGTATCATCACATATAATGACTTGAAATATACTCATGAAATCAATGATTTAGACAAATTTGTAAGAGCTTATCTAGAACGGAAAAATAAGCGGGGAGGTATCATTTGGGACTTCGAAAAAGAAGATAGAAGAGCTGAAAATAAGACGTATTTTGCTCCTTCTTCACCGTACTATAAAAAAGGCGTTCAGTTAATTGGCGAAAGCCTTTTAAAAAAAATAGAACAAACAAAAGAAGATTTAAAAAAGACTGAAGAACAAATAAAAGAAACTGAAAAAGAAATTCAAGATTTAAGAAAAATTAGTGTTAAATCATTTTCCGAAGCCGTTCTTGCATCTAATATGTTATCTGCTAAGGAAATTCAAAAACATGGTGAATTACAATATAAAGCAGGGAAATGGTTGTACTCAAAAGGATATGTAGTTGGATTTGAAGTGACCCTACCTAATGGGAGACGTGTTGATGTAGCTGGTTTTAATGAAAATAGAGAAATTATATTTGTTGAAGTAAAAGCATCTGATAAGGACTTTCAAAATGATAAGAAATGGAAAGAATATCTTTTGTACTGCGATAAATTTTACTTTTTTGGAGATTGGGAGCTCATACCACATAGTAAAGACGATAAAACAGATGCTGGTTTTTTATTGAAATATGGGAATACAATAGAAGTATGTTCTGAAACAGCAATTGAACACTCTGCAAAAAATCGTGATACTATCATTTTCTCCATTTCACGTGCTATATCAAAGAAGTTAGTATATGGATATTAAGAAGTGTACGGCACATTTAATCTCTGCTATCAAAAAGTGTGCCGTACACTTCTTTATTCACATTATTTTGACCTATATAACTATTCGTTTATTGAGTTCCATATGAAATTACTTTAACAAGCTTTCTAAAACTTCCAGTTTGTATTTAAGTATGAAAATTTCTTTCTTGATTTGCTCTTGTTCCCATTTTTCCGTAATCACCCTATGCATGTATCGAGAGCGATGATATTCACGTTCACAACTATAGCAAACATGCTTATTTTTCAATTTACCGTTTACCCAAAAAACATCAAAACAGGATATATGTGTTTCCAATCCACATACCGGACAAATTTTGGTACTTTTGTAGCTTTCGTTCTTTGTTAATCCATATTTATTAGACAAGTATTTCACTCTTCTAGTGCTTATATTCAATGCTTTAGCTATATCAGCTTGTGTTCCCCACTTATACATACTCTTAAGTATTTCTTCTTCTGATTTTCCTTCTTCTTTAGAACGTATCACGTATCTTGTCAAAGAGTGATCCAATATGAAATCCTCCCATCAATTTTGTACTTTTTCAAATCTAAAGTACAATTCTGTATTTCCATACATAGAAATCTAATTTATGAAACTTCAAACTTAATCGGAATTCGTTTATTCATATTAAGCTTGAAAGTTCCGTAAGGATTTACGTGAGTATAAAATAAAGGTGTTAATGCCCGAAAATCCTCTTGTGTCATTTTTTTTAGCCAATATTTATCACGATCATAAAGAACTTCTTGCAACATTAAAGTGTTAATATACACTAAACAATTTTGCAATAAATGTAATGCTAGAACAGATACTTCTTGTCCTTCTAAAGAATTTGTTTGAATCTCACTGTTTTTTCCGTAAAAAATAAAGCTATTTGCTGAGTTCCAGTTTTCTACGGTATTTAATCCTTCATGAATCTCTCTGCGAATTTCTTCGGAATGTAAATATTCACACAGGAAGATGGTTTTAATTGCTTTCCCTAGCTCGCTTAATGCTTGATAAGTAGGGTGTTGAACATCTTTAGTAAAACGTTTTAAAATCGACTCTGCAGATGCAGTACCTAATCTAAGGGCAGTTGCATATTTAACAATTTGTTCATATTGTTGACGAATCAGATCCCATTTTATAGGTCTAGTTAATATTGGTTGTAAACTAGAATAGGCATCTTGCATTCCAGTTTCAGGTCGATAAAGTTTTTGTGAATAAATATTTTTAAACCTTGGCATCAGTTTAAAACCAAGTAAATGACAGAAAGCAAAAGCAACTTCACTCTGTCCATGCGTATCTACGTAATTTTTATCCACAGACATTTCTGTACAATGTCGTAAAACACCTTCAATCATGGCAGCTACTTCTGATGATGAACAAGATTTTAACTGAGAATAAATACAAGTAGATTTTTTATCAACATGCCAATAAATCATGACACCACGTCCACGATAACGAATATGCCATTCTGTTAAAAGATTTTGATCCCAAGCCCCAAACTTTTTTGAGTCTGAAGCACAAGCTGTTGTTCCATCTCCCCAAATATCTTTTAATCGTTGATACATAATTTGATTTACAACTTCAGCAATTGCTTTCCGAAGATTATCTTTATGAATAAACTTTTTACGGATATATAAAAGTTCACGATAGCTATCAGTAGTATTTCCTGAAGAGACTCTTTTAAGACCTGTATTTGTTCCTAGTCCAAATAAACAAAGGATGAGTCTTCGTTGAACGGTTTCTCTATCAAGAATTTCTCGGTCTGCAGTTGTTTTGAAATGTTTCGTGAAATTAGCAAGGAAATCCGCTTCTTTTAATACATCTAGTAAGTTTGTATTTGGCCATTTGTTTCTGATTTCGTTTTTTATTTGAGATAAATGAATAGGATCATCCTGTTTTTCTAATGGAGAAAGACGAATCCATCCATTATTTTTGGAGAGTATACTTACCTTTTGATTATTTTTAGACAACAATCCTTCATCTAAAAGAGAAAGCTTTTTCTTCATCTGTTCAATTAGTTCTGAAATAAATGGTTCTACATCAAGGGGCAATTTTAGTGCTTGAAAATGTTCCTCTTTATAATCATCAAAATCCTGAGGTAAATCTTCTTCTGGATTACGATATCTATTTGCTCCCTGAATCCAAATTTCTTTACAACGGAGTTTACCTCTTAAAGATTGTAAGACAGCGATTTCATAATTAATTCGATTCATCCGTCGAGTTCCATTGGTATCTGTTTCAATAATCGTATCCTTCCATTTTGGTTGAATTACACCATCGATTGGAACATCATCTTTCGAAGCAAAATATCTTTGGCCACTATTGGCATATTCTCGTATTACTTGAATAGCATGAATAACCGGTTGATGCATTTGGTTATTAGATCGAAATTCAAGAATGTCTAATAACTGAGGAATAGCACGACGATAATGATTTCCATATGATGCATGCATTTTTATATAAACTTTCTCCCTGTATATACGTTTATTCCGTTTCAGTTCTTGTAAAATATCTTGAAGAGTTTGAGGATCCGCTACAGAATATAAAATTTCGTTAATAATCCCGTCGGGATGCTCAATCATAGCTTCTAATAGATTAATAATATATTTATTCTTGCCTTGGACCTTTTTCATTTCTTCAATAATTTCTTTATCTGTTTGTTTAGTAGCCCTTTTACCGATTTTATGAGTAATATCGATAAGTAAATCAGCTAAATGGTCTGTCACTTCTGATTGTCGGCACCAAAATAATATAGATAACAGGGTGTACCGAATTGGCTCAGGATGGGCACGTAAATCAGTTAACGTTTCTGTCGCAGCCCTCAATCGATATTTTTTTAATAGTTTGGAAGGTATATGTTGAAATAAATCTAATGGTATTTGAAGATGGCGAATGGCCAATAATTTTTGTATTTCTTGATGAAGGGTTTTTAAACTGGCACGACCTGGATCAGCAAGTAAATCACGAAATGTTAACAGTTCATTTTCTTCTAACTGTTCGTCGTTATTTATATCAATAGATGATTCAAGAAAAGAATCGATTCTAGATCGTGTGGATTCTGATAAGTTGTGACATGTTGATTCAAAGAAGTTGACCTCGTAGGTGTTAATTGCTGAATCAATCATTCGATTCAAGCGACCGAGAGTAGGAGGTTCTATTTTCCAATTGCGAAATTGTTCATATGCTTTTGCTCTTAAATAATCTGTGTCATGAGTAAAGTTCACTTGGTCTACTAACCATTTTTGGAATATAGGCATATCATTGGCCGTGAATTCATGAAAACCAAAAGATTCCCTTATTTGCTTGCGATGATAGGTAAAATTTCGTTCTTCCGCACCCCAACGGTAACTATCGAATAAATCTGGCGAAAGATCTAATTGTTTTGCAATATATGCAATCACTACTTTAGGAATATCCTGTTTTTTAATCGGAAATCTAGCTTCATGTTGAAAATACTTTAAAAGGACCGCAAAACCTAGGCGGCTAGCACCTGTTTTATTACCAATTAACTGTCGTTCCATTGGAACTAAAATAAAATATTCAATGAGCTCATCGTCAGTCCAGTTTCTTTTCATCATTTTTCTCCTTACTTTATTTGTCTGTTTATATTTAGTGTAAGGAAAAATTAGTAATAAAAAAAGCCTTCTTTCAGGCTTTAAATTTTATATTTCAAAAAGTTACTTTGCGGTCTATGACAGCAACCCTGTCACTACCCCTTTATATGCTAAAATTTAAATTATACTTAGCGCAAATAGTTATCTAATTCACTATTTTATGTATTGGAAAGATTAATATTACCTTCTTATCGATACATAATAGACAGATATAAACAAATGCAATGTGTCATCAATAGAACAAAGACGAACTATATTATAGCTTTATTGAAATTCATTTATATTCCTCGAAACAATGGATTACATATATTTCATGAGATTTTTCAAAAAACAAATTAAAGGAGAAATATGATGAATATAAAGACTGTTGAAAATGCCATAAAATTTCACGGGAAAAAGTTTGCTAGGTTTGGTAAAGGAGAAGCATATATACGAAGTTGTGTAAACAGGATACTTCCTGTATACGAAGATCATTTTACAGAGGAAGAGCTTTCTAAAATTGTATCAACCGCCATCGTTAACACTGCTGGCTGGTTATATTTCCCCAATAATTTAGTTGATATCTTAGAAAAAGAAAAAGAGCAAAAAATAGAAGACGAATTACTACGTCAACAAATCCAAAAAAGAAAATTAAAAGAACAAGCCCTTAAGTTTGTGCAAGATTTTAGAGAAGGGAAGAGCAGAATATGAAAAAGATTGGTGATATGAGTTTTTTCCAAAATGTAGCTATAAGTGAATTTCTTGATTATAGAAGCTGTTTAAAATGTGGTGGAGAAATAAAAAATGTTAGGCTCACTTATACTAGAGATTTTGGGGTATTTAAACAAGGAACAATTCAAGAAATTAAACAAGATTGCAATTGCCAGCTAATTAAACAAGTTCGAGAGAACGATCAAAAAGCTCGATTGTTAGCTATTAATAAATTTTCTATTATTAATGATGAACTTAAAGATGCAACTATAGATTCATTTGATTTTTATCAAGGAGATATAAAAACTTATGGAGAGCCTGCCGCTAAATTTATTGAATTGGTTACAAGTTTTAAAAGGGGAGATTCTTTTTACTTATATGGGCAAGTAGGACGTGGAAAGAGTCATTTAGCAAGTGCTGCACACCATCTATTATTGGAGAGGGGCATCTCATCTTTATTCATAAATTTCCCCACTATGTTTAGCCTTTTCAAACAATCTTATGACAAAGCAACTCCTTTTTCTGAGTCTGATTTATACAGAGCGATTTATGAATCAGAGATGTTAATCTTAGATGATTTAGGAGTAGGAAGTATAAATGAATGGAGGGCGGAAATCATCTATAATGTCCTTAACTCTAGACAAGGAAGGAGTACTATTTTCACTTCCAACTTCCATCCCAATGAATTAAATAAAAAGTTTGAATCTAGAGAAATTGATAGAATGCTTAATAGAATTTCTAACGAACAGATTATTTGCCTCGAATTACCTCATAGTTATCGTAGCAGAAACCGTACAATTAAATTAAAAATGGATAGCCAATCTTCTTTTTAGGAGGAAACTTATGAAAACACCTAATAGTTATCCAAGTACCCTCTACTTACTGATGATAACTGACAAAAGGCTACAAATAAATATATCTGAAGAAAAAATATGTTTAATTAGTAAAATATATGATGTATATAAAGAAATAATGGTGGACGAAGACTTCATATTATGCACTCTAAAAATTTTACAAATGAATTGTAGCATAAACCTATTTCAACAAGATTTAGAATACCTCTTGAATAACCGTCTTGCAAAGAGAAAAATATTAAAATAGCGAATGGACTTTAGTTAAAAGCCCATTCGCTATTTTAGCTTAATATCAAATGTTCTAATCCCTCAATTTAAACAAATCTCTTATACATAAAATCATCTTTCCCCTTCAAATTGACGCTTTTCTAATCGTTCAATTGCTTCACGGCGTTTAGAATCATCGATATTTGTATATAAAGATGTTGTTTCCATCGAATTATGTCCCATTTGATTTGCTAATAAAACCAGATCTTTATTTTCATTATAATGATTCGTTGCGTATGTATGCCGCAACTTGTGAGGGCTCTTTTTTTCGTCAAATGCTCTAGTATATTTCTCTGTAAGCTTTTGTATTGCATTAACAGAAATTTGCGCGTATGAGCCTTTATAATTCGTTACAAATAGAATATTTTCATCATCAGGACACTTATAACGATTAGTACGTACTTTAAGGTACTCTTGAACATCATCTAGAGCCGTTTGTGTAGCCAAAATAGATGATTTTTTATCTCCTTTACGTATAACCTTGATGTAACGAGTACGAAAATTAATACTAGAAATAGTTAAACTAGCTGCTTCTGATACCCGGAGGCCTGTACCTAAGATTAAACTTAAAATAGCAATATCACGCTCTCTATCACGTCTAAAGAATCTTAGTTTACCAGGAGCAGTTTCTTGCAGCATTTGCTCATATTCATTGGATAAAAAGCGCATAAATTTAATGTCATCATTATTGTGGAAAATAACTTCAGAAATTTCTTTTGCTCTCGCTGCAGCGTCAATTTTTTCCTTATGAATTTCCATTTTGGCCATAACATTTCTATAAAAGTAACATTCTCCATTATCATCTTCAGTATTGCTTGTTAGGTAGTTAAATAATGACTTTAGAGCTGAAAATGTTCGTATTACTGCCTTAGTTTTATTACCTTGTCTCTCTAAATAACTTTTAAACCTTTTTACTTGTTTAAGAGGAAGGTGTTCCAACGTTTCAATTGGCACCTCATGTATTTTCGTTACAACTTCTCCATCTACGACAGCAAGACGAGAGGAGATCAACCATTGTAAAAACATTTCGTATTCAATTAAATATCCATACAAGGTAGCAGGGGAAAGGTTTGTTTTCTCTTCAATATATTCAATGATATACCAGGGCATTTTTTCTTTATGACGTTCTACACGTACTTGATACACTTGTTTTTCTCTATTGCTCAATTTTTTCACCTCAAACTTTAAAATAGTACATTGATTTTTTATAATCAATGTACTATTTTGTCTAAATTTGTCTAATTTTACATTAAATACAATTTTAATCTAAAATTCCTAGATATGTACTATTTTCAATTGAAATATAGAGGGTAGAGCTCCTACTATTTTAATTGAACAAGAAAAGCATGAATGTATGAATGTGGATCAAATTTACAGAAAAAATTGTATTAAGTAATATAATCATTTTTTTCGACGCTTAAAATAATCAAATATTGCAGACACTTTCTTTTGTAACTTATATATTTTACTTTTCAAGAAAAGATATAATTCGTCATATTTTACAACGGTATAATCTTTTACCTTTAAAAGTCTTTCTCTTGCGTATTTATATATTAGGGATAAATTTCTTTTAATATAATTGAAAAGATTTATTGATTTCTCTTTAATTAGTTCGCGATATAGAATACAGATAAAAATAATAAAGATAAAATTACTTATAGTATATATAGGCAGAAGATATCCTTGAAAATTTAACAATTTTAATAATTGATCTAAAGTTGGTAAAGAAAATAGCAAGGTAATAGTAATTGTTAATATTGGGCTTAAGGCAGTAAACTTCGAAACATATTTTTCTTTCCTTAAAGTAATTAGTTCTTCCATTCTTTTATTTCTTTCAATTACCATTTCATTTTTCAAATAATCATCGCAAGCATTTTCAAGATAATCTGTAAAAGCATTTACCGAAGCATATGAATAATAGTACTGTGAAAATTCATGGAAATATTCAAGGTTATTATTTGTTTTAATTTTAATTAGATCATTTATTGTCATTGTAGAATTAAGGTTTAAAAAGGTTGTTTTATCATTTTGAAGTTTTTTTGCATAAGTAATTCTATCGAATTTATAGAACCACCAATTGCAGTGTTATGAAGTGAAATTTCTGAAAATGGATCTTCACTAATAGACTTAAATGGTTGATCAATTCGACTGCTATATATATTAACTAAACGATTGTGATTTGCATAAGAACGAAAATACAAATTTAAATCGTATTTCTTGCTATCCAACAATGTATCTATATTTTTATCGCTATTCATAGTAAACTCTGAAACTGGAGCAAATAATAGTTGGAAAAGGTTGGCCTTCAACGGCTTTGAAATATCTTTATCTTCAAAGTTTTTGGGCCTAAATGCATAATCAATTAAGTTTAAATGATTATATTTTGTAATATTGGACTGTTCTTGTATGCCGAAGTGCTTTGATACGTAATCTAAGAATACTGATGTAATGTCATTCACATTGTTACATCTAGCTTTCTTTTTATATTCCAAAGATATGCCATCATTTATCATTCTTTCGGGCAACATTATTTTATCAAAATGCATATTCCATATACTTGTATTTAGAACATCTATATCAACATTTGCTACATTAATCGAAAAATGAAGCATACAATAACCGTGCTTAAATAGCGTTAAAATTACATTTATAAAGAAAGTTTTCTCATCAATCACTACTTTTACTGGCATTAATAGAAATCTATTTTTAAAAGATGTATGTAGAAATCCTGTTTGTTGATGCTCTAAGTTATACAAACCAGTTAATTGGTATAAAGCATTCGATTGAGAAACACTTAACTCATCGACAATATTATCTTCAACATCAATTGTAAAAGATTGGTCATCTGACCCAACAAAAACTGTTGATGTCTCTGCCACCTTTTTTATATCTCCGCGTAAATGGGCGGGCACTATTTTATTATTTCCGATGGCTTGCAGGTATAAATCGCGTCTCTTTGCTAGCTCATCTTCGAATTTTTTGTTAAATGATACTTTCTTATCCGGGGTTTCTGCAGAAATGATTAATCCGGATTGTATTAATTTATTAATTAAATCTTCATATTTATTAAGTGCTTTTCGAGGATCGTTATGTTTAAACGCTTCAAACATAACGAAATGATCCCAATAACCTTTTTTTATTATGGCTTTTGACATAGAGAACCTCATTTATTTAAGTTTATTTTATAATATTCAGTTACACATCATTAAAATTAATATCAATATCAATATCTATACTATTGAGAATGAACATGAATTTTACCATTGTTATTATACACCAATTTTATCACAAGTACAATTATCAATTAAACACGGATTTAATGTAAAGTTAATATTTGCTATTAATAGGATGAAAATAATTTTCAGTTTCATAACTCCCCCTCTCTTATAATATTTAAAAACTACTCTCACATTTTTTAATGTCTTAGATAAATAGTGGTTGTTTATACGACTCTTTTATTAGTTTGACAACTATACATCGTACATTCATCAAGTTAATATTTTTTGTCATTAAATAAAGAACATGTAAGTCTAAATAATTAGGGTTCTGGTGCGAAAACTTCAAGATAATTGCAGGTAATCCCTAAATCTTGGACATACTGATACTATTACTCTAAAAAAGGTGCGTGATCAGTATGGAAAAGCGAAATTTATTCAAGTGTAAGCATTATCATCATGATATTATTTTGCAAACAGTAAGATGGTACCTACGGTACAATTTCTTAATCATAAAGACCACTACTTCTCTAGCAATAGTCTTTATGATTTATAATAAGATCAGTAAAAGAATCTCCATTCGGATACACCTCCTTTCCCCATCAAATGAGAAAAGGACAGTCATAACCTCCCACCCTACAATATACAGTTGTTCTTATTCTATCACACTTAGACAAACTCACCAATATGAATGAATTAACTTACTAACCCCAACACCTTAACCATCTCAACTATTTTATTATCTTCTAATCTACAATATAATCTTTTGCCTTTACGTTCACTTATCACAATATTACCTTGAACTAATTTTCGTAAATGCTGTAAAATTACACTTTCCGAAATTCTTGTTTTCTTACTTAAATCAGAAACTGATAAAGATCCATATGTAATCAAATTACAAACAATTGATAATCGATTAGGATTCCCTAATAACTCTAAAACTTTTATACTTTCTGTATAGAAAATAAAGTCCATATGAAACGCCCTAAGCAAATCTTCCAACCCCCCAAAATAATCCAAATAACATTAAAATATCTTAACATAAAAATAGCGAAAATATCCCCAAAATATTCCAATTATTCATTGAGAAAAATAATATTTGGATAGGAGTCCAATGCATATTATTAAAATTAAGATAGTTCAAGTCGGAGGAAGGCTCCTTTGGGTGTCTTTTCTTTATATAATTTATAATGGGGTTCAGCCGAGATACGCGTAAAATCAGGTCACAGAGATACAATATTCACGATATATATTTATCCCGCATTAACGGGCAGTAAGACTCCCACCTAAAAATTCAATGCTATTGGGGAAATTAGACAAATTGGTACTGGTAAAACAACCTTGTTTATTATAATAGCAAGAGGTCTTAATCCATTTGAAGGATTAACTGGGCTAATCGGATTTGTAACATAAACGTTCGTTTCTGTTACATTTTGTATTTAAAAATATAAAGTATCTTAACCGTTGAAGTAGCTGTAACAAAATACTGTATCAAAAATAATACGTAACATTATTATTAAAATACATCACGTGACCCAAATTCACATATATCTTTGCTGAACCTCATTATGAGCTTCTTTAATCAAATGGCACCGAAGTAATCTAAAAAAGCATCTCAATTCAAGTTGGATGAAAACGCTTGCGACGTAAATACTATCGATTTTTATGATGCATTGGTCAAAATATACGTGAAAAAGCGCACACTCTTGCTTAGAGAAGAATGTACGCCTTTTTTACGCTTCCGCCGGCGAGATCATAAGGTGGGCTTCTTGTATTCTTATAACATATCTTCTTTACATTTCACTTCACTATGTAATCAAGCAAGCCTATATATGTTATCTACTTCTAGCATTATGATATTCTTTTTGGATTGTTAGAACGTCTGCCAATGTAGAAACCTCTAGAACAATAGACAATTCATGAATCATTACTAGTGTTTCCTTCATTTCTTCTAACATAGTCTCTAATTCAATGGTTTGTACTCCATACTCTATTATACGGTTAATAAATAAATCTGATTCCAAAAGATCAGGAGAAATGATAGATATAATCTCTTTTGCCCTTGGTAAAATATTTATCTCAAATTGTTTTTGTATTTCAACACGCCCCATTGAAACATGGTAGCTTGAACACAACTTGCGAAATGCTTTTAAGCGAATGTCATCTTTTAATAAATCAAATCGTTCTAAATAGGAATCTAGATCAAATCCCTTATGCTCCTCAGATATTTCTTCAGTTTCCTCTTCATACATTCTGTCGGTTCTCTTTTCAATTTCTTCTATATCTAATTCATCATAACCATTTTCAAGTAATATATCTTTTACAGCTAATCGAAAAGATTCTTGAATCATTGTGTCTAGCATAATTGGAGGGACATGATTGGAATGCCCTACTTGTACTAATGCTTTAATGGTTGCTTGAACCAGTTTAATGTAATTTTCAATATTAAACTCCCCTTGTACAATTACTTGGCTTTGCTCTTCTTTGACATTGATAGCTAATACAAAGTCTCCTGTAGATTCTTGAATGAGTCCTTCTTTATCGGCTACTTTTACCTGTACATTTCCCATTGTGCATTCGCTCCTCATTATAAATATATAGATACTATGATCCCTTTTTTTAATATAACGTTGATTTCTACGTTATGAAAGGAATTGTCAAAAAATAATTAAAATGAGGTTGGTCTTTTTTATGGACAAATTCAAAAACAAGGATGAACTCCATATTCATTTAGTATAGTTGGAATTTAATAAGGAAGGTAATATGGACGGATCAATATCAGATGTTGTACAGCACTCACTATTTGGTCTCATCATATCAAAAAAGAAAATGTGACATTAATTAGAGTATTATAATGAGAGGATTGTTCATTCAATATAGAGGGGAATCAGTTTACTTCATACAAAATTTAAACATAATGTCAAAAAAGTGTACTTTGTAACATAGCTAAAAATGTAGAATTTTTCATTTCAAAAATACAACTTATCTATATTTAAGACATGTCCATACAATTGTAGAAGATTTGAAATGCATATTTTAAAGTTTAATCTAGATATAATTTGGAATCTTTTGTATTAATCCCACTTTTCGGGGGATAGGAAAAAACATCCATGATTGATATGAAAAAGGAAGGAGGATTTTTATCCCCCCTTCCTTTTTCACATATATAATCTAACGCTTATTTTACAGCCTCTTTTATACCTTTCCCCGCTTTAAATCCAGGCACTTTACCTCCTGTTCTTCTCCCGTTTGAGGATTGCGTCCTGTACGGGCAGAACGTTCACGCACTTCAAATGTACCGAATCCAATTAATTGTACAGATTCTCTCTTTCGAAGAGAATGTGTGATTTGATCCATAACAGCTTGTACAGATGCGGTAGCATCTTTTTGTGATAAGGATGCTCGTTCTGCAACTTGTTTGATAAGTTCTGTTTTATTCCCTGTTTTCGGGGGATGGGCAAAGAAACCCATGTTAAGTATTAGCAGACATTCATTTTAAGGGCTATTTCGTATGTTAGCGGACATAAAAGACCCCATTCGAGTAGTATGATGTCCGCTAATGATACTTATAGGATATTCCTAGTGAAATATGTTCTTGATCATTTTCACAAAATCGTATTTTGCTGTTTCAGGTGAATGAAAAAGTATCTAAAATCAAGCCGTTTTTATAAAAAAAATGACAGTTTTATCATTTCTAATGTCCACTAATGCTTATTATGTGATTTGGTTCCATTGCTACATAACCCCTTATTTCCTTTCGAATCAACAGCACGATACAGGTACATCCATTGACCTTTTACTTTGATATATGTTTCATCAACTCTCCAGGAGTCATTCGTTTGTCCAATTCAGGACCGTACTGATGAACCCAACGCATAATCGTTGTATGAGAAATGGATAAGCCTTGTTCCTCCATCATTTCCACTACATCACGAAAACTGAGGTAGTAAGTACCGTAGGTACTATTTTACCGTTAACCAAATCATATCGGGCTGATAATGCTTCTGCCCTATTTTGTGCGTTCAAAAAACTGAAAAATAACGATTTTTATATGCATACGACACATTGCATCGTTAAACATATCAATAATTTCATCGAACAGGATTATAGACATATCAAACGACGGTTTTAATCCGCAGGATTTTATATATAAACTGCGTTTTTTCAACGTACAAGGAATTAAACGAATTATTAATCACTTACTAAAAGGTTCCCCTTATTTATCAATACCTGTTTCTGCTTTTTTAACTTTGCAACAAAACCGTTTTTTTATACGTTGCTACAGTCTCTGATTAATTTTCGTGAAAAATCCGCTGCTTTCGTTGAATCGGATAGGTTTTGATTTCATTTGTATTTAAATTTTCACGGAACAAATTGATAGCTGTAATTTGTCGATAATCGTAGGTATGATAATAATAAGTACCGGATTCCATGCACATTGCACTTGTATAGACGGTATAGTCTACTGTGTCTTCAGGCGTAATCACTTCACCTTTAGGTAGTTCACAAGTTGACAAAATATGAAAAGCGGCCGATACACCTTCTTCTTCATTATCCACACCCTGGATATTTTGTTTTCCGAATGCCGCTCGCACAAATCGTGATGGTGGAGTAAAATCACCAGGAAGCCCCATTGAGCCTGAACCCTGACTAAAAGCACTTAACGATAAATCCCCCCATTGCATAGGAGTGATTTGCTGTGACTGAAGTCCAATATATTGTCGTAAATTTTGTAGATGCCAGTTAAACTCAGGGCTGTTGGTCATCACTCCTAGCGGATTGTCATACATTTTTATGCCTTCAGTTGTTGGTTCAAGTACAATACATTCCCCCCACTTATCGGATATAATCCAATGTAGTGGAGGGGTAATCCCTAAAACAGGGAATGGAACATCGGAGAAAGAAATACTATCAACGGCTTGTTTTAAAGCTTCAACCGATTCGAATTGCGTGAGACTCCAAACAACAAAATCAAATGGTGCTAAATTGGTTTTGTTATCATCTATACTTTTACTATAAGCAGCGAATCCTGGAAAATAGAGCGCTGCACAAGTCATACCTGCTTCATTTAGCCCGTCCGCCATGACGACTCTTCCTTGATGGTTAATTCCCATCCCGACAACAGATTGTTTTGCCTTGATGGTTTCACCAGTTATATTCTTCCATTGATAACGGCGTGGAATTATCATCACTTCTTGATTGAGATCCACTGTGAAATCCATTGTTCTTGCAAAAAGATGTTGGCAATTTTTTGTTTGTAATGTCAAACTTGTACACATGAAGATTCACTCCTTTTTATGGTTGTATCTACAGTTTACATATCACCCATAATTAAGTAAATTTAATGTTAGTTATCTTAAGTTTAAGTAAAACTTAATCAAGGAGTCGTTCATTATGAATTTTGATCAATTAAAAATATTAATCTCGTTAGCACAAGAAAGGCAATTTTCTAAAACGGCAAAAAAGCTATATATAACACCGTCAGCGGTAAGCCAGTCCATTACTAATCTAGAAAAAGAATTGGGGGTGACATTGTTTCACCGCACACGACTATCTACCTATCCCACAACAGACGGACAATACATGATACGGAAAGCACACGTTATTCTTCAAAAACAACGGGAGATGTATGAATATATACAGGATAAGCGTCACGTGAGATCTTTAAAAATAAAAATCGGATCGATTCCGGGGATGGTCAATCAATTTGTTGATCTCCTTCCCACACTACAGCAGAACTTTCCATTTCTGGAGGTCGACATAAGAGAATTTAATACACAAGACTTGTTGAAAGAACTGAGAGAAGAAAAATTAGATTATGCTTGCATGGGATTTACTGATTCATTAACTAATTACCACTTGTCTTATAATTTAACAAAACTTATTGGTGGAGCCTTTTACTTTGCAGTAAACCGGCAATCTCCTCTTGTTATTCATGATGTGCTAACTTACAAACAGGTAATTCAGCAGCCCTTAGCTGTTTACCCTGATAACTTTATGGTCAATTTTGTAAGCCATATGGAGAACAAGGCTAATAATTCCGCAAATGTTCTTTTTACAACGAACAATATGAATACCATTGTGAAGTCTGTTTGTGAAAATATGGTAGTTACTTTTGGGCCTTATTATCTTTTGTCTCAAGCTTTTTCACAAGACAATCAGCGGATAAAGCTGATACCTATCGAAAATGATCCTGAGATTCTCCAAACTTTTTTGTGGCTGATTTGTTCTAGAGATACCTCACTCACTGTTTTGAGTCAAACAATGCTCACGCTAATGAAGGAAAAATTGTGCTTATTCTAAACTGCTTTGACAAAGTGACGGTCATGAGTCATATGCTATTCATCAAAAATTATCAGAAAACAGACGTCGTTCCAGCTCTGGTGCAAAAAAGTTCCCTTTTTAGGGAACTTTTTTCATTATCTTATTCAATCGTATATCGGCTATCTTCTGAAACACATAAACTAGCCGCATTTACTTTTATACTATATTTTTCTAATCGGGGTAGAACCACATCGCTATCAAGCTAAGATCATAAAACGTCAATTATAGTAGAGGTTGTTTCTTTTTTCTAAAGGCTAGGTGTAGGGAATTTAAGCGAGAAAGTTTCGAGGCGTTACCCCTTCATTCCTTTCTTCATCAATAAAGTTCTCCTATATCTTTGGTTTGCACCTTTCGATTAGTGCGTCTCTTCCCGCTAGCTTATTAGGCTAACTTTTGAGACGAACGTCTCGCACTTTTAAATTCATCTGCATAGCGGACAATATACATTTCTTTCAGCACTGTTGTTCTCCTGAGTTTTTTATATCGATTATATTTGTCTACATGCCCTTCTTTTTTGACGATGACCTTTAGTTCTTAATAGAAACGCCCTTCCCATTTATTGGTTATACACCAATAAAATTCATTTAGATTGATGTTAGCAAGTAGAGGACTTAATTTGGCCAATACAATTTCAATAATGAAGAATGTGTTATTTTGGCTATGACTAATAAGAAAAATTGTAAAAATACAAGTCCAAATTGAATACCAAAAATGATAGAAATTATACCAATTGACATATTTTCAATTAAAATAAGCTTTTTATTTGCCTTTCTGATATACTTAAAATATCCACGACCTCAAAATGTTTTATTCTTTCTTTTAAAAAAGTACCAATAGAATAAAATGATAAAAAGAATGAAAATACCAAAATGATTATTTTTGAAATGATCATTAGTGCTACGAATAATAGATTTGAGGAAGCATCTAATTCAAGATGAAATAAATATATAGCAAATAAAAAAATATAGATATAGAAACCGTGTTATTTACAAAATAAGGTTTTAAATTACGATTAACATTTTTAAATGCAGACTGCCAAAAGTCATACTATTTGCCTCCAAACACAAGCTATGGACTCTGTCTTAACGATAGTAGAGTAGTCCATAAAGGTAATTTTCGAAACACTTTATGCTCACTTTGCTTCTCCTTTCTAAATTTATTTAATTTATTAAACCATCAACACTCCCTCCTCTATTGTTCACATTCCTAACACAAATTGAAACCAAACGGTGTGTTGAATACCAAACCATATCCTTATGATAACCAAGAAGCAAACAACTGTAATATTGATTGGCTTATGTGCTATACATGAAGATAAGCATGCTTGAATTACTTATCATTTAGATTACTGGTAGTAAGGTACTAAATTATTATTACATCTTGTTAAAACGAACATAGTAGTTCTTCGTTTGAGTTTTTGAAACCCATGAAGAACTACTATTTTATCATTGTTATCTATTTTTGTATTTTTCAATATACACTTTAAAGTATTAAGAAATTTCCTTTATCCATATTTGTTTATCTCAAATATATCTAGACTACGATCCGTCAAATATTATTTTAACTAAAACTTATCATAATGTGAATTTGCTTTTATTATTCCTTCATTCTCCAATATTATTTCTTTAAAAGCTTGCTGTTTATATTGAATACGTTCTGAAACTTTCATAATTATAGGCATAATCTTTTCTATTACTTCTTGTTTTTTCTCTTCCTCCAAAGATATAAGCCAGTGATTGAATTTATCTTGTTTCTTTTGAAACATTTCTTCTGATAATTTTAAGTCACCAAGTTCATAAATAGAACTTACAAACTCTTCATAGACTTTCTCATTCATTTTTAATCACTCCCTCATAACAAAACCTAATATTATTATATATTTATATAATAGTTAAAATTATAAATTAGATAAATTCTCTTCTTTATCTAATCATTGATCTCATCATATTCATCTGATTATTAAGCAATAAAGATGCAGTTTCTAATCTTTGATATTTATCAACATTTTCATCCTGTTTTTCTTTATTATAAAAATCAATATAGCTAATTTTTTTATCTAAATCATTTACGCGAGAATTTATATTTTTGATTCGATTACTAATAATACTATCATCACCAAATATTTCCTCAAATGACTTTCCTATCGTTTTACCTAATCCCTCGGAACTAAAGAAGAATTGTTTTGCAGCCCCTGAATGCTCTTCCAAAGCCTTTGTTAGTTTCGTATCATTTACTCTCATTATTCCATCATCTGTAAGTTGAATACCAAATGTAGATAAGTAATTACCACCTTGTGAAAATCTAACTATATTATTCATCTCACGATAGATATCTGCCATTATTGCGTTACCTTGTAAACTTACCATCGGCCTAACAAACTCCTCATAGGACGAAGCAATATTATTATAATCTGCAACCATCTTTTTTATTAGTTTAGTTGCATCTGACACACCAGAATTACTTACTGTAAATTTTATTTCTTTCCCTTTCGCGTTTATATTTTCTGTATTTATTTCTGTCTCTTTTAGTAATTCAATCTCTACACCAGGGAGTGGTTTTACTGTGTTACTTGTACTTGATCCTTCAATATCATTAAGGATATATTTTGCATCTTTCGCTGTGTTAATGGTATTAAGTACAAAATTTGGTGCGTTCTTATCAGATTCATCTATATGACTACGTTTCACTGGGATATAAAACATCTTTTTAAACAAATCTGATGTACCGTCTTTTAATTCAATTTTATTTGATTCACCAACTTTTTTAGCATGCATAAAAATTTTCTCGCCCTGTGTGTAAGCAGATACTCCATAATCCCCATCATTAATTAGATTAATTAAATCCTTATACGTCATATCACTGGTTACTTTTAATTCTTTATCCCCAATTTTCAATACATCATTTATATTCAATTTTTCATCAACATTAATGGTATTTGAAACAATTTGATGATGCTCTGCAAGTTGTGTAACCATCATATTGAATGTTCCCTCAATTGCATCACGGTTTGCTTTCACTTTAATATATCCATCCTGTGATGTTGTTACTTTTTTCTCTTCTCCTTTAAAAGAGGCCATTTCATTAAGGGTTTGTGAAAAAGAGTTGAATTCTGATTTTAAATTTATATATACTTGTCTATCTTTTAAAAGTTCATCTTTTTCATTTGTGTAAGTTTTATTTTTGATTTCAAACTCGCCTTTTTCTGTACTCCCCATTTTAGAGGCTCCCATTACATCACTAGAGACATTCCAAACACGTGGTCTACCCATAAAACTTGTAAATTTTGTTCCTAACATTTTCAATTCATTCCTTTTTTATGTTTTTTTAGGGAAACTTGTAATCAGCAATATCTCAAATCCCCCTAAAAACACACCAGAAATATTATATGAGGAATAATATTTTGATTTTTATTAAATATAAATTAAAAACTCATTTAAACAACTTACCTTTTGCTTCTTTTTATACGTTATTATTAGACTAAAGCACTTATAATGCTTAGCTCATCTTATAATTGTAACTTATTTATCAAAGCATAAAAATTTCATAACATGACACTAACATTACAATTTTGTAAGGAAATCAAACTATTTAACCATCGCATATCGCTTAAAATTATTATACTATCATTCATATTAGCTTGGGATAACAGTTCCTAATTAAATTCAATACTTTAATTCACGAATCTTATATGCCAAATATCTTTAAATATATTTTTAAAGTGGTATACAAGAATCGCGAGATTTAAACACACCTATAATTTCTATTATTTAGAAATTAATGCATTTGATATAAAATTTAACCCCTCTGCTTTTTGAAGCATAGCTTCATCATCTTTACTTTTAACATATAAATAGATTGATATACTGTTTCACATTCCTTTATATGTTCAGTTGATGCAAGACCAGCATACATAATTGCTTGAATTTCAAGATACTCCTTAATAAAATTAAAAATAGCATCTATTACTTGTGACAGCTTTTCTATAAAAAGGAGTTTTATTGTACCCTCCCTTTAACTGTTTGTATCATCCTCTCAATCATGACCTCTGCTATAGCAGGCATAACTGATAACTTAGAGGGAAAATATAGGTAAAGAGTACCTTGAGCGATGCCAGCCAATTGTACTATGTCGGAAATTTAAGTTTTTTCTATCTCCTTCTCTATAAAAACTTCTACAACTGTAAGAGCATATGATATTGCAAACATCATATTTAATGACAAAAAGGTAATAAAAGATCTTCTATATTAGCCACTCGCTCTTGCTTAGATGATGTTCAGGAATATATTAAGGTTCGAACTAGTAAATATAACTGTCCTCAAGATGAGGACTTACTTTTCGTAACAAATTATAAAGGGAAATATACGCAGTTAACTGTTAGAGCTATACAGAAGTTAAGTGATAAATATCCAAGTGCATTTGATGAGAAGCGTAGCCCTCATAAACTACGGCACACATATGCAACAAATCATTATAAGGAGAATAAAGGCCTTGTGTTACTACGAGATCAACTGTGACACAGTTCTGTTGAAGTTACTAGTATCTATATGAACATCAATAATGAGAAGAAACG
Organism: Bacillus sp. TH13; assembly: GCF_016651175.1. NCBI lineage: Bacteria > Bacillati > Bacillota > Bacilli > Caryophanales > Bacillaceae > Bacillus > Bacillus sp. TH13. Next base: position 1,568 of record NZ_JAEKEJ010000007.1, on the reverse strand, counting down.
TGAGGCGATTGAACGATTAGAAAGAAGGCAATTTGAGTAGTATCAACTCATCCATTTTTATTAATAAAACTTGTATATTTTACGTAATACAAAACATATGTTACAATAACTTCTTCATTACTAATTAACTAGGGCTTTCATCCGTTTAGAAAACCATCGTAGAGAAAAGTACGATGGTTTTTTTGCATTTTATTTCATCATTTTCCGACAGAAGACTCCTTCCTTAAAAATGTGAAGGTGTAAAACACCAATTTTAGCTGAGAGATGAAATTCGGTCTACGTAAACCAACACATTTCCTATCAAAAAGCGTTTATCTTTATTGGGGTAGCACCACATCACTATCAAGCTAAGCTTATGCAAAGTCAATTTTAGGTGAGATTGTTTCTTTTTTCTAAAGGGCAAATGTAGATGATTGAAAGATGTGCATACGAAATAAACCCTAACGGGTTTCACTTTTTGAATTAAGCGGCTTGATTATCAGACATGGTACAATTGTAAACGACACCTAATATATCATAGACTGTTTTCTTCTCATATCGATGAGATTTTCTCCCGTTTTGCTGTAAGAGGTTGAACAGGCGAATTAAAATCTTTGATAGCTCTTGGGTGTCTTTCTGTATAGCTTGGAAAAGAAGAAGAAAATAATCTTTAATCATATATATAGCCTTATATTCACTCAGTTCTCGTTTCTTCTTCATAAGAAGTAATTGCCGCATTTGAAACATGGTAGAAGAACAGAGTAGAATGGCAATCAGTTGTCCATACAAATGGCATTCCAATCGTTCTCGTTTTATCTTTTTACAATGATGAATATGAAAGAATGATTTCCATGTTTTAAACAAAATCTCGATTTGCCAACGTAAAGAATACCAATCATGTACTTGTCCCATTGGGACAATATCTGTAGGAGTGTTTGTCATATATACATTGATACCACTAAGGCGTTTACTACGAGAGGAATACTTCATTCCTTTCTTTTTCTCTCGAACAGCTTGATCTTGTAGACGTTTTTTTTGTTGTTCTTCTGTAAGTCGATGAACAATCACACGAGTTGGTACTTTATCAGTCATTCCTACATAAGCGTTGGATATTTCACATGTTTGTCCTGGTTGAAGAGAGTTCATTACAATCTCCATATCTATCTGGATATACTCTGTACCTTTCTTGATTCGGCCATCTTGAAAATAATCAGGGTTAGGATTTTTTTGATAAATACGTGTATTCGATTTGATACGTGAGATATAATAAGCCTTTTTATCTTGTATATGTTGAAGATCTTTCAAATGAAAATAACCTAAATCTCGTATACATAAATCATTCGCTGTTACAGTTGGGACACACAGGGAACCAAAGGTTCGATCATGTTGTTTACCTGAACCTGTATGAATATGAAGGAATTGTCCACTTAATAAATCATATTCAAGCTGAATCTTTATTCCAGCTGTATGACTGCATCCTCCTGCACCTGGATAAACAAATGAAAAAGGATCTGGAAGTTGAAATGCAGTTGAATCTAGGATACGGATACGCTTGAAAATAGAAGTGTATGGATAAGAGAGCAGCTTAG
>NZ_JAEKEJ010000006.1:0-6726 GCF_016651175.1 Bacillus sp. TH13 | reverse complement strand
CTATGTTTTTAATGCGAGAAATGGGAGTTGGAGATATTGCGAAATTTATGGTTGATATGAAACCGAAAGTAACTCCATTCCAAAGATTCTTTGAATTAATTAATAAAATTACGCTTGCTGACAGAATTAAAGGTAATGCTAAGTTATCGGGTCTTATAAAGGCTCAAGTTGCTAGTGCTAATGGTGTAATGCCTGAAATGAATAAGCATATGAGGGAACAACAAAAGATACAAAGGGAAGTGAATAGATAATGTATGTTTACACATTCACTGGTTTCATGGGAAACGGTAAAACGTTAGGAATGGTTTTGTTTGCTAAGATGTACCAACAGAAAACAGGGTGTACATTGTATTCAAACTTTGGTGTAAAAGGTTCTAAGCCTTTTACATCGTTTAAGGACTTCTTAAAGATTGCTAAAGAGCCATCTACCATTTTGTTATTAGATGAGTGTCATTTAGATATAGACAGCCGAAACTCGTTGTCTAATGCTTCTAAATACTTCTCTCATATTGCTTTCTTCTTACGGAAAATGCGTTGTACATTGATGCTTACAACTCCGTTATTTAGTAATGTGGATAGTCGTTTTAGAGATATTACATATGTATATGTTCCGGTAAGAAAGGATAAAAATTATTTTTATTATCCAATAGTAGATTATCAAGAAGATAGATTGCTAAAAACAATGAAAATGAAAAAAGAGAATGCTATTAAGTTAGTAAATGAGGTGTTTGATACTCATTCAATGGTAACTCCGTTAGAATATCCAGCAAATAAGGCTGAGTTTGATAGTTTACTGGTCGATTTGAAGAAAACGAACGATTTGTATTATGAAACACTCGACAAACTAAAGATGTTGAGAGAGTTGAAACAAGCGATATAACAAATGCGTTAGCACGAAATGCACACACGCCCTAGCGGGTGGGCATGAGCGGTTAATGTTAAGGGGATGATTGAAACATGAAAAATAGTTTTGTTGTGGAGCAATCAATAAAAAATGTATGTGATGAAATTGATAATTTAAAGGAGAAATTAAAACTTTTGGGTATTGATCCAAGGGATTATTACAAGGTGATTGATAGTTTAACTGTGGTTCGTTTGCACTTAGATAGTATGCGTTGAGGGGTGATTGTTGTGATAGGTAGTAAAAGAGTGAAAAGACAAGTAGAAGGCACGATAGAAGCGTTTGAGTCGTGTATGAATCATATTAGGCGTTTAGATACGAAATATGAGTTTACAGAACAAGAAAAGCTTGAATTGTATAGATTTGAATATCAACTGAAAAATTTAAGTAAAGAATTAAAAAGAGAGTTAATAAGAGATGTTTAAATCTTTTCCCTTACTTTTGGGGTTGGAAGGCTGGCTTTAAAGAAAACGTGATTGTTAAGAAGTAGGGCCAAAAATATGGACGTTAGGAAAGCGATTAGGCGCTTATAATTGTTAGAACAAGCCGATTAGCGCAACTCTTACTTTTGGGTATATACGGCTTGGCGATAAGCCCAAAAGCGCCTAAAAATGTTTCACAAGGACGTAACGTAGTGAAGAAAGTGGAGATTTTTCAGTGAAGCGTTTTGAAAAATACTACTTGGTTCCTTGTTAAAGATTTAGCTAAATGGAGGTAGAGGTGTGTTAGTTGAGATTTAAGAAGTGTTTAGCGGTTTTTTCTTTAATGATGATAATGTGTTTGTCTGTTTTGCCTAGTTTTGCTAGTGCAGAAGTTAAAGAGGTTTCAATTTTACAAGGTAAAAAAGGATATACAAGTTTAGCTTTTGACCAAGTATTTTCATTTAAAGGTCAACAATTTATAGCAAATAATCCTATGTATTTTAACTATGATATTGGTAATAATCGAACGCCATCTGTTTATTTTGATTTAGGTGTTGAAGCTGAAGTAACTCAATTTAGGATAACTCCTTCTGATGGTAATAATGTTAGGAATTATAAACCGGAAGCAGTCTTTACTTTTTTGATTCTAATAAAAATAAAATTGGTTCTGATTTTTTAAAGCTTTCTAGTGGTGTGGAATATAAAAAAGATATTAATTTTAAAAAAGTTAGGTATGTAAAGTTTGATTATACTTCTGGATACAATGTTAGTGGGATTGAAAATGCTATTTTAGGCATGAGTTTACTTGCTAAAGCTGATTTAACTAAGTTAGATGATATCTCTAATTTAAATGCTGTTGAAGGTGTAAATGATGTTAATTTTACATGGAATAATCCTAATATGGTTGGATTTACTGGTGTGAAAATTTATAAAGAAGATAAATTAGTTGCTACTGTTGATAAGAATGAGAGTGCTTATAAAGTTGATGGGTTAGAAGCGAATAAAAATTATAATTTTAAATTTGTCTCTGTTTATGCTGAGGGTGAATCTGTAGGTATTCAAAAAGGAGTAAAAACTCTTATTGATCCAAAGACAGTTCCTCCAGGTCCTGTATTTTCTTTGACGGCTGAACCAACTGATAAAACAGTGAAATTAAAATGGAAAAGTCCAAAAGATGATGATTTAGCAGGATTTAAGATTTTACAAAATGGAAAACAAGTTAGCTGAAATAGGTTTGGAAGAAGAATTTACAGTGAAAAATCTTGAACCATTAACAGATTATAATTTTGGTGTGGTTGCAGTAGATAGAGATAAGAATGATTCTTCTCCTGTTAATTTGTCTGTAAAGACTTTAGAAGAAAAAGATGATGTTCCACCACATGTGCCATCAAATGTGTTTGCTAAGCCTTCTAACGGTGCTTTAATCGCTTCTTGGGATAAAGTTTCTGATAAAGATTTAGCAGGATATAACGTCTATTTAGACGGTAAAAAGATTAATAGTAATTTGATTTCGTCTACTAATTTTACGATTAAAAATTTAGAGAATAATAGAAAGTATAAAGTGCAGGTTCAAGCGGTTGACCGTTCGGGAAATGTTAGTGAATTGAGTCTTTCAGCGTTTGGGACTCCTGATACAAATACCATACCTATCATAGAGAGTAAATATAGTCTTCAAGATGTTTCGGATGGAGTCGGAGTTATGTTTTCTCAATTATGGCTTGTATTAGCGTTTGCAGTTGGTATTCCGTTAGCATTCTATATTATCTACAAGTTGAAACACACTGTGTTGCCATAATGATTTTTGCTTAGAAATTAAATAAGTTAAATGGAGGTAGAGGTGTGTTAGTTGAGATTTAAGAAGTGTTTTGTTGTAGTGTCTTTTCTTTTAGTGTTTATGTGTTCGTTTAATGTTTATGCAGAAGAAAAGGAGACTAATATTTTAACTAAAGGAAAAGGTTTTGTTATTGCTAATGATATATATTTTAAAAATACTTTAAATTCTAGATATTTTGATGAAGTGATTGATAATAATGATTCTACAGTTTATTATTTACCATCTCCGTTTTATGTAGATTTAAAGGATAATTATAGTATTAGTAATTTTAGAGCGTTTATAAGGGTTAATAGATATAACAGTACGACTTTTAGAATGCAGTTTTATGATGCTGATAGAAAGTTAATTAAGGAAACAAGAGTATATCCAGCAGGTTCTTCAGTATCAAGTGAGACTGTAGAGTATAAGGAAGAATTTGATGTTCAAAATATTAGGTATCTTGGTATTTCTGGAGGACCAGCCTTATTTGATTTAAAACTTTTTGGTTCTAAGTATGTTCCATCTATTACGAATTTAAATTCTGTACCAGGTGTGAATGATGTTAAATTTACTTGGTCTAATCCTAAAAATGAACTTTATAGAGGTGTAAAGGTATTTGTAGATAATAAAGAAATTGCTACTGTTTCACCTTCTGATACATCTTATAAATTTTTAGATTTGGAATCTGATAAGGAATATAGTTTTAAGTTTGTTTCATTATACGATTCAAATGGTGAAATTCTTGAATCTAATACACTTACTAGGAAAGTTTCGACACTTGTAGACCCTAAAACAATTCCACCTAATCCAGTTTCGTTTTTAAAGGCTGATCCAACTGATAAAACAGTGAAATTAAAATGGAAAAAGCCTAGTGATGATGATTTAACAGGATTTAAGATTTTAAAAAATGGAAAGAAAATAGCTGAAATTGGTATAGAAGAGGAATTTACGGTAAAAGACCTTGAACCATTAACAGAATATAATTTTAGTGTGGTTGCAGTTGATAAAGATAAGAATGATTCTTCTCCTGTTAATTTATCTGTAAAGACTTTAGAGGAAAAAGATGATATTCCACCACAAGTGCCGTCAAATGTTGTTGCTAAGCCTTCTAATGGTGCTTTAATTGCTTCTTGGGACAAAGTGCCTGATAAAGATTTAGCGGGATATAACGTATATGTAGATGGTAATAAAGTTAATAGTGATTTGGTTTCTTCTACTAATTTTACGGTTAAAAAGTTAGAGAATAAAAGAAAATATAAAATACAAATTCAAGCGGTTGACCGTTCGGGAAATGCTAGTGAGTTGAGTCTTGCAGCGTTCGGGATTCCTGATACAAATACAATACCAATTATTGAAAGTACATATAGTCTTCAAGATGTTTCGGATGGTACAGGAGTTATGTTTTCTCAATTATGGTTTGCGTTAGCGTTTGCCGTTGGTATTTCATTAGCATTTTATATTATTTACAAGCTGAAACATGATGTAATGCCATAATGATCCCTGTGTGATTTATGGCTTTTCTTAGAAAAGATAAATGAGGTGAAATAATGGTTTTTGTAGGTATTCTTATGGGATGTTCAATTTTGTATGTATTTGCTTATAAGAAGTGTCGAAAAATTTCAAAGTAAGGTGATTATATGATGATATTATTTTTTGTTTTAAGTTGGATGTGTGTTGGTTATACAATTTGTTTATTCGTTGATAATATAAAGAAATTTTTTAGAAATATGAAGCTTTCATTTTTGCTTCTATCGTCTTTAAATGTGTTCGGATGTATTGTGTTTGTTGCTCTTGGTTATATGTCATATCATTCGATTTGGGGGATTTAAATGAACGATTTCGATGTTTTAATTAATTTATTTTGGTCGTTTTTATGGATATGTGGCGCTTGTTTTATGGTTTTAATGTCATTAGTGATAATGAAACGAATGGTTGTTGGTAAATCAACTTATAGTGGTTCTTCTAGTAGTAATAAGGATTCGATAGATGTTGCGTTAATTACAACTATTACAAGTAGTAGTAACGATTGAAAGGATTGAAGAAGTTGATTCTATTTGAAGTTATTGTGTTGCTACTTTATCCGATTACAGTTTATTTGATTTTAAATCGGATTATGTTGTTTATTAATACTTATAAAATATCTAAATTTAAGAGAGTTGATATAGATGGATAGTGTAATTATTTATGGTTTTTGGTGTATATCATTGTATTGTTTTTATAAAGCGATAAAAGAAACTATATCAAAGGAAACGGTATCAGAATGAGCGAGTATATGCCTACGAATGAAGAGTTTTTTATGAAGTCTAAGTTTTTACCTTATGTGATAAAAGAGCCTGAGTATGGGCTTCTTATAGCCTCTGTAGGCTTTGTTCTTTTGATGTTGCTATTGTTTTATAAATGTAGAAAGGATAAGTAATAATGAATTTTGTTTTGGATCGTTTAGAAAAATTCGATAAATTTTTAGTTAAATATTTTTTTCCTGAAAGATATAAAGATGAATTATTTGGAGATATGTTTAACAAACTTTCTCCTATTATGGATATTATGTTGTTTTCGATAATAGTTTTTGTGTTTTTAAATGATCCAATCCTTTTATCTTGGGATAGGTTATCTGTTTTGTTAGGTGTTTTATATGGTCTTTTTTATTTGAGTCCACTTTTTTTCTTTAAGGAATTGAGTTTTAAGTTATTGATTAAATTTCGTTTGAAATATGGAATTTTCAAGGCTTTGTTTTATTGGTTCTTATGTGCTTTGGTTATGTTGTTGTTTTTAAAATTTGTATGGTGAGGTGTTTGATTTGTTTGCTGATTTGAGTTTAAATCCTAGACGTTTATGTGATTTTTTGTTTGATATACTTCTTTTATCTTTTGCGATGTGTTATGCAGTTGTAATGTTGCCTAAGGCTAATTTAAGTGATGTTCAATTATTTGTTACGTGTTTTGTTGCTATAGGTTTGGTTTATTTTATGAGAACAAAGGCTCAAAAATGGGTGTTTAAATTATTTGATATGGTAATGAACCGTTTTGGTAAAGTCGTAGGTTGGTTATTGTGGCTAAGTTTCATAGCTATACCAATTTATTTGCTTTTTAATTTATAAGTTTAGAAAAGGAAAATAAAATAGATAAAAATAAATTATTCAACCCTATGTGATTACTTTTTTTAAAAACGTATACACAATGGGTTGTTTTTGTGTATACATTATGATATTATGTGTACATAAGAGTTTGGTAGGAGGTTTTTAAATGTCTAAAGTAGCAGAAGTAAAAAAACATAGATCATTTCGTTTTTCTGATGAAGAAATTTTATTGATTGATGAATTAGTAGATATTGAAAATGATAGAAGAAAAACGGTTGCTAGAGAAATGAATTTGGAATATAAAGCGTTGAATCGTACAAGTTTCCTTTTGTATTTAGCTCAAGAAAGAAGACGTAAGTATCAAGAACAAGGAGAGATATGATATGAATCATGAGGTTGTAGGTAAGTTTTTTTCGATGTGTTTAACGATTTTGTTTTTTGTTATAATTGTTTATTTTATTTGGCATTTCGATTTTGATTCTAGTTTAATTAAGGTTCCTTTTAGTATTTCTTC
>NZ_JAEKEJ010000005.1:0-4519 GCF_016651175.1 Bacillus sp. TH13 | reverse complement strand
AGCGGTTTTTTCTTTGATTATGGTTATGTGTTTATCTGTTTTGCCTAGTTTTGCTAGTGCTGAGAGGTTTGATATTATTGCAGGTAAATTTAATGCGAATACGAATTTAAGTGGTAATGCAACAACTATTAATTTGCGTGGAGCTTATGATGTTGATGGCTTTTATATACGTGGTAAAAATAGATATGCTAGTGCTGGTAATCTTACGGTGACTATGTACAATGCTAAAAATGAAGTGCTTTATAAATCAACTGAATATAAATTTCCTTATATAGGTTCTAGTGATTATGGAGATGTACATAGAGAAGAAAGAAAAATTAAAGGTGTTAGTTTTATAGAGTTAAAAGGTGTAGTTAATTTATTTGAGTTTAAAGTATATGGAAGTGAATATGTTCCACAAATCACGAATTTAAAAAATACACCATCGGTTAATTCTGTGTTCTTTAATTGGGAAAATCCTTCAGATGTTTCATTTAATGGTGTCAAAATATATAAAGATAATGAAGTTGTTGCTACTGTTGATAAGGATTCAACTTCTTATACTGTAGGTGATTTGAAAGATAATAATACTTATAAATTTAAAGTTGTTTCTTTATATAAGGATACAGAGATTTTAGTGGATGAAAGTAATATAAGTACGTTAATTGACCCTAAAAAAATCCCTCCAAATCCAGTTTCGTTTTTAAAGTCTGAACCGACTGATAAAACAGTGAAATTAAAATGGAAAAAGCCTAGTGATGATGATTTAGCAGGATATAAGATTTTGAAAAATGGAAAGAAAATAGCTGAAATTGGTTTAGAAGAAGAATTTATAGTAAAGGGGCTTGAACCGTTAACAGAATACAATTTTGGTGTGGTTGCAGTTGATAAGGATAAAAATGATTCTACTCCTGTTAATGTATCTGTAAAGACTTTAGAGGAAAAAGATGATATTCCACCACAAGTGCCGTCAAATGTTGTTGCTAAGCCTTCTAATGGTGCTTTAATTGCTTCTTGGGATAAAGTGCCTGATAAAGATTTAGCGGGATATAACGTCTATGTAGATGGTGAGAAGATTAATAGTGATTTGATTTCTTCTACTAATTTTACGGTTAAAAAATTAGAGAATAAAAGAAAATATAAAATACAAGTTCAAGCGGTTGACCGTTCGGGAAATGCTAGTGAGTTGAGTCTTGCAGCGTTCGGGATTCCTGATACAAATACAATACCAATTATTGAAAGTACATATAGTCTTCAAGATGTTTCGGATGGTACAGGAGTTATGTTTTCTCAATTATGGTTTGCGTTAGCGTTTGCCGTTGGTATTTCATTAGCATTTTATATTATTTATAAGTTAAAACATGATGTGATGCCATAATGATCCCTGTGTGATTTATGGCTTCTCTTAGAAAAAAATAAAAGGTGATTATATGATGATATTATTTTTTGTTTTAAGTTGGTTGTGTGTCGGTTATACAATTTGTTTATTCGTTGATAATATAAAGAAATTTTTTAGAAATATGAAGCTCTCATTTTTGCTTCTATCGTCTTTAAATGTGTTTGGATGTATTGTGTTTGTTGCTCTTGGTTATATGTCATATCATTCGATTTGGGGGATTTAAATGAACGATTTCGATGTTTTAATTAATTTATTTTGGTCGTTTTTATGGATATGGGGCGCTTGTTTTATGGTTTTAATGTCATTAGTGATAATGAAACGAATGGTTGTTGGTAAATCAACTTATAGTGGTTCTTCTAGTAGTAATAAGGATTCGATAGATGTTGCGTTAATTACAACTATTACAAGTAGTAGTAACGATTGAAAGGATTGAAGAAGTTGATTCTATTTGAAGTTATTGTGTTGCTACTTTATCCGATTACAGTTTATTTGATTTTAAATCGGATTATGTTGTTTATTAATACTTATAAAATATCTAAATTTAAGAGAGTTGATATAGATGGATAGTGTAATTATTTATGGTTTTTGGTGTATATCATTGTATTGTTTTTATAAAGCGATAAAAGAAACTATATCAAAGGAAACGGTATCAGAATGAGCGAGTATATGCCTACGAATGAAGAGTTTTTTATGAAGTCTAAGTTTTTACCTTATGTGATAAAAGAGCCTGAGTATGGGCTTCTTATAGCCTCTGTAGGCTTTGTTCTTTTGATGTTGCTATTGTTTTATAAACGTAGAAAGGATAAATAATATTGTGTTTTATTTTTTGTTTATGTATATAAGGGAATCGGAATTTATACAACCTTTTATAAATTTTTATATAACATGTATTTTAATCCATGCTTTATGGCATAAAAAAACAATTTTATCGAATGAAATGAGACTTCAAAAAGAATTTGCTCTAGATAAGTTAATGGAAAGTAAATCTTTTTGGAATGGAAAGGATAAGTGATGTTATGTTTGCTGAGTTTAAATTGAATACTAGAAACTTGTGGGTATTGATTGTTGATTTAATTTCGGTATCTTTGATTGTTTATTATATGGTGGTTAGTTTACCTAAAACTAATTTAAATAGCTTTAATATGTTTGTAGCTACTTTATTATCTATAGTTATGATTTATTTTGGATTTGCAGTTGGTAGACTGTTTATTGATAAGTATATATTTAAGAATAGAAAGGATAAGTGATATTGTGTTTGCTGAATTTAAATTTGGTTTTAAAAATTTAGTTTTATTGATTTTTGATATGTGTATATTTGCTTATGTAATTTGTAACATGGCCATTAATTTACCGAAAATGAATTTAACTAATTTAGATGTATTTCTAGTTTCATTAATGGGTGTAGCTACTTTTTATTTTATGATGGGGATCGTTAGACCGTTTATAGATAAAATGGTATCTAATAGTGGAAAGGATAAATAATTGTGTTTACTGAAAAGATGACTAAAACTAGATTTACGATCAATGTAAATTTTGGTGATATTATTAATTTTATATTGATTATGTTTGGTTTAGGTATTCATGTAGCTGGTATATCTAAAATAGTTGGAGTTTATGAGTTTAATTTCTTGCTATGTTTTATATGCTTTATATTTGTTAGTTTGCATTTTTCTTGCATGTATTTTCTTTTGTATATATTTACTAGAGATAAAAAAGATAAATCTGTTAATTCTAATTGAATAAAAAATAGTATTATTTTTAATAAAACCGTATTATTATCGTTGATTTTAATACGGTTTTATTATATTATGAATTTAAGATAATTGTTTGGAGGTATTTTAAATGACTTTGAAAGATAAAAAAGAAAAGAAAAAGAATTATCAATTTACGTTTACGCCTAGTGAAATAGAATTAATTGAAGAGATTGTAGACATTGAGAATGATAGAAGGATGACAATTGCTAGAGAAAATAATTTACCATTTAAAAAATATAATCGTAATACATTTATACTTGCTCTGATCCAGGAGAAGAAACGCAAGTATGAAGAACAAGGTGAAATTTAAGAATGGAATGAGTTGATTTTTTTGAAGAAATTTACGTTCTATGGTTGTTGTGTTGCTTTTGTTTTTTTACTCTTTTTGGGGACTTATAGTGTGTTTCAAGATAGAGAAAAACAACTTGCTGAAGGAGTGAATAGAGAGGTTCTTGTTGTAGATAAAAAGAAAAGAACTAGTTCAACTGGTGGTGGTGCTACTTTTATTAGCTCTACAAAGTATTCGTTGAAGGTTTATACAAATGATAAATTATATGATTTTGATGTTGATTCAAGCCGTTATAATAAAGCTGAAATTGGTTCTATGATAAAGGCTATAGAATATAAGGATGAGTTAGTGTTAGATTGAGACAGGATATTTATGATGTAACAACACGAATAGCCCAAAAACATGCCTGTTTTTGAGCTAAGGTAATTTTTCTATCCTTAATCGATATTACGGTAAGAAAAATATAACCCTTATATAAGTGGCGAACGTTCGCTTTATATTATTCGTGGCGTATGTATGAAGATTTCCGGAAATCCTTACGCATTATTAAGGATAGACAAGAAATTTATTGATTATACATATTTATTTAATTATGAATAGTAAAGGAAATGTGATTATCTATGGGGATATCTAGATATTTTTGTGATGAATGTGATGATTTGGTTACTAAAATTGGTGATCCTTTTATAGTTAATAGTAATGAACGACTTTGTGAAAAGTGTTATGACAAACGAAATGAACCAATTGAATGTCCAATTTGTAAAATGGTTTTTGCTGTAGGTCATGGTGAAGAGTTTGGAGATTATGATTTTGTTTGTGGTGATTGTATTGATAAATTAATAGAAATGAAAGGGGAGGAAAAAATGGAACGAGAATTAGGTTTTGTTTTAAAAGTTGAAAAGGTTTTAGATAGTTTAGAAGTTGAATTGAGAGAATTATCTTTAGATCAAGATGATATTTTTTCAAATGAACATGTACAAATGAGGGAGTTATTGAAGACTATAATATCTACAAAAAAAATCTGTTCAACAAATTGGAGGTAAACTTATACCTAAAGGTGATTTTGATATATAAATTGTTTGTTTTATATGTTTCTAC
>NZ_JAEKEJ010000004.1:0-46565 GCF_016651175.1 Bacillus sp. TH13 | reverse complement strand
CATACACATAGGCTTCACTTGCTGTGATATAGTATGTTTTACCTTTGCTATTGTGTACTTTATATTGCAGTGAACCATTTACATTTACTTTCGCATCAATTGTAAATCCTAATCCTGCATCTACAGAACCAGCCACATCTTTATCCTGCCAAGATGGAGCATCATAGAAACGTAGATTGTTAACTTTTGAAACAACACGCTTTCCAACAATAGAAGAATCTACTGTACTTTTCTTATTAAACTTAACATAAGATGGATCATTATTAATCCACTGATCTCCACCAAGATTTAACCAACCATCTTTTTCCGCCCACACAATATAAGATTCTGGTTTGTTTAGTTGACGAATTTTAGAATAGCTTGTACCTGGTCCTTTACGTAAGTTAACGTTGTAACCTTCAATATAGGCGATACCGTCTGTTACTGCTGTTGGTACTTCCGATGGTTTAGATGGCTTCTCAGGAACAGAAACATCTACACTAGAATTATTGTATGCTCTTTGTACATCTGCTCTAAATTGAGCTTCTGAAACGCCATGAGACTTTAAGTAATCAATTGGATCTTCATGATCCGTACCGCCAAGGTAATGAGTTACATCGCTATGTGTCCACAATCCTTTTTCTACAGATAAACCACGGTCACGTAAGATTTTAGCTAGTAACTTAACGTATTTGTCATAGCTGCGTTTGAATTTTGTATAGTCCGCTGTTTCGCATAACTCTACATGTACAAATCGTTTATTAGCAGCAGGACCGCCACCATAAGCAATGTATTTTGTATCAGCAATTTGGATTGTTTCGTCCCAATCGACTGCATAGTGAACAAATGCATTTCTCCATGTTCGAGACTCATATTTTTGAATGTTAATAGCTGGAGCTTCTGGAGTTGCTGTAGAATGCGCTACAACGCCCTCATAAGCACCTACCCCATAACGGTAAGGTTGTTTCGGTAAATCAGGAATAATAAGCGTTCTATCAGCAAAAGCACTTGTAGCAAAAGAAACAGCAAGTACTAGAATCATAAGTAACGAGGTAATATGTTTCATTGTCTTTTTCATTTAGCATCAACATCCTTTTTCATAATTTTTGTATGGTCAAATAATCCACTTGCTGATAGTCCAATGATGATTCCCTGGAATACATTTGTTTTGATATCTCCGCCCATAAATAAAACGCCTAGCATAATGCCAAGCGTTAAATTTAGTAACGGAACATATTTTGTTTGTAATCCAATTGTTTTTCCAATCTGTGAAAGACCTACTACAATTGCAATCATTACAGTAATTTCAAACATTACATACCACCTCCCTTCAAAAAGAAAGTGAGAGCTGCTCCAACAATCCCACCAACGATAAGTCGTAAAATCCAGGTAGTATTGGCGCTGATTTTATCTAACTGTTTGTTGATATTATCAATATCTTTCTCGTTACCAGTTGTTCGTATTTCTAACCCTTTAATCTCTAAACGAATGTCCTTGATCTCTTGCTTAATTTCTTGAACATCGTTTCTTACATCTTGTAACCCTTCCATTTTGACCACCTCATTTCAAAATAAAAAGAGAGACATCTATTTGTCCCTCTTTTCTTATAAAAGCCGTATTTTATGCAAAATAAAAAACAGCTTATGGCTGCTTTGGTTCCTCATTTATTAATTGTTGTACTAATACCTTTAATTCAGCAATTTCAGCTTTCATTGAAACTTTCTCAAGTTTTTCTGCTTCAAGTTGTTCTTTAAGAGTATGAACTTCCTGCTTCAACATACCGTGGTCAAATTGAAGATTTTTAACTTTAAAGTCAACTTCTTGTATTCCTTGAATAGAAATTGCAACCGAGCTATAAAGTGTTACAGCGTCTTTCTGTGGTGTGGTGAATACATCGTCAGATTCCTCCGCAATCATACCGTAATTAATTGGAAGTGTAATAGACTCCCCTGACTCGAAGCGTTCAACATCTCTTATAAAGTGATACTGTTTGATGTTTACAGAGTTGATTTTATCTAAAGCAGAGAATGGAAGGTCTTCTATGTCCGTTTTAAGCGTACGAGAAGAATTAGGGATAAATTCTTGCGCCCACATACGCCCTGTAGCAGATATATTTTCTTTAGCTCGTAGTGTTCTTAATTCTATATCTTTCCATCCCTGACCCATCATATCTTTAATCTGCAAGCCATTGTTATAACCTTGCACAATGCTTGATCTTATCATTGCATTCCCTAGGATTAAATCATGATCGTTGGCGCCGTTTACGAAATGTATTTTATAGTCACTGCCTTTTCTTTTGAAAGTAAACTGCCCCCAGTTATTTGTAAAAACATGCGGTTCAGTTGTAGTTACAAAAAAATAACCCGCTCCTGGAGCCCATCCTTCAGATTCAAAGATAATATCATTCAAGTTTTTAAAACGAAATTGCCCATCTGCATATGCGCTCAGATGACCACCATCATTTTGCATATTAATATATGATGACCATCTATTAGTACCTTCTGCAGTTTCTCCTTTTGAAACTCCAAATGTTGCCCACGCTTTAGAAGGTTGTTCGACTCCATTAATTCGCGGCATGACTTGATAAATATAGAACGATCCTGTACCAGCGAACTTTCTATTATCAGAACCAAGAACAAGTGAAGGTTGAATACTTCCATCATTTGTTTCCATAAATCCCATATATCCACGCGGTCTATCTAAATCAAATATTTTCATGTCTTGCTTATTTATTTCAACAAATCTGTTTCCACTCGTTTTAAGTGTTACTCCTTCTAAAACTTGCCCCTTGATATGATCCGCTGTAATAAAACCTCTTAAGTTAATCCTATTCGCATTCAAAGTAATGTTTTCTTTACTCATATTGAATGCTGCGATTACATCATTTTCTTTTACAGATATACTAACGCCCTTTTCTGTTAACTGAAGACGGGTTTCCATATCTCTTACATAAGATGATGTGGCAAATTGCCCATTTGCTTGATCTTTTGTATATACCTCTGTCTTTTTGGCCGAGGCATTGATACCCTGTTCATTGATAGTAAAGCGGTTATCAATCAAAGTCATTTTTTGATTAAATTGCTCAGTTGCAAGTTTATTAGCTAGTTCGCCCAACAAATCTTGTTTATTTTTATCAACCGTTTGCTTCAATTCAGGTATCTTAAATCCAGCAACATAATCCTCTACTTGTTTAAGCTCGACTTTCGCACCGATTGCTGTTGCCTGTTGTTCGAGTTTTGTATTTGCATCAGTAAGCTTTTTCCCTTGATCTGATACTACATTATTTAAATTGCTCACTGTGGAAGATAACCCAGATGCTGTTTGTTCTACTGTAGTCATACGCTTTTCGAATCCGGCTTGGCTATCCTGCACCTTAGTTACAGTAGTTTTTACACCATCCACACTTTGCTCTAGCTCATATGTTGACTTGCTGAAGTCTGTTGGAACAGATCCTTTTTCAAGTTTAGCTTTCTTGAAACGGAACCTTTTCCCTTTAGATGCTTCATTTCTAGCAAAACGAATTCTAAATCCCCAACCAGTAGCACGAACATCGATTTTAAACGTCCATGACTCACGACGCCAGTCTTTAGCTGGCACAGGCTTTTGTACTGACTCACTCCACGATCCGTTGATGTATTGGAATAAAATAAAATCTAAAAGCACATCATTTTGAATGTCTAAAGATATTGTTATATCTTTCTCTTTTTCAAAGTCTCCTATCTTAGTATTATCTAGATGGAATTGATAAAAGGCGTCTGTATGATCTTGACATTCAATCGCTACGTATTCGCCAGGCTGAACAAATGATGTAACTTTATTCAATACCGCGCCACCGATCATCCCGATTGTTTGAGGTCTTTCATTTGGTCCTGTATTGATTAGACAGTTTTCACCACCTACAGCACGCGCCTCAATCTGTTCTAACTTTGTTGAAATTTTCCCAGCTTCTTCTTTAATGTCAGTTGTTGTTTTCTTAAGCTCAGTTGTTGTTTGCTGCACATCGGAAATTGTCTTTTTTGTGCCTTCCACAGTTTGCTCTACTGTATTTAATTTATTGCTAATATCATTATCTTTTTTAGTTAACGATTCAATAGATTGCTTAAATCCATCTGCGGTTTGTTCTGATTTAGTAACACGTTCTGCGAGCTTTCCTTGTTCATTTTGAATATTGCTAACAGAAGTATTAATACCCTTAATAGTAGTCTCAATTTCTACCGTCTTTTTAGTAAAATCAGTTGTTGTTACTTGATCTTCTGGCGCTGGTGTCCAATCTGTTACTTTGTTTCCGATTTCTATTTTAGGTCTACCTACTTTTACATAGTCACCGCCACATTGGATATACACTGCATTCTGTTCTGTTTTTAAAACTTCTATATCTTTAATCCACACAGTTGTACTTATGATGCCTTTAAAATTCATACCATCTGTTATTCGTAACCAAGCACCTAGATGTTGAATTGAATTATCGGAATATCGTATAGAAGGTTCAAAGCCAATTCTATTATTTGGACTAACACCCGTTTTAGCATTTTTAATTTCAACAGAAACACTCAGTGTAACCTGTTTACCTTGTAAGTCTTTTAAATCATTTACAAATTTAAAATTTTGCATAGTACTAGGTGGATATATATATTTATCAGAATCAAGGACATAATTTCTTACACCGACATTTGTATTATTAACAGTAGTCTCTAGTTCGCTTAACTTTTGTCTAGTGCCATTAGCTGTTGTTTCAATTTCATTTGTTTTGTTTTGCAGTTTAGTTAAGCCATCGTTTGTTTTCGTTAGCTCTGAATTCTCTGCTTTTTGTTTAAGAGCTTCATTCGTTTGACTAATAGATGTATTAATATCCTTGAATTTCTGCACGTTCCCTTGTTTATCAGTTTCATAGATTTGTTTACCAATAAATCCATTGTTAATTTCCTCTTTTGTAAACACTCCAGATTTATCGGCTTTATCTTTTAACTGTGTATTAACCCATGTTTGATCCACTTTTCCATTGACTTGCTTTTGAACATCCACTATTTGTCCAGCTATCTCTTGCGCTTTACCTTCTACACTTTGAACTTTTTGATTTAATTCCGTTTTGGCGGACTCAATATCTTTATTCACCCGATCGAGTGTTTCTTTCTTAACGGATTCAACATCAGGTACAACCGATTCCCAAGCTGTGCCTGTCCATATTTTTAAAATACCAGGCTTTCCATTGCTAATATCACGCCAAAGTGTCTTATAAGGTTTAAGTCCTGTTGTCGGTGGATTCTTAGCTTCAATGATGTCTACCGTGTTATTTTTAAGATTCTCTTGCACTTTTTCAGCCAATGTTTTCGCTGCTTCGGATTCTTTCTTAGCATCACTAGCTGTTTCATTTGCATCTTTCACTAATTTATCTAACTGATCTATCAGTTCTTGCTTACTCCCTAGTGAACTAAGAATACGATTATATATTTTTCGTAGTTCTTCATTTGGATCAGTAATTTCGCGATAATCACCAAACACATATTTATCTTGTGTAGGATCCGTAAAAGATTCATCACCAGCAATTACACGTGCTTCCAGGTATAACTTAGGTGTGAAGCCCGTATCTTTTATTCGGATAGTATCGCCCTCGTTAATTAGTTCATGTGCTAGTCCGAAAATACGTCCAATAGATTGTGCCTCTACTTCATAAGAAACTGAAGAATTGACTCGCTTCCCTAATTCTGTTTTCATGAGAGTCATAAGTCGCTCTGGAGTCATATCTTGGTTTGATGTTTCTGGTGTATAGAAACCGAATTTATGTTTCCCGTGCTGATTCCATCGCTGAAATGCGTCATTATCAACGATGTAAGGGAGTCCCTTATTGATGCTCTCAACCGTGATAAGTTTGTCACCTTCACCTCGTACAAAACCCACAAGTGCTGTGCAAATATCTCTAGAATGCTCAATTCTTCTAAGGCCAACTAAATCTTTTCCTAGAGTTACTTCCTTGCCAGTTTCTCGGCCTCGCTTCTTTATCATATCTACGTACCAGCCAGTAATTTTGGAACCCATTACTTCGACGCGATATTGGATTTCTAACTCAAACAAAGCAGCAATTTTCTTTAATAAAGTGAGAGGATCGATAAATTCGTCAATAGTCATAGTGTGGAAGGATGAATAATCTGTTATTCCACGTTGCCATTTTGAATCTTTAAGAGCAATATCAATAAACGTATTAACTGTTTCACTCTCTATACGTTGAGGTTTTATAATTCCGTCTTTGGCTATTTGAACCCAAGCGCCAGAAGCTCGCACAGTAAGAGTTCTATCCTTTGAATTTCTTTCGGCTTCGTTATTGATAACATAAGGAACAATACGACCATCACGCACTTCTTTTAATACTAAGTTTTGTTGCATAAGTGTTGCGGCATATTTCGTGTTATCAAATACTTTAAACTCTAAAGTATCGATATTATTCTTGATTTCCCAATGACGTTTATCATCCCAATAATCTTTTGGTTGTATAGCTGAAACAATCTGGCTCGTTTTAAAATCAATAACATGAAGTAATCCGCTGGGTGTTCTCATCTAAAACGCTCCCTATATTTAACCTTTGCTTTTCCGATATCAGAAGGCATGATTTCTAATGTATTAGCACCTTTATTAATGACAGGAAAATTACTGAAAAAGTCCTTAATATTAATTGCATCCTTACCTTCAATCGTTACATGACTATTTTCAGTATCAATTACAACTTTGTCGCCAACATCAACTATATAAGGCGGTGTATTTGAAGTATTTAAATTCACTTTCCAAAATTTTAAATCAGAAACTGTCATCGCTTCTACTGGTGGAACATCTTGCCACTGCATGATACTAATCTGTATTTGAGCTGCTTTTTCCATATGTTTATTGTCTTTATCGGTCCATCTTGCAAAGCGTTCTGAATCATCTTTTTCTGTTCCAGGAAGAAATTTTGAAATATAAGCTTCCCAATCATTACCTGTTCTAGCGATCCACAACCTACCATAATACTGATTCCATGTATTCGGATAATCACCACTCTCATAAATTAAACCTATTTTCCCTGGCTTATTATCATATCCAATTACCATCGTTCCAAAATTTTGTTCAGCTTGCCAAAACACATCAGACATAGCAATTTTTGAAAGCACCTTACTATTTTCATCGAGTATTGCTATCTCAACTCGTCCCATTTCATTGATTTTCTTACTCTTACAAGTAACATAGGCTTGCATAATAAAATCTTGTACGGGTCCACCAGGTATACTCTTTTTAACAGCTGCACCATGCCACCCTTTACCTGTTCCAGTACCAAAATCAGAACAATAAAATTGATATTTATCTGATTTCATTTCGCCGACGGGCTCACCATCTTCCATTGTGCTGACTTTACTCCATCCAACAGTAGTGGCCATTTCATCCCATACTATACGTTGATTTCTTTCTACAGGCTTTTCCACAGTTTTTAGTGGCATCCCGATACGAAAATAATCTCGATCACTTAAAGATACCCCACCGAACCATACATCTAAAAAAGTGTTTGGTTTCGTAACTTCAATCTCAATAATAGGATTAGAATGAACAGTTCCTTTGTTTTGAACATTTGCTATTAACCCACGCTCACCTGATTGAAATTCTGCTGTTTTATTAGGCCCTAATTTATATGGCATTCCACAAATAAATGTAACTACACCTTTTCCTCGATTGACTAATTCTTCTGCGTCAAAAGAGCCATCTACAGTGGCTAAATAAGTACGATCTGGTTCATCATCAAAAATCAGTTCACATTCCTGTTCTGTAATTAACCAATCTGCTAAATCTTCTTTGACTTTTTGTAAATCAGCAATGTCTTGCGCTTTAACAATAAGAGGCACATCAATTTGACGTGCCTCAACTTCTGTATTTAATAACCTTGCACCTGGATATCCTGGAATGTTTAAGAAATTACGTTTGACAGGTGCCCAAGCAGGCCTTTTACGACCTCTAGGCATTAAAATATAGTTTCTTCTTTGGTTATTAAATGTAAAGCTTTGATATTGACCCATGAGCACCCTCCTTAAAATTGATCACTTATTTCTTTTTCTCTTCTTTGTATTTCTGTTGTATATGGCGTCGTTATTTCTGCCACTGATTTACCATCCATTAAAGCTGTTAAATGAACAGTTAAATTGCCCTCTCTATTACCAGATGGGGTCCCACCACCAAATGCGCCCCCGAATTGCTGAGCAAATCGGTTAAATACTGCATCTGCAAATGGGTCCATACGACGACCAACAAGCGGTACCGCTGCTTCTGGACCAGCTTCACCGATACCAATGATTCTAGCTGAATCGAAGAATCCACCGTATTTATGCCATTCAATACTAGGTACAGATGGAGGGGTTAAACTAAAACTACCACTAATTCTCGGTTGCGGTAATCGTGGTAATTTCCCTAATTGTATATCTGGCAATTTTAACGTAAAATCAAAGAGCTTTTTGATTTTATCAATCCATCCACCAGCTATACTTTTAACACCACTCATAGAACTATCTATTCCCCCTCCATATTCTTTACCTTGTTTTGAACCGATTCCTTCCCAACCAGAAACACCACTCATTCCACTTTTTCCGCCTTCTGCAACATTTGAACCAGCAGTTTGAGCCGCGCCTTTCGTACCGCTCAAACTCGTATGAAAACCAACTCCACCTTTTAGTCCTGCTGGATTACCATCAATTGTGTTTAACCCATCATGCGCTGCAGCTATTACATCTAAAGCGCTCCCTTTGATATAACCACGCTTCGACATAATTCCGTCTCCAACTTCAGTGCCACCCTTAGCACCACCACCACCATCCGTTGTAGTTGCTAAAATGCTCTGAACATCATTTTTTGTTTGATTTGCTGCATTAACAGGAGAGGGATTGGAACCTAATCCATATCCCAGAGTATCAGAGATATCAGAACCGATTTTCGTAGCATCGAGTTTTGCACCATTAGCGATTAATTCTTTAATAATGGTTGCAGCAGTTTGGGCATCTATTTGCTTACTTTGCATACCTAATATAAGTGATTCGACAGTGAATGTACCTTCCGAACCAAGATCAACTTTAGCATTGCTCTTGATATCTAGCCCGATTAGCTGAGCTGCTTGAGTAACAGAAATAGCTCCTGCATTCATCCCGTTTACAAGCGTCTGCATGTTAGCTTGACCTTCTGCAGTGGCATCTACTTTTACTCCGTTTTTCACTTGTTGTTGGAAATATTGAAATACAGTATCAAACGATAAAGTACCATTTTGAAGTCCCTGCATCCATGTACCGATTGTCATTTGACCATAGATTCCAAGGTCAATGTTTGTATCATTTGAGAGCTTCACACCCAATGCCTGCTTAATTTCAGAAGTATCTTTACCTACCATAGCTTGCGTAAAGGTCTGCATAGATGCAATACCACTTTCGGATAGATCAACTTTATATACTTCTTTTAATTTATTAGCATTAGCTACTGCTACATCATTCGCCTGTAATTCACCGTTTTTCAGTTTGTCAACAAACGACTGGACAGTAAATGTTCCAGCAGGTCCTAAATCAATTTTCATCTTACCGTCTATTTCTTTAGCCATCGTTTCAGCTAACATGATAGAAGACTTGGTACCTTTAGATAATTCAGCAGTGTATTGATTTAGATTTTCAATTTTGTCTCTACCGTATTGCTTTTCATAGTTAGAAAGTGCATCTTTATGAGCTTTTTCAGCTTTTTCTTGTTCGCTATTAAAACGAGTCATAGCCTCGCCATAAGTTTCTGATCCAAATAATAATTCTTTATATTTCTCATACCAAGCAGCTTTTTCTAATTCCTTTTTACGAGGATTTGCCAGAACAAGTGCTGCATCTTCGGCTTTTAAATTATTTTCTAACGCTTTTGTTCCTTCGTTACGAATACCGATAAGATCCATAACGTGTTTTTTCTCATATAAATCGATTGCATCTAAAGCAGCTTTACGATCTGATGCATCAACATTCCCGAGCTTAACTTCTTTTTCTAGTTGTTCGCGCATTTCATCAGTTTGTTTTGTTAAAGCATCGACACCATCTTTAAAAGTAGTCATAATATCAGTCATTTTTTTCTTACCAGCTTCTACACTCAGCATACCGCCTTTAGTTATGCTTTGAGCTAATCCGGTAAGTTGACTTGCCTTATCATAGAACAACTTAATATTATTATCTGCTACAGCCATAGCCTGACGATATTGTTCTGCAAAGTCTTTTGGCATTTTCGCAACGTCGCCCTGATATTTTTGGACACCTTCCATAAGGACCTGGTTAGCAGTTCTTGCAGCATCAATTTGTTTATTAATTTGATCTACAATTTTATTTTTCACCGTTTCCAATGTTTTTTGAGCACCCTCAGGTACTACCCCCATCAATTGAGCAAACATTATTTCAAACTTACCCTTTTTACCCTCAAGTTCTTTAATAACTTCGTTAGTCATTTCTTGAAATGCCTGGATAGTTTTTTGTTTCGCTTGTTCAGCTTCTTCACCGGTTTTTGTTCTTAGTTCCATCATATGAAGAATCGCTTTATCTTTTAAATCTTGATAATGCTGTGCTCCCTGTGGTACTTGAGAAAATGAACCAGATACCTTTTTTGTGCCCTCAATGATACTTGCAACCATTCCACCAAAAATTTCAGCAAATGGTTTTATACACATCACCATAAAATCAACGACTCCTGCAAGTGCATCTCCCATTTGTCGCCATACACTGACGGTTTCTTCAGAATCACTTTTAACCGAATTAAATCCTGCTGAAAACGCAGATTTTATTGCGTCCCATCCATTAGTGACTGAATCCCGTAGTTTTTCTGAAGCATCCCACATTTTCATAAGTGATCCAACTATAATTACGAGAGCACCTGATATAAGCGAAGCCATGCCGACTATACGAAGGAATCCTAATGCCATAGGGGAAATAACCATCCATAAAGCATTAAATGCTGCTTTCATTCCTTCTGCTCTTCCAATCCCTATAGCCATAGGAGATAAAAGAAGAGTCATTGCTGTTACTAAGTATGCAAAGTTTCCTGCAGCTGCTGATATACTAGGGTTTAACTCATTAAGCTTGATAACAAATTCACCAACAGCATTTCCTGCATCAATAACCGTCGCTGCAACTCGTCCCCAGGTTTCTACAAATGGTTCAGCTGCTTTAGACCAGGTATTTTTAAATCGCTCCCAAGCCAGACCAAGTGGTTTTAGCGAATCCTCTAATTCTCGGATTTGTCTTTGAGTCGATTCTTTTAAATATGAAAGTTCATCCGTTACTTTTTCTCGTGCTAATTGACCTTTACGCCGCCAAAGTTCCACATATTTATTTAACTCTTTATCTGACATCGAATTTAAGGCTTCTATTTCACCAAGCGCTTTCGGTCCCATTTTCTCTAACTCTGCAATTAGACCTTTATCCACGCCACGTCTTGTCAGTTCTTTTAGATTATCAACCCATTTTTCAAAGATAGTGACTTGCGCTTGTAGATTATCTTTTAAAGCTTTCGGTTTAACAGCATTTAATTCGACTTTTTCAAATAATCCAGCCCAATCAGTAAGTTCTTGTAAACGCTTGTTATAAGCTTCATTGTAAGATTCTTGTATTTTCCCTTGTTGCTTACGAACTTCAGCAGGATCTGGACCGAAAGAAGCTTTAGCCATTACAGTAGTAAATCCAACAAGTGCAATACCTGCTACTATAGCTAATTGTTGAGTTCTCATCAGACCAGTATTAATTAATCGAACGCGATCCATGAGGTCTTTCATACTAGCATTTGGGCCTAGTTGTCGTAGCGCGATGTTTGCTGCAGTACCTTGACGAGCCATTCGCTCTAATCTGTCCCCAACTTGCAAAAACGCCCTATCAATCCGTTGAATATGACTTGTATCGCCTAAGGCATCCATCATTCTTTGAGATTGAGTTTTCATCGCATTCATGTGGTCAATAGAACGCATGAAACTACCTCTCATACGCTCCATAGCAATTGCTGTTCTGTTAGCTGTATTGGCCGTATGAATCCCTAATTGATCCAACATATTTGTATAAGCAGTACCGCCACGAGCAGCAGCTTGCATTGCTCTGTCTACTTCTCGCATTTGTCGCTCAAGCTGTCTCATACCTTCATGATAAGATGCCATATCACCGGCATCACGTAACTGCTCTAAGCGTTGTCTAGTCTCTCTAACATGTTCGTTAAAACGACGCATTTGTTGTTGAGCTTCTTCTGTTGAGACCCGCACTCTTCCGTCACGAGAAAGCCCCATAATGGCTAATTGGGTTGTTCTTGTTGTATCGCCTAATTCTTGAATAGCTCTCGCTGCATCTTTACCACTGCTTGTAGCACTCATCATCCGACTTAACGGAACTTGAGACCTTATAGCAGCATCAGCCAGTTGATCCAATGATTCAGTACCGACCAAGCCCATACGCTGTATTTCAAAACGAGTACGAATTAAGTCATTACGAAAAGGTCTCAGATGCTCTGGCAAATTTAAAATAGGACGGGCTATACTTCTTGCCATCCTTCTCATTTGCCATTCCATCTGCCGTTCGGGACTAAATCGACTTAATCGGTTCTCCATCCGATTTATTTCTTGATCTAATATTTCAGATGGACTAAACGAACGCATTCCACGTTCAATACCTTCCATTGGATTAAAATCACGCATTCTACGCTGAGTTCTTCGTCCGGAGTCTTCTATAAAATCAAAGAACTGTCGATAGGTCCGTCTGGCCTGACTGTCGTCTGCGGTTATATCTATTGAGGAACGTCCTGCATTTCCCATTCATTCTCCTCCTTCCCAAAAAAATAAGAAGTCTGGGCACTTTACCCAGACTTCCACCATGTTCCTTGCGTAAATTTACTATTTTCTTGTTTTTGTTCTATTTCTTCTTTTTGGATTTCCTCAGGTGTAGGAGGAAGAATTTCATTAAAGTTTTTGCCCTCATTAAGCAATTGATCCGCAAATAGTAGCAAGCTCTGAAATTGACCATATACAGTTTCTCTGTAATTTTGGTACTTTTGTTTTAGAGCGTCGTTATACTTTCTTCTTATCCAATCTGGAGTATGATCAAGTACATATTCTTCGCTATAAGAATAATGCGTAGCTACAAAGCTTACTGAGGTGACGATTCCTTCGATAAATTCAGACCAGGAGTCTCCGCCTCTACCTCTGGAAACCATTTGTCCATTAGTGTTTTGAAGTCCGGCAGTTCCTTGTTGAAGATCTTCTTCACTAACTGACGGACTAGAGTAAAAGTTTTTCCTAAATCAGTTTTATCAGCATACTCAAGTAAAACTTCCAATGTTTCATTTGGATCGAGTTTTAATGCATCTTCATCCGAAACGTCTAGTAAAATAGATAGAATATGAATGATTTGTTCTTCTTTTAATGATTCTAAAATTAGTGCGTATGCTTCAAAAATATCTATCGTTTCATCCATCATAATCTCACGTGCTTGATTATAAATACGAAATCCATCTACACCAATGAATTTCACGATACGAATTACTTTTTTCATAGAAATTTTAGGAAGCAGTAGCTGCTTCCCATTTGATAGAGTGACTGATCCAATATGCTCGTCTACATCGATTGAATTTAAAATGTTTTTCATAAATTTCTTCCTCCTACCTTTTTTCAAAGATTATCGACTTTCTTCAATTTCGTAATAAATGTTTTCTGACTCTGGTAGACCTTCTACAGCGAAAGCTTGTAAACCTAATGGTAGTACACGTTTCTCCTTGCTGAATGTCTGTGTTTTTTCGTCACCACTAACTTTACATTTGCGGAATACAGCCATGTATAAACCGCCATCTTTCTTTTGACTGATATTTGCTACCATAATTTCTGGTATGTTACTTACAGAACCATAACCAATTCTTTTAGTTCCAAGGCTTTTCACTGGATATACTTTAGTTGCTGTAGGCTGCGCTTGTGTAATTGGCTCTGTTAGATAGATAGAATTACCAGAGATTTTATTAATCTTTAAAACCTGACTACCGATCTTTAAATATCCGCCAGCTTTAAAATCAGCTCCAGGAGCAGCAGCGAACGTTATAATCGTGGCATTAATTGCTAATTCTCCAGTTGTATCAACTGATGTTCCTAATTCTGGAGGAGTCTCGATAATAGGACCACCAATTAAAGCTAACTGACGATTTTCAATTGTATTTTCTGCTAATTGTGTATTAAGAGCGTGGGTCCAATTTGTAATTTCCGTATCAACCGGGCCTTTCAATTGATCCACTTCAAATTCTTCTGTCTCAAATCCACGAGAAATTTCAATTCCTTCTTTTGTTGCACCTAAGTCTTTCCAAGGTCCTTTCAGATCATAAGGCTCTGCTGTAGACATAACATCCGCAATTTTTTCTGGAGGAGTAGTTCCAAAAGGAGCCCAAACTAAACGACCAGCGCCACCTACGATATTTTTTGCAGTAACTTTATATAAACTCATTATTTAGCCACCTCTCTAAAGTTCCAAGAAGGAGCAGCAAGTAATAATTCTGCTTCTTCTTTTGTAATTGTTTCATTTTTACCATTACCGATTTCTAATAGTTGTCCTGGCATGATATCTAAATCAGCACGCAATCTATAAAATAAAGCCCCGTTACCTTCGACGGGACCTTCACATAAAATCTGTTGTTTTGTTGTCTTTTTTTCGGTCAATTCATTCACCTCTATGCTTCCAAGTGCTCTAAGCGCATGTAGCACCAACCTTGGAATTTATTTGTTTCTGCATCAAAAGAAGGAGTAGGATTACCCTCTTTTTCACACCATTCGACTTCCAACCCTGTAATGGACGCAGTATGACGTTCTAATATATTTGTAGCATTTATTAATACATTCATAGCTTCAATATCATCTTTTTCAGAGCGTGAGGTTACTTGTAATCTTGTAAAACCCCTACCTCCTGCCACCTTCACACAAATCGATGGATATTCTGCTTTTAAAGGGAATGTGTTCCCATAACATTTAACGCCAAATATTTTAAAGAAACGCACAATATGAGGGATTGGATCAACGTAATCAGTCAAATATATCCCCCCTATTCTAAAATTAATCGAACCTGCGTTTCAGCTACCTGTTGCATACGCGGTTCTGCTCTATCTAATGCTCTGGCCATAATGTTATATCTGTTTTCTAAATGAGAAGCATAAGAAACATCAGAGCCAATTTCTAGGTTTGTTTTAGCTTCACCCTCTGTCAACTCATGAACAACATCTGCTTCAGTAGCATCACGTTCACCCTTACCGCTTTTGTTGGTATAAGGAATATTAGTTAAATAACCGATAGAGTTAATGTAAAGAGAAGTATCAATATGATTGTCCTCTTGTGTTACTTCTTTAGCTTCATCGGCCCATACCATTCCAGCTGCTTCAACCGCTTTTTGGCGAGCTTCTTTTAACTTCCCTGGTATTTGTCTAGCGAATTGGCGCGCTTGCGGATCTAACCTTACATTGATGTTAATCCCCATTTAATCACGCTCCTTTTTTAACTCCACTTCATAATGATGGAGTCTAATCTTGCTATATTCACGGGATAATTTCTTAACTCCATATACACCAGGTAATAAGGAATTATCTTGCTTATCTCGTATATCTTTTATCAGCATGGTTTCTTCAATT
This sequence comes from Bacillus sp. TH13, assembly GCF_016651175.1. NCBI lineage: Bacteria > Bacillati > Bacillota > Bacilli > Caryophanales > Bacillaceae > Bacillus > Bacillus sp. TH13. Next base: position 30,947 of record NZ_JAEKEJ010000004.1, on the reverse strand, counting down.
TCTTGAGAAGCGGCTAAGTAAAGGATTGGTTGGATAATAATATCGGCACCGTTATCATTATTGGTCACTCGTTTTTCTATTTGATCAAAGCGACAATGGACATCTGGTATATTCTCCTGCCCGTATATATCTCGGCCATAATCGTCTTGGCCAATAATAACGTTCTGTTTTATTAAAGTGCAGCGATGGACTAGCAAGCTTTCAAATCTCATCGTTTCACCCTCGATGGTCCAGATACACCAAAAAAATTGAAGCCAGTAATAGTATTATTTGCCCGTAACGAGTCGAGAATTAAATCTAATTCTTTAATCCCTGTTCTATTTGCTCCGAATTTCATTTCATCTGCAGTATTTCCACCTAATGCATCGCGAAGTGTATAAGAGTAATTCCCTATTTTCTCGCTAGATGCTGTGCTCAGCTGCGCCTCTTTCGTTTCCGGATGATCTTGGTACCAAAGATACTCAACGAGCAATACGGTAGCAGTAAGAAGGTCTGAGAGTGTCTGTTTATTCGTCTCATTTTCGAATGTACGTTTCACTTCTCTATGAATCCATGAAGCAGCACGGTCTATATATAACTGTAGTTTTTCATCAGAAAGAGAAGAAACCTCTATAAAAGAGGTCCTTTCTTTTACAACTGCAGGAGAAGCATACATATCACTTCACCTCAACGATAAAACCATATTCAATTCGATCTAATAGCGTTTTTGATGGTGCTGCAGGTAGTTCTTTTTCTTGATCTCCAGCCAAAGTAAAAGACCCTTCCGCATAGCATTCTGCATACTGTGTGTTAGGGTCCTTCAATTTGTATTTGGGTGTCTCAGGAAGAACTTTTTCTTCTCGCAATTGCTTCTGTAAATCCTCCAATTGAGGAACTGTATAGTTATCATCTAACTGTTTTGGATCCAAAGAAGGATTTTCTTTAACAATATCTGCGATTAAATCTTTTTTGGCCATATCTTAGCCCTCCTTATTAGCGAGCTTGGTCAAGCGTTAGAATCATACGTGCATTTGGATCGAATGGAATAAAATCAGAAGTGACAGTTGCATATGATCCATCTACTTGTGTTTTAACACTTCGGTCACTTTCGACAGAGAATGGTTTGTACTGATATTCAGCTAATGCGAATCTTGTATCCACAAGCATGATACGTCCATCTGGTACATCTTCTGAAATGAATGGTGTTGTATGCAATACATCTGGCATACTTCCATTTTTCAATTCATTTAAGAAGATTAAATTCCCGTTTGCTTCTTTTTGAGTTGCCCATTGTTCTGCAGTCTTTAAATTCATAACACTGCGATTGTAAGTGAATCCATATTTTTGATTTGCGTATTGTGTAGCATACCAAATATCTGAGATTTTCCAATCATTCGCAGTTTTTACACCTATTGTTGGAGCAGCGTCCGTTCCATCTTTAAAGTAACCGTTTAATAATCGTTGAATTGCCAGTTTCTCATCAGTACGTCCAATTTGCATACCACGTTTACGTAGATGTAAAGCGAGCATATCAAATTTCATTGATTTCGCCTCGTCAGTAATCTCAATCCCGTTGCCACGTTTATACACATAGATTGTGTGGTCTGTGTCTAGCTTAATTGATACAACCGGAATTGGAGCACCTTGTCCAATGAAACTTAAATCTAAATCATCGTTATCTTTATTCTCAAGCGTGTAATATTGATAAGACATTTGATCCATAGGGATTACTTGGCCAACTAACTCAGAAGCACGACCAGCTGCAAGATATCCTTCACGGAAACCATCTTCTAATACTGCGTTAAATAGTGGTTTTGTATTGTCATTTTGATACAAAGCACGTACTTCTTGGGAACCTATATCGTTAATTCCTAAGGCGCGAATAGCATCTTTTAACGTAACACCTTGCGCATCAAGATAAGAACGGAAAGTAGCAGAACTATTTTTGTTAATTAAATCTCCAGCTTGTCCTGCGATACGTCCGTTTTTAGCAGAAGCCTCTGCAATTGCACTTGTTAATTCAGTGCCGTTTGCTAGTTCAATCACTTCGCCACGACTGTTTTTAATTTTATGTTTAAATTTCATATGTGACTTCCTCCTTTAAGGTAGTAAAACTTCTACTGTTTTTTTCGTACTGTTAACCAAGTAAACATAAGAGCCATTTGCAGCAGCTGCCTTTTTGACTCCACCATTGCCATCAGCAACAACCGAATCGCCAATAGCAATTGCTCCACTGTAAGGGAATTCTGCATTACGAGAATAACCATATACATGCACACCTAAAGGGGCATCTTTGGATTTAACCGTATGCTTTGCAGTCATGACAATCGCATCATCTGCAGCTGCTTTCTTAGCGTGATATGGTCCCGTAGTAGCAAACTTTAAAGGTGTACCTGCTTTAACAGGACTTTCTGAAGTTGCATCTTGTGCGAATACAGTGAGTGATAAACCATAACTATCTGGTACAATACCGCCTACTTTGTTAAACATTATTTATTCCCTCCTTCAAATCGTTCTGATACAATTACATCGTCTTCTGGATCTCCTCCACCTAATGGATCTCCACCAACTTGACGACCAGGTGTGTAACGCTCTTTGGCCATTGCTTCATAAGTATCAATTTCTTCTTTTACAAAATCTAAATCAGCAGCACGAACTAACATTTGACGATATTTTTCAGCATCGAATTTGTCACCTTGTGCTCTAGTACGTGACTCAACAGCTTTATTTACCATATCAGCAGCATAAGTACGCCCTTGCTCTGCTTCTTCTTTTAGTTGTTTAACACCAGCTACGGAGGCATTATCACCAAGCTCATTACGAATAGCAATATCATCTGGTTGACGGAAAGTTTCTCCTTCTTCACCAAGTAATTTATAAATTTCTCGTTTCTCGACTTTGTTTTCTCTAATAGCATCTGTAATCTGTTGTAATAATCCCACACTACGTGCCCCCTTTGAATTTTTAGACATAAAAAATGAACGCTTATTGTCATCCAAGCGAACTTGGAACTGGCGTTCTAGTCTTTCGATATTTTGTTGTGATAGTTGTCCCTGCTGCACATATTCACGCGCTTTATCAATATAGGCCCCTGGTGTCGAACCTTTGTATACAGTAGATACTTCTCGTAAATGAGCATCTACAATCCAGGAAAATGAAATTCGCTCGTGCTCATCTTCTAAACCAGGTATATGAGGACATTCCCAATCCCATAAATCACGGCCACATGATCCGCAGCGGTATGACATTTTATCTCCACCAAATCCAACTGACATATCTCTAATAATGCCGCCTTGAATAGCTTTAATAGTGTCATTCGTATTCTCACCATTTAAGGTAAGTCCTCGCATAATGTACCAGTGTCCTCTTACTGCATTGAGACTATTTGCATCATCTGCAGCAGGGACAAGAATACCATCATAGCTACGTCCATATGGAACTAAAGAGATATCATGACCATTTAATAATGAAACACCTGTTTTTAAATCTTCTGCATAGTTTCGTAATGTTGTAGTTGGGTCCATCCTTGTAAAATATGAATCTTGTCTATCATTTGAACAGTTACCACTAAACGTAAATATTTCTTCCATAGTAACCGGCTCAATAGTATGCCTATTAATGAGTTCTAAATCAACATCTTGGTTTTGCTCAAGGCTTAAACGAACAGGTAGATGTAAAACCTGTGCTGCTTCACTCATAAATCGTTCACCTCCTCTCAAATAACGTAGATTTAATTACGTGCAACTGCAGCATTAGCCCACATTACTGCAGTTTCTAAATTAGTTAAAGCCACTGATTTCTCACGAGAAGCAGGACATAACTCATCGATTAAGTATGCAAATTCCTTAGCCTTTTCTCGTAAAGCCTCATATTTCTCTGGTTGCCCTTCCTCTGGAGGATGATAACTAAATGTGTTTTCAATTTGTTCATTTGTTTTTGACATTATATGGACCTCCTAGTGTTTGCAAAGTTATCAAAGATTAATAAACGTTTATAAATTATTTTTTATAACCTTTATAAACGTGGTTTTCTTGTGTTTCATAGATATTAATAAACAGTTTATAAAGGTATACCTTTATAAACTATGGTTTACTTTTCTATATTCTGGTGCCGCCAGCATTTCGGAAAAAAACCAAGCTAAGCAATTTTAGAATCGCACACCTTCATCCAATAATTTCTGAATAAATCGGCTCGTCGTTAAAATATCACGCGTTCCATTTGGTCTTAATGTAGGTCTGGAATAAGGCCTATTTGCGAACTGTAGTTTCCCAATATCGTAATCACGTTCTTGGCGAATCTCACGTAATAACTCGTATCTATATTTTCTTTCACTGCGTAATTTGAAATACACAATTACTTTTTTTAATATCACTTTAATTTATTCTCCTCGCCTTGTAGAATTCGCTTATACCAGCAACGGCAACAAATTAGATTACTAGCAGTAGCTCCTTGAGAATCATCCCCAGGGAACATTAGTTTCTCTAGACTACCTTGTCCATTTGCTACTTCAAACGGTTTGTCAAATGGTTGAATCTGTCCATTAGCATCATAATGACCAGGACGCGTTCTATCTGGTTGCCTTGCAGAACGCCATTCTTTTCCTATTACCATTCCACTTTGATCATCAGAGTGAAACTGCCCTGCACGAGAAGCGTTTATTACTTCTGTACGAGCTATTGTAGTTGCTCTGGTATCACTAAATTCAAAGGATTCCTGCAGTGCATCGGAAAACTTCTGAATTGTATAGTTTCCTTCTGCTGCTACATCCCAGAGAGTCATAATAACAGCTTCATCTGTTGTGCCTTGTATAAGTTCTGCACTTTTATATGCACGATTTGCAAGCCATCGGAGCAGCTTCTCATCACGGAAGTTAAAATTAAGCTCTGGATCAATTTCAAATAAATTTTCTTCACCTGCTACTAATCCGGCTTGCTCAGACCATTTATAAGCTAGTTCATTCCATTCTTCAATTTCTTGAACAGAATCACCGAGAATATGTTTACGAACCCATTCAATAAACGCTTTAATAGGTTCTAGAATTCGTTCTCCTTTTGGCATACGCTGTATATCTACCAATATACGAGTAGGAACTTCCGGTGCTTCTTGTAACTTATCAATATATCTTTCTAACTGATTCTGCAGTAAAGCATGCATTTCCTCACGAGCTTTTATTGTGATTTTTGCAATCTCAGAAGACCAAGGTAAATCAATTTCTTTTACATACTCATCTTCCTCAGAATCAGCACGCATGTTAATTTCTTTTTTCATTTGCCGCCGCTTACCTCTTTCTACTGCAGGTGGAACAGAGGGAGCTTGCGGTTCTGCTACTGCATCATGGCCAACCATATGCTGTGCTGCTTCGTTGTTATCAATCCAACCTGCAGCAACCTGAGCTTGTTTTGTTTCTGTTTCAATCTTCTCGGCATTTGCTTCTTTTTCGCGGTCATTAACCCGTATTGAATTAAAAGTAAGTCTAGCCTTAGATTGTTTGCCATGCACCTGCAGAGCTACGTTATAAGCACGCTCTAATAAACGCTTAATACCACGCTGCATGTTTTCAATACCTGCTACATAGATTTGCCATTGAATGGTACCATGTGTCTCTGTAGTTCCCTCATTTCTACCTAATAAAATAGGCAGCTGCTTTAACGCAGTAGTTACACGTTGGTTAATTACATCAATGACTTTTGTAACATCCATAGACTTACCTTGTATACCACCTGTAATATTCACTTCCACGCTATCAGTATGGTAAAAATCATCGTCTGGTTCTAATTCGCTCATCATACTTATTACTTCGTCTATATAACCTCGGACGTATTGCTGAACCGCATCAGGATCACCTTGTATATGTGGTGGTATATTTTTCATTATGGACTCTTCAACAATTTTAATATCATACCGAGCATGTCCTTGATGGTGCACTACCTTTTGTAAATCACGTAAAACTTGCACCTGGAAAAAGATAATTTGCAATATTGGCAGGATAGGAGAGCGCCCATACGGATCATTTACGTCTGGATCAAGAGGGAAATAGAATACCTGTTCTTGATTTAAGACTTTGTATTCTCCATTGTCCTGTTTCTGAACCAACTCTAATTGTTTATCTTCTTTGTTAAAACGGAAATCTAAAGTAGAAGGGTCAATTGCATGGAAATCAACTACATCATCTATTCCTTCTGTTAGTTCCACTTCTAATGCAATTGCACCTTGAGTAATAGCAGTGAGGAATAGTACACCAATTAGCTGATCTGTACCGCCTCCATACATTTTTCCTACTCGTTTAGCAATATCATTAAGTACTTCCTGCGCTGCTTTGTCTGGTTTACCAGTAGGTTTTAAGCATTCTAATTCATGGCCACTATTACCCAATCGAATAAAGTTCCATATCGCCATACTCGCATCCGGATCAATGTCACGTATCATTCTCAGACTTTCCATAACATCTTTTGTCCGGTACTCAGAACGTCGTATAGGCCCGTTATACCACATGAATTGTTGTTCCCATTTGTTCTGTGTTTGTTTACCACCTTGAAATCCTTTTACAGAAGAACGAACAGCTGCAGAAACATTTGCTCTTAACTTATCGTTTCTCTTGTTTTTCTTACCAGAGAACCAATTTCTAATGCCCATAATATTCACCTCCTCTTAATTCCCCCAATAACAGGAGCAACAACATACTTCGTTTCCTGCGGTATGTTCCACCTATTTAAAGCTTGTGATGTACCATCTACCTGATCATCATTCTTACCATTTGGAAACACAATAAATTCTTCGATAAAATCATGAATCCAAGGAGCTATTGATGGATCTGGTAAATACACATTACCTGCTTCGAACTGTGGTGCTGCCGCTTGTGCTCTTGCGATTTTTCCACCCTCAGGATTTACTCCTATAATGCCAGGTATTTCCCTTTGTAAAGTTTGTATAACCGCAGAACCGTTTGCCTTATCTTCTATAAGTTTTACTCCTGCGCGTGGCCATTTAGCAGTTAATGCCCTTATTGCTCGTAATGTAGCAGGAAAGTCCATTCTGTCTCTTACTTGGTCTAATAAATACTTATCAGCACCTCGTTTACCCCAAACTTGGCCAACAACAAAGTCACTTGATTCTGTATCTTTAAACGTACAGTCCCAGGACTGCATTTGTTCACTTATATCTGAAGGAATAACTGTATAAAATTTAACAAACCATTGACGCTGAAAGATTACACCTTCTCCTGGACTTGGCCTCTGCTGAAATAGTGATGACCATGTACGAGTACCAACCTCAGCCTTCTTAATTTTGGCCCATTCTTTATCGTATCCAAGTTCTGGACATAGAGGTTCTCCAATCTCACGACCAAGTAAATCATCCTCATCTTCTGCAATAGCAGGTAAACGTAGCCTAATCCAATCATGAGGACTTCTCTCTAATAAACGGCCAATAATATCATCTTCATGCCAACGCGTCATAATAATGATGACAGAGGCACCTTTATGAAGACGGGTAGAGAGTGTAGATTCCCATTCATCCCATACTTTTTCACGTATAGTAGGGGAGTTGGCTTCTTCTGCATTTTTGAATGGATCATCTATGATTAATAAATCTGCACCTTGTCCAGTAATGGAGCCGCCAATACCTGTTGCAATCATTCCACCTTTATGATCCTGGAGTGACCAGTCGTTCTTTGCGGCATTATCATCCGATAGCCTATATCCGAATAACTCATCACCAAAGTTGGCCACTTTTTGTTTATTCAAACGACCAAACTTTCTAGCTAAATTATCTGAATACGAAGCAACAATTACACGCTTCTCTGGATTTTTACCAATAAAAAAAGACGGGAATGATTCCGTCGTTGTCATTGACTTACCATGCCGTGGTGGCATTTCAATTAGTACATATAACTGCTCACCATCTGCAATTCGCTGCAGTGTGTCACATATTAATCTGGTATGCCTAAAGTGTCGGTAATTACCAAAATGGACGTATTCCACATACTCAGCAAATGACCTTCTGGCAAGTTCTTTCCTAATAACATCAAGTGTCGGTAGTTTTTTTAAGGATGTTTTCAATTTGCTTCAGCTCCTCTACTGACAACTTGCTTAAATCTGTTGTTTGCTCTACTGTTTGTTTCATTTCACCGCTATGATCAAATTCTTTACGGTCACGCCATGTATCTTGTTTTCTATTCTTTAACCAAAAAATAATAGCAGTCGTATCTGGTGGTACTTGTTTTTTAATACGTTTTACTTCAACGTCTTGAAAAACATCCTCTTCTACTTCCTGCCGCATGGTAATAACTTCTTCATACGTGTATCCAAGTGCCTTTTTCAAAAGAGCATTTTCTACTTCACGATCTACAACCTCTTTACCTTTAGTTAATGCTCTTGTAATTAGTGGGTGTTTCTTTTTCCAGTTACTAAGCGTGGCACGACTAATACCGATGTTTTTGGCAATTTGTTCGTCTACAAGTCCATCACGTGCCCATCCTTCTATTTTTAGTAACCCTTCTTTTGTCAGCCATGTATGTACCTTACCTTTGGCCATAACCACCACCTCACGATAATATCTAAATGATTTTATGGAAAATTAAGAATATATATTTACCAAATTAATACAAGTTGTTATAATAGAGTTAACATTGCCATTAGGAAAAGTAATTCGTCCCCAATACGAGTTACTTTTCCGTTTTTTTATGGCTACTTTTCTAAGAATTCATCCAACGTTTTACCAAGCAAACTAATCATCGCTTCTCTTTTTTGCTTTGGTGTTGTATTATCTTGCATTTCATTAAAGATAGGAAGTACACTTTCTAATTTCTTTTTATCAATGCGTTCATTTACAACATCCTGTCCTAACATTGAAATGAATGTACCAATTACAACAGCTTGTTCTTGTTTATCTAGTTTCATTTATCTCACTCCCTTTAATTACGCCACATTTGATTGAATCAGCTGTATGTTCGACAATAGATTCCGCTACAACTCTTCCATCTAATGAAACTCCAACTTTACAATCCATAGGAATGGATTTACTATCGTTAATCTTCTTAATTATTTCAGATTGTTTATTTATTAATTGAACATGAGTTATATCCGCTTTTGTTGCTAATCCCTTTTCTAACATATCAACCTTTTCACCTAATGCTTCTACACTTGCTGAAACACAATTTAACGTTTGAATTAAACCTTCATTATCTCTTTGTAGATCGTTAATTCTTTTTTCAAAATCAGCAATTATTTTTGTTATAGACTCCATTCTTCATCCTCCTCCAAAATAAAAAAGCAGCAGATTCGCTACTTTAATTGTTTAGTATTAGCTTCATATTCATTTATGTAACGGTATAAAGTAGCTCTAGCTACATCAAACATTTCACAAACTTCTTTTTTGGTTTTACCAGACGATAGCATTTCCATCATACCCTCAATTTGCTGTGGAGTATGTGCCTTTTTTCTGCCACCTTCTCTTCCTCTTGCCTTCGCTGCAGCAACACCACTGACAACACGTTCATTAATAACTGCACGTTCCATTTCGGCTACAGCGCCGAATATATGAAATAAAAATTGTCCCATCGTAGTAGATGTATCAATCCCATCCTTAATAGAAACAAAATTAATTCCTTTTTCATTGAATTCTTGTAATAAATTAGCCAGTTGGTGCATGGTTCTGCCCAATCGATCTAACTTGTAGACAACTAATTTATCACCTTTTCGAAGTTTACTAAGGAGCAGCTGTAATTCTTTTCTATCTTTCTTAGCGCCACTTTCCTTTTCTGTTACAATTTCTTCACATCCATAACGGTTCAATTCATCTAACTGCATATCTAAACTTTGTTTTTTTGTTGAAACTCTGGCATAACCGAATATCATACACCATCACCCTTTTATATTTGATGGTTATATTGTATCAATTCCCTGTCTCAAATTCAATTGTTTTTGATACATGATTTTGAGATTTTAATTTGTTGATTTAATAGGATTTAAAACCAACAAATTGCACGTCTCACAATCAAATGTTTTTGAGACACTATATTTATTGAGAATGATGTTTCACTCCAGCTAGGGCAGATTCAATAAAAATCTTCTCTTCTTGGCCAACCTGAGTTAATAATTTATCTACTATGTTTCTATCCGTAATATCAAGCAGAAGAATAGCAACTCTTGCTATCCCATTAACATACTCAGTTGCATCTTTTTCTACACCATTCATGTGCATGGAAAATGTAACATTAGATTTCATCCTCTCCACCCCCTTGAACTTAAATGCAACACGTTTGCGCTTATCTTTCCTTAACAACAAACAAGACGCCACCCAGATCAAGGCAGCGCCCGCTATAATTGCTATTGATTTAATCAAAACTGTTTCTTTCGATTTTCTTCTCTTGTAAATACGCCATTTGGTGTTACATGAATAGAATCTGCTGTATGTTCAATAGTAGTTTCAGCTATTGCTTTCCCATCTAAATTAACGCTAACTTTACAATTCATTTCGACTGGTTCGCTATCATTAATTTTTTTAATTATTTCAGAACGTTTAATTGTAGCGATCTCATCTTTAAGGATTACTACTTCATTTGTTACCCTTTCTACTGTATCTGCCAATTGATTAACCTGACCTACTACTTGATTAATTTGCGCATCGATATATGAGCTATCCACTATACCTCATCCTTCCCCTTTTTTAGGTGTCTAATTTGTCTAATAAAGCTGCGTAACGTTCGGTTACTCAGATTCTTATATTCCATAGGTATATAAGACAACGCACAATACTCATACAACGACATTTCTGTTAATGCGAACTAATACTTGCGCACGATTGTATAAGGTTTACTTGTGCGTTTAATGTGTAATTTCTATATAACAAAGAAAAAAGCACCCTTTATGGATGCTACAGTTCACTCTTTAGATAAGGAATACTAATGATTTTATTGTTACTTAATGGGATGGTGACTACTCTTAATTCCTTAACAGCTGCTTCATCACTTAAATTGCTATTTCTTAACTGTTTCTCTAACAATTCGTTGTTCGCTATAATTGTTATTTCTATATTTGCTTTATTACTCATATCCTCACCCTTTCTTTTAAAAAGAAACCGCCACTATTAAAATGACGGTTCTTTTACGGCTTATAAAAATATTAAAGGGGATGGGAGAAATTCACGTTCGAACATAGGGGATATGTCTATGTGAATCAAAGGTCAAGATCACTCTCAACCTTCTCTCAGCCACCGCATCAACTAGTATGGCTACACGCCCTGTGTTCAGTGACTGAGAGAAGACTAAAAATAGTCCTCCCTGTGAATAGGAATGGTCAATACTTCGGCTGTCGCATGGCCTTAGCTGACCGATATCGAATTATAAAGGATTTATATCAAGACGTTTGCACTTCTTCCGACGCCTTTTTAATAGGTGGTGTGTTTGTTTTTACTACATGAGAACCAACCCCTTTATTAAATGATTTGTAACAATGAGATTCGCAATATCTCATCACACATTGTGTATTGAAAAAAAACGTTCCTATAGAATCTATATACGAGCAAACACTGGGTCACTCAAAACAGATACCATCGGAACAGGTCTCGTTAACCTTTCATATATAGGTGGCTTTTTGACGACAAATTTCGACATTTTTTTCAAAAGAGGATTCTAAGATATACAAAATAAACTTCCGTTCAATCTTTCGCCAATCTTTTTATCTGCTCTTTTTAAATACTCTTGGACAGTAGTTCTCTTTACACCTAAATATTTAGAAATCTTTTCCTGTGTAAAACCATGCCCTCTAGACATTACATATATTTCCTTTTCTCTTTCTGTAAGAGTTGATAATGCATCTTCTAGCTGTATACGATCCCATTCAGATATGACACTCTCTTTCGCTTCCGTATCCCATTCATACACTGGCATTACCGTACTACGTGTATATCTTTGCATTAATAACGGATCACACGGTCTCTCACGCTGATATGCTGCCCTACGTTCAATGCCTCGGCGATTACCTGGCTTTTTTGCTGTACACATCCACTCTATTACATATTCTATATCTGATATCATTTCACCAATTATTTCTGCATCCTTTTCTGTAGCACCTTTCTTTGATAATTCTAATTGCTCTAGCGTTTCCTTGTACTGCTTTATTAACTCTTTCATAAGCCAGGTTCCTCCTTTTATATAAAAAAGAGGACGCTGGCTATACATAGGAAGAAATCTCATCCCAAACATAAACAACGTCCTCTAAATGCGGACTATTACTTTTATTATTTTTATTTTTCTTTCCATTACGGTAAGTGAAATTTTACACTAAGCCTCTTTTCCTCAGCTGCTCTGCTACTCTTTTCCCATCTGCCATACCGAAGAATTTAGCTATAGATGTGTATGTCATTCCATCTTCTCTCATAGCTGCAGCTTTCACACAAATTCTATCCCATTCTTCTTTCGTCTTCCTTTTTCGCTTTTGTACTTCTTCTTTGCCACCTAGAAACACACCTAGTTTTATTAATTCTTTCCCTATGGTGCAATTTGAGCTACAATGATCCAATTGCTGATATCGATACTCACAATCTTTACAATACTTATCCTGTACATTTAGAATTTTGATACGCGCCTCTTTAGCATTCATATCTTCACCTTCTATAAATTTAACTAATACTTGGCCATTCTAATTTATCAACATTCAATAAATAATCAACTGGAGCGCGTTTTGTTTGTTCTACTACATATGCACGTTCCTCAAATTCTTTTCTTGGAATGGATTTACGGCCACCATCATATAGCATGGCTTCATAATATTCTGCTATTAATGAAATCGGAACAAAATAAACAATATGATCTGTTCTGAATTCTATTAAGAAAAAACATATCGCTCCATGTTCTAATGTATCTTTTAAATAATCGATTTGATGTCTACTTATTTTATCTAATGGAAAATTAGTAGTTTCTTTTGTAGACTTGGCTTCAAAATACACCGCTCTCCCCTTGTATACGCCATCGTAATCCACTGTAGATTTACTGCTCCATGCGCTTTTGAGGATATTGCCTTTCTTATCCGTTTTTATAACTTTTATCGGTGTAGGACGTTTATTAAATACTCCTACATTTGCTGCCTTATAAACCCGACATGTATTGTTTAATAATAATTCAAACGCCATTCCTCTATTTGCGTAACCCATGTTGCTTCCTCACTTTCTATTAAAAGGATTATTTTGTTCAGTTTTTCTTTATTTTTAGAAATTCAATACTACTATAAGGAATTAAAGTTCCATTACATTCAATAGCACCTTTCTTGGTATAATCCACTTTCTTCATTTGTTCCCACGTTTTTTTCATTTCCTGTTCAGTATCAAATATCCACCCTAAACTTCTTCCGCTTTTAAGATTAATCTCAATCATTTCCCTCTACCTCCTTATTAATATCGAAAAGAAATATAACTCGGATTTACCACGCTAGTTACAAATGATTCGCTATAAAAATACTTTGGTTTAACATGAAATGTTCTACACAGTACTTGTATTTGATTAAATGTCGGAATGATTCTTGATCGCTCTATCTCAATCAACTTATTAATATCGACATCTAACAATTCAGCAGCTTGTCCTTGAGTCATTCCGAATAAATGCCGAAGTTCCGTTAACTTCTCCCCGTTAAAATTACTCAAAATATTTCGGTCCCTTCTGAATAAAACTCAATATTCCGTCAATAATGTAGACAACCCATTAAGTTACTTTCTCCTTGTTCCCCCTTGGAGATGAGCAGTTAGCTTTTGCTAGCTGCTCTTTTATGTTAGTGACGAATCAATTAGTAATGTTGTATTCTTACGCTCATTAAATTCTTTCGTTATTTCCTCAATTGTTAAATATCCTGCTACTGAAATTGACGATTCGATATATCTGTTTAATGCTTGCTCTCTTGTTATTTCTGTAGGTTCTCCCTCTTCTTCTATTTCCTCAATGCTTTCTCCAGCAACTTCTTCTACATAAACCTCGATAGCTTTATCTTCATCCTCTGCTGCAACCATTGCCCAATATCCATGTTTATCAAACTCAAAGTATTTCATATCCATTCCTCTTTTCTACAAAATGAAATTTTTATACTAATCTTCCTCAAGAACCGTAACAGTTAAGTAATTCCTAGCCTTCTTCCGCTTCGCTAACTTCCTTTGATAAGCTGGAGTTGTATAATAACGAACCGTTTCAGGAAGTACGCCCATATGTTGAGCGCATTCCTTTGCAGTTCCAATACATACGAATGATTCACCTTTATAAACGACGTACTCCTTTAAGCTCATTTTTCATTCTCCTTTTTTTACAAAATGAAGTTTTTATTAAAAACCGAACATTATCCTTAAACAGCAGCTGCAAGTATTAATCAAATTCCGAACATTAAGCTTCATATTCATAAAACATATTGTTTGCAATCATCCAATTTTCACGTTCTGCCTGCGCAATCATTTCTTGTTCCGCTTCAATCTCTAAACGCTCTTGCTCATCCCAACTGTCTTTCATTTCATATTCTCCTTTTCTAATAAAATAGCGTTTTTTATTAAGAAATTAGTCATTCCAACTAAAACGGATGTAATGTTCGTAATAAGATCCACCTAAAATGTTTTTCTTTTCTACTACCTTAAATTCAACTTTCACACCATCCATTAATTCTTGTAACTTTTCCGTAAATGGTTTTGAGTGCAGAATATGCTTGTCTGGATTTTCTTTATGAATTTGATATCTATAACCTGAATATCCATTTGCAGCACTTTCGATTATTACGCATTCCATTTCCTCTGCAAATTCCAATACCTTTTCATCAATGACTTTTTCTTGGAGTTCTTTCAAATTCCCCACTAAGGACATTTCCATTCTCCTTTTTCTCAAATAACGATTTTGTTTTATTTTTGTGCGCTCATTTCTTTTTCTTCTTTAACACGTCTTTTATTACACCAATAGCAAAGATTCGGGCCTGGATGACTCATTGATGGTCTATATAAAGTTTTTACTGGCTTACTACATTCCGGACATTCTTGTTTATCATATTTCACGATTTCGTTCCCCTCTCAAATAAAGATTTTGTTATATTTCACCTTCGTGTTTTTTAATGATGTTTAGAACTTCCTCTGCATATGGTTCATCTTGATTAACCACATGATATTTAGGATCTGGATTACGTCCTTCTTTTTCTCGCAACCTCGCTATTTTTTGTGTAATTCCTTCTAAAACTACCCCTTCACTTACGGACGTTGCTTTTAACACATCCTCAACCTTCAGCACAACAAACTTCATTTATATCCCCCTTTTCCATTCAAATAAGAATTTTGTTATAAATCACTCAAATTCATATGTTATTAACTCATCTATCTCTTCTCTATAGATTAAAATTTCAAAGTAATTACCATCCTCAATGCTATTAAACTTATTCGGATCAAAAACAAACCACTCTTCATCTTGATCTGTTTGCTTTTCTAAAATCCCCTCATCTTCAAGCTGTTTGTATAGAAACGGACAAATTAGGACGTTTGTTAAAAACGCATAAGCATCATTTCCTTGTTGCTGCCATTCCGCATTAATTTGACTTAGTACATGGTTTGTAACTGTACCCATCTCTCTTCCCCTCCAAAATAACTATTTTGTTTAGTTTTCCTTGAAATTATTCAAGTTCTAATACATAATCTTCCCATTCACTATCACAATTGCACTCTATAACGTTCGTTTCACCAATTGGTTGACAATTACATTCAGTCATATTCAAAACAAGTTCCTCTTCATCAAGAAAATCTAATATTTGTCTTGGTGTATACGAACGTACAATAACTCTCCCACTGATCTTACTTGTTAATGTTGCAGAAACCATTTCTCATTCCTCATTTCTTAACAAAATTCAAATTTTGTCTTAATAACCACTCAATTGACGTTCAAAGTTTTCTTTATTTTTTTCTTTGTAGGCATACACAATGTCTACAAATTTATATCCATACAAGTAGCAAAGGCGGAAGAAAATACCGAACGCTTTATGTAAATGGGTTAATGTTGTACTTAAATCCCTATAATGGCACCATGCACGTTTTGCAGTTAAAATATCCTGCATATACCACTCGAACAACATATTCACATTCGTTATATTTTTCTTCATGATGTATTGTTTTGAATAGTTAGATACAAGCTTCCGTCTTAACGTATAACTGTCCAGTTCAATTACTATGTTCATTAAAAAGTGAAATCCATCCACTAGCTCTTCTAGCAGATTTTCTTTTGGGATTCCATATCCTGTGCTCCACATTTTAAAGGCCCTTGTCTCATTCCACGCTTCCCCAATTTCAACCAATAACGCGCGGAAAAGCATATCTACTTTATCGTTACCTTTATATCCAATTCGTTTATCTAACTCTCTTTGCATTTCGAAAAGTTCTGTAATATCAAATGTTTGCTGCGTTTCTTCTGGAGTAATAGTATTTAAGTTTGTAGTATGTCTCATTGTGCATACACTCCTTTACGATAATCTTTAATAATGCCACCATTTTCATTGAAGTAAGCAATTTCCCAATACGGATTAAATCGAAACTTATCCGGATTACCATCTAAAATAACGTACAAATCATTTTTACAATTCCCGACGATCGTCCCCATTCTTCCCTGTACTTCGACACGCATCCCACGTTTTGCAAATGGGATTCTTCTGTAATTACACATTTTCCGGAATGGGTTTTCTTGTCCAAAGAGCGTTTTGATATCTACCACTCCCAGGTACTTGCAACTAATGAATCTTTCAAATTGTTCAAATGGCATATCTATAAAGTGCTGCTTTTTAAACTGTTTATAATAGTGGTATTTTGCTTTCTCTTCACTTTCCTTAAAAACAATATGGTCACATCTCCACTGCGGAAAAACTATTGAAATATGATACTTGTATGTAGGAGCAGCAGCCATTAGTTTCCCTCCTGTTCAGCAAAAGAAACTTTCGACCAATCCATTTCTGTTTCTTCTTGATTAACCATCTCTAAAGGTACTTCTAGCAAGAAGCGTGCTGTTTTGTTGCAATTCGTGCATTTTACATGAATAGCTTTTTCTTCTGCGCTTACCATGATTCCGCCGATTCCGTTATCCTCAGTCGCGATAATTGGCAACACCGATGTAACTGGACCTTCATTTTCAAATTCCTTTTCAACCAAACTAGCCAGTATATTCATTCCACATAAGCAAGTAATTTCAAATTTCATATTATTTATCCCCTTTAATTGTTTTATATTTGTAACTATTAGCAAGACCGTCAATTCCAGCTCGTCCAATTCCCACAATTGACGGTCTCTGAGCCTATAACACTTCAAATCTATTAATCGATTTATTATCTTTTGTTTCTCCAATTGCTTTGTTCACCTGCTGTTTACTTTTGACTCTTATCGAATACCCTAATTGCTATAGCTATAATAAGACTGAATATTACAAAAACAATTAATGTATCCTTATCCATAATGGATTAACCCGCCATATCTTCTGCAAAAAAGTAGATTTCTAGTTCTTTAGGATCTATTTGGAACCTCTCGTCTGAATTGTTAACTAGTACGGCCACAAGTCCCGTTTCTGGCTCTTGATGTAGTACAGTTAAAACACGTTTATCGTTACTCACGAAGTCGCCAGGATGGAATTCGTTGTTTTTTCTACCTTTAGCAGCGAATACTCTGCGGCGTTCTTCCCAATACTGCTCATCTTCTGTTGCTTTTCGGCACTGATCAGCAAACTGCCAGCCTTTATCTCCTACACTCATAACCGATTCATTACCCCAATTTCCATATACTGCAATGCGCTCGTACTGATCGATAAAAGCAATGTCCTGTACCTCTGCAAACATTGTGTAATCTTTACCTTCAAACGCTACCCATTCTCCTACTTTAAATGGCGGCACAATAATTTTTGTTACATGTATATTCACTACAGTCATTTTCATATTTAATTCCTCCTTAATTTGTACTAAACCCAAAAATCTACACTTTGTTCAAATTGCACATCCATTTCCTTACGAGCATATTCATGTTTCTTATTCTTAAATTTAACTAACTGATAAAAACCGTTCTTACTAACTCCCCGTACTCTATCTATATGTTGGTACTGGAATACCTTAAATTCTTTCGCATACTTACTTGGATCTTCATCCGTTCCACAATTACTCCAACCGTTCTTTATAAATTGTCCAGGATCATCACATACTACATAAATTTCTTCTTTCTTGTTAGCAATTAAATAGATGTCATCCCAATATTCTAAAGTTTTCATCCCTATTTTTATTGCTCTTACTGCGTCAAGAATACTTTTAAATTCAGCTTCCATAGTAATTAACATCCTTTCGTTATTTAAGATATTTAGTTACATATTGCGGTCTAAATCCACTATCTAAATAGATTCTTAGCTGCTGTGGCTCTTGCGATTCCCTTGCCGCGCAGCAAATCCTCTCTGCGGAATCCCAATGAAAACTTTTGTCTTCACTTCTCTTATAACGCCATATGGCTGTGACATAATCCATGAACATGTCAAAGTGATTATCCTGTTTTGTAGAGCGCGGCAGCTCGTCCGCGCTCCAGACATCGCATGGAATAATAGCCATGACATCTACAAAGCTTGACAATCCTCGCCTTTGTTTTACATTCGCCTTCTTTATATCAAAAGGAGAACTTTCTAATATATCTGGTTGTTTTATAGAATCATTCAGTAACAGTGTCAGTTGTTCCGTCATGATGCTCACCTTCTAACTGCATTTGCAGTGTTGCAGTGAATCCACGTTCTAATACTGATCCGATAACTGCATTCATCCATAGATGAGTTCCAATCTTCCTTTGCAAAAGTGTTATAATCGTTAGTATTTCTTTTGTAGATAGCGAGACAAATTCACCTAATTTTTCTTGGTTAAATTGCCCACCACGCTTTTCTATGTTTAAAGTAATGTCATTTTCTTTCACATACTGTTCTGCCTTAATTAGATCAAACTGACGAACCTTATCGCGTCCATATTTGGTAATTAACGCTTTTAACATATCTACTAAAACATTGACATCTACCACTTTTAATTTTGTTTCCATCTCACCACGGCAAGATTTACATAACGTTTTTTCGCATCCCTCAATATGCATATTTGTTACATCGGATTCTGGTATTACATCACCGCAAACATCGCACCATTCACTATTGTCAAACAACGCACTGAACATAAATTTCATCTCCCAACCTTTAATTTTTAATCGTTTATATATAACGCACTTATTGCATGGCCGCTAGTGCGTTTATGTGTACTAATGTGTTATAATTGCAAATGTAAATTCTTTCTTAACTACCCATCTCGCAAATGGGTATTTTTTTATACACTTTTTTTGATTTCTTCTACTATCTTCGAACTTCCACTAACCTTTTCTAGATGCTTAGCAACCTTCAAAACTTCATTTCTTTCTTTACTTTTATTTTGTTGATCGTTCTTCTGCTTTTGCATGTACAGATCCATAAGTTCCGATTCAATCGCAACTGCTTCACTAGATTGCTTGTCACATAGTGTTTTTAATTCTTGAGCAGCTGTAAACTCACCAGAATTCATTGCTCTTTCACATTGAGAGAGTAATAACTTACGATTCATCATATATTCCCGAAGCTTCCCCTCTAAGAGTTCAGCTCTTTGTACATGCTCAGGAAGCACTCTGTCCCTTATTCCCAATTACATTCACTTCCCGTTCTTGTTTGCGGTCATCTTCATCGAGTTTTCGCTCGATGAAGATGCCGCCTTTGTATGCTGCTAATGCTAGTAATCCAAGTCCTAAACCAAAGATACAAACGGCATTGGTACTCTCAACTAAGACAATATCCATTACGCAATAATAAATACCTTTTTAGATTCAATTTCCTCTGCTAATTCAGCAGTTAAATACTCTTTAATGTTGTCAATTGCTTCTAGTTTCCATGCGCCACCGTCAGCTTCAAAAAGAGAACATCTTGGACCATCTTTCATACGGAAAACAAAGTTACTTTCTGGCTGTTCTACCTCAATAAATGTTCGGTACGGCTGTAAAGCTACAGGGTTAGGAACTGCTACATCCGCTGCAAGTTGAGTTCCTGCACGTGCTACAACCATTTGTGAGTAACCACTATCACCATAAGATTTAACATTTTCTTCTTTTATATTCCCAACAACTTTTAGCATTACTTCTCGGTCATCATTTAGTACAAAACCCGATTGGAGGCTAATAATAAAATTTTCTACGTCGTGCCAATGGCCAAAATCAAATTCAGGAATAAGCGCTTCTGTTTTTACAAATGTGCTGCGGTTATAGTTCCCATTGATAGCTGTAAAGCAGTTTACTGTAGTAGGGCTTGCAATATGAATCATTAGTTGCTCCTCTACATCAAAATTTGATTTAACATAGTCTACTAGTCCAGATAAATTACGTACTAATAACGCTCTTGCTGTTGGTTCTTCAACAACATGTAATGGCTGCGTTGAAAATGTTTGGCCATCAATTTCTTTCGTTTCTGTGTTTCCTAATTTCACTAAGTACTGAATTGCTTCTTTAATCATTTTTCATTTCCCCTTTACAATTTATTAGTTAGTTTGTTGCTTACGAAAATCTACAACTTGCCTTTCAGTAGGTGCAGGTGTTGTTTGCTGTTCTGCTACTGGAACTTTTTCACCAACATCAGTAGCTACATCACCTTCACGATCAATGTACATTTGACCTGGTATACCAGAAGATAACTCTTGGCCAATAACAGTTCCATCTGAATCGCGACCTATAATAAATGTAGAATCAACATCTTTTGAAGGCGCTAATTTTGAAACAGCTTTTACAGAGCAATCCCATAATTCACGCTTTTTATTCCCCTTAAATGTTAGGGTTAAAGTAATTGACCTAGCTTTTGTAGGGTCTGTGTTAGGATCTACCATGTTTTTTAATACTTTTTGAAACTCTGTATCTAGTTTTTCTGCAACTGCACCTTCTGCCAAACTATTTATATCAATATTCATTTCTAAAACCTCCCTGTAAACTTATGAAACTTTATCCACTTGATATTTAATTGCCATCTCTTTTACAACTGCTAAATAAATTTCAGTTAACCTCTTATCATCATTAATAACATCTATTTTGGAGACTTTATTAATTTCCGATTTCGTTACACCTTTTAAAGCCATATTTTTACGCTTGTTTTGTACACGGATATTTAGATTTGCCTTAGCCCTATTCTCTAAAATGTCATAGCTTTCATTTTTGATCTTGCTATACATTTCATATCCACCTAATTTCAGAGCGATCTTATTTAAAATAGAGTTTGCATCTTTACGCCATTCCGTAGTATCCAACGCTATGATTTGGCTCATATTATCTACACGAGTATTTGTTTTACTTACCTCTGTTTCTAAATGCGAAATCCTTTGTTCTGCCTGTACTAATTGGTTAATCGCTCCTTGTAAAACTTGCAATTCTGTTAAAGGCTTCTGTTGACGAAAACGCCTTTCTACTTCAATAAAGTATTTGCGAATTGCTCGTCCCATTTCATTGTTTTGGACCATCGCTATTTCTTTAGCTACATCTAAGGTGAGCCAAAACTCAACTTTAGGCCTACCATTTGTTTTTTCCGAAACTGGAAAAAAGTCTTCACCCTCAACAAATCCATACTTTTCAATACGTTCTTGCATCCAAGCAGCAAATACTTTCCCTACCATCATTTGTTCATGGAGTTCACGGGCATTTACAAATTTATCACCAAGATCATTCCGGTATACCGGTAGTATTTCATTAGCAACGATTTGTAAATGATTCATAATTTTCACCCCCTTAAAAGTTCCTGATTTCCGAACTGAGTGTTAAAAAAATAAATCGTACAAAGTTCGATTTTTACATTACATATTTTCTACTTCTTCATCTGCTCTCATCAGACTATCTATTGGTGTATCTAGAGCTCTTGCAATGGCAGTTAAAGCACTAACCCCTGGTGATCCTGTACCATTAACATATTCTGAAACCGTTGATGGCGCGCGATTAATTGCAGCAGCCAGCTCCGATTGTTTAATCTTTTTATTTCTAAGCATGGTAGACAATCTCTCGTTGTCAAATTTCATTAATTTCACCTCGCTTATTGTTTACAATTAACATCATACCAAAAAGTTCGGAAAATGTGAACTTTTTTTATTCGGAAATTCCAAACTTTTTTATTGATTATTACAAAAGTTTGCTTAAACCGAACTTTTGTAATACAATATTGTTGTGATTTTATAATTAGAATGGTGAATTAAGAGACTTTTATATAAAAGGGTGAAGTACTTATGCGTGGAGATAGGGTGAAATACGTTCGAAAAATGAGGGGTTGGACGCAAGAACAGTTAGGGGCAGCGGTTAACTTAAAAAAATCGACTATATCCGGTATTGAAAACAATAAAGAAAATCGAAGTGAAAAAGATGTTTCTAAGTTTGCAGAAGCACTTGGATGTACTCCTGATTACTTGCTTGGTTTCTCTGATGATCCTCGACTAGACAGCGGACAACATAAACGATTGAGAAAAAAATTCGACGAGTTATTTCAAGAACTTCAAGATAAACCTGAACATGAACAAGAAATGTATTTAAGAATGTTTGAAGCAGCTCTTGGTATCGACAAAAAATAGAACACGATTGTTAGTAGACACTAACAATCGTGTTTTTTATTATTCTTAATTGCATTTTCTATAGTAACAAATTGTTTTTTTACATCCTCATTCTCATTCATTTCCCCTTGCACTAGTAAATCCCATAATCTATTTGCTAAATGTCCTCTTGAATTATTTGACAATTCAATTTTTTTAACGTTTAAAACTGCTACATTCATTACTAATTCCCCCTACATCCTCTTTATTTTATATGCACCGTTTAAATTGGAAAGTTTTTATCGTTTTTTATATTAATTCATCGAAAAAGTTTCCACTCTCTATAAAGCAGAAATGACACTATCGAATACGATAGTGTCATTTCTAATATTATTATTTATAAAAATCAACCGCCACCTGGATTTGGGTCCATATACATTACTGGCGCGTCTACATGTTTAATTTTATCTTGCTTTGTAGCTGGTGCAAATGTAAAAGTAGCAGCTGCCGCAATTGTCAAAATAACTTTAAATACCTTGGACTTCAAACGTTTCACCGCCTCTTACTTATATAATTTAATTATAACATTTTAGTGCGTTGATGGGTAGAGAAATATAGAAAAAATCACCTGATTTAGAAAAACTTTCTACAGACATTTCTAGATATCTTTTCCCTTTTTCTCCTCCAACTGCAAGGCCCATATAATACAACTGAAAACTACTAAGATAACCATTTTGTTTTTTAAGACCTCTAAGGATTTCTATAGCTTCTTCTTTTTTCCCTATTCTTATATAAAAAAACGCAAGTTCTGCTAAATCAAGTTTTGTACGATCAATTGAATCTAATTCCTTACCATGATATATTTTCAAGAATAGTAAGACGTTTAATATTTTATTTCTTCTTTTTTCTAATTTTTTATTAACTGGAACACCAATGAGTTCAAGTGCTTTACAGATGTAGTTTTTCGCTATTTCGTAATCACTTAGCGCATAACTTTCACCTAACTTACAATATGCAATTGCCTTGGTACTCATATAGTAGTTAAAAGGGTCATTTAAAATTTCAAAACAAATTTCTCTGGCTTTGTTCACATCTCCATTGTTATGTAGATGAATAGAAGCCTGCATTTCTTTTACACGTAACAAAAAAGAATTTCGGTTTGTATGTTTCGGAACATTTTTAATTCGAGGTAATACGCTTTCGATATATTCGTTAACCTTCTCGTAATTACTGAAATCTAAATATGAATACATCGCACTGAAATCCGAAACAATCATTAAATCGTTTTCTGCATTTTTTTGTACTTCTCTTTTCTTTTGAACTTCATTTAAAAAATCCCTTGTAGTAATGGTTCCTTCACTTCTTTTTCTAAAAAGTTTATAATACTCAGCGATTTTCACATTAGTACGTACAGTTGGTGAATCGCCATTTTTTGTTTGTGATTTCAATATTTGTTCAATTACTAATTCTTGAAGTTCATATTCCCCAAACATATCTAAAACTTCTAACGCCAGTTTTAAATTTTTATGAGATAGTCTTGGTATATATTCTTTAATGCAATTCCTTCTAAACTCTACATCCTTAGGTTTATATAATCTAAGAGCGTCAACTAAGTGCATAAAATCAAATTTATCTTGTTTTTTAAAATAACTATTTACTGTTGTATGCGTTACTTTAAATCTTGTTGCCAATTTTCGATTCGTATACCCATTTGATTTTAAACTTTCTTGCATGTCACTCAAATCTAATAAAGTTCGCACAATCTTTGTCCTCCTTATGGACAAAAAGACACGTAACCCCATTTTATTACATATAAAGGAAAACGCGCCACTTTCAATCTAAGTTGTGTTATAATTATGTAAGAGATCCGCGACAATGTTCCCTAGGCACTTAGGGGCAGTGTAAGAGTGTTTGCCGCACTACCTACACCGTGGGTCTTTTTTACGTCCGTTTTTTATTGTTTTCATAATACCACAAATTTTCCAAAATTCTGTCGAAAAGTTATCTGAAAACTATTGAGAAAGTTAGGAAACCGCTGTACAACAACGTTTCTTGTATTAAACAGAATGAAATATGCAATTATGCATTTCGATGTTTTTCGAACCCATATCAATATTTTACCACAAGTACGAACTTTTGTTCTACACGTTTTATTAATGTTGTTTTTTAAAACATTTATTTTGTATTTGTTTAATTTATAATCGTTTTATCTAAATATATATAATACTTTGCCCATTTTCGATTATAATTGTCGAAGATTAAAAAGGGCGGTGTAACCATTGCTAGGAGAACAATTAATACACTTGCGTAAAAAACAAGGATTAACACAAAACGATATTGCTCATCGTTTGAATGTCGCTCGTTCTACCTATACGAATTGGGAAGCTGGACGAGCTGAACCTGACCTTAAAACACTAATAGAAATAGCCAATATTTACAATGTTTCATTAGATAATTTAGTTGGCAGAGAATATCGCATGCCACCTCAATTTGAAGTTATTTTAGATCAAATATCCGTTTTAGACACGGAACCTAAAAAGAAAGCATTGAATCTTTTGGTCGAGTACACTTACTTAGTTAAAAAGTATTTTATGTAGGCATCACACTCCAAATTTTCACGTATAAACATCTTTGTACATTAAGATAATATGAATCTATCATTAAGATTCTAAAACGAAATACGAAGCGTTGCAGCGCTTTATATTTCACATTAAAGATATTGTATTTGAATTTATAATATAAGAAAACTTTTCCAAAATAAAGAGGTAAAATTTTACATATTTTTACCAATTTAACCAACGAGAGCTTCTACTCTCGTTTTTATTTTTGTTCGACAAGTTTCGACGTCTATTGAATAATATCATCTGCTATTATGGTACATGTGAATTAAATGAAAATTGAGGTGTAAATATGGGATTATTCAGCTCTAAAAATCCAAAAACAATAACTGAAAACAATTTTTCATGGAAAGATAATGTAATAGAGGTTACTAATGATGGCTATTTACAAAGTAGCGGTTTAATTAATATGGTACGTATTCCATTGCGTCATATTGAAACTGTTACCTATTTCATCAACACTCTTAAGCCATCTATAAATGTCGATCTACATATAATCGGCAAAGGAGTTGTATTAGGTACCTTGACTGTCGGTATTGATTTAAAAGACGAAATTCAAGATTGGTTATTAGATAAAATAGAAAAATAATTAACTAATAGGTTGTGGATAACCGTAATTATCCACAAAAAAGACCGTCATTTATCTGACGGTCTTCTCTTTTGCTCTTCTTTTTTCTACAAAGTTCTGCTATCATAAAGTGGTAGATATATAAATTGCAAATGTAAATTTTTTATATAAATTTTAAAAAAACAAATAGAAAAACCCCGACGAAATTTTCAAAGGTTGATGTAAGTTTGGCCGCCTACTAAACCGATGAAAATTAGAAACTGGAGATCGAGGTTTGTATTAACATATTTAAAGTTATATCGCTAGGTCTATGATAGCATATACTTTAGAAAATGTGAACTACAATCCTCTATTTTCCTATACCCATTTTTGGGCGGGGTGGAAATTGGAGGATTTTTTGTTATGACTCAAAGTAATAAAGAACGACGTATTAATGGTATGAAAGCAAGTACAGATTTATATTTTCAATTATTCCAGTACTTATTTTATGAACCAAAATATAGAAAGCTAAGCAACAATGCTCGCGTCTTATATTCTATCTTGCGTGATCGATACAAACTTTCAGTACAAACTTCGCAAGTAAAAGATACTTTTATCGATGAAGACGGAAATATTTTCTGTATTCTAGATAACACTGAACTTAGTTATCTATTAACAGTATCAGAACCAACAGCAATTAAAGCGAAAAAAGAATTACATGCAGCTGCCCTACTTGAAGAAGTATCTGTAAAAGACGAAGCCAACCGTTTATATGTACTAGAACCGGAATTAACAACAGATAACTGGACGTATATGTCTGAATTAGATGAGTTACGTAAGCAGAAAAAAGAAAAGAAAAATGAGCGTGTTAAAAAATTAAAAGAAAAGAAAAGAGCTGAAAAAGCTCAAAAGAAAGACGACGAATCTCAACCATCTATTGGTGACTTAAATAACTTTAGTCACCAGGAAAATGAGGATTCTGCAAAAAATGGTGACTTAAATAACTTTAGTCACGTGACTAAAGATTCTTTAGAGAATACAAAAGTATTTAATATACAGAACGATTTTACTTACTTTAGTAAGTATGTAGGTAAGAGTATCCCTGATCTCATTATTGATTTTTATAATCAATATTTCAAAACAACTAAGTACGCAAAAATTGAATTAACTAAAATGTGTGAAGAAGAAAATGCAGTATTAGTATTTGAATCGATTAAACGCGCTATTGATGGTGAAGCCGATAAACCTATTGCATACATAAAGAAAACAATTACTAATTGGAATGCTGCCAATTGCGATACATTTGAGGATATTCAAATGTACGAAGAAAAACATCGTAATAACAAAAAACAGATTAAAGCTAAAGGTAACTATAATCCTAAAAATAAAACGGTACGTAAAGAAATGGTTCCAGAATGGGTTGGTGAAGAAGAAAGTACAACATCAACCAGAGCGGAAAATGGACAAGCATCTGAAGACGAGCGTAAACGTTTAGAGGACGTATTAAAGAAATATAAAAGAGCTTAATATCATATAGGGGATGAATACGTATGCCAAGAAAATTCAAGTTTACTGAAGAAGAACAATTACGATTTGATCATTTTGTTACGACAGATGAATTTGCAGAAGTATTAGCTATCGCCTGGAGATACGGTTCCAAACGAAATGACAGTTTTTCAATAAGAAGTCAAAGAAAATGGATTGTTACTCGTTTTTCAGAGTTGGTTGAAAGAAGTTGGTCTATAAGATATTGCGAATATGGAGGCGATGAACCTTATTGGGAAGGAGCAGTATGCTTAAATCACCCTTTAGTGAACATGCTAGTTGAAATGGGATGGTCCCAAGTTACTAAAGAGGAGCGTTCTTTTCCGATAGGCGATTTTAATGAAATAGTGTTCGTAAAGACTTTTATTCTACTATTGCACGATTTAGGAACAATTCGAGAAAAAAGAAAAGGTAGAATGATAGTCCGTCCGCGATTACGAATTCATGGATCAGTTGATGTATTAAACAATATTGGTCGGGTCCTCCACAATGAATTAAATGTTGGATTTAAAAAATTGCAAAGTGACCAAAAGGTTCCAAGAGCAAAGACAGTTTATTTTCAATCTAAATTTGAAATACCCAAGATTTTAGAATTTGTTGGAGCAGCGGAATCGTTAGATAAATTTAATTCGCTTGATTTAGGATCTAGAGAATTAATGACAGTGTAAAATTTCACACACCGTACTATTTTTATATATTTCAAAACTCAGTATATAAGGGATTTCAGCGAATTTTAGGGAGGACAAGCCTATAGATTCCCTGCTTTGTAACATTCATTTTTATAGATTTTGCGAGGTTATTGCGAAGACTAACGACCTCGCAATGCATTATCCAATGACTAATCAATGATTAACCAATGATATTTTTGTTGTTTTTGGTATATTTCATTGAATTTAGGCGTAAACATCTGTTAGAATCAAAATTACCAATGACTAATCAATGGTTATGAAAGGGGAATATATATGTTATTAGGAAATCCATATGCGATTGACTTAGGAAATGGCTTTACAAAGCGTGCTTCAAGGAAAAATAAATCACTAGAGGCAGATGTTATTACAGAATTATCTGTGTTGGCTCCTGTAGACGACTACTACAATGAAGCTAGTTTCACGAAAATTGAACTAACAAACACTGACTTCCCATACTACATAGGAGAAGAAGCTAGAAAATCGAAGCTTCCATTAATCCGTGCTCTTGGAGAGAATAAAGCGAAACGTTATGAAGATCCAACGTTTAAGAAACAACTATTCGGATTCATTGCAAAAGACTTTAAAAAGAACGTAACTATTCCATTACTTGTTACAGGTCTTCCAGTATCACACTTTGGTAATCAACGTGAATCGATTCAAAAAGTAGCTATGGAAGAAACTGCAGTAAAAGTAAATGGCCAGTTAATCACAATTAAAGTGAAACAATGCTTAGTTATTCCGCAACCCGTCGGCACTCAGTATTACTTAGTGAAGAAAGAAATTATTAATAAAGAAGATCGTATTCTTATTATCGATGGTGGTTTTGGTACATTTGACGTTACTGATATGTCTGGTAATGCTGTTATTGATCGTCTAGGAACTGAATTAGGCTGTGAGAAAGCGTTCATGGCTATTGAGCAAATCGTTCGTGATAACATTGGCGAAACTCCTGATTTAAGCGTCTCTAACATGCACTACATCTTAGAGAATGGCTATAAGTACAATGGCTCTCTATACGACTTATACACTCATAAAGATGTAGCGGAAAAAGTAAGCGATGTATTACAAACCCATTACGATGCAGCATTACGTGAAGTTTCTCAAAAGTTCAACTTAGCTGTATACGATAAAATCGTCTGGACTGGTGGAATGGCTGCTCTTCATAAAAAGCGTATTGAAAAGAAAAAAGAGCAATTCCCTACATTTGCGGTTCTAGAAAATGGTCAAGAAGCTAACCTATTAGGATACTACTATTTAGGATGTGATGTTTTTGACAAACTTACAAAAGAAAAAGCTGCAAATTGAGCTTAACCCTAACAACGATAAGGTTCTTTATAACTTTGTAACTCGATTAGAGGAACAGGGAAAAGGCCAAAAAGGTTACGTAAATAAGCAGATTAAAAAGAGATTAGAAATGTACCAAGTACTTGCTGAAGTTGCAGGAGAAGAAGATCCACTTCAATTAGTTAAGAAGTTACTAATCAATATAAATACTCATGGCATACAGAACGATGAAGGAGTAGAAGAAAAACCTTCTGAAAATGCTGTTGATAATGCTATGGATTTGATTAATAACATCAATAATGGTACCTGGTAAATAATTATTTAAAGAAAATACCACTCCTCCCTCTCTCTCAACGCTTTTTCATGGAATGATGGAATTTTGGAAAAGTGGCCCTGAGATAAAAGAGAGGGAAGGGGTGATTTTTCGAAAGAGGGGAGCTACATGAGTGTAATCAACCCTATGTTTGAACCTCGAAAACAATCTACTACAATAACAAACCAACAACCTCGTAAAACTCGATCAGATAAAAAGAAAGATATAAAAATTCCAGTAAATGAAATTCAACGACAGTTAATAAGATCCTCAGCCTTTAAAGAAGGAATAACCACTACACAATATATGTCCAAATTAATCACACAACATCTCAGAATCGATTATATAAGCCGAATTCATGCGTATGAATATAAAGACACCAAAAAGTACATTCACGCGAAATTGGAGCAAAAAACGCACTCTCAGCTTGTCCAATTAGCTATTGAGTGGGGAGTGTCACAACGAGCAGCTGCAACACGTATCCTTTGTTTTGCATTACGCACAATGTGAGGTGACAGCATGTATAGTAAATACGACGTTATGACTAAAGAAATACAACTTATGAGCGCTAACAGTTGGTGGGAACGAACGAAAATTGAATGGACCTTAAAAGAGAAATACCGATTTGAAGTAAAGATGCTCAAGATTTACTTATTCCGGATGAATATTATCATTGAAGATATGGAAGAGGAAGATTACGAGTGTACGGCAAGTGATCTAGCTGAGATACTTGTCGAGGACTTCCTTGAGCATATACGCTCTAAAAATAGTATGGAGCAACTGTATCAAATCTTAGAGAGTAAGAAACACTATACGGATTTTAATTTGGATTTTAATGAAAATGATGATCGATACGGTACACTTTCTGTAAAAATTGATAGACGGACATTGAGACGAATTGAAGTGTTTTTTTCAGATATGGCTCATACCTTCCCTATGCACGGATATACAGCGGATAAACTAATTAACATTTTAATGTGTGATTATATGAAGCATTACGCTGCAGAGCCTGGAAAGAAGTTATCTTTGTTAAAACGGAGATTTTCATAATGTTTAAGATTCCTATTTTCGGGATGTTTAAAAAATGAAATCTTTGACCACTCTTGTACTAAGAACTTAAAACAGGAGTGATTACAGTGAAGTGGCTTATTTCTGGTAAAGGGAGAAAATCGAAGCTCTCCAATTTTCTGGAGAAAAACAAAATTACTCAACAGGAATTAGCAGAAAGAAGCGGAGTAAGTAAATCAACTATTAGTCGTGTATGCCAGGGAGATAAATTTTCCCCAACTATGAAGAACGCACAAAAGATTATAAAAGCATTAAAGAAATTAACTAACAAAGATGTACATTATGATGACTTTTGGATGTAAAAAAAGGGTGCGCCCAAACTTGGACGCACCCTTTTAAGTTTACTTT
>NZ_JAEKEJ010000003.1:0-2224 GCF_016651175.1 Bacillus sp. TH13 | reverse complement strand
AGCAAAAACCTAAGTCGTTTCGACTTAGGTTTTTTGTGTTTATTTTTATTGCTTGAAATATAAAGGTAAGAATTACCTTTTGTGAAAATATAATCGAGATGTAAAAAGAATGTTTGTAATCTTATATAAAAAGGTTATGTAAAAAGTAGCAATCTAGCCCTTTTTACATAACCTTTTGTGTTTTTAAAGGATTTTACATAAGAAAAAATCTATAATTAAGGTAGTTAACATATATTTTTGATGGGTGTGGGGGATTATGAAAGAAATATGCATGTTATTAGTGGCTGTTATATTATGGGGGACAGCTATTGCACCAACAAAATGGGCTTTAGAATCTATTCAGCCGTTTACTTTGTTGTTTATTCGTCTTTTCTTTGCAGGTGGAATTTGTATGCTATTTTCATTTAAGCAACTACAAAAATCAGTTGTACATAAAAAAGTTCCATGGAAAAGAATGAGTTTACTAGCTTTTACCGGTGTAGCTGGGTACTTTATGTTCACATCCTACGGAATTTCTTTAACAAGTGGATTACATGTTAGTATCATAGATGCTGCATTACCATTAGTTACAATTCTTTTTTCAGCATTCTTTTTGAAAGAGAAAATTCGATTGAATTATTGGGTAGGAATTATATTGGGTGCTATAGGAGTACTCTTTATTACGATTCCATCTAAAAGTGCTGATAAAGAAGTGTCTTTAATAGGAGATATCCTGATATTATTAAGTACTTTTCTATTTGCTTTCTACACGGTTTTGCTAAAACGACCAAAACAAGAACGGTATTTATCAAACGAGGTTTTTACAACATTAACTTTAATTATTGGAGCTGTTATTCTATTACCATTTGCACTGGTAGAAATTCTTTATTACGGTTTACCAAAGATTGAAACTTGGAAAACGGGACTTAGTGTAATATACCTTGTTATTGGAGCAACAATTTTAGCGTATTGGTTTTGGAATAAAGCGCTAGAGAGAGTTTCAGCATCAGTAAGTGGATTATATTTAAATGCATTACCATTAATAAGTATTGTTACTTCAATTATTCTATTAAATGAATCTCTGACATGGAGAGTAATAATGGGAGCGAGTTTAGTTTTAATTGGAGTAGGATGGGCGGATAAGCAAAAGTTATGTAATCTATTAAAAGGTAATAAGGTGAAGAATAGAGACTGTTAAACAGTATGATTTATATAATTGACATGTAAAAAAGATACCTTATATATGAGGTATCTTTTTTATTTAGCAAAGATAATAGACTAAAATTAGTATGGATATTCTTTGCTGTATTTATATGTGTCGAAATCATTTTGAAATATTGTTTGAACAAGTTGTATACATTCAGTATCATAAAAGCTTTCAAAAGTTGGATGACGGGGAAATAAAGGATCGGTAATATCACCTTCGCTAAAATTCCCTTTATAAATCATGGCGGGAGTTTGATGATGCCATGATGTTGAGAACTCATTTATTGGTGCGTTTTTTAATTCGAAAAGCTTTTCTAATTCTTTCATTTCCTGATCGAAGTTTTCTAAGTATATATAATTGGTCACATATTCTTCTTCACCAGCTATATATTGTTGTGTGAAATGTGGGTTAATATCACTTGCGTGAGCCCCTTTCATAAATAGATAGTATAGAAATTGTTTAAATGAGATCCCTTTGGGGGAATTTTCATCTTGATATAAAAACTTTCGGATGGGTTTCCATTCGGGATTTTCCATATAAGGAGGTCCAATTAAGGATACGAAAGAACTGACTGCTCTCCTATAAGGGTTACGAACAAGTTTAAACGTTTCTTTTTGTTTTTCTCGTAACGTTACCCCTAGTCGTACACTATAAGCAGGTGTACTTTTGTATATATCATATTCATAATTATGAATGAAAGGACTATAGCTTAGAGCTGTTTGTAATAAATCAATTTGGTAAAAGAACCATTTAGCAAGAGAAGTGCAACCGCTTTTTTGACTCCAAAATAGAATGATGGGAAACTTCCTATGATAGTGTGGGCTTCTTGAATGGGCGTTTATGGTGTTTAATAAAGAAGGATCGAACAAGTTCTACACTCCTTTCGGTTATTTTACTGATATGTATGAGGAATAAAGAGGGGGTATGAGAGTCTTTTTCATCTTTTTTTAAAAGATGAAAGATTAATATTGACTATTATTATATAGAGGTGTAATATAGGACAAGTCGCCGATGATATTAACGTCGCAAGCGACAAAC
>NZ_JAEKEJ010000002.1:0-1200 GCF_016651175.1 Bacillus sp. TH13 | reverse complement strand
TATTGAGACATTCTTCAGCTCTTTCAAACTCTCTTAGATCTATACAAGCTAAACCGTATACATTGTCGCATAAGGCAACATTAATTTCATAGCCTACATGATTCTGGTATACTTTTTTTGCCTTTACTACATGTTGAATTGCTTCAAATGGTTGATAAGATTGATAACAGTAAGTTGAAAATCTATACTCAAACTCGGCTTTTTCTACTGCGTCAGGTATATCAATTAAAAGTTCTTCCGCCTTTTCATAGTGTGTTTTCGCTTCAGTATAATTTGCTAAAATTGTAGAATGAATTGCCTTAAAGAAATGATAATAGTAAGCTAAAAATAAAAAATCATCTTTGATAGTAGAGAGTTTTTCTATTTGATTAAAAGAATCTTTTGTAATACTCATTCCATCTACCAAGACCATATATCTAAAATTCAGTAGGGAATAATAGAATGATACATATTGGTCTGCTTCTAGTCCTTTTAAACTTTCTTTTACTTTTAGGTATGTTTGTTTTGCTTCTTTTACATGATATAAACGAATTTCTTCATACCATTCGTGTAATAATCCCATCAATTGCTCATTACTCTTCTCTTGAACAGTCATAATATCCCCTTTTCTATGTAAAGGCTTATTCTGATAATAACAGGAATTAGATACATTAAATTTAATAATGAGTTTTTTTCATTAATAGACAGAATATTCAGAATATAACGGATACCCACCCTTTGTAATGCGACAAAATATAGCTAAGATAGTACAAATTTCGCTAAGTGATTTTTTGATGCTTAAATGTTTGCTATTGGATATATCGTATAAGAGGTGTCTTAGCACTATGGTAGAAAAGGAGGTAGCTTACATTGCTATTTTTTTGAGAAAATATTGGACTTATTAAGTTTCGAGGAATTCCTCGGAATTCAATATAAGTATACCTATGTCTACTTATATTGAAAAGTGAGCGTTAGTTTATGATAAGTTTTGGGATTAATTTACTAAGGACAATGACGAATTTAAGAACAAGAAGAAAAGTAATGGATGCTAGAATTCTGCAAGCGTTAGGGTAGAATTTAAATGTTTTTTGAAAAAAGAATTGACTTCTAAATCACTTGCAACCATTATGGTTACAATTTATATCTGTTTTTAGAAAAAATGTTCAATATTACCTTTTGTTGAAAATCTTAGCCATTTTTTTGGAAGGGTTAGTTTTGAAA
>NZ_JAEKEJ010000001.1:0-247278 GCF_016651175.1 Bacillus sp. TH13 | reverse complement strand
GAAGTGAACCCGAATAGTGGTACATGAAAAAACACCTCCTGAATTCGCATACTAAGTATGCAAATTCATTGGAGGTGTTTTTCGTTTGAAGACAAGAGTTCATTACCCAGAAGAAACAAAGTGGAAAGTCATTGAAATGAAGAAAGACGGTTATTCAAATCGTGCAATTATGGAGAAACTCGGAATTAAAAATGTTTCCCAAATTAAGACATGGATGAAATGGTATCGTACAGATCAAACGTATCGTTTTCAACAACCTGTAGGAAAACAATATTCTTATGGAAAAGGACCAAAAGAGCTCAGTGAATTAGAACAGCTACGTTTAGAAAATAAACATCTAAAAACAAAATTACTTGTATGGGGAAAGTATCTGGAAATCGAAAGGGGCTGAAACCAGAAACTGTAGTTACTTTATGGAGAAATGTACAAACAAAAATAACGGTAAAAGACTTGTGTAACGTATTAGAATTACCCCGTTCTACATTTTATCGTTGGTTACAACGAACGGAAGATCTGAAAGATGATATAGAAGAAAGAGTAAAGGACGTCTGTCTTAGGCATAAATTCCGGTATGGATATCGAAGAGTGACCGCTACTCTTCGAAAAATGGGACTGTGTGTCAATCATAAAAAAGTATTACGAATCATGAGACAAAATCATATTCTTTCAAAAGTGCGTCGGAAGAAAAAGAAATATATCAATGGTGCGGAACCAATGGTAGCCCCTCATCGATTGGAGCGCCAATTCGATGCATCCAAACCAAATGAAAAGTGGTTTACGGATGTGACGTATCTCTTATTTGGAGAGCGTACCTTGTATTTATCAACGATCATGGATGCCTTTAATCGTGAAATTATTAGTTGTGTCATCAGCGAATCACAAACACTGACATTAGCGATGAAAACATTGAAACAAGCAATGAGAGGGCGAAAAGTAAAAGATGTCCTTCTTCACTCGGATCAAGGAAGTATTTATACAGCAAAAGAATTTCAAGCGTATGCCAAAGAAAACGGCATGATCACCAGCATGTCCCGGAGAGGAAATTGCCATGATAATGCCGTCATGGAAAGCTTCTTTGGTCATTTAAAAAGTGAAGCTTTCTATTCACAAAAGATAACAAAAGTATCCAACACAACTGTGCGAAAGATTGTGCTAGAATACATTCATTACTACAATTGTGTGCGAATTCAAGAAAAATTAAACCACCTATCCCCTAAAGAATTTAGGGAACAAGTGGTTTAGGTGTTTTGATTGGTGTCCCGTTTTCGGGGTTCACTTCAAAGAAAGTGAGGTGTTTTTGAAATCACTTAATTTCTTATCCAGCCATTTTATTAATACTATCCTCTGGTGAAAATACGGAAATATGATCTACCTTACCAGTCGATTTTGGAATGACAAATTTCAACTCATACTGGTTATTTACTTTGTATACATATATTTTGTCTTCACCATTCCCTTTAACTGAAGATGGTTTTCCTAATGCTTTTTCAATTTCTTGTAATGTAATTGATTTTAGTTCTGCATGATATGAGCGTACATCAAAAACTTGTGACCCTTTATTAAATCCGAAAACAACATTTTTATTTGTAAAAGTTGCGTACATTCCATTCCCTGCATGTTCGGTTTTATTCGCTTTCCCCCATGCTTTTTCTATTTCTTCAATATCCCCTGTATGGGCTGCAAATGGTACATTAGGTACTTTTCCTTCTTTTGCTAGTTCAAATAAATCTTTAACGTGGTTAATTGATTTTTGATTAAGTGTTCTATTTTTCGAATCTGGCTCAGGTGATGGTTTTGTTGTTTTTTCATTACTTGGTTTTGCTTCAGGATTTTTCTGTTCTTCTGAAGAATTGCTTTGTTCATTTTTATTATTTTCCGAGGTTGGATTTGTTTCCTTTTTTTCGTCTGTCCCTTTACATGCTGTTAGCGCAAACATACATGCTAAAGCCAAAAACAACATGACTATTTTCAAATACCCTTTCATCATTTTACCCCCTATTGCATCTTATTCATTTCGATAACTAACCCATTACACTACTTTTCAAATTATTTTTGTTCTAAAAAGTCAGTGCTTCACTCTCTCCAAAGGCTTGTACAAAATATGTTACAAAAGCTGTTCCTAAAAAGTAACCAAGTCTGTTATATCCGAAGTAACTACCTCCTGATAAACGAAACCATTTTCATCTCCTTATTTAAACCTTCTCTTCTCAATGATAATATCCTCTATCTATAGCTTAAAACATGCTGTCACAATAGCTCCTTGAAACAGAAAAAACCAGTAGGAAGTGATTACTCTTTTCCTACTGGTTGAAATGAAATTAAACGGTAAATCTTAGTTTCTTAAAAAATGTAGCGATAGCGCTTTTTACAGTTTCAAAATTATAAGCAAATGTATTATCTCCACTTAATGATGAAATACATGTTAAACCTGCAGCTTTAATAAAAGCCTTTACATCTACAAGCATAGAATTAGCATCCATGAATTTAATTACAATCATTATAACAGGTGTTTTACGATGCTAACATGAAAGTAATAAATAAATTTCTATTATTAATTTATCCCGTAAAAGCCCAATTGGTTCAATTAATAATCAGTGGGGATGAACAAAACTCCCACTGATTAAAGTTGCACTTTATTTAGCTCACAGTACACCATTTCAATGTCATATAAAAAAGCTGCCCTAAAAGGACAGCTTCAAATATGTATATTACACTTCGATTGATTTACCATCTTCAACAATATGATAAAGTAAGTGCGCTAAATGATGAATTGGACCGTATTCTTCCTCTTCCTCATCTGTTTCGCCTTGGAATTCAAGATCGTTTAAGTATAGCGCTAAAAATTGATAATATAGTTTTAAATCAAATCCGTAGCACGCAGTTGGTTCTTCATGATCCCCTTCATATTGTAACATTAAGTATTGATCATTTCCTTCTGCATCTTCTGCATCAAAGAATACGAAGAAGCCAACGTTTGTATCTAAATCGAATAAATGACGAGTACCTTTTTCAGTTGCCTTATTGAAGTCCTCTTCACTTAATTTATGTACTGTTGTCGCTTTTGCATTATCTTCTTGATGGAAATTTACTGTAAATGATTTCAATGCTGACACCTCCTGATTGTATAATACTAGCATAACATATAAAAAGGACTGCTTACAAATGTAAACAGTCCCGCTACATTCATTTCCGCATTGCTCGTAGTAAAAAGCTCACAATGAAGATCAAAATAACCGCACCAATTAAAGCAGGAATGATTGCAAATCCGCCTATAATAGGACCGAAACTACCAAGTAATTTCGTACCAATCCAAGAACCGATAATACCAGCAATAATATTACCAATTACACCACCTGGTACATCTCTTCCAGTAATTAAGCTCGCAAACCATCCTAATAAACCACCAACGATTAAAGACCAAATCATATAATAACCTCCTTTATATTTAACCAATCAAAATATAATTAGAAACAATTGCTTACCATTAGTTATGTGACATTTTTCATAAGTTATTCATGCTGCTCAACTATAAGATTTTTGAGAATAATACACACCAATAAACCATTTTTCGAACTAATGATTTATCCGACTTATTATTAACACATTACGGACAATCTGGCTTCAATATTGTTCGCATAAACTCTTCTTTAAAAGCTGCATAGTTAAAACCAACAGCAATTCTTTGAATCGGTCGATCATCAAACCTTGTTGGTTCAGCTATTTTTCTAAAGTCAGCTACACTTTGGCCCCTAGTCACATCATTTGTCGTACTAATCCACACTGCCGATTTTTTATATTCAAAAATACTATCATTTATAAATGAGATAAAAGGTAGTAAATCGTGTATAGGACTTCCACCAATACCTGGGTATTCTTTTTTATAAAAGTTCTCATAATAAAAATCAATCATTGGTTTAATGAGTTTCGCCTGTCCAGTTCCTTGTTTATCTATTATATTGGCCATTTCAGGCGTAATGAGTGCGCCCTGTGTTACATTTAACGGGTATATGCTAGCGTTTTTCGCATATTTCATAACAATATTTGCTGCAATTGGATCACCATAAAAATTCGCTTCAGATACTGGTGTAACATTACCTGGAAATAGGAAAGCGCCGCCCATTATATAATACGAACAAATACGATCCATTATATTTGGATACAATAAAAATAACGTAGCAAGCGTCGTTAGTCTTCCTGTCGCCACAATTATAATATCTTCTGGACAAGGTTCGATTAATTTGATTAATTCACAAAAATTTTCTCGTTTACAAATTCTCATCTCTGGTGGAATAATAGGACCTAAACCGTGATCCCCATGGATTTCAGGGAAAAATAAAGGCTCTTCAGCTGTCATCGGCCTACTCGCACCTTCAATAATTTTCACTTGTGTAGCATAGTACCTTTCTAAAAAATAAACATTTTCCGTAACGATATCCCGTGATACATTCCCGTACTCTGCAACAATACCTAGAATATCTAATTTACACGTTTTATTTGCATAAATTAACGCTACGGCGTCATCAATACCAAAGTCTCCAAAAAAGATGATTTTCTTATTAACTATTCTCACCCCTCTTCAGCATAATCTACTATTATTATTATGTGAAAAAGACAAGGCGGTGAAACAGCGCAAACTAAAAAAGCCGCCTATTTATTGGCGACTTCAATCTTTTTATAAGACAAATATGCTAGTACATTTTTACTTGAATCGTATTTCGGGTTATTTCCTTTTCTCGGTTCTCTCATATGTGTCTTTTCAAATCCAGGGATGTCCGGCATTTTCCCTATAAATTCAAGCATTTCTTCCTCAGTACCTTCAATGCGTACACGAATCATTATAACTATTCCTCAATTCTCAGTTTCTCTGTACTAAGTATATCGTACTTCAGAAAGACTGCAACACATTTATCTTTTTAACGTTGTACTTTTTTTACATATAAACATAGCCATTTCAGTATAGAACGAATCTACTTTATTATTTTTAAGTTGAATATTAAAATATTCCTTCATTTCGTTTGGTGCTTTCATCATACATTCTGTTAATTTTTCACGCTTTTGTACAGGGACATCCATCATATTACACCACCAGTCAAAATCAAACCTCTTATCAAAAGTAAGACATGACTGCATTTGCAAACCGTTTTTTTCTAATAAAGTAAGCCATTCTGTCTTTTTAAGAGCTCGTTCATGACTTGGGTCCCGCTTTTTTTCTATAAAATTATAAAATGTATCATATTCATTATTTTCTGGCGAAACATTATCTATTAAGATGAATAATCCATTATCCTCCAACGTACGATTTACTTCATAAATAAATTGAGCCGGATTCGTAAAATGATGGGCTGCAATCCGGCATGTAATTGCATCAAAAAAATGGTCTGCAAATGGTAAATCCTCTGCGTTTCCTGCTACAAAAGACACATTTTCATGACCATTCTGCTTTATAAAACCTTTTGCTTTTTCTAACATCTGTTCTGTTAAATCAAGTGCAACTACTTCTTCAAACATAGGGGCTAACATATTTGCCACATGTCCGCCACCAGTAGCAACATCAAGAAGACGATTATTATGACGAGACTCAACTTGTTGAACTACATATTGTAAATCCAGTCCTTTAGCATGTATTTTACTATTTACATATTTATCTGCATTACTTCCAAACTGTTTTTTCACAAGTTCTTCTTTACTCATATTATCATCTTCTTTCTATTGTTATTTACATATACGGTTCATATAATTATTACAATTCTCTTAATGTATTTTCAAATCCTCTTTTCATCTCACTTCTTATCAGATTTCCCTATCATCAAAATAATATAATTTTACATTTTATCATTAAACAAAAAAGGCTACGGGAACTTGTCCCCTAACCTGACTAAATATTTACTACATTTTCATTTCTTCATATACATCTATATAATATAAATCCTCTTTCAACTTCATAATAACATCTACTTCGTTATAAGTAGCCTCACGTGCATGTAATCCAAATTGATCCATACCAATCCATATCCACCCAGGTGTATGATATAAAACATCTATGTTAAAATAATCTAATTTAGTAAGCTCCGATGTAATAAATTTATCTTTATTCGCGATTTGTTTATCTATTAAACCATATTCTTTTCCATTTTCAAATAACGATATAAATTTCCCTACAATCGGATGTTCACGAACAATAAAATGATATTCCTTTTCCTCTACATTTGCCACAATCAAACGAGAAACAGATAAATCAGACTCCGAATTCGACATATTTGTTTATTCACCTCCTTATATCGGTTTCTTCAATATAATAACAAATGAATATTCAAATTATGTTAATATAATGTAAAAAATAAAAAAGCTGCCTTCCCTTTAGAAATCAGCCTTTACAATTTGATCAACTTGATACTTTTACAAATTATTATAATGTTTCTTTTTCCTCATCATTTCCGGAAACTAAACTTCCTATAGCGTCCGCTGTTACTTCTACTACCAATTCACAAATACCAGCTACAACTTCTCCAATTACTTCATCCATCTTTTTACCCCCTTATTTTGTGTAACTTATTTGTAGTATAGAAGAAATTGGTGAAAGTAAACTATCGAAAAAGGTGACATAAACCTTACAGAATTGTAAGCTCTTTTATCCCTTTACTTACCTCTTTTGAAACTCCAAGTATTTTTAGCAGACATATAGGCCATCATAATATGAAGTAAGTAATAATCTAGTGTCAGGAGGCGTTTAATATGTATTACGTAAAATTAATTAAAGGTCAATCTTTCTACGCTTTTGATCATCGTTTCTTAGTGTCTGAAGAAGAAGAGGTTTCAGAGAAAATTTTTAATTACTTACGACGTAATGAATTTTTTGAAGTACGTAAAGAAGAATATTCTGCTTAATTACAAAAAGCATTAAGAAAAATATCATCTTATTGTGATATATTCTTGATGCTTTTATGTAAATTACTTCTTTTCAACAATTGTTGTGTACTCTATTAAAATATTCTAGTATTTGTCCAAGCTAATTCATCACTGCTTTCATATTTTAGTATATGAGGAGGTGAAGAATATGACTCATATCATTGATTACCAAGCTACTCAACCTATAAGTAAAACTGGTGAAACAACTTTTGCAATCCCAGCTTCTCCAAATAAAGCAATTTTAGCAAATTTGAAATTGAGAATTCCAAGTAGAGATTCACGAAATAATCGAGTAGAATTAATCGCTACAATTGGTGTAGAAGGTATAACTGAGATTTCACAAGTTTTATTCCGAATTTTCCGTGATAACATTGAAATTTTTAATGCACAAGTAGGTATTGAATCTACAGATTCTGAACAATTCTACGTACAAACATTCCAAGCTATAGACCAAAACGTTAGCAGTGGAACACACGAATATTCATTAACTGTAGAAAACCTTACTAGTGGTGCAAGTGCAGAAGTTGTTGGTCCTCTATCTTTTAGCGCTTTAGCTATTGGACAAGAGCGTAAATGTTGCTAAGTGAAATTAATTTTTAATTTTGTACTTTGGAAAAGCAAGACGTAGTTATACGTTCTTGCTTTTTTATATTTATCCTTGCTTTCTATTAGCTTTAATCATAAATCTTTTACGTTTTAATTCACTTATTTCATCAATTAATACATCGAATTTTTTACAAATCAAAAAGATTGAAATCCAATTATGAAACACGTAATATAGACTCTGACTCTAAAAAAGTTCGTATAAAAATACTACATAAATAAGGAGGTTTTATATACGAGTTTTTCATTTTAAAAGACGGAGAGGTTTTATGTTATGTGGCGTAATAAAAACGTTTGGATTGTTTTAATTGGGGAGTTTATTGCAGGTCTAGGATTATGGCTTGGTATTCTTGGCAACCTTGAATTTATGCAAAAATATGTCCCTTCTGATTTCATGAAATCAGTTATATTATTTATCGGACTATTAGCCGGTGTTCTAGTTGGACCTATGGCTGGCCGTGTCATTGATCAGTATGAAAAGAAAAAAGTTCTTCTTTACGCTGGGTTTGGTCGAGTTTTAAGTGTTATTTTCATGTTTTTCGCTATTCAATTCGAAAGTATCGCATTTATGATTGCATTTATGGTTGCTCTTCAAATTTCAGCAGCATTTTATTTCCCTGCATTACAATCTGTAATTCCACTCATCGTACGTGAGCATGAGTTATTACAAATGAATGGTGTACATATGAATGTTGGTACAATCGCTCGTATTGCAGGTACTTCACTAGGTGGAATTCTTTTAGTTGTGATGAGTTTACAGTACATGTATGCCTTTTCAATGGCAGCATACGCCTTATTATTCCTCTCGACGTTCTTCCTACAATTTGAAGACAAGAAATCAACAACACCAAGTAAACAAGCTGCAAAAGATAATAGCTTTATGGAAGTATTTCGTATTTTAAAAGGAATTCCTATTGCTTTTACAGCACTTATATTAAGTATCATCCCTCTATTATTTATAGCTGGGTTTAATTTAATGGTTATTAACATTAGCGAAATGCAACATGATCCTACGATTAAAGGGTTCATATATACAATTGAAGGTGTCGCATTTATGTTAGGTGCCTTCGTAATTAAACGTCTA
The DNA here is from genome assembly GCF_016651175.1 of Bacillus sp. TH13. Lineage (NCBI taxonomy): Bacteria > Bacillati > Bacillota > Bacilli > Caryophanales > Bacillaceae > Bacillus > Bacillus sp. TH13. Next base: position 238,685 of record NZ_JAEKEJ010000001.1, on the reverse strand, counting down.
TCTGATCATTTCAAACCTGAAAAATTACTATATTTCTTCGCAATTTGTACTGCTTTTGCACACCTGTCATTGTTCTTTAGCGATATAAAATGGATGGCTCTTACATCATTTGGTTTGTTTGGGTTTAGTGTTGGCTGCTTCTTCCCTATTATGTCGACGATTTTCCAAACGAAAGTGGAAAAAAGTTATCACGGTCGCCTCTTCTCATTCCGTAATATGTTTGAGAGGGTTATGTTCCAAATCGTCTTACTTGGCACAGGCTTCTTCTTAGATACAATTGGGTTACAATATATGGTTCTCATCTTCGGATTCGTTTCATTATTGATTATTTCTATTTCCCTTTCTAAGCAGAAACATTATGAAAAACAGCATTCGCAATCTGCGAATTTATAAAATAAACAAAGAAGTATGGATCTAGTATTGAATCCATACTTCTTTGTTTTATAATACGCCTATTTATTACGTTTATTGAAATTACCTAAAGGAGTATCCCCCTTTTATTTCGAATAAATTATAAAAAGTACTCTTTATAAAAGGAGTGGTAAAATGTCTGATGGCATCGACGTATTTATTGTCCTGCTCTTTGCAATTGCTCTGTTTAGCATCCTAAACTTTTTAGCCATTTCCTTATCTGGACATAGTTTTAAAAAAGAATCGTGGCAGGTTTCATATTTTTACTACTGACTCCCATTATCTTTTTGACTATCGCAACATTTGCTTCTATATTCGATGAAACAGGATTTGGCGCAGGTACGTTAGCCTTTATGATTGCAAGCGTATATATATTAAATGGAATAGTGATTCTGCTTTCCTCTTTATTTATCCTCAAAAAAGACATAACATAGGCTATAGTACTAGCATGAATCTGACTTTACACTAGATTCATGCTTATTTAATTTCTCCTAAATTTTTATATGAAATTAAATAATTCTTTAAAAAAATTTAAACTTTATTTATTATAATATCCCTATCGTATTCGCACGTTTATTCAAATTTAAAAGAAAGGAGAACAAAATGAAAAAGGTTCTACTTACAATTCCTATACTAATCATCCTACTTAGTGGATGCAGCAATAACGATATATACGGTTCTTGGGAAGTCGTTGACAATAAAAATGGTGAATGCCCTGTATATTATAAATTTGAAACAGTTGTCAAAAAAGAAAATAAAGAGGAAATTGTGCAAAATTTAGTAGAAATGCAAACAACAAAGAATAAAGACGATTTATATAAAGGCTCATTTGTCAAAAATTCTAATGTATATCACATTGATTATGGTAATTCATTTACATCGGACCAAACTTTAAAAGTTGCCGACGGTACATTAAATGTATACTTTTTGACAGCCGAAAAATTATGCACATATAAAAAGAAATGATTACATTTCAGAGGAGACGCAGAAAATATTTTCTGCGTTATTTCACTTTAGAAATCCTCCGCAAAAATAGCCCTTGTTTTCGTATTCTTTTTCATTCAAAACATGAGAAATATACTTAATAAAAACTAGAAAATACCTTAAGTTATATAAAATGAATCCTATAATAGACATTTCAATTAACACATCTACGCTATTTACATCGTTACTTTTCAAAATAGGCTAATCCTTCTTCTAAATTTGTCAATCATTTTAATTTTCATAAAAAAATGATAAAATGTAAACATGTGTTTTCAGAATAATTAAAAACACAGAATGAAAGCACTGTTTTTAGGAGGGGTTTTGATGACTTACACGTTAGCAACTAGAATGAAAGCATTCCAATCTTCTATATTTAGTGAATTAGGGGCCTATAAAAAAGAAAAAATTGCAGCAGGTCATAACATGATTGACTTAAGTATCGGAAATCCTGATATGCCACCAGCTGATTTTGTAAGAGAAGCAATGGTACATACAGCGAGTGAAAAAGAGAGCTACGGGTATACATTATCAGGTATTCAAGAATTTCACGAAGCTGTAACTGAATATTACAACAACACTCATAACGTTATATTAAATGCGGATAAAGAAGTTTTATTATTAATGGGTTCACAAGACGGGCTCGTTCATTTACCTATGGTTTATGCAAATCCAGGTGATATTATATTAGTTCCTGATCCAGGATATACAGCTTATGAAACAGGTATTCAAATGGCTGGTGCAACATCTTACTACATGCCTTTAAAGAAAGAGAATGATTTCTTACCAGACTTAGAAGTCATCCCTGAAGAAATTGCCGATCAAGCGAAGATGATGATTTTAAACTTCCCAGGGAATCCCGTTCCAGCAATGGCTCATGAAGGTTTCTTTAAAGAAGTAATCGCATTCGCGAAAAAGCATAATATTATCGTTGTCCATGATTTTGCTTATGCTGAATTTTATTTCGATGGTAATAAGCCAATTAGCTTCCTCTCTGTACATGGTGCTAAAGAAGTTGGTGTAGAAATCAATTCTTTGTCAAAAAGTTATAGTTTAGCAGGTAGCCGTATTGGATATATGATTGGAAACGAAGAAATTGTTCGTGCACTTACTCAATTTAAATCAAATACCGACTACGGTGTATTTTTACCAATTCAAAAAGCGGCATCTGTAGCACTAAGAAATGGCGCTGCATTTTGTGAGAAAAACCGCGATATTTATCAAGAACGGAGAGATACTTTAGTCGATGGATTCCGAACATTTGGCTGGAATGTCGATAAGCCAGCTGGTAGTATGTTCGTCTGGGCTGAAATTCCACAAGGATGGACTTCTCTAGACTTTGCTTATGCATTAATGGATTGTGCGAATGTCGTTGTTACACCAGGTCATGCATTTGGACCTCACGGAGAAGGCTTTGTACGTATTGCACTTGTTCAAGATAAAGAAGTGTTACAACAAGTTGTTGAAAACATTAGAAATAGCGGCATTTTTGCTCTTGAAAAATCAAATGAATTAGTTAAAAATTAGTTCCCACTCCCCTGCTTAACTTTAGCAGGGGTATTATTCATTGGAGGTAATTACAAATGCATATTAAAGACACACTTCCCCATCGTTATCCATTTTTAATGATTGATAAAGTAACAAATGTAAAACAAGGTGAATCCGTTACAGGATATAAACTCATTACAAATAACGAATGGTTTATAAATGATAGTCAAAAATATATGCCTCATATGTTAATTGTAGAAGCACTTGCTCAGCTTAATGCGTTTGTACATACAAGTGATTCTGAAGGACTAGGATTTCTCTCCTCTTTAGATGAAGTTGAATTCCACGGAAAAGCATATCCCGGTGATAAACTTGATTTACATTATGAGCTAACTCGCAATCGCCGAGGTTTTATTCTTGGTAAAGGTATTGCAACTGTAAACGACCAGCCGATTGTAACTATAGAAAAACTATTAATATATCAAGCAGATTAAAGTGTTCCTTATATCAGTTGGAAATATCTATTCTCAACCAATTAAATAAATAGGAAAACATATTACGTAGTTAGGAGCAGGAAAATGGAACGTACTATCGGTATCGATGCTGGAGGCACATTAACGAAAATAGCTTATTTTAACGAAATAAAGCTATTAACTTTTGAAAAATTTTATTCGCATGAACAACATAAAATAATAGATTGGATTAAAAGCAACAATGGCATAAAACAAATATGTATTACGGGTGGTAAATCGAAACTATTACAGCAACTGCTTACAGGTTCATATAAAATAGTAGAGCTAAACGAATTTGAAGCTACTCTTGCAGGTGTCCAATACATATTAAAAGAAGAAAAACACACTATAAACAACTTTATTTTAACCAATATCGGTACAGGTACTTCTATCCATTACGTTTATAATGAACAATATATTCGCGCTGGTGGAACCGGAGTTGGCGGTGGGACTATTATGGGACTTTCAAAATTGTTAACAAATATAGATCATTTTGAAGTTGTAATCCCTCTAACAAAAGTAGGCTCTAGAAAAGAACTAGATATTACGGTTGGAGATATTTATGGTGGTATTCTTTCCCCTATCGATAATAACTTAACTGCTAGTAACTTCGGGAAAGCAGCTATTACAGAATCAAATAATAGTAGCTCCGATATACTAGCTACTGTACAAGGACTTGTCGGTGAAGTCGTTACTGCATTAAGCCTTCAATTCGCTGAAACAAAAAACATTGAACATATTATTTATATTGGTTCGACTTTATGTAATAACGTACAACTTCAACATATTATTAGTAGCTACACCGAATATCAAAATAAAACACCAATCTTTTTACAAGATGGTGGTAATAGCGGTGCAATTGGTGCATTACTTCATGCTACGAAATAAAAAGCTGACTTTTGTCAGCTTTTTAGAAATGGCACTTCAAATTCAATAATTGATTCCCCGTTCTCTCCAATTCGCTCCACGCTTATTCTATCAATCACACAATTTAACTTCCCATGAAAACTAGGAATCTCCTTCACTACTTCAGCAGCTAACACGGCACTTTCTTTTCTTCCGACTGTTACATGCGGGATGTACGGAATGTCTTCTTTCAAAAATTGTAATAAAGGTCCTTTATATAGAATATTATGTAGTTCCTCTATTTGTTCTTTCCCCTTTTCAACTCGTAAAAACAAATATTCTCTTTCACTTGTAATTTGATTCTTAAATTCAATTTCTATATTCTGTATCGGTTTTGATACATTTAAAATATGTAATTTCAGCTCATCATTTGAAATCGAACTTTCAAATGGGAATACAATTGTAATATGCGGTGGAATTAATCCAAATAAAGGATCATGTTTTTGCCTAATGTCCTCGATTTCGCTAATGAACATGTTGTTTAGAAAAAGTAAAATTGTACGCATTTTTATCCCCTCAACTTTTCCTCATTATAATATGTATCATATTCTATGACAGCCTGCCCTTCAACAACTTGTTTTGCTTACCTGTAAAAATAAAAAAACTTCTCAAATGAGAAGTTTTCATATAGCATGATTATTATTTTCCAGCCAAACTTTCCTAAACTTTATATAACAGGCAATTCTCCAAGGAAAAATATACGATACTGCAACAACATAAAATAATAAACCTATTGTTTGCTGATCTAAGTCAACAATATATTTTCTTGAACCGTATCTCAAAACGACAAGTGCAATAAAAGTAATTAAAAAAGCTGCACTTTTTTTCGTATAAATATTCCCATCATCTCTTCGTTCATAATTTGTTAATACTATAAGCGGCACAGCAAAAAGTACACCAATGAATACCGCTATAATTACTTGTAATATAGCTAGATGTACGGGACCTAAAAACCATACAATACCTGGTGTTAAAAATAGTAATGGCCATAAAATACGTTTTCCCGATCCCTTTATTGGCTTATGCATGGAGCGATAACGACGCCAAAATATTAGTAGTGCAATGCATAAAAAGACGGTTATTAGTGAGGACGTGTCTCCCATATATTTTCCTTCTCCCTAAAAGAATAATCTATCACTATTTTAAACTGTTCGTTCAAATGATACTTTACGAATAAATATACTACTAGTTATGATATAAAGAATTGTTAATCCAATTGAAATAACCATAAAATAGGGAATATCTATTAAAATGACTCTCTTTCTAAAATTTCGAAGTTTCAACTCTTGTTCTCAAATTCTTTTCATTTATACCATTTTGACAAAAGTTAAATTGTTGTCCCTGTATTGACTTTGTACGATCTACTATTTGCCCTAAATGATAACTCGTGTGCTCCACTAAATGTAATAAACTATGAAGTTCAACATGGCTTTTTTCTTCCCGTGCTTGTATATATGCTTTTCCCCATTCATCAAATACTTTTTCAACGTACTGTAGCACAACTTCAGTACGTTGTCGTTTTACTGGAAAATACTCCTCAATTCCATTTTCAAAAACTATATTGGGATCCTTATAACGCCATGTATTTCTCTGTAAATGTTCACAAATATGTAGTACGATTCCACCAATTGAATTCACAGAGGCCTCTTGTTTCCACAAATCTTCTTCACTAACGAGCCTAATTGCCTGTACTAACTTAGGTAAATAATGATCCTGCATTCTATGATAAGAAATTTTGTATACTAACTCCATCTTCTCCCCTCCATTATTTCAACTGCCTCACTGGATATTTAGCAAATAAAGATTTCCGAAAATCTTTATCTTCCACAAGCATTTTAATTTTTTCTTCATTGTCGTTAAAGAACTTTATAACTTTAATTTTATCCCATATATCATTTTCTTTTGGAAAATCATCGAATTCCCTATGCAAAATTGATAACATTTCTTCCCTCGTTATCTTAAAGTTTTTATTTTCTATTTGAAACTCATAAGCTTTTGCGTTTGGTACTAAAATTACTAGATAGATAGCATTAAAGAGAAAATTCTTCTTCATCGTATCTTTCTCATCAAACCAATACGTCTCAATCATTTCTTCTGTAAGAGCCCCACTCTCTTTTGCGCCATATTTCACTTTTACATTTTCATGTTCTAAACTTACACTTTGAAATGTTTCACCACCAGGTAAATGATTAATAATTGCAACCACATCTGAATTATTACCAACGTATGCCCCAGTATATTTCTTAAAATCATCTGACCTAACATCATATATATCTTTTATTCTTTCTCCGTTAGAACAAGCCGCAATGAATAAAAAAATTGTTAGCATAACGATCATGTTATGATGCATATATTTCATTTAGCATCCCCCATTTTTATCGATATTTCGTTAATTACAATATTTACTTCCAAATCCCTTTTTAAATATACGCATTTTAATCAAAATTAAAAATTTTCATTTTTTATGTTTACAATTATCCATTAATTGTATATACTTACTAACGTAAGAAAAAAATTCTAAAAGGAGGTCGAAGGAAATGATGAAATTACAATTACATGCATTAACTTTAGCGTTAACTACACCTGTGTTTTCTGGACAATTAAATATGAATTCGACCACCCTAATGGAGAATTGAAAATCGTACTTTATTTCATTTAATTCATAAATTCGCCACAGGAGGTCGTATACTTTCCTGTGGCTTTTTCACGCCCAGCCATAGGAGAACTGTATCTTCCTGTGGTTTTTTTGCGCGATTTTTTAGTCTCTTACATTATTTTTCTAAGAAAGGAGCAACATTCAATGACTATTAGCGTATTGTTTTTAAGTATTACGATTCAAAGAAATACAATTTCCAAAGATGAAATTCTTCATAATGAGCAAATTGAAAAAGCTATGAATGATATTAAGGAGCGCCAAGCACTTTATTGTGATCACATGTAATTCCTTTTCGAAAGGAGGAATTCATTTATGACTTTTCATATTTTCTTTTTTACGACTGTCCTTCAAAAAAATACTTTATCTGAAACTGAAATTAATCGTAAACAACAGTTAAAACAACTGACTGATAAAATAATTGACATTAAAAGTTCATACTACACTCAAATGTATTAAAAATATATTTTAAAGGGGTAATATATTCATGAAATTTAAAGCATTCTTTTTAACCATCACCATTCAAAAACGTAAACTTTTACAGAAAGAGATTTTACGTGAGCAACACATTCAAAATATTATGGGCGAAGTAAAAGAGCGCCAATCTTCTTATTACACTCTTTTTTTCTAAATCACTTATAAAGGGGTAATTATCTAATGAAATTTAAAGTATTCTTTTTAACCATCACCATTCAAAAAAATAAATTTTCTGAGTCTGAAATGCTTCATGAACGACAAATTATTCAGGCTATAGATCATGTAAAAGAAAGACAAAGTCATTACTGTAGTCACCTGTAATTTCTTATTACACTCGTTTTTTCTAAATCACTTATAAAGGGGCAATTATCTAATGAAATTTAAAGTATTCTTTTTAACCATTACCATTCAAAAAAATAAATTTTCTGAGTCTGAAATGTTTCATGAACGACAAATTAATCAGGCTATGGATTCTGTAAAAGAAAGACAAAGTCATTACTGTAGTCATCTGTAATTCCAATTCGAAAGGAGGAATTCACATATGAAGTTTCACCTTTTCTTTTTAACGATTACGATTCAAAAAGAAACAATATCTCAAAATGAATTAAAACAAGAAAGACAATATAAACAAGTTATTGATGAAATTCGAGATCGTAGAAGCAAATACTACACTCACCTTTAATCGTTTAACTATATAGAATTGAAAGGAGTCGATTATGATGTTGATAGCACGCTGTAAGGAATTGATTTGGATAGTTCAGAGGGATTCCACATAGTTTTATAGAGCTTATATCACACAAGTTTATCACTGAATTTGATGTATAAAAAATATATAATAAAATCAAATCAACCCACTTTTAATTATTTATTTATAAACAAAAGATACACCACTTAAAAAGCGGTGTATCTTTCTCAGGTTTTACTATTTACGATTACTTCTCTTTGTCTTAAACAATCTCACTAAGTTCGAAACAACAGTTTTTGTTACTGCATAAACTGGTACTGCTAAAATCATTCCGATGATTCCAGCAAAGTTACCTACCCCTAAAATTAGGATAATAATTGTTAATGGGTGAATGTTTAATTTCGAGCTCATAATACGTGGTGAAATAATATTACTTTCAAACTGTTGTACAATTGTTACGATAATAATTACGTATAAGGCTTGCATCGGAGATACGAACAGTCCTACAATAACAGCTGGTGCTGCCCCAATAAATGGACCTAAGTTAGGAATGATGTTTGTAAATGCTGCAATAATTCCTAAAACGAAAGCGTACGGTAAATCGATAATTAAATAACCGATAAAAGTAAACGCACCTACAAATATACAAACGAGCGCTTGTCCTTGAATATATGCAGATAATGTTTCGTTCGTTTCCTTAATGATACGAAGCCCCTCTTCACGGTAAGACTCTGGTAATAAACTTACCGCTTTTCCTGGAAAGGCATGTCCATCTTTAAACATGTAAAATAAAATGAACGGTACAGTAAATACAACTAATGCAACGTTCGTGATAATACCAAATAAAGCCGTTGCACTCGACGTAATTGTATTTGGTATATCTTTTAAGTATTCAATTGCATTTTTTTCAATTGTTTCAATGGAAACGTAGTTTTGTGTAGATAACCATTCAAACAACCTATGATGTGATAATTCTTGTATGTATACTTTTCCCTCTTTTATGTAGCCTGGCATATTTTTTACTAAGTCCATTAGCTGTTGTGATATAGTAGGAACAACTACTCCAACGCCAACGGCAGTTAATGTTATGATAAAAAGATATAACAGTAATATCGCTAAATTTCTAGGTACTTTTTTATTCTCCAAAAAGATTAATACAGGATTAAATATGAAGTATAAAAAAAGCGCGATTAAGATTGGGAAAAATAATGTTGATATGAAGATACCAATCGGTTGAAATAAAAATGATATTTTTGTGCAAATAAATATGATTCCTACAACCATTAGCACTTCTAATGTCCAAAAGTGCACTTTCGATTTCAAAAAAATGGCCTCCTTTAAACTAGCACTTCTCTTCATTGTACCAAAATAAACATGAATTTCACATAATATTTTCCTTTACAATATTCCAAAATACCAATAAATACACTACAATGAGATTATATACAAATTTGCGGGTAAAGGTGATAAAAATGACACAATGCATCATTTGCAGAAAAGATACGAAAGAACTTAGTGAACAATATGTCATTCCAGAAATATTATGTGGATATTATTTCACAAACTCAATTTGTGATACTTGTCATGAACAAATGACAACAAATATTGATCGTCCTTTAATTAGGCATAAATTGAGTCAGTTTAAGATTGAACAAATGAAAAGACAAATTGATTCCCCACTCTATACGAATGAGCACGGTGAAGAACTTGCGGCTGCTGAGACTGATGTTGTCGAAGTAAGCGACGAAATTCTTTATTCTAATGCATTAATTATGAAACTATGTAAAAAGCACGATATTTCCTTACATAATGAAATTTGGAAAGAAGAACGTGTAACGAAAGTAGCGAGTTCTATTCAACGTGAATTGCTATTAGATAACCGTAAATATAAAATGAGTATATTAAAAATGGCTTATACATTCGCTGTACAAGCAGTTGATGGCTACTTTGAAGATCAAGATGCGATTGATATTTCTACCATTCTCTCAAATGCAGATTTCGTGGAACTAAAAGAAAAAAGCATTGTACGTGATTTAAGCAAAAGTTCTTTATGGAATACGCTAAATACAAGTAGTGAAAATCATTACTTTATTTTACTTAGCGATAAAGATGGGCTGTTCTGTTTCATTCGTCTATTTGATATTTTTGATGTTGTTGTTCATTTATCAGAAAAAAGATTCGACCTTCCATCACCAATTGTCGGTGTAAATAATGTGAATACACAGAAATTTTATATCCAAAGTTTAAAGCAGTATATGGATGGGCTGTTTAAAGAAAAAGCACCTACTATACAATAGAAATCAGAACATACGGTCTCCTTTCTTGATGAAAAGACACTGTGTTATAATGAGTATGAAAAGAACAATACAATCACATAAACCAATTATAAATTGTATATAAATAAAAAAGACTAGTGTGCGGCTACACACTAGTCCACGTAACTTAGCAGATTGGATTGTTCATTTATCCTATTTGTTTCTTACAAACAAAACAACCCACATTCTATAGGCATAGGTGGGTTGTTATTTTTTGAGCTTGTCTATTAAAACGACGACGAACGTTAACAATGCAACGAGAAACAGTCCACCTTGCAGTAGCAACGCTATTTCACTCACGTATTATCACCCCCCTCCTACTCGGAGAAGTGATAATTGAACAACCAACCGCACCTTAAGTTACCCTTTAATTTTACCATATTTTCTAATAATTTACGATGAAAACCCGCAAGCGAATAACTTGCGGGTTTTTTCTCACTATTTTTTTAATGCATATGCATCAGCAATCATTTCACCAACAATTTTATTTTCTTTTTTCTTCTCGTCTTTCAATAATGGAAATAACAATTCTGCCACTTCATACGCTTCTTCTAAATGCGGATATCCTGATAAAACAAACGTATCAATTCCTAACGATTCATATTCTTTTATCCTTTCTGCTACTGTATGCGGATCGCCTACAAGTGCAGTACCTGCCCCACCTCTTACAAGTCCGATTCCGGCCCATAAATTAGGGCTTATCTCTAATGATTTCCTTGTTCCTTTATTTAAATGTGTCATTCGTTTTTGTCCAACTGAATCATATCTTGCAAATGTTTTTTGAGCAAGCTCAATTGTTTCGTTATCTACATATTGAATTAAACGTTCTGCCTCTTCCCATGCTTCTTCTTCTGTTTCTCTTACAATTACGTGTAATCTAATGCCAAATCGCAGCTTACGTCCCTTCTCTTCTGCAAGTTTTCTTACTTCTTCTATTTTCTCTTTCACTTGCTCTGGTGGCTCTCCCCACGTTAAATATACATCACTATGTTCAGCTGCTACTTCTTTTCCAGCAGCTGATGATCCTCCGAAATATACAGGAGGATATGGCGTTTGAACTGGTGGGAATACCACTTTACTATCTGTAACTTTAATATGTTTTCCTTCTAAAGAGATCGTTTCACCTTGCAATGTCGATTTCCAAACTTTTAAAAATTCATCCGCTGCTTCATATCTTTCATCATGATCAAGATATAATCCATCTCCTTGTAGTTCAACTGGATCTCCTCCAGCTACTACATTAATAAGCAGTCTCCCATCTGAAATTCTATCAAATGTAGATGCCATCCTCGCTGCAACTGTAGGGGACATTAGTCCTGGTCTCACTGCTACTAAAAATTTTAGTTTTTCTGTTTCAGCAGCAAGAGCTGAAGCTAACACCCAAGGGTCTTCACACCCTTGACCAGTTGGAAGTAAAACACCCGTATATCCTAAATAATCAGCTGCCGCAGCAACTTGCTTATAATAACCATATTCAGCTGCTCTTCCTCGTTTTGTCGTTCCTAAATATCGACCATCTCCATAAGCCGGAATAAACCATAATAATTCCATACCTTTACACACCCCTTATTTATTTTGAAACGTATACTAACACATTCTATATAAATTACCCCTAATAATTTATATGTTAATTCCCAGTCTCACCTTTAAAATTATCTCGCCATCTTAAAAACTTCACTTCTAGTAAACGTACAAGAGAGTCAGAAAACTTCCCAACAAATGCAAAGATAATTATGCCGACAAATACGATATCTGTATTTGAAAATTGCCTTGCATCCATAATCATATAGCCAATACCTTCTGTAGACCCCATAAGTTCTGCTACTACTAAACTCACCCATGCAACACCTAACGATAACCTTGCTCCTAGTAAAAGGTTAGGCAATGCGGCTGGTAAAATTAGTTTCGTGATTAATTTTCTTTTACTAAACTCTAACACTCTCGCAACATCAAATAACTTTGAATCCACACCTCTAATACCTAAAAATGCGTTTACGTATAAAGGAAAAAATGCACCATCTGCAATTAATAGCACTTTCGATGTTTCACCAAAACCGAACCATAATACGAAAAGCGGCGCAACAGCTAAATGAGGTACAGTTCTTAACATTTGCACAGATGGATCTAAATATTGCTCACTTCTCGTTGAAAATCCAACAATCGTTCCTAAAATGATTCCTAAGCCCCCACCAATAAAGAAACCAGCCGCAGCCCTGAATACACTAATACTTAAATGGCCGAATAACTCTCCTGTTTTAATAAGCTCTTGGAAAGCTAGAAAAATATCTAATGGTGTTGGTAAAACTGTTTTAGAAACAAGACCGAATACGCCAGCCAACTGCCAAATTATTAATATAATAACCGGTATAGTAATCGCCCTTACTAAAACCTTTACATTTAACTTTCGCACCTTCTTGACGCTGTTTTTCTCAATCGTTATACTCGTTGGTTTAATAACAGCTTTCGTATTTTCCACTTTACAAAACCTCTTTTCACTTCGCTTTCAATGCTTTTTCTACGAAAGAATTATCTACAACTTTTTCCGTCTTAATTTCTTTCTTTATAGAACCGAGCTTATATTGAAAATCCGCTGTCTTTTGTTGTTCTGCTATTATTTCCTTCGTTACCGGAACTAAAATTGGTTTGTCGTGATTAAACACTTCTTTTACGATCTCCGCATCTATCTTTTTTACAGAAGTATATACTTTTATTGCTTCATCTAAGTTAGCATCTTGCCATACACGTGCTTTCTCATAAACTTTGAGGAATTTCTCAACTAATTCTGGATGTTCTTTCGCAAATTTTGTTCTCGTAATTAAAAATTCTGGTGAAGAGGCATTTAATGTTTCACCGTCTGCAATCACCTTCGCACCTTTATTTAACGTATGTAATGATATGAAAGGGTCCCAAATCGCCCATGCATCTACTGATCCTGATTCGAATGCAGGCTGCGCTTCATCTGGTTGTAATTGAATGACATTTACATCTTTTGAATCAATCCCTTCTTTATCAAGTGCTCGATACAATAAATTAAAAGCACTACTTCCTTTTGCTACTGCAATTTTTTTACCTTTTAACTCTTTTACACTCGCAATCTTGCTATCTTTTTGAACAAGAATTCCAGTTCCTTTTCTCGCATAACTTGTATTGGCGATTTCGGTAAATCCAATACCTGCTGCTTGCGCTGAAATGACTGGAGAATTCCCTACTTCACCAAAGTCTAATCGGTTTGATGCGATTGCTTCAAAATAAGGAGGTCCACTTTGGAACTCTGTCCATTTCACTTTAACTCCTTCTTTTTTAAACTCCTCTTCAAACCACCCCTTTTTCTTTGCTAGTAATAGCGGGCTTAATCCTTGTTGTATACCAATTTGTATTGTTACATCTTCTTTCTTACTACTTGCTGTACTTTTTTCACATCCTAATAAACATACTGATATAGCTAAAGCAAAAGAAAGAACTTTAAATTTTTTATACATATAAAATCACCCTTTTCCTATATACTTGTTTGAATCAATCCTCCATATTCAAACTGCTGTAATACTTTCGTTCGAAGTTGTTGGAACGATTGAGAAGTTTTATTTCGCGGATAAGGCAAATTATTTTCAATTACTTTATGTATTTTTCCAAGCTTTGCACTCATAATGATGATTCGGTTTGAAAGATATATCGCTTCGTCTATATCATGTGTAACGAATATCATTGTTGTTTTCTTCTGCTCCCAAATATTTAGCAATACTTCTTGCAAATGACTTCGAGTAAAAGCATCTAGCGCTCCAAAAGGTTCATCAAGTAATAATACATTTGGATCTCTTAATAACGCTCTCGCTATCGCAACACGTTGTGACATCCCGCCTGAAATTTCTTTCGGATACGATTTTTCAAAGCCATCTAACCGAACGATTTCAACCCATTCTCTCACCTTATCTTTCACATACTTATCTTTTAACGACAAATCTGCCGCTATATTTTCTTCAACTGTTAACCATGGAAAAAGCCTATGTTCTTGAAAAATAAAACCTTGTTTCTTACTCGGTTTTAAGATAGACTCCCCGTCAATAACAACTTCACCTTCAAAATCATTATCTAGACCTGCAACAATTTTTAGTAATGTACTTTTTCCACACCCACTCGGACCAATTACTGTAACAAAATCCCCTTTCTCTAATTGAAAATTAATATTCTCTAATACTTGAACAGTACCAGTTTGTTTCAAAAAATATTTTGATACCCCATCAATTGAAACAGTCATTTCTTCCCCTCCTTAAAATGATTCATATAAATGAACAGATTCAGTATTTGTGCAATAAAAAAACCAAAGGCATTTTATCAACAGATAAAATGCCTTTGGTTTCTCCAATCAGCAATACGTTATGGAATTAAGTACATATTATACAAATATTTCCGATAAGTCAACTAGGTTTTATCAAAACATACATATGATTCGTTTGAACATTTTTACTGTTGTTTATTTGAACGATATCATTTACTTACTATTTCTTCTGATCTTTAATCCACTGTAACCAATAAGAAAACTCACATGCTAAATGCATTTGATGGGATTTAATTAGGCTATTAGGACAAAGGGCTGGGAACTCAACAACTAGACTTACTTCTATCCCTGTATCAGTATCTTTAAATTGATGTCGAACTCCACCAATAGTAGTACCATCTTTCATACGTGCAACACCTGTTGATTGGTATTGATAAGATTTATCTCTCGGTGTTTTTAATCCGGTTTCGTCACCAAAAACAATGAAAAATTGAACTGGAAACGGAGAATTACCAGTAGTTTCGATAACCTCTAATTCATTTTCCCCAAAGGGTCTTAGTACATAGTGATCAGGACAAGCAGATAAATTCACTTTGTTATTTTCACGTGATTGTTCAAGCATCAAACTATCAATTCCATGTATAGCTACTTCTGCTGTAATCCCATCTAAATAAATACTAGTTTTTGAAAATTTTCGTCTATCACCAGATAAAAGAGTACAGATACGCATACCTATTGCACTTAATCTAAGTTTTGATTTCAACTTTTCGTACACTTCATTGTATGTATATCGCAACTTTATTTCCGTTAGCTGTTTTATCATGACGTCTATATCATTTATTTCAGGCTCTTTATGTCCTAATGTATATAATACTTTTTTTATCCGTTCTCTTTTCCATTTTATAAGTTGCTCTTGTGAGATATTATTTCCATCGATAATAATTTTCATAAACTTTCTCCTTCCTTTTGATTGTATCGTAGTGTAGTTAATACTAAATTAACCATTTCATGTTTTGTATCTAGATTCAATTTTACTTCTGAATGAGCAATACTGCTAAGACCGTATAGAATAAACCCAGAAGCTAATAATGAGTTATCAGTATAAAAAAACCCTATGTTTACTCCCTCTTCAATTACTTGTCTAATTAACGGTTGCATACGTGTGAATAATTTCTGTTCCAGTTGAAAATGTTGTTCCGTCTGAAACGAACTCACATTTTTATAGGGTGCTAACTTTTCAATAAATGTCCAAAATATATCTAGTGAATCTTTCATCTTTTGCATGACAGACCGTTCATTTGAAACAAGTATTTCTTCAATTAACTCCATATTTTTCACAATACAGTCATTTAAAACTTCATCAACAAAATTCTCTTTAGACTTGAAGTAATAATAAAATAAGCCCGTTGCTACACCTGCATGATTCACAACATCTTTTATGCCAAATCCTTTCATACCATTTTTCATAT
Organism: Bacillus sp. TH13; assembly: GCF_016651175.1. NCBI lineage: Bacteria > Bacillati > Bacillota > Bacilli > Caryophanales > Bacillaceae > Bacillus > Bacillus sp. TH13. The sequence continues at coordinate 222,515 of NZ_JAEKEJ010000001.1, read as the reverse complement.
ATAGTTCAAAACCAATATCCATTAACTCTTGCCGTCTTATATCTGGTTCTTTTGATATTCTTTTCATAGGTCATCTCCTATTTTTTTCTTGCGACTGAATCTGATTCAATCATAAACGACTGAACTTGATTCAGTCAATCTTATTTCATAAATTTAAAATCAATTTAATAACTAAGCAACGAAATTTCTACAAAAAAAGTAATCTCAAGAAATATGCTACTAACCTTAGATTTATCAAAAAAGTTAGATCATATAACTTGAGACTACTCATTTCCATTCAAAATATTTATGTAATTAAATTTTAGTTCTTCTGCGCCCTGGCTGTCTCCAAAACTATTTGTGGAAGCTCTTTTTGAATGATTTCTTTCAGTCCATAAAGAGCTTCCTTCACATAACCACCTTCGAAATTTCCTAATGGTTCTGGTAATTCATCCTCATCTAATATGAAGTATTCTCCATTTGGAAGTACCATAATATCGATGATTAAATCTTCGAAGGAAACCACTTCGTCTTTTATTTGTGTGTTTTTTACGATATTAAAATAGGAACCTAAATAATTTCCTTTTATATCTCTCCAAACGTATAAATTGTACGAACGATCTTTCCAGTAATATGCGATTGTATAACTCCCTTTTGGGATTGTTAACTTAGTATCTTTTGCAGTCATTGTAAATGAATACTGCACCTCGTGAAATAAAACGATACTTTGTGATTGCTTTTCAAGTAATAAGCAATTGTGATCTACTATCGTTGAGTTATACCGGATTTTTCTTTCTATAATTTCACTTTTCGATGTAAGTAACTTATTCATTATTTTGTTTCCCCTTATACTAGTTCTATCCTCAATTATATCCACTTATCTAACGATAAAGAAGTATATAGTTTTTTATATAATGATTTATACAAGTACACAAGAAAAACTCCTTCTTATTTAGAAAGAGTTTTTCACTATCCATGTTTCATATTTTTTCACTTCTAACGGAAGCTTATTTGTTTTTATGTAACTAACAGCACTATTACTCATGTTTTAACTTTTCCTTAACCGCATCATAAAATTTTCGTTCTTCATCAACATTTAAGTGCACACGACTTACTGTTTTAGAAAATCCATATAACAACTGTGCTTTCACTGGCTCTTTTAATGTTATTTCAAAAGTAGCAGGTTCTTTTATGAACTCCATAACAGTTGCATCCAATACCTGTTTCCCTTCTTTTGCCGTTAGCAATTCATCACCCTTGTAGAACGCAATATTATCAATTTGTGTAAATGGTATAACAATTTTCTTTCCTAATCCAATTTGAATGATTACTTGTTCTTCTGTTACGTTAAGTGGATTTTTACGCATCGCTTGTATTTCAGCTATAAAATAAATCATCGCGTATACATTTAAAATAAGTAAAATCCATGCTATTACTGGATTCCACTGGTGTAGCAAATAATGAAAACCAATACTTTCTATTAAGGTCGCATGGATGATCATGATATATACACCTATTGCACCAGTCTTTTTGTGATATGAGTATACGTATTCACCTTCTGGTACTTTTTCACGCCACGATAAAAATGCATAATAGATTAACTTACACTCCGTTACAATGATATCTATTAATTTATTTCTTTTCATAGTAGCGTCAAACGCAGCATCAATTGCATAAGAAAATGAAGAGTACTCACTTTTATATTCTTTATATTTTTTTATTATGGTAGGAAGCTTTCTAACAATTTTATATAGAAGGAATAACTCTAAACATACAAAAGCAATTTCTCCTGCAACTATAATATAAGAAACGTATGAAAAATCTTGTAAATAGTCACTTGGAATAATAAATCTTGCAAAAATATAACCAGCTATTACAACAGGAACTATATACGTTAACGAGTACCTTTTTCGAATAATGAAGAAATACGTGATGATTGGAATGACAAACATGCAATCTAATAATGACCCAAGTACAACTTCTTTCGGCGCAGCTGGTACTATTGGAAGAGCATACAATAAATAGTTTGATAGCATAATTAAAGAGACGAGTCCAATCCAAATACCTTTTCGCCTTCGCGATAGTGTAACATTCATACGTTCACTCCTTTATTTAATAACCTCATTTAAGTGGTCTTTATAAAATGAAATGGCACGTTCAAATTCTTTTACTTCCTCTACTTTCACGACAGTTTCAAGTAATAATTTCATCGCTGACTCGTGATCGTTTACGTTATATTTTGCTAATGATAAAAATACTTTCATCGGATCGTTCTCTGGGAATTTTTTCACCCCAGCTTCTAATACTGTAATTGCCTTTTCATATTCCCCTATACAACGATATGTACTTCCTAGACCAATATAAGCACCGCAAAGGGATTCGCCATCAAGTCCATTTGCGATTGCCTGCTCATAATACGGAACTGCTTCTGTTTCTAGCCCCATTACATCATGTATCCACGCACACTGATACAGTACTTCTGCATCCTTTGTAAAGTTTGTTAATCCTATAAGCATCTCTTTAGACTGCGCATATTTCTTTTCGTTTCTAAGTTTAATAGCTTGCTTTAATAAATGTTCCATAGAATCCACTCCTCACCAATTATTCTGTGTATAGCTCTTGATTGATATACGCTTCACATTCGTGTAAAAGTAAAATTCCCATCAATTAAAGTTTCGCTTACTTATTACTATGCGGATTCATTCTTATCTAAAAACTTAATTTTAAAAAGCAGTGACACGATTACATAATACCTCTAAGCTTTTGACAATTTCTTTCGCCGTTTCATCTTTTCCATTACACAACTTCCCTTTACCATCCTGTCCAATTACATAATGTACAGCTCCACGCGAATATAAAGAATGTGGTGAATTTGCAATCATTACATTCGCCCTTGCTTCTTTCATTCTATTTTTCGCTCTTTCAAACAGTTCTTCTTCATTTAAATCACTTTCAAGTTTAAAACCAACAAGTACTGTTTCTGGGTCCCATTCTTTTATTTGTTTTAATACTTTTGGAGCCTTTTGAAAGTGAATAATCGGTGCTATATCACTTGAAATTTTTCCGTCCATATTAAGAACATTACCATCTTGATCACAAATTTTCTCCACAATCCAATCTGATCCAGCCGCTGCCATAATGACTGCATCAACCTTTTCATGTGTGATGATACTTTTCATTTTATCTTGTAAATCAACAATTCCTTCAAATGGATGTAATTCTAACCCTCTATGTACATCGCTCGGTTTCTCCGCAAAATAACCGTGCAAATATATAACATGTGCCCCTTTAGCTATAAGTTCTTCTGCGATTATCCTTCCGATTGTACCTTTAGCCATATTCGTATGCCCGCGTACTTGATCCCATTTTTCTAGACAACCACCGCTCGTAATTAATACCTTTTTCCCCTTCATTGTAACCATCCCTTACTAATTTTTCTTACGAAACCATTCTGTTCCAAAGTCAACTATATCACGCTGTTTCATTAGACGACACGTTGCATTCCCTATCTTCCCGTTTTTTACAGTTCCTTTTCGCTCAAACTCCACACCAATTTCTACAAACTTCTCAGATTCGTAATCCATTTCAACAAACTCTTTCCACACTCTTTCACCGTTTTCTATAATAGGTGCTCCTACTTGTATTAACTCACATGCACCAGTACGCACCTCGGATAAATGAACAGACGTATTTGAATCATATCCAACACCAATTAATAATACGTACCCGTCTAAATCGTATATTTTTCTTAATGGAGATTCTTCTCCAAAGCTCATTGATAATGAATGGTTCATTGTTATTTCTACTGCATGTTTTCCCCATGCAGCAAAACTTCCTAACGGATGATTACTACGTACTACATTCGGATATGTACGAAAACATTCAACTATTTCACCCATTCCCCTTGTTGGGGTTATACGTGAATCAAATGCAGGGACGTTATCTCGGATAATTTGCCACCAGTCTTCCGGTACAGGTGGTCTTGACCAATGTTTCGGATCGGACAAATCCGAAGATTGCGTTGGCATTATTATCGTTCCTTCTTCCGTAACAACTTTCATTAATGCTTCTACTACGGCAACCGCACCACCAGATATCCATCCGATAGAACTTAGTGATGAATGAACGATAATTGTCATTCCTTTTTCGATTCCTAATGCTTTTAAATCTTTTGTTATTGTTTCGATTGTATTTGGAAATTGTGTGCTTGCTACTATTTCATTCATTTTCATATTGGTTCCCTCACTAGCCACGTAAATTTAAACTTTTATATAAATATATTATCATATTTTTCTTAATTTTTAACTTAATCATATTCATTACTACAAAAATATGTATATTGGTGTACTGAAGCCTCAAAACTCTATTAAAATCGTAGATATTGATGAGCGAGAGTTTTTGAAATGAAGAAAAATGTAAATCTTATTTTTTTAAGCTATACTCCATATGCATATTTTTATACTATTTTTCCAAATAACAATGAAATCTTTCGATTCCCGTATATTTTTCTCCTAAACTTTTAACTTGAAAACCCATTCTTTTATAAAATTCTACCGCCCCATCGTCTGTCTCTGCTTCTATATAAGTCAATTGATATATTCTTACAATCTCTTTAATCATTTGCAGTGCAATTCCTTTTTGACGATAATCTGAAGCCACTGCTATATGACATACTCGTGCTTTAGTTGCTCCGATTACTTCAATACCTATACAAGCTTTTTCTTCATATTTGTACAAAGTCCCTTTATTACTTTGGTAAAATAATACTGCCTTCTTTAAGCTTATTTCATTTGGACCGACGGCATATTGTAGCACATTTAATATTGAATCTTTTTCAATTTGTTCAACACGCTGTAAATTCATATTTTCATCCCTTTCTATGAAAAAAGACTAACTCTTAATAAAAAGAGCTAATCTCATTACGCCGTTATTTTTTCTTCTTTTTTTACAACGACAGCCACATAACTATGAAGTATCATTCCAATAATAACGAGACTCATACCAACCCAAGATAAAGATGACGGAATTGGTGCAGATAACCAGATCAGCTCTCCTACTAGCGCAAATAAAACTTCACCTGACTGCGTCGCTTCCACTGTTGCTAGTTTTTGTGGATCATCTTTCACAAGATCTGTTGCAAAGAAAAATAATATTGTCGCGATTAACCCAGAACTAACTGCTACAATAAAACATTGAAAAACTTGGCTACTTGACGGTAATCCGCCAGTTGATACTTCGTAACCAGATAATAAAAACCAAAATGGTAAACTTGCTAATGTCATACCGAGTACTCGCTGAAATACATCTAATTCCCCTTTACAAACTTGCATCATTTTTCTATTTCCAAGAGGATACGCAAATGCTGCAATAAGTACAGGAACTACGCATAAAACGGTTTCACGAATACCTAATGAAGAAGCATGTTCTACTTGCATGAGAACAACACCGAATAAAATAATGCCCGACATAACTAATTCCTTCATCGGAAGTTTTTTATGTAGTGGATCCACCGCAAAAAATGGTGTTAACAAAATCCCTGCAACAATTGTAATTTGCCATGTTGATGCAACGAGCCAACCTGGTCCGAACGCTCCAGCAAAACTGAGCGGTGCATAAAAGAGACCAAATCCAACGATACTCCATACTAACCATTCTTTCGGATTGTTTTTCATATATTGAAAGAGTTGCTTTAAGTTCCCTCTATACATAACAATAAGTAATAGCATTGGAACCATAAAATAATACCGTAATGATGCACTCCAAATCCAGCTTCCACCTTCTAAGTCCATTGCCCGGTTTAAAACAAAGGTAAAGGCAAAGAAAAATGATGCCAGTATCCCTATAACAATTGCTTTCATTGTAAAACCCCTTGTTTAGTTTCTTCCTAATACTATACAACAAAATAAATATAATTAAAATTCACAATCTTTAACTTGTATGTAATCTAGCTCTATATAATTTCCTCAATCGACTTATATGAGCTTGATGATACCGATTATGATCTGCTATATGCCATATTCCCCATCTTATAGTCGCATTTTCCCCTTTTTCATACAAAACTTTCCGCGTTAAATCAGTTTCTGTTAGTTTCATACATTCTTCATAAAACAATTTTTGCACTGCTTCATAATCTTGCATTAACTCTTGCAACGTGTATTTTCTTAAACTCGGTATTTCTCCTACTTCATTCAACATAGGCCCATATTTATTTTCAAATGTTGTTGGAACATCTTCTCCCTTGAAACGATACACCCAATGTAAATCGACAACTGCTAAATGCTGAAGTAACTGCCCAATACTATTTTCATTATTTTCAGACCCTTTATAGGATAGTTCGTTCTCTTCAGTACCTTCTACTAGCCTTTGCAATCTATTAAACGTATCAGCAACCGTCGCATACAAAATCGCTACTTGAGGGTCCATATTTCTTTCTAAATAGAGATCTTTCATACAAAACTTCCTCTCTTAAAAGAACAACACCATATGTTCATCATCACTATACAAACCATTCATTTTTATAGCCCTTTTTTCAATTCCGTACGTTTTAAATCCCATTGATTCATATAAGCGTTTTGCTGGTTCGTTCGTTGACACAACCCCTAAATTCAATTGCTCTAGCTTCATCTCTTTTGCCCTTTCAATTGCTTTACGTATTAAATCACGTGCAAGACCACTTCTTCGATTTTCAGTATCTACATACATTGCAACGATATGTCCTTTATGCTTATATGCGTCTTTTTCTTCTGTTAATAAAGTAACAACCCCAACTAAACGATTTTCATTATTAAAAGCACCAAATGTAAAACTACTATTGGATGAAAGATTACTAGCAACTCGTTCAAGAGGGTTTTCTTGACGTACTGCTTCTTCATAAGTCGTTATAAATGCTTCTGGATTTACTTGTAATGCTTGTAAACGTAACTCCCAATATTGTTTTGCATCCGCTTTTGTAAGTAATCGAATCATTTTATCTTCCCCTTTTTAATTGACATAATATTTTTATAGGTTATTATTTTTTGATTCATACTCTTCTTTTAATATACTGTAACGATAGCGATGAATGAACTTTCCCTGTCTCAATCGATCATTTCTCATTAACCCTTCGCATACAAATCCGGCATTTTCATAACTCTGTTTAGCTTGTGTATTATCTTCATCTACACGTAACCAAATTTTCTCCAATTCAAACTGGGAAAAACCTATTTGTAACATGCTGTTTAGAGCTGCCATTCCAAATCCTTTACCCCAATAGTCTTTATTTCCAATCGCAATTCCTAGTTCAGCATTTTTATTTGTTTTATCAAAATTTTTAAGGTCTACCCATCCAATATGTATACCTGCCTCAGTAACGATTGCCCTTTGTTCATAACCATTTTTTCGACTTATACAAGCTTCAATCCAGTTTCTCGTATCTCCACGAGTGAACGGAGGATATTGATCTGGTACGACTAAATGCTTTGTTACATCTCTATCTAATGACCATTGATAGCGATCTTCTACATCATCTAGTGTCAATTCTCTTAATTGAACATATGGTACATTCATTTTTCTCTCCCCTTTTTATTTACCAATAGAAAATCCTTCGAACACTCTTCCACCATACTGTTCTAACGTCTTTTCTATAAAATGAATTAATTCATTTTTCTCTCCCGTTTTATAAAAATAATCAAAAGCCGCTACAAATTTGTTTGCATATTGCTCATCATATCTTCTTACCACCCTAATAAACCATTTTGAACTCCCAAGCCACTTACCATTTACTCTTAATACATATTCATGTACTAAATCCGCTAATAAATTAGCGATAAACAATTCTTCTTCTCTTTTTGTTGCACCAATAAAGTCATCTAAAGTATCCGTAATAAAATATCGCTTCTGCTTAATCGTTTCTTCGGACCATTTAGCTGGTCCTTTATGTAGTAAATCATTCGCTTCTTTTTTTAATCTCTCAACAATTTCCTTTTCCCCTTTTAATGCAATCCCTTCTGAAACTAATTGTGGTAACGACGGTCTCCCTCGATCACAATCCATTTTGAAAAAGGTTTTATATGTTTCAAAATTATGAACAAACACCTCAACAGGCCATCCATTACTATAGAAAGATTCTCTATAACAAGAAGTTAAACTTTGGTCAACTATTACAATATCAAGGTCAGATGTTTTCGTCGCTTCTCCTCGTGCAACGCTTCCACCGAGTAAAGCTACATCACAATTCGGAAATTGTGATGTAATTATGCTTTGTGCTGCTTCAATTGGTTTCATAGCCGTTCCTCTTTTCTTATTTCACTTTCTTTTTTTCAGCTCTTTCTCTCGCTTTTTTTATATAGCTTTCTGCATCTGGTGTTTTACATGATGTTGCACCGTGATCAACCTCTACTTTTCCAATTTCACGTGCAATTTCAATTGCTTGTCGCTCTAAGTCTTCATTACGAATTCCTATTGCGATTAAAGCACTATTCATCGCTTCTTTTTTCTATTTTTTTCATTATGTATATTTTCTTTAATCTCTTCTAAGTATGGAGAGAAGAAACCATCATGTAACGCTTTATTTTTAATCGATATATTTGCTAACAAAGACCAGCCAGCTCTTCCAATCCATTCATCATTAGACTTTGTCCACTCTTCCATTCTTTCTATTGCAATTGGCGAAGTACATATAGATGTCATAAAAACATCCATTAAACAGTAATAATCAACATCCTGAACCCAACTATTAAGCTGTTCTGTTGTTAAATTCTTCGGGTCTAAAATATAAGTTGCTAATGTCATTGCGTCCATATTTTTCGTTTCCCACAATTCAACTGCTAAATCGGTATCTTTTTTTATTTTCTTTTTTAACAATTTTAAATTTGCAAAACTAACTCCGAATAGTGGCTCTTTCGCTCCGTGGTTTTTATACGTTTTACGATTTTGTTCTGTTCCATATTCCTCTAGTTGCTGCATTACTTCCTCAAGTAACATATACCCACCTCTTTATCTTTTATGTTGACTGTATATATGTATGTACGATATATTCTACATTACTTTTCGGTTTTCCTATATTTATTTTTAAAATACGGTATGTGAAATTTCTAAAGATTGCACAGCTACACCATCAAAAAACTGTACATGTTAAACATAGAGTTTTTTGATGGTATCAATTTTGCGTAGAATAAGATATAAACTACGAAAGAACTTTTAATGGTCCTCTCAATCACCTATTTTTTCAACTAAATTTTTTACATCTGACCACTCTTCTATTGACCCTGCATCCGGAAAAACTGTAACTACATTAAAATTCGCACCTTTTTCTTTCCCAATTTGTTTAGCTGCTAATAAATTCGCTGCCGCAGAAGTTCCTATTTTTATACCAGTATCTTTATAAAAACGTGCCATTTCATACAGGGTATCTTCATATGAATAAGTCCATTGTTTTTCTATCAAATTTTCTTCCTGTTCTATGAAATGTTGTTTCCTTCCTAAGCCGAACCCACCGGATCCAGCATATTTCTTTAAATCATTTGGTGGTTGTTCCGAGCCATAGGGCAATTCAGCAGGCATTACTAAATGTAGTTCAACATTTTTTGTATAATTCTTTATTGCTGTATAGACTCCCATTAGAGTTCCACCAGTACCAGCAGATGCTACCCATGCATGTATTGGTTTTCCAATCATTTGTGCAATAATTTCTCGCCCTGTACCTTCAATATGACTTACTATATTTGCATTATTATAGTGTTGGAATAAAAAGTATAATTCTGGCTTTTGTTTGCTAATCTCTATTGCCTTCTCAATTACAGCGTAAAACCCCTTACATTTATCAACTAAGATTACGTTAGCACCATAATATTCGAGTTTATTTAATAGAGATTGACCAATTGCAGAACTTAACACTAACGTGCATTCAATCCCTAAATAATTACAAATACACCCAATTGACCTCGCTAAGCTTCCACCACTATACTCTAAAATATTTTGTATTTTGTCCGCTTCTTGTAAATATTTATTAATCATTGCAAGTGCTGCCCTATCCTTAATCGATCCTGTAGGATTGTGCCATTCACATTTAGCATAGATAGAAAGGTTCTTCGTTTCTTCGCATTTTAATTTCATGAGAGGTGTATTTCCAACATGTTTAGAAAACTCTTCAAAATGGTTTACTATCATACTTTTATACCTCCTTCATAAATTATGTTTATTACATTTGTTCTTAGCAAAAATACTTTCTACATTTTAATAACTCTCTCAATAAGATTTTCTTATATAAAAATCCCTACAAACACTGCAGGGATTTATGTCTAAATCATTTTGTTACACTCTATTTCATATGAAAATAGTTTCCTTATTCAGCTGCATTCATAAGCACAATTCTCCAACCATCTGGATCCTCTATTGTGGTTCCTTTCTCTATCCAATACGGGTTTTCTGGTTCCACCTCATGATAGCCCATATTACTTAATCGATTCACTATCTTTTCAATTTCATCTTTATTAGGCATATAAAAAACTAGTAAATTATCTTTTGTCGGTGCCGGACATGGACTTCCATTAACATGTGTAGTAAACTCCAAATGATACTCTTCATCTGGTAATCCAAACATAACCCCGTCATATCCTTCGTGATTGTGAAATTCCCCTATACGTTTTAGTCCTAATCCTGTTTCATAAAAACTTATCACTTCTTCAAATTTATCTGTTGGTCTTGCAATTCTAAATTGAACCCAATTCTTCATGCAAATCTCCTCCTTTTCATTTTCCAAAGCTTTATAGTAATTAATATAGGTTACATATATTCCCTTTAACATCCCTCATTAGTGTGAGCTTCCTAAGTTGAAAGACCTATTAGTTAATAAACAATAGGACTTTCGTATAAAATTCATATAAAATTAGTTATATAAATGTAGAGATAAAATACAAGCTATTACGTATGAAATAGTTCTCCTTGCAGGGCCTTTATATACCGATCAGCAGATCTTTGTACAGCTTTATTCGCATCTTCCACCACACCATGAAATGCATTATATAGTCGACTAAATTGGATATCTTTTACTTTCTCTGCCATATCTCTAACTTTATTCGCTGGTAATGGAATGAGATTGGGATAACTATACATAAAACTTACCCATTTTCGATCCGAAACTACTTGTATAATATCACCTGATAACAAAATACCTTTCCCTTCATTACCATCTTTCCAATGTATAACAGTCCCGCCCTTAAAATGGCCTCCTAAGCGGTGCAATATAAGTTCTTCCGATAATATCAGATGCTCCCCAGACCAAAATTTAATTTGCTTACTCGGACGAACCACCCACTCTTTATCATCTTCATGAATATAAATAGGTACATTGAATGTTTCCGCCCATTTAACTTGTGTAGAGTAATAATGTGGATGAGAAAGTGCTATTGCTTGAATACCACCTAAATCATATATACGTTGTATCGTTTTATCATCTAAATAACTAATGCAATCCCACATAACATTTAGAGTTTTACTTTGTATTAAAAATGCTGTTTGTCCAATCGCAAATTTAGGTTTAGTAGTAATGCTATACAAACCGCTTTCTTCTTTTATTATTTCGTTTTTGTATAAATTGCTATTTTGCATTGTTTCTAATGTTGTCCATGACTGCCCAATTGGATTAACATATTGTCTTTCCTCATTACAAATTTTACAACGAGAAGGTGCTTCTTCATTTTCGAGATACTGTACTCCACATGTAGTGCAAATATAATTATTCATATTCCCACTCCTTTTTTTATGTAATTGTTTCTTTACGAATATTTTAATAAAAAACAAAAATATTCGAATCAATAATTGGAATGAAAATGAAGTGATACGAAAGTATAATTTGATGATTGAAAGTTTAAATAATAAAGTTTAATTTCATCCTATTTTTCAAAACTGCAATTGATATAAAATCTTGCATACTTTTGAGTAAACTTTTTTACACTTGTAAAAAAGTTTTTTTGCATTTCCCTACCTATAATTGCTAATATAGTAGAGTAGAACTTTTATAGAGAGAAGGAAAATTATGCACAATGGAATTCGAATGACAACTTTGGTAAAAAGGGCTATGTTGGTTTGTGCGGGGGTATTATTTACATACGAAGCCGCTTTAGGATCAGTACATACTGCTTTAGCTAGTACAGAGGATGAAGCAAAATCTGTTCAACTTGTAAGTGAGATTCAAACATCTCTTGCTCCGAAAGAAGCTCCAAAGCATTATAACGGACAAGTTAGAAAAGTCGCTTACTTAACATTTGATGACGGTCCCGGAAAATACACAGCTGAGCTTTTAGATATGTTAAAGAAAGAAAATGCAAAAGCAACATTCTTCCTAATTGGTTCAAACGTAAAAGCTTTCCCTGATCTTGTAAAACGCGAAGATGCTGAAGGCCACTACGTTGGGATGCACAGTATGACTCATAACTACAAGAAACTTTACACTGAAGGTCATTATGTAGATGAAATGAAGGAAGATCAAGGCTTAATCGCTGGTGTTTTAGCTAAATCACCAGTATTAACTCGCCCATCTTACGGATCAATGCCAGGATTAAACGAAGCTCTTCGCAACAAAGTTGTAGAAAATGGCTTAAAGGTTTGGGATTGGACAATTGATTCTTTAGACTGGAAATATAACAAAATGCAAGTTGATGCTGCATCTGCTAAAATTGTAGAGAACGTACTACATGGTGCTACAAATCCAACAGAAGTTATCCTTATGCATGATATTCATCCACAATCGGTAAAAGCAGTACCTGGAATTATTAAAGGACTGAAAGAAAAAGGATATGAATTAGAAGCATATAATGAGAACGAACACTTCCCATTAAACTTCTGGCATGATAATCGTATGTAATAAAAAGACTTGATTCCCTTTAGTAGGTTATCAAGTCTTTTTTTATCCCATATATTAAAAAATATAGCCTACTAACTTCACAATTTCACTAATCAAAATACCGACCACTGCGAAATCAGAATCCCCGAATGTTGTATTCTCAAATCCTAAACCACCTAATATAGGTAATAATATCGCTGGTAGGAATGAAATTAGTAACCCATTTACAAAAGCGCCAAGTATCGCTCCCCTTCTACCTCCTGTTGCATTTCCAAATACAGCTGCTGTTGCTCCTGTGAAGAAGTGAGGAATTAATCCCGGTACTATTACACTTAAACCGATAAATGGAAGAAGAAACATGGAAAGAAGTCCAGCAATAAAACTTGTTAAAAAGCCAATAATAACTGCATTTGGTGCAAACGGAAAGATTGTTGGACAATCTAATGCTGGTTTTGCATTTGGTACAAGTTTATCTGCAATACCTTTAAATGCAGGTACAATTTCTGCAATTAACATACGTACACCTGCTAGAATAATATATACACCTGCTGCAAACGTAATGGCCTGCATGAAAGAATAAACGAGATAATTTTGTCCGTTACTTAATTCAGTTTCGATAAACTCCTTACCAGCAAATGGCGCAACAATAAAGAACAATACAGCCATCGTTAATGACATAGATACTGATGTATCACGTAAGAAACCAAGTGATTTCGGAACTTGAATTTGTTCTGTTGTTTTTTCTTTATTTCCAAATTTACTTCCAACAAACCCTGCCGCTAAATATCCAACTGAACCGAAATGGCCAATTGCAATATCATCCATCCCTGTAATCTTTCTAACATACGGTTGTAGTAATGCTGGAAAAATCACCATGAGTGACCCTAAAATAACTGACCCAATAATGACTAGTGAAGCGCCTTGCATCCCTGTAGTTGAAAATACCGCTGAAATTAAACATGCCATGAATAAGGTATGATGACCAGTTAAAAATACATATTTAAATTTCGTAAATCGTGCAATTATTAAATTTGTAATCATACCAAATACCATGATTAATGCCGTTTCTTTTCCTAATGTTTGCTGAGCTATTGCAACAACAGCTTCATTATTTGGAATTATACCTTTAATATGGAATGCTTTATCAAATATTTTACCAAAAACGTCTAAAGCTCCTACTAATATAGTAGCTCCGCCTCCTAAAACGACAAAGCCCATAATTGTTTTTAAGGTTCCTGAAACTGTGTCTGCAAAGTTTTTCTTTTGCAGTAGTAAACCACACATAGCAAATAATCCAACTAATATTGCAGGCTGTCCCAAAATATCCTTCATTATTATATCAAACATAGCATTACTCCCCTTTCACTGTACTACATCAGGTGTTTTTGTAATGCTTCTTTAATTTCATTTTGATCTAAAATATTTGTTAAACCAGCAACTGTGCGTGTGCCATCTTCAAGATTACAAATAATATCTTTTGCACCTAAATATAAATCAGCTTGCTCAGATTTACTAGAAGCTAAATCTGTATGAGATACTTCTGCTTGTAATCCTAGTTCATTTAAAATTTTCTTCACATTCATTTCCACAATAAAACTACTTCCTAAACCATTTCCACATACAACTAATACTTTTTTCATTTTAATTTCCCCTTTAATTAGAATATTTAGCTATCATTTCTAATAATTTATCTTTTGAATCTGAATGAATTAACATTTCCACATTTTTTTGTTCTGATAGCATCTCACTTAATTGTGCTAATGCTTTTAAATGTGTTTCATTATCTATAGCCGCTAGCACAATAATCAAATTAGCAGCATGCTCTTGTTTTTCTGAAAATGAAACACTTTCTTTTAACTGTAGTAAACTCATTCCTAGCTGCTTAACTCCTGCTTCTGGACGAGCATGTGGTATTGCAATTTTAGGTGCAATAACAATATAGGGACCTAATTTTTCTACATTTACAATCATTTCATCAATATATTCTTCAAGGATATATTGATTTTGTAATAACGGTTCAGCTGCTACCTTTATCGCATCTTTCCAATTATCAACTCGATTTTGAAGTTGAATAAACTCTTTAGTTAAAAGTTCGTTTAACATTGGTTTATATTTCTCCTCCTTCTCAAAATACACCGGACCACTCATAAATTCAGTCAATTCTCTTTTTAAAGATTGCTCATCTACTACATCGGAATATTTTCGAATAATTCCCATGACTACATCAACAGAATCCTTTTGATTCTCACCATACAATACTCCATTTACGTTTCTTAAAAGAGATGCTTTTTCAGAATCAGTTAGAATTGGATTCACCTTAAAAACAGGTACCCCTCTCTTCTCAATTTCAGTAGTTGTAATAATACAATCTACATCAAATGTATTTGATTCATATTCTCGCTTTGAAATTGCATTTAATATATCCACATTTGAAAATAATTTTTCTAATTGGTATTGCAACATACGTGATGTTCCAATACCATTCGGACATACAAGTAGCGCAGTTTTCCGCGGATTGGGAACGATTCCTTCTTTCCTCATCCACGCTCCAAAATGCATAGTAATATATGCAATCTCATCATCTGAAACAGATTTTCTCACATATTCTTCAAAATGATGAATCACTTTTTTCGTAAGATAATATACCTCTTTATAATTTTGCTGAATCGTATTTAGTAATGGATTTTCAATATCTATTCCATACTTCACCCGATAAAACGCGGGTTTCATATGCAAATATAGGTCTGAAGACAGCCCGTTAAAATCTTCAAATATAACGCAAGCATAGTCCTGAAATTCTTTAATCATCCTGTCAACAACCAAATGTATTTCATCCTTATTATTTTTTTCATACATATTTTCCTGGTAATTTACTTTTGCACCTAACAAATGCGTCGTAATATAATAAATTTCATCACTTGGAAATTTAACAGCAAACTTTCGCTCAAACTGCTTGGCGATATACTTTGCTGCTTCAAATTGCTTTGAATCTCGAAGAACATTTTTTTCTGCTTCTTCCATTTCAATGTACTGCCCTTTTAAAATACGTCTATGGAACAAATACATGTAAACGCTTAAATTTTCAAGCACCTCATCTGTATATTGGATACCTAAAAACCCTTCACAGTTTGAAAGAATATTTTTTATGTTGTAAAGTGTTTCTCGTTCCAGAGTATCTTTTTCATTCCTCATATCACTCATAATGCATTTTACTTGTGATATTAAATACTCCCAGCCGTTTTTGGTAATAATGAAAGAGAGACTGGAAATTAACAAATTTCGTTTATCCTGTTCATTTCCAGCAATTTGATAGCCTTGTTTACGCCCAAATTGTAATAATAAATCATACTTATTTAGTTCTACTTTTAGCTTTTTTAAATCTGTAAGCACAGTATTACGACTTACTTGTAAAAGGTCAATTAAGTCTTCTAATAAAATTCTGTTTTCCTTTATGAGTAAGTATAAAATTAACCATATTTTTCTTTCTTGTGGAGAATATTCATATTGATTACTCGTAAATTCATTTAATTTTTTTACTATCATCTGTTTCGTTTCATTACTTATGCAATAACCTAAAGGTCGGATATATTCAATTGAATGTAGCCCTTCTTCTTGTAACCAATCTTCAATCTTCTTAATATCATAATAAATTGTTCGCTTAGAAACTTGAATTACATCAATTAATTGATTTATAGACACATAACCTTCTGCTTGAATAATTTGTTGCAAAATATTTACACATCGATTATCTAATATCATATATGGTGTACACCCTTTCTATACTTGTTCACTAATTGACTTGCAAGTATAGATACTAACTTTGCAAAATTAGATTTTGTAATCGCTTTCTATTAATATAATATCTTTTATTACCTCCAAATATAAGTCCAAATTTTTGTTTCTATGTAGTGCAATGATTGTGCTTTAAAAATTACTTCAGCATACCTTCCCCCGTTGGAATACATTATTTACCTTTAATTCTAAAGTTCCCCTCATTATTCATTTACACCAATGACAAAAAGCTCTTTAGAATTTTTAATATAGCTTAGCACATATTAATCATAAGGAGTGATATGTATATGGATTTTCTCTCATCTGAGTATTTGTCTGCCTTGCTTGCCATTATTGTAATCGATTTAGTGTTAGCCGGGGATAATGCCATCGTAATTGGATTAGCAGCAAGAAGATTACCAAAAGACCAACAAAAGAAAGTTATTATATGGGGTACTGTCGGGGCAATCGCTATTAGAGCCCTCGCTACCTTAGTTGTCGTTTGGTTATTAAAAATACCTGGGTTACTCCTAATTGGTGGTGTACTTCTTATATGGATCGCTTACAAGTTGATCGCTGAGGGCAAAAATCATGATATTAAAGCCGAAGAAGGATTTTGGTCTGCTATTAAAACTATTATTATTGCTGATGCGTTAATGGGCATTGATAATGTACTCGCTGTTGCAGGAGCTGCGCATGGTAACTTTTCTTTAGTGATCATTGGGCTATTAGTTTCTATTCCTGTAGTCGTATGGGGCAGTACATTGATTCTAAA
This sequence comes from Bacillus sp. TH13, assembly GCF_016651175.1. NCBI lineage: Bacteria > Bacillati > Bacillota > Bacilli > Caryophanales > Bacillaceae > Bacillus > Bacillus sp. TH13. The sequence continues at coordinate 205,170 of NZ_JAEKEJ010000001.1, read as the reverse complement.
ATGGGTAGATCGTTTTCCTGTCATCATTACGATTGGAGCAGCGGTTTTAGCTTATACTGCTACAAAAATGATTGTAGATGAGAAATGGTTCGCTGGATTTTTCGAAAGTAACCCTTTCGTGAAATGGGCATTTATCATTATTATCATCGTCGGTGTAGTTTTCTTCGGAAAGGCAAAACAAAAAGCAACAGCTGGTTCTGTCTAATAATGATGGTATATTTACAAATAAAAGGCGCTATTCATATGAATAGCGCCTTTTATTATTTATTTAGCTTCCCCTTCCGGAGTCGTTTTTACCTTCGTATTGTTTTTATCACGATTGTTATAGTTATACTTCGAACGATCTACTGGAGTGAATCCTTCCGGTGTGTAGAATCGTAATAAGTCACCATTTACGACTTGGTCAGAGTATTTTAGTGAGTTTTGAACCATTTGTTCATTTTTCTTTATTTCATCTGTAAATTCTACTGGCTTTCCAGTTGTTGTATCATAGTATTTGCCGTTTAGTGCAGTAACTGTTGGGCTTACGTAGTTACCGTTACGGAAAGCAACGACTTGTTTATGATCTGGTGATAATAAATCAGAACCGAATTGAACATAATTCTTTGTATCTGTACCTAGTAAGTGTAAAAGCGTTGGAAGAACGTCAATTTCACCACCATATTGATGTTGTACGCCACCTTTCACTCCTGGTACACGAACGATTAATGGTACACGTTGTAACTGTGCATTTTCAAATGAGTTCATTTCTTTACCCATTACTTTTGACATTGCTGCGTTATGATTATCTGAAATACCGTAATGGTCTCCATACATAACAATAATCGAGTTATCATATAAACCAGATTGTTTCAAGTAATCGATGAAGCCTTTTACAGATTCATCTAAATAGCGTGCTGTTTGGAAGTACGTATCTACTGATGAATCACCTGTTGTTGCTGGTTCAATCGTTGCTTCTGCCTTATCGATTGGATAAGGGAAATGGTTCGATAACGTAATAAACTTCGTATAGAACGGTTGTTTCAACGTTTGTAATAACGGAATAGATTCATTAAAGAACGGTTTATCTTTTAATCCATAGTTTACTACGTCTTTTTCATTCATATCGTAGTATGACGCATCAAAGAATTTATTAAAACCAAATGATTTATAAATATCGTCACGGTTCCAGAATGTTTTGTAGTTACCGTGGAATACTGCTGATGTGTATCCTTGTTGTCCTAAAATAGCTGGTGCTGATTGATACGTATTATGAGATTTCGTTGTAAAGACAGAACCTTGTGGTAAACCAAACATTGAATTCTCTAACATAAACTCCGCATCAGATGTTTTCCCTTGTCCTGTTTGATGGAAGAAGTTATCAAAATAAAGCGTATTCGCATCTTTTGTAAATGAGTTTAAGAACGGTGTAACTTCTTGACCATTTAATTTGTAATCAATTAAGAAGTTTTGGAATGACTCTAAATGAATATAAATTACGTTCATTCCCTTTCCTTTACCGAAATACTCAGGATTTGGACTTGCATAAGTTGATGTTAAATAATTTCGTACTTCTGTCATATTATCGCCATCAGCTAATGCTCGTTCTGTCGATGCTTTCGCACTTTGAATTCCATCATAAATTGTGTAGTTGTATGCCCCTAAATATTTCACAATATAATTACGGTCAAACGTTCTTGTTAATAATTCAGGACGGTCAGACTCTGCAAGACCTAAGTTAACACTGAATAATAAAATACCTGCTACAAATACTAGAGATACTTTATGCTTCGCAACACGAATTGGTTTTGGATTTACAAATTTTGTTGCGACTAACACAATTAATATAATCGTGTCTAAGAAGTATAGTGGATCATAAAGATGTAGCAACGCAAGAATACTACCACCTAAATCTCCAAAGTTATTCGTTTGTGTTAATGTCGGGAACGTAATAAAGTCACTGAAAAAGCGATAGTAAACTACGTTTGCATATAAAAGAATCGACAATAACAAGTTGATAACAATTAACCAAATATAAGATCGTTTCCCTTTTGCAAATAATGCAAGTCCTAAAAATAGAACTGCTGAACTTAGCGGGTTAAAAAACAGCAAGAATTTTTGGATTGTGTTTGAAATTCCTAAATTAAATTCCGTTACATAAGCTGCATATGTTTTGAGCCAAAATAAAATAACGGCAAACAGAAAGAATCCAAAATGATTGCTTAACACACTTTTGCTCTTTAATAAGAACTGTTTCATTTCTCCACCTCTTTTAATCATCCAAGGCTTATTTTTTATAAGTCTGTCTCTCTATTCAAATTTTCTTCTTCAAATAGATTATCTTTATTTAACTATATGAAGAATATTAGTAATTATAATTTGAAGCTAGTATTTATTCAACTATTTCTTTTTAAACATTTTGACCTTGGTTTCTATTTAACAAAATAAATTTGTAACATTTCCTGTTTTCTCCCAAGATTCATCCACTAATTATGACACCCCATACTATATACCTTTATAAACTCATTCGCAAACTATTCTATCTCCAATTTTGGTACATATTTCACATGACAAAATAATGTTATTTAATTATATTGCTCAACTTAGATTCCCCTGCTTCAACTAAATCTTTAAATCTTAAAGTCATTACATCTCTTCCATACATGAAAAATTTTCATGTTCATTAATATTATATTTGAATAATTATTCATTTATCCCACCAGTGGTGTTATGTTTTCTCGACAAAAAAACTCGCTCTAAAAAGAGCGAGTTTTTTCATTATATATTATTGACCTTTGTACATTGCATCTACTTGTTTTTGAAGTTCTTCATTTTCTAAGTACTCATCGTAAGTTGCCTCTTTATCGATTACACCGTTTGGTGTTACTTCGATAATGCGGTTTGCAATTGTTTGTACGAACTGATGGTCATGAGATGTGAATAACATTGTACCTTTGAAAGCAATTAAACCGTTGTTTAATGCAGTGATAGACTCAAGGTCTAAGTGGTTCGTTGGATCGTCAAGTGTGATTACGTTCGCACCACTTAACATCATTTTAGATAACATACAACGAACTTTTTCGCCTCCAGATAATACAGAAACGTTCTTCTTAACTTCTTCACCTGAGAATAACATACGGCCTAAGAAACCACGTAAGAAGCTTTCTGACTCATCTTGTGGAGAGAATTGGCGTAACCAATCAACTAAGTTATAGTCACTGTTCTCAAAGTATTTAGAGTTATCTCTTGGGAAGTAAGATTGAGATGTTGTAACACCCCATTTGAATGAACCGCTATCTGGCTCCATTTCACCCATAAGGATTTTAAATAATGTTGTCATCGCAATATCGTTACGACCGATAAATGCAACTTTATCACCTTTATTTAAAGTGAAGTACACATTATCTAACACTTTTTCGCCATCAATTGTTTTAGAAAGGCCTTCAACAGTTAATAAGTCATTTCCTATTTCACGCTCAGGTGTGAAGCCAACGAATGGGTAACGACGTGATGATGGTCTAATATCATCTAATGTAATTTTATCTAATAATTTTTTACGAGAAGTTGCTTGTTTCGCTTTAGATGCGTTTGAGCTAAAGCGCGCAATGAAGTTTTGTAACTCTTTTACTTTCTCTTCTTTTTTCTTATTAGCATCTTGTGTTAATTTTAAAGCTAATTGGCTTGACTCATACCAGAAGTCATAGTTACCAACATAAAGTTGAATTTTACCGAAATCAAGATCAGCCATGTGCGTACATACTTTATTTAAGAAGTGACGGTCATGGGATACAACGATTACTGTATTTTCAAAGTTCATTAAGAAGTTTTCTAACCATTGAATCGCTTTTAAGTCCAAGTGGTTGGTAGGCTCATCTAGTAATAGAATATCAGGTTTACCGAATAATGCTTGAGCAAGTAATACTTTTACTTTCTCTGCACCAGTCAATTCTGATAATTTTTTGTCATGAAGATCTTCACCAATACCAAGACCTTTTAGAAGGATTGCAGCTTCTGACTCAGCTTCCCAACCGTTAAGCTCAGCGAACTCACCTTCAAGTTCTGCAGCACGCATTCCATCTTCATCACTAAAGTCTTCTTTCATGTAAATAGCATTTTTCTCTTGCATTACTTTATAAAGTTGCGTGTGACCCATAATTACTGTTTCTAATACTGGGAACTCTTCATATTCGAAGTGGTTCTGTTTTAATACTGCTAGACGCTCACCTGGCGTAATATGTATGTCACCTGTTGATGGTTCAATTTCTCCAGATAAAATCTTTAGAAATGTTGATTTACCAGCACCGTTTGCTCCGATTAAACCGTAGCAGTTACCTGGCGTGAATTTTATGTTAACATCTTCAAATAATTTGCGATCCGCGAAACGCAAACTAACGTTACTTACTGTAATCATTTGTGTCCTCCTACTAATACCGCTTATTTCAGCGTTTTCTCACCGATTGTCTTAAAAAATCGCATATTACGACTCAATTATTGTAGACTATAGCTATTATATAGTAGAAGCTGGATGAATAGCAACGGTTGATTACCTTTCTATAATGAAATCGGATAGTTTTTATCCATTCCCCTAGCTATTGTATGTATATCATCGACCTCTTTCTCATATAACCATTCACTTCTCATTCTTTAATACATTGGATTCATTTTTCATTCGAAATTTTATATATAGAAAAACTGTAGAGAAATCATCCCCTACAGTCTTCACTTATTTCGTATTTATTATCTTTTCTTTATAACTCTTCAATCTACTCGTTAATCCCATTAAAGCAGGTAACAATATCGGCATCACGATTAAAGCTAATAGTAATAGTGCAACGCCAACAACTGATGCTACTTGTATAAGTGTTAATACACCTGAAGGGATTAATGCTGCAAATGTCCCTACTAAAATTAGCGCCGCTGATAATACAACTCCTCCTATATGACGAGATGCAGTTACAATTTTCGTTACCGAATCCCCTTCTATCTCGTTATAGCGCATCATTACAAAAATACTATAATCCACTCCTAAAGCGACAATCATAATGAAGCTAAAGAATGGAACATTCCAGCTTAATGACTCTACATGTAATACATGTGCACTAATTTGTTCGCTTATACCAAGCGATGCAAAGTACGCTAATAGTAATGAGCCAATAATAAATATTGTATTTAATAATGAACGTGTAATTACAATTAATACAATCGCAATTCCAATTAACATAATCGTAGCTGTACGTAAGAAATCTTGCCCTGTTACTTCTTTTAAATCAACGTTTCTAGCTGTTGTTCCGCCAATTGCTGTTTTCGCATCATGTAATTCCGTTCCCTTTACAGTGCCCTCGATTGTTTTATTGATTTCTTGAATAATCGGCATTGCTTCTTTTGAATACGGATTTACATCTAAAATGATGGTCATTTTAGCAATCTTTCTATCTTGTGACATGTACGTGTTCAATGCTTTTTGGAAATCGTCTCCCTCTAACACTTCTTTTGGAATATAAAACTTCTCAGAGCTTTTCGATTCATTGAGCTCCCCTAAATATTTCTGCGCGTCATGCAGGCCATTGCTTACTTTTCCAAGCCCTTCTGTACTTTTAGATAAACCAGATTGTAATTGCCCCATCTTTTCCTGCAGGTCTTTAAGGCCCGTTAAAAGTTGCCCTTGCCCATCGTTTATTTTCGTTAATCCAGATTGTAACTCAGTTGATTTATTCGCAATTTGTTTTGAACCTGCAGAACCTTCATTTAATCCATTTTTAAGATCCGCTGCCCCCTTTTGTAACTTATTAATTCCATTGTTCATTTCTTTTAAGCCGTTATCCACTTTCAGTAACGATTGATTCGCTTCTTTAAATGAACTCATCGCTGCTTTATGCTGCGTTGCTAATTGATTTAATTCTTTTGAAAGTATATTTAATTGTTTTTGAGCTTCTTTAGCAATTCCTATCGTTTGTTGTATGTTTGAATCATTCGCTAGTTCTGGTTTCGTTTGAACGAAATTGGTCATTAACATTTCAATTTGTTCATATCCCTTTTTCGCACCATCAATTGCTTGAGAAATACTTCCGAAGTATTGATCGTAAGAGCTTAAACCTTTTTCTAACTGTGCATAACCAGCATGCAGCTGCGACGTTGCATTAGATAGAACATTTATATTTTCGTTTACTGAAGCTAAGCCACTCTCAATTTGCTGTGCTCCTTGTGCACCGTCGTTTATGCCATTTGATAATTGATGTAAAGCTGTTCCTAATGCTGATACCCCGTTTTTCGCCTCGTTCGTTCCATCAATTAATTTTTGAACATTCGCAAGACTATTTGAATCATTACTTCCCATTTTATTTTTCGCATCCGTTAATCCATCATTAATTTCCTTTATGCCACCATCGGCATCTCCTAATCCTGTATTCAATTCTCCCGCTTGCTTATTTAAATATAATTCTTTTATCTTCTCACCAGTTGGACGTGTCGGTGCATATACTTCTGATACACCTTTAACTTTCGAAATTTTATCAGTTAATTCGTCTAAAATTTGTAGAGAAGTTCCTTCATCCAGCTTTTTATCAGATTGAATGACTAATGTACTCGGTGAAGAGAAACCAGGCGGAAAATGATCCTCTATTACGTTAATACCCATCTTTGATTCATACTTATTATCTACTTCAAATAAATCATTGTAATTTAGTGTATTAGAGTATTTTAATATGAAAGGAATCGATATTAAAAATACGATGATTAAAGCGATAAATGGCCTTGCTACTGAGTTTTTCGCAAATAATCCCCATAAGCGACTATCCTCATGACCTTTAAATGTTTTAACTGGATAAAACATTCCTTTTCCTAAAAGCACCATAAAAAATGGATTTAAAGTCGTTAATACGAGTAGTAATACTAAAACACCAATTGCTACCGCTGAAGTAGATTGATATAATTTAAAACTCGCTAACGCAAGTGATGCAAAACCAATTAGCACCGCTATACCGCTATATAATACGGTTTTACCTGCCGATTTAAATGTTTCTTTCGTGGCCAAAAATGCATTTTCTTGTTTACTTAATTCTTCTTTAAACCTCGTATATAATAAAATGTTATAATCTGTTCCTACTCCAAAGAGGACGACGACTACGAACACTTGTGTAAAGTTTGAAAATGGGAAATTAAATTGATCTACAAGCTGAGCAATAATCCCCATTGAAACTAAATACGACACACCGACTGTAAGAAGAGAAACAATCGGAACAACTGGTGAACGGAATACGAGGATTAATACTACAAGAATGAAAATGATTGAAATAACTTCTGTCTTTTTCACTCCCTCTTGAGAGGATTTAAGAAAATCACCCGCTATTAAGTCACTTCCTGTTAAATACGTTTTTACCCCTTTCGTTTGCACCTTTTCATGAAGATTATTTGAAACCTTTGATATTTCACCATGTTTTTTATCTATCGATATTTGCGTTAAAATAGTTGTATTATCTTTAGAAACTAATTGTTTCTCCAAGTCTTTATTATCTAAATGCGAAACAACTTCCTTAATTCCTAATTGCTCTTTTTCATTTTGCAGGGCGTTGATCGTTTTTGTTATTTCCTTCTTTTGTTCATCTGTTAAAGCTGCCTTATTGCCACTATTAAAAACGGCTATAATTTCATACTTTTCAACCCCTTCTTTATCCATCTCTTTAATCATCTTGTCAGCAATGCTGCTTTGTTCTGTATTAGGGATTGTAATTTTCCCTTTTTCCTTCACTAATTTATCCATATTAGGCATCGTTACAACCATTGTAATAGTAATAACTATCCATAATAGAAAAGATAAACTTCTCCAACTTTTTAACTTGCTCATTTAAATCATCTCCCATTATGAAATTTACACGCGGAATGAATATTCATTCCTATTCTTTTGAAAATCCTTTTGGAATGAACGTTCATTCCTATCATTCTATTAAATTATTCATTAACTTTATTAAACTAGGTAATACGGAATGAATATTCATTCCTTTAGTTGTAAAGATTTATCATCTCCTGTTATTCTTTTTCATACTTTTCTCGGAATGAATGTTCATTCCTGTCCTTATAAGGCTATAGAATCAAATGATTCTAATAGCATTCCAACAACTTTCTTCCAATTCCTTTACTAATTCATCTGTATATTCTAACTGCCCTGTTTCCATTACTTTAATTAATTTTTCAATTGGTTGATATACAATAATAATTAAAGCAATTGGTGGTAATGGACGAAGCAAACCTTTTTCGATTCCATCTTCAATCAAGTTCATGAAGAAACCCATGAAGTCCTCGAATATTTCATTGCTATGTTCATCTAGAAAATAACTATCACAGTGAGAATTTGTAAAAAGAAAAGCATCTGCATTTTGTCTCGCAAATTCAAATAAACGGTTGTATGTATGGCTAAACTGTTCACGAATATTTGCATCGACCGGGAAATCATTTTTTATTAATTCCGATAGTTGTAAAACACTTTTCGTAAATAAAGAATTAACAAGCGCTTCTTTATTTTCAAAATAACGATAGATCGTACCTGCGCCTACTTTTGCTTTTTCGGCAATCATCGGAATTGTTGTACCATCATAACCTCGTTCTGCAAAAAGTTGTATTGCAGCGTCAAAAATATCCTCTTGTTTGTTTTTAGCCATTTTTCCACCTCAATTTCCAGGAATGAAAATTCATTCCGTTTTTAATTATAAATTACATGAGTTAAAAGTCAAGTGCGTGACAAAGTATAACTGTGCTTTTTTATCCTCTATTTGTGAATGAAATTATATGAGCGACTTTCTGGATATATTGGCGCTACTTAAAATTATACCAGCGATTTTCTTGATATATCGGCGCTACTCTAATTATATCAGCGATTCTCATGATATATCGACTTACCGACAAAAATTCACAATATAAGAGGAAGCTATCCCGAAATTTCACTTAGGATAGCCCACCTTCATACATGCAAATTAAAAGAAATCATAAATAAATGGCTTACGCACTGGTACTAAATTCTCAAATGACCGTATTGCCTCGTCACTTCCACTAATTAATTCAAGTTCATTTAGTTCTAATGGACGTTTATATCCAAGCATTATTGCTGATAGTGCAGTTATATCCAGTTTAATTCCTTTTTCCGTTGTTTCTTCTACAATTGTTATTTCATGATTTGCAAGTCTCACTGCTACGTTATTCCACGGAGCAAATGCGTCTGTAATGTGTAGAATCACTTCTTGCTGTACATTGTTCCAGCTCAACTCATATTGTTTTAAGAACTGCTCTACATCTACAATTCTTCCCATAAAATATGGTTTTATTTCTGTCTTCACGCGTGGCTCTTGCAATGAATATAGCAACGGTTCGGTTTCACTTACTGTCATTTCAAGTTCTTTAATCATAGAATCATGCTGGCAAATAAAGTTCCACAGACCATTTCGTGCTTCATTATGCAGTGGTACAAATTCTTCTACTGTCATTTTATAGTTTTCTATTTTGTATAACATGTAACCTGCTGCCGTTTTATCTTCATCATAGTAAATCGCTAATGTTAAATCATCATAAACTGCTTGTAACCACCAGTTCTTCTCTCGAACTAACATACCTGAAAAACGTTCTGCAAATACTTCATAGAGCTTTTCGACCTCTTCTGGATGATTTTCTTTATTGAAACGTTTCACAGTTCCATTTACTTGTTTTTTCATCACTAAATCGCTCTTAGTCATATGACATATGAGTAGATTCGCACAAAGTTCCCAGCCGTATTTACGGTAAAATGAAACCGCAAATGGATGTAACATAGAGACTGTATAGCCATCTTTTTTCATCGTTTGAAGTGAATGTTGAAGTAGCTCTTTTACATGCCCACTTCTTCTGTACTCTGGATACGTCGCTACTCCTGCAACGCCACCCATTTTAAATTTTTCTTTACCTATGTAAATATGAAACGGAATGAGATGTAGTTTTGCTGCTAAGTCTTCCCCTTCCATAATGCCGTATATTTCATGACTTTCCTTCATCTTTGTAAGTTGCTGCTGTAATCGTTCCTCATCTACTTTATATTGAAAAGCGTATTCTGATAAACGTAATGCTTCTCTGAACTTATCTTCTTTTAATTGTATGACATTCATATAATTCTCCTCCATTCCCCGTTTGAATTGTATCACAATTCTTACTATTGTAGTTCGGTAAGTGAAATTACAAAGACGTTTTAACAAAAAAAGCAGATACATCACGTATCTGCTTTCCATCCTTATTATTTAGCTAACTTTTGAAGTTCATCAAAGAATGAAGGATATGATACACCTACTGCTTCTGCATCTTCAATAATTGTTTTTCCTTCTGCCAGGCAGCCAGCAATCGCAAGCATCATTCCGATGCGGTGATCACCGTAACTATTTACTGTATTGCCTTTTAAAGCTGATTTTCCGTAAATGATCATGCCGTCATCAGTTGCTTCTATGCGAGCTCCTAGTTTCGTTAACTCCGCAACGACTGTATCAATACGATTTGTTTCTTTTACTTTTAATTCGTGTGCATCTTTAATAACTGTAATTCCTTCTGCTTGTGTTGCCGCTAATGCGATTATTGGAATTTCATCAATTAATCTTGGGATAATATCTCCGCCGATTTCGATTCCTTTTAATGAAGATGTTTCAATTGTAATATTTGCAGCTGGTTCTGATGCCCCTTCGTTAATTAGATCTACAGTGAACGTAGCACCCATTTTCTCTATAACATCAATAATACCTGTACGAGTTGGATTCATTCCTACATTTTGTAATACTAGTTTACTATTTGGGATGATTGCACCTGCTACTAAGAAAAATGCTGCTGATGATACGTCACCTGGCACTTGAATGTCTGTTGCTGTTAATTTTTGTCCACCTGACAGCTTCACTGTCTTTCCTTCTCGAGTTACTTTAACACCAAATGCTTCAAGCATTCTTTCCGTATGATCGCGGGAAATATGTGGTTCTGTAACAGCTGTTACACCTTCTGCGCGAAGCCCTGCAAGTAAAATAGCTGACTTTACTTGTGCACTTGCAACAGGAGAAATATATTCAATTGCTTTTAAATCTCCGCCACGTATTGTTAGCGGTGTAAATGTTCCTTCTTCTCTGCCGTCAATGTTTGCACCCATTTGTTTTAATGGGTTTGTTACACGCTTCATCGGTCTTTTTGCGATAGATTCATCACCTTGTACGCAAGAGAAAAATGGTGTGTTAGCTAATATACCTGACATTAATCGAATTGTTGTACCAGAATTACCAACATCTAATACAGCTTTCGGTTCTTGTAAACCTTCTAATCCTTTACCAACTACAGTAACTTCATCACCGCTTTGCGTAATTTCTACTCCCATTTCTTTAAAACATGAAATAGTACTTAAACAGTCTGCACCGGGCAAGAAACCTTTAATTGTTGTTTTCCCTTCTGCAATCGAACCGAACATAACAGCACGGTGTGAAATGGATTTATCACCTGGGATTGTAATATCGCCATTCAATCCGTTATTAACAGGTTGTATTGTTCTTTCTTTCACGTTTTTCACCTTCTCATTTAAATTGTTTCATAAGTTTGGTATTCTTCTTCTCCAAGCGCTAGCTTTGCTTTCATACGATCTTCTTCCCTTTGGAAGCTAATACGTAATACCCCAAGCAGTCCTTCACGCGCTTCTAATATTTGCAAGTTCGTAATACTAATTTCCTCGCGCGCTAAAATACTCGTAATATGAGCCAATGCCCCTACTTTATCTAAAACATCGACGTATAAGTCGTGATAGGCAGGAATTGCCCCTCTCTTTCGTACTGGTAAAGAGTCACGGTATTCTTTCGCGTCTGCAAAATAGGTTTGAATCTCGCCTGCATCTCCAGTAGAAACTGTATCATATAAATCTTCCATTTCAGAGATCCACTCTTTTAATAATACCATTAAATGCTCGCGATTTTGCTTAACAATATCACTCCACATTTTTGGGCTACTGGATGCGATACGTGTAATGTCTTTAAACCCTCCCGCAGCTAGTTGATGAATGAGCGGATTATCTCCTGCATGTTTCTCCACTTGCTTTACTAATCCAGCTGCGATAAGATGCGGAAAATGACTAACGATCCCTGTTACATAATCATGTTCCTCTGTATTTAGAACGAGAAAATGAGATCCTGTTCCTTGTAACCAACGCTTTAGTTCTTCCACATGTTCATTTGGCACATGATTCATCGGCGTTAAAATATAAAATGCATTTTCAAATAAATGTGCTTTTGCACTTTCAACTCCCGTTTTATGAGAACCTGCCATCGGATGTCCACCAATGAAAGAAACTTCCTTTGAAAATAAAGCTTCCGCTTCGTTCATAATAGAACCTTTTGTACTACCAACATCAGTCACTATAACATCTTCTCGTAAACGGAATGACGCAAGTTTGTGTAATAGCTTCTTCGTTTCTTCAACTGGAGAAGCAAAAACAATTAAATGTGCCTCTTCACATGCATGTTGTAAATCAACTGCTATTTCATCTACTACGTGTAATTCTTTTGCACGCTCTATTTGTTCTTGAAATATATCGTAACCTGTTATCGTTACATCGTGCTCTTTCTTAATCGCTAAGGCAAGAGAGCCTCCTATTAAACCTGTTCCAATTAATACTACCTTTTTACGCATTTGCCTCATCTCGAGACTTTCTTTTTTTATTTTCAAAGTGTTGTTTTAACACTGAAATCACTCCTTCATTTTGCTCCCTTGTTCCAACTGTAATACGGACACCATTTGGGAATGGACGAATAATAAACCCTGCATGTGCGCAAGCTTCATAAATCTCTCCAGCATTATCTACCGGTAAGAAGATGAAATTAGTTTGTGACGAATAAAATGGTATACCGTTTTCCTTACAGAAACTCTCGTATTGCTGTAATCCTTCTGTATTCACGCGAACTATTTCTTTAATAAACTCGTCATCATCAAAAGCAATCGTAGCTGCTTTTTGCGCTAATGAAGATACGTTAAATGGTAAACGTACGACATTTAATTTCTCAATTAGCTCTTCCTGTCCGATCGCATATCCAACGCGGAAAGAAGCTAATCCGTATGCTTTAGAAAATGTTCTAAGTACAAGAATGTTTTTATGTTTTTCTAAAAGCGGTAATGTCTCCGGGAAATCTTTTGCTGTTACGTATTCATAGTACGCTTCATCAATGACAATTAACGTATTTTCACTAATACCTTCAATAAATTGAGTCAAATTTCGATCATTCACATATGTGCCTGTCGGGTTGTTCGGATTACAAATCCATACGATCTTCGTATTATTATTTATTGCTGACGAAATTTCGTCTAAATCGTATACACCATTATTTAAAGGGATTTCTTTCACTTCACAACCTTCAATAATTGCATGATGACGGTACTGCGGGAATGTTGCACCAGCCGTTACGATGTTATCTCCTGCTTTAAGTACTGCACGGCTTATTATTTGAATGACTTCGTCTAAACCACTACCGCAAAGTATTTGTTCCATTTGGACATGTAACTTATCTGCAATTGTTTGACGGAGCGTTGTAGCACCTCCGTCAGGATATAAAGCATGTTCCAACCAAGACTTTTGCAACTCTTCTAAAACTCTCGGTGAACAACCGAATGGATTTTCATTCGATGCTAATTTCACAAACGAATGATCTCCGTACACTTCTTTCATTTGTTCTGGTGATTTACCTGGTTTATATGGTTGTAATGATGATAGTTGATCTTTTACTTGCACGTTAAACCCACCTTTTTATTAAAATTCTTTTGCGTAGTTATTGTGTTGCATAATGTTTTGTTTTAATAATTCCATACGATCTTTTCCGAATTGTTCGACTAGTGCATCTGCAAGTTCCCATGCTACAACAGATTCAGCTACTACACCCGCTGCTGGTACTGCGCAACTATCAGATCTTTCAATACTCGCTTGGAATGCTTCTTTCGTATCAATATCAACGCTTGCTAACGGTTTGTATAATGTAGGAATTGGCTTCATAACGCCTCTTACGACAATTGGCATACCTGTTGTCATACCGCCTTCTAAACCGCCAGCATTATTCGTTTTTCTCGTGTATCCTTTTTCTTCATCCCACAGAATTTCATCATGCACTTTACTTCCTGGTTGTCTTGCCGCTTCAAAACCTACGCCAATTTCAGCACCTTTAAATGCATTTATACTCATAATTGCACCAGCAAGTTTGGCATCTAATTTACGATCGTAATGAACGTAACTACCAACGCCAATTGGCATACCTTCTGCAATAACTTCCACAATACCACCGATTGAATCTCCGCTACTTTTTGCATTGTCAATCGCATCCATCATTTCTTGCTCTACTTCTTTGTCTAAACATCGAACCGGTGAGTTTTCAGTTATCGTTTGAATTTCTTCAATCGGTAAGTTTGAAATATGTTTTGCTTTTACACCACCAATTTCAAGAACATGTCCTGCAATTTTCACACCTAATTCGCTTAAAATTTGTTTTGCTACTGCACCAGCAGCTACACGAACTGTCGTTTCTCTTGCAGATGAGCGCTCTAATACGTTTCTTATATCACGATGACCATATTTAATTGCTCCATTTAAATCCGCATGTCCTGGACGTGGTTTTGTAATTGTACGTTTCATGTCTTTACTTTCTTTTTCAGAAATTGGCTCAGCACCCATTACTTTCGTCCAATGTTTGAAATCATCATTTTTTACGATTAACGTAATCGGTGATCCAAGTGTCATCCCGTGACGAACACCACTTACAATTTCAACTGTATCTGTTTCAATTTGCATGCGTCTTCCGCGTCCATGACCTTTTTGTCTTCTTAATAATTCTTTATTAATATGTTCCGCCGTAAGTGTCAAACCTGCTGGTACACCTTCTAAAATAACTGTTAACTGCGGTCCATGTGATTCTCCAGCTGTAATGTATCTCATTTCTCTTGCCCCTTTACTATTTTTTTGTACAAAAAAGTCCCTACTGAGCGCTCAGTAGGGACGATGTTTATCGCGGTACCACCCTAGTTGTAGACAACTGTCGTCTACCTCTCTTCTTCTTTAACGATCGTTTGACCGTCTTCCCCTCCATAAGTTGTCGAGAAAGATGCTCCAAGGCTGTAATTCATGCTTACCTTTGTACTGATTCACACCAGCCATCAGCTCTCTTTAACAGTGAGATAAGCACTACTGTTTCCTCTTCAACGCATATATAATATGGAATTAAGATAATTTATTTTTGAAACCTTTTAACTCATCCATGAATCTATGGAATTCTGGAATGTCCATTTGTTGTGCAGAATCTGACAATGCAACTGCTGGATCTGGATGAACTTCAGCCATTACTGCATCTGCGCCAATTGCAAGTGCCGCTTTCGCTGTTGGTAATAATAAATCTCTGCGTCCAGTTGAATGTGTTACATCAACGATAACTGGTAAATGTGTTTCTTTCTTTAAAATTGGTACTGCAGAAATGTCTAATGTGTTACGTGTTGCTCTTTCGTATGTGCGGATACCGCGCTCACAAAGAATAATTTGATCGTTACCTTGCGCAATGATGTATTCCGCTGCGTTAATGAACTCATCAATTGTTGCTGCTAATCCACGTTTTAATAATACTGGTTTGTTAACTTTACCTACAGCTCGTAATAAATCGAAGTTTTGCATGTTACGTGCGCCAACTTGAATGACATCAACGTAGTCTAATGCCATTTCAACATCGTTCGGATTTAAAATTTCACTAATAATTGCTAAGTCGAACTCGTCTGCTACTTGGCGTAAAATTTGTAGCCCTTCTACTCCTAAACCTTGGAAATCGTATGGAGATGTTCTTGGTTTAAAAGCACCACCGCGCATTAATTTTAAGCCTTGGTCTTTCATCGCTTGCCCTACTTGACGAACTTGCTCTAAGCTTTCTACTGCACAAGGTCCCATGATGAACGTTTGTGTTCCGTTTCCAATCAATTCACCTTTTACATCAACGATTGTATTTTCTTGTTTCTTTTTACGTGATACTAGTAACGCTTTACGGTTATCATCTTCTTGTAACTCTAAGCTTGCTTTGAAAATCGTTTTGAAAATATGTTGAACTGTTGATGTTTCGAATGGTCCTTCGTTATGCTCTGCGATCATATCAAGTACTTCACGCTCACGTACTGGATCAAAGCGTTTCGTACCTTGTACTTGCTTTTGCTCTCCAATTTTTTGAACGATTTCACCACGTTTGTTTAAAAGGTGTAATAGTTGTAAGTTAATTTCATCTACCTGTTTACGTAATTGATCTAATTCATGATTTGCCATTTGGAAATCCTCCTCTAATGTTTTAAAAGTATAGTAAGAGAATAAAAGATTCTCTATTTTCTGAACTGGTTAATTATACAAATTTATAGTGGGATCGATACCTTTTCTTATTTTAAACTAATAATTCGTACAAAGACATGAACTACTAGTTAAAAAGCCACTTTTTTGTACAAAAAAGCCCTACTGATCCAATCAGTAGGGACGATATTTATCGCGGTACCACCCTAGTTGTAGACTTCTTTCGTCTACCTCTCTTCATTGTTAACGATCATCTGACCGTCTTTCCCTTCATAAAGACAATACTATCTTTACTACGAAAAAGATGCTCCAGGACTGTAATTCGCTCTTGTTTTTGTACTGGTTCGCACCAACCACCAGCTCTCTGTTACAGGGAAACAACAACTACTGCTTTTCCTTTCAATGCATGACTATTTTATTTTCAAGTTGGACCACTAAAATACAAAAAGTCCCTACTGAATAAATCAGTAGGGACGATATTTATCGCGGTACCACCCTAGTTGCAGACTAACTTTCCGTCTACCTCTCTTCACTGTTAACGATCAATTGACCGCTTTTTCCTCATAAAGACAAACTATCTTTATTACGAAAAAGATGCTCCAAGACTGTAATTCATGATTATCCCTGTACTGGTTCACACCAACCACCAGCTCTCTGTTACAGTAAGACTAACCACTACTGTGATCTCTTCATTGCACTTTGTTTATTCAAATGTTTTTGAAATTGAATAAGTATGATTCGTATTATAGAACGCTTTTCAAAACACTGTCAACAACTTTTTATATATTTTTTAAAATTCCACTTTCGTCCTATAATTCTTCTTGTAAATCACCCATTACAATTCCTATGCGAATTATTTCATTTTCCAGTAAATGCAAAACGTATTCCTCTACTTCATACTGAACTAATAATTCTTTTATTTGTATGATTTCTTTTTCAAATAAAACGGCTTCTTGACATGTTTGTAGTAAAATAAAAAACACATTTGCAAACATTTTTTTATGCGCTTTCATACTTTCTTTCTTATGAAGCATTTCAATCAATAACTGCTTCATTTCCTCACCTGTACATTTACCATGTACACTTGAAAATGCACGAGACATAATACATAATCCTTTTTCTAATATTTCATCCATGTATAAAATAATACGTAAAAGCATTACATATTCTCTCACAGTTATCTCACCCATTTTTGGTCGTTCTCGCAAAAATACACTGAACCAAGCTGTCCAAAATTTTTGTTGTTCTTTTACGCTTAATGTTTTGACGTAATAGCATAAAAACTGCATAAATTTAATTTTATTTTCTTCATTTTCTAATATGAGTAAAGGGTATAACCAATCTGTTTTTTGCTCCCAATATAGTACACATTTAATAAATACAAAGCTAAGCCACTTCAAGAAAGCTTCCCTCGTATGTGGATGTAATACTTCCAAATGTTCTACCGCATACTTAATAAATCGTTTCATTTCTGTAAATAAAGGTAAATTTATTTGCGTGTAACATAAGCCAGCCCATGCATATTCCGTAATCTCATTTGGTTTTTTCAAATCTAAGTATGGTAACAAATATTTTCGGCACCATTGCTTTTCAATATGATATAGAAATGTAATATCCGCTATTAAACGAGCAACCATAAAGTTTGTTCGTTCTGAATGAACTCTTACTTGTTCTTCAAATAAAAATAAATATTCATATACATTACGATCGTATAAATGATCATATGATAACAATTTTAATAATACAGCTGTCATTTTTCCAACAGGATGCTGAATTGACTCATTGTAAAAATCTTGTTTTCCGAGCTTAAAATCTGTATTACTTTTCATAACTTGAGGAAATACTGAAAAAGCAAAACGTTTTACAACACGTATACTATTCTCCTCTAACTCTTCTAGTCGATTACTAATTTCATATAGAAAACTACTAATTAACCAATGAAAATCCGTATTTCTAACAAATTGCTGCAATAGCGGAATAATTTTTTGGATTTGATTATTTGTCAATCCTCGGTTATTTCGCCATTCTCTAATACAAACAAACCATACTTCATTACTTATTTCTTGCACTCCTACTAATTGGTATGCGAATGAAATACTCCACTCTGTATTTAATTTACATGCTTTTGATAACATCTCTAAAAAATGGCGTTGTTCAAAAACACCATCTTGAGAAAATTGCCGAACTTGCTTCATAATTTCAATATCTTTCAGCTGCAATAATCCGTCAGCAGTGACATTACAAGTAATGCTTTGTTCTGTATCTTCTTTCTTTTGTACACTGTATCGTTCAGAATGAAAATGAGGATGTTTTTGCTTCATTAACTCATACCCATTTGCCGTAGATGGACTATTTGAATCACACTTGAATAATAAGTCTAATACGAGACATGCATCAAATACCCTCTCTTCTGTAAGATGCTTTATTACAGTTCGAGTGACTTCTTCTTTAGTTTTTTCTAAACAATGTGCATAATGCCTTTTTAAAAGTTGAAAAACTTCGTGTTTATAAGTGAAATTTAAAAGAAGTCCTTCATGTAACAACCATTTCATTTTGTCATCTACACGAACAAAAATATTTTTATTCATCGCATCAATTGCAATTCGCTTTTGAAGCACACTATTTGCTTCTATCATTTCTGTAATATAATAATCCGCTTTTTTCTCATTGTTTTCGCATAAATAAGCTAGACACTCTTTTACAATTTGTATTAAAAATGCAAGATCATTTTGATAAAACTCTTTTTCTACATCTTCCTTATTTCTTTTTTTCAATGCCGTTTGTCTTAACGACAACATTCTCAATTTTTCTAATCCAATCATCATAATTGGAACAGCGTAGTAGGCGATATATGGCTTCATCTTTTCGTTCCAAATTTGCTCCACATGAGAAAATATAGACACTGGTAAGCGACTCGATTCCTCGAGTTCTATTGATTCTTGCGTATCATTTCCCCATTTCCTTACTCGTTTCAACTTTAATTTTCCGTCTAAAATAAAAGTTAGTAACAATAAGGAAATTTCCTTATGCTCTGGAAAAGAACATTTTTGTAGTAAGTTAGAAATCTTTTCTATAGAGCTACTATCTTTTTCAGCTGTTTCTAATAGAAGGAGTGTCCACCTTGCAAACAACAATGGGTCCATCTTACTTTTCGTTTCGTTTAAGTAGTTACAAATCGTTCTCCATAATAACAGTGATATTTTAGAATAGTTTTTATAAATTAATTGAAATAATTCTTTCTGATGACTAAAAAGAAATTGTTCTACTAACCATTCTGCAAGTAATTCATCTACCTCATTATAATTTGGCGTAAGCATAAACAAATTTTGTAATTTACCT
This sequence comes from Bacillus sp. TH13, assembly GCF_016651175.1. Lineage (NCBI taxonomy): Bacteria > Bacillati > Bacillota > Bacilli > Caryophanales > Bacillaceae > Bacillus > Bacillus sp. TH13. Next base: position 185,537 of record NZ_JAEKEJ010000001.1, on the reverse strand, counting down.
TCTGCTTCCAACCATTCGACCCATTCATAATCATGAGCAAATTCCACAAAGTAACGAACTGTTTCAATTTTTTTAATTGATTGCTTTATGTATGATAATTGTTCCTGTTCTACTGACGGTGGAACCGTTACAATATCCCGAATACGCATTCTTTTCGTAATATAATTATCACCCATTAATTCTGCCCATCGTTTTACCGCTTTTACGAGGGATTGATGATTATTTGCTTTATTCGGATACACAATTGGTCTTATCCCTAAATGTTCCCAGTGGTACGTATTTTCTCCTTGCGCAACAAAAGCATACCGTCTTGTACTTGGTGGTAAACCAGTTGCTAAATATTTCATTACTGGGTCATTATGGCTATATCCAACGAATAAAACAGTGTAATTTGAGAATAGATCGACTAAAAACCTTCTCGCCCATCCTTCCGTTAAGTAAGCCCTTCCAAAATCACCGTCTGTTAAAATTAAAGCCTCTTTCTCCTGTTCTACATTACCATGTATATAAGCAAGACCTTTAAAAGCCCTCCCAGTCGGTAAAGCTGGAGCGTAATAAACATTGGTATCTCTATTTATTTCTTTAATTGCAGTTGTAAAATGTTGATCAAAATTTGTTGTTACAATGCGGACATCTGTATCTAAAGGAAATAACCTTGGAATTGCATAATGCAATGGATTCGGTTTTGATTTCTCTATATGAACAAGATCTCTTGCGACTTGATGTACATCTTTTGTTTTCGCAATTTTACCAAGATAATAATCATGAGGTTCTGTTATTTCACGTTTTTCGACATATAACGTTTTTGCAATTTCATCAACTAAATCATCAAAATTCGGTAAGTTTGATTTCCCTTTCATAGAAACTCCCGCTCCAACAAATAACACTAACTTCCCTTGCTCAAGGTGATCGATTAATTCATCTGGAATTTCTACTTCTGAAGTAATCCACATTCTGGATTCCCCCTTACCTAAAAATGTCATACACTCTCATTTTACTATAACATTTTTTCACTGTTTTTATAATATTTAGACTAAATTTCAAACATGAAAAAGTTTTATGTAAATAAATCCGTTACAATGTATGAACTCCAGAATTTATTGAAAAACTATGTATAAATCGGAGGTGTAAATTTTGAATGATTTCACAGTAGTGCTTATCAAGTTTATATCGTGCATTATCGCATTTAGTATTGGGCTTGCTTTATTTTTCCCTGCAACGTTCGTCCAAATCATTTCATTCAGTCTCTTTGTTACAATTGTATCCTACATGTTCGTTGATAAAATTATTTTAAATCGAATTGGCAATACTGGTGCCATTATGACAGATTTCTTATTAACGTATTTAAGCGTTTGGATTTTTGGTAATATTTTATTAGACAACTATATGCAAATTGCATGGGGCAGTATCCTTTCGGCGATTGTCTTCACATTATCAGAAGTAATCGTTCATCGTTTTTCAAATGCCCGCACAAGGCATCACAATGATAATATTCATATTAATCGCCGCTTTGCATATGGTACGGAGTTTGCTGAAGAACAAAATATATTGGATAAAGATAAGAAGAAGTAACGTTTTAATGCGGGAGCGCCCTTTTTAATTATGTGGTGCTCCTCTTTTGTGTATTTTCATTATGGTACGTGAAATTATAAAAACGATTATTTCAAAATATCGACTTACCGACAATATTTGACGCTATTTTTCCCAATAAAAAACTGCCTCTTATTTAGAGGCAGCCACTTTCAAGTCTTTTAATGCAACAACATCCGCAAACGCTCCCAATACTGCGTTATGATGTTTCATAATATCTTCAGCACGTAACACTTCTGTATCAAATGTACTATGCGCATCACTCACTAACGTTACTTTATATCCTTCACTACATGCTCTGCGTGTTGTCGTATCTACACAATACTCTGTTTGCATTCCTGAAAGAATAACGTGTTCAATTCCTTTTTCTTGTAACACTTCGCTTAAGTTTGTCTTATGGAATGAATCTGGCGTCGTCTTTTCAACGATATTGTCCCCTTCTTGCGGAGCGATGGCCGCATGGATTCGCCAACCATCTGTACCTTTTTCTAACGGATGATCTTTAGGTCCGTTATGTTGGACATAAATAACCGGAATATCATTTGAACGACATTCCCCAATAAGCTCTTGTAATGTTTGTAAAAACTTTTCCCCATTATGTACTGGCATTCCAGCTGTATACATCCCCGCTTGCACATCAATTACAATTAATGCTTTTTTCATTTCGCACATCCCCCTTTGTTTGTATAAGCCATTATTATTGTTTATATTCCATCATCCAACAATCTTCTAATTTCCCCTCATGCAACTCATGTTCCTTTAAAATCTTTACTTTTTTAAATCCACTTTTTTCATAACACTTTATTGCCCGTTCATTATTTACTTTCGGATCCATTGCAATTGCTTCTGCTCCCATTTCACCCATAATATATGTAATTGCTGCCTGAACGAGTTTTGTTCCAATTCCCTTTCCCCAATAGGCTGGTTCACCGATAAATTGGTCCATACCCCATACATTTTGTGATTCTTTATAGCCATATAACGCTTTCCACTCTGAATCCACTGGATACATTTGTATGTAACCAATCGGAATGGTATCAAATTCTATTAAACATCTTTTTTCATTACTGTTTGGACTATGTATAAAATGATCAAGCACCTTTTCTACAGATTGCGGATTATCTCGTCCTTCGTAATACCGCAGGACTGCTGGGTCCGTTAACCATTTAGAAATGATAGATGCATCATCTTCCATTACGTATCTAATCAATAAACCTTCTTTTTGAAAAAGCATATTATACCTCTATTATTCCTTTATATTTTTTCTTGCTGTTACATCTTTCATTGCACCTACTAATGCATATGGTAGTAATGTAATCGCAAAAAATGCTGTAAATACGTTAAATTGCGGGATTGTATAGAGTGTGAACCATTCAGTGAAAAATTGAGAATTTAATATTCTATTAAAAAACTCTCCGCCTGGCCTAAAGTTTGGTACCCACCCAGTTATTTCACACAAAATAAACAGTAACTGAACAATGAAAAATGCCCCTAGATAGCGAAACCATGTCCGCTTCCATATTGGTTGTGCATTTTTTAATGTATCTCCCATCTAACCCCCTCCTTAAATATCCATCATATTGATTATACACTTTCTCCACGTTATTTGTTAAAATTTTCTATATAATCAATACTGTTGGGGGAATGCATTATGTCTAATCCTATACTTACATCCACTTTAATCATTCTTAGAGGAAACTCTGCAAGTGGTAAAACAACAATCGCAAAGCAACTACAAGAACATTTCGGACAAGGGACACTTTTAGTATCACAGGATGTTGTACGTAGAGATATGCTTAGAGTACACGACACAATGGGTAATTTATCACATGATTTACTATTTGAAATTACGAAGTACGGAAAAGGAAAATGTGAATTTGTTATTTTAGAAGGTATATTGAACAGTCATAGGTATGGTGAGATGTTAAAAGAATTAATTCGTTATTTTGATGAAAATGCATTTGCATATTACTTTGATTTATCATTAGAGGAAACTATTAGACGACATAACACAAGGGACAAACGACACGAATTTGGTGAAGATTCCCTACAAAAATGGTATAATCCGCACGATACTATTAAGGTTGCCAGAGAAACTATTTTTACAGATAACTTTACGCAAAAAGATATATTTGATGCAATTCTTAATGATGTTGCGATCAAAAAACAAGCCTAACATATTATGTTAGGCTTGTTATGTATTTTGTATTTCAGTTTTTATAATTAAACAATCTATACATAAATAATAGTATATATTCATTTCCCCAAACTGGAAATCAACTACTGAAATAAGTCCACGTTCCTCAATATCTTGAGTAATTGTAGCAACATACTTCATCTCTTTAGAACAAGTTGGACACGCCAAATGCTCTGGAAGATCCGCATATAATGGTGCCCCTAATAATCTACATACATATTCAGAACCGAACAAGTCAAAAGCTTCCCAGTAACTATCTTCATCTGTAGGTATATCTTCATTTTTCATATTTATAAGCTTTACCGTTGTTTTTGGTAATGAAACTGGTAACTTATCTTCCTCTTCCATTATCCATTCTTCTGTATTTTGCTGCTTTATGATTTGAACTGTTTTACCTCCATCACTTAACTGAAAATATTGCGGTTCCCACACCATCGCGCAGTTCAAGCATGAAACGAATGGTAAAATATTTAGTTCATTACTTTTAAGTTCAGCAAGTCTCCCATCTTTTAAATCAAAACAGAGAATTTGATGCATCTTCTCACCGCATAACTTACATACTGGCAAATTACAATCTTGACCGCCAAAGTAATGATTATATGAACCTCTTCCTTCAATTACTCTATACCCTTTCCGCTCATTACAATGTGCGCCATATAATTCTATTGTCATATTCTATCCTCGCCTTTTATAAGAATGATTCACAAAATGATAATAATTAAGACTAAAAAACATCGTCTTCCTGAATAGTTTCCATAATAAATTCTTTTAAACTCGGAGATATTTCTTCCATTTCGTCATCCGCGTGATACCAAATATATATTTTATCATCCATTTTTCCATTATTTATTTTAAAGCACAATTTATCCCCTGAACCATCGTCACCAATTATGATAAGATTTTCTGGTATAGACTCATCTCTCATGTCAATGTTTTGTCTAACAATATCATCCCAAGTTTTCGTTACATTTCTATTATCTTTAATCGGATATAGTATCCATTCCCCTATTTCAGCATTATTAACTAATTTAATAAGATCCCTATATTGATTTGGGAAAGCAGCACCTAGCTTTTCTTCCGTTTCTTTTATTTGCAACTCCAATACACCTTGTTTCTTTGTTTCAATATATTCTCTTACTTCTTTCATGAAATACACCTATCCTTTGAACTTAATTACACTATTATGAGTGAAAGTGTTTAGTAAACGATTTGATCCGATTTATATATTTCATTATACGTTAACCCTTCGTTTTCAACATACTATTCTTCTCTACTTCTCAATAACCTTCTGTTCTACTTCCTTACCTCATTCTTAATAGTTTTTCTAAACATGAGACAATTTTTATGTTTTATTACAGGTTTATTAATAAGTCATTTAAAAATCCTATTATACTTCCACTAAAAAAATAAAAGCCAGCCTCAATAAAGAGAACTGACTTCTATTTGGATCATTATAGTTACTATAAAATTTTTACTTTAACAGTTTTTCTTCCCCAATTCATAGCTTTACTTTTTGACCCCATTAATACATCAATACGATTACCTTTAATTGCGCTTCCAGTATCACCAGCGATAGCTTCTCCATAACCTTCTACCCATACTTTAGATCCTAATGGGATTATTTTCGGGTCAACTGCGATAATTCTCATATTCGGATTTGCCGTTAAATCATGCCCCATCGCAGTTAAAACGCGTCCACCATATGTACCATTTTCACTTGGATCAGCAGTATACGCTGTCGCTACTACCGTTAATTCACGTTTAGCAGACTGTATATTGTTTTGTGATACTTCTTTCGCTCTCTCTTCTTCTTTAGCTTTTGCTATTTCTCTTGCTTTTTCTTCTTCTTTAGCTTTTGCTTTTGCTATTTCTCTTGCCTTCTCTTCTTCTTTAGCTTTTGCTATTTCTCTTGCCTTCTCTTCTTCTTTAGCTTTTGCTATTTCTCTTGCCTTCTCTTCTTCTTTAGCTTTTGCTATTTCTCTTGCCTTCTCTTCTTCTTTAGCTTTTGCTATTTCTCTTGCTTTTTCTTCTTCTTTAGCTTTTACTATTTCTTGCGCTTTCGGTTCTTCTTTGACTTTTGCCTCTTCTTTAGGCTTTACTATTTCTTGCGCTTTCGGTTCTTCTTTGACTTTTACCTCTTCTTTAGGCTTTACTATTTCTTGCGCTTTTACTTCTTCTTTGACTTTTGCTTCTTCTTTAGGCTTTACTATTTCTTGCACTTTCGGTTCTTCTTTAACTTTTACTTCTTCTTTGACTTTTAACTCTTCTTTAGGCTTTACTATTTCTTGTGCTTTCTCTTCTTTTTTAACTTTTACTTCTTCTTTGACTTTTAACTCTTCTTTAGGCTTTACTATTTCTTGTGCTTTCGTTGTTTCTTTCGCTTTTGCTACTTTCTGCGTCTTTACTTCTTTCTTTTCTTTAACTGATTTTTGTACTTTCGCTACTTGCTTCGTTTTCTCTTCAGTTTTCTTTTCAGTTGGTGCTGTACTTGATAGGAAAGAAACGTTTGCATAAGCAGTTTTTCCTTTATACTCAAATTGCAGCCATCCGTCTTTTACTTGATGCGTTGATTCAATTACATCATCTTTTTTTAGTCTGCCAAGAATTTCTGAATCCGTGTTTGCTTCAGTACGTACATTTAACAAATTCGCCGTTACATGATACACATCTTTTGTAAACTCCGAACTTACAAACACTTCTTTACCGTTCAATTCAATTTTTGACCAGCCATCTTCGGTATTTATGACTTTTAACTCTTGCCCATTCTTTACTTTTTCGACCACTTTTGATTCTGTAGTCGGTTTTTCACGTACGTTAAGTACATCTGCTGTTACAATTGTTTCTGCGGTAGCAGTTGTGGTAAACGCCCCCAATCCAAAAACAGTTGCTGTTGCTGCGCCAATTACTTTTTTCATATTAGCCTCCATTAAATTTTTTTGAATTTTACCAAATGCCTTCGTAAAATTGTATAATCTTACATAATATCAAAACATTTGCAACAGTATATTAATATTGTTTAATATACTGTTATTAAAACTCCTTACTCCAATACTATCAAATTCTCATTTCTAATTCTATATATTATAAATCTCCTTATCTTTTATAAAAGCTCCATGCCCTTCTTCACACTAAATAGTTGTAGCAATTCCCGCCAAAAATAAACTTACGATTGCTAAAATTTGAGTAGCGACTATAGCCCCTCTTAAATGAAACTTATAATCTTTATATCCTTTCATACCTGCCGTACTAGGAATCACAACAAACCTTGGAGTAATCCAGCAAAAAATTAGCCAATCAATTATAAGTAAATCTACTAAATTGAAAATCATTAAAATACCAAAAGTGTGTAAATAAGCATCAATATACAATAATTTTTCATGCTTATGTAATATATATGTAGAAACGAAAGGACAACCGAAAAGAATAGCATTGTATACAATATTAAAGTAAATGGTTTGCTTTTTTTCATGAATCGATTTTGGAAAAACTACTTTTTGAATATCTTTTGGATAATCAGTTAATGAAAGTCGAGGATTATAATATAAGGACCCTAAAATCATTACGGATAGTACAATAGACATGATGATACCAACGTACATCATTTGCTCAAATTGATTCATATGCTTCATTCACCCTTTTCTGTAATTACTATGTTAATCATTCACTTAATTACACATTGTATGTACGTACATAATCAAAAATTAACATCTAGCTTTAATAGTGAAGCAAACAGATGTAAACGTACTAAAAGCAATGATCGATCCAAATAATATCCCTTCTCGCAAAATTTTACTAAGCGTAGGTTTTACATCGGAGAAAGTTTGTGAGATTGATGGATTACCTGGGGAAATTTTGAGCACATACATATAATTACAAAAAGGCAGTGCTACTTAAGTAGCACTGCCTTTTTCTTTATTGGAATAATCCTTTTCCTTTATTCATTTACTTATAAAGTATTGTCAGTTCTTCTTTATGTTCTGTATTTCCACATTATAAATATTTCACGTCAAGGAGAGATGACTGAAATGAATAATCAAAAAATTGAACTTACTGGTCGTATCGTTACACCTAATGATCCTGATTATAATTCAGCGCGTGAAGAATTCAATACATTCTTCAACAAATTTCCGTTAATCATTATTTTTGCTCAAAATACGCAGGATGTAGTAAACGCTGTTCGCTGGTCAAGGCTACATAACGTTCCTATACGCATGCGCTCTGGACGTCATAATTATGAGGCATTATCCGTCAGTAATGCTGGTCTTGTAATTGATGTAAGTGAAATGAAGCAATTAGAAATAGATCACAATAATGGAACTGTAACTATCGGGACTGGATGGAGAAATATTTCTTTAATTGAAACACTTGCAGCTGAAGGATTAGTTGTGCCGAGTGGTGTTTGTCCTACTCCCGGGATTGCAGGTGTTACTTTAGGTGGCGGACATAGTATTCTCTCTCGTCCGTTTGGATTAACTCTCGATCATTTACTTGAATTAGAAATGGTAGACGCGAATGGTTGTATAATACGCGCTAACGCCAAGTGTAACTCCGATCTCTATTGGGCTTCGCGCGGTGCTGGTGGTGGTAACTTTGGAATATGTACTTCGTTTAAGTTTCGAACACATAAAATTAATACGGTAGGATTTGCAGAAATAAGCTGGGGGATATCAGATTTAAAACCTGTATTAACCTCTTGGCAAGAATATACGCTACCTTGCGCTAATAAACGACTTACAACTACTCTTTTTATGTCTGCAGGATTAGAACCATCATTATTAATGCAAGGTGTATTTCTCGGTTCTGTACAAGAATTGCAGTCGCTACTACAGCCGTTACTAGAAGCCGGTTCACCACTGCAAGTAACTATCGAAGAAATACCATGGGCAGAAGCAGCAGCGAAAATAGCTGAGAAGCAACCTGCAACACCTTTACCATTTAAAAGTGTTGGTCCATATGTATATGAACTATTACCAGAAGAAGGACTATCCATTATCGATCACTTTATTAATAATGCACCTCCCTTTTCCACCACCTCCGTATTTTTCCACGGATTAGGCGGTGCTGTTGCTGAGGTGCCAAATGAGGCGACTGCTTACTTTTACCGAAAAGCACTATCAAACATGTCAATATTCGCTACTTGGGAGCAACCAGAAGGTGCTGGCGGAAGTATTCGATGGGTTGAAGACTTCCGTTTGGCAATGCTTCCATTTACAAAAGGTGTCTATGTTAATACTCCTGACCTATCCATTAAAAATTGGCCAGATGCATACTTCAGTTGCAACTTTGACCGATTAATGGAAGTAAAAGCAAAATATGATCCGAAAAATGTCTTTAACTTTCCGCAAAGTATTCCGCTTTTTTAAACTATATATTCCACCTAATATATCAAAATATAAAACATCCATTTTTTAAATGGGTGTTTTATAAACTAAGTTTACATAATATAATTATTAGTTACTTTTTTTGCTAAATATCTATTCAACAATCCAAAGTAACACTTTCTCAAACTCTTTTTTGGGCAACATACTTTCTTTTATATAGCCATTCTTTTAATTGTACTTCATCCAAAGTTTCGTTCCCCTCTCGTAATCTTTCACACTATATTCGCTCGTTTTTCACAAAAGGTTCATTTTACATGAAAATTTATTTATTACAATAAAAATATAAGGTATATTTTTAAGAAAAGGAGGATTTCAAGAATGAATCAAGAGGATAAAATTTACGCTGAAAAAGTGTTGGAAAATCTATTCATCGGATCACAAGTTGATGGATTACAATTTGGTATTTCTCCAGCCGCTATAAAGATTCATTTCACAAACTTTCACGACTCAGTTGATTATGACGGACAATTATATATCAATATCGAATCCAAATGGTGTTTATTTAATAAACCTCAAAAAAGATACCCATTAAATGAAGATGAATTTGAAGTTTATTCTGAGGAAGAAGAATATGAAAGAATATTTAAGATAAGAAGACAAAAAGTTACCGATATACGACTCGGCTTAGAAAGCCCTCATTTAATTATTACATTAGAGAGTGGACAAATTATTTTTGTAAATGGTTTTCATGATTATTATGAATGTTGGCAATCTGGTGTTCTATGTGAGCAATGGCTTGTAGTCGCTGCACCTGGGAATGAAATCGCCACTTGGGCTCCCGATGAGTTTATCGATAAATAAACTGTCTTCACGAAGAAGAACCGAAGATATTTTATGAACTACATAACTATTTCTATTACACTTAAACGAATGACCATTTTACTTTAATAGAACTCACTTTATTAAAGCTGAAAGGATGATAATGATGGCATGTGTCCATGATTTTGGAATAATTGACGATTTTACTTCTCAAAAAAATTACGAAGATTATACACCAGAGAAATATCATTGTATTTCTGTTGATGATGATATTATCAGTAGCTTAAATCGAAATTTATCAATTATGAAAACCTACTTTCATACAGTCAAAAATCAAGAACACGGTTTAGCTCATTACGGTATTACAATTATCCCGCCTGAATCATTAGCAATTTTCTATGAAACAGTTACATCTTCAAAGTTCTTCAGAAAATATGATGAGCTGAATGAGTTAGCTTCAAAAATTGTACAAGCCGCAGCAGAACAGAAGTACATGATCCATTATGGGGTTTAAATGTAATTCAAAAAATGCTTAGGATTTCTCCGAAGCATTTTTTGTATGTTACTAATAAATTTATTTCCTTAACCATTTAGTCCATGATTGAGCCTATGGCCCCACCTTTTACAAGTGAGGGCGCCCCTATTAATCTAAATAGGCGTCTCATTTCCAATCTTCCAGCTAAACCATTTCCCATGCCCTTCTGTTTCTCCAACCGTTTCACGATATTCGTTTCCGTTAATATAATAATCAATATGAAGGTCACGATCCCACATGTTGTTATAAAGGTGGAATACATCACGTTTTGCGCCAATTTCTTGTATTTGTTTTTCTAACTTATGTTTTACTTGTTCTGGTATTTGATTTGCGACGTGTGTATGGAAAATACAAATAACAGCTTCTTCACTTATTTGTTCAATAATAGATGATAATAGCTCTACACCGTCTCCTTCTATGAATTGGACAGATTCATTTTTTACTAAAGATGCAGCTTGATCAAACATCTCAAGCCTTTCTTTATGTTCTGGCCAAATTAAAGCACGTAACCATAAATAATCTTCCTCATTATGTAAATCATTCACATGTAAGTCCAGTCCGATTCTTTCTACGACAGATGGGCCTTCTTTTAGAAAATGCGGTACATTCTCCCCTCTTATTTCAGAAGTTACATGCACATTTGAATTTATATTTCCGTACATTTCATCCGTCCCGTACGAATAACTATATTGGTCCCAGAACAGTTGCAACCCAGAACTTGTCCCAATTTCAATTAACGCTAACGGCTTCTTCACTTTGTTAAATATGTAGCAGAAACTTGGGTATAAGTATGCACACCGTCTTACTTCATTCGTTTGAACGAGTTTCGTTTGTAACAATGTAATGATTTCTTCTCGGTACTCTTTACAGAAATCTTTAAAATGATCAAAAGCTTTATTTAAATTTGTATCGGCATTTTCAACTAAACTACTATAATACGTTTTTAAATGATGTTCTTTCCCTGCTAACAATAAATAATGTACTGCACCTAATAGTAAGTTTGGGACTGGTTGACCTACCTGAGCACAGGACGATAGTGTAAGTACTTCCTCATCTTCAGCAATTTTCATTGATAAATATTCATATAAATCACTTGACCCTTTACATTCCTTTATTGAAAAGTTTCGAAATAAGTTTGAAATTTGTTCTTTTGTACACATTAGAGTCCCTCCTTTTTATTTTTCAGAATAATCTTACCATTACAGAAAGAATAATCCCATAAAAAGGTACTCGATTTAGTCACTTAAGGATACGTAAGCTTTTTCGAGATAATTTCAAACTGTAATTTTTTTCTATTTATTACCTTAAAAGAGCTTGTTAAATAAGATTTTTAGCGAATAAAACGTTAAATAGTTTAAAATTATCAGATAACACTAGATATTTTAGTCTATTAATTATTATAATAGAGTATGAGATGGTTATATAATTGAGACAAAAAAGGTATACACCTAGGTGGGGCCTAGGCGGTGTTTCTCTTTTACGGCTTAGACATAGAAAACACCTACACTTTTTTGCCAATATAGGGGATGGAGAGATTATCATGAGCAACATGCAGCAAAAAACAGACGTTATCTTAATTGGTGCAGGAATTATGAGTGCAACGTTAGGCTCATTACTAAAAGAATTAGCACCAGAATGGGAAATTAAAGTTTTTGAAAAACTCGCAAGTGCCGGGGAAGAAAGCTCTAACGAATGGAATAATGCAGGTACAGGGCATTCTGCGCTATGCGAACTGAACTATACTTCCGAAAAACCTGACGGATCTATAGATATTAGTAAGGCTGTAAAAGTGAATGAGCAATTCCAGCTTTCAAGACAATTTTGGGCATATCTTGTAAAGAGCAAATTAATTCGTAATCCACAAGATTTTATTATGCCACTACCTCATATGAGTTTAGTACAAGGGGAAAAAAATGTTGAGTTTCTAAAAAACCGTTTTGAAGCGCTTTCAAAAAATCCACTGTTTCAAGGTATGGAATTTTCCGATGCTCCTGAAACATTAAAAAAATGGCTTCCACTCATTATGGAAGGCCGCACATCTAATGAATCGATGGCCGCAACGAAGATTGACTCTGGAACAGATGTTAACTTCGGTGCATTAACACGTATGTTGTTTGATTACTTAAAAACAAAAAATGTCGAGCTAAACTACAAGCATAGTGTTGAAAATATTAAGCGCACGAAAAATGGTTTGTGGGACGTGAAAGTACACGATATGAATAGTGGTAAAATTGAGCATCATACTGCTAAATTCGTCTTTATTGGCGGCGGTGGCGGTAGTCTACCTCTACTTCAAAAGACTGGTATCCCTGAATCAAAGCATATCGGTGGATTCCCGGTAAGTGGACTATTTATGGTATGTAAAAACCAAAAAGTTGTAGAGCAGCATCATGCGAAAGTGTACGGTAAAGCTAAAGTTGGCGCTCCGCCAATGTCTGTACCTCATCTAGATACGAGATATATAGACAATAAAAAAGCTTTACTGTTTGGACCATTCGCAGGCTTTTCACCTAAATTCTTAAAAACTGGTTCAAATCTTGACTTAATCGGTTCTGTAAAACCGAATAACGTCTTAACGATGTTAGCTGCTGGTGTAAAAGAAATGGGACTTACAAAATACTTAATTCAGCAAGTTATGTTATCGCACGAAAAACGTATGGAAGAATTACGCGAATTCATTCCGAACGCGAAAAGTGAAGATTGGGATATTGTAGTTGCTGGACAACGTGTACAAGTAATTAAAGATACTGATGCTGGCGGTAAAGGAACACTTCAATTTGGTACAGAAGTAGTAAGTGCAGCTGACGGCTCAATCGCCGCATTACTAGGTGCATCACCAGGTGCTTCTACTGCTGTTCACGTCATGCTTGAAGTATTAGAAAAATGTTTCCCAAGCCGCATGGTAGAATGGGAAGAAAAAATAAAAGAAATGATTCCTTCATATGGCATTTCACTAACTGAAAATCCAAGATTGTTCCAAGATCTTCACACTTCGACTGGTCGTACACTTGGATTAAACGAAAAAGAAACTGTTCATAATTAATGAAGAAATAAAAAAAACGTCCGATATATTCGGACGTTTTTTTTGTCTACTAAAAATTATACTTATCAATATTATCTTTCGTAAATACAACTCGTTCTGGCAATACGATAATTCCGTTTCCTTCTGCCTCATAATCATATCCTTGAATGGAGTTTGGCTCTACTTTCACTTTTCCGATTCCTTTTACTTCAAAGCTATCCCCTACTTTTAACTTCTTTCCTTTTACAACAATCTCATTTGCTACATAAGTTGCCAACGCACCTTGCTGTTTGACATCCCATAATCCGAATTGTTGTACTGTTCCTCGTTTTACATAATCACGCATAACGTTCGGTGTAGAAAATCCAGTTACCACTACTTTTTTATCCATTTTTAAGTTTTCAGCTGCTTGCGCCATGGCTGGGAGTGCTGTTGCATCTGGACAAATAACTGCGTTAATATCTGGATACGTTTTTAATATGTTCTCCCCTACGGATAAAGATTTTTGTGCATTATTTTCACCGTACTGCGTCGTTACAATTTCCCAGTTCGGATATTTCTTTTTAATAATTTCTTTCGCTTTCGTTACCCATTGGTTTTGATCCGTTACTGTTGGACTAGAATAAAAGAACGCTACTTTCCCTTTATCTCCAATTTGCTTGGAAGTCATTTCAATTAATAAGTTAGCAAGTTGGTCTGGTGTCCCTTGACTTATATAAAAAGAACGGTCTTTGGGATTCACATCAGAATCCCACGTTAAGACAGTCATTCCTTTTTTCTTAGCACGTTGCAATGATTGCGATAAACCATCAACTGATGTAGAGGAAACCATAAGTGCATCATAATTTTGGTTAATAAAATTATTTATATACTTTACTTGCCCTGATACACTCGCTTCAGACGGCCCATCATATTTCACTTGTACGCCTAGCTTATCTCCCATCTCCTTTGCTCCTTCACCGCCCGATGTAAAGAAGCCAACTCCAGTTAATTTCGGGATAAATGCAAATTTCACATCATCCGCTTTTTTCTTATCTGCCGTTTGACTAGAACAAGCGATTAAACCTATTAAACAAATACATACAATCAATACAATCCCTAGTTTTCTCTTCATGACATTTCCCCCTTATGCCAACTCTGTCTTTTCCCCGCTAAAAATTGATGTAATTTGAAATGTCTCATAATAACTGAAAGAATAAGGATAATACCTATTACGACATTTGATTGTTCATTTGTTAAGCCTGTCATTTGTAGGCCATATTGCATAAGGCCTATAAAAATACTTGCAAGTACAGTACCGAAAATACTTCCTTTTCCACCTGTAATAAGTGTCCCGCCTAATACGACTGCTGTAATGATTGGTAATATTGTTTCACTTCCTATATCAGCACGTGCAGAACCGAAATATGCAGTTAAGAAAACTCCCCCTAATCCACCTCCTAACCCAGAAAGTATGTAAGCAATGATTACTACTTTCTTCGTCTTAATCCCGGTGTATTTTGCTGTATTTTCATTCGCACCTGTTAATTTTACGTAGCGTCCATATATCGTTCGGTGAAACAAAATTGTGTATACAATTGTTAATGAAATAAGTAACCATAATAAATTGGGTATTCCTATAAAACTACCATTTGCTAGTTTTACATAAGTATCAGGTAAACCGCTTATCCCTTCATATCCAGAAGCACCCGCCCCTCCTGAAATGACAAGCGCAATTCCTCCGTATAAAAACATCGTTCCGAGTGTAACGACTAGTGGTTCTACATCTGTCATTTTTATAATGAGTCCATTTAAAGCTCCTGCTAAACAACTAATTATTAGGGCGATTATGACAGCAAACAAAATAGGTATTCCGTTCATCCAAAGTACACCAATCAAGATCGAAGTGAGCCCCATTATTGATCCGACCGATACATCAATTCCTCCTGTTACAATAACGAAAGTCATTGGTATCGCCGCAATTGCGATAAATAGGAAATCATTTGTACTAAAAAGGAGATTACTAATATTTAAGAAATCACTATTTATAAAACTAAAAAGGATGAATTCTATAAGAAGTAATACAATTAGAACCCCTTCCCATCTATATAAATACTTCATAGATTCATCCTCCTTTTTGCCTTCCACTTTTTCATAACACTATCTAATATGATGATGAGTAATAATAAAAAGCCTGAAATGGCATTATTCCAAAATGCTGGTATTTTTAAAAAGACGAGTGAGCTGCTTATTGTTTCTAAAAATAACGCTCCTAATGCAGCTCCAAATATAGAACCTGTTCCTCCTTTTAAATGAATTCCTCCTAGTACAGCGGCTGCGATTACTTGTAATTCTAATCCTGTACCTGTTTGATTTGGGACGAACCCGATATTCATAACAAATATGCAACCAGCGAGCGCAGCGCTTATGCCTGAAATCATAAACGCATATATCTTCACTTTATTAACAGGTATACCAATAAGCCTCGCGCCATCTTCATTATCACCTACTGCATAAAAGTATCTTCCCAATGGCACTTTTCTTAAAAAGAAGTATAGTAGTAGTAAAATAATAAAAACGAACCATACAGTTATAGGTAAACCAAGAATGATGATAGATGACAGCTGCTTAAAATCGTTTGGAATATCTTCAATCCACTTCCCGCCTGTGAAAATTAACATTGCACCTCTAACAATTCCTAACATGCCTAATGTCATAATAATGGCTGGTACCCGAAACTTCGCAACTCCAATACCATTTACGAAACCGATAATGGCCCCAAGTATAATAGCTACAAATATCGACAAGAATGCACTATCCCCATTCGTTAACATCATTCCGCAAACTGCTGCACTTAACCCCATGCTTGAACCAACTGATACATCTATATTTTTCGTAAATAAGACGAACGATTGGCCAATTGCTAGCACGACTAAAATAACGCTAGATTTCATCAGTAAAGATAACGAGTTAAATTGAATAAAACTAGGGTTTATCATTCCTACAATAGCTATATAAATTAGTAGTAACAGTATGATAGACGTTTCATGCATTTTTAACATATGTTTCATTCCACTACACCTCCGTTTGCAAGGCGTGTAACTTCATTCACACTCAGTTGTTCTTTTTCCATATGAGAAACAAATCGTCCATTTCTCATTACATATACACGGTTTACTAATTGAACAATTTCTTCAACATCTGAAGAGATTAATAAAATTGCAAGTCCTTCCTTTTTCATTTTTTCTATCGTCTCATACACTTCAAGCCTTGCTTTCACATCAATTCCGCGAGTCGGTTCATCAAGAATAATAATTTTCGGATTACATGCGAGATACTTCGCAAGTACAACTTTTTGCTGATTTCCTCCCGATAAAGATGCGAGTTCTTCATTCATATTCTGTACAACAATTCGGAACTGTTCTATAAACAAATTAACTAAAGCGCTTTCTTTTTCTTGATTTATAAAAAAGCGATTATTTTGCTGTAAACTTGCTGCTGCAATATTTTCTTTAACAGAAGCAATTGAGAAAATTCCATTCCTCGCCCTATCCTCTGGCACATAAACTAGTCCTTCGTCTAGCCTTTTATGCAAAGAACACGTATCAATTGATTTTCCATCTAATAAGATAGACCCTGATTTTATAGTTTTCAATCCAAATATCGCTTCTGCTAATTCCGTTCTGCCAGATCCTATAATGCCAGCAACACCTACAACCTCTCCCGCATGTACAGTGAATGATATATTTTCGAATGCGTGACCATTTATATCAACCACTTCTAATATTTTTTTCGTCTTTGCTGTCTCTTGAACTACTTCTATTTTCTCTTTCTGTTTATATCCTTTTGGCAATAGTCCTTCCATCAGCATGTCATATGTATAGTCACATACATCACCTTGGCTTACAACCATTCCATCACGTAGTATTGCTACTTTGTTTGCAATTTCAAAGATTTCTGGAAAACGATGCGTAATATAAATCATCCCAATTCCTTTTTCTTGCAAGCTTTTCATCAGCACAAAAAGACTCTTAATTTCATGAGTTGTTAATGTCGATGTTGGCTCATCTAAAATAAGAATCTCAGCGTCTCGTATTAATCCTCTAATGATTTCTACTAACTGTTGCTGCGCAATGGATAACGATCCTCCCTGTTCATTAAGATCAATATCCCAACTTAAACTGTTAATTAATTGCTGAACTTTTACTTTTAGTTTCTTTCTATTCCCCTCTAATCCAATACATATATTTTCTTCAATGGTCATATGAGGAAAAATGAGCGGTTCTTGTGGTATTAAATAAATCCCTTCTTGGTGTGCTTCTTTTGGATTTGCAAACTGCTGTCTCTTTCCTTTCACATACATTTCTCCACTATCATACGAATATAACCCCGTTAATATTTTCATTAATGTCGATTTCCCGGCGCCATTTCCACCAACTAAAGCGTATATATCACCATGCTCTACTTGTAAGTTCACTTCCTTTAGCACAAGTTGATTCGAAAACGCCTTACTCATTTTCTTCACTTGTAATAAGGGCACATTCTCCACATGATGTCACCTGCCTTTACCCAGAACATTTTTTGAGAAAATGATTATTTGTTCTACTTGTTTTGTAGCATTGTATATTCCTTTTTTCATATCTAGAACACTTTTTTCAATGTACTATTAATCGTTTCAACTGGAATAAACAAAATATGTGACACATATGTTTAAGCATTGGTCAATTGTTGAAAGGGATGAAGAGTATGTCACAGCTGAACTTTGAA
Organism: Bacillus sp. TH13; assembly: GCF_016651175.1. Lineage (NCBI taxonomy): Bacteria > Bacillati > Bacillota > Bacilli > Caryophanales > Bacillaceae > Bacillus > Bacillus sp. TH13. Next base: position 167,307 of record NZ_JAEKEJ010000001.1, on the reverse strand, counting down.
GAAAATTTATTAACTAAAGTAGCCTGGTACTATTATAAAGATCAATTAACACAACAAGAGATTGCTTCACTTCTTCATATTTCAAGAAATAAAGTCGTCCGGTTATTAGATAAGGCACGCAGTGAAGGTATCGTTACATTTCACGTAAAAGGAACCGGTTTGCATTGCTTGAGCATTGAACGTGACTTAATGAAAAAGTTCCACTTGAAAGATGCCTTTATTATCCCTACTCCAATAGACAATTATGCTACTTCTCTCGGAAAAGCCGCTGCACAATATTTAGAGACTCATCTCCAACAAGGTGATTTACTCGGCATCGGCTGGGGTGAAACAATAAGTAAAATGCTAGAAAACATTCATTTTGAAAGTTCTATTAATCTTTCATTCGTAACGCTAACAGGCGGAGTAAACCACTATCTTCCAAGAAAACAAAACTATTTACACTACATGCAAGGTGATCTTCATATTATTCCTACTCCTTTTCTAGCATCTTCTACTGAAATGGCACAAAGTATTTTATCAGAACCAAGTGTGAAAGATATGCTTCATGTCGCTTCACTTGCACATACGGCAGTTGTCGGTATTGGCGGGTTATCTCAAGACGCTACGATTGTAAAAGAAGAAAAATTAACGCTACGTGAAATGACATATATTCGAAGTCAAAACGGAGCGGGCGATATTTTAGGACAGTTTTATAATACGAATGGTGAGTTATTAGAGCTCTCGCATCATAATCGTCTAATTGGCACACCACTTACGATTCTTCGCAGCATGAAGCATGTCATTGGTGTGGCTGGAGGTACTCAAAAGATAGATGCCATTTATGGGGCTTTAAAAGGGAAATTTATTCATACATTAATTACTGATGAAGAAACTGCGCTCTCCTTATTAAGAAAGGAAGGTGATTCTTAATGTCTACTTTATTAGCTTTCGATGCTGGTACAGGAAGCATTCGAGCTGTTCTTTTTGATTTACATGGCAATCAAATTGCAGTAAGTCAAAAAGAATGGGTTCATAAAACTGATCCTCGTTACCCCGGTTCTATGAATTTTGATGTAGAAGAAAACTGGCAACTTGTACAACAGTGTACGAAAGAAGTTCTGCAAAAAAGTAATATACTTCCCTCTTCTATTCAAGCTATTAGCGCTACAAGTATGCGAGAAGGTTTTGTTTTATATGATAAAAATGGGCAAGAAATATGGGCATGTGCAAATGTTGATGGCCGTGCATCCGCTGAAGTTAGTGAGCTAAAAGAAATCCGCTCACATCTTGAAGAAGATTTATACAGAAAATCTGGGCAAACTTTTTCATTAGGTGCTTTACCACGTCTACTTTGGATTAAAAAACATGAACCAGACATCTACAACAATATTCAATCCTTTTCGATGTTAAATGATTGGATTTTGTATAAATTAAGCGGCGTACTGCAAATCGATCCTTCCAACGGTTGTACGTCCGGAATCTTTGATTTACAAAATAGAAATTGGGATAACGAAGTCGCTAAAGAATGTGGTATAACGTTGCCATTTTCACCAAAAGTAAATGAAGCTGGCACTGTAATTGGTAATGTTACAAAAGAGTGTGCAGCACTAACTGGTTTACTTGAAGGGATTCCTGTCGTCGCTGGTGGCGGTGATGCTCAAATGGCAGCACTCGGGACTGGAGTCGTAAAGCCAAATCAAACTTTAATATGCGGCGGCAGCTTTTGGCAACAGGAAGTGAATATTACAGAGTCAACAACGGATCCAAATGCTGCAATTCGAGTAAATTGTCACGTCGTTCCGAACCTTTGGCAATATGAAACGATTGCCTTTTTCCCTGGCCTCGTTATGCGTTGGTTTCGAGACGCTTTTTGCCAAGAAGAAAAAAAGTTCGCTGAAAAACTCGGTGTAGACGCTTATGAATTATTAGAAGAACAAGCGAAAGACGTACCTGTCGGTTCATATGGTATTATCCCTACTTTTTCAAACGTTATGAACTACATTTCTTGGCGTCATGCCGCACCTTCATTCTTAAATTTAAGTTTAGACGCTGACAAATGCGGAAAAAAGGAAATGTTCCGTGCTATTGAAGAAAATGCGGCCTTCGTTACACTTGGAAACTTAAAACTAATTGAAAATCTTACTGGTACATTCCCTTCTGAAGTTGTTTTTGCTGGCGGTGCCGCTAAAGGGAAACTATGGCCACAAATTCTATCAGACGTACTCGGCATTCCTGTAAAAGTACCCGTTGTGAAAGAAGCAGCTGCTTTAGGAACTGCAATTGCTGCTGGAGTTGGCGCTGGCATATATTCATCTATGGAAGAGACTGCCGAACAATTTGTACAGTGGGAAAATACATTTGAACCAATCACTGAAAATCACGAACTATATAAAGAGTTCTATGAAACATGGAAAACTGTATATGACAGTCAGCTCGCTTTAGCTGATAAAGGGCTCACCTCACATATGTGGATTGCGCCTGGTGCACTGTAACACATTACATAAAGGAGTGAACTGTATGTTAAAAGCGAATGAAAATGACTTCTCCTATCGCTTCGGTGATAACGGGCCGAAATATTTAATACAAGGTCCAAATATTGATCTTGGCCTTGTTGTCATTCAACCGGGCCAGGAGTTTCAAAACCATTATCATACGACGTGCGAAGAGGTCTTTTATGCATTAGAAGGTGAAATAGATTTCTATGTGAATAATGAAAGAGTTCCAATTAAACAAGGTGATGTCCTGCAAGTTCGTCCTCATGAATCTCACTATCTTATTAACCATTCTGACAAACCTTTTAAAGCTGTTTTTATTAAGTCACCACATTTACCAAATAAAGATACTGTACAAACGGAAAATCCAACATTAACGAAGGAGTGATTTTGAATGAATTGGGGATTTAAAAATCGATTAAATACAATTTTACCTGATGGTAGAGCGGTTATGTTAGCAATAGATCACGGCTACTTTTTAGGGCCAATTCACGGGCTAGAACAACCACTTGAAACAGTTAAAAACTTACTTCCTTATACAGACTCCCTCTTTTTAACACGCGGTGTACTTAGCTCCTGTATTCCTGAAAACTGCAGCACACCGATGGTTATGCGTGTATCCGGTGGCGCTACTGTCGTCGGTAAAGATTTAGCGAATGAAACAATTGTTACACCTGTGAAGGAAGCAGTGAAGCAAAACGCAATTGGCGTTGGCGTTTCTGTTTTTGTCGGATCAGACTATGAAACACAAACTGTTACAAATCTCGCAAATGTAGTTTCTGAAGCTCATGATTACGGCCTACCAGTACTCGGCATTACCGCAGTCGCAAAGGAATTACAAAAACGTGAAGCTCGCTTTCTAGCACTTGCTTCCCGCGTATGTGTTGAAATGGGTGCTGATATTATTAAAACGTATTACTGCGAAGGATTCGAAAAAATAACGAGCACATGCCCTGCCCCAGTCGTCATCGCGGGTGGCCCAAAACTAGATTCAATTGAAGACGCATTAAACATTACGTACAATGCATTGCAAGAAGGCGCTATCGGAGTAGACATGGGCCGAAACATATGGCAATCCGAGCACCCAGCTGCGATGATTCAAGCAATACATGGTATTGTGAAAAATGGATTGAATGTGAAAGAGGCACTTGAACTTTATGATGATGTGAAGAATTAATGTGAAAAGACAGACTATTTATTAGTCTGTCTTTTTTGTTAAAATAAAGTAAAGGAGGAATGATTATGCGAAGAATGACTTTCGAACGTCCTACCGATCATTACGATGAACGCTTATACTCTATTGATGAAAAAATTTGCGCCCTATTAAAAGAACGAAAAGAACTTTCAGGTGATGACCCAGGTTTTCCACATGATGAAGCGATTTATAAATGGGCTAAGCAATACGAATTCTATCCAGACTATCTAAACTCATTATTCTCTTCCATGATGGATGAAGAAGAATTTAAACCTCGCGTTGAACCAACTGGCTTCAAAAAACATGTACCTGTTTTTAAAACTTATGAACATAATGGCGTCATGTATACTGTAACTTTTATTCGGCAATATGCAAATGCTAGTGTAGTTTATTTATATAGCGATTGGGATTCCACGGATGAAGATTTTATTGAAAATAAGCCTCATAGTTTCTTCCAATTATTAATAGATGATACATACGATTGCTGGTCAGAAGGTGGTGGCGGCACCAATGGACATATGAATCATCAATTCGTTATATCTCCTGTCCTTCCTGATAATTTGTCTGGAATAAGCTTACGATTTAAAGAACTCAGTATGCCGTTTAGGAAAGATCAAGCTGTGCTTGAATTTGAAATTCAGATAGACAAATAAAGTGAGACTTTACTCAATCCACAAATAGTAAGATAAATAAGGTAATAAAATAAACAAGCCCCTTTCCAAACTGGATAAGGGGCTAAATATGCACCTTCAAATGATTACTCTTGGTGATTACTATTAAGCTTTGAAACTTTCTTACCTTCTCTATAATCAAGACAAGACACTTCAATTAATAAGCCATTAAATACTGTAAAATAAAAACCATAACTACTACCTCGCATCGAATAAGGTTCCTTATCTATTTCAATGCCGCCTGCTACTAAACGATTATACGCTTGATCAACTTCATTTGAAGTATCCACTAAAAAACCAATATGAAAAGCTTCCGGATACGTAACTTCCTTATTCCCTTTAAATGCTTTTGGATCACTTAGCACAAGTATAAATCCACTCTCATCACTCATAACTACAAGTGCTTTCCCTTTTTGTTCCAAAAATTGAAAATCAAAAAATGTTTCAAAGAAATGTCTCGCTTCTGATAAATCATCAACACATAAATTTAAATGATTCAGCTTCATGTACTCATCTCCTTTTAAACAGAAGGGATATAGACTCATTTTCATAACCCTTAAATATGTAAGGCAAGATATTCAAGCGTTCCATCTAAGACTATGCTTTATAAGTCTAATATTTTTTTCTATATCCTAGAACATTTTTTTAATGAATGAAAGATTTCCTATCATTTACATCCCCCCAGTAATAATAAAGAGGATACATGTTTGCTTCTACAACATGTATCCTCTACTTATATATTACGACTGCTGATAAGCCGCTTTCGATGATTTTACATAATAAACTGCATGATCCACATTAATAATATGATCTGGTTTTGGTTTACCACGGCCTGCTCTATGTCCAGCTAAATGTTCTTCACTTGTTTCCCAGTTTTTCCATGCTTCTTCAGATTCCCAGCGAATCATTACGACAACTTCTTCGTCGCCGCGTCTTACTTTTTTCACAAGAACACTTAAATCGATGAAGCCTTCAAATTTTTCAATAATACCTTCTCCAGTGAAACGTTCTACAACTATATTTGATGTACCTTCTTTTACTGTAAATGTTTTCGTTTCGATAAACATATATCCCACTCCCTCTTTGTTATACGAATACTAGTATTCTTCTATTATAATTGATTATGATAATTATTTTCAATTGTAAAGTTTTAATTTTTTGAATTATGCTGATTTCTTTTCTATCGCCTCATCTAAAAATTTGAAATATGGAAGTAACATCCCTATTAAAGATGTAACACATATAATTGCACCGATGATTACATATAGCGCTCTTACTCCCCACATTTCACTCAATATTCCCCCTACTAACACACCTAATGGCATAGCGGATCGTATAAAAAATAAACGCACTGAAAATACTTGCCCTATCATATTATTTGGGACGGTTTGTTGGCATATTGTCGTGTTATGAACATTGAAAAATGCAATACAAATCCCTGCTATTACTTCAATTATTATTGCAATGATAATACTATGATTGAATCCTAATGAAATGTATGTGAGTCCCCCTATAAACAATCCTCCGAGCATAAGTATACGCCGGCTTTTATATGTTACTTTTCCGACTAGTATAGATCCAACTACATAGCCAAGTGGGAATCCGGCCATAAAATAACCATATTCCGCATATCCCGCTGATAGCTCGTCTTTTATATAAGGAAGATTTGTGACCATCGTTACCCCAACTCCAAATTGCACGAAAGTAAGAAATATACCGAGCCAAACGATGATTGGTTTTGTGAAAAAATATGTAAAACCGTGAAGAAATTGTTCTAGCCACGTTTTCCGAATAGGTTGCGACGTTCTATTTTCTTTTATATAAAATAAGAAAGCACCACTAACAAATAGACAAATACATACGAAAGATAATGTAAGTTCTGTTCCAATCAAATGAATGACTACTCCGCCTAATACTGGCGCAAGAAACATCATAAGGCGAGTCATTCCATCAATGTACGCATTTGCATCTTGAAGTTGTTCTTTCCCTACAATGCTCGGTGTAATTGCTTGACTTGCAGGTGTATAAAGTGGTGTAATAAGTCCTACTACAATTTGAACAACATAAATGTGCCAAACTTCTATACTACCTGTAACTAGCATCACCAAAGGTAATAAGAATACGGACGCTCGTATCCATTGTGAACAAATCATAATCCACTTCCGGCTCCATTTATCAATAAATGGGCCACTTATTAATTGCAATATGAGTGATGGGATGAAATATAATAGCCACATACTACTTAAAGCCATTTCCGATCCTGTTAATTCATATACTAGAATTGAATTACATAACGTTCCGAAAGCCCCTCCTAATTCTGAGATTGCACTACCAATCCACATAAAAAAGAAAGAACGATTTTTCAATACACTCTTCACTATAGCTCACCAACTTTTCTCTTAAATTCCTCCCTTTATGTACATTCTTGTTGCATATTATCTATTCAAAAACGCTTCTAATTCTTTTGCTAACGACTGTACTGCTTTCTTCCTTAATACATATTTTCCGTCATGTATATCAACTAACTTCGCTGCACGTAACAATTTCAAATGATGGTGTACTGTCGATTTACCAAGCTGCAATCTTTCCGTTATTTCCTGTAAAGTACGTTCTTTTTCAAACAACATTTTTACAATTCGCAATCTCGCTTCATCCCCAAGAGCCTTATGTTTTTGAACTAAAAAATAATTCGGTTCATACGAATCTTCAGGATGAATGCTTTCATTCGCAACTGGATAATGAAATACTTTCGTATCTTCAATATCTGCTTCAATATTCCACGGTCTGTACGTCATTTGCGGAATAAGAAGTACGTGATGAACACTTGGCTCTGGCATATAGTTCACTCCGCCAGTTGCCCACTCGACAAACTCTTCCGGTTTCATCTTTTTATTCATTTCATTTTTTGCTTCATAATCTCGTTTTAATATAGAAAGTATTTCTTCTTCCTCTTTCTTAATTACACTCTCATACCAACCTGTCATAACAGCAATTAAATGAGATTTCAGCACTTGGACATCAACATCACATATAAAACGAATATACATAGAGCAAAACTGATGTTCTTGTGTCAGTTCCATTAGTTCATGTATTGCAGTTACGTTTCCACTTGCCGCTAAAGTTCTTTTTTCTTGGTACTTCTCTCCTAAAAACGGTAAACATATATACTTCAAACCTTCTTCTGAAAGTAAATCAATTTTAAAATTAAACTGCGATAAATCTTGAAAATCCTCTTCATACAATAACTGAAGCAATGCTTTCCACGTATTATGTTCTTCTACAAACTGTAAGTGTTCTTCCATCTCATCTGTTAATGATTGTCTAATTCCTTTCCATTCACTTTCAGTCTTTTCAAGAGTATCAATTAACCTTTTATGAGTAATTGCTGCAATGCCAAGTGCACATTCGAAAAGTATCGAATATTTCACCTGAACGTTGTATGTTTCCCTCTTTTTACTCTTTATGTGATAGACCTCCATTTTTATCCCCTCCTTGTTTGCTATGTATTAAATTCTATTTTTATCGAATTTTACCTTCTATTCTTTTAGAATTTACAAAAATGTAAATTAAACCACATTCATTCTAAATTAAGAAGAATAAGAGCTTTTTTATATACAAATAATAAAGCTCAAGGAGTGGTTGACATGCATTTCATATTAAATATGTTAGGGATTTTCGTTGTCATATTAATCGTTTTCTTATGTTCGCCTAATAAAAAACATATAAAATGGAGACCAATTGTAATCCTCATCATATTGGAGCTTTTTATTACGTGGTTTATGTTGGGCACAAAGCTAGGCAGTATTATCATTAATAAAATTGCGTCATTTTTCAGTTGGCTACTGGCATGTGCGAATGAAGGAATTCGATTTGCATTTCCTTCCGCTATGGACAGTCCACACATTGATTTCTTCTTTAGCGCGTTACTTCCTATCATTTTTGTTATCACGTTCTTTGATATTCTTTCTTATTTTGGAATCTTAACTTGGATTATTGATAAAGTAGGTGCAGTTATTTCAAAGATTTCTCGTTTACCAAAGTTAGAAAGTTTCTTTTCGATTCAAATGATGTTTTTAGGAAACACCGAAGCACTTGCGGTTGTTCGTGATCAATTATCTGTTTTAAAAGAAAATCGATTATTAACTTTTGGAATTATGAGTATGAGTAGCGTTAGCGGATCCATTCTTGGTGCTTATTTATCAATGGTTCCAGCAACATATATTTTCAGTGCAATCCCATTAAACTGTATTAACGCATTAATTTTAGCCAATGTATTAAATCCTGTGGAAGTTTCGAAAGAAGAAGACGTTGTTTACACACCTTCCAAACATGAAAAAAAGGATTTCTTTTCTACTATTTCAAACAGTATGTTAGTCGGGATGAATATGGTTATCGTTATTTTAGCCATGGTAATTGGATATGTAGCTTTAACAGCATGTTTAAATGGGATTTTAGGCTTTTTTGTAACGGGGTTAACAATTCAAAAAATCTTCTCCATTATCTTTAGTCCTTTTGCATTTTTACTCGGTTTATCAGGCAGTGATGCTATGTACGTAGCTGAATTAATGGGGATCAAAATAACGACGAATGAATTTGTTGCAATGATGGATTTAAAATCAAACTTAAAGTCGCTACAACCGCATACGGTTGCGGTTGCAACGACTTTTCTAGCTTCTTTTGCTAACTTTAGTACAGTAGGTATGATTTACGGAACTTACAATTCATTATTTGGCGGAGAAAAATCATCAGTCATCGGTAAAAATGTTTGGAAGCTTCTTGTTAGCGGGATGGCTGTTTCTTTATTAAGTGCTATGCTCGTTGGGCTATTTGTATGGTAAATAATTTTTATAATAAAAGACACTCAGGCCAATTGAGTGTCTTTTATTATTATTTTCGAATTTGTCCATTTCCACGAATCACATATTTTGTAGAAGTTAATGCTGGAAGCCCCATTGGTCCTCTTACGTGTAACTTTTGTGTACTGATACCAATTTCCGCTCCGAATCCAAATTCGGATCCATCTGTAAAACGAGTCGATGCATTATGATAAAGTGCCGCGGCATCTACAGAAGTAAAAAACTTGCTGACGTTTTCCTCGTTTTCAGTAATAATTGCTTCAGAATGCATAGATCCATACGTATTTATATGATGAATCGCTTCTTCAACAGTGGAAACCACTTTCACTGCTAGTGTAAGAGATAAAAATTCTGTCCCCCAGTCTTCTTCTGAAGCAAGTACAATTGAAGAATCCATTGCAAATGCTTTTTGATCACCACGTAGCTCCACGCCTCTACCCTTCAAAGAAGAAAACAACTCGCTACCATATTTCTCTGCCCACTTCTCATGAAGAACAATCGTTTCAATCGCATTACATACAGATGGACGCTGCGTTTTTGCATTCACAATAATATCCAATGCCATTTGTTTATCCGCTGTTTCATCAATGAAAATATGACAATTTCCCGCACCTGTTTCAAGTACTGGAACAGACGCTTCTCTCACAACAGTATCGATTAATTGTTTGCCACCTCTTGGAATAAGAACGTCTAGATAATCCTTCATTGTAAACAACTGCTTTGCGCTATCTCGCGTTGTATCTTCTATAAGCTGGACGCTTTCTTGAGGTAAGCTTGTTTGTTTGAGCGCCCTGTGAATAACGGCAACGATCGCTTTATTAGAATGAATAGCAGAAGAACTACCACGTAATATGACTGCGTTTCCTGTTTTCAAACAAATTGTAGCAGCATCCACTGTTACATTCGGTCTTGCCTCATAAATCATCCCAACAACACCAAGTGGTACGCGCATTTCCTGAATAGATAGTCCATTTGGCCTTTCCCATGCACTTACACATTCTCCTACAGGATCACGTAATTCAATTAGCTGCTTAATCCCTTCTGTCATATCAACAATACGCTGTTCATTCAGCATAAGGCGATCAAGGAGAGAATCAGAAAACCCTTTTGCCTTACCTTCTTCTATATCCCGTTTGTTTTCCTCTAAAATATAAGCTGTTTCACTTATTAATTGATTTGCAATTGCAGCAAGTGCTTCGTTTTTTTGATTTGTAGATTTTAGTACAAGTTCCCTAACAACCTCTTTTGCTTTTATCCCCTTTGCCAACACTTCATTCATTTTTATTTCCTCCTTTTTAAAGTGAAACCCAATGATCCCTATGGATGACTTCATAACTATGTCTCTCGCCTCTTACTTGAATATCTTGGCTTTGCATACCTTTTACATCTCTTAGTTCCTCTGCACTATATGTGCATTGTCCTTTTCCTATTACGCGCCCTTGTTGCGTTACAACCTCTACAACTTCACCCACTTGGAAAAATCCTGATACATTCGTAACACCAGCTGGAAGTAAACTCTTACCATGCTGAATGATGGCAGTAGCTGCCCCAGCATCTACTTCAATTTGTCCGCTAACAAGCGAATGCAAGGCAATCCATTGCTTGTTCATCTTCATTTCTTTTTGAGGAGCATTACCGACATACGTTCCATCACCCTTACCCTTCAAAACATCTACAAACTTTTCCTGTTCACGTCCTGTTCCGATAAATACACTCACACCAAGAGAGAGTGCTGTCTTTGCAGCATCGATTTTTGATTTCATACCGCCAGTCCCAAGTTTTGAGCCAGCATCTCCTGCAAGAGAAGAAATTTCTTCCGTAACTTCAGGAAGAAAATAATATTTTTTTGCATCCGCATTTTTCTGAGGATTTTTGTCATATAACCCGTTCACATCTGTAAAGATCATAAGCATATCCGCCGAAACAAGCCCGCTTACTAAAGCTGACAGCATATCATTATCACCGAACGTCAGCTCCTCTAAAGAGATGGAATCATTTTCATTAATAATTGGAAGAGCGGAACGGTTTAATAATTCTCCTAACGTAGCGTAAGCATTACTATACTGTTCTTTTCTAGAAAAATCACTTCTCGTCAACAAAAGTTGCGCAGTAACGATGCCATATTTACGGAATTCCTCCGTGTACGCCTGCATTAACAAACTTTGTCCGACAGCTGCTGCAGCCTGTTTCCCTTTAATCGTTACAGGTCTGCTAGGATATCCTAGCGCTGAAAAACCTGCAGCGACGGCTCCAGATGTAATTAACACAACCTCGTGCCCATCAGCTTTCAACCGAGCCAATGCGGCAACGTGATCTGAAAGCTGTTCTGTAGAGATGCCTCCGTGACTATCTGCCAAGGAACTACTCCCAATCTTTACAACAACTCGTTGTTTTTTCACTTTTTTATCCCCCAAGTCTAAAATCAAAGTTTTTTATAAATTACACTTCATTCACTTTGTAACTATATCTATTCTCATCAATGCTGCACTGAAGTATTTAAGAGCAAAATAAAAATGACCGCTTCGCCCTTAATAAAATAAAAAGGACGAAACGGTCATTGTTCCGCGGTACCACCTTAATTGATATACATAGATATCCACTTGGTGCCTATAACGCAGGCGAACGCCTAAACTTTCATTTAAGACTCAGGGATAGGTTCGATATATTCTATACGAGGAATCTTTCAGCCGGTGAATTCCACTCTCTTTCGCAAGAAGACATATGTACTAATTCCCTTCAACGATTTTCAATCTAATTTTTTTATATTATGCGATATAGTTCGATTCGGTGTCAAGAGGTATTTTTAAAAATAAATAGAGCCACAAGTTATTTGTATGAAATTATCGCCCTACTGAATGAAAATACAAAATGATATAAGTTTAACTCATATTCATAAACATAAAATCTTAAATTATAGTGTATATATTTACATAATGTCGAATATAATTAATTTTTATCTTTTAGTGTTGCAAAAAGGAATATATTCTCTTAGAATGTTTCTTTATATTGCACAGGGATGTTATTCTTATTCTAAGAAAATAATATCAAACCGATATAATTGATTATAAAAGGAGCAAGATTGAGTTATTATGGATAAACAAATTGGATTCATCGGTTGCGGAAATATGGGAATGGCTATGATTGGCGGAATGATAAACAAAAATATAGTGTCTTCAAATCATATTATTTGTTCAGATTTAAACACTGCTAATTTAAAAAATGCTAGTGAAAAATATGGGCTAACTACAACTACCGACAACAATAAAGTAGCTAAAAATGCTGATATTTTAATTTTATCAATCAAACCAGACCTATACGCATCAATAATTAATGAAATAAAAGAAGTAATCAAAAACGATGCTATCATCATTACGATCGCTGCTGGGAAAAGTATTGAAAGTACTGAAAATGCCTTTAATAAAAAATTAAAGGTTGTAAGAGTAATGCCTAATACTCCTGCTCTTGTTGGAGAAGGAATGTCTGCATTATGCCCTAATGAAATGGTGACAGAAAAAGATTTAGAAGATGTACTAAACATTTTCAATAGTTTTGGTCAAACAGAGATCGTAAGTGAAAAATTAATGGATGTTGTAACATCTGTAAGTGGTTCTTCACCAGCTTATGTATATATGATTATAGAAGCGATGGCAGATGCTGCTGTACTAGATGGTATGCCAAGAAATCAAGCATATAAATTCGCTGCTCAAGCTGTGTTAGGCTCTGCAAAAATGGTACTAGAAACAGGAATACATCCAGGTGAATTGAAAGATATGGTTTGTTCTCCTGGTGGAACGACAATAGAAGCTGTAGCAACATTAGAGGAAAAAGGATTACGAACAGCGATTATTTCAGCTATGCAACGTTGTACGCAAAAGTCTGTTGAACTATCTGGTCAAACTAAAAAATAAAACTATAAAAGAGATTACGTTAGCTATGAATTCACATAATTTTAATTAAAAATTCACTACATGATAAACGGCCAAACTCATATAAAATTGAGCTTGGCCGTTTCGCTTTTTAATTATATTAAAATAATTTAATTCAAATCTTCTTTAAAGGTTCTATTTTATCCCTTACCTATTCCCTACTATGATTGTGTAATTTTATTAGAAACTAATAATTTTTCAATGCATTTCGGTAACATATCTATTAGTGTTTCAAATGCGTAGTTTACATCTAGACGTTCTGTCCATTGATGTGCATCTTTTCCTACCGGCCCCATATTTAATACTGGAACATCAAACTCTTCTAATTCCTGAAGCGGAATTGAATAACCTTTATCCCATAATGGCATATTGTCTACAAGCGAACTCATTGAATCCAGTGGATACTGCAAGCCTACATAGCTTAAATCTGAAATCCCCCCAAAATAATTTTGGTTTTCAAATGTAATCTTATGATTGTAGTGTGCATACTTTTCCATTTCTACAACTACCTCTTTTATTAAAGGATTGTTGCGTGAACTCACAGCTGGATAGTACGGAGGAGCGAAGAAAAGTACAATCATCGGTGCCTTTTCTTTACATAAAATCGCTAATTTATCTACTAAATCAATCGTTACCGCACGATCATCTTTATCTTCTCTATTTTTTATAATATTAGATTGAATATGATTTATTTTTTCTTGTCCATGTTGCTCAATTGCATATGTGATAAGCTCTTCATAAGTTAATACATTTACTTTGAGATTAGGTGGTATAAATGGATTATATTTAGAAAAACGATATGCATGTTTTTCATACGACTCTTCTATTTTCTCTGCTACTTTCGTTACTTTTTGACGTAACAATGAAACTACATCTGTCATTGATTTTTCTAATAAAAACAAATTAAATAATGTAACTGCACGATGCGGAATTTGTACAGAATAATCCTCTTTTAAGTCCCTTTGAAGTAAGTTAGTTGGCGGAGGACTCGCTTCCCCTTCTACAATGTCACAAAGGTCTGTGTTTAACTCTAATTCTGCTGTTATTAATGAGGCCATATAACTCCCATTTAAGCCTGCAAAAGGTTCACCTACATGTGTCTCTTTTCCATAGCAAAGAAAACCAGGTAACACTTTACCAATAGAGCCAGTGTAAATATACTTATTTTGGTCACCAGGATGTCTTGAAAACATAGGCTCTGAGTTTAAGACCGTTTTATAATCTAAGTTATGCTCTCTTGCTAAATCTAACAATCTCGGAACAGCCGCCCTCATCCCTATAGAATTCACTTCTTCATCTGGTACAGCCAATAAAAGAACATTCCCATCGAATCTTCCTTCACATGCTTGTTCAATCATTGCCATTTGTAATGCGAGGCCGCATTTCATATCCATTGTTCCTCTACCAAACAGCCATTCTCCATGTTCTATATCTTCACGTACATGGTCTGGAAGTTCATCTTTATGAGAATAAAACATAGACGTTAACTTTTTAGGATTAAATGCATCTTCTTTCCACACTCCGTAATCTTGTACATCTACAACATCAAAGTGACTTACTAGAATTACAGTATTTTTTGTACTATCGCTTTTCTTTACTAGTGCTGTAACAAAATATCGTCCGTCCCCTGTCGGATTTTTTTGTAAATGATGCGGGTTTTCTTTGAAGTACTGTAAATCAGATAACTGTTCCACAACAAAGTCTGGCAATATTACTTCAGCTTCTGAACCGGTAATACTAGGAATTTCAACAAGACCGCTTAATAATTGAATCAATTGTTCTTTTGATTGCCACTTTGACATATAAATCCCCCTATTTTTCCGCATTATGAAAACTAATTCCAGTATATGAATAAAAAAATGACGACAGCTATCAAAATTATAGTTCTGATGTACTGCCGATTTTTATTGATATTTCATGAGCCGCTTGTTTTACCTTGCTAATAAGAAAAGATAGTCGATCATCATTAATACGATGACTAATTAACCCAACACTTAATGCTCCTACTACTTTATGATTAAATCCGATAATAGGTGCAGCTACTGAAGCTGTCCCTTCTGTTTTTTCACCATAACTGACAGCATATCCTTCATTTTTTATTTGCTTTATTTGATTAAGAAGAATTTGCTTTTGTTCTGGTAATGAAGAAAGTAAATTTTCTACAATATGTTCCATTTCATTCGTTTTCATATTGGCAAGCATCGTTTTATTTGCGGCACCAATTGAAAGTGGAATTTGTTCCCCTAGATTATCGATAACTCGAATTTTTAAAGGACTATCAATTCTTTCAATGATAATAGAATGTGTTCCGTTTGGAATATTTAAATAGACACTTTCCTCCACTTCAGCAGCTAAACGTTTCATCACTTCTCTTGCAACAGATCTGTAGTCTACCTTCTCCAATTGACGTAACCCTATTTCCATCCACATTGGTCCAATTTTGTACTGTTTTGTCTCTGAAATTTGTGTAACTAACCCATGCTCCATTAAAGAGTTAAGTAATCTATGTACTGTACTAACCGGGAGATGTGTTCCATCAGCTATATCAGAAATAGCCCAATACTCTTTTTCATTTGTAGAATTCAATAATTTAATAATACTTATCGCTCGATCAATGGACTGTACCATAACTCGCCTCAACTTTACTCGTAATATGTTAGTATGCTTAATTAACTATCAATTTAGCAAACATTCAAAATGAAATCAATCTATTTATTTAATTTTCTAACAATAAAAAACGTATCACTAACAAAGAATTGAAAACGCAAACAAAAAATTATTGACTTTTCTTTTTAATTATCTGAAAATTATAACGAGATTTCACATCACGGAATACATTCCATAATACGGAAAAAAATCAAAATTTATTCTATCAACTATGAAAGTGAGGAAAACAATGGCGCAAGTAAGCAATACAAACAATGAATTAAAACGGACGATGAAAAGTAGACACTTATTCATGATTGCACTCGGTGGTGTGATTGGAACGGGGTTATTTAACGGATCTGGCTTTATTATAAGTCAAGCTGGACCTGGCGGATCCGTACTTGCCTTTATGGCCGGTGGATTATTAATGTATTTCGTTATGCTATGTCTTGGTGAACTTGCTGTAGCCATGCCTGTTTCAGGTTCTTTCCAAGAATATGCCACTAAGTTCATCAATCCTGCAACTGGCTTTACAATCGGATGGTTGTATTGGTTAAGCTGGGCGAATACGACCGGTCTTGAATTTACAACTGCCGGCATTACAATGCAGCGCTGGTTTCCTGATATTCCTGTTTGGGTTTGGTGTTTAATATTTGGCGTTACAATCTTCACTATTAATGCATTATCTGCTCGTAGTTATGCAGAAACAGAATTTTGGTTTTCAAGTATAAAAGTATCTGCCATTATCGCTTTCATTATTCTTGGCGGCGCCGCTATGTTCGGTTTTATTGATTTAAAAGGTGACGAACCCGCTCCGCTATTATCAAATTTCGTAAATCATGGTGGTTTATTCCCAAATGGACTTGCCGCTATTCTTTTAACAATGGTTACAGTCAATTATTCCTTCCAAGGTACAGAGCTTGTCGGAATCGCAGCAGGTGAAAGTGAAGATCCAGCAAAAACTTTACCTCGTTCTATTAGAAATATTATATGGCGCACGATGTTTTTCTTCGTCTTAGCAATCTTTGTTCTTGTTGCTTTAATTCCTTGGGAAGAAGCTGGATTAACAAAGAGCCCATTCGTTGCTGTTTTTGATAATATCGGTATTCCATATGCAGCTGATATTATGAACTTTGTTATTCTTACTGCTGTTCTTTCTGTTGCAAACTCAGGACTATACGCTGCTACTCGAATGCTTTGGTCTTTATCAAAAAACGAAATGGCTCCAGCCTTTTTAAAGAAATTATCATCACGTGGGATTCCTCTCAACGCTTTAATCATGACGATAGCTATTTCTGCTTTTTCTCTTTTGACAAGCGTAGTAGCTGCTGAAACTGTTTACTTGTGGCTCATTTCAATTTCCGGAGTCATTACCATTATTGTTTGGATGTCAATTTGTGTTTCTCAATTCTTTTTCCGCAAACATTATTTAGCAGACGGCGGAAAATTAGAAGACTTAAAATTTAAAACGCCACTTTATCCACTCGTACCAATTCTTGGTTTTGGATTGTATGGCATTATATTAATCAGTCTTATTTTTATCCCAGAACAACGACTTGGAATCTATTGCACTGTCCCATTTATCATCTTTTGCTATACCTACTATCACTTTAAAGTTAAGAAAAGAATATCTACTAACACTCATAGTGAAAGTAAAATTAGCGAGACTTCGTAATATTTGACGATACATAAAAGACCACACGTGGCGTTTCACTTCATGTGTGGTCTTTTATCGTTCCTTCTCTCATTTCCCCCTACTATTGAAAGAATTATTTATAACACTTTAAGTTCTGGATTGCTCAGGTGAACTTTGGGTTGAAAAATGAGCATTTCTATACCTTTCCCAAAATTTCAAGTTCTGCTAATGATGTTGTAGAAAGTGTTAATGTAGTAAATACTATAATACTAACCATTACTATTTTTACTATTCATAAGTTGATGATTCTGCTTACTATTACTGTTTTGTTTTGATATATTTAATATATATTTAAAGACAGACAGGAGTTAGATACGATGATAAAAGGTTTTGGAGGAATATTTTGGAGAACTAAGAATCTTGATGTTATAAAAAAATGGTACAGTGAAGTGTTGAAACTTGATATAGAAGATTGGAATGGAACTGTGATTAAACCCCAGTTAGGAAATGAGACCATCTTTTCTTTCTTTACAGAGAATGACAATTATTTTCCAAAAGAACAACAAGTGATGTTAAATTTCGAAGTACATAATCTAAACGAGACTATAAAGCATCTTGAGAATATTGGTGTACCTCTTGAGAAGAAAGAAGAAATCAGTGAATTTGGAAAGTTTATTTGGATTAAGGATCCTGAAGGTCGATTGATCGAACTTTGGGAGAAATAGTGGATTATACTTATTTACTATTAAGTTAACAGCTGCGTTAATACATCAAGGTAAATAAAAAAGTCGATTCCTTTAACTCCACAGGAAATCGATTTTTTTGTGGAGTTAAACTTCTTAGCTTTGTAAATCCTCATTTTTCAAATTCTACCCTATGGCCACCAACTTAAAAACATAAAAAAACGCTATTCTTACGAAAAGAATAGCGTTTTTCATTATTTAAATATGATTTCATCTGAATTTAATAGATATATCCCCTCTCCTACAAAAGTAGTAGAGTGTTCATTTAAACACTTACTACCTCAGTGGGATTTATCACATTCCAATTTCAATATAATAGTAAATAGGTATATCGGATATAGATGTACATTACTAGGCTTATACATATTTCAACTTTAGAATTACATTCACTATTTAATTGGTAGTTACCAATAAAGAAAGGAATGATCATAATAATACAGAACATATACGAAACTCATTTACATGTAAGAAATTTAGAAAAAGCAATAAATTTCTATCAAAACAAGCTAGGATTAACGTTAGCAAGAAAACTCTCCAAAAGAAGAGTGGCTTTCTTTTGGGTCGGAGAAAATAAACAACAAATGCTTGGACTATGGGAAGTAAATAATATCGAAGACTTTGAGCCGAGACATTTTGCTTTTGGTGTAAATTTAGAGTCTTTAATGACTTATAAAGCGTGGTTAGAGGAACGTGGAATAGAAGTGATAGGAAGTCAAGGAAAAGGAAATCAAGAGCCAATTGTCCAAAGGTGGATGCCCGCTGCAAGTGTATACTTTCTAGATTGTGATGGAAATAAATTAGAATTCATTTCTATGTTACATGAGAATCCAGATGAATTAGAATATGCATCCTATTTAAGTGTATGGAATACGGAACACCAAGAAAAATGAATGATATTTCCGTTCAAGTCTTTTCTTATTTTTAGATATAATGTTGTACTATCCCCATGCCCATCAACTTAAGAATTTAGAATTCCCCCCCAAAAACGAAATTTCGCCACAAGTTGTCACAAAATTTCGTTTTTGGGGTAGTTTTATTTTCTTAGCTTGATTTCGATGAGCGGTACCCCATAAAGGCCCCTGATACATAATTGATGTTCTGCTATTTGTAGAAAACAATCCACTTATACCATTTTAACAAGAAGAAATATCTCGTCCATGTTGTAATATTGGCTTACGTTAAGCTTGTGAAAAAATCATATTCATGTATAATACAATTGATGTATGATACAATAGTTGTAGGAGGGTGACCTTTTTGAAAAGAGAAGATGCTTTAAAACTAAGAAAAGATATCAAGAAAATGATTATAATAACTGGGGTTTTTGAATCTCAAAATTTGCCCAATGGACCATTTGAAAAACCTTTACCAACTTCTCAAATGATGGCGTTAGAAGAACTAGAGGTGGAAAAATTAACTGTTTGGCAACTATCCAATAAACTTAGATTAGAGACTTCAACTGTAAGTAGATTGGTAGATAAGTTAGTAAAAAAGGGGCTTATTTATCGTGAAGTAAATGAAAAAAATAGAAGAGAACTTTTTCTGCACCTCACAGAAAAAGGTCACATAACTGTTAATTGCTTAAGAGAGCAATCCATTACATTTTATCAAAGTATTCTCAATAATTTATCAGAATCAGAACAAAAAATAGTTGTGGATGGTTTTGAATTATTTATTGATTCTATTTCTAAGCCTTTTGATTAGAGTGAGGTAAGTCATAACATTTGGAGGATAAAATGAGTTTGCATTTTGAACGTCCTATTATTGAATTAAAAGAGAAATTTGATGAATTAAAGAAAATTATGAAAGAAAATAATGTAGATTTATCGTCAGAAATTCATGAATTAGAAAAACGTTTAAATAAAATGCAAGATAAAATTTATTCTAATATTACACCTTTTCAACGAGTTCAAATTGCAAGGCTACGTAACCGACCCACGACATTGGACTATATACCTTTATTGTTTACAAACTTTCTCGAAATTCATGGTGATCGATTATATGGTGATGATAAAGCAATGATAGGTGGTATTGCAAAATTTAAAGGAATGCCCGTTACGGTTATTGGTCATCAAAGAGGTAGAAATACAAAGGAAAGTATAGAAAGAAATTTTGGAATGGCACATCCAGAAGGTTATAGAAAAGCGCTAAGACTTATGAAACAAGCTGATAAATTTAATCGCCCTATTATTACATTTATTGATACAATAGGCGCCTATCCAGGGATAGGGTCTGAAGAACGTGGAATTTCTGAAGCGATAGCTCGAAATCTATTTGAAATGACTACACTTAAAGTGCCAATTGTTTGTATTGTAATTGGAGAGGCATCAAGTGGTGGAGCTCTTGGCATTAGTGTCGGTAACCATATCCATATGTTAGAGTATTCATGGTACTCGGTAATTTCGCCAGAAGGAGCAGCATCTATCCTATGGAAGGACGCTAAGTATGCTCCAGAAGCTGCTGAACATATGAAAATTTCAGCAAAAGATTTAAAACATTTAGGAATTATTGATGAAATCATTCCTGAAATTAAAGGTGGAGCACAAAATGATATACAATCACAAGCAAAAATGATTGAATCTGTAATCGAATCATCTCTAAAAAAATTGATACTATTATCCTCGGAAGAGCTTATACAACAGCGATATGAAAAGTATAGACAAATAGAGAATTATAAATGAAAGTATTTAAAGTCCGTATTACATTTCGGAGGATTATCGAAAAAAATTCTAAATATTTTGTAAGTAACCTCTTAAACTGGGATATGCTGATACTATCACTCTACAAAAGATGTGTGATCGGTATGGAAAAGGATAATTTGTTCAAATGGATCAACGTGGTGTGTACTATATATCGCGACTCAAATTAAACAATAGGATATATGTCAAAAATGAATTTCCTGAATACTTTCGAAACGGAACAATAAAAAAACAATATCAGTACATCAAAGTTGATTTAGAGCACATCATGGATACCTTAAAACCAGGACAGTCCTATGAAATAAAAGAAGCTTATATTGGAAAGGATAAAAAACTATTCACTCGGGTGATTATGTATCGATTAACAGAAAAACAACTTCGTGAGCGTATGAAAAAACAAGTGTACACAAAAAGTACACTTTGTTTTCATTTTTAAGTTGATGGGCATGTGTACTAGCCCCCTTTTGCTATTAATTTTCGTCGGATTTATGAACAGTTATCATAATGGAAAATTCATGACAACCCCATTTGTCAACATAATTTATTTACTGTAAACTTATATTTGTACTTACGTACAAGCAATTTTCTAATCTGCTTCAATTATAATTTGAATCATTTAATTTTTCTTCTTATCTGGCATCTACTCTTTAAACAAAAAACTCCCCTTAAATCGAAAATGATTAAGGGGAGTTTTATATACGATGCAATTATAGTTCAGATTTCACCCGAACAGAAACATTATTTTTAATTATATTTTTGACATCTTTAAAGCTAACAAAATTGTTACTTTTCTCATCCCAAAGACGGAAACGGAGTGAACGCAAGCTTGTAGCAAGCGTAATCGTTGGTACATTTTTTAAAGGAAGCGTATTGTTGTGTGCCTCTTCTAGTTTATAGTTAGGTACTCTTGGACTTAAATGGTGAACATGATGGAATCCAATATTACCCGTTAGAAATTGCAAAATTTTTGGAAGTTTATAAAAAGAACTTCCCTCCACTGCCGCTTTCACATATTCCCACTCTTTATCTTCTTCAAAATAAGAATCCTCGAATGTGTGCTGTACGTAAAACAACCAAATACCTATTGAACCTGCTATTAAAAATATAGAACCATGTACTAAAAGAAACGATTGCCATCCAATTGCCCAGCAAAGCATTCCTATAATAGCAACGATTAAAATATTCGTTAAATAAGTGTTCATACGTTCTTTTTTTCTAGCACCTTTTCGGTTAAATCTATTTTTAAGCAGGAAAACATAAATCGGGCCTAACCCAAACATAACGAATGGATTGCGATATAAACGATATGCTAAACGGAGTCTAAATGGTGCTGCTACATATTCATCTACTGTAAGCGTCCAAATATCTCCTGTACCCCTTTTATCCAAATTACCACTCGTAGCGTGGTGAATAGAATGCTCATGCCCCCACTGATCAAATGGGAATAATGTTAAAACACCCATACACGTTCCAACTATTCTATTTGCACGTCGACTTTTAAAAAACGAATAATGGGTGCAATCATGAAAAATAATGAAAATCCTTGTCATAAATCCAGCGGCTAACAGTGCTGGAACTAATGTTAACCAATAAGAAACTGACAAACTTTTATAAGCAAGGTACCATAAAATAATAAATGGCACGATTGTGTTGATCAGTTGCCAAACACTTTTTTTAATCGTTGATTTTTCAAAAGGAGCAACTTGTTTTTTTAAATTTTTAGTATTTTCTAAGGTCATTGTTCTAATTCCTTTCCTTTTTGTTGCTAATTCATATTATAGCACACTATTAGTATCAGGTGTTAAAAGTAGCTATAATAAATATTTTATACTATAAAAATCTCTTTTTTCTTACTCATTACTTACAAATTTCTTACGTCCAAAATAGCTTCTATAATTGGACAAACGGAGCATTATATATCAAAGAAACTTCGAATTTTTCCAATAAGTACATAAAAAAACAGAGAGTTTTTTCACAAGAAGAAAAGAGCTACCATAAGTCAATTTCACCGACTTATGGCAGCTCCTCTTCTTTTTACCTTATTTTATCGATGAAGCCAAACTGCACCTGCAGACTTGTCTTCAGCTTGGCCTACCACTTCAAACTTCAGTCCTAATTTTGGTAACTTACGTCCTGCATCAGGAATAATGCTGTTGATGTATTGCTTAGAATCATCAAATTTCGCCACTCCTGGTAATCCTTTATAATCAAAGATACCGCGAGTTGGTGAATTTACTTTCCATGCTGGCGTTTGATCAAATGAGAATGCCGCATCGGCAATTTGATAACGCGTACTGCTCTTCACAGTAGGTTGTCCGTTTAATGTCCCTACAATTGCCTCTGGATGAGAATCTACAACTCCTAAGAACCCTTCACCTGGATGAACGCCTACCCAGTTATCTGTAAAGCTTTGATCCGCATACCATACAACCATTCCTGTATTAAATACTGGGCCACGTGCATGTTGTAACGCAGTGTCAGAACCAGCGTAATTTCTCCACTCTACATAGTAATTATGTTTTTTCTGTTCAAATCCGTTAGACACAGTAAAGCCTTTTAACGTCATTGCTGGCTGACCTTCTGCATCATCAGAGAAAACAACTTTTCCATCTACAGTTAAGGCTGCATTATCTAACGCAAATCCTTTATAAGCTACTGCAATATCTGTTAAGTACTCAAATTGCAGTTTTACTTTTTTTCCTTTGAATTGGCTTAAATCGTATGATTTATCAACCCATTTACCATCAGTTGTATCCGCGCCGCCTTTTACATCTTTTTCGCCCATTCTATCAATGCGTGTCTTCGTTCCATCTTCTGCAATCGCATATACGTCAAGGAAATCATACTTCGCTTCAAGTTCGTAAAATGCCTTATAATCGAACTTGGCATCCTTTGCATTTGTTAAGTCAAATACTGGTGTCTCAAGTGTTGTATGAATGTCATTTCCTTTTGTACTATAATAGAACTTCTTACCAAACGCCGATTCGATATTTTTTATATCTTTGTCCGGCAAGTTAACACGAACGATTCCAGGTCGTTTAGATTTTGTAGTACTTTGATCTACATATGTTGCAACACCGATGCCTTTGCTAAGTTTGTCATAATCTACTTCAAGGATATTCGCCCAGTTCCCCTTCATATTCTTTTGGAAAAACTCTTTATTTTGTGGTGAGAAACTCGTTGGCTCTGTTCCTGCAATTTTTCCAGCCCAGCTACCACCACTCATAATAGACCATGACTCAACAGGTTCACCTTGTCCTGAGTACTTTGTATCATATTCATCTGGTAAACCTAAATCATGACCATACTCATGTGCAAACACACCAACTGCTCCGTCTTCAGGCTCGATTGTATAATCATATGCAGCCATCTTTCCACCCCAGTTCGAAACAGAAGATTTCGTGCCATCAATTGCATATGGTTTTGAACCTAGTTTTGAACGATGTGACCAAATCGCATCATCTTTCAATTTACCGCCGCCAGCTTCTTGACCAACGCCAGCATGTACAACCATTAAATGATCAATAATGCCATCTGGCTCATTTTTATTTCCATCACCATCTTGATCGTATTGATCAAATTGGTCATAGTCTGCTAAATTGATTCCTTTTGCTACCGCTGCTTTTAATGCTTCTTTCACAAAATCTTTTGGTCCTAAAGGCCCCTTGTTATCATGCCCAGTACCCGCATCAGCACCATAATCTGATGCTTTTCCTGGAACAGTAAGCCATTCTGTTACAGTCCCATCAACTGTATAGCTACCACCAGATTGCTCTTCATAATATTGCTTAAATGTGTTAATCTTCGATCCATCAAATAAAGTGAATGGTTCATCACCAAATAACATTTTTTGATAATGTTCACGATTAAAGTCCTTAGAATACATGTATCCTGGCTCTTGATCAATATTGTTATGCTTAAAATCGCTAAATTCTACAAGTAAAACAAGTACTTTATCTTTTCGAACAGCTCCATTGTATTCTTCTTGCTTCGCTGATGTAGTAGGTACTTTTCCATTTAATTTCCCTGGATTTAATGCTGCACCTTGTCCAGCTACTGGGCCTACTTCAGGCTGCTGTGCCTGCTCATTTTCCTTCATTTTTGCATCTTTTACTTTTTTCATAAAATCAGAAGCTTCTTGTGTAAGACTATCTCCTGTTAAGATTTCTTTCCCAGGGTTTTCCCCTTTCTTTTTCTCAACATATTTTTCGACAGCCTTTGACGTCTCAGCTTGTGATGCAGATTGATCAATTACCCCCCGTTGTTTTAGTGCTTCTGCCAAACGCTCCTCCGGTATTAAGTGCTCATCTATTGGTAGAGATGATGTTGGTGTCTCAGCATACGCTGCGTGACCTCCAAAAGCAAACGTACTACTTAGTACTGCTGCTGTTGTTAATACGGCTAATGGTTTTAATTTCTTTTTCTTTTTCAATGCATTTCCTCCCCAGTGTCTGCAAATTATCGTTTTTTGCCGATAACAACATAATATTCGTTATAATACGAATATTCAATCTTTTTCAACAAATAAAATGTTGAGAAATATTTTTTATGCAGAGAGAAATACAAAAGATAGAAAAACAAACAGGCTCTCCTATAAATAACAGTGAACTTTTATATGTTCTTAGTTACAATTAAAATCCAGTAAATCTGAGATTTATATTTTTTTAATAAAAATAAGAATTAAATATTTTCTATACTATTTAATCTATGGATTACCATATTACTCACTATTCTCATTATTACAAGCTAATAGTGGTTCATACATCATTATAGCGTGATTCTCCGTTACATATTGATCTTCTATTAACTGTTTCTGTTGATTATATACTTTACGTTGAATCACATTATGTCGTATATAACCGCCCCAGTATGCAGGTTGAATTGAGTGTTCTTTCTCATACACTTCATATTGATAAAGTTGCGGATAGACTGTTCTCCATTCACCAACTAAATATTCATCTGTCATATAAAGGTGAAGTTGATACGGTTGGTCCGTTTCATTTTTAATTTGTAAATCCAAATAGTTATAGGAACAAGTCGCTCCACTCCCAAACGGTTGAGTTCGCCTAGAATCAGGAAAGACATCAAAGCTATGACGATATCGTTCTGTTACTGTCAGTGGTGTATGTAAAGTCATCCAATATATTAAATTCGAAAGCTGACAAAGACCTCCTCCAATACCTGTTTTAAACGATCCGTAGTGTAATACCATACCTTCTACATACCCTTTTTTCCTCGTAGGCTTACCTATTAAACGCCAGTAAGAAAATGTTTCTCCTGGTCTAATGACGATACCATTTAGTTTTTTAACAGCAATTTTCAAATTAACAACCTTATTCTGTTGATACCACATATCTACATCTTTGAGCTTACGAAGTAATATCGTTCGGTGCTGAATTGCTGTACAAGGTAGCTTTTCTTGTTGGAGCCTTTTTGCATATGTTTTTCCGTCTACTAACCACTGAATGTATCTCTTTGTAGAGTAATACCACGTCCCTAGCATAATGCGATACTTAGACCGCTGTTTAGGACGTAAGTGCACTATATTCATTTTATTCCCTCTCTCTTTCTTCAACTAAATTCTAATATACCTCTAATCCAATAAACTACAGTTTTCTTAGCTGCATAATAATTTTCGTAAATAAAGTGAAACTTTAATCAGCCCTCACCAATCGGGCTTTTACAGGCAGCCCGACCCCCACCTAACTTCTTTGCTTTCGCTGATTTTTGAGGTGGGGGTCTTACTGCCCGGCAAATAGCGGGATAAAAAAGACAAAAAAAAATAATAAATTTACTCTAGTGGAGATTTTATTTTGAGGATTGCTTTATAATTATATGAAATTGCGCTGCAATACGATAAATTGAAATAAACACATTATAAATATAACGAATAATATTAAATAAAAAATAATGAAAATTAAAGAAATTCTAAAGTATTAATATATTTTTCGTAAATATTAATTGATAATACATTAGACTTTACTATATGTATAAATTCTCTATTCTACAAAACGAAATTTTTTAATGTAAGAAAAAAATATAATTCCCCTTTAACGTTTATACAAGTCTCATCTGGAAAAATTCCCAAAACAATCCGAACCCTTATATTTAGAATAAACGCAAAAAATTGCCACCAGTTAGCTTAACTGGTTGGCAATTTTTTAACGAGAATGCTTTACAAATAGTTGAATTGCTTCTTCTGGTACATAGCACTTTCCATTACTCTCTACAATAATACTTCCTAATTCATACCCTTTACCATTGATACGAATTATATTTTTGTTACCAAATAGTTGTGCTTCTACTTTATTATGTTTTACCACGAGTAACGGGTTTACTCCTTCGGTTTTGTCGGCTGTTACAGTTGCACCGATTTTCTTAAAGGCTTGTTCACTCTCTAAAAATATTTTATTCGTTACTTCTTCTAAGTTAAAGCCCATCGCTTTGGCCATCGTCTTCGCAATGTCTGTATTCTGGATTAAGCCTTCTGGTTTTTGAGGTCCATAAGAATATAAGAATACATCCTCACCTGTATGTCCTCCTGTCGTAAAGCCGATATTTGCACGATTAGCCAATAATATAGTAAGGATTCGTCCTACATCCATTTTCTTTTTTGCCGCTTTTAATTTTTCTTTTTCATCATGAGTTAAATTGTCCAAACCGTATAGTTTAGCTACATCTTCTACATTTGATAAATCAGATTTCAGTTTATTTATAGTTCCTTCAAGTGTCATTTCCGCCTTTTTCAATGGATCGATGTATGCAGAAACTGGTGTAGTATTGTATCCTTTTGTCGTATTCCTATTCCCTATAGAGATACCACTGTTACCATGATCAGTTAAAGCTATAAGCATCGTATCCCCATCTTTCTTCGCAAATTGTAACGCCTTTGCTACCGCTTTATCAAATGCCAATACATCACTAATCATCCCAATTGGATCATTAGCATGGGCTGCCCAATCAGGCTTACTACCTTCTACAAATAAAAAGAAACCATCTTTGTCTTTTGATAATGTTTGAATTGCTTTTTCTGTCATTTGAGAAAGTGTTGGTTGTTCTGGATTTGTTGCTATACGATCTATATCAAACGCAAGAGCATGATTTGAGAAAGAGCCCCAAATTTTATTAGATTTGGAGTTCAATAACGCATCTTTTGTTTCAACAAAATCGTATCCTTTGTCTTGAATCACCTTCACTAAATTTTCACCATCTTTTCGGATTCCATTACTTTTCATAGGTAGCAGCGCCGCTTTTCCCCCGCCTAATACGACATCTATATTTTGATATACTTGCTGCTTCGCAATTACGTCAAATTGCTTGCGATTGACATGGTGAGCCGAGAATCCCGCCGGAGTAGCATGCTGAATTTCAGATGTAGCAACAATTCCAGTTGCACGACCAGTACGTTTTGCACCTTCCAATACGTTTGCGACCGGCCGTAACTTGTCCTCTTCTTTTATTGGCTTTAAGTTAGGTGAATTTACAATAGAAGGTAGTACGCCTACATATCCTGAATTCGATTTATTTCCAGTTGCTAATGCTGTTGCTGCTGGCGCTGAGTCTGTAATAGCTGATTCCGCCGAAAACGTACGAACACCTCCTGTTACAATTTGATCTAACGTAAGCGGTGCCCCTTTATACCAGCGAGCCAATGTTGTCGCCGTTGAACTCGTTCCGTCCATAACCATCATAATTATATTTTTAGGCTGGTGTTCTACTTTTTTCACCTTAGCTTTGGCCGCATGATAATTCATCATACTTTCCGTACTTAATACGCTTACTATTATAGCTCCCACTAATAGTAATTTTTTCATCTTCACACCATAATTCAACATGATTGTTCCTCCATAAACTTTGCATTCATTTAAATACACCTTATTTCCTTTTTCATTCCACAACCTACATATGTTTTATTAGTTCCCAATTCTCATAAAGCTAACAATAGTTACTTTCTCTTTCTTTCCTTAATTAAATACCGGTATGTGTCATCTATCTTATAAAAAAGATTTAGCATCCTTTTCATTAATTACTTGTTTAACAATAAATCCTCGATTAAAAGAAATAAAAATTTATTGTTAAACAATAAATTTCATGTTAAATTAATAAGATAATAAATAAATGAGGTGCTTTTTATGAAACAAGGATCAACACTCTTTTTAAAGACCGTTGTGATTCTGATCGGTATCCCTGTTCTTGCTATGTGCATTTTTTTAGTCCCTAAAATAGGAAATTTCGCCGCAGAATTATATCCGGATATTGCACATATTAAATATCTTGTATTTATCAATTTATACGCAACAGCAATACCTTATTACTTCGCACTGTACCAAACATTTAAGCTTTTAAACTATATTGATAAAAACAACGCATTCTCAGAGTTATCTGTAAAAGCTTTAAAAAATATTAAGTACAGCGCATTGGCAATTAGTGTATTATATGTATTAGGTATGCCACTTTTCTATCTCGTGGCAGAGAGAGATGACGCCCCTGGCATTATTATTATCGGAATGATTATGATTTTTGCTTCAATGGTAATCGCGGTCTTTGCTGCCGTTCTCCAAAGACTATTAAAAGATGCTATAGATATAAAATCAGAAAATGATTTAACGGTCTGAGGTGAATAATATGGCAATTATTATTAATATTGATGTAATGTTAGCAAAAAGAAAAATGAGTGTAACAGAACTTTCGGAGAAGGTTGGAATTACAATGGCTAACCTTTCTATCTTGAAAAATGGAAAAGCAAAAGCAGTCCGTTTTTCAACTTTAGAAGCCATTTGCAAGGCATTAGAATGCCAACCGGGGGATATTTTAGAATATCAACCTGAAGATACCGAATAAAAAGAGTCCTTCATATGAGTAATGGGTTCAGTTTAGGAAGAGAAAAATGCTAATAAACATTAGAAATAACAAACTAAAACGCTCAGAAAATATTCTGAGCGTTTTTTATTTCCCTCTTCAACTAAAGCACCAGTTAGTGTAAAAAGCTATTTCACCATTTGTATGGCTAACTTATCTTTTAACATTGACCTATATGAGTCAATTTCATATTTTGTATTATTGATTTTTCTTTTTTCATTTTTAACATATCGAATATTTCTAATTCTAAATTCCTTCTAGCTTCAAGAACTTTTATCGCTCCTTCTACACCTGAATGGTTATGTTCTTTTCCATAGCCTTGGTTAGTGTAATAGTCGATAATTCCTGTGGACCATTCTGGAGTTCTTTCTTTTAACGCCTTCCTAAATGAAAATTCAAGATTATCTTGTTCTACATACAATAACATTGGATTTAAATTCTCTATGATTTTTGCAACTTTCATTACATAATTTATCATTTTTTCTTTTTGTTCACCATATTTAATCATCCCAATAGTTAATGGATTTTGTATGAAACAACATTCAAAAATATAAACCTTATTGTCTTCTAGAGCAATTTCAGCAAAGTCATTCCATTTATCAGCAATTAATTCAACATTTTTATCGAATGGTAATTCATATATATCGTTTTTTAAAATAACGTTAAATAATTCGTCCGAAAACTGGTCACCAAACTCATTTTTTATCTTTCTGTATGGTAATAAATAATTGCTTCCTTTTTTTAGAACTTTCTTAAGGAGCACTTCTTTAAAACCTCCACTGTTAGATAATAATCTATCGAACTCAAATTTATTAAAACAAGATACACCATCATAGTCGGCTGGGTGGTTCAAATTTCCCTCTAAAAATAGTTCAACTTCAATTTTATTTTGGCTTAGAATTTCATTTATTAGCTTTGCAGTGGTTGATTTTCCAAATCCAGGTAACCCTTCTACTATTATTAGTTTTGTATTCATAGTTATAAACCCCTATCTTCAAAGTATTTAACCAAGATTAAAAAAATCACTTACTCCACTACAATCACCCCTTCAAAATATGATATTTACCATTTCCTTTGAAAAAACCTTCTTAAAGTAACCTGACAGCTAGTTTAAGAACATTTTTTCACGATCTCTATAATTATTTTAACATAAATTTTCCATTTATCTTGTTATTTAGAACACTATTTAACTATATAAAAGCGCTTAAACACTGTAATAACAATAAAAAAAGGGTTGCTAAATCATATGTGATTTACATCCCTAATTTGTGTGTTATTTTATATTTTCTCTCCCGTAACTGAACCCGTTATCATACGAGAAGGACTCTTTTTATTACACATTACGGCGCAAAACTAATTTGACCAGTAAACAATAGGATAATTGCTATGATCCAAAATATAAAGAATGATGAGGACAGTATTAATGAAAGGATAGCAATCCCCTTCTTCTCTGTTTTTTTCGTCATTGTGATTATTGAAAGCATGATACCTACACCTGTCAGGGCAATTGTAATATACTCTCCAACTATATTACCTGCATTCGCTATCCTTGTTGGCGTTATAAAAACGAATAGAAAACACAAAATGCCGATGAGTAAAGATATATAGCTTATTATACTGTACTTCTTTTTAGGAACTATTTCTGTTTTCATACTAATCCCACCCCTTCTATATAGCTATGAGTTTATATTAGCATGAATAACCATAATTTGGTTATAATAAAAAGCAGATAAAATGGACACTATCACTTTATCTGTCAATTTATTTCTATCTAACAACTAACCTGACTATTTCTTTACTAAAGATAGACAATCATTCTTTAATCCACGGCAATTGGTATATAATAGCTCTAAAAAATAAAGACTGTACCTTTAAAATGAAAGATACAGTCTTTATTAATAACTTTTTTATAAAGAAAACTCTCTATCACTCACTACCTTAAAAAACTGCGAGTAATGCGATAAAGAATAATCCGCTACATCACAATTACCTTGAAACATACATGTTGAAATACCTAATTCTTTTGCAGGTAATAAATCTAATTCTCTATCTCCAATAGCTAAATCAATATTGTATTTTTTATGCAGATGATCGTAAGCTAAAGAGTTCGGCTTTCGGGGAAAGCCATCGTCAATTGTAACCATATCTACAAAGTATTTTTCCCAGCCATAATATTTTAAAATGTCCATAACTCCAGCCCTATGTTTATGGGTCATAATCACATTTTTATCTGCAAATTTCAAAACCTCTTCGACACCTGCAAAAGGTTTCATATCTTTTGGCGTGAATTTTCCCTTCAAAACTTTAATCTTTTCTTCCTGCTCGCATGAAATATTATAATACTGAATTGCATGAGATTATGATATTTTTAAGTTTTTGTATATTTCTTGTTTTTCTACTGAATCACCTAATATTTCAGAAAGCATCATTGTATATGCAGGATACGTATCAAATAACGTCCCATCAAAATCCCATAAAATATTCATTCTATTCACCTTCTATGTTCAAATCATTTAATGACTAAATCCGCCCTATCCCTCGGCGATTCCATTTCTAAGTAATAATCCTCTGTTTTCCAATACCTATTTTCAAACTTTGAAAGGTTTTTCTGCGTTTTTTCACTCTCACGTAGAAACCTTGTTTCTCTTGGACAGTCCAAATAGACCATATAATGAAAGAAATCTCTCCATTCTTTTCTCTGCAGAAAAACTCCTTCAATAACAATTACGCCTACAATAGGAATCTGTACTTTTTTCATTTCACATGAGTCTGTTTCCTCTTGATAAAAAGGCAAAGTCAATTTTGTCTCATGTTGTAACTTCTGAAAAAACTTCTGCCTCAAGTATGTAATATCCCACTGTAAACAATAATACTCATACCATTCTTCATGGTTTGTATAATAGCGTCGATTACGCTCCACTATATGATCATCAATATGGAAAATATGAAACGGAATGCCTTCTTGTCTCATATTTTCTTTTAAATTTGCTACGAATGTTGTTTTTCCTGAACGACTTAAACCATCTATACCTAAAATGAATCTATTTTCCCTATGCTTCTTCATAATCGTTATAAGTTCGTTTGTACTCATTACTTCTTCCACTCTTCTTTTAATAAAGAATATAAAATGGTATCATGAGCAACTCCATTTTGAATCATATGTTTTCGAAGTAATCCTTCTTCTTGAAATCCTGCTTTTATTAACAGCTTTTGAGAAGCTTTATTTTCTACATATACAACCGCTGCGATTCTTATCAGTTGCAACATTTCAAATCCGTAAGCTAAAATCGCTTGTAATGCTTCCGATGCATATCCTTGTCCCCAATACGTATCATCTAATTCATAACCAATTTCAGCTCGTTTATGATTATTATTAATTAAATGAAATCCGCACGTTCCGATTAATTGGCCTGTCCCTTTTTTCTCGATTCCCCAGCGAAATACACTGCCCTCTTCATAACGATTTTTAAACGTTTGAATCGTTGTTTTCGCTTGCTCAATATTTTCAAAAGAATCCATTCCGAAATAACGTATAACTGATTCTTTCGAAAAATATTGGAACAGCGTTTCTGCATCTAATAGTGTAAGTTCTCTTAGTCGTAAACGTTCTGTTTCTAGTTTCGGAAATCCCATCTCTCTTTCACCCTCTATTCTAATGAACTGCAAATTTCAATATAATTTCCATCTGGATCAGCAATGTAGGCAATTGTTTGTCCCCACGGTTTTACAATAGGTTCAACTAAAATCTTGATTCCTTGTTCTCTAAATTGCTCAATCGTTTCTTGTACATTCTCAACAACGAATCCTAATTCGAAATGAGAAGACTGTAATTCACCTTCTGTAAGCGGTAGTCCTGTTAATTCTTTCACATCTTGCCGCGTATTCATCGCTAAAATGGTAGTTCCAGTATTAAATTCAATATATGTACCGTGCTCTGCTTTTATAGGTAACTGTAAAATATCTTTATAGAATTTTAAACATTCCTCAAACTTTTCTACATATAAAATGATGTACTTCATTTTCAAATCCATTTTACATCCCCTTTATATCTATCCCTAAAATTTCGACAAAAGTCTCACAAAAACCTTGTTCCTTGTAGTAATGAGCAAAAAAAATGAGGCCGATTTCTCGGCCCCCAGCTTATTGGCATAAAACAGGAGATTTGGTTTGGACATAACCAGTTCGTACTTTTATTATATTTTATTTTTTCTGAATTTTAAATACATTAAACACCTATTTATATTGAGAAAGTTTTTTGCTTGCATAAAATTAAAGAGTTTAAGAAATGATACAAATGGAGGTGTATACATATGGAACCAATGCTATGTCCAAGCTGTAAAACGAACCGTACTCGCTTTAATATTCTTGAGCAACAAGTAAAACCAGTCAAATTAAACCCACAAACTGGTCAAGTAGAAGAAGAATACACAAATGAAACGATGAATGCTTTTCATATGGCCTATCAAGGACCTACATACCGTGTCCAATGTGCTGTATGCGGACTTGTTGAAAACCCTGAACAATTTATTAAACCTGCGCAAAATCAGTCTTTCTAATAAAAACATTATTATCCCTTGTAGAAATAGATTTTTCTATAAGGGATTTTTCCATTTAATAAGTTAATTAAAGATGTATTTCTTCCTTATTATATATTAAAACCCACACCCTTTTGGTAATATTTACATAATTGAGGTGAAACAAATGATTTTAAATAAAAAGATAATGCTTCCATCAACATTTCTACTAGTAACTTGCCACATAGTCATCTTTTACTTTTGGATCTTCGATTGGAGGAAAATCTCGACTTCTTACGGTTTAGCTATATGGATATTTTCTACTGTTTGTGGTCTTTTACTTTATTTCCTTTATAAAAATCAAAAATCTAATAAATTGATATTAATTGCTAGTTCGTTATTATTAATTATTTCTTCTTCATTTATGATTTTTTTAGTTATTGTTACTGGTATCATCTTTGTAACTGTTAGTTCTATGAATTAAAAAATCGGTCTTTTATTATATAAAAAAGAATGAACAAAATAAATATATATAGAAATTAGAGAAGGTGATTCCCATAAATCTTCTCTAAGAATATCACTCTTTGTTAAAATATTTCCTTTTTCAACTTTTTAAGCTTTCTAAATAAATTAATAAACGCATATGAATATATACAAACTAAAAACCCTACCATACCTCTATATAATCCTGATTCTGATACTCCAAGAAAACATAAGTAAAGCACTGGAATTAACGTTACAAACATAATTGCAACGAACTGTATCAATTCAACAAGTTTTTGTATCTTCGTTTCTTTGTCTGAATAAATATCAGGTAACTCATTTTCCTCGTCTACTTCTTTACAGAAATAATTCCATTTCGCAAAACTCGTTACATGTTTCCAGCCACACATTTCATACATATCAATATATTCTAGTTGTTTTTCTTTCGAATCTTTATAATCCAGTCTAAAATCCGCTTTATATATTACATCTTTCGGTTCAGTTTTCTTAAACGTATACATTACATTATACTTTTGTAAAGCCCATCCTTTTTGATGCATTTTTCTTAAAAAAGCTTCTTCTTTTTCCAAGCTCCATATCGCGAAAGGTTTGAATACCTTCTTTGTCTCCATATTCCATTCACTCCCCTAATATACTATTCCCATTCCTTACAGATCTCTGTAACCTGTTATACTCGAGCTCTAACACTTCTCTCCCAAACGGCGTTAACTCATAGCACTTCTTTCTATCTGTAGAGGCAACTTCAACAATTAATTTTTCTTTAAGTAATTTCGTCGTATTCCCGTATAATGTACCAGGACCGAGTTTTACTTCTCCATTTGTCATCTCTTCTACCATTTGCATAATTCTATATCCGTGCATTGGTTTCACTAGTGACAACAGTATGTAATATGTCGCCTCAGTTAACGGAATATATTTTTGCGCTTTCGCATTCATTATAACCACCTCCGATACATCGTCTTATGATATATCGACTCACGATACATCGTATATCGATATTGTATAATCATATTCCAAAATATGCAAGAGTAATTTAATAATTAAATATCCATTTCTTTGAATTAAAAAATGATACCAATTTTCTGAATAATTTGTTAAAATATAGAAATATTAGCTCTTTTATAATGAAAGGAATGGTACATATGATAAATAAATTGAAAGAAAACATAGGATCTGTTTTTGTCGGTAAGGAAAATGTTATTGATCTACTGCTTGTTTCACTGCTTGCTGATGGACATGTACTACTCGAAGACGTGCCTGGTACTGGGAAAACGTTACTGGCGAAAACTATTTCAAAAAGTATTGGTGGTAGTTTTTCTCGTGTTCAATTCACCCCTGATGTACTTCCAAGTGATGTAACAGGTATTGAATACTTCAACCCAAAAACAAGTGAATTTGAGTTAAGAATTGGACCAATTATGACAAACATTTTGCTAGCAGATGAAATTAACCGTGCAATGCCGAGAACACAGTCTAGTTTGTTAGAAGCGATGGAAGAGCGACAAGTGACGCTTGAAAAACAGTCTACTCCTCTCCCGAAACCGTTCTTTGTTATTGCAACGCAAAACCCAATTGAATCACAAGGGACTTTCCCTCTTCCAGATGCACAGCTTGATCGCTTTTTAATGACGATTTCAATCGGTTATCCTACTCCTAAAGATGAGTTACAAATGATGCGACGTTTTCGTAACGATATACCATTAGAACGTGTCACACCTGTTATCTCATTAGAAGATATATTAGAATCACAGAAACAAGTAAAAGAAATTTTCATATCAGAACCGTTAGAACATTACATAATTAAACTTGCGCAAGCTACTCGAAATCACGATTATATCGCTAACGGTGTAAGCCCACGTGCCACACTTTCTTTAGTGCGCGCAGTTCAAGCATTAGCCTTCTTACGCGGGAGAGAATATTGCACCCCTGAAGATATACAATTTTTAGCTCCTTCTGTTTGGAATCACCGTATTGTCTTATCAATGGAAGGTGCTTTACGCACGACAAAAAATGATATTATGCAAAGTATTTTAAAAGAAATTGACGTACCTGTGGAGATTGAGCAAGCATGAATGGACAGCGCGTTTTAACTGTACCTTTATTTTTTCAACTCCATATTATTCAACTAACTGTGCCAGGCGCTATACTATTTACGTTTTTTATGCCGCAACGAATCATTATGTTTCTCTTTTTCTCCTATTATTTATTTGCGATTTTCATTTATAAATATGTCGCTTACATAGAGAAAAAATTCCAAGTAATTAACGAAAAACAAACAACTCGGCTTTTCCCTGATGAATCTGGACAGTTTTTTATTCATTTAAAAAATGGTGCAAACATACCACTCGTTAATGGTGTTTGTTATTTTCATTTAGATTCGTCTCTTATACAGCATAAAGATCAAGGAATTGAACAAATATCAAAAACGTTATTCTCTTTTCCATTTTCACAACCTGCACATTCGGCACAAAAGTGGGATTTAACATTAACCGCAACGAAACGTGGTGTGTTTCAAATTGAACAGTTTGAATGTGTATTAAAAGATCCTTTTCATTTATTAACTGTACACCTACCCGTTTTCGATAAGTTAAAAACTGAAATTATTGTGTATCCATCACCTAAAGAAGTCGCAGGTTTGCAAGAACTTCAGCAACTTTTAAATGGATCTTATCGAACCAATTTTTCTTTTTACAATGATGAAACATCTATTATCGGTGTAAAGCGATATGAGCGCGAGTCTTTCCGCTCTATTCATTGGAAAGCATCTGCTAAAATGCAACAATTACAAGCGAAGCAATATGAACCTGTAAAAAATTATAGTTGGACGATTTGTCTTTCTTTAGCTGCCGATCGCGGGTTTGGTTGGAAAGATAATGTTGAAGATTTAATTTCATTCGCAACATACATTTGCCAATATGCAACGAAGCATCACATACCGTTTGAATTATTTATTAGTGTATTAGCAGAAGGTGGT
Organism: Bacillus sp. TH13; assembly: GCF_016651175.1. Classification (NCBI taxonomy): domain Bacteria; kingdom Bacillati; phylum Bacillota; class Bacilli; order Caryophanales; family Bacillaceae; genus Bacillus; species Bacillus sp. TH13. The sequence continues at coordinate 129,613 of NZ_JAEKEJ010000001.1, read as the reverse complement.
GCATTACATTTATCGTTACATGAAGGGCAAACGCAATATGCAAAAGCTTTAGAAGAATTAGCACGTATTTCAGATGATAGTACGTTACTTCCGAAACAAGGATTCCTTCATTATGTAACGAGAAAGAGAGAGCGATCGTCTACAATGATATACATTGGTTTACAAAGAAATGAACCCCCTCTTCTCTCGCAGCCAACGTTCCTCATTAATAGCGAAGGGATGGTGGAATCGGTTGAAAACTTGGCTCTATCACGTTAATGACTTTATTTTGCTTCTCCTCCTTTCATTATTAACAGAAAGGGATGACCTTGTTGCTATTTCCATATTTTTAGCAACAGGCTATGTAGGCGTATTTCTTATTCATAAATTCATGAAGAAAAAAACAACAGAATTTGTCATACTGTTCATTACTCAAATAATCGGTTGTTCTTTCCTTCTCCCATTCTCTCTATTCGGCACAATTATGTTACCGCTTTTCTTCTTTATCGTACATGTAATCGGACCAGGATATCCGGTACAAAAATCGTTAGGCGGTATTGTTTGGTTTAGTATTTCAGCCATATTTTATGCGCCCTTTCCACCTTTGTGGAAGCTGTTACTATTAGTTATACACATTATGATTACATTTTGGTTAACTGGGGCAAATCGGAATCAACAGTTATTACGTTTCACTTCCATCATTACCATTGGTGTAATGAGTATAGTACTTGTTCAAGTGTTTCCTTTCATTCGACTTATTTTTTCGTATATCATAGAAACAGTTGCATTAGGATTCGGATACGCTATCAATCCGTTATTTTCAGCAGCTGAATTAAAAGAAACTGATGATTTTTGGTCGAATAAAGGGAAGTTAAAGGATCCTCAAATTAAGGATGAGTTTGGACAGCGTGCCTTTGATCCAACTCTCATAAATAGCATTACCATAATAGTATGTACAACCATTGCTATTTACGTTGTTTGGAAAATAATAAAAAGACGAAAACAATTCAGTTTACCAAATATGCCCGCCTTCGAATCTACTATCATTACTGATAAAGAAGGAATGAGCCAAAATCGTTTTAAACGAAATAAACCTCCACATAACGAAATTCGGAAAGAAATTTTCAAGCTAGAGAGTAAGTTAACCCCTCCTTTAAATAGAAAACGGGGAGAAACTGTTGAGGCTTGGCTAGAAAGAATAAACGATGAAGAAGATGTAAATATTCAAAGTGATATTATTATAGACGCTTATAATACTGTGCGTTATTCAAATGGTGAAAACACTGTACTTCTGCATGAATTTAAGGAAGAGATTCATAAGCTTTATGCATATCAAAAACATTTGAAGAAAAGAAAGAAATAAGACAACAAAAGACTCCTATTTTTTCATTCATGTGCTCAGTTTAGGGAGAGAAAAATGCTAATAACCATTAGAAATAACACAATAATTTGTATGTATTTCGCATTATAAATAGCAAACTAAAACGCTCAGAAAATATTCTGAGCGTTTTTATTTCCTTCTTCAACTAAAGTACCAGTTAGTGCAAAAAGCTATTTCACCATTTGTATTGTTAACTTATCTTTTAACATTGAGCTATATGAGTCAATTTCATATTTTGTATTATTGATTTTTTCTTTTTTCATTTTTAACATATCGAATATTTCTAATTCTAAATTCCTTCTAGCTTCAAGAACTTTTATCGCTCCTTCTACACCTGAATGGTTATGTTCTTTCCCATAGCCTTGGTTAGTGTAATAGTCGACGATTCCTGTGGACCATTCTGGAGTTCTTTCTTTTAGTGCCTTCCTAAATGAAAATTCAAGATTATCTTGTTCTACATACAATAACATTGGATTTAAATTCTCTATGATTTTTGCAACTTTCATTACATAATTTATTATTTTTTCTTTTTGTTCACCATATTTAATCATCCCAATAGTTAATGAGTTTTGTATGAAACAACATTCAAAGATATAAACCTTATTGTCGTCTAGAGCACTTTCAGTAAAGTCATTCCATTTGTCAGCAATTAGTTCAACATTTTTATCGAATGGCAATTCATATATATCGTTTTTTGAAATATCGTTAAATAATTCGTCCGAAAACTGATCACCAAACTCATTTTTTATCTTTCTGTATGGTAATAAATAATTGTTTCCTTTTTTTAGAACTCTTTTAAGAAGCACTTCTTTAAAATCTCCACTGTTAGATAATAATCTATCAAATTCAAATTTATTAAAACAAGATACACCATCATAGTCGGCTGGATGGTTCAAATTTCCCTCTAAAAATAGTTCAACTTCAATTTTATTTTGGCTTAGAATTTCATTTATTAGCTTTGCAGTGGTTGATTTTCCAAACCCAGGTAAACCTTCTACTATTATTAGTTTTGTGTTCATAGTTATAAATCCCTTTCTTCAAAGTATTTAACCAAGATAAAAAAATCACTTACTTCACTGCAACCACCCCTTCAAAATATGATATTCACCATTTCCTTTGAAAAATCCTGCTTAAAGTAACCTGACCGTTAGTTTAAGAACATTTTTTCACAATCTCTATCATTATTTTAACATAAATTTCCATTTACCTTTTTAAAAAAATATAGTCCACCATTATTTGAGTGAACTATCTAAATTAAATTATATCTTTTAAATCAAACGATTTTCCAATAATCCCCAATCGTTAAACTGATGTTTTTACTGTTTTCTTTTTCCCTTCGTTTGTGGTAAATGGCATACAAAAGTTATAATGGGTTCGAATTATCGTTAAAGTCATTTGTGCGTATTTTGGATTAAAATTAGAATAGATATAACTTTTACCATCTCCACGAGCTATCATTAAAGGTCTTTCTAGACAACCAATTTAGCAATGGTTTTAGTATATAAAATAGCAAGAGTACATAAAAGTGCTTAAACATTTTAATAACAATATAAAAAGGGATGCTAAATCATATGTGATTTACATCCCTTTTTTGTTTGTTATTTTATATTTTCTCTCCCGTAACTGAACCCGTTATTTATTCATAGGAGTCTTTTTATACTTCTACGTTACTTTTTAAATGGAAGCATTCTTCCCTGCTTCAATTTCTAATGACTCTTCATGCCACCAAAGTGTTTCTTCAGGGTCTTCTTTAGCGATTAGGTGTGCTTCTTTTTTCGTTTCTACTGTAGGATATGAACCTTTTAGCGCACGCCCTGAAGTCGTAACAAATAGTACACTAAATACAACTAATCCAATAATACTTACACCTGCTAAATAAAATGCCGGTGCGAGCGGGTTACCAGTTGCATGAACTAAGTATGAACATACGAGTGGTGTTGTTCCACCGAATATCGATACAGAAATATTAAATGAGATCGAAAGTGCTCGATAACGTACATCGGTGAAAAAGAGTGATGGTAATAATGAAGGTAATGTTCCTTCATATACACTTAAGAAGAAACCTAGTACGAAAATACCTGCAAATATAGCTGCAATATGTCCGTTACCTATTAGTAAAAATGCTGGAATTGCAAATACAGTTAAACCAAGTAAACCAATTTGCACAACGCGTTTATTACCAATTTTATCACTTAACTTACCGAAATATAGTGCTAGTGGAATCATAAGTGCCATCGTAATAGAAATAATTAATAAGCCTGTTGTTTCTTCGACTTTAAGTACTTGAGTTAGATAAGAAGGAATATACGAAAGAATCATATAATTTGTAATATTAAAGAAGGCGACAATTACTGTGCTTAATAAGAAGTCTTTTTTGTGATATTTAATAATATCCATAAATGAAAATTGTTCATTGTCTTCAGATTCCTCTTGTGCTTTTTCCATCTCTTCAAAGATTGGAGATTCATCTAGATGACGGCGTAAGTATAAACCGACCAAACCAATTGGTGCAGCTACTAAGAACGGAATACGCCATCCCCAGCTGAGCATTTGCTCATCTGTTAACAATAACGTCAAAATGGTAACAATTACCGATGCAGCAATGTAACCTGAGAGTGTTCCAATTTCAAGACCACTACCGAGTATACCACGCTTTTTATCTGGAGAAGATTCTGCGATATAAACCATTGCACCTGAATATTCGCCGCCTGTAGAGAAGCCTTGAATCATTCGGGCAACTAAAAGTAGTATTGGTGCCCATACACCAATTTGTTCATAGGTTGGTAGTAATGCGATGAATAATGTAGAAAGTGCCATTAAAATAATAGTAGTACTTAACACGATTTTTCGGCCGTACTTATCTCCTATTCTACCAAAGAATACACCTCCGATTGGTCGAACGAGAAAGGCTGCTGCAAATGTACCGAATGTAAGTACAAGCTGCAATCCACTATTATCAACACCTGAGAAGAATAATTGACTTAAAATAACCGCTAAATACGCGTATAATCCGAAGTCAAACCACTCCATTGCATTCCCTATACCAGTAGCAATTACTGCTTTCCTGGCTTGTTTAGGATTGACAATATTAACGTCTTGAGGTTCAAAATTTAAATCATTATTTTGTTGCATATAATAAAACAGCTCCTTATTTAATTTAACTTCTTTAAGCACACCTTCTCTTATTGAATAAAATTAATTCGAAGCACTTAAGGAAAATTAACGTCTCCTTATCTGTTATTATTGTTTCACATAATTAATTATTTGTCCAATGAGATGCTCTCTATGTTAAGTAATTTACTATTTTAAAAGCTGAAAAAGCCGCTATTTTAGCGGCTTTTTCAGCTTTTTATATTTTTTATATTTTTTATATTTTTTTAAATACTTGCTGTAGCAGCTATGTTATGAACACAGGAAATAAACTCATAAGTGAATGCGTCAATTTCCTCTTTCGTAATAATATACGGCGGAAGTAATCGAATAATATTCCCTTGTGTTACATCGACTAACATCCCTTTATTCATTAACTCAATCTGTAATTTCTTCACATTTTCATTCGTGTCATTCACACTTATCCCAAACATCATCCCCGCATGACGCACTTCCTGAATATAATAAGAATTTTCTTTCTGAATGTCTTGCAGTTTGTCATTTAAATATAGTGACGTTTCATAAGCTTCTTGCATTAACCCATCATCAAGTAATGTATTTAATACAGTTAAACCTAATGCTGTTCCCATTGATGAATGAGCAAACGTTGTCCCATGATCTCCTGGTGAAAATACATCACATAACTTTTCACCTACAATAATTCCCCCTAGCGGTATCCCGCCTCCTGCTCCTTTACCGATTTGAATAATGTCCGGTGTAATATTAAAATTTTGATAAGCAAATAGTTTTCCCGTTCGACCCATTCCACTTTGAACTTCATCAACGACAAGAAGTACATTATATTTTTCACATAAATTTTGAACACCATGTAAATATTCACTTGATAAAGGATAAATCCCCCCGCTACCTAAAACAGGCTCTAGCATAATCGCAATTGGATTTTCTTTAATAATGGTTTCTTCTAATTGGTCTATATTCTCGCGCTCTACTTCATATACAGGAATAGATGTTTTAGGGAAATTTTGATATACCTTTTCTTGTCTCGTAAAATGTAGTGCCCCTAACGTCCTCCCGTGAAAACTATCTTTTAACACAACTACTCCATCACGCTCTTCATTCGCAATAAATCTATATTTATCAATTAATTTTAATGTCGTTTCTGTCGCTTCCGTACCAGAGTTTGTAAAAAAGACTTTTCCGCTTTTTAAAGTACAACCTACTAATTTCTTTGCATACTCAATTGCAACTGGGTTTAAAAAATGAAACGGTAAATGCAACGATTTCGCAACTTGCTCCATTGTCGTTTGTACAATTTTAGGATGATTATATCCTAATACATTTACTCCTACGCCAGAAAATAAATCTAAATACTCTTTACCATCTACATCATACAGTTTACACCCTTCTCCCCTTTCCATTGCAACCTCTGTACGACAATATGTAGACATCATATATTCTTTATCTAATTGAAACCAATCCGACATTTTATATTCCTCCTAGTTATTTTCCCTGTTTATTTATGTTCATTCTCTATAAAGTCATGTATAAATTCATTTTTTAGATTGAAATTTTCATAGTAATTTTCTTCCCGATATTCATTTTTCCATAATTTCTTCTATTTCAACAGGTCCACTACATGTGCATTTTTTTCATCTAGCGGTCTGTTACCATTTTGGACTGTGCTTGTCATACATAATCAAGGCTATGAAATCATATTTAGTAACAATGGACAAAAAAGATTTGGAGGCTATATAGATGGATGAAAACTATGATAAACAGGGGCAATCTTTACTAGGGAATGACTTTAATGAAAATAGAGAACGTAATGAACAAGCTATACTTCACTCACAAACAGTTGGTTCACGTGGACCTGTTCTAAAGCAAGATAGTGTACTTCACGAGACGCTACAAGAATTTATTCACGAAAAAATTTTAGAAAGACCTGTTCATGTAAAAGGATTTGGTGCGTTCGGTTATTTTCAAACAATCTATCCAATGTCTGAACATACTAAACTACGTTTTTTACAAAATTCTAATGCGAGAGTTCCTGTTATGGTGCGATTTTCATTAGCCGTTAGTACGAAAGGAACACCTGACACTTCTAGAAATGTACGCGGTTTTTCTACAAAGTTTTATACAGAAGAAGGCATTTTCGATCTTTTATGTAATCACATCCCTGTCTTTTCCGTTCGTGATCCGATTCGTTTCCCTGAAACGATTCAAGCGTTGTTACCTTCACCTATAAATAACTTAATAGACCCTAATAGATTTTGGAGCTTTGTCGCTAGAGCGCCTGAATCCATTCATTTCGTTGTCCATTTATATTCTGATGCTGGTACGGCCAAAAGTCTTCGCCACATCCCAGGACATAGTGTTAATACATATGTATGGAGAAATGCAGAAGGTCATCGAAAGTATGTAAAGTATCATTGGTACCCCTTTGAAGGTGTTCAATACATTACTAGTGAGGAAGCGAATAAACTGGCTGCTGAAAACCCTGATTATAGCGGGAAAGATTTATATGATGCAATTGCAAATGGTAAACCAGTAGAATACGGTTTATATGTCCAGCTCATGGATCCGAAAGATGAAGCACATCTTTCTTATGACCCTTTAGATGATACAAAAGTATGGGATGAAAAGAAGTATCCTCTTATACCAGTAGGCAAAATGGTATTAAATAAAAATCCTGAAAATTATATGGAGCAAGTAGAAAAAGTCGCCTTCTCCCCTTCTAATTTACTAGACGGTGCAGAACTATCAGATGATAAAATGCTGCAAGGGCGTGCTAACATTTACAGTGATTCTCAAAGAAGAAGAATTGGTTCCGAATTTCGCAAATTAACGATTAACCAGCAGCAAGATTGGACACCTGCTAATCAAATTACAACCGGTGAAGGAAGGTACGTTGAAGGTAAACTTGAAAGAACTTCTATAACGAAACAGGATGACTTTACGCAGGCTGGTGAATTTTATACGAAGTTACAGCCGATAGAAAAAGAACATCTCGCTGAGAACTTAGCTAGTGATTTGAAAGTTATATCCGATGATATTAGGGAGGTCGTTTTGGGGTATTTCAATCGAGTATCAACTGATTTGAAAACAAGCATTGAGACAAAAATGAAAGACCATTAAGAAGATTAAAACATGCTTTACGAATGAGAATTCAAATCTATATTAATTATTTTCTTGTCAAAATCCAATGAGATTATTTAATTTAAAAATATAAAGCCAATATATCCCTGTTCTATAATTAGAACAGGGATATATTGATATAGTTTAATTTTTAACATTACATACTTTATTTCGCTAAAAATGTAATAAGTTTCCTTTCAAAATGAATTATAGTAAACTATTTTACTTGTACCGTATAATTCCCTGTTCCACCACCATACTTATATACACTTAAGTAATATTTCCCTGGCTTTGCATTATAATTTCCAAGCAATTTGTTTCCATCACGTTTTGTTGCATAAGCTACATAATTATTTAGATCTGATTCAGAATATAATACCCAGTTCAGTCCAAGATTTTGTTCGTTCGTAACAGAAATTTGTAAATCTTTTTGATCCTTTACATCAATAACAAATTTATCCCCCTGATCTTGATCGCTCAAGGTTCCTCTTAACAAAATATTCAAAGATAGTGGGTTTGCTGTTTCAAATGAATTATTTGGTTCTTTTTCTACAGCCGTATCTTCTTCCGTATTCACTCCGCTAAACACAACATCATATTCATATTGCCCAGCATTATTTACACGGTAATTTACAAAATAAGCAGTCAATGTTTTATATCCAGTCCACTCTTTTCCTGAAAGACGTTTCAACATATCATTTGTTGCTTCATTCATCATTTTCCAGTCCTCAACTTCTCCTTTAGCCGCACTTCCTGTATATGTCCCCTGTAGTGTAAATGTATTAAAGAATTGTGATTTATTCTTTGTTACTTTCACATCTTTTAATTTCGCTTCATTCGTAATATCTGAAGTAATGTCCGAAAGCGATTTTGGATCATGCTGAGTTAAATACTCATCTGATACTTGTGGGATTGTATACTTATCGCGATTATCAATAAGCATTTGCATATAAGATTGATATTCTTCATTTAACTTATTATCTTTGCTTAATGTAGCACGGTATGCATCGTAACTTGAAACATCATTTGCGCGAATCAAATCATGCACTTTATCGAACATTTCAGGGCGCTTATTATACATATATGATTGCAGCGCAAACGAATAATTATAAAAATCCCACGTTCCATATTTCGCATTTAATGTTTGTGATGCTGTATAACGTTTTGCAGGATCATTAGATAACCCACCAATTATACTTTTTCGCGGTACTACACTATCTAATCGCGTTGCACCTGCAAAGAACTCTGCGTTTCCTTCTTCAAACCATGTTAAACGTTCATTTTGATACATTTCTCCTTGTCCCCATAATCCCTGAACTTCGTACCTTCCCTGTAAGTAGTGCGTAAATTCATGGCGGAACAATTCTTCCAGACTATAAATACTTTGCTCTGGTGTACGTTCATATGTAAAGAAAGTCCCTGTCCCTTCAATATAAATCCCACCATTATTCGTTTCATATCCGTACAGTTGACGATTAAATTGATACTCATCTGGGCTATTATAAATAACCATCGTTAACACATCATCAGCATGTCCACTTTCAAGTGGTTTATCGCTACCAACTGTACGATAAAATTGAGAACGCACCTCTTTTGCCGCCCAGTATAGACGTTTAATTTTCTCTTCGCTAACTTTATCCCCAGCTTTAAAGACAATTGCTCCATCATCAAACGTGTACGTTTTCGGTAAATATTTCTTTTTACCTTCTTCTCGAATTTGATCTAAATTTACAGTTTTTCCATTCGCATCTATTCCTCCATAATTTGTAGTAATTTGTTCTGCCGCAACAAAGTATTGCTCTCCTAAATATGGATAAATTCGCATTGCATCTGTAACAACTTGTTGTCCTTTTGTCGGCGTGCTATGAAGCTTGCCCAATCGGCCAGCATAATAAATTCCATTATTAATTAACCATCCGTTTTTATTTGTTACTGTACCAAGTAGTGCAAAACGATTTACTTCATTAATAAAGTTATCGATATTCCGAAACCACATCGTATCTTTTGGCTCTTTTCCAGTCGTGTACATATCCGTCTGAATATCAAAGTCAATTCCCTTCATCAACTCATATATAGCGTCTCCTTTTGTTCGGTCTTCAATGAAAGTCGCAAGATTATCATTATATTGTTTAAAAATTTCACCTGCATATAAAACCGTTTCAACATCTGCTGATGCATTTCCAATTAATTTTCCATATGATGCAATTACTTTATTTTGTTCTGATGTACCAAGTTTGAAATTTGGATTTTTTGCAATTGTTTTTAAAGCTGGTAAACATTTATCATGGTAGCTACGCTCATTTAGTTTGCTTAATTCATCATGGTAAAAACCTAAATAAAATGCTGCACGTAGAGCTTCTACTAATGTTTCAATCCCTTTTGAATCATCTTTCGTATAAGCTTGTCCTTGTTCTGCTAGTTTATTAATAATTGCTTGCATTCGGCTATCATCTTGATAGAATTTAAGACTATCACTATTAAACTGAAATAATTCCGGAATTTGATACCATTTAATTGTCACAAGAAGATCAGTTAATTGTTTGTTATTTAATTGATTTAACTCAGCCATCGAATACTTTTTTTCTTCAGCTAACGGTTTAATATTATCGGTTGGTGCTAGTGGACGCTGCGATAAATCCGCTAATTTTAACCGTTTTGTAAAAGATGCATTTTCTTGTACTTTTGAAGGGTGCGCCAATTCATCAACAGATTTCTGTATTCCTACCGGCTCCATTTGTAATACGTTCTTCACATTTTTCTCTTTTGTCTCTGCTTGAATTTGCAAACCATTACATGTTATTGTCACTAATCCAACACCAAGAATCCACTTAGAAATTTTCGAATATTTAACCATCCCATTGCCCCCTAATAACTTAAAAGAAAATTCAGAATTTTAAAATCAAAAAACCCACTTATTTGTATGTATTTACAGTTCCGCTATAAATACAACTATGATTAATAATGCAATAGTAGCTTATTTTATACTATTACGTGTACAGATTCCTTACATACAATCTCCCTTCCTTACATGTAATACAAGCAAAAACCGTGCCAATCATATTTCTTATGAATAGCCAACATTCTTTTATAAATACTGTAGAATAAAATATACATAGGTGTTTCGGCAATGTATAAATCATTTGACACAAAATCTAATGTTTATGAAGAACAAATTCATTGAATGTTATAAATTCATTAGGCAGTAAATAATCCCCAATTATTAAATCTCTCAAAAAAAGGTAAATAAACATATTCCATAAAGCTAATATGTTTGTTTACCTTTTTCTATTTCAAATCAACAGCAAAATATCGTTGAATAAAAACAGCATGAATAAGTATTTTGTTATTCATTTCTCTTTTTCAGATAATCTTTTTCACATTGCAACGGCTTAAATTTCACTTTTTTCCCTTTCTTCTTTTTCGTTTTTATAACGAGCCATTCCCCTTTTTCAACATCTAGTTTAAGGCGTTTCATTACATTAATATTATCTTTTTCTTTATAAAGTAAAAATGCTTCTTGCGCCCTCACAAATAAGCTGGGTTGCTCGCTAAATCCACCACTATCATAAATTTTAGTTAGCGAATTATAATAAGAATCATTTTCCTTTCCACCATACATCAAATGGGCAGCCTCTAGATCTCTTTTACTTACTTCCCAAAAACTATGTTCATCCATATTTAAATTAAATGTGGATTTAATGTCTTGTATTATATTCTTCACATACTTTTCATCTCGAATTTTCCTTTTTTCAAGACAATCAGAAGATAGCTCTGGTGCATCCGTTTGAGAATGTACAACTTGTTGAATAGATACACTTAATATAAATACACTTAATATATACAATATTTTTTTCATACTTACGTTTCACCTCAAGTAATTTAGATACTATATTATTTGAGGCTCACAATATTCTTATGCTAACAATGTGAAAGGCCCTATAAATTGGACTTTTATAGAGCCTTTCATATTAACATTGTTTTATCAAATTCACCGGTGAAGCCATTACCTTACTATTTTTCACATCATATAATCCTATAGGAGTTACCCGTATAAAAGGTAAGTGCGTCGCAGAAAAGAACAAAATGGTAAATGCCGGATCGTCATACGCGTAACCACGCTCTTGGAGTAGTTTCACCATCTGTTTCTCTTCCTGTATTAATTTATTCATTTTCAAATTAGACATAATCCCGAGTAATGGTAATGCGATTTCGTGTAATACTTCATTCTTTTCAGCTATTACCATTCCTCCCCCAATCTCTTTCACTCTATGAAAAGCTGTAAGCATATCTTCTTTATTCTTCCCAATAAGAATGATGTCACCGGTACCAGAATAAGAGCTAGCAAGACCACCTAGTTCTTTCGCAAACCCCTTTACAACTGTATTCACTCGCCAAGTACCATCACGAGCAATCATCATAAGAAAACACTCATCATGATCTAGAGAAAGTTCATCACGGTTTAAATCAATTTCAGTCGTGTATGGTTTAGTTATAACGTTATTTAATAATTGTATACCCACTTTTTGAGAAAAAATCATATCCTCTTTTTCTATAGACCAGTTTAATAATAATGGAGTTACTTTGAATTGACTCCATTCTATTCGTACTGATTCATTATTGTTTATTCCGTCACGCTTCACCCATTTTCCTTTTGCAATTACACTTATTGGAACCGGATTTTCTTTACTTTCCAAAATATTAATATTAGCTATTCTACCTGTCGCAATCGATCCATGTACATGTTCCATATTGTAATAACGAGCGATATTATAACTTGCCATATGATAAGCATCTATTATTGGCACTCCTTGTTTTATCGCGGTAGCTATCATTACGTTTGTCATTCCATTTTCATAAAACGAAGGATGTGAGCCGTCTGTAGTAAGAATAAATCTATCAAACTGCTTTACTCCTAGTTCCAACAATTCTTTCAGTAACACTTCTAAATCTGGGCGTATTGAAGAATTTCTTAGGGAAACCGTGTAACCTTGCATAAGACGAGTGAAAGCTTCCTGCCCTGTCATCGCTTCATGATCACAATCTGTACCTAACAGTTTTAACTTCGCTAAAGTCGTTTCAGATGCTCCTGGAAAATGTCCTTCCACTTTTTTATGTAATCGTTTCGTTTCCTGCAACCAATGTAACATTTCATCATCGCCATGTAATAACTTTGGCCACGCTGTTAGCTCGCCACCTTGAAGAACTGCTTTATGCTTAAGCCACTCTATTATGTCTTCACGATTAAATAAAGATTCCCCGTTTTGCAATTCAGTTTGTCCATCAAAACGACACCACCAATACATACTTGCTGGAATCTTTTCAAATTCATCTAATAAACGAAATGCTTCTTCACGTTGTAATGTGAAAAATAAAGTTAAATTATCATTAATAAAAGTCGTCGTCCCAAACTGCATCGCATAATTTGCTAACGTTTCTGGATTATATAATTGATATGGATGTGCATGCGGTTCTATGTAACTTGGAACTATATACTTTCCATCACAATCAATGACTTCACATTTATGTAGTTGCGCTGGCAGTTTTTCTCCTACATAAATAATGCGATCATCATAGATCCAAATATTTGCTTGCATCCACTCGCGCATATAGGAATTTAAATAAGTTGCATTCTTAAATAAAATATGCGGATTTCTTTTGCCATCTATTATTTCAACATGTTCTCTTAATTGCTTGTTACTCCACCTGAAATACTTTTGTTCCACTGTATTCAACTCCAATGCTATTTTAGTTACATTTAAAAATAATTAATCAACTAAAATATTTTCTATTCAAGCCCCGCAATACATACCCCTATTATATTTAATAATCATACAAATAACAATTTTCAGAATAACAATCGTTTTTATTGTTCACTACTTCTCCTTTTGAACATAAACATTTCTGTGCAGTTGTTTTACTTAAACCTTCGAAAGAATAACAACTATTTCATAAAGTAAAAAACGTGTCACCTTAATAAGATGGCACGTTTTTTACTTTGCATTTCAAATTATGATTAGTTCATACTATTTCGGAGCTGATTTATAAAGGCATGGGCTGCATTTGAAAAAACTTGATTCTTTTTCCAAACAATATTTAAGTTCGCTTCTAATTTAGGTTGTAATGGTTTAAAACAAAGTTTACTATTTCCTGACGTGTTAATTATCTTATCTATACATAATGCATATCCAATACCTTCTTCAACCATAAGTGCTGCATTATAAAGCAAATTATAGGTTGCGACGATGTTTAAATTATCTATACTTTCTCCAAACCATCCTGTTAATTCATTACTAACAGTAGATTGTCGTGAAATGAATAATGGTTTATCTATTAAATCCACTGGGCTAATAACTTGTTTATCCGATAAAGGACTATCTTTACACATTAATACACCCCAAGTGTCTTTAGCTGGCAATTGTGCATATTCATATTTTTGTTTATCAGTTGGCTCTATAACGACACCAAAATCTAATAATCCACTATCTAATTTACTCTTAATGTCATCAGCATTTCCGCTGTACAAATGAAATCGAATATTTGGATAGTCTTTTATTAATACTTTTAATGTTTTCGCAATAAGATGCATCGCTTCCGTTTTATCTGCTAAATCAACAATCTCCTTCGCCTTTTTAAATAAGTATTTCCCCTCTTCTGTTAATGAGATTTTCCTATTTCCTCTTATAAATAAATCTGTTCCTAATTCCATTTCTAAATCTTTCAGTTGCCTTGATAATGTTGGCTGTGACAAATGTAATTGTTTTGCAGCTGCTGAAATACTTTCTTCATTTGCTACAGCAATAAAATAGCGTAAAACTCGAATTTCCACGATAGTCTCCTTTTACATATAGCTAATAAGCATATGAATGTATTTAATATAGGTATTTGATATTGGAATCGTATCATTTTATGATTGTATTGAAAAGATTAGCGTTTTAGAGGGGAGTATAACAATGAATATGAAAGATTTTATAAATTTTTGTAAGGCCGGCAAGCCTATTTCAGGCGAGGATAAAGAATTACATGATCTACTAGTTCAATGTAGCTATGAAGCCCAGAAGATAACAATGAAATTAAATACATCTTATCATTCTAAAGAAGAGATTGTAGCGATATTTAGTGAATTAACAGATAACAACATTGATCCATCTTTTATGTGTTTTCCACCGTTTCATACAGACTTCGGTAAAAATATTACAATTGGAAAAAACGTATTTTTTTAACACTGGATGTTCCTTTCAAGATAGAGGCGGAATTCATATAGGAGACAATTGTATGATCGGTATGAATGTTACAATTGCCACACTTAATCACGGGCTAACTTTAGAAACAAGAAATACGACATACGCTTCCCCTGTTATAATTGGTGAAAATGTATGGATTGGTTCTAGCGCAACAATACTTCCTGGTGTTACAATTGGGAACAATTCAATTGTTGCTGCAGGTTCAGTTGTTACAAAAGATGTACCTGCAAACACCGTCGTTGCAGGGGTGCCTGCAAAAAGTGTGAAAGTCATTCATAGCAATTAAAAATATTCTAGATTTTTGAAATGCAAACAAGCTACTTTGATTGAAATTTGCTTTACTGCTTATATATTTATTTTATCGCTCTTGTTAAGAATTTTATTTCTCTTTGTGAGAAGAGAATGTACCTATATATTTTTCTATACCGCAATAAAAAGACTTATAGAATGATTCTATAAGTCTTTTACTATAAGGAATTAACCTATACCCATCGATTAACAAATTCAAAAACCAAAAGATTCGCCATAAATAAATTTCTAATAAATCACTATTCTCTCTAGTCATCAAAAAGTTCACAATAGTTGAGCAGTTCCTTTTACTGCCTCGTAGCCAAAATATATTCCAAACAGAATTAAAACAATGCCTGCTACTATAGAAATCCATTTCATTACTGTATGATTAATAAATCTTCTACCAAAATGAATAGATGTAGCCATAAATATATCCCAAAGCATAATCCCAGCAAAAATGGCTGCACTATACCATAAAGCTTGTTCTTTTCCAATAGTATTCATAGCACTAGTTAGAACTGATCCATATATCCCTATCCAAAAAATAATATTTAATGGATTAGAAATTGCGATAGCAAACCCCGATAGAAAAGATTTTAAAGGATGTTCTTTTTCACCTGATGAAATATATTGAACTTGTTTAGTAGCTTCTTTCATACTTTCATAACCCAAATAAATCATCGTTACAAAACCAAAAATCCAAATGCAAAGTTGAGCAACTGGAGTTGTTAAATAAGTCGAAATACCAAAGTAAATTAAAAACATCATTACAACATCTGCTGACATTGCCCCGACTCCTACTAACCATGCACTCAAAAAACCATTTTTTATTCCTTTATTTATTTGAGCAACATTAATCGGACCGACTGGTGCAGACAATGAAATCCCTAATAATATATAACTGAATATCATGCTAATCATTTTTCTTCAACCCCGTAATAGGACATCTCATTACACTTTCTTCATTTGTTTCTGGTAACATATATTGTTTCCATTCAAAGGTTTCTTTTATTCCGTAATCCCCTATATCTGGATGCATTGGAATATCATCATATGCTAACAAACGTTTTCTAATCACTTTCCGCACTTGTTTCCCTTGTTTTGTATCACCTGTAATATCATCCAGAGTACCTCGAGGTTGTAACGTAATTTCAAGGCCGGTTCCTGTATATCTACTTTTTCTTTCAGAATATATTGGAGCCCTACAAACGACAAATATAGGTTCACCACCAAAACAAAATTCCCATTTAGCATTATAAGGATCTATTGGAATTTCTGCATTCCATGGCTCCGGATCATTTCTCATTAAAAATTGTAATACATTCCAAAATTGTTTTTTGTATTCTTCAGCCAGTAATTGTTTATTAGCGGGTTTAAAAAATATTACTAAAGTAGTTCTCTTTGCAATTTGTTGATATGTTTTAATATATTCATAAATCCCATCTCTTAGTTTGAACAATTCATTTTCATCATAAGCCGATTCGGAAAATATATATCTAGACCAACCATGTTTCTCAGAATCCACTGCAAAATAACACGGAAATGGTTTAGATTGATCTAAAATGCTATCGTGAAAATTATTGAAAGATACAGTTTTCCACTCATCTAAAATCCCTTTATTTTGTTCTTCAATTATTCTCTTTTGATTGTATAAATACATTTTTGTAGTTGGCATTATTAAAATCCCCCTAATATATTTATGATTTTTTCTCATATAGTAAAATATCATTCTCAACAATATTTAAAATTTCATTTATACTTTTTGTAGGTATTTCAATTGTTATCTCAGGTATACCGGGAGATAACAAAAATTTATTATAGTTATAAATTTTTCGATCTATAATAAGTGTGATTTCATTTGAATAGCCAAATGGAGATACACATCCTGGAACACAAGAAGTTTTTTCTATTAACTCCTCGGCTGAACAAATAGAAATCCTTTTTCCAACCAACTCTTTCATAAGTTTTGAATCTAATTTTTCTCCTTCAACAGTTACAAATATGTAATAGTTATTTGATTTATCTTTTAAAAATAAACTTTTACTGGGTACACCTTCTAATTTAAACCTTTCTCTAATTTTTCTATCTGTTTCATAATCTAATATTGGTTCATGTGTATATTGTTTATACGATATAGCCGCTTCTTCTAACAGTTCTACTACTTGTTTATACATATTTATCCTCCCTTTGATTTCATTACACAATTTGAAAAGATAGCCTTTTCTATTGCTGTTCCCCCTCCCTATTCTTTTTCACAATATATTCAATTATAGTTTACGCAACAATTAACATTGAAATAAAATACATATTTGTAATATAAATGGAATTAAAATATAAAACCTATATTAATCATTAATTTCATAATAGTCAATCATTTAGACGCAAATCATAATTATCTATTTTTGTATACTTAATTCTATTTGTTATTAATTCATACATATTGTTTCTTTTGAAAAAGGACTTGTATATGTGTTCTATTTTTCATCTTCCAAAAATGTTTTGTTTTATCCTTCGGAAATGCGTCAACATTAATACGCTTTAAGATATTAATTCATACGATAAAAGTACATTATTATGTAAATTAAGGAAATACATTCGAATATTTTTCAACAAAAATCAGAATTTACTTATTATTAACTCTGAAATCTAGAACTACTTACCTTTGTATGTTCCAATATTTTAAAAATGTAAAAGTCACTATAAATAAGAAATATCAAATAAATATAATAGATTTATAGTAAAATAAAAAAATTTAAATACATCATTACTTTTCTTGTAACAGCACGTAAAAACCTCGAATCATGGGCAGTAAATCGCTCATGATTCGGGGTTTTTTTAAGACTATATTTTAATAACAATTAAATCGCATACAAGTCCTTATATACCTCTATAGTAGAACTCTTTTCATCTATTATTTCTTAAATTCAATTTGCATCATTTTATTAAACTGTGTAAGAATATCAACCGGACCTAAAGAGTTAACATTGACAGCAAATGTATGCTTGCCTCCAATTACTCCACCAACAAAAGTCATAAACCCAGGAATTGATCCTCCGTGCCCCCAAACTGAGACACCATTTGGAAGTTTCGTCTCATAGATCCCAAGGCCATATCCATCACCAAGACCTTTTCCTTCTATAGGAACTGTAGTAAGCATTTCTTTTAGCTCGCGTTCTTTCAATAAATTACCACCGAGCAAAGATGAAAAGAACTTATTTAAATCGTCCGCATCTGAAATCATATCTCCCGCTGAATTAGCTAAACTCGGATTATAATACGTCATGTCTTTCAATTCACTTGTTTCATCAATTTTCATATACCCTCGAGCATGATTCTTTCCTGGTATGACTGGTGAATTACCTGGTAAAAACGTATTTGACAAGTCCAAAGGTTCAATAATTCGCTTTTCAATTTCTTCCGCATAACTATTACCAGTTATTTTTTCAATAAGCATTCCTAGTATTACGTATCCTGTGTTTGAATACGACCAACCTTTACCTGGCGAAAAATCTGGAGGTAGAGCAAGTCCTATTTTCACTATTTCTTCTGCTGTATACGTTTTTTTCGAATTCATAATGTCAGCTTCTTTTGACTTTAAATATTCAGCTATACCACTTGTATGGTTCAATAAGTTGACGTATCGTAATCTTGATTACCATCATATCCATTTCCTTGAATGACGCCAGGCAGCCAGTTTTCAATAGTAATCGTCTAGCTTGCACGCGATTTTCTCCTACTAATTGAAGAACAGTCGTAGCAGTAAAAGTCTTCGTCACACTTCCAATCCGAAAACGATAATCTGATTTCATCGATTTCTTTGTACTTAAATCCGCGACGCCAGCATTATAACTACTAATTTTCCCGTTATTATACGTCTTAGCTAATACCCCCGGCGCTCCAATTTGGATTGTTTCCTGCATGACTCTTTTCCAGCCATTCCGATTCTTTTGATCATGTGCTTCTGACGGATTAGAAATATTTTGAGTAGACTCTGCTTTTACAGTAAAACCTGGAGTGAATAAAGTAGTACCCGCTAATAAAACTGCCAAACTTGCTAACTTAATGGAATAACTTTTTTTCATAAGGCTTTCTCTCCTCTATTCATATCGTATTGATTCAAGCTATACTTTCATCCTATATG
Source organism: Bacillus sp. TH13 (assembly GCF_016651175.1). NCBI lineage: Bacteria > Bacillati > Bacillota > Bacilli > Caryophanales > Bacillaceae > Bacillus > Bacillus sp. TH13. The sequence goes on along the minus strand of NZ_JAEKEJ010000001.1, from coordinate 110,334 downwards.
ATAAACCTCTCTTTTTTCTTATCCATTCCTTACGAAATACTTACGTTCAAAATTTGACGACCAGATGGGAAAAAGTAATGTATGAAAATAAAAAAGAACGTGTTTTCAATTTATGAAAACACGTTCTCTTACATACTTAAAACCCTATACCAACTTTTTATTTCATTCACTTTTACCATCCTGCACTAGCGTTCATGCCATTTCCGATAATAGTAAGTAGTAATGGCCACAGCACTGGTGCTAACGTAAGAAATAAATTTAGCAGTATAAGTATTCTATATCCCTCAGGAATATGGTGATTTTTACGATTAACAAATACTACAAAAACTAACAATATTATGGTCGTTACAAACAAAAGTAACACTAACAACCAATACCAAACCATTAAACTGAGACTCCATGGCTGTAATAGCTCGTGTACAATACCAAAGGTGATTCCCAATACTGCAAAACTAAAGGTAGTAACTGTTGCTTTGATAAACAATATACTTAATTTTTTATCGCATGCATACTTACAATATAAATCTATTAACGCGTATAAAGATAAAAATGCCATTAATACACCTACCCAAGACAATAACCAGTCTCCGCCTTCTCTAACTATCATAAACAGAAACCAACACATCCCTGCTGCAGAAAAAATAAAGGAAAGGAGTATGTTTTTCAATACCGGTTTCATTCTATTTTCACACCCTTACAAAAAATTTAAACATAAAGTGAAACTTTAATCAGTGTGGGGGTTTTTCATCCCCCACTGATTATTAGCCCTCACCAATCGGACTTTAATGGGCAGCCCGACCCCCACCTAAATTCTTTGCTTTCGCTGAATTTTGAGGTGGGGTCTTACTGCCCATTAAAGCGGGATAAATAATAATTTTTTATTTACATGCTACTCGTAATTGTTTTATCTCTTTTTCATTCTATATTGATGTAGTGAAGATAACCCCACAAAAAATTCAACGAGCAATATTCTACTAAGGCAACCTTTTTCCATTGGTATCAATATAAAAAAGCAAGTATACATTACCATATAATTAAATATAAGTAAACAAAATTAATTTACAGTTAATTTTGTTTACTTATATTAATGTCATCCTTTCCCGTCCCGCTCTATCCATCGTACAGCCTTCTCTACGTCTAACTCCGTATACGTCTTCTCTCCATAACGGACAGATTCATATATCGGAATAATATCTCGCGTTCTACAAATTCTGCTTAACCATTGTTGCATCGTTTCATAGGACCTTCGCTGTTCGTGAAATGGTAAAGTTCTTTCCCATTCAACTAACGTTTTCCTTATCGTGTCTTTAGGTAACGGCTGTTCAAACTGCTGCTTCACTTTCTTGTTCTTTTCGGTTCTATCCGTATTTTCTTTTGTTATCGATTGTATATCCTGTTCTATTTCTGATTTCTTTGCCTTTTTCCTCGTTAATTTATAAAAAGCATATAAAATGACCACTGCAATAACTACATAAAAAACGACACTAATCCATGAATTTGAAAGAACAGAGAATATGTCTCCCCATGAACTTTTCTTTTCGAAACCTTTAAATTTTTTACCCGTCTTTGTTCTTTCACCATTATATCCCACTTTTTCTTCTTCCAAAGGTGTTCCATAATCTTCAACCTTTTCGGTGTCTATCGTTTCCTTATAAATTTTTTCAGGTTTCTTTTCACTAAAAAAACGCTCTTTTACAATCACTTGTACATACACCACACCTTGTGATAAAGTTATTGCACTAATCGTAAAAAAAAGTATGATTAAAGCTCTTACACTCCATAATTTCACTTTCATATGTCGCCCTTTATTAGCCATGACATAAACCCCTTCTTATTCTTTTATTACAACCCATTTATTCGTTCTGCTGTATTTCCTTGGGGAAATACCAAGAATTAAAGGAACTGCATCCAATTCCTTTCGACGAAAACCTGCTGTGTAAAAATAAGTAGAAGATACAGGGGTATCTTGATCCGATATTGAGGCAAGTACTTTTAATACATTTTGCAAATGTTTCCGGTTATGACCGTTCTTAATATGCAATAATCCATTGTCTTTTACGCTATTGATCCATACTTCAAATGAACAGTTTTGTATGAGCAATTGTTTACATATGCCTGCCGTTAATTCAATGAGTTCCTCTGTATCTTTTCGCAAAGAAATACCGCTTTTATTTTGCAAGTTGAGATAAATCGCATATTTATCTGATTGTGTTCGCTCGTACTTTTTCGCGGTTATCGTCCCTGTTTTCGCTGTCGCACTCCAGTGGATAGAACGAAAATCTTCATTTTCATACGACTTCACTCCCATTATTTTCGTTTCATCATATAAGGGGGATGACATCGCTTTTCGAAATCCTCGTGACCATTCTTGTAATTCAGGAACTTGCATTTTCGGAACAGCTGGTAAAACTAAATAAGACGGCGTATTAACTTGTTTATATGTTATATGGTTCGTTATGAATCCAAAGGGATCAATAATGACAATTTCTACTTCTTCCCATTTCGCAATTCCTCTTTTTACAGCTACAGCTTGCAAATCAAATGAAACTGACTCTCTTCCTTTTAAATGTAAATCCATATAATAATTTGAACCTGTATTCGTATTTTTGTTTATTTCATCATGATTCCAAGTTAACTTATTTTCACATTTAAATCGAAATACGATATTGAAAATAGGGAATAACGACTTGTTTGAAATTTTCATTTTGCACATATTCGCTTCACCTATAAAAATGTTTGAATTCCCTTGACTGTATTCCCATTCAACACGAGACACTTTACGTATGTACACATGCATCGCACCTATTAAAATTACATATAAAAATACGAGAGATAATATAAGTAGATTACTTGAAAATACACATAAAATAACGGCTACAACTGACATAACTCCTATTACGAAAGGCTCCGCTAAAGGTGTATACACAAGTTGTTGATTCATCGTACATTCTCCACTGGCACATTAATCGTATGAAGAATTTCTTTCATGATTTGTTCTTTCGTCGTTTTCATCTCCCCTTCAATCGTTAACGTTAAACGATGAGCACAAACGGATGCAGCCAGTAGTTTTATATCATCTGGCGTACAATAATCTCTTTCATTTAATATTGCCCGTGCTTGAATCGCTCTCATAAATGCCAACGTCCCCCGCGGGCTTACACCAATTTCAATTAGCTCATGCTTTCGCGTTGCCTCAATGATTTCAAGAAGATAATCTTGCACATCATTTCCTACTAACACTTCTCTTGCACGTTTTTGCACTGTAATAATTTCTTCAGTTGAAATAATTGAATGTAACGTTTCTAACGGATCATTCGTTTGAAAACGATTCATCATCTCCTTTTCTGCTTCTCTCGTAGGATAGCCTTGACGTATAGTAAGTAAAAATCGATCTAACTGAGCATCAGGTAAAGGAAATGTTCCGGCCGATTCAAGAGGATTTTGCGTTGCAATAACTAAAAAAGGTTCTGGTAATGAATGTGTCTGTTTCGCAATCGTAACAGTACGTTCTTCCATCACTTCCAATAACGAAGATTGTGTTCTCGGTACAGCACGATTAATTTCATCCACTACTACTATATTTGCAAAAATAGGACCTAACCTCGTATTAAATTCTGATTTCTTCACATCAAAATATTCGAGACCAATAACATCTCCAGGTAAAGTATCCGCTGTGAATTGAATCCTTTGAAATTTAGCGTCTACACTTTTAGCCAAACTTTTCGCTAATGTTGTTTTTCCCGTCCCAGGTACATCCTCTAATAAAATATGCCCTCTTGCTATGAGAGCTATAGCTGCAAGTTCAATTGATTCATCTTTTCCTATAATAACCTTCGAAATATTGTTAATAATTTTCTTTAATGTACTCATATATTAACCTACCACCTTTAATTTTCTAAAAATTAAGAATATATACTTTCCAAATTATAACATATGATACAAAGTTGAAACAGAGCAACAAGCAAACTTATATTTTTTCTTTACTCCACGTAAAAAAAGCACCTATCGTCGTCTGTTGACAATGAAGTGCTTAACTCTCTTGATTTTCATATTGGGCATTTGACACCTTATATACATTCATTATTTTTCTATTTCACTCCAACTATCAACATCACATTCATTTAAAACCGCTTTCATTTCGTCCTTCTCAAATACTACTAAATAATTATACGGTAAAGCTAGCACTAGAATACTTGCAGGTTTCATTTTTAATAATTCGTAGGCGTATATAATTTCCAATCCTCCTGATACTTCTTCATTGATAGGACCTATATACCAACCCGAATCACCTTCATCACAATCTTATCGTTAAATTTTATTAATTGTCCCTCTATTTATATTCTCCTTCCATTTAACTAGTAACGCTTTATATAATCGTTCAGAACGTTTCTCGATCTTATCATTGGCATTTCCCATAAATTCAAAAATTCGGCTTTGAACAATTTGATTTTTTTCAATTTCCGATAGTTTGTGAGCCTCCTCTTTATTAAACGAATTTGGCAATGGGTATTCAAAACAATGCCCCTCCCATAACTCTAATTTATCATCAATAAAGTCTTGCATATAATAATCTGTTACGAAAGTATCGAAAGAACGGCCTAAAAAACTTTGTAGTGACATTAATGTTAAATCCCAATAATCTCTAGTTGCAATAGCACGCCCAACGTTAAATCCTTTAGGCAATAATGTCATATTTCCTATTGTATGTGTCACTGTAGCAAAACGCATAACATCGGGATGATTATTGATATTTTCATAATGGTTAAACACTTTTTCAGACAATAACCATTCATACCTTAACAGCTTTAAGGCATTATATTTAATTGCTTTAGGCTTCACACCACGATTATTACAGAATGCATTAAAATCATTTTCCCAAAATGACTTATCACTTGATAGCAATAAAAGCCGGTACGTTTGATAAAAGAATTCATAGTATCTAAATCTAAATTGTTCAAGTTTTTATTTTCGTATATTTTAGAATATATCTCTAAAACCAGATCACATCTATCACAGTCAAATTTTTCTTTTACAATGTTTAAAATTCTTTCTTGATAATCTTTTTTGTACAAAATAATTTTTTTACGGGATGTAATTCTTTTTGCACTTCAAATGATGGTGAAATATTTTTAAAATCAAAGTGATTTACTTCATTTTTATCTAATTTAATAAAATCTGCCAATCTCAATTCAACAGCCTTCTTTCCCTCTACTTTTTAGTAACTATACACCCTTTTTTCTCCAACGCCTGCATTGTTTTCAATTAACTAGTAAAATGTAATCTAACATTACATATGATGACACCCATTGCAATTTGTTCGTTATAAAACTTCCTCTACATCGACACTCTCTATCTTCACTTCATACATATTTGGGATGGTTGCTTCTTTTGGTACCCATGCATAATAATTTTGATCATTCTCTAACATAAATTGAACTAACTTTGTTTCTGATCCATTCCAGAAATTTTTAAGATTATCGATGTAGTCCTCTAAATCCTCTTTATAGTCCAATTGTAAAATATAATCTCTTACCGTCAAGGCAAACACGATTAAACTTCCTAATAGATTTTTTTGCTCATTTTCTTCTTCATACTCTTGTGGTAAGAGCCACACTTGACCTATTCCTATCGTTTTTTTGTATTTTTCATAAAAACTACTATCATCCATATTCTTATAATCATGTATTAATTCATTGACCAACGAATGCCATTTTGGAGGAATAATATTTTCCAATGCAGGATTATTTTCAATTCCTTCTACTATTTTCTCATTTTCTTCTGTCTCATCCTCAAAATGATATTCACTTAGATTTATATGCTTAAATTTCATTGTATTCTTATAATGCACCAAATCATATGGATAATGATTATTATCTTTTAAACTTATATCATCAAGTTCCAAAATTTTCGCAAGCGCTGCCGTTTCAAAGCTCCAATATCCTACATATCCAGGTTCTTTATGCGCATTTTTCCACTCATAATCATAATGACCTTTAAACCATTCTTTCTCCATATACGTTTGTAATCTTTTAGATGCTTCTTTTTTATCTATTTGTGCAAGTTCTATAATTTCTCTCGTTTTTGCATATGGATTTTCTTTATAATATCTGTTCGTCATGTTTGTGTATCCGATATCACTAGCGCATAAGAGGAAATCGATTACTGCGTCGTTCATATTTTTTTATCAACTATCTTTTTTAATCTTTCTAAATTCTTTTTATCCGTTTCTAATAATATTCCTAAGGAAATTATCCAAAGCATATATATATAACCAACTTTGCTAGTCTCTGTATGCTCTAAATCATCTATCGCATTATAAAAATATACTTCCATTTTACTAATGTCTTCTCCTAAAGAATACATTGCCCTAATGTCGTTCATCTCATGTATAAAATTCGATAAATAATTTTCTAATATAATACTTTTATTGTCATTAGGATATCTTTGAATACCATTTTTTTCATCTTCTTCTAAATTTCTAATCTCCTCTCTATTTTCTTTAATAAACTCTTTATGATATTCTATTCCTCTTTTACATTTTTCTTCTATACATAATTGATCTCTCATTCTATTTAATTCCTCCTAGTTTCTAAATTATGGCCATTCTCCAACGATGTTACCCTTTGCATCTATCTTAAATGTTTTAACCTTTCCACTACTATCGACTTTTGATAATACTCTTTCAACTTTACCTTTTTGCAAAGCTCTCGTAATCTGTTCTGCTAATACTTCATCTCCTTCAACAGCTTTCAATATTCTACTTTTTCCAGTTTCAGAACCATTCAACCAACCATCTGACATTTGTGGTCCATCTTTAGTTTTCCCCAATTGTGAACTACCAAACTTAGCTTCATCAATAACATATTTAATATTTGAATTTTGATTTGTATTTTCGTATAATCCATCAATTCCTTTTACTATTTTATCATTTATGCCTGATGGTGTACTTTTGCCGACTGGTTTCAAATCAAATCCAGCTTCTTTTAAACTTTGATTATTCAATAAATTGTCACTAGATTTTATTTCACCATAATTACCTTTTTGCTTATTTGTAGCTGTTTTTGCATCAAAATTATCTACAGTTGTGTTTTTGTTACTGCTATGTTTACCGTTAGCCGCACCTCCACCAGAAGACTGGATTTTTTGAATAGTATCCTTAGTATTTTGAATCGATTTATTCCAAACAAATCCACCATGTACAAAAAGACTTGCCCCAGTAGCTGTTGCTGCTATATCTAATGGAATAACAATTGGTGATGCCAATCCACCAGTTCCTACTTCTGCCACGATAGTTAAGAAATTAGATCCGCCTATGAGCGAAATAGCTTCAAACATTTCTACAAAAGACCCGGCTATTTAATAATATTGTCCTGCTTTTTCTAATGTTTCTTAACGTTAAAAAACATACTATGTAGCAGCAAATAAAGCCTATGTGTATGTGAAATACGAGGTACAAAAAAGAATTCGCTTAAATAATAATTTTCAATTTAAATCAACAAAAGAGACCTCAAATGTGAAGTCTCTCTTGTTGATTATTTTCCATAAGTAACTCGCCATTTATTTGTTTATTTTGAGACAGATAACATGGTTCATTCAAATATATATCCTAAAGAAAAAATTTTTCCTGCCGTCATAATCTAGTAGAATAGATTCAATTAATTCTTATTAATTACGATAAACTCACTAGGAATCTCATCTGCTAACCAAACTTTTTCATTTCCTAAATAAAATTTAACGCCTTCTTCTCTAGCTTTTTCAGTATTAACTTCTAAAATAATAGGATGCTTATCTTTTCTTTTCCCCACTAATTCAGCAGTTACAATATCTTCAGAAAGATGGACATATTGTCTAGACATAGGTGATAGCCCATTTAATTCAATAGAATTTAAAAAGCGAGGAGATGTACCATGATAAAGAAATTTAGGTGGAACGCCTTCTTCCTTTACTATTTTCATGGGAATAGAATGTCCATACAACGCATGAATTTTATTTTCTTTTAGCTCATGCCTTTTTTTCTCCGATTTCTCAATCATTATTTTTAAATCTTCTATCTTTACATCGCTCCATTCAATGGATTGATGAAGTGCGTGTAAAAGTTGCTCAACAGACACCCAGCCATTCTCATCTAACTCCAATTCGTATTCCCACGGAGCATGACGTAAAGCATAAGATACTTCTTTACTTAAATTTGTATAGAATTTTTGTTTATTCAATTTCTTCACTCCGATTGTAATCAATCATTTCTTTCATAGCAACTTCGACCCACTCCCAAAAATCATCAAACTCTTTTCTTTGTTCAAAACCTTCAGAAGCAAAATCATGAATAAGTTGAACTTTACTTCCTTTGCCAATTTCAAAACACGCAATATCATCGTTGTCATCTCTTCTAGCAAAAGGAATTAAATCTCTTTTTGGATATCTTTCCTTTAAATCATGATACCTTCTAGTAGCCTGTTCAGATTCAATTAAATACCATACATCAAAATCAACTAAATTCAATTCCACGATTTTTTGGTAAGATTCAGGATATACATATATATCTTTATCAACGTAATACTTTTCCATAGCTATAGCACTTCTTTCTATTTCATTTTTTCTAACTCAAATGAACCCATTGGATTATTATTTCTAAAACTAGTCTTTTGCTTTAGAATTCTTAAGTCTAGAGCTTCCCCCCAAGTTTTAGGTACTCCCTTTTTAGTTGTAAATCTATCAATCAGATTTGCTGGAAGTGGATCATTATAGTTTCTAATAGTTGCTTGAACTTCTATCCCAACCTCTCTAGCTGCAGCAATATTGTCTTCCTGCTCTTGTAAGTTCAATTGTTGTTCTTGCAAAGTAAATTGTTTCATCTTGGTTTGCCAGCTTGTACTTCTATAATCTCTTGAGTTCGTCTCATTGTTTCTTTAAAGAATCGACATTGATTTCTATTAGATATCCTAAGTACACTCATACTCTCATCTGCCTCTTATTCTTGCAACCAATTTCGTGCCACTGATGAACACCCTTTACAGGTGTTAAAAACATAGAAAAACCTTGAAAAGCATATATGCCAATCAAGGTCTCAGTTTATATACCACCTATTATTTACATATTCCACTTTCCCATACTCTTTTTCCGTCAGTTAAAAACACTGCACTTGGCGGATCATCATAGAGAGAAATTTCAACCAATGAACTTTTTTCTTGTATCAACCAATTATATACAATACCTTCGTTAGTAGAAGGTTGAGATAAAATATGATTTACTTGAAATGCTGTTGCATAATATTCTGCGTATGCGGGGTCATCATCATCTAATCCATTGTCTGTCTCATAAAATGTGTCTGTTTTGCCTATAATTCTCAACCCACTGTTCCACTCTAATATGATTTCTACACCTTCATGCTCTGTTAATGTTTTAAATAAAGAATCTGCTTCCATAGACATCCTCTTTCTTAATTTTATTCTGATGGTTTTGCTGGTACTATATGGGCACCATCTTTTCCATAATGTATCATTCCTCTATTAGTCTCTATATATTGTCCGGTCACAGTGTCATAGTATTTACCTATTGGTTTACCAAAGTCCACTCTTTCTTTATTTTTGGTAACAGTGGTTCCTTTTCCGGCAAACTTATCAAGCAATTCTTGCGCTATTTTATTATCACCATAGAAAATGCTCTTATTTTTTCCATTTGCTAATTCTTGTTTATAGTTCGGTGTATCAGGAATATGCTTCTCTTGAGCACCTGACTGTACTTTAACTGGAAATCCATGTACTTCTCTGTAAATCCCTATAGGTATGGACTTCTTTTCTCATAAGAAGGTAAGGGTAAGCCATTACCCGTACCTCGTAATCTTAAAATAAAAAGCACTTGTTTCCCATAGGCGACAAGTGCTTTAAGTTCATCTGTTTATTAAGTAGGATTATTTCGGGGAATTTTCAATTAACTTTACAATATCTTTAAAACTTACGAATTCATTAGTTTCATGTTTATTCCATTTATTTATATTCTTAGCCCACTAATAGCTATCTCGCCTAGTTATTGTTCTTATATTCAAAAGAATTACCTCTCTTCTTTGCACAAATATAAGTATTGGCCAAACTCAGGGAATGTATCCCAATTTCTAGATACATCATCTTTTGTCTCTCGCTCTTCTACTTCTCCAGTTTTAGAATCTTTTTGCTCCATAGCAATATGACCATTTTCTTGATACCCCAAAATCATACTTTTCAACTGTGTATCCCCGTCATATTCCCAATACATTATTGTCCTTAGGAATAGTCTATTATCTTCTTTAACAATAAAATCGTAGTGTAAATATTTACGAAGAAAATCATTCAAAAAACTTACCGATACCCATTTCTCAGTGACATTTACTAAATACTTTGGCTGCTCTCCATCACTAAGAACAGCAGTATAAGAATGACGATTTTCATGAAGTGTCTTGGCTGCATTCTCATCAATAATATTCCAAGGCTTCTTTTTTATATTAGACCACTTATCACAATAATAAATTTCCATTAATTATACACCTTCCCATTAATATCACGAATAATAATCCCTTTCTCATTCGCCTCTTCAATAATTTTTTGTGGAACTGGCTTTGTTTGTACAGGGATTTCCAAAATTAACTCTCCATCTAGTCGACCACCTTTTAAAGCATTAGGATTAAATTTACCTGAAGAAATTTCTGAACCGGAAGAATACTTTTTAGTAAACTCACTTAAATAACTTAATGCCGTCTTTTCTTTTACTTCAGCCAATTGGGTAAATTTCCTCGAGACAATTTCTTCACCCGGAATATAAGAATCCACAACATATTTCTTCCCATTGATTTCCTTTGCCTCTAACTCTACTTCATTATAAGGATATCGAGGACGATTTTCCTTATTAAATCTATTCCCTGCTTCCCATTGCTTTTTCACAAAGTCGGGTATTGATTTCTGTTTAGATAGTGTTTCACCCGTACCCTTACCACCATCTTTAGACTTCGCAAACTTATAATAAGCTTCTATCAATTCGCCTTGAGGTATTTTGGTTACGATAGTTCCACCAACACTAGAGAGTGCATAGGAAGCCTCTCTCTTAAATGATTGTAACATTTCAAGCGTAGGCTTCAATTCTTTTGCTAGTTTTACTGCATTAACAAATGTACTTACTCCACTTGATACTTTTGCTCCTTTTGCGATATGGCCTACTTTATTTAGTGCCTTATCGCCTAATATTGTGGTAGCTATTTGTGTTAATCCATAGGTAGTCAATTCTGTACGACTCTCTGCATCTCCCTCTATCATATCTCGTTTTATTTTATTTGAAAATGCATGCCACATATTTTTTGCAGTTTCATCCAAATGGAAAAGTGCATAGGCTACATTAATAAAAGTTCCTATGTCCATATTACTTAAAGCTATTGCGGACTCGATTTCATCACCAACAGCTTTCCCCGATCCTCTTTGAATAGCTTCCCACATCTTTTTCGCTGTTTCAAACGTGCTAACTATACCGTCTGCCGCATCGTCCCAAGCATTTCTAACCGGAGATTTCTCCTCAATTATGTTATTTGTTTCTATATCTTTAATTGACTGATCGTTTTTTCGAGCTGTTTCTTCTATAATCCCCTGAATCGAACTCACCCAATCCATATTCAATCCTTGTGTACTAAACGTCCCACTCACAGGACTAAATCCTTTCCCGCTTTGCACTTCAGCGAGTCCGGCTGTGATGCTAGCGGCTAATTGGAGAGCGGTGCTGTAGTTGTTGCTGGATGAATGATTGAATTCATATAAATGCTCTAGTTTTTCTTCCAGTTTTTTTCTCATTGCACCTAATACCGTTACAATCGCACTTACTCCGGGCATTGGTGTAAGTATTTCTATTGCTTCTATACTTGTAATCGATTGATTAATTCCCCTTATTTGTTCTCTTATTTCTTGTTCAATCACATCTGTCGAAGCAACTTTCGCTTGGAACTCGCTTGGAAATGCTTCGTTTTGGCGAATTAATTCTTCACATAAGCATATGATTCCTTGCGCTAATGGCCGAAATGTTTGGACAAGGTAGGCTTTTGCACTACTATATGTTTGTCCTTGTAATACTGTATCTACCGCAAAGGCATCAATAGATTGAATGGCTTGTTCCATACTTTGAATCGTAGCATTACATATAGCGTTCATACTTTGAGTTTGATTTTGTACTTCTCCCAAATACATGTTTAAACTCATGTATTGGCCTCCCCTTGTAGTTGCTGCTGTTCATAGGAAAGGTCGTTTTCTTTCTCGCTGAGATGCCGTTTTTCTTTAAGCAACGTCTCTTTTTCGTTTTCTAATTCGAATGTAAGTTTTCTTTCGTACTGCCCGATCTCTTGCCGCATATTCGTAAAAAGGTGTAACACTTCTTTGTCACCATACCAAGTTTCTAGTATTCGGTTAAATAAACGATTATTTCTATTTTTCCATTCATGAAAACTAGCCTCAGCTCGTTCTTGATTTTGCAGCGCGATTCGGTTTTCATTTTGTTCTTCAAATATAATTCGTAATTTTTGATTACATTGATTGATTCTCGTTTCAATTCCTTGACTCATCTTTTCTCCCTACTTTTCCCCCTTTACGTAGGTTGTTACATTATTAAAAAGTCTTTTGAAGTCCTGTATCCATTTTCTCAAATTCATTTGCTACGGAATGGATATTATCAATTGTTTGTTGAAAAGCAGTACAAAATTGTTTCGTGATCTGTAAATTTTGTTGATTTGCTTCTTGTGCTTTGAAGTTCACAGATAGTGTCGTACGCGTTGCCTTATTTATAGAGCGACTAGTAGCACTTTGCATCCTATCTGAAGCATTTCTCATTTTCGTTGCAAGTTGCGTTGCCGTATGCAAATTACTTTGAAATTCTCCCATTACTTACTCCCCTCTACCTTTTATTTACAAGAAAATTATACCACGGAAAAATATCCCAATAAACCGAATATTCGAATTTAACATACAATTCAGCACTGTTACTGAGGATGCGAGCAACGCTTATCTATCAACATAACTGAGTCCAAAATGGATTCTACTTATACAAAAAAGATGACTTCAGCCATATGCTAAAGTCATCTTTTTCTACCTTATTATTTTACTAATTCTCCATTATAAGCTTTTATATTAAGCGGAGCAGTTAAAAATTGTGCTGCTTTACTAACGAAAGATGTGAAGTGTTCACTCGTATTATGGCTCGCAACTGCTGCTTCATCTTTCCATACTTCTACCATCGTATAAACACTTTCTTTTTCTGTATCTTTATATAAGTCATAAGATACATTTCCACTTTCTTCTCTTGAACCATGAATGAGTGGCTGAATTTCTTCTAAAAATGATTGTTGTTTTGCTGGGTCTACTTGAAATATTGCGTGAATAATAATCATGGTGCTTCCCCTCTCATTTTTCACTAATTTTTTCAAACTACTTCCACTCTGCAACTTTTTCAATTGGAAGACGTACTGATTGGTAACCACTGTCAGCAGCTTTCCCGATTGAAATTAGCATTACTGGTACGTAGCGTTCTTTATCTAGTCCAAATGCTTCTGCGATTTGGTCTTTTTCAAATCCACCAATTGGACAAGTGTCATAACCGTGCGCACGAGCTGCTAGCATAAATTGCATCGCTACAAGACCACCGTCAATTAATACTGTATCTTTCATTACTTCTGGTGTAACCATAGAGAAGTAAGCTGAAAGTTTTTTCATTTGATCTTCTTTTACTTCTGCTGGCATTAAACCGCGCTCTACTGCTGTACCATAAATTTCTTCTGCGTTATCAAAGTTGTTTAAGTCACCAAATAAAGCGATCATTGCTGAAGATGTTTCTACTTGAGATTGATTGAATTTCGCAAGTGGCGCAAGTGTTGCTTTCGCTTCGTCACTTTCAATCACTACGAATCTCCATGGTTGCATGTTTACTGAAGATGGTGCAAGTGTTGCTTCTGTAAGAATTTCTGTCATTTCTTCTTTGCTAATTTTCATTGAAGGGTCGTACTTACGAATTGAACGACGTCCTGTTAAAATTTCGTTAAAATCATTTGTTTTTACTGAGTTAGTCATAGTTGTATTCTCCCTTTTTTATAATTCTTTTATATTTTCTTGAATGTGATTTAACATATTTAAAAGATTATCGCGTTCTTCCTCACTTAATCCTTTAAATGCAGATGCTGCAAAACGTTCTTTTTCCTCTTGAAATGCTTGAATTTTATTTCGTCCCTCTTCAGTAAGAGAAACTAACGTAATTCTGTTATCATCTGGATTTTTACGTCTTACAATCATTTCATTGGCCTCAAGCTGCTTTAAATGCCTTGTTATCGCAGCATTATCAATATTCACTTCTTGTTGAAGTGCTTTTTGACTAATTTCACCTACTTCATATAACTGAAGTATAAGCTCTAATCGAGACTGGCTCATACCCGTACACCCTTCAAATTTCGAACTTACTTCTTTATTTAGAAAGTGTAATTTATATAAAATAATCGCTTCTTTTGAGCATGAACTTGTCAAATTAATCCTCCTTTACAATCAAAATAAAAACATTTGATGTATCAATAGTTGATATGTCAATTAATATAATATATATCGATTTAGAATGCAAGCATTTTGTTTTTATTTTATTTTTTCCAAATTAAGGCGCTTTGTAGCGTTACAAATAATGTTAATTGCACTATAATAATACTAATTTAAAGAACTGGAGAGTGATTGATAATGCGGCAATACACAAATAGAAATGAGGAAATGAAAATGGAAAATGAAATGAGGATATTGATATATGACAACAATAAATATAGGGATTGTTGCGCACGTAGACGCTGGCAAGACGAGTTTGACTGAGCGTATTCTTTATGAAACGAATGTGATTAAAGAAATTGGCCGAGTTGATAGTGGTAATACACAAACTGACTCAATGGAATTAGAAAGACAACGCGGAATTACGATTAAAGCATCTGTCGTTTCTTTCTTCATTGATGATGTAAAAGTAAATGTCATTGATACACCTGGACACGCTGATTTTATCGCTGAAGTGGAGCGATCATTCCGCGTTCTAGACGGTGCGATTTTAGTTATCTCTGCCGTTGAAGGTGTGCAAGCACAAACAAAAATTTTAATGCGAACATTACAGAAACTAAACATACCGACAATTTTATTCGTTAATAAAATTGATCGTAGTGGAGCAAACAGTGAAAAAGTTATGAAACAAATAAAAGAGGTTCTTTCAAATGAAGCATTCCCCTTCTATTCTGTTCTAAACGAAGGAACGAAAGCAGCCCGGATCATTGAATACAAATCATATGACGATTGTATGGAACTGTTAGCACCATTTAATGAATCATTACTTGAATCATATGTAAATAACGAAATAATACCGGACGCACTATTAAGAGAAAAACTAGAACAGCACATACAGCAAGCAAATGTGTATCCAATCTTTTTCGGTTCAGCAATGACAGGTATAGGAGTAACTGAAATACTTGAAAAACTTCCGGCCCTAATGCCAGCTCATACATCGGCACAAGAGGAACTACTATCCGGTGTTGTTTTTAAAATTGAACGTGAACCTTCTGGAGAAAAGGTTGCTTATGTAAGAGTTTTTTCAAGTAACTTACACGTTAGAAAATATGTTAATATACAGCGCAGTAAGTCTCTATCCCATAAAGAAAAGATAAAAAAAATGTGCCTATTTCATAATGGAGATTCCATTCAAACTACTACCGTTCCTAGCGGTGAATTTTGTAAAGTGTGGGGACTGAATGATATTAAAATTGGTGATATTATTGGTGAACATACGGATTATATAAAAGATATTCACTTTGCCGAACCACAAATGGAAGCTGCTATTGAAGCATTACCAAAAGAACGAATTCATGATCTATACGCTGCACTTATGGAACTATGTGAAGAAGATCCATTTATTAAAGTGTGGAAAGATGATGTTCATAATGAACTATACATTCGCCTTTTCGGTGAGGTACAAAAAGAAGTAATTGAAACAACACTTTATGAGAAATATAATTTGCAAGTTACTTTTTCAAATACGCGAGTTGTATGTATCGAGAAACCAATTGGCGTAGGCAATTCTGTTGAAGTAATGGGTGAAAAAGAGAATCCATTTTACGCAACAGTCGGATTCAAAGTTGAACGTGGTGAACTTAATTGCGGCATAACATATAAATTAGGTGTTGAGCTCGGCTCACTACCTTTAGCATTCCATAAAGCGATTGAGGATACTGTATTTCAAACGTTAAAACAAGGTTTATATGGATGGGAAGTTACAGATATTATCGTCACGTTAACACATACTGGTTATGCTAGTCCTATTACAACAGCGAGTGACTTTAGAAATTTGACACCGATCGTATTAATGGATGCTTTAAAGCAAGCTGAAACATATGTATATGAGCCAGTAAATGAGTTTGAATTAACTGTACCGGAGCAGGCAATTAGTACCGCAATGTATAAGCTAGCTGCCGTTCCAGCAACTTTTGCAGAGCCTATATTATATAATAATTCTTACCAATTAACAGGATCATTACCTGTTGCGAAAACAGAGAATTTTAAACGCATGCTTCATTCATTTACAGAAGGAGAAGGCATATTTACAACGAAGCCAGCTGGTTTCACAAAGCTTATGGCTCCCTTCCCTACTCGAAAACGTGTTGATTATAATCCGCTGAATCGTAAGGATTATTTACTTCATGTTTTGAAGGCTTATTAAAGTAAAAGAGGTGCAATTCGCACCTCTTTTGCATGTATTAATAGGTTAGTTTGTCCTAACAACTTCTTTAAGTTTTCCTATTATTTTCGCTATAGCCTCAATTGAATTTTCCGTTTCATATCCCCCAACATTTACAGAATGATTTGCATTTTTGACAACTTCAATCTGTAAATTCGTTTTATATAACTGATCAATTTGATCTGCATTGTATTGGTGATCTTTATCCCCAATAACTAAAAACCCTTCGTGTCGACTATGTAAGATAGAATCAAAAATTGTATCAAACGTCAGTAAAGGTGTAAGTAGTATCATTTTTGACTGCGCGAATTCTTCTCTCTTCATTAAATCATTTGTAATCGGAATTGTTCCGAGTGACTTCCCTAAAAACATAGTCTCGTTGTATTGCTCATCTTTTAATACTTCATTTATTACAGGATTAATATCATCCATCATTACTTTCGTTACTTCTTCCATTGGTTTATTCATTAATTGTCCATCATAAGAATAATGAATATGTACAACATCTATTTTATGTTCAAGCATTAACATCGTTGCGTAATAAAATAACGGCTTATCATAATTGTATCCTGAACCTGAAAACATAAAGCAAACGGTACTAGCACCTTTTTCGATATGTGTGTAATAAATTACTTTGTCATTTATATGTACCTCTTTTTTAGTTCCCTTCACCATTTTCCCCTCCGAATACATTTACTTTTGTAATACGATATGTTCTGTGTGAACTGATACATCCTTTACTTTCTCTTTTATAAATGCAGGCTGTAAGTTATATGTATGCAGTTCTTCTACTGGCACCCATCTAAACAAATACGTTCTACCCTCTTCTTCCAAAATATATTGATCCGCTCCACTCGCAGGTAACTCATGTAGCTCTACTTCATAATAAAAACTAATTTCATGAAACTTTCGCTCAGAAAGTGTAAAGAAATTTTCTACTGACCATATTAACCTTTTCCTTTTAATAGGAACACCTATCTCTTCCGCAAGCTCTCGTTTTAATGCATCTTCACTATTCTCTAGCATTTTTACTCTACCGCCGGGTACATACCAAAAATCTTCACCGTCACCTTGCAGAATGAGTATTTTATTATCATGTTTACAAATTGCTCCAACGCGGTAATTAAAACATGTTTCCTCAACTTTAAACGTAAGATCCATCCGTAACGCCCCCTTATATAAATATCGAATTATTACAAAACAATTATGTAATTACTGTACAAATAAGGTTACTAAATTTATCCACTCCATTCAATGGTTTTTGAATTTTCTAAACTATTATTTTTCATCATTACAAGTGTATATACATATGTTACAATCACATTGCACACTAGAAAACATTATGGGGGTACGGATGGAAACATTATTAATCCAGCAAACTGAGAAATCAAATAAGTTTTGGAAAATCGTTGTGAAAGAAAAGGACTATGTTGTGTTTTACGGAAAAATTGGCACAGCTGGCAGTGTGAAAGCAAAAGAGTTTAAAACAGAAGAAGAATGTATGAAAGAAGCTAATAAACTAGTTGCTTCCAAACGTAAAAAAGGATATATAGACCCTATTCAAGGGGAAGATTACATAAAAGAAAAGACGATAACCGAAGAAGAATTTTGGGAACTACTTAATCATGCAAAAACGAAAGGTGAGGACCAAGAAGAACAAATAGAATGGCTTACTTCTCACCTTGCTAAACGTACAGTACATGAAATTGTAGCTTTTGATACGCATATGCATCATATATTAAAAGCTTCTTATACATCTCGCTTATGGGCAGCAGCCTATATTATTTTAGGTGGCTGTTCAGATGATACTTTTGATTACTTCCGTGGATGGTTATTATATCAAGGAAAAGAGACATACGAAGCTTGTATTGAAGATCCAGAACGATTAATTCCTGTATTAGAAAATTTGAGTGAGTATGATGTCCCAGAAATAGAAGAACTTTCTTTATATTTCGGTTTCACTGTATATGCAGAAAAAACTGGTGACGAAGATGATACTTACTTTACACTTTACCATGTCTTATCTAATGAAGAATTCGACGATGTAGATTTTGAATTTGACTGGGATGAAGACGATGAAGAAAGTTTGAAGAAGATGTTTCCTAAGCTGTGGGAGATGTACGGAGAAGAACCAATTAAGTGGTAGATTAATTATTCGTGAAAAAGTGCCTTGTTACTAAAGAAACAAGGCACTTTTTTGATACTATATTTAAATTATTATCTTTCCACTCTCCCACCACTCCATAAAAGTCTTTAAAGAAGGAGCAACCCACGTTCTACTATCATTTTCATGGTTCCATACATATATATCATCTCTTTGTACTTTTCCATTCAAAATGGAATAGCCAAACAAATCACCATTTCCCCCATCAGCAAAAAATAATAAACAGTCAAAAGGCATGTATAAATCCTTAAAATCAACTATATTTCTCATATTCATATTTTCAGTTTTAATTTTTGAAGCAGACCATATAAAGTCACCGTATTCACCTTCTATACCGTTTGTTTCCTGTAATAATTGATATAAATCATTCGGTAACTCCACATGTATACATTGTTGTATATCAGTAAATTCATCCTTCGTAGCTGGGTTTTTCAAGCTTAAATTTGATGAGATACTGTGAATGGTGTCTTTCCACATCACCTTTTTCCTCCTTATGTGCAATCAAGCATATTCAAAGAACTCCGCTAAATTTATTGATACCATCTTTCTAACAATTCCTTCTCCCTCTCGCCTGAAATACCTGCTTTTAATTCCCATTCTTCCGTACTCTCCATCCACTCATACACATCTGTAACTGTCTCTTCTATTCTTCTAAAAGTAAGCCCTTCATTAACCGCACTTTCGATACAAATAGAAAACCCGCCTCTCCACGGCTTCGTCTCACCATCTAATGGGAAAGTTTCTGGAATCCACAAAGGCATTTCTGTCCAAGGCTGCACATTATGTTCACTCATAAACGATTCGTCTACCCAAACAAATTCAGCATCGCTATTCGTAACCTTTTTACACGTATTTAATAGCTCTTCCATCGTCAATTCATAATTTGGACCTGTTATATTGAATGTACCTGCTTTATTATTTTCTGCCATGTTGAGTCCAAAGCTCGCGACATCTTTTATATCAACGAATTGCACTGGACGATTTTTTCTGCCTGGTACTAACACTTTACCTCCTTTTGCTACACGCTGAATCCAGTATGTTAGTCGATCTGTATAATCAAACATTCCTGAAAGAAGTCCTGCTCTTACGTGTAAAACACGCCCTGGCCAATATTTATCTGCTTCTTTTTCGCATAATACTTTCAGTGCACCATAATGCTCATAAGGAGATATTTCACCATTCTCTACAGCCTTTATTTGCTCTTCCATTGGTTCAGGTTGTAATATATAGTCTTCTTTTATGTCATGCGGAATCCAATCTTTATATACGGAAAGGCTAGAGATGAATATATAGTGTTCAATATTATCTTTCAGTACTTCTCCAACATTTCTAATGTGATGCGGAGAAAACCCACACGTATCCACGACAACATCCCATTTTCGATTTTCTAAACTTGATACATCATCACTTCTGTCACCGATAAGCTGCTCCACTTCAGGAAAAACTTCTTTGTTTGTTCCGCGGTTAAATAATGTAACTTCATGCCCTCTGTTCAAAGCCTCTTTTACAACAGCTCTTCCCAAAAATCGTGTACCACCTAGTATTAAAATCTTCATGGTTCTCCCCCATTCGTGATTAAAAATCCTTTCTTTTGTTAAACGATTTTTTGTGCTGGAAAGTTACGGGGAATTTGTTATTTTACTTTAATTCTACAAATAAACAAGAATCCATTTTGAAAAATTAATCAATACGGATTCTTAAATTAGATATAATTATTTTACTGTATATTTGTTGAATTACTAACTCTGCACAATTTCCCCATCAACTAACTCAATAATTCTATTACACTTATTCGCTACTTCCATATCATGCGTTACAATAATAATTGTTCGTCCTTCTTCATTCAGTTGTAATAGCAAGCTCATAATTTCTTCTCCTGTTTTTCTATCTAAATTTCCAGTCGGTTCATCAGCCAATATTAATTCTGGTTCGCCTACTAACGCTCTAGCAATTGCGACGCGCTGCTGTTGTCCACCTGATAACTCGTCCGGTGTTTTATGCATATGTTCTTTTAAACCTACTTTTTCTAAATAGAACTTCGCCTTATTTTCTCTTTCTCGTTTCCTTAGCTTTCTATACGTGAGTGGTAGTGCTACATTATCCAGTACAGTATGTTCTTTTAACAATGCAAAATATTGAAAAATAAATCCAATCATTTCATTTCTTGTTTTATGAACTTTATTCGCTCTAATTTCATTTAATGGTTTTCCATTTAACGTATATTCACCCTCATTTGGCATATCAATTAACCCTATAACATTTAATAGTGTACTTTTCCCTGAGCCTGATCGCCCCATTATTGCTATAATTTCGCCCTTATTTATTGTTAAGTTTATACCGTTTAAGGCGAACGTATTGTGATTCTTGTTACTATACACCTTTTTAATATCTATTAGTTCAATTAAACCCATTATTCCATCCCACCTATTAATGTTTTCGGTTCGAGTTTTCTAATAAACAAGAAGACAATGAGATTTGAAACTATGATAATTAGTAGTAAGAATAGGCATACAAGTAATAAAATAGGCATATTTAAATTTATCTCTTGTACAGACACCGTATCAAAGTCCTTCGAACTTTGTAGATGAGCCGCATATCTCCATGAAAAATAGACTAGGGATAAAAACATACCAACTATCGCAATACATATATTTTCTAAAACAATTTGAATGAACATCCCAAACTTACTTTCTCCAAGGACCATCTTAATACCAAATTCCCTCTTTCTCATCATGATGGAAACAACTGTCGTTACGACAATTCCCGCTATTATAAATAAAATAAATAGACTTCCTACTGTAAGATCGATATTTTCCGTATCCATACTACTAGTAACAGCTTCATTTATTTCTTCTCCTAAATTTTTCAAGTATAACGTAACGTCGCTTCCCTTCAGCTGAATCATTTCTTGTAGTTTGATTACATCGGCATCTTTTTTTAAAGTCATAATTGTACTATAGTGTAATCTTGAAAACATTATTTCATAATGTTCATATCTATCAATTGGCATGGGTGATAACATAGCCTTGTCTAATTTCTGGTATATATTCGCTCCGTTACCATTTATAATGAATTTATTTTCCGGCAAAAATCCAATAATCGTATATTGATTATTGATTGTATCCCCTATTTGAAAATATTTCTTAAAGTAAGGACCTACCAAAACATTCGTTTTCTCTTCACTATTTTTTTGGAAGTCTTGATACGAAAAGCCTGTTCCAGCTTTTATAGGTATGTTCAGTAACTTATAATAATCTTCATCTATTGTAATTGTACGAATAGTAGGGTTTTTATCGCGAAAAGTTTTATTTTTCAATTCTTCTAACATACTTTCTTGGAGCGGTCGATTGCTTGATTCTAGTTCGATTATGCCCTCTTCGTATGTACCATACGAAATCACATCTTTATTTTGCTGTATTTTTTTATAAATTTCTTCAACTTGTCCTTTATTAAATTGCTCTGCCTTCAACCTATCAGTAGTCATCCCATCATAAGTGATAAAATATGTACTTTCTAAATCTAGCAACGAGTTGGAACTGTTTTCAAGATAGTGAAAATTATAAAACATATTAATGGAAAGAGTTATTGCCGCTAATCCAAAAGTGAATTGTATTAAGAGAAATATGGAAATGAGCAGTCTATTTTTCAGGGCCATAAGAGCACTTTTTAGTCTCATCTTATTTATTCCTTTAACGCTTTAGCAGGTTCAATTTTAAGTATTTTGAAAAATGGTATTACAGCGGTGATGAACGAAATAGACAAGGCAATTACTACACTCATCATAACTTTGAAAATATCTATACGAATGGCAAAACCCATTAAATTTACTATGCTTTGGTTCATTGTACTTAAAATCCATTGCATACATATAGCACAAACGGCTGCAGCAATTGCGCATAGGAATAATTGGCTAAATATAAATACAAATAAATTCAAATTGCTTGCTCCCAACGTTTTCCTTAAGGAAATACTCTTCTTCTTCGTGTAAATCCAAAAATAACTCGCAATTATACAGTTCATTACAGCAATAAAAAGTAGTCTATACGGAAGAGTAAGTTGTGCTCTCATAGCTTTACTCGATCTTTTTTCATTCTCATAATTCTCTTTTTCATTTATCACTTTCGCATTTGTATCAGTTCTATTTTGCTTAACATACCAAATAAATGTATCCATTTCTTGTTTAGGATTTTCGTTAGACCTTACTATCATTTCAAATGTATTTTCATTTTGTATACGTCGTTTCATCTCATCAGGCATATCCTTTAAGCCGATGTAGACATTGTTATTATACACATGTTTATCATTCGCTCCATTCACGCCTTTAACTCTATATTCTTTACTAAACAGTTTTATTGTTTCAGATTCTTTATAAATATTCTTTCCGACAATTACACTATTTTCTTCCCCATCTTCCATGCGAGAGCCTTTTACTAATGGAGGAGACCAATTCTTATTTATAAGACCAACCATCTTTACTTCACCTATACCAGGGATTCCAATTATCATATTATTTGTAATAACACTTGAGTTCTTAAAAGTAGTTTCTGTTAACTCTTGAATTGCTTTGAAATCCAATTCCCCAAAACTAGTAAGCTGAACAGTATAGTAATATTTAAAATAACCATGTTTTCGCTCATAAAAATCTTCATCGTAATCATCTCGAATCGACATCGCTATAAGTATGGGCAGAATTGTTAAAGTAAATCCAATAACTAACATAACGAATATTTTTCTGTTCACTGCTATTTCTTTTAATATTAGATTCATATACCCTCCAAACGTCAAAAAGATAAATATCCTTTTTGACGAATTCCATATAAACGCTGTACTTATCAAAAAAACTTAAAATATTATTCTGTTTCCTTAAGCCATCAAGAAACGCACATTAGCTTTTAATTCGTTTTTCATACACACTTCATCCCCTTTCTTTAAAATATTTTTAGTATGCGGCTTCATTATACATAGAAAAATAAAGGTTAAAATCCAGGCATCGAAATCTTAACAATTTTTTACGCTATATTTATTTTTCAGTTAACTTAATGACATTAAGTTATTTTCCCATCTCCCTTTATATATGACATTTAATTGTTTTGTATGTAAGGAAGAATGTATTTCACAATCACTTCCCATCTATCCCGTGCATTCGGCATAACTTCAGAAGCAATTACTACAACCAAATCCTGCTTCGGAATACAACAAATCATACTCCCACCATCACCCATTGCACAATATGAAAAGATTCCATTTTCTTCTCGTAACCACCATAAGTAACCATATTGATTTGAATTCATCGCTATTGATTCTTGTACCCAAGATTTCGAAAGAATTTGCTTTCCGTTATAAATACCATCACTCAAATATAATTGTCCAAACTTCGCCATATCTCTAGCTGTTAACGTAAGTCCCCAGCCGCCCGTTGAAATACCGTTTGGATCATGAACCCATCCCTTTACATCTTTTCCAAATAAGTCATCAAATCCAAATACTTTCATATTGTAGTTTGGAATTTCTCTCATACCGAGTGGCTGAAATAAGTATTCATTCGCAAATTCACGCGCATTTTTTCCTGTTGCGCTCGTAATAATTGCTGATAGTACATGCGCTCCTGCAGATGAATATTTAAAAGATCCGATTTCTCCACCGTTCCCCATTCTATTAAGTGCATACTGTACCCAATCCTCTTGTGTACATAGTTCTTCTAACGGTTCCTGCCAGTCTACAAAAGGATATGGTGCTGTCATTGAAAGGAGGTGTCGCACTGTTACTTCAGATGCCTTACGTTTATATTCAGGGAAAAACTCTATTACTTTTTGATTAACACTTTTTATATAGCCTTTATCTACACATATCCCAATTAACGCAGAAATAATCGTTTTTGTGACAGATGCTACATGAAATGCATCATCTGGACCTTGGCCATTATAATATTTTTCAAAAATAATATTACCTTTCTGCATTACTAACATACCGTTTATATTTTTATAGTCTTCTTTTATAATGGAATCTAACTTTTCAGCGATTTTCATCCTTCTTCCCCCTCAATCTATCATTAAAAAGGTTCGATAGGTACATATATATCAACTATATGTTTATTTTCTGGGTGCTGCCTTGGGTCATTTTTATACATTTCAAAAGGATACGCATCTCTCGGTTTATATCCGCTATTTGGTAGCCATTCACCGTATAAAAAATCCCATGCCCCCTTGTATTCATCTTGAACTATTTCAAAGTGACCTACCGCATATTTCCCTGAAGGTATTACCATTATTCCAATGTCGCTCGTTTCTACTGCTGACTCATCTGGAATTGTTATACATAAACTTGTTCTTAAATGATAGTCCTCAGTAAATTCATGATGATCGTGGTAAATGGTTAATACTTTCGTATCATCAAATACATGATAGTTTTGCTTAGCTGCGTAATGAAATAGTTTTTCTATCATTTTTGGAAAAACAATCGTTAACTCTTCATATGTACCGATATGTCTTATGTATGCGACGTTTATATCGTCCGCTGTTACAATTTCAACATTTCCTCGAACCTTCTTACATTCATTGTATTGAGGAATTCCCCTTACGTCTTTGCAATTCTTGCTATTGTCGTTTCGATAATGAGATGGACTTATTCCGTAATGACTTTTAAATGTTCGAGAGAAAACTGCTGAATCTGTAAAGCCAAAATGGTAAGCGATATCCGTAATCGTCATATCTGTGCGATATGTAAGTAGATTTGTTGCCCTTTCTAACTTCAATCGGTTTACATACCGTGATAATGGCTCGTCTACTATCCCCTTGAAAATCCGATGAAAATGAAACTTTGAAAATCCTGCTATATCCGCTAGCTCTTCAATTGAAAGTGAATCATTTATGTTTGATTCAATATAATCTTGCACTTTGTAAATGCGTCGTAAGTATTCATTTCTACTTTGTCTACTCTCCATACTTTTATCTCCTCACAACAAAAAGGCTAACGTTAAGCTAGCCTACTTTTACACATTTTTCAAAAACAAAACTCTACTACCGCCGTTCCCATCATAATTTGTATGTACCGATACACCCTCTATCTCATCATCCCCAGCCTCAATCCGAAAACCGATTTCTTGATGAAACTGTATCGACTTTTTGTTAATCGGTGACGTAATTGCTTTTACAACTTTACGGTTATTTGCACGAGCGACATCAAAGAAATAAGAATACAATGTCGATGCGATTCCTCTTCTTCTATACTTCGGATTTACTCCGATAAAATGAACGTACGCTTCCTCTTTATGCGTTTGCGAATAGAATCCGCATAAGAAACCTAACGTTTCTCCTTCTTCTTCAATGATAAAACTCGTTTCTTGAAAGTGAACGAAAAACAATTTTGGCAACATGGCAGCCATGTCTCTCCCGCCCCACCAATCATTTGAAACAGAATGAATTTTTACATAATCTTCCCCTTGTATGTTCCTTACTCGCATGTATTTCTTCCTCTCACTCACTTCATTTTTTCATAAATTTTAATGACTGTTTCTACTAATAGGATGAATACCCATATCCCGCAAAATACAAGAACAGACTGGAATATAGAACCTAGCATAACAATACTTATTAAACCTAATTCTGATCCTGAAATTGACATTTCATCAAATCCTATATTATGTATAAATGGACCGGTTGAAAAGGCCATAAAAATAGATGCTATTAAATAAATAACACTCATTATTTTTAATATTTTTATAGAAAGATACGAAGTTTGTTCTTTCTCCACTTGTGATAATTCGATTTCCCCGCTCGCAATTCCTTTTTGCAGACAATCTTCACACAAAAATTCTTCCTTAATTTTTTTACCCCCATGTATTGTACCCGTTATCTCTTTACACCTTGAACATTTTCGATTTATCATGTTGTTACCACTCCAATCTATTAAGATTATACTTATATCATTCTGCATTTACCTTAATATCCCTTTTATGTATTTTATAGAGAAAGGTCGTGTTTTATGATTTCAAAACTTACGTTTGGCTCGAAAAAGCGTACCGTTCATTATGTATTAAGACCTAGTTGTTATGCAATTATTTTCCATTCATCTTCTTCAATGATTGCTATTATCCAAAAAGGAGACCGTTATTTTTTACCTGGTGGCGGTATGGAAGGTACCGAAACAAAAGATGCATGCTTACATCGTGAACTACTAGAGGAATTAGGATGGGCAATTGAAATTAATCAATATATCGGTAATGCAATGCGATATTTTTATGCGGAAAAAGAAGATACTTATTATTTAAACGATGGGTTCTTTTATATTGCGAACATGGTGCAGACACAAACTGAAAACTGTGAGGAAGATCATGTTTTGCGGTGGATGTCTCCTTTACTTGCTGTAGAGCTTCTCATTCATGATCATCAAAAATGGGCTGTTGAACAAGCGCTTTTATTACAAAAACCAAAAGGATCTCCTTCTATATGAAAGAGATCCTTTTTATTGTTAACTTACTTTTTTCAAATTGAGAGCTGGCTTTTGAATTCCACCCTTTTTTACAACATATAAGCCGATAAAGATTATAAGTCCGCCAACGAGTTGCATCATGTTGATTTGCTCTCCGATAGTTACTGCCGCGAAGATAACTGCGAACAATGGTACAAGATACATATAAACCATTACTTTCGTTGAGCCTATTTTACTAATACCGACATACCACATTGCAAGTCCGAAGATTGTCGCGAAGACGATTGAATATGCTAGAGACCCCCAGCTTGGCATGTCTACTGGCCACGTTAATGTATTTACGTTGAATAAACAATATACAACGAGAGGTACAATTCCAATTAAAGTTGACCAAGATGTGACTCTCATTGCGGAATATTTTGTTATAAGAGGTTGCGCTAATATTGGATACCATCCCCACGCAATCGCTGCGACTAATCCAATTATGTTTCCGAGCCACGCATATTCGTAAGTAGCTCCTCCTGTATGTCCTGTTAATAAAACGAATGCTGCACCAATAAACGCTACGATTGAACCAATTTGTACTTTCATCGAAAAACGTTCTTGTTTGTGCAATACTGCTAATATCCCTGTAAAAATAGGTGACATCGCAATTAATAATGAGGCGTTCGTTGCTGAAGTATATTTCACAGATAGCATAAACATCGTTTGATACATTGCCGTACCAACGATACCGACTGCTACTAGTCGTAACCAATCTTTTCTTTCAATACGTAATGAGCGTTCCATTAAAAATGTAATAAGTAATAATACCGGAGATGCTACTAAAAATCGTAAACTATTAAATTGAATGGATGACATATATGCCACGCCATACTTTCCAAGTGTATAATTCGCTCCCCATACTAATGCTACTGATACTAGGAGCCACTCCATTTGCCATCGTTTCATCCGAATCTCCCCTTCCATATTTAGCATAGTAAAATTGGCTGGATATAGCACCGTCCAATTGGCTGTTTTTTTCCCCAGCCAATTTGTTATACTTAATGTATATAAGAGATGCGGAGGCGTTTGTATGGAATGGAAGCTAGATAACGACAGTAAAATCCCAATTTATCAGCAAGTAGTTGACTTTATTGAGAAACGTATTACATACGGAGAACTTCCTCCTGGAAGCTTCCTCCCTTCCGAACGGAAATTAGCTACGCAGTTAAATGTAAACCGAAGTACGGTAACGACTGCTTATAATGAACTACGTGCTATGGGGATTGTGGAAAGTACGACTGGTAAAGGGACACGTGTAAGTACACATATGTGGGGCGTTTCTCCAACATTAACTCCGAACTGGAGAAATTTCGTAGAAGGTGGTACTTTTTTACCAAACTTACCGTTACTTCGCCATATTCGGGCAGAAGTACAACAAAATGAAAATATCATTGATTTCGCAAACGGCGAGCTCGGTTGTAACCTTTATCCTCACGATCAACTACAGACAATTTTACGAGAACAACCGTTAACGCATTCATTAAGTTATGATCATCCGCAAGGCTATCTCCCGCTAAGACAAGCGGTCGTAAAATATATGAAAGAATATTTAAAAGTTGAAGCGACTGAACAATCCATAATGATTACATCTGGCGCACAGCAAGCACTTCACCTTATCGTTCAATGTTTATTAAATCCCGGTGATGCAGTTGCTTTCGAAAGCCCTTCACACTGTTATTCCTTACCGTTATTCCAATCAGCAGGTATTCGTATTTTCCCATTACCTGTCGATGAACACGGTATTAATCCAGATGATGTGCAAGAGTTATATAGAAAACACCGTATTAAAATGATTTTTTTAAATCCAAACTTCCAAAACCCTACTGGAACGATGCTTCATCCAAACCGTAGAAAAAAACTGTTATCACTTTGCGCAGATTTACGAATTGCGATTGTGGAAGATGATCCGTCCAGTTTACTTACACTAGAAAAGAAACAACCTTGCCCTACTTTGAAATCGATTGATGAAAACGGAACTGTCATTTATGTACATTCCTTATCTAAAATGATTGCACCAGGTTTACGAGTCGGCTGGCTTGTCGCCCCGCAGTCTGTAGTAGAAAGGTTATCCGACGCAAGGCACCAAATGGAATTAGGTATGAGCATTTTCCCGCAGTGGCTGATGCAACAATTTTTCGAAACAGTACCATTTCAGTCTCATATCGTACCGTTACGAAAACAACTAGCAGAAAAAAGAGACGTTATCGTTCGTGCCTTAAATGAGCAACTTCACGATAAAATCTCTTTTTCAAACCCGACCGGCGGTATATACATATGGGGAAAATTAAAAGAACCGATAAACGAAAAACAACTTATTATGCAAAGTTTAAAACAAGAAATTGCATTTATGCCTGGTAGTATTTTCGGCGCGAAAGATGGTTA
The DNA here is from genome assembly GCF_016651175.1 of Bacillus sp. TH13. Lineage (NCBI taxonomy): Bacteria > Bacillati > Bacillota > Bacilli > Caryophanales > Bacillaceae > Bacillus > Bacillus sp. TH13. Next base: position 80,579 of record NZ_JAEKEJ010000001.1, on the reverse strand, counting down.
TATTCGTTTATCTTATGGAAAAGTGGATATTGATCAAATTGAGGAAGGTATTTCTCGTTTGCGTGAGGCTATTTTGGTTTGTGAAAAATAACATGAAATAAAGCTATCTCGTTTGACAAAACCTAAATCTACCATTATTATCAACTCGAACCTAGTCATAGGAGTGATAAAATGAAAATTTACGTTGATGCAGATGCTTGTCCTGTAAAAGATGTAATTATTTTTGAAGCTACGAATGCAGAAATCCCTGTAACCCTCGTTACTAGCTTTTCTCATTATTCTAATGCTCAGCAGCCTAAAGGTGTGGAAACAATTTATGTTGATTCCGGAGCAGATGCTGCGGATTACCGAATTATGCAGTTAGCAAAAAAAGAAGATTTAATCGTAACGCAAGATTACGGTCTTGCTTCACTCGCTTTAGCAAAAGGCTGTATCGTACTACATCATAAAGGCTATAAGTATACGAATGATAACATTGAACAATTGTTACAAACACGATATTTAAGTGCAATGGTTCGAAAAAGTGGTAAACGTACAAAGGGACCAAAACCATTTACAGCAGAAGATAAAGAAAAATTTAGAGCGCTCTTTAAAAGTATGATCGCACTTTAAAAATGAACCTTCTATTTGTAGGGAAAGCTTTATAAAAAAAAGAAGAGAATATCAAAATAAACATTCTCTTCTTGAGGTTTACCCTTTTAAAATGAAGGTAAATTATCTAAGTTATTTTCCTTTATCCCATCAGGTTCACTACGTATAATATCTCTACCATACTTATGAAATACGTCTACATGAGCTAACTTCCCTGATTTCGCTTCACTAAGAGCAGTCATATAATCTAACTCTCTCCCGCTACTTGTTTTAAACGCTATTAAATCACCATCATCATTTTTACGAACGGCAACAATTTGTTCTGCTCCTGAATTGACTTCATTGTCTACTTCAAATTGAGCTTGCTCTTCTCCTTGATGTAAGTAATCATTATAAACTTTTTCAAAGTCTTTTTTATTCATAACATTCACCTCCAACACATTTTATTAGTATGGTTGGGAGGTAGTGGTTTTATGTACTTTTCTCTTAGAAAAACGTATTTTTAATACCTACGCAAATCCTTCAAAGTTTCCAATATATCATCTATAAAGGCTGTACTACCCTCTGTCTCTAAAACTCTAAAATATAAACTTCTTAAGAAAGCTCTAATATTTTGTACTAAAATATCATATTGAGGATGCGGGATGTCTTCAACAATTGCTATACTATGTAACCAATTGCTCCACTCTTCTTCAGTTAAAAGATTTTGGTTACGTAACGACATAATTGGTGCTACTAATCTCTCATCCTCAAAGTGAATGTATACGTAGTCATGTAAGCGGACCTTCTGACGAACGGCAGCTAGTATTGCATATGAAAACTCACGATTTTGGATTGTACGTGCTAAAGCATCGAGTGCATCTGCTGCATGTGCAGTAGAGTGCGCCCAGCCTTTCCCTTCTACATAGCCCCTTACATCTTCTTCTAAATATACATATTCCAACACTTGTTCTGCCACACTGTACAATTGTTCTTCCGATAACAACGGTTCTCTTTCATGAACAGATAAAATAAGTGGTGGAATTAATACGGAGAATGCACGTTTAAATACAGAGTCTGTTCCCTTTTCACCAATTTTATAAAATAAATAATCAGGACTAATTGCTTGTAACATTAATCCTCTTAACTCTTTTTGTCTAAATACATCATTTGTAATCCATGTGTGAAGCGTACTATAAATTAAATCATCACGTAATTCAGCATCAGGTGATCCGATATAATCTAGCATCCATTGCGCATATGGATATGCATCTACGTCTTCTGGTACAGCATAATTGTTATTTTTAATTTGTAGTAGTTCTTCTTTTAGTTCTAGTACTTCATTCATTATATTTCTTATCCCCTTTTTTGCGTTTTTTATTGTCTTATCCCCTTTTATTTGCTTCATAAAATTAATTTAATTATAACAATAAACAAAAGGCTATACATATATTTCTGATTATGTAATACGCTCATTCATGAAATATAACTTCTGGATTTCCTAAATCACTATTCTGAAATACAACATCCGCACACTCTTTCGGATTACGCTCGTCTATATACATTTTACAAGCTGCATGATACCTGTTCAAAAACATCTTCTCTGCTTTTTCATAACTTCCAAAAGCTTCAGTTTCCCTCTTCGCACCACGTTTTCTGGCAATCTCAAAATAGGTATCTATAAAAATTTTGTAATCGAATAAATGCTCTACGTCTTTTTTCAATAGAAATGTTCCATCTACTATTAGAACCATATTTAGCGGAGCCACTAGCGGTTCATTATGTACAGAGATATCCGTTTTTAAATTATGAGAAATCGTTTCATATTGTAAATTTCCGTTTGGTCCTAAAGGCTTTAATAACCTTTCTTTGAAAGCTGTATAATCGTGTGCATCTTCGTAATACCCTCTTGCTGATTCTTTGCCCCGTGCATAGCGAATCGCTCTCGGATGATGAAAATCGTCAATGGTGGCGCGTGTTACTGGAACTCCGAGCTTTTTCATTTCCTCTGCTAATTCGTTTGCAAATGTTGTTTTTCCCGAAGCTGTAATACCACTTACTCCAACTCTTGTTGGATGTGTTAAGTTTAGCTTTAATATGTGATCTGCAATTTCTTTGATTCGTTGTTTTCGGTTCATGGAATTTCCTCCTACAATTAGTTTACATAACATTATTATGAGCAAGAGTTTATGTCACTATTTGTCGGTAAGTCGATATCCTTTGTTGAATCGTCGATATATTTTAAGTTATGATAGATATATTTGAAAAATCGTTGATATAATTATTAGCTTACTTTCCCTTAAACCCTCGATATAAAGCAGTCCGTAATTCTTGTTTGTATTCTTCAATTTCTGGCATTTCGAGTTCTTCTGCTAGTCTGATTGCTAATTCAATATCATACGGTACACGTACGAGTTGAATGGAAAAGCTTGCGGCTTCTTTTTCATTGTAAGTTCCTTCGAATATTAAATAGGAAGCTTGTGTAATTTCAAGTGGGTTTCCAACGCTACCAGCATTACATAACGTTTTTCCTCTGAAATTTTGAACGAATGCTTGGTGAACATCACCGTAGCAAACGACATCTGGTTTTCTTTCTCCTTCTATATTCTCGGTGAGCTCACTGTTTTCGAACATACTAATACGCTCTTCTCTTGAGGCGTGTGGTTGAATTCTTTCATATAAACTTCTCGGTGAAGCGTGAAACATACGAATGAGTTTTCCGCTCATATAAAACTCGATTGAAAATGGTAAGCTTCTTAAATAGTCATTTTGTTCTTCCGATAGTTGTTTTTGATGCCATTTTAATGCCTCAAATTCAGTCGGTTTTGTAATGAAATCATCCCAGTTCCCCATTACAACTCCTTCGCATTCTTTACGAATGATTTCAATCACTTCACTAGAATGAGGACCTTTTCCGACTAAATCTCCAAGGCAAATGATGCGCTCGATTCCTCTTAATTTAATATCTTGCAGTACAGATTCTAACGCTGGAATATTACCATGTATATCTGAAATTACCGCTATTTTATCCAAATGAATCCCTCCATTACTTATAGTTTATTATATCCTCACGTTGTGATTGATACCATTTTGGAATATAGGATGAAAAATGATTATGATCTTCTAAAATTCCGTTCAATCTTTCCTTCATATCATTTACTAAATGTGGCGTGCTTCGGTTTGTCCATACGATATCAGCTGGGAATGTCATCGCTGCATATAATGAATACAGTTGCCAAAAATGAAGCGATGGTTCACCTCCGCAATAACCATGAACTTGTCCAACCGCAAATGGCTTACTTATTCTTGTAGTAAAAATCGCTACGTTATAAAAATCGTGTATTGGATCACCAAAATCATATCCACCAAAATCGATAACGATAAATTCCTTATTATGAATCATACTATTTGCTGGATGGAAGTCATCGTGTAAAAATGTGATTGGGCGATTTTTCAATAATTGTTTATGCTCCCCTACAAAACTTAATACTGGCTTTAAATCAAGGAAGTCTATTTCATAGTTTGCTAACGCTTCTACGTATCTTTCGTATTTATTCCATCGAACCGTTTCCCATTTATTACTTGCACTTTCTCTTTCAATTGAGTGGATTCTCTTTAATACTTCTCCTGCTTTTCTTCCTGCATAATACTGTTCTTCCACCGATAGCTTCCCTAAACCTTCTTCACCATTTACACCTTGGGCCCATTCAAATACTTGAATACATTTATTTAAATCCTCCAGCTTTATAAAATGAATTAACTTAGGCGTAGGAATATGTAATAACTCTAACTGTTTCATATACGTATATTCTTCTTGTTTACGTTCAAAATGAACAGCATCACATACTTTTACAAAATATGTAACTCTATTTTCTAATTCTATTTTATATTTCTCTTCATGTGAAAAACCTTTTGAAATAGCTGTACACTTTGTAATACGAGGCCATTCTAGTTTTCTCTCTATCTCTCTAAGTATTTCTTCCATTATGTTCACCTCTATCAATATATGTAAAAACTACCTAACACTTCATGCTCTCGTTTATTTTCCCCATTCCATTCCACTGCAAATGGATATTCACCATGATTCTTCAAACGTTCTAGTACTAACCCTTCTCCTATTGGTTCACAAAACTGCACATGAATATCTCCAAATACTACACTTTGACACTCAGCATTCCATTTTTCATTCTTAACGACCTGGCTTGCAGTTAGCCCCATTACTTCTTTCCATTTCCGTACCGTTTCTCGAACGTTTTTTACCGCATAATGAATCGTTTCAATTTGTTGTACTTTGCTTTTATGTTCAGTGATCGTCCCAATGTTACGTAAATCATTTCTTCTTTCTTCGTCCGTTTCATTCCACTGTATAAAGAAAGGTAATTTCGGTCCGTTCTCTTCTTGCTTTACAAATAACATTTTCCACTCTAATAGGCGGCCATCTTTTCTCATTCGTTTCCCCTCAAATGGTCCTATCGTATGTAATCCGTGTTTATTAAACTTAACTGCTAGTTCTTCAATTCCATCTGTTCGAATGGCGATTTGTAACATTCCTTCTCCATCTTGTAATTTCACTACCGTTTCTTGTACTAATGGATTTTCTGCTTTCTTCGCTTTTTCTTCATGCTGCACTGCTAAAAATTCTATATATGATAAATCAAAATAACTTAAACTATTCCAAGTACCCCAATTCGTATGCTCTCCGCCTAATACAGTATGAAATCCAAGTTCCTGCATTTGTTTTGCCGCTTCCTCCGGTGTACCATGAACTGCGTGAACGAGATGATCAAATCGTAACATGTCTTTCTCCCCTTTCTCTCCATCCTTTTATTGTATATTTTATTTTTCTTTCATTCAATTCAAAAACTTTAAAACCCAGTTGATTTATACGATTAATATGTATTATAATGAAACAAATTTAATTATTGCTGATTGGAAAAACCAAAGGCACTTTTCTCATACGGGAAAAGTGTCTTTTTCATTTATTATTACAGGGGGATTATTTATGCAGAAATTAATTGTCTTTGCTATTATTGGATTTTTCGCTCAATTGATCGATGGAGCACTCGGAATGGCGTATGGGGTAACGTCTACTTCACTATTATTAATGTTTGGTATTGCACCGGCTGTAGCTTCCGCATCAGTTCATTTAGCTGAAGTCGTTACAACTGCAGCTTCTGGCGCATCTCACATCAAATTTGGAAATGTTGATAAATATACAGTTTCCAGGCTTACATTACCTGGGGCAATCGGCGCATTTGTTGGGGCATGTTTTTTAAGTAATTTGCCTGGAGATGTGATCAAACCGTACATTTCCATATTTTTATTTACTTTAGGGGTTTATATTTTATTACGATTCATCATTCAAAAACAAATTGTCACTTCAAATAAGCGTATGTCTGCAAAACAACTTGTGCCGCTTGGTTTATTCGCTGGATTCGTTGATTCAACTGGTGGCGGTGGTTGGGGGCCGATTACAACACCCGTTCTTCTAGCAAGAGGAAATGAAGCTAGAAAAGTTATTGGATCTGTAGATACGAGTGAATTTCCTGTTTCACTTGCTGCAACAATCGGATTTTTCATTTCACTTGGCTGGGAACAAGTAAGCTGGGTTTGGGTATTTTCTCTCATGCTTGGTGGTATCGTTGCAGCACCAATCGCTGCATGGTTAGTACGCATCGTTCCTTCTCATTTACTTGGCGTATTAGTTGGTGGCCTTATTATCTTTACAAACATTCGTACATTGCTTACTACATTTAAAGTGGATCCAACTATTATTTCACTTTCTTACGTGGCAGTTGGTCTTGTCGTTATTATTTCTATTTTCATTGCTGTTCGCAATCATTCCAAGCGTTCTAACGCATCGACAGCCGGATATCCGAATGATCAAAAACAAATGCTACCATAACGATAAAAATACCGCCCGATATACTTCGAGCGGTATTTTTTATTTTTCTATTTTCCAATTAATCATCGTTTCTGTAGCATTTACTCTCTTCATATGTAACTTTTCTAAAACACGAATCGAACTATAGTTATCTAGGAGTGTCTCTGCAATTATTGTTTCTACCTCTCCTATTTTGAAAGCCCAATCGATTAGTTCTCTTACAGCTTCTGTTGCATAGCCCTGATTCCAATATTTCTCAATAAATCCATAGCCAATTTCTACTGTTTGCTTCTCGTTTGGTTTCCCTTAAAACCCAATATCACCTAAAACGCTATCATCTTCTTTCCGAAGAACATACCACGCACCCCATGGTAATAAATCTGCATCTTGTTTTACATTCTTTACATGCCCTACAATATGCGGACCGCTATTATATCCTTGCTCGTTAGCGACTTGCATACTCTCTTCTGTACACGGCACTATATAGAGCCTTTCTGTTTCTAATTTCATATTGATTTCCCCTTTTTACTTAAACGTTACTCTAATTATAACAAATAATATGACTTTATCATGAATGTCGAATTATATTTTTCTGAATTTTCTTTTAATTTAGAGGGTTTTTCAATATTTTTTGCGAAACATTTGTATAACAATTTTTTCTTTGCTTATTGCTACATAATAGTAGGTTCGGGTGGAGTTTTGCAAGCGTTTCCTATACAATAACCGATATTTTTTGACTTTTCCTAACAAAATATCTTGCAATATATTCAGAAAGTCATTACAATTGCCATATATTAAAAATCTTAGCAATATATCAAATCCTCATCAATCCGATGAGGTAGAGGTTGCGACTTTTATGAGTAAAACGGACGAGACACAGAGAATGTCACCAACTCCGTTTGAAAGGAAAGGTTGCCGAAGTTTATATTTCTTCTCTGGAAATATGAGCTGGGGCTGTCTCCGAAAGGAACAGAACTGTCACGTTTACAAATTACCGTGTAAACGTGGGGTGCTATCTTAACGGAAGGGTATGATGGGGTGGTTATTTGTGAAACGTTCCGCCAAATTCCTTTGGCGGTTTTTTGTATTTTTCTCCCCCGCTCCTTCCTAACCTACAAGAAAAGGAGTGTTGAACATGAATAGCGCAACAAATCAATCTACCTCTAAAACGCAAACTACACAAGGACAAGGTGAATTAAAACGCGGATTAAAATCTCGTCACCTTACGATGATTTCTCTCGGTGGTACAATTGGTACCGGACTATTTCTTGCCAGCGGTGGTGTCATCCATACAGCTGGACCTGGTGGCGCATTAATTGCATACGCCGCAATTGGAATTATGGTTTATTTTTTAATGACAAGCTTAGCTGAACTTGCAGCTTACATGCCTGTTACTGGATCTTTTAGTACGTATGCAACAAAATTTGTTGATCCATCACTTGGCTTTGCACTTGGATGGAACTATTGGTATAACTGGGCAATTACGATTGCTGCTGAACTTGCAGCTGTAACATTAATTATGAAATTTTGGTTCCCAGATACTCCTTCTCTTATTTGGAGTGGATTATGTTTAGCTATTATTTTCCTTTTAAACTATTTATCTGTTAAAGGGTTTGGTGAATCTGAATATTGGTTCGCACTTATTAAAGTAGTTACTATTATTATCTTTTTAATTGTTGGCTTTATGATGATTTTCGGAATTATGGGCGGCGAAACTGTTGGATTTAAAAACTTCACAGTTGCAGATGCACCATTTAACGGCGGTATCATGGCAATTATCGGTGTATTTATGGCAGCTGGTTTCTCCTTCCAAGGAACTGAATTATTAGGAGTAGCTGCTGGTGAAACATCTGATCCAGAACGTAATATCCCAAAAGCAATTCGTTCAATCTTTTGGCGTATTCTTTTATTCTATATCCTTGCGATTCTCGTTATCGGTTTACTAATTCCTTATACAACTGAAAGCCTTGCTGCAAGTGATGTAACAGTAAGTCCGTTTACACTTATTTTTGAAAAAGCGGGCGTTGCCTTTGCTGCTTCTGTTATGAACGCTGTTATTTTAACTGCTGTACTATCTGCTGGTAACTCTGGTATGTATGCATCAACTCGTATGCTTTGGGATTTAGCTCGCCAAGGAAAAGCACCAAAGTTTCTTGGTAAATTAGATAGCCGCGGTGTACCTGTTAACGCATTAATCGTAACGTCAATTGTTGGTAGTATTGCTTTCATTGCTTCTTTATTCGGTGACGGTGTTGTATACATTTGGTTATTAAACGCATCTGGAATGTCTGGCTTTATCGCATGGGTCGGAATTGCAATTAGTCATTACCGTTTCCGTAAAGCATATATCGCACAAGGAAAAGATTTAAAAGACTTACCGTATAGAGCAAAATGGTTCCCATTCGGTCCAATCTTCGCATTTACACTTTGTATCATCGTAATTTTAGGACAAAACTACGGCGCATTTATGGGTGAAGCAATTGATTGGAACGGTGTACTCGTTTCTTACATTGGTTTACCACTCTTCTTAGTACTATGGTTAGGTTATAAATTTACGAAAAAAACAAAAGTGATTCCACTTGATAAATGTGAATTAAAATAAAGTGAAACGAGCAAACAAATTTGTTTGCTCGTTTTTTGTTACAAACCTCTTTGCTTCCCTATTGCTCCTGTTTTTGCCATAATAGAAGAAATATAAATAAAGGTTGGGATACAATGAACATTCGTATTACTGATGAAGCAAAAGCAGCTATACATAGATTAGAACGCGAAGATAAAAAGATCGTTCGCATTAGAGGAACAATGACGAACTCTTGTAGTATTTTCGTTGATGTCGATTTAATTTTGGATACATATAACGCAGATGATGTTGTATATGAAGATGCAGAGCTTATCGTACAAATGGATTCATTCACGAAAGATTACACTGGTGATACAGTGAAACTTGATTATAAGACGACAGGTTTTAGTATTACAACTCCTAGTGAGACGTTAGTTTATGGATTGTCGATTAAAAAATAAAAATTGTTTTTATTTGACCACCGAGGTGAAAAATGGGTAATTATGTTCCGTTAAAATTTTTATTTAGCGAAGAATTAGCAGAGAAAATAGCTGATTCTATTTGTAAACACGATCCTAATTTTTCTAAAAGAATCTTTGTAGATTCTGTAACATGTAAAGTTGAAAATTTAGAGTTAAAACAGCGTATTGAAGTAATTGCAGATGAATTACACAATGCTTTACAAAAAGATTTTAATGCCGCAATACATATATTACTGAAAACATTAGGACCAGAAAATACAACAGAAGTAGGCACGTTTCCAAACGGATATATGTACATGCCTATCACAAAATACGTTGAAAAATATGGTCTGAACGATTTTGAAATCTCATTCAAACAAGAGAGCAAGAAAACAAGTTGAATAAGAACGAGCTTCTTTCGACAATTTGGCTACTCATCATCGCTGGACATGAAACGACAGTTAATTACATAGAGAAGTCAACGTCTTTTTTATTTTAGGGGAACTTGTTTTGTTAATTTGATATTTACAGTTAAGTGAAGTGACATTTGATTCTCATAATCCGTATTATCTGAAGTTAATAAAGTCTATTACACTCTCTTCTTTAGGAACGTTTCCATAATATCTTTCTTAAATTTTTCATAATCAAACTGAAAAGCTACATTATGCGTTTTATAGCCTGGATTAGTAACAAAACGAAAATCTGCAATGCTTTGACCAAATCCTTCTCCTTGATCAGGGATTACTTTAATAGGTACTCTTGAAAGACTAACAGCGTCTTGATTTAGCAAATACCAAACTGTTACAAAATCATGCATAGGACTTCCACTTATACCAGGATTAGACTTGGAATAGAAATTATAATAATAATCTAGCATAGGTTTGATGATGAGCCCTGCAGAATCCTGTGTATTCCGATGAAATGCATCTATTTTCCGGACCATTTCAGGTGTAACAATTGCATGTTGAGTCACATTTAAAGGAATAATTGTCAAGTTCTTTGCATGCTGCAGAATTAAGTTTGCTGCATAAGGGTCTGCATAAAAGTTAGCTTCAGCCACGGCAGTTACGTTACCTGGATAGAAAAAAGCTCCCCCCATGCAAATGCATTCTCTTACGTTTCGCATTGTTTCTAAATTCAATACAAAAGTTGTAGCTAGCGAAGAAAGTCTCCCTAAATTGATAATGGTAAGATCTTCTAAATTTGATTGTATAATTTGATAAATATCATTTAGAGAATAAACTGGATATGAAATTTCAGGAGGAATGATAGGTCCTAATCCGACTTTTCCATGTACTTCAGGGAAATACTGAATTAATATACCTGTCAACGGTACAGAAGCACCAAGGAATACAGGTATCTCTTCTCTTCCTGCAATGTACTTCAAATAGTTAATATTTCTTATTACATTTTCTCTCGATACATTTCCATAATCGGCTACAATTCCTAAAAGTTGAATGTCTTTACGAAAAAAGGTGTACAGTATAGCAAACGCATCATCAATCCCTAAATCTGTAAACAGGAGAACCTTTTTCGGCATATCTCTTCCTCCAAAATTTATAGAATCCTACTTTCACTAATGATGTAGTGAGTAGACTACACTTGTATGTATATATTTTATGTATTCTTAAAGAGTGGATTCTATTCACTTGAAATAGTTTTGCTTATCTAAATCTGATATTATATTCAAGCACAAAATACATAAGGGTATTAGAGATATGGAAAAATCTGTTGTTATTGAGGAATTTACATCGGATTGGGCACTACAATTAGGGCTCACCATATCAAAAAAGAAAATTGTACGTTTAGACACAAAATTAACATATTTTGATTAGCTCCCTGTACGTTAAGGAATTAGTTTCTATATTTGAGGAGATGTATGTGACAGGTGTATATTTAGGGGAATCTAATATTCACCATTCAAATATGATAGAATAGAAGTATATCCAAAACGGAGGAATAACAAATGAACTCAAACACAAAACAGTTTATTTATGATATCCAGCAAAGAAAGAACAATTATATAGAAAATGCTCTAATAGCAATACAACACCCTAAAAAAGAGCAATCTGAACAGGTCATTCAAAATATAGTAGAGAAGATGGATATGATGATTAGTCTAGTTACTACGTACATGAGGATTGAATCTGGATCTACGGAAGAATTAAAAGAACTTCAGAAAGAAATTATCCATGCTCAAGCATATATCCAAAAACGAAAATTTGAAGAAACACAGAGATAAAACCCTGTGTTTTTATTTGATGCTCTATAATGCTAATCTATTATAAATCAAATTACATGTGATTATTGTTTTAGCATAATCCATACAATTTGTTGAATGCGTACAATATATGGCACCGTATCTTCAATGAGCAAATGATCTAGTTTCACATCCTTTAATTTACCTCTTATATTGCCTCTTACAGTTTCAATAACCACATGTTTACCAATTACTGATTGTAATGTCTGATATACATAGGGATTAGGCACACTTACCATATTTTGTTTACTAAAGTCATTTCCCTCCAAATAACTCATTCTATAAGACTCCTTTCTAACTTGCATTCTTTCTACTAATATATGATATAAATCTTATAAATATGCTAGAAGGATAATTCATTATATGGACGGAAATAACGTTTTAATAGGGTACGGTTTCTATTTCTACATTGCTAAAAAAATGATTTATATAAAGTTACTTTTACTAGTTAATAGGAGATGATAAAGGGATATTTTGAATATACATCTAGGTTGTTCCTTTCTGGTTATGTATCATTTTAAATACGCCCTTTATTAGAATAGTGCTCATACTTTTTTTGAGATTCTTTCGTAATACGTGCGTTAAGTAAAATTGCTAACAATAAAAATACTCCATATTTTCCGCCTGTAGCTCCTATGATAATCACACTACTACAAACAAGTACAATTAATAGGATAAACGAAACTAAATAAATACGATCATAATTCTTTGACATCTTCTCGTATTTTATGCGTTCTTTCCTTGCATCCATTTTAATTCCTCCTTTAGATGATCCATTTCACTCTCAGATAAATCTCGCCCTTAAAAAGGAAACAATCTATCGTTTTAAATAATTAGTTTGTTTTTTTATCAACTAATTTATATAACGTAAAAAGAAATCCTACCAATATTAAGCTTTCCACCATGATAATCTCCATCCTCTCCTTCCTTTTAACCCCAACACATCAGATAAAAGTTATGTATATCCCATATTAGCTGCAGCAAGCAAAAAGGATCCCCTTTTCTTAAAGGCTGATCCTTTTCTCCTTGCATGCAACTATTTTTACCTATTCTTGATTAATTAGAATAATAGCTGGTCCATCTACACGAATTCCACCAACTTCGATTTTTTCATAAGGCTCAACTGTAATAGAAATAATCCCTTCTCGCTTCTTTAATTCATTACTTAATTCTTTTGTTAACATTTTTTTCATGTGCGGACTCCTTCTTACTGCTTAATTTACTATTGTTATGTAAATAAAATAAAAAATGGTTTCTTGGTCTGGAAACCATTTTTTGTAGTTTACCATATGGTGTTACCAGTTCGTTTATCAATTTTACGTAAAGAAGATAAACAATTACTATTCACTGTCTCAGTAGATGTAAGGAACTCTTAAAGCTGGCGGTGAGATTGATTGTTTTTTCTTCTAGAAATAATGACTTAGATAGTATATTACCTAAAACAATGAAAGCCCTACCTCTCTTTCATCCTTACGGCTCCTTGTCCGTGCCAGTGTGAATCAGGATTGCAAAAATCAAGTGACTATTTAATCGAATTATTTAATGAAACTTCGAATGTTCGTAAAATAAATTTAAAAATAAAAATGGATTAGATTGAAGTAATAACAAAAGAGGTTCCTACTCTAAAAGTGAGTTGAAGAAATTGAATGTCTTTGAAATGATTTACTTTTAATACTCATCATATTCTCGAAAAATTCAGGATATTTTCGGGAGATATAATACATTATCTATAATAAACCTTAACAGAAACTTTTTATTTGATTTTCAGTGATTCCTTTAATTAATTCTAGTTCACTGACCAAAAACTTATATGCATCATCCAACAATTTTTTTTCACTTGTATTCAGTGTTTTTTCTTTCTTCATACGCATTAAATCGCGTACAACTTCAGCACCTTCTTGTATTTCACCCGTTTTTATTTTGTCCGTGTTCACTTTATGCCTTTGTTTCCACGGCAGTAATTTACATGATTCTTCATGCTGAAAAATGTGTATAATGTGTTTTAATGCAAGTATATCCGTAACTGGGCGTATATTCGAATTCAATATTTTACCCGTAGGAATCATGACTTGCATATTACTGATTGACATTTTGATGACATAATACTGTTGTTTTTCCCCTGAGAATTCTTTTTCTTCTATGGCTTCAATTATACCTGCTCCGTGCATTGGATAAACAATGTTATCGCCAATTTGAAACATATAATCCACCTCCATATGTGGTAACCTTTTCAAGCTTAACACATATGTTGTTTTTTATCAAATATTTAATAATATCATAATTTTATTTTAAGTGTCAATTACTTTTTTCTTAAAAAGTTAAATCAAGTAAAACAGCCGCAAAACACCAAAGAGCGTTCCAGATTTCCAATAAAAGAAAAGGGAATTCATACGCGTATCTACTAAATTCCCTAGCTCTTGATCAAAGGACTTTCACTTACTTATCCCGAATATATAAATAATCATTCTCGAAGGAGCGAATTTATATGAATCTATCCGAACACGAAACATAAAACCGTTCCACTTTCATAAGAGGCCCTCCCTTTTTCTTTTCTCATCATTTCATTCATTAAAAAATAGGAGGACAAAATTATGAAACGTGATCCATTATTTTTAACTTTATTAGAAAGTGCAAATACACATTTTAGCGGCTGGGATTTTTCTTTCATTTCAGAGACGGGTCGAATGAAGAACGAGCCTTTATCTTGGTCATACGACAGCACTGCTTTCCAGCTTATGCAGCGTGCAGAATCAATGTTAGATATGGGCACTGGCGGCGGAGAGTTTTTATCTATGTTACAACCATTCCCGTCAAATATTTATGCGACGGAGGGTTATGCTCCAAATGTGCCAATTGCTCGGAAGAAATTAGAACCTTTAGGGGTTACAGTGATAGAGGTAACGGATGATACTGCTTTACCATTTCAAGATGGTCAGTTTGATTTAATCATAAATCAACATGAATTATATGCCGCCTCTGAAGTAAACAGAATCCTTTCTCCAAATGGAATTTTCCTTACACAACAAGTTGGTGGTCTCGATTGTGCGGAACTAAATGAGCAGTTTAGCGCACCGCTAAATAACGAATTTGCAAATTGGTCTCTCGAAGCAGCATGTAGTGAGTTAGGGGAAAATGGATTTACTATTTTAGAAGCAAAAGAAGAATTCCCTTTCCAATACTTTTATGATATTGGCGCTATCGTCTATTATTTAAAAGCAATTCCGTGGCAAATTCCTGATTTTACTGTTGAAAGGTACTTTGAGGAGTTATATCGTATACATGAGATTATCTTGCAAAAAGGATATTTTGATGTGAAGCAACATCGTTTTATGATTAAAGCGATTCGCAGCTAATAATATAGAATACTAAATAAAAAAAGAGTGCTTTTCTTAAAAGCACTCTTCTTATAGAATTTACCACTCTTTACGTTCATCACAGTCACGATCATGATTACGTTTGCGTCGACATTTATCACAATCGCAATCACGGTCACGTTTACAACGACATTCATCACAGTCTCTATGTCTGCATCTACAAAACATTAAATCATCCCAAAACCTATTACAATTTCGAAAACGTCTGAAATTACTATTACATCCCATAACTATAATTCCCTCCTCTTTTTAATAAGACTCCCCCTATTCTATGTTTAAAATTCAAAAACAGCTTGTTTACTAGTCTATTTTTTCTACCTATTCTTATCTTAACAACAAATCAGACGCTAACCACGTAAAGGTTGCGCCTACAATCATTAATATTATTTTAATCAAAATATAAATGGTACTTTAAACATGTCTTTTTCTCAGTTAAATATCTAAAGCAATCAACATAAAAATGCCGCTTACTCTTTTTAAAATAGTATCTGCTTGAGTATAAAAATAGTTTTTTCACTTATCTTCTATTGAGAAACAAGTTGTTTTTCATATCTTTTGTTCGCATCATCCTCTGCCAAACATACAGTTGTGTAATGAATAATATTCCGGTTATCATACGTAAATATATGCTCTAACTTTTTTCTTCTGTTAATACTATCGGTAAGTATTTTGGTAAATTGCTAACTACACCTCTATTATCACCATCTAATATCCAATCAATTTCTTTCCATTCTAATAATCCTTCAGCCGTACGAAATGGTGTATTCATCTGCATTTCATCTGGCAAATCAGCAATGAATACATACATTCCTTCACTAGCCTGGGGCTCATCTTTCCCTTTAAAAACAACAGTCCCTTTATACGTTACACTTGAAAGTTCTATGCCCGTTTCCTCAAACGTTTCTCTAATTATTCCATCGTATGGCGTTTCATTCTCTTCTATTTTCCCTCCGACACCATTCCACATCCCCATATTCGGCTTTTTATTTCTATTTAATAGCAGTATTTTATCGCTTTTTCTAATAAAGCAAATTGTGTACTTGTACATATGATCATTTCCTTTCATTTACACATGAGTTATTTATCTTATTTTCAAGTAAAAACCCTCTCCTTACAATTCCTTACCACATAATATATAGTACAACTTTCATGCGTAAACACTTTACGTCAAACGAGAGAATCTTTTTTAGAAAGGAGAATTTAAAATCGATACTATAAGCAATGCATTTTTAAACCAATATTACAACAGCCTTGTGTGGTTAAACGATACACACTGGTTCGGGGTTCCAATCTGTAAACTTCCCTCTGATCTCTTTTTGTATCAAGAAATTATTTATGAATTAAAGCCCGATTTAATTATTGAATGCGGGACTTTTCATGGTGGTAGTGCATTATATTTAGCTTCTATGTTAGATTTAATTGGAAAAGGTCACGTACTTACTATCGATATAACTCCACAGCCAAATCGGCCATCACATAATCGGATTACGTATTTAACAGCATCTTCTGTTTCTGTGCAGGCCATCCAAACAATAGTAAGTATGCGCAAACCTGATGATGTGATTTTAGTTATTTTAGATTCTGATCATAGTAAAGAACATGTATCCAAAGAACTCTTACTATATAAATCTATCGTCACTACTGGCAGTTATATGATTGTAGAAGATACCTCCATTAATGGAAATCCGCTTCTTCCCAATTGGGGTCCTGGCCCGATGGAAGCTGTGGATGAGTTTTTAACTAAAAACAATAATTTCATAATCGACGAGTCTAAACATAAATTTTTCATATCATTTAATCCAAAAGGTTTTTTAAAGAAAATAAAGTGAAGCTTTAATAAGTGGGGTTTTGCTCCTCCCCCACTTATTCTATCATTTTCATTTTTGAAAAAGGATAATATACAAATTCCACCTTGCCAATTATGTTATCTTCTTCAATATATCCTAAGCCATTGCGACTATCTCTACTTACTTCGCGGTTATCTCCCATTACAAATAACTTATTTGGCGGAATTTTTGTCTTTTGAAAGTTATAAAACACTTGTGTGTTGTTAAATAAATCTTTGTTCGTATATGGTTCTTCTTGTTTTTTATCGTTCACATATACCTTTCCGTTCGTTATGTTAATTACATCGCCAGGAAGTCCTATTACACGTTTCACATAATATTTCGATTCATCCTCTTCCTTTATAATGACAATTTCTCCGTGTTGTAAATTAGAAAGACGTACTGCTGCTTTATTTACAAATACGTAGTCTTCTTCATATAAAGTCGGCTGCATCGATTCCCCTTCCACTTTACATAAAGTAAAAGAATGGTAGCCTATTACCATCACAAATATAAATAGTATGTACTTTCCCCAGCCTCTCTTAATCTCCTTTTTCATATCCATTCCCACCTTATAAAGCGCTTTTTAACTCAAAAAATATATCACTGCACAATATGTTTCCATGCAGTGATACTATTTTTACTGTGCCTTGTTCGGTTGTTCTACTGGAATTGAATTTGCATTTGATCTATTTGTTTTTAATTCAAAATACGCATCCAAAATCTCTTTACCAATCGCAGAATTAATTCCTGATTTATCATCATTCACCCATGGTACAACAACTGAAAAAGCTACTTCCGGATCAGCATCATATGGTGCATAACCGGCAAGAGTTAAATTATAACATTTTTTTCGGTTGTAGTTCTCATCTCTTCCAATATCACTTTCTCCACCATATACTGTCTCAGCTGTTCCTGTTTTTCCGGCTGGTTTATATGGTAACCCTTTAAACGTTCCGGTACCTGTTCCGTCAGCTTCTTGAAAAACTCTTCTAAATCCTTCTTTTACATGATTAATGTACGAAGTGTCCATATCCACTCGATTTAATACAACTGGTTCAATCGACCGAACGACTTTTCCTACATCCTCTGGTCTATTCGGTTGTTCTCTAACTTCTTGTACAATTTGTGGTTTCATTCGGTAACCGCCATTTGCAATTGTGGAAATATATTGCGCAAGCTGAAGCGGCGTGTATGTATCATACTGTCCAATCGCGTAATCAAGTAAAAATCCGGGTATGTTATCAGTTCTACCTACTTGACCGATTGCTTCATTTGGCAGATCAATACCAGTCGACACACCTAGGCCAAATTGTCTAAAATAGTAGCGCATTTTATTAAATGTTTCTTGTTTAATATCTAATGGATTATTTGGGACATAATTAATGCCTGCCATTTTTAAAGCTGTATTAAACATATAAACGTTCGATGAAACTTGTAAAGCTCTTAAATCATCAATATCCCCAAATTCTTTCCACGATTTCTTCGGCTTAGAACTTCCTTTAAAATACATTGGTGTATCAAAGAAATGTGTATATGGCTTAATCGCTTCTGTTTGATATCCAGCTAATAAAGTAGCACCTTTTACAGTTGATCCTAACTCATAAGAACTTGTCATCGTTCCTAATGCATAATCTTCTATTTGCATACCGCCATCTTTATTTACAATTTTCTTTCCTGCCATTGATAAAATTTGACCGTTTTTCGGATTCATCATTACTACGAACGCACGATCCATCATCGGCTCTGCAGCATGAAAAGCTCGTAAATTCTTTTCAAGGCTTCCCTCTACTTTTTTCTGTAAATCCATATCGACTGTTAACATTAAGTTATTTCCACTTTTTCCTTCGGTCACTTTTTCTGTTCGAACAATTTTCCCTGCTTTATCCATAATATTTTTAGACTGTTCTTTCGTTCCATGTAGTGCATCTTCGTATTGTTTTTCAATGTAACTTTTACCAATACGATCGTTTCGATGATACTCACGAACTAAATAATAATCTAATTGTTCTCTTGGCAACCCTTCATTTTCATTAGAAACGCTACCTAGTATAGAGCGAAGTATTTTATCATTTGGGTATTCACGTTCCCAATCTACTGTCGTATCTACCCCCGGTAAACTTGCCAATCTTTCACTAACGACAGCATATTCATTTTGACTTACATCTTTTTTAACGATTTGCGGTGTCATTTTATATCCCGCATTCATTTTGCTTTTAATTACTAATACTTCTATATCTTCCTTTGAAAGCTCATTTAATTCTTCTTGTGTAATTCTTTCCCGGCGCAGTTCTTCTACTTTTTTATCTAATTCTTTTCCTTCTATTTCTTGCCTTCTAAATTTACTCTCATCTTCTTTCGTTACTTTCGCTGCTGCCCGCTTTTCATTTAACTGCATCCAAAAATCTTTCTTATCTGTCTCTGTTAACTTATCCATGTCCTCTTGCGACATTTCAATCAGCTTGGCTAAATCTCTTGCTACTTGTAAAACTTCTTTCGAGTCTACTCCTCTCATTTTCGTATATGTAACGGTTCGCAATGGTTTATTATTTACAATAACGTGACCTTGCCGATCAAACATTTTCCCTCTAGGAACGGGAGTGCTTACCGTTACATCTTCCTTTTTGTTTACTTCATTTCTATACGTTTCTCCATCAATGATTTGTACTTTACCTAATTGAATTATAATAGCTGAAAATAAAAGAAAGACAATAAAAAATAGTACATTTAACCGAAATGGAATATGAGTCTTTTTCTTTTTCGATTGTTTTTTCTGCTCCTTTTTCTGCCTCATTTCGCTCCCTCGCTTCATTCTATTAACATTTCTACGCAAAATCATTATGTATCAAATTTATTTATATGATATATATAGAATTTTATATTAATTACAGAAGAAATAAAAGATTTAATTTTCAGTTTTTTAATTCATTATCCTATTTATTACCATTCCCTTAATGCACAATAACATGAATATTATTCTAAAAGAAAAATGAGGCAAATTGATTTTTATACCATTCGTTTACATTTATTTGTATACTAAAGAAATAAATTCATAAAAGACATTACTTAAGGAGAGAACGAAAATGACAGATTCGTTTATCATACATACTAATACGCCACATTGTTTAAACTTTATGATCTACATTCAAAATATTTATCTCAATCAAAAAGGAAAAAAAGAAAATTTTCGTTTTCCTTACATAACAAAAACATTACATTTCTCCACTGACTTTAAAACAAATTTCAAAGAATTATGGCTGACTCTTCGTAAGTAAACTGCTAACGACAGATATGATTTACAAATTTTTCACGAGGAGAATCATATATTTTATGAGAAGCTTTTTGACGTTAATTTATGTGACGAGGAATCATTTAAAGAATTAATATGTAGTTTTAAAGTATGGTGGACTAGCATAGCAGGTCAGCTTTCAATTGAATATTCCGTAAGTAATTATAGTAAACAACTTTATAATGACTTAGTTTTATACCTAAAACAACACCAAATAAAACCTTCACAACAGCTACATATTAACTTACTTTATGACGACTGTGTATTCGTTAAAGAAAATATTACTTCTTATTCTGCCATTTTACCTACCAAACTCTTTTTTATAAATTATAGAGATGGTGTTACTACATTATCGAAATGTTTTCATATGGCTTAAAACAGCGATTACTCAAATAAAAAAGTGAGGTAGATACCTCACTTTTTTCGATAACTTATTTCATTGAAGATACTCCTTCAACAAATTCGCCAATTTTATTTTGAAAAACAAAATCAAAGTTATATTCTTGCCCAGTTAACTCTTCATTTACTAAGATCGTTGTTGCTCCTATTTCCCTCTTTGCGATTTCCGGGAATGAAGCGACGGGTTGTACTTTTAATGAGGTTCCCATAACGATAAGTACATCTGTTTCATATAAACGTGTTATCGCATTTTGATATTGCGGCAATGTATCTCCGTATAAAACAACATCTGGATTTAAGATGAAATTACACTTCTCGCAGCGAGGCACTTCATGGTCAATCATATACTGCAAGTCATATCCCGCTTTACACTTCGGACAATGTGCAGTTTGAAGTGTTCCATGTAAATCAATGACATGCTTACTGCCACCTAATTGATGTAAACCGTCAATATTTTGCGTTAAAATCGTAATATCTTTCCCTTGTTCTTCTAGCTCAGCTAAAAAGCGATGTCCACGATTTGGTTTATATTGATGGAACGTATTAATTTGAAAGATTTCTTTATAATGCTTCCAAAATTCTTTCGGACTTCTGTTATAGTACCCTCTCGATAAGTACATCTCCACATTCGCATCAGCATACAATCCATTTGCTGAACGAAAATCTGGGATACCACTTTCCGTACTTGCACCAGCGCCTGTTAATACTGTAATTTTCTTCGCTTTTTCTAAAATTGAACGTACTTCTTCAAACTTCACAAAAATCACCTCTATGTATATTGCTATACTTATTATACCAGTTGTTTACAGGAGGTGTTGTACAATTCATTTTACTTAATGCGTTGCGCCCCCAACCTCTACAATATCTACTTCAACTGTCATCGTTACTTCGATTGCCAATTCGATCCCCTTACTAATAGTAGAAAGTGACATACTCGGTTGCCCTGGATAGTTACTTGCTTGTTCTGGTAAAAACGGAATGTGAATGAATCCGCCTTTTATTTTCTTATCATGTTTCTCTAGTTCATGCATAAGTCCATAGAATAAGTGATTACAAACGAATGTGCCTGCCGTTTGTGAAACGGAAGCTGGTATACCTTCTTCTTGAAGTCTTTTTACGATTGCTTTCATCGGAAGCGTAGACCAATAGGCAATCGCTCCTTCTTCTACGACCGGTACATCTACCGGCTGATTCCCTTCATTATCAGCAATTCTTGCATCATCGATATTAATTGCGATACGCTCTATCGTAATATCTGGTCTGCCCCCGGCTTGTCCAATACATATAATCATTTCAGGGTTTAGTTCTTCTATATACTCTTTTAATACGCTGATTGATTTTTGGAATACTGTTGGTACTTGTTTACTAATAATCTTGTACTCTCCGATTGTTTTTTCATGCAAACTTTTTGCGACTTCCCAAGCTGGATTGATGCTTTCTCCGCCAAACGGATCAAACCCTGTTAATAATACTGTTTTCATAGTTTTTCCCTCCTAATTAGAAACGATATACTAGGCCGTACATAATAAACATATTGATAATAAAGATTGAAAGAGCTATTGGTACTTGTGCTTTAATAACTGCATTTTTATCTTTTAGCTCTAAAAGCATTGCCGGAACGATATTAAAGTTTGCTGCCATTGGAGTAAGCAGCGTTCCGCAATACCCAGCGAACATACCGAGTGCTGCCATAATTGCGGGGTTTCCTCCGTGCATTTGAACAATTAAAGGTAAGCCAATTCCGCCAGTAATAACGGCAAACGCTGCGAATGCATTTCCCATTACGACTGTGAACAGCATCATACCTAAACAATATGCCATAACAGCAACGAACGGATACTCTGTCGGTAATACTTGTCCGACTAAATCAGAAACGACTTGTCCAACGCCAGATTTCGCGAAAATACCGCCAAGTGCTGCTAACATTTGCGGTAAAATGACAGCCCAGCCGACAGCTTGTAATAGTCTGCTTCCTTCTTGAACAGGCGTTGTTATTTTCGATTTTGTAATACGCATCGCGGCAATGAATGCAAGTAATGCCCCAAGTGCTAATGCAACTAATGTGACTTTATCCGGATCAACAAGAGAAACATTTCCCCATTTAATTTTCCCTAACGTTAACGTACCGATAATTGTAAAAATAGGAATTAATAGTGCGGGCATGAAAACTTTATTTTTTAATTTCTCCGCATGTTTCACACGTTCTTGTACTGGTACTTCTTTCTCTTCTGATTTTGTTACTTTATTTAATGAAGCTAACACGACCATAGCGAGCACGATACAGCCAACGTAAAATGAAGGGATTACATTTCCGAATAAAAACGTAACTGCAAATAACGCCCAAAACAAGCTAGAGCCAAATCGATTTGGATGTTCACGATCAAATGCAATACGAACGGCGATAAAGGCAACGATTATACCTAATACGTAATAAATTGTATCCATTGTGATGATGTTCATTTTATATTGCCTCCTTCTCTTCTTTTTCTTTTGATGTCATCGTTTTCGCTATATATTTATCAAATCTTCTAAATCTGATCCAGCTTACAATAAGTGCTGATATTGCAGTTGGAATGCCCCAAAGTGCCATATCCCATACACCGACATGCATACCTACTGAATCGAAGAATCCTTTCATTAGTAAAATAGCACCAGTCGCGATAAATATATCCTCTCCGAAAAACCAAGCTGTATTTTCCGCAGCTGCTGCGTTTGCTTTAATCTTTTCTCTTAACTTCTCAGGTAACTTACCATATTTACCTTGCGCAGCCCCTTCTGCCATCGGTGCAACGAGCGGTCTTACTGTTTGCGCATGACCACCAATGTTCAGTCCAAGTGCTGCTGATGATTCTCTTATCGTAAAATATGACATTAATACTCTTCCAGTTGTTGCTCCTTTTGATTTCGTTATAAGTGCTTCTGCTCTTTCTTTTAAACCGTAACGCTCTAAAATTCCGATTACCGGTAAAGTTAATATAATTGGCATAGACATATATCTATTTTCTATGAAAAATTTACCGAACATGCTAATCACATCATAAAAGCTTAATCCTGAAACCATACCAGTAACAATACCTGCAACCATAACTACTAAAAGTGTATTTAATCTAAATAAAAAGCCCACTGCAACAAGTAGTATTCCGATTAATTTAATCATCCCAGCACTTCCCCCTATTTTTTATTTCGGTGCACAAATAGAAATACCATTACGTTCGAATATTCTGTATATTCTTCCCGCAAATTGTACTGCTTTTTCTCCATCACCGTGTAAACAAATCGTCTGCGCCTGAACTGCTACTTCCTCTCCATTGACCGAATTCACATGGCCTTCTTTCACCATTTGAAGCACTTGCTTTATCGCTTCGTCTTCATCTTTTATAAGCGCATTTTCTTCTGTACGGCTCGTTAATGTACCATCTTGCTTATATGTACGATCCGCAAAAGCCTCTTGTACGAGAGTTATATTGTATTTTTCCGCAGCCTGTATAAACGCCTCGCTATTTGCTAATCCGTAAAATAATAGACATGGATTCATATAATATATTGCCTTTGCGATTGCATCTGCGATTTCCGGATTAGACGCCGCCATATTATATAAGGCACCGTGCGGCTTTACATGCTGCATTTTCCCGCCAGCTGCTTTTACAAAACCGTCTAATGCACCAATTTGATATAAAACATAATCGTATACTTCACTTGCTGAAACGTTCATGTTCCTTCTACCAAATCCAATTAAATCTGGAAATCCAGGGTGTGCCCCTATCGCAACGTTATGCTGCATTGCCTTTTCAACTGTTTGCCGCATAACGGACGGATCACCCGCATGAAAACCACAAGCAACATTTATAGAGGAAACGAACGGAAGAATCTCGTCATCATTCCCCATTTTATAAGCGCCAAAACTTTCTCCTAAATCACAATTCAAATCAATTGTAGTCATGATATTTCCCTCCTGCTCTCAGCTTCGTAAAGCGATGAATTTCTTTAATAGATTCATATTTACTTCTTGTTCTATGGACAATTGTTCCGCTTCTTCAAGCGTAATTTTCTCAAAAGAAACATAGTCCCCCGGCTTTAGCTGGGCAAGAAGAGGTAAATCTACTGAAATGATATTTCCCATTCTCGGATAGCCACCTGTCGTTTGCCTATCTGCCATTAATATAATCGGCTGTCCACCATTAGGAACTTGAATGGTTCCAAATGTAACAGGACTCGATAAAATCTCTTTTTCTTCAATCCTATTTAAAACTTCTCCCTCAACCCTATAGCCCATACGATCAGCATAATTAGATACCTTATACTCTTTCGTAAAAAATGCCTTTCTACTTTCTTCTGTAAATTGATCATATTCAAAGTCAGTTATGACACGAAGCTTAGGATGTTTCTTATACTTTGGTAGTACGCTGTTGCTAATTGCCCATTTCGTTTTTATTCTCTCATCTTTTTGTAAGTCTTGAATGAAACGATTCGCCATTGCTGGTTGTGCACCAATTTGGAAGTAGTCACCCTTTTTCAACATTCTTCCTTCTATACCGCCAATCGCAGCACGTATGTACGTACTTTTACTTCCCATAGTGCGATCAATATGGATGCCACCCGCAAAAGTCACATACGCTCTGCAACCACTTTTCACTTTTCCAAAACAAAGCATACTACCTTCTTCCGCTAAAATGGGACGCCATAACGGGATACATTCTCCATTCAATAACGGTTCCATATCTGCTCCGCCAATCGCAAGTAAAGTCGTTTTCTTTATTAACAATTTAGGTCCCATAATCGTCATTTCGAGTCCCGCTTCATTCTCTTCATTACCGACTAACATATTGATCATCCGAAGTGCACTTTGATCCATAGTCCCGCCAACTGGTACACCGTATTGTTGATAATGAGATCGCCCTAAATCTTGGACTGTTGTAAACATTCCTGCATGCAAAACTTCTACATCCATTCTTCAGCCCCCTCAAATGATACGTACTCTTCCTTCGTTATTGGGATAAATCGTAAATACATACCACTTTGAATATATGTTGGTATTTCTTCTTCTGGATTAAATAATGAAATAGGAGTTCGGCCGATAATATTCCATCCTCCTGGTGTTTCAAGCGGATATATACCTGTTTGATTTCCGCCAATACCTACTGAACCAGGAGAGATTTGTAACCGTGGTGTTTCTTTTCTAGGTGTTTCTAATTCTTTTGATAGTCCTCCTAAATACGGGAACCCTGGTGTAAAACCTAGCATATATACAAAATATGTAGTTTCACTATGTATTCGAATCACATCTTCTACTTGTAAACCTTTATAATGCGCAACCTCTTCTAAATCAGGTCCATATTCTCCCCCGTAGCACACTGGTATAGAAATATGTTTCACATCCTGTTTTACTTCTTCTTTATAAGAATCACAAAGCTCCTTTATATACTGGTGAACGTAATCATATGGCCTTTCACTTCTCTCATTTCTCTTCCATACTTCGTATACATTGTAGTAAACAGCTAATGAAGTAAACGACGGAACGCACTCAATCATTCCTGCAAACGGATGTTGCTGCAGTGCTTGAAATAACCGCTGTACTTTCTCATATATATTCATCTTAATTTCTTCACCAAATGTAACAATAATTGCTTGATCCCCTAACGCAGAAAATTTCATCCTACTCCCTCTTTCTATGCCAAAAAGCCGAGTTCTTTCGAAATGCGATTCGCTGTCTCTTTCACCTTCGCGATAAAATATGAAATGTTACTTTCGCTGTACTCAATTGCTAATCCCGAAATACTAATGCCTGCTACAACCGTTCCATCGCTCGCAAAAATAGGCGCTGCTATAGCTGCTGTATGATTTTCTAACTCAGAATAACTAATTGTGTAGCCTTCCTTTTTTGCCATTTGCAACACTTCTAACAATTGGTTCTTATCCACGATTGTTCCATCTGCAAACTGTTTTAAATCCACTTCCTCTATGTATCTCCGTTTCTCTTCCTCAGAGAAATACGATAGTAAAATTCTCGGACATGCACCAGCATAAAGCGGCGCTCTTCTTCCAACCGCCGTATACACGCGTACCGGCTGAACACCTTCCATCTTTTCAACATAAATTGCGTCATTACCATCTTGAATTATTAAATTAACTGCCTGTCCTAAACTATCTCTAAGTTCTTTCATATAAGGAATTGCTATATTTCTTACTGATAATCGTTGTGAAACAAGTTGACCGAACCGTAAAAAAACGACTCCTAAACGATATTTCCCCTTCTCGTTTTTTTGTAAAAAATCCATCTCTTCCAACGAGCCAATTAAACGATAAACAGATGTTTTCGGCATATTTGTAAGCTGAACCATCTCTGTTAAACTGAGCTCTTCATGCTCATAAAACAATTCTAAAATATCCATTGTCTTAACTGCCGTTTTATTTATACTCATTCTCTCTCCCTTTCGTTCCGAATTTCAGAACTTAAATTCCATTTTTCGAAACAAACATATAATTTAAAATTATAAAATATTCTTTCAATTCATTCAATAGATTTTAAGCAAATAAAAAAGTATGGAAGAATATCTCTCCCATACTTCACTACACTTTATAACGCTCTTACTTGTTTCAACGGCCAGAAAACAGCTTGTCCTTTTCCGACAATCTCATCTTCTGAAATAAAGCCAAACATGCGACCATCCTTAGAAACTTCACGATTATCCCCTAAAACAAATACTTGGCCTTCTGGCACTTTCGTTTTCCCTGTGATTTGTTCTAACGTAAAGTCTGGAGTTAATACTCGGCCTACTGCTTTTTCTTTAAACTCTTTTAAATATGGTTCTTCCATCGCTTTTCCGTTTACATATAAAACATCATTTTTATACTCAACTGTATCACCTGGTAAACCAATTACTCGTTTTACTAAATCGTATCCTTCTTTGCCGTGGAAGACGATAATATCAAAGCGTTCTAATCCACTTATACTATAACCAATCTTATTTACGAGAACTCGTTCATTATTTTCTAAAGTGGGCATCATTGATTCACCTTGTACTAAAGAAGGTGTAAATAAAACGCCGCGAATAATAGCAATTAATACAAGGGTAAACCCTATCGTCTTAGCCCAAGAGAATAATTCTTTCTTCGTATTTTCCTTCATCGTTTCTCCTCTTTCTTAAGCACTTATTTTATTATTTCAACTAATTCTTGTACTAAATTAGAATCTATTTCAGAAAAACATGATTTTCCTTCTCTTACCGCTGTACCGACATGCGCTTGCGAAATTCCAGTTTCATCTAGCAATCGCTTTATACTTTCTTTCGTCACGCCAGCTCCAGCTACAAGCTGAATTTGACCATCACTTACTTTTTGCATTTCTGTAAGCACCGGAATATTTTCTACTATATTTCCTTGTCCACCTGAAGTTAAAACGTGAGTTACTTTATGAAACTTCTTTAAAGTTCTCATCGCTTCTACTGGATTTTCTATATCATCTATCGCACGGTGGTACGTTACATTTATTCCATCTACAACAGATAGTAAGTCCGCTAATTTCTCTTCATCCACTTCATTTTGTTCGTTTAATACGCCTAATACTACACCAGCTGCTCCTAACTTCTGCGCAACTATAATATCTTCTTTCATCATTTCAATTTCTTCTTCCGTATATGTAAAAGACTTCGCATGCGGACGAATCATAACATGAATTGGTATACTCACCGCTTCTACCGCTTTTTTTATAAAAGCATAACTTGGTGTTAAACCACCTTCTGTATAAGATGAAATTAATTCAATCCGCTTTCCGCCAGCACTTTCAATTCTTTTTACATCTTCTAAACATGTTGCAATAACCTCTAGCATGAGATGACCTCTTTTCGTGCTTTTTTCTTATTATAACATTAGTAAAAATAAGAAGCCTAGCTTTCTCCTTTAAAACTTAAAAAAGAAGAATGAAAAGAAAGATTTTTTATTGGCAACGATTATTGGTAACATCCTATTATTCATGTACACTCCTACCATAATGAAAAAGCCCGTCATTTTGACGGACTTTTCTAATTTCAAGCTTTTCTTTACTCAGTTTTCATATCAATGCCTAATTGATCTTCCAATAACTTTACACCTTTCTTTGTAAGATGGACAGCTCGGTTCTTATCCGTTTTCGTAATCCATCCCTGTTCAAAAAGCAGCTTTGCAATTGCAGATCCTAACCAACCAGCAATATGGTAGCGTCGTTCACTCCAATCAAGACAAGGTTTTGCAAATACCCTCCTTTTTATATCTGCCTTATCAATATTTATTCCAAAATTCAGAAACCATTCCTTACCTTGTTCTGTTACAATGTATTCTCCATCCTCTAAAATTATAAATTTCCTATCAAGTAATTTTTCAGTTATCTCTACACCAAGTTTGCCTGCCAGATGATCATAACAAGTTCGAGCATAACGAATTTGTTTTAGTTGACCTGATTGTTTTAAAGAGCGAACTTGAACTGTTGGTGCGATTGTCCCTAACTTTTCAAGCACTTCTGCAACTTCTTGATTAGCAAGTCGATAGTAACGATGTCTACCATGTTGTTCAACTGTAAGTAGATTCCCCTCTACTAATTTAGAAAGATGGGAACTAATCGTTGGATGTGACACTTTTGCCTTATAAGCCAATTCGCTAGCAGGTAGTGCCTGATTATTCATTAGACAATCTAAGATAATTGCTCTTGTAGGTTCAGCAATTAGTTTAGCTATATATGAGATATTCGGATATACATTCATATTTCGATGATACCCTAACTATTAAACTGATACAATTATTTTAAGTTTAATAGTAAAGGAGAATGTATTATGAATGCAATTGATCTTAGTATATTAAATTTGAAAGAAACGAGAAGGCGCTCAGAAAAATTATGGAATTCTCTTCCCGATAATTTTCTTAATTGGAAGCCTGATCATGAAGCTATGTCCTTTGGTGAGATGATTCGTCATGTATGGAGCTCAACTTTTTACTATCATATGATTTTAAAAAACAACGGCTCAATAAATGATATACATTTCCCGTATGATGACGAGCCAATTACTTGTGTAAAAAAGGAAATTGAATTGGCACAATCGTACTTTACTGACTTTATAGAATATGTTCAATCCATAAGCATAGCTGAGCTAGATTTAACCCTTATTGATCGAAGCGATGTTGGCTATCAAAGATATTTAGGCGACATGCTATTACGAATTGCCTATCATGATGCGGTCCATGCTGGTCAATTTTTACAATATTTACGAATGATAAACTTAGAAAGACCATTAATTTGGGATTAAATACGAAAAATGTTTATACAGCCTCCAAACTGGCATTACAATAAGAATTTTTCAACAAGAAACAATCACAAAACCATGATAATCATTTTTATTAAAAACCTACATCTCAACCAAGTGCTTCATACACATAAAAAGCACGGGTTTGATCACTAATCAAACCCGTGCTTTCAAAACAACTATATTATCCATAAACAATAAAATGTAAGCTTTAAAAACTACGACCGAAACGCCGCATCCGCCAGCATAGACAATGTTGCATCATCCATCGGCGGGTTGTGTAATCCTGCTCTGACGTTTAAATAGTAACGATGGAGCGGATTTTTTTCCGATAAACTTTTTGCTCCTACGATGCGCATCGATTTATCCACTATAGATATCGCCGCATTTGTTACAGCATATTTCACGGCTGCTAATTCTGCTTGCAATGATAGTTTATCTTCTGCTTCATCGTATTTTTTCGCAATTTGATATAAAAAGACACGAGCTTGCATAAGCTCAAGTTCTAATTCTCCAACTAATCTTCTAACATTCGGCAATAAACTAATAGAATGATTTAAACTATTTGGCTTGTATGATCCCGCAAATTGAACTGCATAATTTCTTGCTGATTGTGCAATTCCTAAATAACATGCTGGTATATGTAGCAACCAGCCAATACCCTTTTGTTTTACTTTCCCACCCTTTATATCTGTAAAAAAACGACTTTCTATCTCTACATTTTGTAAGACAAGGTCGTGACTAGCAGTCCCCCGCATCGCAACGCTATCCCACGTTTCTTCAATGGATACACCGAGCGTATTTCTTGGAATGACAAACTCACCAACTTCTTCACGGCCTTCAATACTCGCTGAAATAATAAAATAATCAAGTACTGGCGCCATCGTTGTAAAAGTTTTTCTTCCATTTATAATCCACTTCTCGCCTTGTTGAATCGCTATTGTTTCTGGCTTACCACCACGCGTCGGACTCCCTGTTTTTGGCTCTGTTGCTGCCCTGTTAAAGAGCGCACCATTGCGTACTTCTTCGCAAAACCATTTGAACATATCATCATCCCAAGAGCGATTTTCCGCTAGCTCTTTCAAAATACCAAGATGCCAGCCAATCGATAATGCAGTAGCTCCGCAGCCTTCCGCGATTTTTTCTTGAAATAAAACGAAGTCATATAAAGAAATCGCACTACCACCAAATTCCTTCGGTAACGTTAATTTCGTATATCCGATATCTTTCAAATTATTTATATTTTCATACGGAAATGATCCTAATTCACTTAGTTGATGCTCCCTTTCCATGAACTTCGGAATCAATTTATTTATTTTCTCAATAATTAAAGACTGTTCTTCTGTTTCAACAAATGAGAGTGCCATACTATAATCTCCTTTATCCCGCTATTTGCGGGCAGTAAAACTCTCACCTAAAAATTTAGGTGAAGCAAAGAAGTTAGGTGGAAGATCAACTGCCCGTAAACGCCCGATTGGTTCAACTAATAATCAGTGGGGTGGCCCCGCCACTGATTAAAGTTTCACTTTATGCTCGATTCATAAACCGTTCATTTTGTCATTATGATTATATGAAGCTACCTCTCTATTGTTTCACTATTCCGATAAAAATACAATGTTTTTGACTAATAAGAAAAGTTCCTATTTAACGATAGGTTCTTTTCTTATTAGTCTCCCTTCAATGCCTTTAACGGCAAAGAGGTTACATATCCAATATACGAGAATAATTCTTTAAAGAAGAATGGTATTTCTGTATCTAACGTTTTATATGCTGATGTCGGCGTTGGTGAAGCATATGCTTCAATATTAATATGTTTTGCGATTCTCATTGCGCGTTTCATATGAAGTGGATCACTTACAATCGTGTATGTGTGTATTCCGTTCTCTATTCCAACTTGCTTCGCATTCTTTAAATTTTCTTCAGTGAAAAGGGATTTTGTTTCAATTAAAATATCTTCCTCTTTTACACCTTGTTTCATTGCATATACTCTTGCAGTACGTGCTTCCTCAAGTTCTGCCTCGAACTTTGTACCACCTGTAAAAATAATCTTTTTAATATTTCCGTTCCTATATAAAGAAATCGCATGATTAATTCTTTCTTTAAATACAGGAGATGGTTTTCCGTTCCATGAAGCTGCGCCTAGTACGATACCAGCATCCGTTTTCACGTCATCATTTGCTTTAAAACGATAACTCCAAATATCGTAAGCTGCATAACTTACATATAAAATAGCAGAACAAATCATTAGTAAAAATACTTGAAAGATTCGTCTTTTCTTACTCTTCTTATTTTCTTTCATTTGTAATTGCCTCCGTACATCATCCATACTTCTATAAAAAACATTTATATCAAATCGTTTTGTTTGAGTTTATTTAAAAGAAGGAACTTTACTTGTTATTTATATATAAAAGGGTTTTCATTTAAAATTGAGGATTATCAATTCATTTTCATTTGCGGTTTTCATTACATTTTTTAAATTCATAAGTTTATTACCATACAACTACATTGTAACGAATTTTTTCTCAGAAGGGAACGATGAAACAAAAGGAATTAAAATAAAGTAGCATTTTGTAAGAAAAAAGGTATATTTTTCATACCTCACGAACAATATACCTTTCAAAACACGAATTATAACTTTTCTTTATATAACTCTAATTTTTCTAACAATTGTTCTTTTACGCCTGGCCATTCACTCGAGATAATACTGTACACCACCGCATCTCTCACATAACCATTCGGTAATTTTCTTTCATTTCTAAGCACACCCTCTTTTACTGCGCCTAACCTTTCAATTGCTCGTTGTGCTTTTTCATTTCTTGCATCCGTCTTAATTTGTACCCTAAGCATATGCAGTTTTTCAAAAGCGTACTGGAGAAGCATATACTTACACTCTGTATTTATACTCGTACGTTGCACACTCGGATGATACCACGTTTGCCCTAACTCAACTGTCTTATCTTCTACTGAAATATTATATAAACGTGTACTTCCTACAATCTTATTCGTCTGTTGATCTACGACTATGAAAGGTATTTGATTACCTCTTCCGTAACCCTTTATCGCTTTTTGAACGTATTGTTGCATATCTTGCACACTATCCATTTTAGAGATTAAATACGCCCAAATATCCCGATTTCCTTCTACAATCGAAAACAAAGTTTCGACATCAGTATTATCCATTAACCGCAACTTTGCTCTTTCGTGAATAATTTCCATTTGTAAGCCCCCTTTGTTGTTACTATAACATACCATCAATATCGTTTTATTAATATATAAAGATATTTTCGCATCGTAAACATGTAGTACATCTAAAAATAAAAAATGCGATGCCTTTATTCAAGCATAGCACTTATAATTTCGCACTACCTACGATTTTACGATAAATATTCATTTACACAAGTTAGTAAACGTCATATATTTAGAACTTACATTGTAGTTCAAAGCAACAAATAAGCAATCGGCGTAATGATAAGCAACGTTAAAATCGTTCTCTGCACATATAAAATAATAAGTTCAGATACTTTTAACGGAATATCTGTTGATAATATACA
The DNA here is from genome assembly GCF_016651175.1 of Bacillus sp. TH13. Taxonomy (NCBI): domain Bacteria; kingdom Bacillati; phylum Bacillota; class Bacilli; order Caryophanales; family Bacillaceae; genus Bacillus; species Bacillus sp. TH13. Next base: position 47,136 of record NZ_JAEKEJ010000001.1, on the reverse strand, counting down.
AGGAATGGAAGCGGAGAAAAACAGTATAGATGATACGGAAACAACTGCAATGACAAACTTTGTCACAAGTGGCGCACTTACAACTAATAATGAAGGTAAAAACATTTCTGCAATACCAACTGATGCGGCTTTAGCAGCTAAGTCTGCTTCTGGTAATTGTAATAGCCATGTAAATGGATAGAAAATATAACTGATCCAATCAAATATTGGCGTGAACTTCGCTAAGACGATACCAATTAATCCTACTGACATAATAGATGGTAAAATTCCCATCGTCATAATAAATCCATCTTTTAAATTCACTGCAATATTTTTCATAATGCTCGGTGCAGACTTTGATACTTCTAACGCATCTTCCCAAGCACGTTTTAGCATTTTCTCTTTATAAACAGGCTCTGGGAACCCTTCTTCTGTTACATATGTATCTGGTTTTCTACTAAGGGGTGGGATTCTTACGGTGATAGCAGTCACGATGAATGTTACAACAAGCGTAGTCCAAAAATAAACATTCCATAAATGCATAATATCTAATGTTTTTGCGATGATGATCATAAATGTAGCGGATACTGTAGAAAATCCTGTAGCGATAATAGCTGCTTCTTTTGTCGTATACTTTCCTTCTTTATACACGCGGTTCGTAATAAGGAGGGCCAGCGAATAACTTCCAACGAAGGACGCAACTGCATCGATTGCCGATCTCCCCGGCGTATTCCATAATGGCCTCATAATCGGACGACAAAATGTACCGATAAATTCAAGCAATCCATACCCGACTAATAACGCTAAAAACGCCGAGCCAATTGGAACGAGCAAACTTACTGATATGACTAGCTTCTCATACAAAAACGGCCCAACATCTGGCGCAAAGAACCAAGCTGGTCCTACTTTTAAACAATATAATATGCCAAAAACAACGCCAACTACTTTTAAAATAGAAAAACAAATGTCTACGATAGATGCATTCCATTTCTTCGTATAAAATGGATAAATCGCACCAATCGCCATAACAAATAATGCATAATAAGGTACTACGCCTGGAACCGAAGCCCTGATCCACGATACGATATGATCAATCATAATAGACGATGCACCGTTTATCGTAACAGGAACGAAAAACATAAACACCCCAACGAGACTAGCAAGTATAAACCGAAGAATAATCCCCTTCTCTCGCCCTGTCTTAATTACATTACTCTTTAATTCAATTTCACTCAAAATTCAACACCTCCCATTATCTAAATATTATGTATAATCACATTGTATTCCTTCTTTCCATTTCTACTATTTAATCATATGAAAAACCTATTTTAAAATAGGCTTTTCTATTACCCTTTATAATCATCCACAATCACTTGAATGACACGATAAGATTCTTCTGCCACCTTCTCATTACTATCCCTATTCGCGTCATATGTAATTAACGCCTTCCAAAGTGCCCATCCTCTCGCTCTATTCCACGTTTCTTCATCCATGCGTAATACTTCTTTAAATACATTTCTACTATTTTCATCAAAAAACGTCCAAGCCATCGCTGCATCACAAGCAGGATCTCCTACGCCTAAAATACCAAAATCAATTACAGCACAAAGTTTTCCATCTTTAACGAGTAAATTCCCCGCTGCTACATCTCCATGAACCCAAACTGGCTTACGGTCCCATGTTGAACTAAGTGCTACATCCCAAAGATGCTTTAATAATGCCTCGTCAAAGACATCCTTATTATTTTCAATAGCAACTCTCGCCTCTTCATCATATACCGATATAAGTCCGCCCCGGTAAAAATTATGTGCCCCAGCTATCGGTCCGTTACTCGCATCAATAGATTGTAATTCTACTAAAAATGATCCTAAGTCCGCCACAAATTCATTTAAGTCACGAATATTTTGTTTCGTAACAGTATCTCCCTCTATCCACTTATTAATAGACCAAGGCAATGGATACGCTTCAGACGGATTTCCTTTCGCAATTGTTGTAGAAATTGGTAAAGAAAGTCCCTTACTTAATATAGGAAGCCAACTATTTTCTTTCTCTACTTGCGGTGCATATGCCACATCACTTGGCAATCTTACACTCATCTCATCCCCTAAGTGAAACGTCCTATTATCATGCCCACTAAACTTTACAGGTTTCACTTCTAAAGGGGCCCATTCGGGAAACTGTTCCTGTATTAACTTTTCAACTAAACTTACGTTAATTGGATGCATTCACATTCTCCTTTTCTTTTGAAACTTACTAAGCCCATCCGTACTTCCAACATATTCAAAACCATTTTTCTTATAAAAATCATTCAACGTACGATTATGCCCCACGCAATCTAACTTCAAATACTCTTTATCACATTGTACATTCTCGTCTATCCACTGTAAAACCCTCTCTCCTATTCCATTCCCCTTATATTTTCGTTTCACCGCAAATCTATGAATATATAATGAATTAGAAACTTCCTCTTTACCAAAAATGTGTTCATCCCATTCATTTTGTTTAGGAGAAACTGTAATCGTACCAACTATTTCATCTTCTTTCAGAACAACATACGTATATTTCTCTCTTATACGTTCTAGTATTTCAGCCGTAGCTTCCTCTCCTAAAAGATACTGCCACTGATCCACTTCTTTATGTTGTAGCCATTGTGCTACTTCTTTTAATAGAGTTTTAATACTATCACTCTCATTTTCGGTAGCAATTCGAATTGTATATTCTTTACTTAGATTTCTCTCCATATTGCTGTTCCCCTTTCACATTACTACCATACTGACATACGAGTCCTTCCATCATTTTCATCTGTAATATATTCTACATACAATCCTTGATTCCGTGCGTTTTCATACATCATTTCAATCTCTTCTTGGTTTTTCACATAAATTTGTATGTAATCACCATCCGCTACTAATACGACTACTTCACACTTACTCTCCTTAAATTCTTCATATGTTTCAATTTCTCCTAGTACTTCCCCTTTTGGATATGCTTTTAAGTCTACAAATAAAAGATAATATATGTTGTCTTTTATTAGCTTTTTTAAAGCTGAACCTGCCATGATCTCGTTATCTTCTGAAAATAATTCTGGACCTAATTCATTCCCAACTATTATATAAGCTTCCTCCCTTCCCATGGCTTGCCAATCAAATGCAGTAATATCAATTGGCTTTAACACTTTCCAAAGTAAATTATCATATCCATCTAGAATATCTACTGTAATCCCTCTTTTCATATGTCTGCTCCTAGCTTATTTATTTTTGTTCCATACATTATATATCAAATTTAATTACTATATTTTGTCGATACCTATGTACATCATAAAAAACCGCTCCACTACTAGCGAAACGGTTTCCTTCTACTTACATTTACATATCTTATTCAATCGTTGCACTGCGTTTTAAAATAACTTCTAATATATTCACCACATCAGTCATTCTTAATGCTCACTTCGACTTCACAAAATAATATAAAAACCATACCGCATGATTTTGTTCATCCGCAGCTATTCTCCGTAACAAATCTTTCAGATGTGCATCCGATGTCTCATCTGAAATTTCCAAATAAAAATCTACTGTCTTTTGCTCATCCTGTATAGCGAACTCTAATCCTTGTAAGTAGGTATTCGGACAGTCTTCGGTAATCTGTGGTTTCGGCTGCCTGCCAGTTAAATTCGTATAAATTTGTACAAAGTGATGAAAATGTTTTATTTCATCATTACGAATTTCAAGAATTTGTTTTTTCTCTGCTTGACTTGGAGCCATATTCGCTAATTTTGCATAGCAGCTTATAGCGCTATACTCTCCATTTATAGCTTTCTCAATATCACTTATCAACTTATCATTCTGCCTATACCAATCATAATAATTCGAATTATACATTGTATCCCCTCCATACTTTCGCATAACATTTTATGCATTTTGAAATAGTAGGAGCATGTGTATATAACGGGACAGCTTTAGATTGAAAGTAAAGTTTGAGAAAATGGTCTATTTTGCAAAAGAATAGCTTATGCATAAAATAATACTGTTGCTATAAACTCTCGCGGGAGTTGGAAAATAAATTCGCGAATCAACGAGAGGTTCAACATGATGCGGTGCGAAGCTATTATGAGTTCAGTAACATAACTAGGAGGTTCCACTATGCCATCTTTATTTAAAACTATGAAGTTCCAGCTAAAAACCGAACGACTTGACCTGAGTATGTGGGAGGAATCCGATTCAGTTTGGATGAGAAAATTAATTGGCGAACGTGGTGTGGACATGCCGACCCTCGACTCCGTTCGTAGCCGGCTTATTGAGATGCGCAAGAAGGCAGACGAAAATGGCATTTCCCTTCTCACTATTCGAAGGAGAGACGAAGGCGATTTCATTGGATACTGTGGCTTAATTATCGGTCGTTCCACACTTGAAGAGCCGGAGATTGCATACGAGTTGTTCCGCAGCGCTCATGGTAAAGGTTATGCAACTGAGGCGGCATCTGTTGTACTGGACGCGGCGATTGCTACTGAGCGCCAAAGACTTTGGTCGACTGTAGGCGCTTGGAATATCGCTTCCCTCCGGGTACTTGAAAAGATAGGATTTAAGCGTCATCACAGTACGTGGGATGACGAACGTGGTGAGATTGTCTGGAACGTACGCGATCTTTAGAGATCCCGACTTAATTCTAAACATAACACTTTTCAACAATTAGGTGTTTACATTGAGGAAAAACCACAAAAATTAACAAACTTTATTCTTAGACTACAACAGCAAATACTCATTCTTTAGCTTATAGATTTCATCAAAAAAGCCGTTTCACTAATTAGTGAAACGGCTTTTTTTAAGCGTTCAATTCTGTTTTATGCCCTTTTACTGCACTACGTTTGAATGCAGTTACTAATATAGTAACCATACTTACTATACCAATCCAAACGAGTACAGTAACAGGTGTATTCCAGCTTAACCCTTTTCCGAAGAAAAAGATTTCTCTTAGGCCTTCAATCATAAATTTCATTGGTAACCATGAGTAGACCCAGTCTTGATAAAACGGAGACAACATCTCAGGTGCTAACGATAATAACGGCGCTCCGAAAAATAGTAATAAAGCGAATAAACCAATTCCTTTTAGCCCAACTAACGAAAGTACCGCAGATATCATTAAGAAGAAACTAAAAGAAGTAATAGATAAGAATAGAGCTGTATCCGTGAAGTTCGAAATATTTAACCCTACCATCCCATCTGCAATCCATGTAAGACCAAATCCAATGACAAGTGTCGCAATTGCTCCAGTTACTATTTGTTTTAGTTTTAATACTAGGTTTTCTTTTCTTGTACCTACTGGCATTTTACTTATCGCAATAAAGATAATTGCTGCGCTCGCTAAACTTGCAATCCATAACGGCTGAAATAAAGACATTGGTGAATTACCGTTTGCACTATTTTTGCCAACCTCATTCACATTTTTCACGTTCTTTACAATAGGTGTTACTAATTTCGCCGCTTGATCTGCTGTTAATGTAGCTCCTTTTGCTTTATATCCTTCTAATAGTTGCGCGCGAACAGTATTGTTCATATTATCAACGATCGCATTTAACATTTGCCCAGCCATAGTTGATGCTGCTGTATTCATTCCTTGATTTATGAATATTTCTATCTCTGGAGAAGATGGCTGTGGCGTTCGTAATGATGCTTGTTTTGTGCTAAAGTCTTTCGGAATGACTAACGCTGCATAATACTCTTTATTATTTAACCCTTTTTGAACTGCTTCCTTATTTTTCACTTCTACCCACTTTACCGCAGGTTCTTCATCTGATTTCGATGATTTTTTCACCGTATCAACAATTGTTTGCCCCATATTCATTTCCGGTTGATTTGGAATTTCTACACCTTGATCCTCATTTACAATTGCAATTGGCAAGTTTTTCGGCTGCGCTTGAACAGTTGGAAATAACGTTAATGAAAAAATAAAAACAACAAGTAATGCAATAACTGGTGATAAAAATAAAAGTTTATTTTTAAACATTTTCTTTTCTCCTCCTTTAATTTGATTTATAATAACCAACAACGTGTTGTTTATTTATATTTTGAATTATATGTTCGAGTTGAACCATATACAATAATCAAAAATCGGGAATGTGTCGGTTATAAGACACATTTTCTAAATGTGTTGAGTAAAATTAAGGAGGGACATGCGTTGCGCGATAGCAATTTAGATTTGCGTGTTGTTCGTACGAAAACTGCCATACGAAATGCATTGGTGGAGCTAATTGAAGAAAAAGGTTTTGACGCCATTACAGTGAAAGATATTACAACGAAAGCAAACATTAATCGCGGTACTTTCTATGCGCACTATCAAGATAAATTTGATTTAATGACGAAATGCCAAGAAGACATTATGTACGAGTTTTCTAAAATTGCCAAACAGAAATTCCCGGAAGTTATTGCTGATCTTGGAACAAATCCTTCTCCAACAATGCCATTTATACTTATCACTTCTATTCTTGAATTTCTAAATGAAAATAGTGATTTTATGAGAGCTGTGCTTAGTCCAAATGGAGATTTATCTTTCCAAACAAAACTGAAAGACTTTATGTGGAAAACATTATTTGAAGATACGAATGGTCCTCTCATTAATAAGGAGAATTTACTTGTTCCAAGCGAATACTTAACTTCTTATATGGCATCTGCACATATAGGTGTCATCCAGCAATGGTTAAATAATGGACAAAAAGAAACACCTGAGGAGATTGCTCGCTTTTTATCAACTATTGCAGTTCATGGGCCTTTTTATGCGGCTGGCTTAAAGAAATAAGTCAACTATATACAAAAGAACACCCACTATAATAGTGGATGTTCTTTTACTTACAACACTTCAATATACCCTTCTGTTCCATGTATCCGAATTCGTTGACCGTCTTTTATTCGTTTCGTAGCATTCTCTACTCCGACGACTGCTGGTAATCCATACTCACGTGCAATTACTGCTCCGTGTGTCATAAGCCCGCCGACTTCTGTTACTAACCCTTTTATAGACACAAACAACGGTGTCCAGCCAGGGTCAGTAAATGCAGTCACTAATATATCGCCCTCTTCTAAATTCGCTTCTTCCATGTTTAAAATAACGCGAGCTCTTCCCTCTATAACTCCTGAAGAAACAGGCAAACCTACAATCGCGTCAGCTGGGAGGTTTTCTCGTTTATATTTACCTGTAATGATTTCTCCATCAGACGTCATAACTCGCGGCGGCGTTAGTTTTTCATATAATTTGTACTCATTTTTTTGCTTATGAATAAGCTCGTAATCTAGTTTATTTGTGCGGACGACTTCGTGAAGTTCTTCAAAAGTTAGGTAGTATATATCATCGACTTCATGAATGACCCCACTCTGCACAAGTTGCTCAGCTTCTTTCAATAACGCCTGCTTATATATAAAATAACGATTAATCATGCCGTATTTCGGATATTCACGATAACCGATACAATTACGGATGTTACGAATCATTCTCTTCGTCTCTTCTACTTTTTGATTACCATCCAGCAAGTGCTGCAATCGCTCTAACAGCTCTTCTTCTTTTTTCAAAGCTTCCTGCAGTCCTTCTTCAAACTTTCGCTTACTAGCGCCAGCTTCAAAGTCTCTTATATTATTTAAAATCATCGGGATAATGGTTGTTGGCTTTTCACTCCAGCGTGTTTTTGTAATGTCGATTTCTCCGCTGCATCTCATCCCGTATTTATTTAGAAAAGCAGCGATGGCATCTCGAGCTTTTTCCCCGCCTTTAAACTGAACGAATTCATCTAAAAAGCTATCATCTTCTACATGCTGTAAATACGCAATAACTTCTGGATATGGGCGAATCACATCAGCAACATCCATTAATGCTAAACCCATTTCAGACGTAATATTATTTTGTACGGATTGAGAAAGTGTATCTGCTGCATTTTTTTCACCTAGCCATTGCTCCATCTTTTCATTCATCCATGTTGAAGCATTCATACCAGCCATAATGACAGCTATACTTTGCGGGTTAAATAATACTTTCTTTAATTGCTGGATGTCTTGCAAAATAAAATCAAATACATCCACACCTGATTTCGTTTGCATGTTTCGTTTTAACTCTTCGATCGATTCTTGACTATTCTGTATTAAATTCGTAACGATTGCCGTATTATTTTCGATTTCTGTTTGCGAACTTGCAGGTTGCTTACTTTTACTAGCACTCTTTCCTTTTTCATCATCCGGTAACAATTGAATAAAATCATCTCGCTCGATTATAGTCGTTAATGCATCTCTTACGAGCGGATCCGATTTTCCTAAAGTGTTTATTAAGTAATCTCTGCTAGCAGGTAAAGCTAATTGTTGCGTAGCATCAACAAATAGCCTGCCTCCCGCTTTACGCATAGGGGCACTAGTCGTTAACAAGAAAAAAGATAACCCAAGTGGTTTCATCGCATCGGTCATCATTTGTTGGTGACCAACCGATATATACACATGATTTTCCCCATCATTTACTCCTGGAATTGGATATAAAGTCGTAATCGGCCTGCTTTGGACTATATAAAATGTATCATCAACTAAGCACCATTCAATATCTTGCGGACAATCAAAATAAGCTTCGATTTGTCTTCCGATGCGTGCTAGTTGTAAAATTTGTTGTTCAGTAAGTGTTTGAAATTTTTGCTGATTAGGAGCAATTTTCTTTGTCTCTGTTCCGCCTTCTTTTCGTCCATAGATGGCTAATTTTTTCGTTGCGATGACCTTTTCGACAATTTTGTCTTCTTTTATCTTATAATTATCGGCAGAAACCAATCCAGATACTAGCGCTTCGCCAAGTCCAAAGCTGGCATCGATTGACAACACCTTCCTATTCGAAGTAATCGGATCGGCAGTAAATAAAATCCCTGAAGCCACAGGGAAAACCATTTTTTGAACGACAACACATATAGAAACTTGATTATGATCAAAACCGTTTTGCATTCGGTATATAACCGCTCTATCTGTAAATAAAGAAGCCCAGCATTTTTTAATATGCTGCAAAATGCTTTCTTTTCCAATAATATTTAAATACGTATCTTGTTGACCAGCAAACGAGGCATACGGTAAATCTTCAGCAGTAGCACTCGAACGCACTGCATACGCATGTTCATCGCCAAAGCGAGAGAGATAATGAGCTACTGATTCCACTACATCAACTGGAATTTCCACCGCCATAATGACTTCTCTAATCTTCTTACTAATTTCACCAATTTGATCTCGTTCCTCAATTTTTAACATTGTTAGCTGCTGCAACAAAATTTGAAGCTCTTCATTTTGCTCGATGGCCTTTTCATACCCTATCGTTGTAACACAAAATCCTTCTGGCACTTGTATCCCTTGAATGTTGGATAACTCCCCTAAATTCAAACCTTTTCCACCGACAAGTGAAAGGTGCGTGTTTTCTATTTCCTGAAAATCGAGAACGAAAAAACTCATTTAACATCTCTCCTTACTTTACTTGTGTTTTTGATTGTATCAGTAGTAAATGAGAAGAAACAGTCTATTTCGAACTTGATTTACATGATATAATTAAGTTAGGAAGAGATAATCTTTTTTATTTATCCCCTCGAATTCACTTCAATTATATCTCCAAACTTAAACATTCTTTGATTATGAAAAGCATCGGTACAAGTAATCATCTTATTTAATGGATTTATATCAGCTACTGTTATGTATTTTTTGTATAAACTCACATTATAATATCTAGATAAATCTTTTATTAACTCGTAATCCCTCCTCAAAAAATAGTAGAAACTACAATTGTAAAATCAATATTTTCTGTTTGCACTTTATATAAATTGATATGAATCTCTCTTAATTCTAGGACTAAATTATTGTTTTTTAATCCCACATTAATTCTTTTCTCAAATTCGCCAAAATGAATTTTCAAGATTAGGGAACTATAATGTCGTATTAAAATATATTAAGGGGGAGAAAAATTGGACAATGAAATGAATTATGGAAGTGATTACAAGTTTATTCCAGCAACTTCAATTGAAAGTGGTCATGGCATTGAAGTATTGCCTGATTTATTTTGTTACACGATTCAAATCGTCAATATATGCTTTGTTGGAAATCCTGAGACCAATGATTTTGTTTTAGTTGATGCTGGAATGCCTAAATGTGCAAATGAAATTATCTCTATCGCTGAGGATCGATTTGGTACCAATAGTCGCCCAAAAGCCATTATTTTAACTCACGGCCATTTTGATCATGTTGGGGGAATAATTGAACTCATCAAATATTGGGATATTCCCGTCTATGCACATCAGATGGAGATACCGTTCCTGACCGGACAACAAAGCTATCCAGAACCAGACCCTACAGTTGAAGGTGGTATGGTAGCAAAAATGTCTCCTCTGTTCCCAAACGAACCAATTGACTTAGGAAATAACGTAAAAGCACTACCTACCGATGGAACTGTCCCCCATATGCCAGAGTTTCGATGGATTCATACACCTGGGCATATTTCATTATTTCGAGAAAAAGACCGAACTTTGATCGCTGGGGATGCTTTTATTACAGTGAAAGAGGAATATCTATATAAAGTATTTACTCAGGAACAGGAAATAAGCGGACCCCCTCGTTATTTAACAACAGACTGGAAAGCCGCTAAAGAATCAGTTATTAAGCTAGAGAAGTTAAAGCCTCTAACCGCTGTTACTGGACATGGGATACCGATGTCGGGTGAATTGCTATCAACAAGCCTCAAAACACTCGTTCAAGAATTTGATAAAATCGCTTTACCCGATTATAGAAAATATATAGACTAAAAGATACATTAAGCATGAAAATACTTTTTATTCTTATATTTAAGAAACAAAATCAAAACGGAAAAAATTATTAAGTTTAATAAAAAAACACTGTACTTAGGCAACATCTCTATTATTAGAATGGAACTACGCCTTGTGAATAAAAATCGATATTCCTCAAATACTATCTGTAGTATAAGCCCGCTTCTTACCCAGGTTGTACTTCTTACCATTAAAGGTTGATTAAACTGGGTTACGCTATATAGCATAACCCGTTTTTAATGAAATCTTTTATTCCATATACGTTTAAATAATGGAGGAAAATGATGAAACATATTGTTGCTTTATCAATTAAATACACAGCGATAACTGCAGTATTACTTATCGTACTCAGTATCTTTCAAGGCATTTCCATTCCTAGAGTATTACTCATTTCTCTTTTCTTAACAGGAGTTGCCTATTTAATCGGCGATCTCTTCATTTTACCTAAATACGGAAATATGATTGCTACAATGGCAGATTTGGGCTTAAGCTTCTTCGGAATTTGGCTACTAACATCCTTATTTACTAATTTAGATGCTACTCGTAATATTGGACTTTCTTCATTCTTATCCGCATTAATTATTGGCGGAATAGAGGTTTTCTTCCACATTTATATGAAGAGACTAGTGCTGCGTAACGATGATGAATTAACAAATCACAATCATATTCACCATGATAAATATGCTATGGAAATGTCAGATGAATATATGGATTCTTCTACAATAAATAAATCCAAAATTGAGGATACATCTAAAAAATAAAAAAGTGGCCAATGCCACTTTTTTATTTTTGGTTATTAAGCTTGATCAGAATTTCTTACATGTAACGGTGGTGGAACTACCCACCCTTTTTTCTTACTTAAACGCAGCAAAGTTACACCTGCTTGCGCTTTTTTCATATGAAATTGTCCGAATAGCATCCCTACATCTTCTCGAAGACATTTTCCCATCACTTGACTACATGTCACAAGTCCAGCTGCTAACCCTGTAGAAACAGCTGCTGCTATTTCAGCATCATTAATACGTGCCCCTGGGGGAATGTCTTCGATAGATGCAACTGGTCGTTCTGGAGGAGCAGGCGGTAAAGCTACGCCATTAACCTTTAAAAGAGTTTTTAACTCTTCTATTTCCGAATTCATATCATTTTCAATTAAGCTCTCTAAAAACTTCTTTAAATCTTCGTCACCTGTGTGATTCATAAACACTTGATGGCTTGCGATTCCACCTTGTGCAGCTAGAAGATAACTCCAAATATCAAATACTTCTCCGTAATGTAACGGTTCATTTTGAGGATTTCCACTTAAAATACCCATTTTAAAATTCCTCCCTTTCGAAAATATCATAATCAATATTGATTTCAATATTGAAATCAAATTTTTAAGTATGCTTTTTCCTGCAAAAGATTTTCTACTATGCATGGAAAACACCTTTCCAACACTGCGTGTTTATTGTTTAGGAAAGTAGTTTACAAATAAAATACTCAAAGATTATGAAAGAAGATTATCAATAATCTTTGAGTGAGAATCCATTTACTATAAGGGTTTTTATTTTTATACATATACAAAAGAAATTGATTTACATATCTGCTATATTGTATGCCAATTTACTTAGCGATTAGCTCTATCACCAAGTTGTTGTTCAGCCATTGCTACTAAACGTTTTGTAATTTCACCACCAACAGATCCGTTTGAACGAGCTGTTGTATCTGCACCAAGTTGTACACCAAACTCTTGTGCAATTTCATATTTCATTTGATCAAGAGCCTGTTCAGCACCTCGAACTAACAATTCATTACGATTTCCACTATTATTGTTTGCCATCTTATTTCACCTCCGATGTTTTTAATATGTTACAAATTATGAAATAATAATTATCCTTTTTATGGAAATTAGTTTATGGATAAAAATTGATTTTTTCTTAAAGTAGGGCAAAACATATAAGAAAGAATAACTGATATAACATACTTTCATAACAACACTATGTATACTTCCTAATTCCCTTCAGTAAATAAAAGAAAGATTTCTATTTCACCAAGAGATTAAATAAAATTATGTTTTGAGACATAATCCAAAAGGAGATATGAGATGAAAGCTGTAACCTATCAAGGACCAAATCAAGTACAAGTTAAACAAGTTGATGATGCAAAGTTAGAGAAAAAAGATGATATTATTGTAAGAATTACTTCAACCGCTATTTGTGGTTCTGATTTACATTTATATCAAGGCAACATGCCCTTACCTCAAGGATACATTATCGGCCATGAACCAATGGGAATCGTTGAAGAAGTCGGGCCAGATGTCACTAAAGTGAAAAAAGGCGATCGTGTTGTTATCCCCTTCAACGTTTCTTGTGGACATTGTTTCTATTGCCAACACGAAATGGAAAGTCAATGTGATAACTCAAACCCTCATTACGATTCTGGTGGTTACTTTGGTTATACAGAGAAATTTGGTAATCATCCAGGCGGACAAGCAGAATATTTAAAAGTTCCATTTGGTAATTTTACTCCATTTGTTATACCGGAATCATGCGAACTTGAAGATGAATCCCTACTATTTTTATCAGATGTTTTACCAACAGCCTATTGGAGTGTAATAAACGCAGGCGTTAAGCCAGGTGATACTGTTATCGTCCTTGGTTGTGGACCTGTTGGATTAATGACACAAAAATTTGCTTGGATGCAAGGCGCTAAACGTGTAATTGCAGTGGATTACTTAGATTATCGGATGAATTATGCAAAAAAGATTAACAACGTTGAGGTATTTGAGTTTACAAAATTCCCAGATATGGGAGAACATTTAAAGGAAATTACACATGGTGGTGCCGATGTAGTCATTGATTGCGTGGGGATGGATGGAAAAAAATCGCCTTTAGAATTTCTGGAACAAAAATTAAAATTACAAGGCGGAACTCTCGGCCCTATTCAAATCGCTACGAAAGCCGTAAGAAAATATGGAACGGTTCAAATGACCGGCGTTTATGGTGGCAATTATAATGCATTTCCACTCGGGGCATTTTGGGTTAGAAATATTAACCTTAAAATGGGACAAGCACCTGTCATTCATTTTATGCCGGAACTATTTGAAAAAATAACAAATAAAGAATTTGATCCAAAAGAGATTATTACACACAAAATCCCCCTTGAAGAAGCGAGCTACGGTTATCAAATTTTTAATAATCGTGAAGATGACTGTATAAAAGTCATTCTGAAACCTTGAAGCTACAATTCATTATTCTTAATGAAAAGATAAGATTACATTTCGTAATCTTATCTTTTTTATTAAATACTAAGTATCTATCCCCCATTTTCATCTCACATCTAAAATAGTTATTTCCAAAAACTTTGTATTTTGAGGTAATAATTAATTGGTAAAAACATGAATTAAAGTATTAAGTAACCAAATAGCGAACACCATAACAATGTTAACTAACTTAAAAGAGGTGTACTTCATGGTTTTATTATAAAGAGGAAATAATTAATATGATTAAACTGGATAAACCAGACCCAGCTGCTGCAAAAGTTTTACAAGAAATATTAGGCGGGCATTATGGTGAAATGCGTACAATGATGCAATATTTCTTCCAAAGCTCAAATTTTAGAGGTAAAGAGAAGCAATATCGTGATTTACTTCGAGGTGTTTTTTTAGAGGAAATAAGCCATGTAGAACTTGTACAACATACAATTAATCAGCTATTAACTGGATTTGGTGAGCCTACGCCAGGAAAGGCTGGTATTGACAAAGCACCGCTTGATGAAGCGGTTAAACATGCAAACCCTCACCATTTTATTGTAGGTGCTCAAAGTTCATTGCCTGTTGATGCAGCTGGAAATCCTTGGAATGGATCTTGGGTATATAGTCATGGAAACTTAATTAGCGATTTACTAGATAATGTAGTACTTGAATCTACAGGTGTACTTCAAAAAACTAGAATTTATGAAATGAGTTCTAATCAAACATTTAGAGAAACTCTTGCATTTTTAATTGTACGTGATAATGCACATCAAAATGCTTTTGCAAAAGCTTTAGAGACATTAGGGGTTGAATGGGGAAAACTCTTCCCTGTGCCGAACTATGATATCAATAAATATCCAGAGTGTAGAAAGTATGTAGATATGGGATTCCATAATGCACAATTTAATTTCAGCTTAGATCCAACAAGAATGGGAGAAATATTCCAAGGTGAATCTCCAAGTAGAAACAAAGGAACATTAACAGTAACTGACCCACCAAAAGGTTTTCCTGTACCAGAACTTCCTGAAATGCCAAATAAGCATAGTCCCGGATTAAAAGATATGGATCTTTAAGATCATTATGGCCAACTATTTATTCATGGTTGGCCATAAACCTTTATATGGATTCCAGTCACACTTTACTCCACTTCCACTACATCACCAAACTTAAACATTCTTTGATTATGAAAAACAACATCGGTACAAGTAATCGTCTTATTTAATGGATTTATATCAGCTACTGTTATGTAATTTTTATATAGATAGCCATCTTTATAATATGTAAGTAAAACCTCTTCTTCACCTAAATATGAAATTAACAGCTTATTTTCAATCCTTTCTTTTGCATCTTGCGTTAAGATTGGACGCGGGATTTTTGTTTGCTCCTGTATCATGTCTTTAATACTGTGATTTGAATCATAAGTCCGCCACAATTTGACCCATAATATTGCCATAAAGCATTATTCTTAGAGAACATTCTTGTAATATTTGAAGCATAACATTGCCATAAATCTTTTTTTACTCATAAACTTGCCTAAAAAAATAGTAGTATTCCATCTCCAACATTTAAAATCAAATATTTTTTCATTGGAAATACCTTATACAATTGAAAGTTTTTTATCTTTTTCTTAGACAGAGAATCATTCTATTTGTTATTTCATTTATCATTTGTTTATCATAGTGTGCTAAATCAAAATATTCTATTTCACCATATCGGGCTTTATAAAATGCTACTTTTTTTATCTCCAAATCTTTATAAGTATCTGGCCAATCACTACTATTTAAAGTTACTGAAATTTCATTTGAAAAATAATACCCAATCAATTATGCTGCTTCTTTCCAAGAGTATCCTAATGCTTTTCCGCTTTTGAAGTCATACAAAACTCCATCAATAATTATATCGCCATCTGCCCCCCCACCATTAAAGAAGCAATACCAAAGGTTGGGTTATATATTACTTTGCTTTTTTGCGAGATAATTTTAGTAATAAGAAAATTGGAATTTTCACGATATGTTTTTCTTATTCCCCCATTTCGAGAGAATGGCGAAAATACCCATAAAGGGTTCCTTGAATCTAATGCACATGTGGGTCCTATTGTATATATATTCCACATTTGTTCCTTTTTATTAGCATTTATAACATTTTTTTATATCTTATATGGAAACTCTTTCTTATTATCTCTTCGCCAAAAAGAGTTTGGCATGTATATAATGTTAGGATCAAAAAAGCATAAAGTTACCTTACTTATGTTTATCGAAACAATCGTATTAGGTGCCGTATCTCTTGTAATCGGAATTGTAGTTGGTGTAGGACTTGCAGAGGGTATCGGTCAGTTATTAATGAAACAGCTGGAATTTTTTAGCTAAGGATATAAAGCATTGTATATTCCATCTATGACTGTTACTTGCATCTTCTTCTTTGCATTATTTGTACTATCAGCAAGTATGAATAGTATTAAATTGTCACGTATTTCTGTATTACAACTTGTACATGCAGATGCACAAACAGAGCATGTCGCGTAACAGGAAAAATGGCAGCTGTAGTTGCATTATTGGATATTCAACTTCGCAAAAAACGAGATCATCAAGCAACATATTTTGGTTGTAAAGTCGATATATTTGCTAGAAGATTTCTCGGCTTCAACAGAAAAAGCGCAGGAGTTTACACTCCTACGTTTTTTACTCATATCGTAAACATTCAATTGGTTCAAGTTTTGCAGCTTTGTTAGCTGGTAGTAAACCAAATGCAATACCGATTAGCATTGAAATGCCTACTGCAAGAAGTCCAAGTTCTGTTGAGACAACGAGAGGCCATCCGGCAAAGATTGAGACGATCCAAGCGAAGAAAATACCGAGCATGAATCCGATGAAACCACCTAGTCCAGTCAAAATACAAGATTCAATTAAGAATTGTGTTAATACTTTACCGCGTGTTGCACCAAGTGCTTTACGAATACCGATCTCACGTGTACGTTCTGTTACGGATACAAGCATAATATTCATCACACCGATACCACCAACAAGTAAGGAGATAGCAGCGATACCACCGAATACCATTTTCATCATACCGATTGATTCGTCTAATTGCTTCGTAAATTCACCCATATCTTGAGCTTTAAATTTATGCTCAAATTTAGGAGCTTTCATCTCGTTCAAAATAGAAACAGCTTGTTTTTCTACACTTTTACGTTCTGTTGGTGAAGTTAGTGTTAATTTTACAGAGTCATACTCAGTTACTCCTGAAATGACAGGAGCATTTTCAAGTGATGTATAACCTGCTGACATAGCCATTCCGGAATCATTTTTTGCTTCATAAACACCTCCTGAAATACTTACTTATAGCTTTTTGACATACTCTGCGAACTTCCGTTTAAACCATTCATTTCCTTATTACTGTTAAGATACATTTATTCTAGTTCCTAAACTCACTTATTTCTTAATAGGTTCTTAAGAAATTCTTAATTCACTTATACCAATATAAAATCAAATAGCCTTCAATCCATAAATAAAGGAAGCTAGATATTTGATTATTCATTCCTTAAGCTTACTACTCAAGTTAATCTTTTTTGGTACTTAATTAAGCTGTTAAAATCACTTAACTTGATAGCAATGTGTTGGTGTTAGAAAAACACTGAAATTTGCTACACTACAAAAATTACCCTTAGCAATAGTTAATGTTTTGAATGCATCAAACTTTTTGCTTTTAAGTATAGAATCACTCTTCTTATACACTCACTCGCCGCAATAAAGCAAAAAATACCATTCGTTACTAAACCTAGCGCATACTGACTTGAACCTTTAAAAATATACGTTACAATAAAACGTAAAATAAATACAACAATCCATATACCTAAGGCGATATAAGAATTTTTAGCATAAACCTTCCCATTATTTTTATCGATTCGTATTATAGTTGTAGAACCACGCACAGCTCCTACAATTCCTCCAAGAGCAAGTAATACTACAAATAAACCAGTTTCTATTAATGTGAGATCATTAAATACATGAGTAAATGTATAGTATGCGATTAATACAGGAGCAATCCACATTCGTTGAACTTTCAATTCTCTTTCTTTTAGTTGAAGGAGAATTATAAGAATTAAAATAATAAGACCAGTTGTATTATCCATGCTATACTCTCTTTCTTTTTTATTATGATCTGTTTAATTTCAATTAGAAAAACACTATGTTAATTTAAAATTTTATTCTTTTTACTACATACAGCAGATATCACTTTACAATTTTTTTTCGAATTGCCATTACAGCTGCTTGTGTACGATCTGTTACATCTAGTTTTTGAAGAATATTGTGGATATGAGTTTTGACTGTCCCTTCGGAAACATAAAGGATTTTAGCTATTTCATGGTTTTGTTTTCCATAAGCTAATAATTGTAAAACATCAATCTCCCGCTTAGTTAGAGTTTCCGTATGTTCAAGTTCTTCGCTAACTAAATTATAATCATTATTATCGTTTTTTATAAATTGTGTAAAAGCTTGATTTGCTGTCGTGCTATTATAAATCATTGCCCCTCTATTCATAGATCGAATACTATCTAGCATTTCCTCCGTTTCAGTATCTTTTAATATATAACCCACTGCACCAGCTCGAATACCATCTAAGACATATTGTTGTACATCAAATGTTGTTAATAGGACAACCTTTGTGTTTGGTAATATACTCATAATATTTTTAGTAGCCATAATGCCTGATAAGTCAGGCATTTGAATGTCCATAATTACCATATCTGGTGCAGTTTCTAAAGCCACTTTAATTGCTTCCTTACCTTCTTTACATTCCCCAACTATCTCCATGTCATCTTGCATTTCAATAATATAGCATAGGCCTTTTCTAACAAATGGTTCATCATCAGCTAGCACAATACGAATCTTTTCTGTCATACTTCTCCTCCATTTTTCTGAATTGGAATAGTGGATTCAACTCGAAGTCCTTTTGGTTCATTTAGAAAAAAGGAACAATTACCTCCAACTGATTTACAGCGTTTTATCATACCATTGAGTCCAAAGCCATATTTTAATGGCTTATCCCCTGTATATATACCATTATCATCAATTGTGAGTTTTACTACTCCGTCTATTTCTGTTACGTTTACAATAACAGAATCTGCATTAGAATGTCGTAAGACATTAGTTAAAGACTCTTGTAAAATGCGATACAGAGTTGTACTTTCCTCCATCGTCCACTCTGTTATATTTCCAGCTTGAATGAACTCAATTTGTAATAAAGAATTTGCTTGAACCTGTGAAATCAATCCTTTTAAAGAAGTAAGCCCGAGATCTTTTTCATCACTTGTCCATTCTCTAACAGCAACTCGGATTTCTTCCATTCCCTTTCGTGCCACCTTTAAAAGTTCTTCAACATGATCTTGGGCAGCAACAGGATCTTTCCTTAACATAATCTTAAGAGCCTGTAATTGAATAATAAGTGAGGTCATTTGATGTCCAAGTCCATCATGAATCTCTCTTGCTAATTTTGTTCTTTCCGTAAAAGCTGCATATCGCATAGAAAATACCGTTGTTTCTTGTAGTTCAGCATGTGCTTCGTCTAATTCTTTTAGTTGTTTTTGATTTTTTTGATATGCGTCTCTTAGCTTGGATGTACTTCGGATTGAGACATAGAGGCCGATAATAATTAATGTTTCTTGATAAGGAAACGTATTCGTATGTATAAATAGAATAATAACTATCCCCGTTATAGCAGCTAAAATTGTCGTTATTCGTTGCCACTTTGGTTCTGCAGCGGCAAGAAAAACTATGAGTGGCCATAACGCATAATTTGGAAAATTCGGATGAGAAAAATATAATACACATGATATGCTTATTAATATACTCGTAAATAAAGCGTACTTCCTTGCATTCCACCAAGATTTTGGTGAATACAACATCCATAGATAAATTGTTACAAAAACGCTACAAACCCATATTGCAAAGGTACCATGAGGTGCGAAACCTTTATAAAAAAATACGCATATTAAGATGCTTCCTATCGCATTTCCTGCATGACTATCAATCATTTTTAAAAATACTTTTTCCATGTACTTATTCCCTCCCAACCTTACTGTTTAGTTTCTATATTTCTTGGCTATAGATGAATATCCATTTCTTGATTTAAAGGCTGGAAATTTACAACTCACAATTATAATAGTTCATAGTTGAGTTAAATTCCTTTAATGCATATCATCTAAAATCTGAAATTAAAAGAATAATGAAGTAGTTATTATAGTGTGTTTGTTTTTCCTACTTCATTATACAAAAGAAGTTGTTTTTCTTAACCTATTTCTTTAATTTGCTTTTAGATTTTTTCTATATCTTTGTATCCTAATCACAATTCCAATAGTACGAATAACTACCATCGCAATTGTAAAAAATACGAAAGCAGGGGCTATAACATTAAAATCCAAGTGATTCGATACCATGAAATCTATAAATTGTTGTGGATACCAGTCTGTCGCTACATAAGCTAATACGACACGCCATCCAAGTCCAATAATCCATAAACATAAATAAGGAATACCAGCAGTTACGTACGCTTTATTGTCAGAACCATATTCTACTTTCACAGTAAAAAGCATTAGCCCTCCCATGATCATGCCGACCATTGTCATGATTATGAGTGCGGTCATATTTGAACCTGAGGTAGGTATTCCCTCGACGAATAAATAAACACTTATACCACAAAGAATAAATGGCAATACAGCCTTTGTGGTTGTAAATACTTTCCTTCCGATTTGTGTTAATAATACAATTGTTAAAAATGCACCAATCATTATCCAAGCTTGAGTATTCAAATTAAAACCCCCATAAAGTCTAAATTTATTGTTTATTTGCTTACTTACTGGAGGATTGTAACATCCCTAATATTTTAGAACATCTATCTGAAAGATGATTTTTTTGAATACCCTCTATCTATAGATAGAGTTTTTTATGATTCTTTTGTGAAAAAAGCCACTTGAATATATATAACTGGATATATGGGACGCATTGAAAAAACACTGTTTATACTAGACTATATTTCTAGCGAAACTTTACGCTGGCGGATTCTAAGGGGGTTGAATAAAGGAGAAGCTATGAATGCATTAGCACGCACAATTTTTTTCGGGAAACACGGTGAACTTCGAGAACGGGCACTACAAGACCAATTAGGGGTAGCACCACATCGCTATCAAGCTAACAAAACAAAGTACCCCTAAAATGAAAAAACGCTGATTTCTCAAAGTAATTAACTGTAGTGAAAGAAAATTTTCATTGTGGGGGTACATTAAAGTTTAGCTTGATTGCCGTGGGGCACTAATGAAAATATAAAAAACTACTGAACTTATTCGTTACTCTCAAAAGAAGATATTGATGAATACTTTAAAATACCCGGATTAAAGAAACACCAGCTATCATAACAATTAAACCGAAAATTTGTATTGGTTTGACTCGATTTTTCGAAGAGTTAAGCAGGCCAAATTGTTCTACCAGCAAACTACCAGTGATTTGACCAAATAAAGTAAGGATTACAGTTTGTCCATTTCCAATTTGATTAACGAGGTATACATTTATTAGAACATAAGCGCCACCTAATATCCCTCCAATCCATATCCACCATGGAGCTGACTGCTTAATAGGTTCTTTAATATTTGCGTAAGAGCGATCCATTATCCCGGCAATTATAATTAAGGTAATGGTGCCTACAAAGAATGAAACAAAGGCTGCTTGTGAAGAAGAATGAAGAACCTTTCCTAATTGACCATTGATAGCAATTTGTATAGCCAGTAACATTCCAGCTATTATACCTACTATACGCCAAATCCATTGATTTAACATGCTTTCCCTGTCTGTTTGAGAAGGTTGTTTTTTATTTTTCGTCTCTTGTATAGCTATAGCTAAAAAGACCCCTATTAAAACTAATACCACACCGAAGATTCGGTTTAATCCAAAAGAATACTGTATGGAATTAAACCAACCGTAATTATCTATTAACATACTCATTAAGGCCATTCCCAATATGGGCATTATCGCTGTTTGTACACTACCTAATTTAGGAAATAAAAGTATATTGGTCGTTAAAGCAACTGCACCACCAATTCCCCCCAGCCATATAAAGATTGGTTGACTCAGGAATAAGTCTAATGGAATACCTAATGGTGAACCACTAATTAATAGTGTGATAAGTAAGAAGATTAGTCCTACACCAAATGAGATCATTGAAGCTAAAAACGGAGAAATCACGAATTTTCTTAATTGGGCATTAATGGCTGTTTGCACAGCAAAAATAGCTCCGAAACTTATAGCCAGAAGTATTGCAAACATAGAAATCCCCCTATTTTATCGAATTAAAATTCAGTCTTTTCCACTGAAACATTCTCTTTTAAAAAAATTAAAACGACGACATTAATTATTTCACAGTCGTCGTCACATGTAATAAATACAATACGTTCAGGATTAATTACATTTAAAAAACTTATGTTTTTTATTTCAAGAAGGCTCTGTCATTATTAATTTTTTTGATCTTTTATCCATTGTAGCCAATAAGAAAACTCACATGCTAAATGCATTTGATGAGATTTAATAAGGCTATTAGGACAAAGTGCTGGAAATTCAACACTAGCTCTTACTTCAACACCCTTGTTAGTATTTTTGAATTGGTGTCGAACTCCACCAATAACAGTACCGTCTTTCGTACGTGCAACACCTGCAGATTGGTACTGATAAGAGTTGTCTCTAGGTGTTTTTAATCCTGTTTCGTCACCATAAACAATGAAGAATTGAACAGGAAATGGAGAATTACCAGTAAATTCAATGACCTCTTGTCCATTTTCTCCTATAGGTCTTAATACATAATGATCTGGGCAAGCGGATAAATTTACTAGATCATTTTCTGGTGATTGCTTTAGCATAAGATTATCAAATTCACGTAAAATGTCCTCTGCTGTAATTCCATCTAAGTGGAAATCTGTTTTGGAAAATTTTCGTCTCTTTCCAGAAAAAGCAACACAGAGACGCATAATCATTTCGCCTAGACTAAGTTTAGATTTTAACTTATCGTACATTTCATTATAGGAATAATGCATCTTTAGTTCAGTTAGTTTTTTTACTAATTCGTCCGTATCTTTTATTTGCGGCTCTTTATGCCCCAGTATACGAAAAGTCTTTTTAATACGTTTTCTTTTCCATTTTGTAAGTTGTTCATTGGAAATATTTTTTCCTTCAATATAAATTTTCATATTAATTCTCCTGTATTCTTAATCAATTGTTTTTCCAACAATCGTTTTTCAAACTTATTGTTAGTCAGTTTACTGAATAAAACCAAAGTATTTCTTTAAAACATATCTAGGAATAGAATTTCCATGGTGCTAGTTTAGATATCTTCTTTTTGATCGTACTTTAATGTGGTTAATATTAGATTAATCATCTCTTTCTTCGTATCAAGATTTAAATTTATCTCTGAATGGGCAATACTACTAAGACCATATAAAATAAATCCAGAAGTTAAAAATGAGTTGTCGGTGTGGAAAATTCCCACTTTCACCCCGTCTTCAATTACCTGCTGAATTAGTGGGCGTAATTGCATGAATAATTTTTGCTCAAGTAGGTAATGTTGTTCTGTCTGAAATGAACTCGCATCTTTGTATGGTGCTAGTTTTTCAACAAATGTCCAAAATATATCTAGAGAATTTTTCATTTTTTGCATAACGAGCAATTCATTCGAAGTAAGTATTTGCTGAATTATTTCTATATTTTTTACAATAAAATCATTTAAAATCTCATCAACAAAATCTTCTTTAGATTTAAAGTAATAATAAAATAAACCTGTCGCTACACCTGCATGATTAACGACATCCTTTATGCTAAATCCTCCCATACCGTTTTTCATATAAAGTTCAAAACCTATATCCATTAACTCTTGACGCCTTATATCAGGTTCTTTTGATATTCTTTTCATAATTTATCTCCTACCGTATTATTTTTACGACTGAATCTGATTCAATGATAAACGACTGAACTTAATTCAGTCAAGCGTTATTGAATCAGATTCAGTCAGTTATTAATAGAAACATTGCATCCATATTTAAAACATCGTGACTTTATTTTGAACCCATATGTACAATTTTTCGTTTTTGGAGTACTTTAAAAGCATAGCTTGACAGCAATGTGGTGCTATCCTATCGCTATCAAGCTAATAAAAAGAAATGTCACCCTAAAATGAAAAAATACGCTATTCTTTCTGTAGAATCATAGGAAAGGATGGCGTTTTTTATGTCTGTTTCTGTGTCTGACGAATTACAACTATTTGCTCAAGAGATTCAAAGTTTTTTATCTCCAAATACCTTACGGGATCTTGCTAGAGATGTTGGTTTTGTACAACGAACCAGTAAGTACCAAGCAAAAGATTTAGTCGCTTTATGTGTATGGGTGAGCCAAAATGTAGCTATGACTTCTTTAACTCAGTTATCTAGCTGTTTAGAAGCATCAACAGCAGTACTTATCAGTCCTGAAGGACTGAATCAACGATTTAATAAGGCGGCCGTCCAACTTTTACAACACATACTAGCTGAACTACTAAACCAAAAACTGATCTCATCTATGCCGATTTCTTCTCCATATACTTCTGTTTTCAAGCGTATTCGTATTTTAGATTCAACTGCATTTTAACTCCCGGATGTATTTTCATCGGTTTATCCAGGTGCAGGAGGATGCAGCCATACAGCTGGGATAAAAATTCAACTTGAGTATGATTTGTTAAGTGGACAGTTCCTACATATTCATACAGGTCCAGGTAAACAACATGATCGCACTTACGGCTCTCTGTGTGCCCCAACTGTGACAGCGAATGATTTATGTATCCGAGATTTAGGTTATTTTCATTTAAAAGACCTTCAATATATACAAGATAAAAAGGCCTACTATATCTCTCGTATCAAGTCAAATACACGTATTTATCAAAAAAATCCTAACCCTGATTATTTTCAAGATGGAAGAATTAAGAAAGGTACAGAGTATATACAGATAGATATGGAGACGGTAATGAACTCCCTTCAACCAGGGCAAACATGTGAAATAGCTGATGCTTATGTAGGAATGATTGATAAAGTGCCAGCTCGTGTAATTGTTCATCGATTAACAAAACAACAGCAACAAAAACGATTACAAGATCAAGCTGTAAGAGAAAAAAAGAAAGGAATGAAGTATTCTCCTCGTAGTAAACGACTTAGTGGTACCAATGTATATATGACAAACACCCCTACAGATATTGTCCCGATGGGACAGGTACATGACTGGTATTCTTTGCGTTGGCAAATCGAAATTTTATTTAAAACGTGGAAGTCATTCTTTCAAATTCATCATTGTAAAAAGATAAAACCAGAACGATTGGAGTGCCATTTATATGGTCAGTTGATTGCCATTCTACTCTGTTCTTCTATCATGTTTCAAATGCGCCAATTGCTCCTCATGAAGAAAAAACGAGAGCTTAGTGAGTATAAAGCCATATATATGATTAAAGACTATTTTCTTCTATTCCAAACTATACAAAAAAACACCCAAGAGCTATCAAAGGTGTTACTTCGCCTGTTCAATCTCCTACAGCAAAATGGGCGGAAATCTCATCGATATGAGAAAAAAACGGTCTTTGATATATTAGGTGTCGTTTACAATTGTACCCTGTCTTATAATCAAGCCGCTTAATTCAAAAAAGTGAAACCCGCTAGGGTTTATTTCGTATGCAAATCTTTTAATCACCTACACTTGCCCTTTAGAAAAAAGAAACAATCTCGCCTAAAATTGACTTTGCATAATCTTAGCTTGATAGCGATGTGGCACTACCCCCATTAACAAATATTACAAACCATATATCTAGGTTAATATCTATCATATTTTTTATAAACAGGATTAATTAGATTTAAAAAAGATTTCTTTTTCTTTACTCGTAATAAATCACCTGTCCATCCTTTGAATCGCATATACATATACATCCCCCCTGTTGTGAAAATAATAAATAAGAGAGCGATTAAATAGCTATATTTCCATTCTAGTTCAGGCATGTATTTAAAATTCATCCCCCACAATGCTCCTAAGGCTGTCAAAGGCGTACTCACAGCAGTTAATACAGTAAGAGCTTTCATAATTTCATTCCCACGATGAGAAGAAACAACTTCTTGTAAATGAATCATCGTGTCTAATTCTTCTTGGTACTCTTTAACAAGTTGTAATCCACGCTCTAATTTTACGTGTGTTTGTTTATAACAAAGGGTGTTTGTTAGGTTTTCTAACCAAGCTTCCTCCAAGCCTTGTAACACTTCCTGTATCAAGCGAAACACATGTGTGTTCATAAATAATTCATGACGAATATGATAAATTCTTTCTAAAACTGCTATGTTATTATGATGATAAAAATCCCATAATACATTTCTGAAATTGTTTTCAAAATAGTCAACCTTTCGTAAATAGTGAGATATAAATATTGATAAGATAGCACATACTCCTTCAGCGGAACTATTACAATTTTTTATACCCAGAGGGAAATTATGTATTAATTCTTGAAAATCCTCTTCCTCTTTTTCCTGGACTGTTATCAGTATTCCATGAGCTACGAAATAATGAAGAAATTTTTGAATTTTGGCATCGTTTTTATCTTGATCATATAAAAACGAACCATATACACAAGTTTGACTTGGTGATAACGTATAAACATATAATCCGTTTTCACAAGGAGAACTTATTTTCTTTACAAATTGAGAGAAATAAGATGTTACATCAAGAGGGATTATAGAAGAAAGTTTTTCAAGCTCACTAGTTTTCACATGATACCAATTCCATTTCGGCATTTTTATGCATTCCATATTATTCTTCCTTTCTGAATAGTTTTATGTTTGATCGAATAATATCCGTAATATGAAATTTGTATGTAGGTATTCATGTCTTGGAGGAAAAATTTTTAGATCATCTAAATTACAAAATAAATGGCATAGGAGGTCTTCTTCTGTTACAAGGAAGACCCCCTATATATTAGTTATTTTTATTCTCAATTTTAAACATTTCCTCTATACAAGCACTTTTTATCTTTTCTTATAAAGAATTTATTATATGTGGAAAAGAAGCTACATAATTTGGCACGTCTATTCAACGAACTCTATTTCAGTCGTTATTATAATTTGGATTCATATGCAGATTGATTGGTGATGTCGTCAAATACTTGACTCCCAATAATGTAGTATCCATGAAGTGCAGCCTCTTTCGAAGCGTCTACCATACGGAAAGAAGAAATTTCACCTTGCATTTTTTCAATTCGTTTTTTGTGGAGATCTACTATTCCTCCTGTCCAAATAATAGTATCATACTGTTCTAACTTAAATTGTTCTTGTAATACACGCATGACGCCTTGGACGTGTGCATCCAACTCTTTTTGAATTAAAATATCCACCTGACTTGTCTCATAATTTTCGTCTCGATCTCCATATCCTTTTTCTAATATTTTTGGCATGTCGTTAATATGCAATTGATTACTTTCACCCGCATGATTCTGCAGGATATTCTTAATATTTTTCAAAGGCTTGCTACATCCTAGTTCCGTCTCATAATGATTTAAAATGAGATTCTGTTTCATATCTGCCATTTCTAATGTACGAAATCCACCATCAATAATTAAGATGCGATCTTGTTCCTGAATAATTCCCTCTTTTAAGAAATAGGCATGTAAAGCGACTGGTTGCTGAAGAATCAAAGCATTTTCCACCGTAATATTAATAAATTTCCCATCAATTTGCACGGAAGTTTCTTTTTTTAGTGCATGTTGTAATTGCTCGTGCTGACTACCAAAACAAGTGACTGGAAGCCCGGTAACAACTAAAGGTAACACGACATTTTCTTTATAATCCTTTGCAATGCAACCAAATATTTGTTGTTTAAAACGCTCGCTTTCATAATAATTTTCTATTTCTTCATCAAATGGAGGAAGCAATGAAGCGTCAGATTGATGTGCTTCATTTCCCATGTAGTATGCAAAGTCTAAGTCTATAAAACTTACCTTTGTTAAATCTTCACTGTCAGTATGATTAGGTACAGGGGCTAGTGTGGAGGCTTCACTCTTAATCGTCATCTCAGAATCTATATCCTGTCGATATGCCCGCTTGGTAAAGCCAATTCCTACATCAATTGCATACAGAGATTTCATACTTTTTTCCTCACTTTCTCTTTTAAGAATTAAATCTAGGCACTCTCTTCTTTCCCTTCTTTCACATATTTCTTTTCATTTTTCGTTTTTTCTCCGTCTAGGTTCTTACTATTTTCATTTATTTCGTAATCCTTTTCATCTTTTTTCTTTTTGTTATTTTCGCTTTCTGTTAAGTCTTTAATGGTAGAAATGACAACTGGTGTGGCTGTAAGCAATTGTGGTAATGTTTGTTTTGCAACATTAGCTGCAGTGGCAGAGAATTGTTTACTTGTCTCAGTTACCTTCTCCAATGTTTCCTTTATGTTTCCTTCTTGTAGTTTTTCTTTTACGCTTTTTCCTTTTGTTTGTATAGCTTTCCGATTTTCTTTTTTTAATAGGGAGACCATGACTCCGGTCGTAATCCCAATCACAGCATATTTAAATATTGTATGTTTCATTTTTCTCACCCTTCTCTACTTTTATTTTCTTCAACGCTACAACTTAAAATAATTACCTTACCTATTGCAATCTATTAGAGAGAATGATAGTTTTGCAGCTGCCTATCACTCGCCGTTGGTGTTTCAGCTGTTACTAGAAGTAAAATTCTCCCTTGATCTAATTTTTCTTCATATAAATCAGCTTCTTCCTTCGATACCCCCATTTCCTCCATTTGATTTCGGAGTTCGTCCCCTTTTTTGGAGAAAAAGTTGATAATACTTGTACCCAATCCTTGTTCTTTTACTCCAATCGTATTTGTGTTTGTATCATCCGCAATCTTTTTTGTTAGATGTTTTTCATGTGTTAAGACGTAAATTTCATCTTGGTGAATCCCTTGCAATTCTAGCTCTTTTACTTTCATAACTACTTCCTGTTCATTATTATATTCATGAACCACCGGTTTTCTTTCATTCTTATGCATCGTATTTTTCCTCCCTTAGATTTTTTATTTTCTTATTTAGTTGTTATGTAATATGTAATACACCTATTTTAAAGATGTTAAACCTAAATTTTCAAAAAACTTCACACAATAGGTTATTAATGTTTTTGAATATCAAAGAAATGTCACGAGCACTTTGCTTTGATAATAGTGTTACAAATAATGCTTTGTTTGGAAGGCAAGCCCCTTATTTTATAGAAAAAGTTAAAAAGGAGTACAAGATACGTTTTTCGTTAATTAAATCAAAAGAAAAATAAAAAACACTCCTTTTCAAAGAGTGCTTTTAAAAAATATATAGCCTAATAAAAATGTTTCTATTTTGATTACAGAAAGAAAGTCTTTCTTAAAACATATGGTTGCTAATTTAATTGCAATCTTCCTTGCACCCAAGCAGCAATATCATTTATAACATACTCAGGGATATTAGCAGGATTATAATATTCATCCGGTTTACTTATTTCTCCATAACCTTCTGTAAAGAAATGATTTAACTTTGGATATAGTTGATAATCAACGTTATCTCGTTCTTTTAATTGTTCTTTCCAAAGAGGAATTTCGATTTTTGATTGAACTTGATAGTCTCTTTCTCCTTGAATAATAAAAAGCGATGTCTTTTGTTCTTTTGACATTTCTGCTGCTTTAATTTTTCGGATAGAATTCTTACTTCACAGAATTTTTTTGCTGTTTTCACTATATACTTACTATACAAATGAAAATATACAACGATACTAAATATACAAACTTTGCATAAAAAATGATTTTATAGCCTCTTTTTAATATCCATGCCCACTTTGCCAACCACCATGTCCACCTTGCCAGCCACCGTGTCCGCCTTGCCAGCCACCGTGTCCACCTTGCCAGCCACCGTGTCCGCCTTGCCAGCCACCGTGTCCACCTTGCCAACCACCGTGTCCGCCTTGCCAACCACCGTGTCCGCCTTGCCAACCACCGTGTCCACCCGGCCAACCACCGTGTCCGCCTTGCCAACCACCGTGTCCACCTTGCCAACCACCGTGTCCACCCGGCCAACCACCACCGTGCCCGCCTTGCCACCAGCCTACATAGCCTTGTCTCTGTGAGTTCATTCCTTCGCATCCCTTCTTATTAAAAATTCAAATACTGTAACTGGGTATTCTCTAAATATAATTATGTATCCCAAAAATAAATGTATCCGCAAACATCCCGATTATTGGTAAAGTAATTATCTAATGAAAAAAAACATTTATTATTGCAAATCTAAGCTCTATTATTTTTTACTTTTCACTCCAGGATATCGAATCTTTTTTAATTCTTATGGATCTAAACTGATCCAATAGTGATTCTGGTGCAATTGCTCTGAAGTTTTTACACTAGAACCTTCTTATTTACGCATTGAAAAATGTTACCTATAACGGAAAAGCCCAATTTCTCTATTTAAACAAACTGCAAGTAACCAATTATCCTTAGAATGAGTGGTTACTCGGTATTTCTATATAAAGAGCCATAAAAATAATGTCAGCATAAGAACCATCTTTGAACCTAATTTGGTTTATTTTCCTACCTTCTTCTTTAAACCCTAATCTTTTGTATAAATTTATAGCTCGTTCGTTGTTTGAAAATACATCCAGGCATATCTTTTCTAATCATTCTTGTTCTTTTGCCCATTCTATAAAATGAGAAAGTAATTTTGATCCAATCCCCATTCCAAATGAACCGGTATGGTGTAAACTCATATGAGGGGTCTAGAAAAAGATAGAAAACCGATGATTTGAACATTAAATTCTACTACTAATGTCAACCCTCCATTTTCTTGTCCGGTTTGTATCTTTTTTTGATACTCTTCTGCCTTTTCTTGCGGCTCTTCAGGTGATCGAAGAAAAAAGGTTGTAGTTTAATCTGTACCCTATAAAATGGACAGTTTAATAATAGGCTCTTTCTTTAATCCATGGACATGTGACGAGACCCTATGCCCATCAACTTAAGAATTCAGAATTACCCCAAGATGAAAAAATGAGCGTTCTTGTTACAAGTTAACACAAAATTTCATTCTGGGGGTACTATAAAACCTTAGATTGATAGCGATGTGGCGACACTCTTATTCAAGGCATTTCTCCTTCTAAAACAGACAGTACTTACAATCTTAGTACGAATCACAGTTGAATTCATGTTACTTAATCGTTCCCATCCCACCAATTTTAATCTTAACCTTGACGTTTACATCGCCTTTTGCTAATGCGTTATTCCAATTATTTTGGACTTTTTTCCATTCTGAATATGTGTACGTTCTCGCATACCCTCCAAGCCCAATAGGATCGATTTTGGCGGTTTGTATTTTTTGTATTAATTGCTTGAAATCAGCTTCCAGCTTAGTTTCAATCGCCTTTTGTAATTTTGCTGCGTCTTTTCTTGTATTAAAGGAAAAAAGTCGTTCTGTAATACCGATTCTCATCTTTACATACACATTAAATATAAAATGATTATCATATTTTGTCTTTGTCTTTACTTTAATACCATAGGCAGTAAAACTTATCAATTCTTTATCTTGACTATTCGAATTTATCTTAATTGGAACTGTAAATGATAACTCCCCTGCAGTTCCTTGTTGCAAAATACGTAAGAGTTTGTTTTCATCAGGTTCTAACGTTAATTTGTACTTTCCTTTTTCATCCAATAAGGCTGTACCTGTCACCCATATTTTATGCTTTTTTTTCACTTCAGTAATATTTGCTGTTAGCCCTTTGTCTGCTTTTTGTTCATATAATTCTTGAAGTGTTGTTTTCACTGTAATATTTCTTAAAAAAGCGGTATCAACTAGTTTTGTCAAATATATAGGAAGCCTTGGTTTATCTTTTGGGCTATAAAAGATGACGTCCGAAACAGGTCCATCCACAGCGACAACCCTTGCAGTAACTGTATTTTTCGGATCCCGGTAAAATGGATCGAGGTAATTTTCCCAGTTTTTTTGTTTCAGTAGCCTTTTTCCAACTAAAATGACCTGTGTTTTACTTCCGGCGGTAAGCGCCATAACCGTAGCATCAAATTGGTCTCTAGATTTTCGAACCGTAGCAGATTTCACACCAGTAGTTTCTTCTTTTATTTTTGCTTCTTTATTGAAAACAGGGCTTGATATATACACTAATAAATTATCATTAGGATCTAAATCGATACCAAGAATAAGAGTAAGAGAAACATCTTCAACATTTCTTTGATCGAAGCATCCAGTCATCAAGAACACCAATAACAAAATACAACATAGTACTTTTCTTTTCAATGTATTCTCCTCCGGCGAAACTTCTCATATAGACAGCAATACAGCCATAAGATAATAGGTAATATATATGTTAATCCTAATCCAGTATTCGATAATACCTGTTGCCAAATTTCGGCTTCATTCCAACTAGGATGAGTCCAAAATGTGAATCCGATAATAAGCAATAAGAGAACAACTACATGAGAGCTGTGATCTTGTTTTCTAAGTAATTGGCTAGAACAAAATACCGAACAGTATAGGGCAGGGATCCATGATGTGGAAACAATGGTTAAGTAAACAGCCAATAAAATCATGTCAAAACGTTCTAAAAAACGAAATTCAATTACTTTCAGTAAATTTATTACCGGTTGATTATATTGCGTAATGCTATCAGGGCTAAAATAGGCAAAGCAAACAATAGTAGCAAATAAATAAAATAACATTGTTAAGGTGTTTGCTATAACCATTCCATGGACTGCATACTGTTTTTTTTGTAAAAATGGATATAAAAAGAAAGCAATATCAAACCCTAAATAAGCATAAACAGTGCTTGGTACAGCGGTTAATATCGGTTTCCACCCTTCTTTTAAAAGCGGAAAAAAGGGCATCCAACTTCCATTCCCTATAAGAGGGATTAAAAAAAATATCGGAATCCACAGCGCCATATAAAAAAAAAGTTCAGCGTATCGTCCTAAAATACTAGGACCGCTACGTGCAACAAAATAGGTAGGAATCGAAAACAAAAAGATAACGATATAGTCAGGTGTTTTCGGGAGAAGCCATCCCTTAAGGTAAAGCATAGCGTTTATAAGAACGATACAAGAATAAAAAGCGAAGTACATCATGTAAATAACAACGAATGCTTTCCCTACTATTTTTCCAAACAATCGTATAAGAATATCATAAATCGTATCCTCAGGATATCTTGCAGCTGTTTTCACTATAAACACACCTGATATTGTGGAGAAAATCCAACCAATCAATATAGCTATCCATCCATCTGTTCCAGCCTTTTCTGCAAGCACACGTGGAAGCGATAAAACGCCAGTGCCCACCTGCACTCCATTAATTAAAATAATATACTGCATAAGAGTGATTTCATTATAGGCATACTTTTTCATAATTTCACCTTTTATTACGATTCTTTCCTTGTCGAATAGTTTGATTGGTTCCATTCCCCTTAGGACGCCTTCTTATCGTCCATAAAGGAAAGCGTACAAAAACATCTTTCATATCTGCAAAACGAAAGGGTGCTAATGGTGTTCCGTAAAATGTACCTAGCGATTTAAGACTACTTAGATGCCCAATTAAAGTCATCCACCCGATAACAAGTCCTACAATTCCAAATAAGGCAGCTGCTAGCATCATTGGAAAACGTAAAAGTCTTACTGCCGCTCCCATATCATAGTTAGGAATAACAAAAGAAGAGATAGCGGTAACAGCGACAACAATAATCATAATATTGCTTACAATTCCCGCCTGAACAGCCGCCTGACCAATGACAATACCACCTACAATTCCAACTGTCTGACCAATCGGAGTAGGTATCCGTAAAGCCCCTTCTCTCATCGTTTCCAATGTTATTTCCATAAGTAACGCTTCCATAACTGGAGAAAAGGGTACGCGCGTTCTTGATTCAGCAATAGATAAATATAGCTCTACAGGAATAACTTCAAAATTAAAGGAAATAAACGCAACATAACTCGCCGGCAGAAATAAAGCAACCATAAAGGCGACAAAACGAAGCAACCGAATAGATGAAGCAACTAACCACCTTGTACCGTAATCATCCACTCCTTGAAAAAAGGAAATAAAATTTGTTGGAGTAATTAATACATTAGGTGAATGATCCATTACAGTTACAAATCTGCCCTGTAAAATGTGAGATACAGCCAAATCAGGTCTTTCAGTTAATATAAATTGCGGAAACGGCGAGTAAGGGTGATCTTCAATGAATTCTATAAGTTCGCCATTACTAGTCACTGCGTCGATTGTAATATTTTGAATTCGTGTTTCTAATTCCTTCAGCACATCTTCAGAAGCTACATCTTTCAAATATAAAATAGAAATTTTGGTTTTGCTTCGTACACCAATTACTGTTTCTTTTATCGCTAATTCACGATGAGGAATATATCTTCGAATCATTGCGATATTTTGACTTCCAGTTTCTATGAATGCTTGATGTGTACCTTTTAGAGCTATTTCGTTATGTGCATCTTCAACACTTCTTTGTGGCCATCCTTTTGTATCCAATTGATGTGCTGTTGTTCGACTGTGAATTAATAAAACACTATCTCCTCCAAAAATAGCATTTTCAATCTGACTTAATGTATTAATAATCTTAATTTGTCCTAACGGAATTGGAAGTTCTCTATTAGTATCAAAATCAATATTCATCAAAGGACTGAGAACATGATTTTGAATCAATTCTTTATCTGTTAATCCAGATAAGTATACTAAGGCTGCTTCTAATCCACCTACTGTTATTTGAAACTGCCGAATTACTAAATCAGGCGCTTGACGAAATATATTCTGAATATGAGCTATGTTTTTGGATAAATCAGCGTCTAAGAGGGAGTCTTCAATATTTTTTTCCTGAAAATGAGTATTGTCTCGTATTGAACATGACTTAGGGTTGTCTCTATATTTTAAACGTGTCAAAAATTTAGCCATGATTCCCTCACTTTCTATGTACCTTTTATAGTATGTTTAGTATGCATATATTAAGGAAAAATATCCTAATAGTTCCTACAATTACACTTTTAAGACATTAGATACATTTCTTGCTGTCTTTTTTACTCATGTATTCCTTTTTGTTGTTGATGTAACTTTTCAATTGTAACTGACACACATCTGAAACTCTAAACCCTCTCTCTTCCCTAACGACTACTAATCGTAAAATTTCAGAATCTAAATTGTGTAAATTCCCCAATACTCGCTACCCTATAAAGATACATGTTTAACATGTTGATGATAGTTTTTCTTTTCTCTTCTATATGTTCTAGTAACATAATGTTTGGTTAAAATAACCTTTAAACTCTTTTTAAGAAAAACTTAAGAAAATCTCCCTTTATTCATAAGAATTTTTTTCTATACTGAAGCATATAAATGAACAAGAAGAGAAACGATCATGAAGAAATTTATAATTTGCATAATAGGAATCGGTCTTCCTATATACTTACTACCTTTCATATTACGCGGGAATTTAGACAAATTTAATCCGATTGCTGAAGAGAAAAATGTATATGCCGTTGCGACAGGATATGGTGTTCCGGATTACCATCATAAAGGAAGAGCTATGTACTCACTAAAAGGTGTTGATAAATTAAGGAATGAGAAAAAATATACAGTAGGAACGAACACTCCTAATGACTTTATAAGAAAAACTTACTTAAAAATTCATGTAAAAGGTAAGTATGTGTACTCTTACGATGTTATCTCTGAAAAGGACATTCGGGAGAAAATAAGAGGACAATTGAAAATAGTAGATAATTAAAAGAGCCTACTCGTATGAGTTGGCTCTTTATTTCCTCTCTCGTCTATCATTGTACTATCTTAAGAGAGAGGCATTCTTTTGATAAATTTATGAAATTCGCTATCATTGTTTTAATAACCATTGCTCAATTACTTTCACTGTTTCATCTCGTTGTGCTTTTGGCGTAATTAAACTCGCATTATCACCTTTTTGCTCACCATACATGCCAAAATGAGCATGATTGCCCCCTTTTATCATGTGCATAGTTGTATTTTTGGACATGAACTTTTTATTGTTCTCTATTTTTTCTACAGTTGCTAAAGCATCTACTTCTCCATAAATAGATAACATTGGAATCGATTTTGTAGAGAAATCTTCTGCAGGATAAGAGCCTAAGAAAATGATCCCGTCTACCTTGTCTTCATTCTGAAAGGCATACTTAGAAATCATAGCTCCGCCCATTGAATGTCCAGCAACGTACCATTTTTGAACCCCAGGATACTCTTCAATTACACTATCTACCGCATTGATTCCAAGTATCGCTAAGTTTAATGGTAACTTAGGCATTACTACAAAATGCCCATCTTTTGCAAGAGCTTCCCCTAAGTAACTATAAGCCTCAGCTTCTACTTTAGCACCTTGATAAAAAATAACCCCTACTTTAGCATCTTTCGCTCCAAAAACTATATTATCTTCATCTTTTTTATCATCCACTAACGACAAAGCCTCTTTCGTTGGTTTGTAAGTAAACTGGGACCAAGTAAAAAAAGTAATACTCCCTATAAGTAAAATACCGAGTAAAGAGTACAGAACAATTTTTATCCATTTCTTCATATGTATGACCTCCCTAAGATGTATATATTCTATATTTTAGA
This sequence comes from Bacillus sp. TH13, assembly GCF_016651175.1. Classification (NCBI taxonomy): domain Bacteria; kingdom Bacillati; phylum Bacillota; class Bacilli; order Caryophanales; family Bacillaceae; genus Bacillus; species Bacillus sp. TH13. The sequence continues at coordinate 10,454 of NZ_JAEKEJ010000001.1, read as the reverse complement.
TTACCATTAATAAACATAAAAACTCGAGCATTTTTATTATGCTCAAGTTTTCATTTACGTCTTTAATTTATACTATAAATTGTCCAAGATAAATATGTAGCAAATGCAGACCATAAAAAATACGGAATTAGCAACCATGTCGATACTTTAGATAAATTGGAAGAAAACGCTATGAGAAGTAACGTAGTAATAGCGACTAGTAAACAGTCTACTGTTGCTAAAAACAAATTTTTTTGACTGAATTGAAAGTAGCTGAACGCTTGATTGCACATATAATTTAAAAGGAATACAAACCAAAATGTTTTTGGCTTTAATCCATATTTGTTGTAAATAATTGCAACTGATAATGCAATAAGTCCATATAATACAGCCCAAATCATTCCGATTGTCATACCAGTAGGTGTCCAAGACGGCTTTTCTAGTGCATCGTACCAAATACGATCAATAGGAAATAAAATACTAGAAACATAAAACAAACCATATGTTAGTAAAAATACTATGATACTAGATTTTTTCATAAACATTCTCCTTTTTCAGTAGAAGGTTTTAGAAACTTTATATGATTAGTATGTCCTTGTAATGGATAAATTTCTAATATTTAAATTTCAAATACATATCGTTTAATCTATTTTATACGAACTCTTTCATACTTTTATATGCACACAGTGCTCTCTCGCGTGCTGCCTTATGATCAACGACTGGCAAAGGATATGCATTACCAAGCTTAATATTGGCCTTTTGTAAAATATGCTCAGGTGCTTCCCAAGGTTTATGTATATACTTATTCGGTATATCTCTTAATTCTGGTACCCATTTTCTTATATACTCTCCATTTTTATCAAACTTTTCTCCTTGTGTGATAGGATTAAAAATACGAAAGTACGGTGATGCATCTGCTCCACTTCCAGCAACCCATTGCCATCCCATTGTATTATTTGCAATATCCGCATCTAGTAGTGTATCCATAAACCATTTTGCTCCTTCCTGCCACGGAATTAATAAATGTTTTACAAGAAAAGAGGCTACAGCCATTCTTGTCCGATTATGCATAAAACCTGTTTGCCAAAGCTCCCGCATTCCCGCATCAATAAACGGATAACCAGTTTCACCTTTTTGCCATACTCTTAATAACTCCTCTTCCTTATTCCACGGAAAATGTTCAAAGTTCTTATTAAGAGGTTTATATACTGCAAACGGATAGTGATATAGCAAATAATAAGAAAACTCTCGCCAAATTAATTGGCGTATAAAGCTATTCACTTGTTTTTCAAAAAGACTACATTGTCTTTCGGTACTTTTATTTATTAAGTAATGATACATTAACTTCACTGATATTTGGCCAAATGAAAGATATGGCGCCAACATCGAATGAGCATTTTGATTTGGAAAATCCCTTCCTTCACTATAAGAGGCTAATTTGCTAGAGAAAAATTTCTTGAATGTTTTGTATGCCCCTTCCTCTGTAGGCTCCCACATTGATTCAATATGAGATGTCCACGGTATCGTTGGTAGCAAGTGTAATTCTGAAACAGATAAGCTTGCTGGCAAAGAGCTTCCCCATTTTATACTCTGCACTTTACTAACAGGCTTAGGTATTACCTGCTTTTGAAATGCATTATAAAAAGGCGTAAACACCTTATATTCAGTGTTATCCTTCTTTTTTATAATCCACGATTCTAATAATAAATGCGAATTAAATCCCTTACAAATAATACCTTTATCTTCTAACATCATTTTCATTTTTTGATTAGATTTTAACCTGTCCGGATCATAGCAAATATTCCAATATACAGCCGTTATATCTAATTTTTCTATGAGAGAAAGTATTGCTTCCTCCGTACGTCCTTTACGAATTATTAAAGTGGAGCCCAATGCCTCAAGTTGCTTCTTTACATCTATTACAGCATGGTGCAACCACCACTTTGATGCCTCCCCCATTGAAAAAGCTTCATCTTGTACATATACTGGAAGAACCTCACCAGACTGAACAGCCTCAAATAGCGCTGGGTTATCATATAAACGAAAATCTTTTTGAAACATAACGATAATTTTATTTTGCATGGCTACCTCTTCTGATTCTTAAAACATAATAAAATTTATTATACAACAGCAATTTATACATAAGAATTTATTTGTCTTTAATAAATTAGTTAACTTTTTCAACTATTTTATTAGTAGGAATTTTAACAACCGTTTCTTTTTCCCCTATTCTATCAATCTTGAAACCATGAACTTTAACATCAGACGGTACTAGTGGATGATGACAAATCATATCTATACTCTTCTCAATATTTTCACTAACATTTTCTTTTCCACTTAGCCATTCATCGAGGCTACCACTTGAAAATTCAGGCATGCAATTTTCAAAGAGATAGTCTAGTTCCCTGTTATTTTTTATGAAATCACGTTGAATTTGTAGATTAACTGGAGAAGTTTCTTTATCCTCTATTCCTACAACAAAAATTTCTTCAACATTTTCTTGATAAATAGCAATAATAATAGATCTCATTATATCTCCATAAGGATGTACAATTACAGAATCGTAGCTGTGTATAGTCAACATGTTTTCTTGTTGACTGTTAGTTACTTGTTGGATAATAGGCTCTATTCCGTGTTCAATGTCTGTTAACAATAAAACTTTTTTATTCTTTGAATTCATATGAAGCACTCCTTCTTCATTATTGTATTTATGAAACTTTTAAGCTAGTAACAATAGTTGATTATTCATTACATAGTTGTTACCAGTTTTTCCAACGTCCCTCTGGATCAACACTTGTAAGTCTAACCCATCCATTTTTAACTTTTTCTCGAAATGTGAAATCATTATTTAGCAAACGCTCTATATATTCAATAGGCGCTTGAATTACAATTAGTAAACGAAGTGGTGAATGATACGTCTCACTATCTGACTGCATAACCGATTGCCAAGGTAAGCCTGGCAACAGGTCACTTGCATTTCCTTGCATAACACCGAGACCTGCCGTTACAGTTTGGGTTGTTTTGTTTCCACTACCATAATAATGAGGCGCTACAGTTGAAGCGTAATATTGTAAATTTATCCACTGAGCTACTGTTCCTGGTCCTGCAATAATGTTAGCTAATATATCGCCACTTTCATCCTGTTTCCAATCATAATTATGGAGGAACGCCCTACCTTCTAAGTCACAATCCTGAGTTAATTCTCGTTGCCCGATAATAAAAGATGCATTACGAGCTAATCCCCATTCTGGACGTATTTCACTCCAATCTTCTGCAAATCGATGTGCCTCTTTACTCGCATTTTTTATTTTCGTTTTAAAATTTGGTAATTGCGTTAAACGCTCTCTATTTGCATGTTGGCTCACATTTGGCATAATCGACTCGATACAATCAAATGCTTCTTGCGCAGCTTCCGAAAGTTCTGGGACGTAAATCCATTCCAATTCGTCCACTGTTGTTTTATGTTCAGCTGCTGCAAAAATGGTATCCTCAGGAATTTTAATACCTTCAGCAAACAACGCTTCTCTCACTTCTGGAAGATTACATAAAGTAGCAAAAACTCTTGCATTGAATCCTCCTGCTGCTCCGCCACAAGCACCACATTCAAGTGCTGCAGCATAAGGATTATTCGTACTTTGACTACTATGTCCACACATTACAACTAAAGGAGCAAATTTTTCTGTCAGTCCCACCATTTTTAAAGCTTGACGCACATAATTCACTTTTTCTTCTTTCGTAAAACCGATAGGTATCCCGCCTTTTGTGTCATAAACATGATTAAGCGAGAATGTTGTATCAGGTTTTTGTAACATAGTTTTACGAAGGTTACGAATTAAACCACCAACTCCTCTTGGGACAAAGCTTCTTGTCACCATTTGTAGACCAAATAAAGGACCACTTAACTCAGGTAGCGCCATACTCGTCAGTACGTTCTGTTTCATCGTTTTAAATGTATAACGCACCGAACTGCCTACCCTCTTACGTTGCTCATAAGATTTAAATTCATTTTCATCTGTGAGCTCTTTTATTTGATGCTTCGGTTTCAGTATAACTGGCAAAGAAGGATGGCTGTCATTACTACCTAGTTCACTAGTTGCAATTGGTAACCCAAAGAAACCAGCTATTCCAAACGTTTCAAACGGACCTAGTTTTTCTAAGTGGCGACGAAACGGTTCTGAACGTACATCAATACAAAATGCTAATTGAGCTAATACATGCTTTTTATCATTAGTTACACGCTGTTTAGAACCAATCTTCTCCCTTAATTGCTCTGCATGCGTCTGTTCCCAGGCTTCCAACCAAAGTTTCCTGCAAATATTTTCATCAAAACGATAAGCAAATGCTAATAATTCGCTTTGTTCAGCTGCAGGCATTTGTAACCATTCCTCTATTGAAATATCTCCCCAATAGATCCAAGAAGCTATAAGCGGGACGATCGCAACTTTTTTCTCAACCTTTTGATTTTTTAAAGGTAAATAAGTTTTTGCAATAGCCAGCTCCATAGAAATTCGAACTGCTAAATATTCTATTAGGAGTTCCTGTTCCTGAATTGATTGTTGTGAGCGCCATCGTATCATTCCTGCCCACCCAGGCAAAGAAAGTAAGTGTCCTTCAAGGTAAGCTTGTATGTTAGATTCAGAAATTCCTATTTCAGATAATGCTCTCGCTAAAGCTACTTGGGCATCTTGTGGCCAATCTTTTAAAACTTTACGCTCATTTTTACTGAGCGCTGGATCAAATTTAATAAGGTGTTGCCATGCACGATAAAAACCTTTCTCTCGATTTGGCATCGTCCAACTTGATCCGGAGTCATCAAGATATAATTTACACCATTTAATGATATGATAATTAAGAATATCAGATAGGTTTTCACTATTTTGATTCTCTATAAGCGAACTTATTGGCTGCATAACAGAGGCTTTCATACTTGCTGTATTTATATAACTCATTTCTTCTGCCAATTTATTTAATTCTGGCGATGATAATAGACTAGAAGGTAATTTTTCTAACTTTAAAGCTACTTGGCAAAATCGCTCTGCTTTCTCTCGCGGAATATTAAAAGATTGTGAATCCAGCCAACGAGACAAACTCATTTGTAAAAATGATTCCTCAATCTCACCTTTCGCTTTTGCCGAATGAATCATGGAGGCACTAGGATAAATATCCACATTACGAGCTTCTTTTAACCAATTTGCGACTTGTTCAAATGATTGCTTTTCAAGTCCCATCCAAGGGTGGTGAGCTGCAAACGTAGAGATAGGCCAAAGTGGTGCAATCACTCGGCTAGCAGATGCAACTAAATCATTTATATTATTTTCTTGCATATCAATGTTTGTATCTTTCTTTAATATTGACGGTATGCTCATTACGAATTACCTCCCTTTGATACATAATGTTTCAGGTAGCTTGGGTGACTTTCTACTGACTTTCTTCTCGCCTCACCTACTCGAACTAACCAAAGATAAAGTACAGCGAATAAAGTAGAAGATTGATTACGAGTAACGAAAGTACTAATAGCACTACTAAATAGTAAAATACATATAACAAAGATAACGGCTGGAACTGAAGGTTGAACACTTTGATAAATATCAGTATGCAACCATTTATAAAGAGAATTATGAACAGTAAAGTAAATGAGAGAAAATCCAATCAAAACAATTAAGCCAGCAATTCGTCCCATTCTTCCCTCTCCAAAAACAACAAGCTGTTTCCATGAAAAGTATAGTGACCAGCCTAAGATTAAAGCACTAACTAGTTGATACCCCTCTCCAGAGGTGATAAACCAGAAAGTAATTGCTATAAATAATCCTAAAACACGCCCGACTATAATCCATAAATTGGACATCTTTTCATTAGACTGCTTCACTACCCCAAAACGTTCTACTGAAGAACCAGCTTGTAAAAACAGTGTAGCTTTAAACAAACCATGTAAAATTAAATGAATAATAGCCGCTAAATAAGCGCCTAATGCACATTGAATAAGCATAAATCCCATTTGTGCAATAGTTGAACCTACTAGCTGACGTTTATAATCAACTTGGACTAAACTAATTCCTGTTCCGATTAAGACAGAAATACTAGAGAAAATAAGTAAAATGATTTGTGCAATATCATCATGAAAAAGAGGCGAAAATCTAGTTAACATGATACCACCAGCATTTACTAAACCCGCATGCATAATAGCTGAAACAGGAGTTGGAGCAACAGCAGATTCAATTAACCATCTTTGAAAAGGCCATTGTGCTGCTGGAATCATCACAGCTAATATAATTAATAAATTGATTGCTGTTCTTTCCAATGTTCCATATTGTGCTACATTTTCATTCATTAAAACTGATGTTAACTGCCACTGTCCTGTTATTTGAAAAAGCCAGATTATAGCTGATAGCAAGGCAATCCAACTTAATGTAAATAAATAACCAGAGATTTTTGTTGCTTCACTAACTACTTTCCACCCTTTATTTAGCCCTATGAGTAGAACCAATCCTATAAGCGTTGCTCCCCAACAAATGATCATTAAGCGAAGATCGTCACTTAACCATGCAACCGAAGATACACTTGTAGTAAATGTAAAAAGTGCAAAGTATTTTCGATATGAGCGATCTCCCATTAAGTAACGTACAGAAAAACGCTGAATGATTAAACCAATTGTAAGAACAAAGAAAGCCATTAACCAAGCTAAAGTATCTAGATGCCAAGGCCCCACAACTCTATCTCCATTGTTATTAACAAGTGCGAGTAAAGAAACCAATGAAGGCAAAGCGGCGATAGCAATATGGATATGAACAAAACGTAAAGGTATCCTTGCATTTAAAAACAATAATCCACTTAGCCAAGAAGCACTAAGTGCCATAAAAAATAATGTTAACAGTGTTGATGAACTTAGCGAAATTAACATGTATAATACTCCCTTCCAAACGAAAATAAAAATTTCTTTTAAGTAAGATAGTTTTTTAATTTCCATTTCCATTCACTCTTTTTAGTGCATCGTTTTTTCCCATAAAAAAACCGACAACTTCCATAATTCAATGATTTTATATCATCATTGAATTATGGAGATTGTCGGTTTCCCTTCAACTAACTTCAATAAAGTTTTTTGAAGAGCTCCCATTTTATAGAGGATAATAATGTATGTATTACTCCTATTAAAAAGAAATGTATATTTCTGATCTCCTAGATTATGCAATCAATATATCAATTTATGTTATACGCTATCTTTTAATTAAGAAACTTTTTCATTTAGTCAATATTACATATTAAAAAAATGCTAAAGCCTTAATTATAGCAAACTGTTAAAATGAGCATCCATTAATTTTTAAAACAATTATAAGATAAACCATATTAAGCAGTTTGTCAATTTCTTTATCCGTTTTTTAAGAGTTATTAGAATTAAGATTTATTATACCTAAATAACTTCAAGTTTTTAATTATTAGCCTGTTAATAAAGTGCAAAACTTGTAGGTTTCTTAATCCTTCCACTAACCTTAAGGTATTTTTAAAATTTCTCCTCAAGATTATGAAGCAATTTAAAAATCATTACTCGTTCGCCTGTACGGGAGCTTATATCCGTATGAAAGCTTTTCACTTTTTCTCCTGTTAATTCTAGAATAATATCTTTCAAATCTTCAATTCCAGATTCAACTAGCTCCGAACGATTTTTCTTTATCGTTAGCATACCGTCTTTCGTTTCGCAAACAGTATATTCAGCTGGCGTTAAAATACCTTGTAAATTTACAATAATCATATCCCGTAATATATCTGTCTTAACGGATATAGATCCGCGTCCTAGGTAGTCCTTTTCCCAGTGAGTAATTGCTTTGCTTATCTCTGATTCAATAGAGCCTTTTGAGTTTTTCATCTTTGTATCCTCCTTCAATAAAATGTAATTATATTTATAATTACATTAACAATATAATAATCTGGATTGATTTTATTTTCAATTATTGAGAAGAATTTATAGGAATTGTAGTCAGGAATTCTTTAATATTATAGTGCAATTTTAATATAGAATTTTTCAATTATCCTCAACACGTTACTCCTACTAAAAAGGCTCTGTTACACAGATTTCTAAAAAAACATTCCGGAGAAAATAAGAAATCTCTTGTAACGTAATACATAAACGAAAGAGCCGATTTCTTTATAAAATAGGAAATCGACTTTTGGCTTAGTTATTGATTTAGTAATAAAAACACTTTTTAAAAGAAATAAGCTTATGCTATAGACGTTGATCTTTCTGGAAATTCAAACGAAAATGATCTTCATCATTATATACACCAAATTCATACCCTTTCTCTTTATAAAATTTAATAATTTCAGGAAGAGCTTGTAATGTTTGCGCCTTTTCATGCATTAAAACAACTTCTACTTCTTCTGTTGTCTGTTTCTTTACATTATCGATAATCTGAGTTGGATTATCTTTTAATTTCCAATCATTTGAGTCTATTGTCCAATCCCAAACTTTTATTGCTGCTTCTACAATTTGATTACGAATTTCCTCACCCTTTAATCCTGGTGCAGATCCATATGGCGGACGAACTAGTTTAGGAGTTGTACCCGTAATATTATGGATAAGAGCTAACGTTTCTTTCATCTCCGGTACAAATTGTCCTTTTTTGTATAACTTATCACTATTATGTGTCATACTATGAGCACCAATATAATGCCCTTCTTTTACTGCTCGCTTTACGTTTTCCTGAAAAGCGGTATTCTGTAAATTGCTACCTTGCATAAAAAATGTCGAAGCAACATGTTGCTCTTTTAGTACATCTAAAAATTTCCCAGTTAATTCGCTAGGACCGTCATCGAATGTTAAATAAACAACCTTTCCTACCGGTTTTCCATCAGGTCTTTTCTGTTTTGCCGGTGGTGTTTCTTTTTTCTTTTCTTGTTGTTGCGTATTAACTTGATTACTACTTTCGTTAGCTACTCCCTTCGCTGGGGTAGAGTTCCATTTCCCAATTAAAAAGAAGGTGAAAAAGGTCGTTGCTAAAACAACTCCTAGAGATATTATTACCTTATTTAGTCGACTTGTTTTTTTCTTATTTTGTGATTCTTTCATTATTTTTCGATCCTTTCCCTATTAATTTTTATATTCATTATTTATACAGCTGAGCATTAACTCCATGCTGATGTTTACAATAAATAGATTAATAGAGGAAGGTGAAGATAAAATGCAGATAATGTCGAATTTAGTTAAAGAATAACGTATGGCATCCACTCTTTAAAAAAATATTTGTTTCTCTACTACAGTTAAATTTGAAAACTGGATATACATCCAAAATAAAAGATACTACTCTTTCTAAACAATATTTTTATATCAAGATAACAACATACTGGTATAAAGATAAAATACAAAGATAGCCGTACTATTGAAATTCTATTATAATTTTGTAATTGGAATTCATTTGAACCAAATGAAAAACTAGAAGAAATATTATTATGTGGAGGTGCCCCGATAAACCTTGTAATTAGAGAGTTAGAAACAAATGATTTAGATAATCTCCCGGAGATTGATGACAGTTTTATAGTGAATGCTCGGTTAATTCTTTCTCTTTCCAAAGGAAATAAACGTATAGAATATACAGTAGAAGACGTTCCGAGTTATGAAAAAAGTTATTTACAAAATCAAGATGATAATGAAGAACTGGCTTACAATGAATATATAAATAAACCTAATCAAGTAATTTACATAGCACTGTTACATAACCAAATCATTGGATTAATGGTATTGAAAAAGAATTGGAACCACTATGCTTACATAGAAGATATAACGGTAGATAAAAAATATCGTACACTCGGAGTTGGTAAAAGATTAGTTGATCAAGCAAAGCAGTGGGCAAAAAAAGGAAATATGCCAGGTATCATGCTCGAAACGCAAAATAATAATGTCGCAGCATGTAAGTTTTATGAAAAATGCGGATTTGTAATTGGCGGGTTTGATCTTCTTGTTTATAAAGGTTTGGATATTGAAAATGATGAAGTTGCGATTTATTGGTATTTGCATTTCAAATAAAACTGTTTTTAGCATTAAACAAAATTAAAACCCCAATCTCTCTATATTAAAATTGAGAAACTGGGGTTAAGTTACTTAACAATATTTTTCATTTAAAACAAATAACTAATTAATAATCCTGCTGATAATAAGAAGCCAAAAATCGTATTTGTCATCGCTGTTGATTTCATTGCGATGCGCATATACCCAGGATCCTTTGCCCCTTTTTGGAAACTTTGAATCGCAGAAATTGGCTTTCTCAAACCTAGGAACATAACTAATGCCCAAGGGCTTATATAACCCATTAATACAATTACGGCAATCCATAAATACGCAATGAAAAAAGCTATCGCTAGTGTTACCACAGCTTTCTCTCTTCCAAGGAGGATTACTAATGTCTTTCTTCCACCTTTAATATCTTCTTCGATATCTCGGATGTTATTCGACATATTGATTGCACCGACTAAAATTCCAATTGGAATGG